>JAUXYJ010000047.1 GCA_030694465.1 Deltaproteobacteria bacterium | reverse complement strand
GCCCTTGTCCATGGACTCGACCGCGAGCATGCGCTTGGTGTCCGTGAGGATCTCGATGAGGCTGCGTCGGAGCTCTTCGCTCGCGTTGGTGACAAAGTCCGAGAGCTTCTCGCCAAAGCGATCGATCGCGGCCAAGAGCTCGGGCTCGACCTTGCGTGCGACCGTTCGGACGACGTCGGGTGCGTTCTGCAGCGCCTTGGCTTTGATCTCTTTGTCGACTCGGTCTTTGAAGAGCATCGCGAGCACTGGCGCTGCGATGGTCAGCAATCCGCCTACCAAAAGGTTCGAGAGCATCATCACGCCGACGCCAAACGCGCCGAGGGCAAACACGCCTACGTCGTAGCCCACCGTGTCGACCTTGACATCGAGCGTGCTCGCGCCTTCGCCGAGAAAGCCTTCGAGCTTCTTGTTGGTCTCGCGCGCGTCTTCTTGCACGATCGCGACGATGTCTTCGGCGAGGCGCTCGAGCTTCTCGCCCAAGAGGGCGCCCTCGCGTTCGAGCCATTTCTTCCAGGTGTCTTCGATGAAGTTCGAGAGAAATCTACGCACGTCGTCTGCGCTCTGTTGCTCGATTTGCCCGGGAATCGACAGGGCAAACTCTTCGGCGAAGCTCACCAAATCTCGTCGTGCCATGGCGCGGATCGCGCCGATCTCTTCGGCGATGCGCTTGTGCCGAGAGGCGACCGCTTCTTTCGAGCCCGCGAGGTCTCTCTCAAGGGCAGACAATCGATCCGAGAGCTCATCGCGGGTCATCGAGAGCGCGCGCCGACGGACCTCGAGTCCGCGCAAGAGCAGGCTGCTCACGCGCAGACCCTCGTCTGCACCGTAGTCCACGAGCATGCGCAAGCGGTTGTCTCCCAAGAGCTCGTCGAGCCGTGTGCGAAGCTCGGCAAAGCCAGAGCTGTCACTCTTGCCCGCGAGCTCGTTTTCGGCCGAGATCAAGAGCGTGGGCGCGCCGGGGACAAGCTGGCCGATTTGCTTCTTGGCGTAGGCCAGCACTTGCTCGCGCTCGGTCTGGTCCAAGATGTCCGATTTGTTAATCGCAAAGACGATGCGGTCGCGGCCTGCGCCCAGCAATTTGTCTCGCAAAAAGCGCCGCTCGCTGTCTTTGAGGATCTGCCCCGCGTCGAGCAAAAAGACCACCGCGTCGGCGCGCGGAACATACCCATACGTGATCTCGGCGCGCTGTTGGTTCAAGTCGTTGACGCCGGGGGTGTCGACGAGCGTGACCTTGTTCTCGAGGATGCTGGCGGGGTGCTCGAGCTCTACGCGCAGCACGTCGTCGGCGATGATCTCGCCGCCCACGACCATCTCGGACAATCGCTCCCAGCGCACCTCGCGACGCTCACCCGCTGCGATGCGGATCGGGTTGATCTGATCGCCGAGCTCTTTCTTGCGAAATACAAGCTCTGCGCGTGGCTCTTTGCCCCAGCGCACCTCGTGAATGAGCGCGGTGGTGGGTGTGATCCCTGAGGGCAGCACCGAGCTGCCCAAGAGCGCGTTTACGAAGGTGCTCTTGCCGTGATTGAACTCACCGAGGACCACCAGCACCATGCGCTCTTCGCGCAGGCGTGGGAGCCGATCTGAGAGCAGTCGCTCTTTGAGTGAGGGCGCGCCCGAGGCCGCAGCGATTTCGCTGAGGGCCTCGAGTTCGGCCACGAGGTTGTCTTTGGTCTTGGTCAGTTCGTCGAGCGCCATGAGATGGTTGTTCTCCAGATGCAGACAATAAAATGCTGTAATTTGTCAGGCAGAGTGTGCGGTCTCTCTCAGAGAACCTTCACCAGTTCGGCTACCTGCTTGTCGAGCTCGACGAGCTCAACGCCCCCCTCGAGCCCACCGGATTTGCGATAGACCTCGCTGTCCGAGAACATCTGCACCGCGCGGATGCGCTTGGGCAGATACGGATGCGATTTGAGCAGCTCGGACGCGCGACCGTAGCCGTTTTGCCCTTGCTCTAGCTGTCGCAAAAACTCAGAAAGATTCATGTCGTCGTAGAGCTTCATCGAGCCGATCGCGAGCTTCGAGAACGCCGACGTCGCGGCGTGCACATTGCGCACGCAGAGCATCCCGGCGCGGTCGCAGGTGATCTCAGCCGCGCGTGACCAGGTCTGCAGGGCGATGAGCGCGGGCTGCACAAGCGGGCCCAAAAAGAGCGAGGCGACGCGCGTGAGAATGTTGAGCGTCGTGAGGTAGATCACGTGGCCATTTTGGATGTGTCCGCACTCGTGACCGATGACAAACGCGAGCTCGTCGTCGGTCATGTTGTCCACCGTCGAGGCGTACAAAATGATCACGGACTCGCGCTCGGTGCCGGTGGTCATCGCGTTCATGACGTCGACGCGACCCTGGATAAACACGGACGGTTCGGGGATTCCGAGCACGTCGGTGCAGTGCCGCACGATCTTGTGCACCCGAGGAAACTGGTTAGGCCCGACCTTCACCGCGCTCCCGAGCAGGTCGCCCTCGAGCATGCCCTTACCCAGCCGCACCGCGCTCGAGACCGCCACCTGAATGGGTTTAAAATTGCGCATGGTGCGCTGCAGCTCAAGATCGCCCGAGAACGCGTACCGATCGCCTGCATATTCGCCGACAAAACCTTCGCGTCTCCGATCGACGTACGCCGCAAAATCCAGCGAGATGCTTTCGCTCATCCGTGCTTTGACCGATCCCTGTGCCTTGCGTTAATCGCTGCACCGAGCGCCGTGTGCGCCGTGCGCAGGGACCCTAGCGCAGGGGGTCCCCTTTGACGAGTCCCCAGCCACGCGACCGGCCCTTAGGGGGTGAGTGGGCGCAGCGCACTGCGAGGTCGCCAGCGAGCCCCTGATGCGGTAGATCGATCTCGTTGGCGCGCTTCACTCGCAAAATAACCTGCGTAAAGACGGACTCTTCTATGAAAATCTCTAGCCTATGGGTGGCCCTCACTTCGGTGGTCGCTCTCGCACAATGCATGCGCCCCGCACCTGACACGGTGGGCACGGGGTCGAGCGGCGATCAGCACGCCACGGACACCGTCGCGATGGACAGCGGGACGAGCCCCGAGGACTCCGCGGTCGCAGCGCCCACGCTCCCCGAGGGGGCCGAGTGTGCGCGCGACGAAGACTGCGTTCGCGCCACCTGCTGTCACGCGACCGCGTGCGTCCCTGTGGCGCGCCGGCCCGCGTGTGAGGGCATGATGTGCACGATGGAGTGCCGCCCTGGGACGCTCGATTGCGGCGGCAGTTGTGTGTGCCAACAGGGACGCTGCGGAGCTACCGGGGGCGGGCCGCAGATTGATGTCTCGGCGCTCACTGGCGCAGACGCGGGGGCGAGCATTGCGGACGCATCCGGCGACGTCGCCGTACGACGACCTGCGCGGAGACGCTGAAAATCCCCAGCGATTTACATCCGGCTGATCACGTAGAGGCCAATGACGAGCACGCCCACGCTCGCGACCATCGAGGCCAAGATCACCGGCCCAGGGACCCCCTTGCGGGGGTTGCGCTCTTGGGGTTTGGGGCGATACGGAGAGCCTGACGACATGGTGAACCAGCCTTGGGTGCGTGCGTAGTTTGAGGGCTTCGAGGGATGCACCCGGCGACGTCGCCGGATGAGCGCTCAGTCTCGCGGTGCGCTCGCGTCTGTTGGGCTCGCACCGCCGTCCAGGGGCTGGGTCTCGATGGGATAAAACCCAGTCGCGCACACCTCTTCGGGGGCGCGCCCTGTGAGGCCTAGCACGATCCGTTCGAGTGCGGCGGTGTCGAGGCACAGCGCGGTGTAGCTGTGGTTCCACGCGACGGCGGCGAAGGGGGTTGGGAGAAAGGGGTCCGGGGTCACAAGAATGCGACGACGGACGCCCTGCGCGAGGCACGCCGGCTCAGGCGGGAGAGCTCTCACGAAGGCTTCAAGTGCATCTCGATCGCTGTTCTGTACGTCGGGCCGATAGAGCAGGACGACCGCCCCGTGCTCGAGGTTGTGAACCCAATATCCTCTGGGAATGACCTCGCGATAAATACCCCATCGTGCCCAGTCGCTGTAGTGTGGCCCGTTGGTCGGAGGGTTGTCGCGAAAGGCAATTTCGCTGCCCGGTGTCTGATGTGGCGAGGGCTGCTCGCTGCGCCGCACGACCGCGCCGTTGCAGGCCGCGTCGCCCAAGACAAACTCGGGCACGTCGGGACCTGCGTCGGTCAACGGTCGTGGCGGACCGCAGTGGGCCAATGCCACCACGGTCAGCCAATACACCGGCAAGCGTCTCGTGTGCGGCGTGTCGCGCAGAGGCTCTCTCTGCGGGATAGACACGGCGTCGGGACACTTGCGCATTGGGCTCACTGGGCGCGCGTTGCGGCCTGGCAGCCCAGGAGCGCCTCGGACGTGATGTTTACGCCGGTGCTCTCTGCGCAGACGTTGACGTTGCGGACGATGCACTCGTCGTTGTCTTCGTCGACGAGCTTGAGGTCGTAGTTGGCACACGGGATGCCCGTGATCGTGTAGCTCTCGCCCGTGTGAATCACGTGCGCGCCGAGCTGGTCGGGGCCCCAGGTGTTTTGCTCGACGGTGGACATGTAGAGGTTGCGGATCGCCCAGCTTGAGCTGTTGCGAAAGGCGATGCTCGAGTCCGAGGAGCCGCCTGAGGTGCCGCCGGTGGTTCCGCCTGAGGCGCCGCCGGTGGTGCCGCCGGTGGTCGCTGCTCCGCCGCCGCAGCCAACCAATGCGAAGAGTGCCATCGAGATCATCATGCGCTTCATAGTGTGTGAATCCGTTCGTTTGTGTGCCGTGTGGGATGCTCGGTCGACGGGGCGTCCTGCACGGTTTTTCGTGAGGAGTGACCGCGCCGAGCGCTGCTCTTGGGTGAGTGAGCCCCTGCAAGACTGCGAAGCGCTTACGAGTCTGACGCTCAGCCTTGCGGAGCCTCCTACGCGTGCACCTCACAGCCCCGTCTGGGCTCTTTGGCGGCAGGGAGTGTGCCGCATCCCTCGCTCGTTGATCTAGTGTAAATTGCAATAGATATGCAGTGTTATGTAACCCTACCCCGTGAGCGGATAGCACGACACCGCGACCCTGCGTCCGTCGGGATCGCGCGCGTACAGCGTGAACGCCGTTCGGGACTCAAGGGGCGCGAGCCTCTCGGCCCACGCATCGAGCGCCTCGGTCGCGACGGAGAAAGCCAATAACTCCAGCGAATTTGCAGGGATCGTAGGCTCATGGGCTCCGCGCTTCTCGATCATGAGTACTGCGCTGCCCAGCACGAGCCACACAGCCCGCAGCACGCCGTGCTCGTCGAGCTTGCGAGAGTGCTCGGAGAGGCCCAGCCGGTCGCGGTAATACTCCGTGAGTATTTGCAGGTCATCGGTGCGCAACGCGATGTGATGGACCGCGGCGATGGTCACTCTTCGCGCTCGCGGTGGTCGTCGGCCGAGGTGCGCAGGCGGCAACGGATCTCGATCACACGCGGCGCGCCCTCGCGAAGGGGCCACGAGAACTCGGGGTCTGTGCAGCGCAGCGTGCGGTGCGGCTGGTCGAGCTCAAAGCGATAGCGACCAGGGTTGGGCGGTGCCTCGTCAAGACAGACCCCACGGGCAGGGTCTAAGCGCTCGCGGCGCTCAAGGCCGTCCCAGACAAAGTCCAGGGTTTCTCCAGGTGCGAGCTCTCTGCGCTCGGGCTGGCCGAGGCCACCATAGCCCGCGCCGCCGTCCTCTGAGCACAAGGGCATTTGCCCCACCGGAAACAGCTTAATCGGGTCGCTGTCTCGCCCGCCGTCTTGCGCGTGTCTCCGCGACCGGAGCTTGCGCGTGTGGATCATCTCGTTGAGGTCCGGGTTGGTGTACAGCGGCACCGCCCGCGAGGCCTCGTTGATAATCCGCACGGTGAGCACCGCGGCCACCGCAGAGGTCTCTGCACTCGCGGCGTCCATGGCCTCGGCTGCGCCGCTGTCAGGGCTCTGCCCTGCGTCGACCGAGGGGGCAGAGACAGCATCGGGCGCGACCGCCGTGGGGGTCACCGGCTTGCGGCAGCCAACGAGCCCCATGAGCAGCGCGAGGGCGCCCACGGTGTGTTGGGCGTGGGGCAAGAGAGCGCGCGCGAGCGGCGACTGCGTGAGAGTGTGATCCATCGACGGTGGAGCAGGCGGGTAGCACGTTCGTGTGGGTTTTTGCAAAGCTGTGACGCGTGAGGTCGTACGATGGGTTGCTGCGTCATGCGCTCGCGCGTTGCGCTCAGGGGCTCGATGGTGGCAGCGTGCGCGCCCACCATGAGTACCTCTGTACACCGTCATCGCGAGCGCTGTGGTTGCCATGGAGCCCAGCGTTTTCCTGTCGATCCCAGCGCGGGACCGCGTCCCTTTCGGCTCGCCGGAGACCCCGAGCGCTTTGGCCGCGCCCGCGCGTTTGCGATCGAGCACTTGCGTGTAGAGCTCGCGTTTGACCTCGCTGCGCGCGCGATCGAGGCCACCGCGACGCTCACCATCAAGCGCCGTGACCCAGCTGCGACGACCCTCTCGCTCGACGCGGTGGGCTTTGAGCTTCACGCGGTCACGCACGGCGACAAGCGCGCGATCGCGCATCGGTATGACGGCGATCAATTGCACCTCACGCTGCCGCTGAGCGAGTCCGACTGGACCGTCGCGGTGCGCTATCGCGTGACCCCGCAGCGCGGATTGTACCTGCTTTTTCCCAACGAAAATCGGCCCACGCGCCCGGTGCAGGTCTGGTCTCAGTGCCAAGACGAAGACGCCCGCTACTGGATCCCTTGCCACGATTATCCCAACATGCGGATGCGCACCGAGTTTGTGATCGATGCCCCGCAGGGGTGGCATGTGCTCTCGAACGGCAAGCTCATCGCGCGCACCAAGATCCCTGGCAAGCACGGGATGGACGCCGCTGCGATCGGCGCGAGCGGGCCCGGGCTTGAGCGCTGGCACTGGCGCCAAGACGACCCGCACGTCGCCTACCTGATGACCCTCGTGGCCGGCAAGTTCGCAGAGCTCAACGCGGACATGGCCGACCTCTCGGTGCGCTACTACGTCGAGCCGGGGCGCGAGGCCGATGGGCAGCGCGCGTTTGGCCGAACGCCCGAGATGATCGCGCACTTTGAGAAGCTGTTTGGCGTGAAGTTTCCCTGGGCAAAGTATCACCAGATCACCGTGCACGACTTTGTGTTCGGCGGCATGGAGAACACCTCGGCCACGACGATGACCGACCGCATTTTGCTCGACGAGCGCGCGGCGCTGGACAACACCGCGGACGACATCGTCGCGCACGAGCTCGCGCACCAGTGGTTTGGCGATTTGGTCACCTGTCGCGACTGGTCGCACGCGTGGCTTAACGAGGGATTTGCCACGTTTTGTGAGCACCTTGACGCAGAGCTCAAGGGCGGCGTGGACGAGTATCGCTACTCGCTCGAAGAGCACGCGCAGGGGTACTTTGGCGAAGACAGTGGGCGCTACCGACGACCCATTGTGTGCAGCACGTACGCCAACCCGATTGATCTCTTCGATCGGCACTTGTACGAGAAGGGCGGGTGGGTCTTGCACATGCTGCGCAAGCAGCTGGGCGACGCGCTCTTCTTCGGTGGTGTGCAGAGTTATCTGCAAAAGCACGGCGGAACCATCGTCGAGACCCGTGACCTCTTGCGCGCCCTCGAAGAGCAGAGCGGGCGCTCGCTTGAAGGCTTCTTTGATCAATGGGTCTACAAAGCTGGGCACCCTGAGCTTGAGATCTCGGTCGAGTACGACGACGACAAAGCGCTCTTGAGCGTGCGCGTGAAGCAAGCCCAGAAGGTCGACGCGGTCACGCCGCTGTTTGTCTTTGATCTTGAGATCGCGGTGGTGACCGACGCGGGCGAGCAGCGCCACACGCTGCACATTGACGGCGCAGAGCACCTGTTTGTCCTCGCGAGCGCGGGCGCACCTAAGCACGTCGCGGTCGACCCTGAGGGCGCCGTGCTTGCGAAGTTTACTCAGCAAATGTCCAGGGATTTTGCGCTTCATGCGCTGCGCAATGACCCCCGCGCGGTCGTGCGTTGGCGTGCCGCGCAGGCCCTGACCAAGCGCGAAGAGCCCGCGGTGATCGAGGCCCTCGCGAGGGCTGTGCGAGAGGACGCTTTTTGGGGCGCGAGCGCCGAGGTTGCTTCGGTGCTGGGTGAGCAGCGGAGCGCGCGTGCACGCGATGCGCTGATCGCGCTCTTGGATGTGCCGCACCCCAAGGTGCGCCGGGCGGTGGTGGCTGCGTTGGGATCGCACCCGAGCGAGACCACCGCGCGGGCGCTCTTGCCGCGCTTGGCCAAGGGTGACCCGAGCGTCCTGGTCGAGGCCGAGCTCGCGCGTTCGCTAGGAAAATCCCGGCAGAATGCGCTTGCCTACGAGCCCCTGCTCAAGGCGCTCTCACGCGACTCGTGGCGTGACGTTGTGCGTGCGGGCGCGATTGACGGCCTGGCCAAGCTGCGCGAGCCCAAGGCCATCGCGCACATCGAGCCATTTGCCGCGCGCTCTGCGTCGCTCGGGACGCGGCGTATCGCGGTGCAAGCGATCGCGCAGCTCGCGTACCGAGACCCCGCGGTGCGTGAGCGCCTCGAGCTCTTGATCGACACGAATGACCCGTATTTTACCCCCGAGCTCTTTCGAGCGCTTGTCACCCTGGGTGACCCGGGCGCGTGCGGTGCGATCGCACATGCACGCGATCAGAGCATCGACGGTCGTGTGCAACGTCACGCGCGCGAGGCGCTCACGGCGCTGCGTGCGGACGGCGGGCCCGCCGAAGAGGTCCGCAAGCTGCGGGATCAGGTCGAGCAAATGGAGCAGCGCGCGCGCAAACTCGAAGACGCGATGACCAACCTCGTGGCGCGATTGGACCGCAAAAAGCCCGAGAGTGCGAAGAAGCCCGTCGCGAAGAAGCCCGTCGCGAAGAAGCCCGTCGCGAAGAAGCCGGCAGCGAAGAAGAAGCGCTGAGCGCTTGCACGCACCCGGCGACGTCGCCGGGTTGCGATCCGGCTACGTCGCCGGGTTGGGGGTGAGCCCTACGCTCTGGACGGCGCTCATCCCGCCGGCCATCGAAGCGACGCGGGTAAATCCCAGGTCCAGCAGCGTGCGCGCTGCTTTGGCCGAGCGCCCTCCGCTGCGGCACACGACCACCATGGGCTGTGCGCGATCCCACGGAAGCGCTGCTTTTGCGAGCGTCGCGAGGGGGACGAGCTCGCTGCCATCGAGGTGGCCCAAGGGGCCGTCGAACTCGTCGCGCTCGCGCACGTCAATGAGCCGTACGCCGTCTGGGTGTGAGAGCACGAAGCTCACGGGGACCTCGAAGACACCGGCGGGGCTCACGGTGACAGGGGCCCATGCGTCTGCGCTGAGCGCGGGGACAGGGTCTGCGTGGCCGCCGAGGCCGCAGTACAAATTCGCTGGGAGCGCGACGTCGATCTTCTTGGGGTAGGCGAGGTGGAGGTTGTTCATGATCTCAATGAAATCGCTGACGGATCTGCCGATCTTGAGCCTGGGGTTGTGGGCTTTTTCTTCGCCGATGGTGCTCCACAGTCGGCCCTTGTAGTCGTGGCCTGGGCAGACCTTGCAGTCGTCGGGGAGCGTAAAGAGCTGCTCGTGTACGGACTGATAGAGCTGGCTCGCGTCGCCGACCTGAAAGTCCGTGCGACCGCAGCCGCGGATGAGCAGCGCGTCGCCGGTAAACACCATGCTCTTGTCATCGAGCACGTACGAGATGCACCCGCCGGTGTGCCCTGGGGTCTCGCGGACCTCGAGATTTCGCTGACCAAACGAGATCACCGAGCCATGGCGCAAGAGCACATCCGGGCAGCCGGTGCCCGCGCGCTCGCTCAGGGCGGTCTTGCAGCCCGTGCGGTTGCGGAGCGTCCCGAGGGCTGTGATGTGATCTGCGTGGACGTGCGTGTCGAGCGCCCAGACGAGGGTCAGCCCGAGCTCTTGCAAGAGCGAGAGATCGCGATCGACCTGCTCGATCACTGGGTCGATGAGCACGGCTTCGCGCGTGGTCTCGTCGGCGAGGAGCCAGGTGTAGGTTGAGGTTTCGGCGTCGATGAGTGGGCGAAAGATCATTGGGAGGTGGTCCTTGAGAGAAGCGGTGATCAAGACGGATCGCGTGAGGGTCACTGCGCGAGCGAGGGCTTCTGCGTACGAGCTCTGCGAACGAGACGCAGGGTCGACGCGATGATCCAGGGGAGCGAGACGGCGCTGAGCATGAGCGCGAGAAGTGAGTGAGAGGGCAGCGAAATTCCAAGCAAACGTGGCATCTCTTGGGTGAGCACGAGCCCACTCATCGAGAACACAAACAGGCCAAACCCTGCACGGAGCGCGCTGGGCTGGACGCGTTGTGAGACCTGCAGGCCCACCATCGCGCCCACGACCGCGGCGAGCGTCAGGGGGCCCACCAAGTGTAGGTCTACGTGGCTGTGCTGCAATTGTCCAAGCAGCGCTGCGGCCGTGTTGAGCGTGATGACCAAGACGCTGGTCGCCACGGCGCGACGCATGGTGAGCCCTGCGGTGAGTGTGAGTGCAGGCACAACCACAAAGCCTCCGCCCGCACCGACGAGCCCCGTGAGGGCGCCCACAACCAGGCCCACAAGGGCGAGGCGCACGGCGGCGTGACGGGCTGGTTTTGCCTGTGTTTGGTCACGTGCATCACGTGGTCGCACCATGGCGATCGCGGTGAGCACCATCAAGACCACGAACAAACCCATCAGAGGCGCCGCGGGGACGTGTGCCGACAACCGCGCAGCGGTGTACGCGCCGATCATGCTGCTTGCGCCGAAGATCAGCCCCGCCCGTAGGTCCACGCGGCGTGCGAACAGGTGGCGTACGAGCAGCACCGCGGAGGTCGCGCCCACGATCACGAGGGAGCTTGGGACGGCGTCGCGGAGGGGCATGTGAAGCACGTACAAGAGCAAAGGGAGGGTGAGCATGGAGCCTCCGCCGCCGAGGAGACCCAGCGTAAAGCCAATGGCGAGAGAGAGCACGAGGGCGAGGGTGAGCATGGTGAGTGGTCCTTGGCGAGACCCCATTGCGACGCGCGTGCCGAGGTAGGTAAAATGTGAAAAATCACAGGTCGAAGCGAGTAAGCGACCGGTCGTGGTGAAACGTTTTTGAAACACTGTTACGCAACGTGATGAAACGTTTTTGTTTCAATCGCGAGACAACGCCGGAGGTGCGTGGGGTGGGCGACGGGTCGCAGTGGGTGCATTTGCCGCATTTGCTGCGCATTGCGCGCAAGGCGTGCCGGTGGCACACCCGGTGCTTCGCTGTTCAATGGGCTTAGAGCGCTGTGGATCTCTCAGCTGAACTTTCTTCGTCGAAACCTAAAGAGACTGCACCTATGTCGATTGTTGAAAACGTTACGTGGGGTCGAGGGCTCCTCGGGGGGGTGCTCATTGGGACGAGCACGTCTCTGTTGCTTGTGGTCAACGGTCGCGTCGCCGGGATCTCGGGCATCGTGGGCGGGCTGATCAACCCGGTGATGGGCGAGCGCACGTGGCGCAGCGTGTTTGTCTTGGGGCTCTTGCTGGGCGGAACCATCGCCGCGTTGTTTATGCCCGACGCGATCGTTCGACCAAGGATTTCGCTGGCCGTTCTAATCTTCGCGGGGCTGCTCGTAGGCGCCGGGACTCGCCTCGCCAACGGCTGCACGAGCGGTCACGGCGTGTGCGGAAACTCGCGGCTCTCGACCCGCTCGATGGCCGCCACGATGACCTTCATCGGCGCGGGCGCGGTGAGCGTGTTGCTTGCGCGAATGCTCCAGGGAGGTGCGTCATGAGCGACGCTGCAAAGAGCGAAGATCGCCCTCTTCGGGTGCTGATTGAGGGCTCGGTGACGCTCATCGCGGGCGTGATGTTTGCGATTGGGCTTGTCGTAAGTGGCATGACAAATCCAGACAAAGTCATGGGATTTCTCAATTTCTTTGGCCGCTGGGATCCTTCGCTCATGTTTGTGATGGGCGGCGCGATTGGGGTCAACATGCCCGTGTGGTTTGCTGTTCGACAGCGCAACAAGCCCTTGGCGGCCAAGCGCTGGTCGGTCCCACCGGTCGCGGCGCTCGATGGCAAGCTCATCGTGGGCTCGGTGCTCTTTGGGCTGGGCTGGGGGCTCTCGGGGCTCTGTCCAGGGCCCGCGGTGGTCTCGTTGATCGCGCTCACGGTTGAGCCTTGGGCCTTTGTCGCCGCGATGCTGGTCGGGATGCGCTTGGTGGGGCTGTACGAGTGGCGGCTTGCGGCCAAGATCGCGGGGGCTCCGCCTGCGCTTGGGCTTGAGTGAGCGAGGGACCCGGCGACGTCGCCGGGCTCGATGGGTGAGGGACTCTGCAGAGGGCAGGCGGCAGCGGGTCGCGGGATAGCGGTGCAGAGCACGCAGTGGGCAGAGGGGGGGCGTGAGAGCGGTCGCCAGAGTCCACTGCGTAGCGTTCTGCGAGCGCAAGAGCGCAATGCCCTCGGAGCCATGCAATGCCAAGGTAATGCGCACAGTGGAGAGGGCGCAGTGTACTGGCAAATGGCTGGCCAATCGCACGATGAGCGTAGTGAGCGATCGGAAATGTGACGAGTAGTCACTGAGGCCAGAGACACACCGATTGGGAGCTGTTAGCGTGACTTCAAGCGGGGGATCAGGACTCGCGAGTGAGCATTCAACGGCGATCAAATCCGTGTGCGTTGTCCTGTCGCGCACACGAATGAATTGGGGAAAA
>JAUXYJ010000025.1 GCA_030694465.1 Deltaproteobacteria bacterium | reverse complement strand
ACGAGGCGAGGCGACCGGGATTCTCTCGTGGATCGTTCGAGGTGCGGTGGCGTGGGCTCGAGAAGGGCTCGCTCCGCCTGAGAGAGTGCGCGCGGCAACGGCGGCGTATCGCAACGAGAGCGATCGGTTGGGGCTCTTTCTCGAAGAGCGAACACGACCGCTCGATGGGGCGCGCGTTCCAGCGGGAGCGCTCTACAAGGCGTGGTCCGAGTGGTGCGAGGGGCGAGGCGAATCACCAGGGAGCCAGACCGCGTTTGGCGAGCGCATGGGCAGCCGCGACGGCGTGACGCGCGTCAAGAGCCGAGGCGCGATGGTCTATCGAGGGATCGCGTTGGCATCTGTCAGCGACGCTGCGGACGACGAGGGACAGTTGGGGGACAGTTGGGGGGATGGTTGGGGGACGGTTGCTGCGTCGCAATTCCCAGGGAATTCCCTAGAGAATTCGGCGAAGGGGATAGTGGGGGATAGTTGCCCCGAGGTCAGTAGGCCCGTACACGGGCCCGCGCCTGAGACGCTCACAGACGTCCGCGCGCCCTCGCGCGCACCTCAAAACAAAAACAATTTTTCACATGCGGATAATAGAAACAACTATCCCCCACTATCCCCCTCTTTGATTTCGACTGCAAAAACGCAGATCGAACCAGGGGGGAGGGTTGGAGCCCAACCCTCCCCCCAACCCTCCCCCGACGGGCCTGACGGCTGGGAGGACCCATGAGGCATGAGTTCGCGCATGCCCTGGCAGACGCGTGGGCCGAGGCCACGAAGACGACGGCGAGGGACCCCGATGCCATGCCGCCGAACCTTGCGCGCAGGCTCGCGTTCCGCTTCCTCACGCTGGCTTTCCGCCTTCAGATCACTGTCGCCAAGAACCTCGACGTCTTCACGAGCGCAGACCTATCACTCAGCGATCAGGCGCTCGTCCGCGTCATTTTTGAGCGTGCGCGCAAGAAGGGCCTCCTTGGCAAGCTCTGGGCCGAGACGGAGAAGCTCCACACCGACCCCGCGGACTGCATGGGTAGTCGTGCCGGCTGGGAGGACCCATGAGGCACGAGCTCGGGCATGCCCTGGCAGACGCGTGGGCCGAGGGCTGGGAGGTCTCGTTGCAGGGCGATCGCCTGCGGGTGCGCCCCCGAAGCCCGTCGACCGAGCCGCGGGGCTCAGAAGGCCCATGGAGGGCTTTTCTGCGGACTCACGCGTTGGACGCCATCGCGGAGCTTTGCGGGCCCTGTAGCGCCCCTCAGGGTGACTTGGACTGGGAAGAGCGCGCGGCGATCCTCGAACACGACGCGGGCTTGTCCCGCGTCCTCGCCGAAAGAGTGGCTTGGCTATGGCGCTAAAACAGCCACACCGGCGCCGCTGGCGCGCAGCTGCACTCGAGCACGCGACGGGCCTAGCCTACGGCAGAGTGCGCTCACTCGCGCGCCGCGCGGGTGTGCGCCTACGATCCAAGGACGATCGCGCGTTGACCGAGGTCGTGTGTGCCCAGCTCGCGACAGAGGTTGCGCAACGGCGCGCGCGTGCGGAGGCCATCGCGGCCCTCGCGCTCGAGCTGGGCAGGTCGCAGCGGTGGGTCAAGCGCGAGCTGGCGCGCGGCGGGTTGAGCGCCTCGCGCGAGAGCCTGTGCGCGCTGCTCGAGGTGCGCGACTCGCGAGAGCGCGTGCGAAGGGTTCGCATTGGGCGGTGCCTACGAAGGCCGCGGAGGCGTGCTCAAGAATCCCTGAATTCGACCGCTGTCTGACCACTGTGCGACCGCTCTCCCACCGCTCTCCCACCGCTCTTGCCACCGCTCTTGCCACCGCTCTCGTGCGGCGTTAATTCTGACCATGAACAAACCCCGCACTGCATTGCATTCCGACAGCTCCAACGACCACGGCAACGAGCGCGGCGAGGCGTTTCCGCCTGTGTATCCGTTGTTTGCCGATCATGATCCGCCGCTGCCGTTAGGGATCATTGATTACCTCGTGGTTCAGCGTGTGCTTGATGACAGCGCGGTGCGACCTGGCGCAGACAAGCGCACGCGATACAAGGTGTGGCCCGAGCGCTTTGACCCGCTGTCCACCGATGAAATCACCATCGCTGAGCACTGCGGTGGAGGCATGTACGACGTGCGTGCGGTGGGCGCGAAGGGGCGTACGGTCGCGGGGTGTAGGCTCGAGCTCGAGGGCGCTCCCAAGGAGTTCGTGCCCGATGCGCCTGGCGGCGAACCACGGCCATTGAGGGCGGGCTACGGCGCGCCCGTCGAGCAAGCTGCGCCGGGGGTTTTGTCGGTGCGTGGGCTCGATCCCAACGTGCAAGCGATGCTCGCGATGATGCAGGCCAACAACGAGCGCCAAGAGAAGCAGCTCGAGGCCCAACGGCTCGCGGTGCGCGAAGAGGCTCAGCGAGCTCGCGACGACGCGCGCCAAATGAACGAGACCATGGTGCGAATGGTCGAGGCGACCGTGAAGGGAAGCGCTCCACCGGTGCCCATGGATGCACAGCTTATTTCGGGCTGGATCAATCGCATTGAGCGCGATCGAGACCGAGAGATCGAGCGCATCGAGAAGCGTCAACGGCGCGAAGATCGTGGAGCTTCAGACGAGGGATCAGGGCTCGAGAAGATCGTCGAGCAAGTGCCGATGTTGCTCGGCGCGATGCCCGCGTTTCAGGCGAGACTCGCGGAGCTCGTGCAGCCAATGCTCAAAGAGAGCGCCAAAGAGATCGTGGCGGGCGTGCTCAATGACATGGCCAAGACGGGTGGCACTGGCTAGCGGCGGAGCAGCCACCAAACGAGCGCGCCCGTACCCACGAGGGCACCCGCGCCAAGCGCAATCGAAGCAGACTCTAACGGTGCTGCTGGGGGTGTTGCCGTGGGTGTGGCGGTGATCACGTAGCGCTGCGCGGCCGTCGGTTGCAGCGTCGGTTGCAGCGTCGGTTGCACCGTTGGGGCAAGCAGCGAGAGAAGGGCATTCGGTTGCTGCATGGTGAGTTGCAGAAGCGCCGGTGAGGTTGGGGAGATACCTGTGCGACTAAACCCAGCCGGAGCGGGCACCGCGATCGTGGGTGCGCCGGTGGCCGCTTCGGTGCCGTCGATCATGAAGGGCAACGGTAACGGCGGCGGCAAAGTCTCTGCGACCGAAAGCCACTCGCGCGGAATCGAGCGCGTCAAGAACGCGTAGAACTCTGTCGCTGCGGAGAGCACAAGCCCCGAGACACCGCCAGTGATCGCGCTCGCGACCGTGGTTAACGTGCTCGATCCGCTTCGCATGTCTCTGACGAATCGCTCGCGAGAGGCGTGCAGGTCAGTTGCGCTTTTGGCGTTGGCCATTTGCGACACGATGTCTAGAAAGGCAGCGACAGCGCGTGGGTCCGTACCGGGATGGAATAGCTCTGTTGAGCCGCCCCACGCCCGCGCCATGCGCTCGTTGTGCGCGCTGATCGTAGACCGATGGCCGACCACGAAGGCCCACGGATCTTGCGCCATGCGTGCAGCAGTCTCACGCAAGGTCCGCACATGCGCGAGCCACTGTTCGCGCTGCGTCCACAATGCGGTCCTGGTTTCGTACTCGAATTCAAACCCGTCCGTATCGTAGCCAAGCAGGGACCACGGGCGTCGGCCGCGCCACGCAAGGCGTCCCCGAGTCGCATCACTCTGCGTGGAGATCCACTGGCGAGACGCTTCAAAGCTCCCGCGAAACACGGTCTGTCGTGACACTACGTCTTTGACGATGCCCGAGTCAGAGTCGAGCTCGCCCGAGCCCATGACGGCCGTCGTTGCGCGTTGCAGGGCTGGGTCTAGAAACGCTCGGATCACATCGTTGAAGATCTCAAGGCCAGTGATCGCCGTGTGCACGCGGAGGAGATCCGCAGGGTTGTAGCTCACG
The DNA here is from genome assembly GCA_030694465.1 of Deltaproteobacteria bacterium. Taxonomy (GTDB): domain Bacteria; phylum Myxococcota_A; class Polyangia; order Polyangiales; genus JAUXYJ01. The sequence continues at coordinate 2,994 of JAUXYJ010000025.1, read as the reverse complement.
CGTGAAGCCAGAATTTCTTGGCGTTTTGCTCGGTGTTCCACGCTGAGGACAGCGGGCGTGTTGACCGCGCTAAACCCGTGCACCAGCGCTTGTAGCGCTCCCTTGATCGCAAGGATGAACACCGTTTCGGTGCCTTGGCGACCCTCGAACCAGCTTGCCAGTGCATCGCTTGCACCGAAGCGCTCGAGCAGTGCATCAAAGAGCCGAATCGACTCATTTGCCCAGGCTCTTGCGAGCTCCACGTCAAGCCAGTGAAACCAGTTGTCGCGCCCTGCAGTCTGTTGCCGTCGCTGCCACTGAGCACGGTTGATCGGGACGAGCTTTGAGCCTGCGGGACGCGTGCGAGGAGCGATTTGCATTGTGAAAATGTGGACCGACGTCACCAGCTGGCGAAAGCGATGCCATTACAATTGCTTAGCTTCCGCCCGGTGCTCTCGCGTGTCTTGCTCACGAGGATGCAATGGTTGATCGCAGACACGGTGCCCCCTCACACACGCATCGAGATCCTTACGCAGCTCGCCGCACAGGGGGCACTTGATCGCGAGGTGGTTGCCTTTGCGCGCGTTGTCCCGCGCGAGCAAAACGAGACTCATCAGGCTCGCGCTTTGCTCACAACGATGCACCGCGAAGTCCCTTATCGCCCTGATCCGCCTGGGCTCGAGGTGTTTCAGGACGTGCGCGAGACCCTTGCGCAAGGAGGCGACTGCGAAGACCTCGCGGTACTCTTTGTGTCGCTCGCTCAGTTGCTTGGTCTACGCGCTCGTGTTGTGTGGCTTGACCAGCAAATTCACGGCGCGATGCTCAACCACGTCTACCCGCAAGTGTGGCTTAACGGTGTGTGGGTGGATGCAGACCCGAGCGTTGCAGGTGCCGAGCTCGGCGAGTCGCCGATGCACGCGGCTGCGCGGCTGCGCTGATTTTTCTCATTGCATCGCTTTCGCCACCCCAGAGGCACGGGTCAGCGTTGCGAGATGGGTTGTCATTCCTGTGCTCAAGGTGGTGCGTCATGTGAGGGCGAGTGCCATGCGGCCACGCAGCGTGCTCCTACGACGTTTGGAGCCGCGGCGCGCATGCGCACTGCGCCGGGGCTTCGTGGCGGGCTTGCTGTCGTGCGTCCAGCAGGCGACGCCGCCAGCGACGAGCGAGCGCGACTCGAAGCGATCGCGGCTGCCGAACGAGCGAGGATCGCGGCGTTGCAACAAGCTGGCATTCAGGCCGGAACCACGCTTCTTCAAGAAGGCGGCAACGCGTTTGAGCGAGAACAGAATCGCGCCCTTCAAGAGCAGCGCGATCGCGCTCAGCTCGAGCTTGAGAGGCTTCGAACAGACCGAGACATCGAGCTCGAGCGCATTCGTCGTGGCTCTGGCGTCGAGATGAACGGCTCCAACTTTTTGGATGGACGGGCGCCGCCGTCACCTGGCGCGTTGTTTACAACGACCCAAACTCTCGCAGCCGCGCCCACCCTGGCACCCACCACGCCCGCTGCGCCCACCGGTGTGCTCGGTTGGATGCGCGCTAACCCAGTCGTGACTGGGATCGGTGTGCTCGGCGCTGCCGCCGTTGCCTACTACGCCTTCGCACCCAAGACGAAGCGTGGTCGCCGTCGATGAGCAACACGACGCCAACCACGCGCCCATCGTTTCAGAGCGGCGCATACCTCGCGCTCTGGTGGAACCGCAACACGCCCAACGGCCGCTTGATCTGCGCCACGGGCGGCGGTCACTTTGTTCGCAAACTGCAGACCGTCTTGGTCGAAGCTGGTTACAACGACAAGCTGAGCTCGTTGCGTCCTGACATCGTGCTCGAGCGCTCGGGCGTTGCGCGCGAGCTCGGGCTCAACGGTGACGCAACCAGGCGCTCTCTCAGCGTCGACGGCGCGTGGGGCCCTAACACGCAGTTCGCGCTGTACTGGGCCGCGAAGGCCAACGGCGCGATGGCCGAGGTCATGAGCTCACTGCGCAACGACTTCGCACGTCGCGCGCTCTCGCCCAACTCGATGCGCTACGCGGCCATCATCGCGTATCACCCGACCGCACGATGGGATGACGTAGAGATCTCCCTGTTGACGGTTCCGCCTGCGTTTGGGCAGCGAATTGCTGCGCCCAGCTACGACGCTGCGTTGCGGTGTTGGGACCCTCAAGCGGGCGGGCCTCCGCCGGATCCTCGTGGCACTTCGGTGCCTTCAAGTACACCCCGAACCACTGCCGTAGTCACGCGCTCGTTTGCCGACAGCAACGCGACTGGAGCGCTCGGGATCGTCGAGCGGCACCCCGTCGCGACCGCGGCCGCCGTGAGCGCTGCGATGGGTCTCGGGATCTTTGCACTCACGCGCAAACCAAAACGCGCACGACGAAAGGCACGACGATGAGCCGCTGGATTCATCACAGTTCTACCCTGGCCGTGGCATGGCTGAGCCAGGCGCTCAACGGCATGGCTGTGCCCACCGCCGCACGCAACGCCCTCGTGGCGCAGCTCGCGGCGATCCGTGATGCGCTTCATGCGCCGCAGGTTGTGCTCAACCCCGACGGGCTGATCACGTTCTTGCCGCAGCGTCGCTACGAAGGCGCGGAGTTTCCCAGTCAAACGGCTCCGGTCGTGGGTGCGATCCCCGCACCGATTCCCTGGGAATGTACGGCCGCAATCGATCCCACGGGTTCGCTCGATGGTCGCCGACGTGCGACCGCTGCGGCGATCACACGCGCGTTTGAGTTGCTTGCGGTGACCGGCGACGTCGCCGACCGCGCGGGCACAGCTCCGAGCGGAAACGTGCTGCTCTTCGAAGGCCCTGCATTTGTCTTCGGCGACGCGGCCAACGCGCTCTTGTCCGACGTGGGCGAGCGCATGGTGACCGAGGACCGCGAGGTCGCGCGCTTGGTCACACAGACGCACGTCGCTGCGCTCGGAATGCTCCGCGCCCTTGCGTCATCGCGACAGAGCCCGATGGCCGCAATGCCTGCACTTTCGCAGGCCGAACAGCTCGGATTTGAGAGCGTG
>JAUXYJ010000005.1 GCA_030694465.1 Deltaproteobacteria bacterium | reverse complement strand
ACATCCATTGGACGCGCGCTGGGGGCGCTTTGGCGATGTCGTCACATCCCCCAGCGTCCCAAACGGCGACGCAGGGGATGTCGTCACATCCCAAAACGCTCAAAACGGCGACTCCCGGGATGTCGTCACATCCCCCAGCGTCCCAAACGGCGACGCAGGGGATGTCGTCACATCCCCTCCCAGGGCACTTTGGCCAAAGTGAGCCTCCCCACCGGCGCTCGCCTAGCGGGATTCTGTCAACCGAGGGGGAGGGATTGACCCGTGTTCAAATCCAGATAAACCTCACGAGCTCACACCCAGGAGGTCTCGATGAATAGCAAAACAACAGACAAAACCACTCCACCCCCCGCTGCTGCTTCGGCGCTCGACGATCCCAAGCTCGCGCTGGCATCGCTGCAAGACGAGCTGGCCGCGATGCCCGCCGAGCGCGTGGCCCACTACGCCCTCGAAGCGCGCTTTGCCGCCAACGCCGTGCTCAAGACCCTGGCCAAGGTCGAGCCACTGATGGCCAAGATCGCCGAGCTCCCCATGGACACCAAGCCCATCGAGCGCCTGCCGGTGTTCGCCCGCGCGCTCACCGAGGCCAACGCCCTCGTGCAGGCGCACACGCCCAGCGCGGCCACGACCGACACGGTGTTGGCCAGGGCCCGCAACCTGCGGCAAGAGCTGCTCATGGTGTGCGATCGCTTGGTCTTTCGCGGGGCCCTCAAGAGCGACGAGATCGAGCGGCTCCGAGAGGGCCAGGGGTACCGAGACCTGCTCAATGATCTCGACGCGCTGCAGCACAAACTGCGGCCGTTTGTTCCGGCTTTTGTGGCGCTCGAAGAGCTCGACGAGGCCAAGGACCTCGCGGTCAAGCTCACGGGAGCCTTGCCCGACGCCAAGCCCGAGACGCCCGCGCTCGGCGCCCTTCATACGCAGCGCGCCAAGGTCGCCACGCTCTTGACCCACGCCTACAACGAGCTCACCGCCGCCGTCGCCTTTGTGCGCCGCGCCGAGGGAGACAGCGCCGCGTGGGTGAGCACCATCCGCGTGCCCCCTGGGCGCACGGCCCGCACGCGTCAAGCCGGCGAGCCCGAGCCTGAGCCCAGCGAGCTCTTGGGTGACACGGTCGCGCCCGAGGCGCGGGACCCCAAGAATGACCCCTTCGCGCAGGTCGACTGACCTACCGCTCGCTCACTCACCGTTCGCTCACTGCGCTAGCAAAGAGGGTCGCTCGCCATGGTCCTGCACTTGGGTCGCTCGCTGGGGTTGCCCGTCCAGGGAGAACCGCGCTCGCACGGGCTCGCCCCGGCGCACCTGCTCACGCACACGGTGATCACCGGAATGACCGGCTCGGGCAAGACCGGCCTTGTCTTTGTCCTCGCCGAAGAAGCCCTGCGCGCGCGGGTTCCGGTGCTGATGGTGGACGTCAAGGGCGACCTCGCCAACCTGCTCTTGACGCCGGACCCCGGCGACCCCGCTGCGCTGCTCGCGTGGCTTGACGTGGCCTCGCCAGACCCAGACCTCGGCACAACGCCCCCCGCGCTGGCCCAAGCCCAAGCGCTCTGCGCGGCGCGCGACGAGGGCCTCGCAGACGCTGGGATCACCGCGGACGACCTTCAGCGATTTCGCAGAGAGACACACATCCGTGTGCTCACGCCGGGCAGCACCGCGGGCGAGCCCGTGCACCTGCTCTCTTCGCTCGAGCGCCGCTCGCCCCTGTGGGACGCAGACCCCGAGGCCGCGCGTGACAGCTTGGCCGCCGCGGTCTCGCTGGTCTTGCGCTTGGTAGGCCGCGACGCAGACCCGGCGCGGTCGCGCGAGCACGTGTTGCTCTCGGTCTTGGCCGAGCGGAGGCTCTGCGCGGGCCAACCCGCGGACCTGCCCAGCCTCCTCGCAGACCTCGACACGCCGCCCATCGAGCGCGTGGGCGCGATGGCGATCGACCGCTTTGTCTCGCCCAAAGACCGCAACACGCTGGCCGCCGCGCTCAATGCCCTCGTCGCTTCGCCGAGCTTTGCCTCGTGGCGCGAAGGGACACCGCTCGACGTCGCCGCGTGGCTGAGCCCCGACGCGGGCCCAGAGCCCCGCAGGACCCCGGCCGTCGTGCTCAGCGTCGCGCACTTGGACGACGACGAGCGGCGCCTGGTGCTTGGGCTGCTCTTGAGCGAGCTCCTCGCGTATGTGCGTGGGCTGCAGGGCACGTCGTCGCTGCGCGCCCTGGTGGTGCTCGACGAGGTCTACGGGCTGCTTCCGCCACACCCGGCCAACCCGCCGACCAAGCGCCCGCTCGTCGCCCTGATGAAGCAAGCCCGCGCGTTTGGCGTGGGCATGGTCTTGGCGACGCAGAACCCCATGGACTTGGACTACCGCGCCCTCTCCAACGCGGGCCTGTGGTGCATCGGTCGGTTGCAGACCGACGCAGACCGCGCGCGGGTGGTCGACGGGCTGGCGCACTCGGACGCGTTTGCCACGAGCGCGCACTCGCGGGCGGCCCTCGATGACACGATCAAGCGATTGGGCAAGCGCTGGTTCTTGGTGCGCAATGCGCACGAGGGCGCGCAGGGGACGCGCTTGCTGCGGCCAAGGCAGACGCTGGCGTGGCTGAGGGGGCCGTTGACCCGGGCGGAGCTGCGAAAGCTCACCCGAGGCTAAGCGGTGCTGGTTCACGGTGGGCGTTTGCAGTGCGTGAAGCGTGGTTCACAGGTCGATTGGAACCACCGTGAAGCAACCCCCGGGATGAACCCGACGATCATGCGGGGCTTTGCAAAGAATCGCTGGGATTTGCAGAGATCACCCACCGCGGCACGGTGTCTGCTAAGACTCCCTGCGGTGCACGACAGCGCGTCGCGGTCGGTACAGCCAAACGCCCCTCAACTTGGGCCGCTTGGTGGCACAACAACGCGCGTAGGAGGCGAAGATCCCCAATGCTAACTTTTCGATCCATCTCATCACTCACTTCTCTGGGAACCCTCGCCCTCTTCCTCGGGGGCTGTCCGGTCTGGGGCCCCGGCCCCGATCGCCCCATGTCCGAAGGCGGAATGTCCTCGGACGCCAGCCCTGACGCCACCCCCCAAGGCTGCATGCGCAACAGCGAGTGCCCCGCCGGCTTGATCTGCAACGCAGACTCCGGCCGCTGCGTTCCCGCCCCGCGCACCTGCACCATGACCACAGACTGCCCCGCTGGCAGCTACTGTGACGAGCGTGGCACCTGCGCTCCGGGCTGCTCAACCACAGCCGACTGCTCGAGCCAGGGCACCGGCCTTGTGTGCAACCCCACGACCCGCCGCTGTGAAGCGGGCGGCGGCTGCACCACCGCGATGGACTGCGCACGCAACGAAGCCTGCGTCGCGGGCCGCTGCCGTGTGACCACCGAGGTCTGCCAGTTTAACTTTCAGTGCAGCGCAGGCCAAGAGTGCGTCGACGGACGCTGCCTCGCGCGCTGCTCGGCTGCCAGCCCTTGCCCCAGTGGCCAGGTCTGCAACAGCGGCCGCTGCGAGAACATGCCCTCGCCCAACTGCGGGCTCTGCCCCGAGGGCCAGGCCTGCATCGCCGGCGCGTGCAGCACCGTCTGCACCACCGACATGCAGTGCGGCGCAGGGCGCTTTTGTGACGACGGCGCGTGCCGCGTAGACGACCGCCGCCCCCCGCCCTTCTGCCCCACCAACGCCTGCGGACCCAACTCGACCTGCGTCGACGGAGTCTGCCGTATCTCGTGTGCTCGCACCGGCATGCTCTCGGAGTGCCAGATGGTCGATGGGACCACCTCGGTGTGTGACACCGGACGGGTCTGCCGGTTTCCGAGCGAAGTGAGCCCCCAGTGCGCGCGCACCGCGGACTGCTCGATGGGCCGCACCTGCGTCGACGCACGCTGCCAGTGATCACTCGGTGACGTCGATCGTGCCCTCGCGCACGGTCACGCCGCCACGGTCATCGCGCAACACAAACCACACACGTACAAGACCAGCCACCGGGGGCGCGGTCCACTGCACGGTGAGAACTCCCTGCACCCCCTCGGGTGCCTCTTGCGTGGTGATCACGCGGGGGCGATCCAAGGTCCCCGCGCCCGCGTACACGCTCAGCGTGAGCAGCTCGCGGGTGCCTTCGGGGAGTGTCTCTGCGCTCAGCGGCTCGGGCCGCACCGACACGCTGTGCGCGGCGCACGGAGCGCTCACACACCGAGGGACCCGCGCGAGGTCTTGTGGCTGTGTGTCCAGCGTCCAGCCCGTAATCGTGGGGTTTTGGTTGCTCACTGCGCGTCGCTTGAGTGTGCGAAATGCGAGCTGTCCCACGGTCTGTGCGTAAGGCACATCGTGCTCGTCCGGGCAGGCCAAGGTGCCGCGGGACTGGTCAAATCGCGCGGGGTTTCCGGGGCAGAACGCGACGATGAGCAGGCGCTCGGGGGCGCCCTCAAGCACCGTGTCTTCGAGCGTGAGCGAGGGCGAGTCTCCAAGCACTTGCAGCCCCGTGGGCGCTTCGACACACCGCGCAGGGTCGTGCGTGAGCGAGACCGGACAGAGCAGGTAGCGGACCGACCACGCGCGGTCGTCGGGCTGCGCAAATGCGCTGAGCGCATTGAGCGAGAGCGCACGAGTCGTAGGCGAAAAATCCGCGGGCTCTGCGCGAACGGCCAGCAATCTCGCAGAGCGAATAAGCGAAGGCGATGGCAACGGCTCGCTGCACTGCGCACACACGAGCGCGCACAACGTCAGGGAGGTGCGCGCGTAGGCTGCACTCCTGGTCACGAATTGGGTAATGTAGGGCCCTGGCGCCGCTGCAAGGTCGCGCCGTAGACCGAGGCTCTTCATGAAATACCCTTGTACCGATTCTTTGCGCCGCGTGTGGCTCGTCGCCGTGGTGATTGTGCTCGGATTGCTTCGCGCAGACACCGCGTGGGCGATCATCAACCAGGTCGACGGGACCGTGGTCCCAGTCACCAACAACTTGCAGAGTTGCTTGGATAAATCCTCGGTGATGAGCGCTGCCAACCCCGCCCCCGGCGAGGGCCCCGGTGTGCTCAACGCCATCCGCGACGCCGCGATCCGCCCGCAAGTGTTCTTGCCCAACCCCTCGACCAACATCGTGACGTTTACCGTCTTGGGCGAGGGCGCAGGGTACCAAAACCGCTTCGGCTGGTACCACGTGGGCGACTCGCCGTTTGACCCAAGCACTCGGCGCGAGGTGTTTAACTGCCGCAACACGGGCATCTGTTCTTGCCCCTGCCTCGGAGGACCGCGCAACACGCCAGGGCCCGTGCCCAACGCGTGCGTGACCTGGCCGAGCAACAACACCGTGCGCATTGACTTCGGTTGTCTTCGTGGCGCGGCGATCCCTGTCGCGCAGCGCTGGCGCGGTGGCCCAGTGGCATTTTATCTCATGACCCCTGAGCTGCTCGCAGGAGGCTCGAGCGGCTCGTGCGCGGCCGAGGCGAGCACCACCAACCGGATCTACTCGACGGACAACACGGTCAACGACGACGGCGACTATGTGCACTTTCTGATCTACTCGTCGGTGACGTTTCCAAACAGCTTTTACTTTGGCTTCGAGGACCTGTTTCGCGGCGGAGACAACGACTTCGAGGACATGTTGGTCCGCGCCAATGGGCTCGTTCCGACGTGCAACCCGCAGCCCGAGACCTGCAACAACCGCGACGACAACTGCGACGGCGTGATCGATAACTTCACCGAGCCCTGCTCGACCGCGTGCGGCGCAGGCACGCGTCGCTGCGTCGCCGGAGTGTTTGGTGCGTGCTCGGCTCCGACCCCGTCGGCCGAGGTCTGCAACAACCTCGACGACAACTGCAATGGCCAGATCGACGAGGGGATCTCTGCGCCCTGTACCGCCGCCTGCGGCCCCGGCCGGACGTACTGCGTGCGTGGCGCAATGACCGCGTGCGTGTCCACGCGCGTGCCTTCGACCGAGATCTGCAACAACATCGATGACAACTGCAACGGCGCGATCGACGAGGGGCTGATGCGCCCTTGCTCGAGCGCGTGCGGCGCGGGTACTGAGACATGCACCCGCGGGGCCTGGGGCATGTGCTCTGCCGCGGCGCCAGGGGTCGAAGTGTGCAACGGCCGCGACGATGACTGCGATGGCTTGGTCGACGAGATGCTCCCGGACGGGCCCGCGTGTGGCGCGACCGTGGGCGCGTGTCGCGCGGGCGTGATGCGCTGCGTGGGCGGGGCCATGGCGTGCGTCGGTGCCACCGGGCCGAGCCCCGAAGTGTGCAATAACATTGACGATAATTGCAATGGGATGACCGACGAGGGCCTCGCAGATGGCGGGCCTTGTGGGCGCGCTGTGGGCGCCTGTCGGCCGGGGACCTTTGTGTGCCGAGGGGGCGCGTACGTGTGCGACGGCGCCACGTCGGGCACACCCGAGGTCTGCAACAACATCGACGACGACTGCAACGGCGTGGTGGACGACGGCATCGCAGCGATGGGGACGTGCAACGCCGCCCCGGACGGAGCGCGGTTGTGCACGCCAGGGCAGCTCCGCTGTCGTGCGGGCCGCTCGGTCTGCGAAGGCGGAACGCGCGCGGGCACCGAGGTCTGCGACTGCATGGACAACGACTGCGACGGCATCGTCGACAACGTCGCGCCCGGCGGGGCCTCGCTCTGCCCAGGGGGCGGCTCGTGCATCGCGTGTCAGTGCAGAACTCCGTGCGCTTCGGGCGAGTTTCCGTGCTCGTCGGGGCTCGTGTGCCGCGAAGGGTTCTGCGTCCCGCCGACCTGCGGCGGAGTCACCTGCCGCGATGGCCAGCGCTGCGTGAACAACGCCTGCGTGGACGCCTGCACGGGCGTGACCTGCAGCGACGGCCAGGTGTGTCGCAACGGCGTGTGCCGCGAAGACTCTTGCTACGTCCTGGGCTGCCCAGACCCAGGGCAAGTGTGCGTAGACAACGCGTGTGTGGCCAACGCGTGCCGTGACGTCACCTGCGGTGACAACGAGTTCTGCCGCGACGGGACGTGCGTGCGCTCGTGCCTCGGTGTGCGATGCGTCGTGGGCAACCGCTGCGTCGACGGCGAGTGCATCCCAGACGCGTGCGCGGGCGTGCGGTGTGACAGCAACGAGCAGTGTGTGCTGCGTGACGGAGCAGCCGTGTGCGAGCCCAACCCCTGCCGCGCGGTGAGCTGCGGCGTGGGCCGACGCTGCGATGCCACGGGGCAGTGCGTAGACAACGCGTGCAATCGCATCCGGTGCCCAGGCGCCGCGGTGTGCCGCGCGGGGCAGTGCGAGTCCGAGGTCCCGACGACGGTCCTGCGGCCCGACCGTGGCATCGCGGGGGGCGGTGGCTGCTCGGCGCGCCCTGGCTCTGCAGGAGGCTCCGAGCGCGCGCTGGGCTGGTTCGCGCTCGTCGCGATGGCGGCCCTTGTGACCCTGCGCAAGCGCGCAAAGAGCACCGTGGCCGCGGGCATGCTCGTAGCGGGCACAGCGATGACCGGCTGCACCTCGGCGCCCTATTGCTTTAATTGCACCGAGGGAGGCGTCGAAGAGGGCGGCACCGAGACCGACGCCGAGGCGCCGCGCGATGTGGTCGTCGCCGAGTCATGTGTCGCGACCGGCGAAGAGCAGTGCAATGGGCTCGACGATGACTGCGACGGCGAGATCGACGAGGATTTTAACACGCAAACGGACCCGAGACACTGCGGCGCATGTGGCATGCGTTGCGAGCTCGAGCACGCGCTCCCGGGCTGCGCCATGGGGCGCTGCACGATCGCCAGCTGCGACATTGGCTACTACGATCTGGACAGCAACCCGCTCAATGGCTGCGAGTACGCGTGCAACCGCACCGGGGACAACGAAGTGTGCGACCGGCTGGACAACAACTGCGACGGGCGCATCGACGAGGGGATCGACCTACAGACAAGCGTGGCCCACTGCGGCCGCTGTGACAACGCCTGCAGCTTTGCCAATGGCACCGCACAGTGTACCGCCGGCATGTGCGCCCTCGGGGCCTGCGCGCCGGGCTTTGTGGACGTGGACGGTCGTCCCGAAAACGGCTGTGAATACGCGTGCTTAGCCTCGGGTCCCGAGGTCTGCGATGGCCGAGATAACAACTGCAACGGCATGGTCGATGAGGGCTTTGATCTCACCACGGACGCGGCCAACTGCGGTCGCTGTGGCAACCGATGCACGTTTGCCAACGGGATCGGGCGCTGTTCGCGCGCGACGGTGATGGGCATGGCCACGGGCGTGTGCTCGCTCAACGGCTGCGCGGCGGGCTTTGTCGACGCGGACATGCGACCCGAGAACGGGTGCGAGTACGCGTGTGTTCGCTCGGGTGTCGAGGTGTGCGATGGACGTGACAACGACTGCAACGGGGTTGTCGACGACGGAATGATCGCGGGCGTGGGCGTGGTCTGTGGCGCCTCGGACGTGGGCGACTGCGCGCGCGGGCGCACCGTGTGCGAGCGTGGCGCTGTGCGCTGCGTGGGCGAAGTGGGCCCCACGATGGAGGTCTGTGACGGCCGAGACAACGACTGCGACGGCGCCGTGGACGAGCTGCCCTTGTTGGGCATTGGCGCGGGCACCACGTGCGGGACCGACGTGGGCGCGTGCAGCTACGGCATGCTCGAGTGCCGCGGCGGCGCGGTGGTCTGCGGCGGAGGGAGCTCTCCCGGGACTGAGAGCTGCAACGGGATCGACGATGACTGCGACGGCGAAGTGGACGAGGGCGTCACGCCCCCGGTGAGCTTCACTTGTGCACCGAGCGGCATGGGCACCGAGCGCGGGGTGTGTGTGGGCGCGCCAAGGTTTTGCGACGGCGCCGCGGGGTTTCGCTGCCGATTGCCTGACACCTACCGAGCACGCGCGGACGAGGCCTGGTGCGATGGGCTCGACAACAACTGCGACGGGCGCGTGGACGAGGGCTGTCTGCGGTTGTTTCCGGTGGCGAGTGACGCGCGCGTGGATGCGTCGCCGAACAGCAGCAACACGATCCAGCCTGTGCTCACGGGGACCAATAATGCGTTAGGTGTCGCGTACTTAGACAACCGCGCAGGCAACGCAGACATCTTCTTTGCGCGCTCGGTGAACACGGGGACCTCGTGGGCCGAGCAGCTCATTTCGCGCGACCCGGGCGCGACCAACCAAGTGCAGCCCTGGCTCGCGGGCTCGGGGACGCGCTTTGTATCCGTCTGGAGCGACTTTCGCTCACTCGGAAACTCGCGCTCGATCTTCGGCAACCGCTCCACCGACGAGGGCGCGAGCTGGGCCGCGAGCGACGTCGAGCTCGCCGCGAGCACCACCGACCGATTCAACGTGCGCGTGGTCACCAACGGCACCGTGGTCACCGCGATCTACGAGGCGCTCTTTGCCAACCGCGAGCGCCACATCAACGTGTCGGTCTCGCTCGATGGCGGCGTGACGTGGCCCACCTTTCGGCGCGTGGATCACGCGGTCGCCACGGTGGCGCAGCCCATCCCTGTGGCCTCGACGCCTGCGATGGCTGTGAGCAACGGCGCGATGGGGACCGGCTCGGTGATCCACGCGGTGTGGCGTGACAACCGCAACGGGAGCACCGACGTTTATTACAATCGCTCGGTAGACTTCGGGCAAAACTGGCTCGCGGTAGACGTGCGGATGGACACGGACGTCGCCGGCGCGCGCAGCTCAGTCGCGCCCTCGGTGAGCGCAGACGCCGCGGGCAATGTGCTCGTCGCGTGGCAAGACAACCAGACCGGAACGGGCACGCGGTTTGATATTTATTCTCGCCGATCCATCGACGCTGGCGCGACGTTTAACGCAGCGAATGTGCGCGTCGATGCAGACTCCATCGCGCACGACTCGACCGACCCCATCGCGCTGGTCACGGGCAGCTCGTTTGCGGTCGTGTGGCTCGATGACCGCGACGGGCGCACGCAGGTGTACGCCAACCGCTCGCTCGACCGCGGCGTGACCTGGCTGAGCGCGGATGTGCGCGTCCAGACCCACGCGCCCGCCGGAACCTACGCCGCGCAAGACCTCACCGCATCCGCCAGCAACGGCAGCGTGTTTGTCGCGTGGTCCGAGGCGCGAGACACCATGGTGACCTCGCCGTTGGACCTCCGAGGGAGCTACTCGCTCGACGGCGGCGAGACATTTTTGCCAGGAGATTTGCGGCTCGATTCGGCAGCGACCGACATCGACAGTGAGACGCCGTTTGCATACTCGACGGGTGGCATCGGTCACTTTGTCTGGGTCGATCGCCGCGCAGATCGCATCAATGGCAACATTTTTTATCGCTCGATGCGCCCGTAGTCACCGCGACGCTTAGGCGTTGCGCGCGGAAAATACCAGGGCGGGCGGTACGTTGGGCCAGACCATCGTGTGCGCGAGGCGGGGCCAGTGGGCGCGCATGAAGGGCATCGCGTTCCATCGAAACCACTGCTTGCGCGCGGGGCTGTAAGCGAACCAGCGCGCGTGGAGATAAGCGTACTGGGTAAAGTACGCACCGGGTGCCAACAGATCTCGTGCGGCCTGCATAATCCCTACACGGATCTCTTCGGGCATGAGGCTCAGCCCGAGCGAAGAGACCACCGCTTGGGCGTTGCCCACGACCTCGGGCGGGACAAGCTGTGCGGTGTCCACGGCGCTGCCAAAAATAGGGATCATCCGGGGGTCGTTCACCGAGCGCACGCTGCCCTCGAGGAGCGACGAGTCGAGCTCGACGGCGTAGAGCTTTCCGTGAGGGGACATCCGGGCGAGGATCTCGCGGGTGAGCGTCCCGGTGCCCGAGCCAAACTCGACCACGCACTCGGCGCCCAGAGGCACGTGCGCGATCATCGCCTCGACCAGCCAGCGCGAGCTCGGAACAAAGCTCGCCGTCGTGTCAAAATCTTCGAACCCTCGCTTGAAGAAACGCACTGCCCCCGAGGCACGCTCACGCACGCTCATACTTGGTCTTTCATCAATGGTTTAGCTGATTTGCAGTACACCCGAGAGCAGCGCGGGCGGCACCATGTAATTGCGCGTGCAGTACTCACACACCATCTCGATGGGCTCGCCCGACGCGACCAATTCGCGGAGGTCTGCGCGTGGCAAAGAAGCCAACGACCCCAACATGCGCTCTTCGCTGCACGAGCACTCAGACCTCAGCCGGTTGTTTCCGGTGATCGTGTGCTCAAAGCCATAGAGCAGCTCGTCCATGAGCGCGCTGAGCGGCTTTGTGCGGTCCCGCGCGATGGCCTCAAAGAGCGCGTCGTCGCCGGCCAAGCGCTCGGTCATCACAGCCAACGGGCCCTCAAGGGTCTCTGGCGTGAGCTGCACCAAGAAGCCTCGCATGCTCTGCACCCCACCGAGCGCATCGGTGGTCACGTACAAGCGCAATGTGCTGACAATTTGCTCGGATTGTTGCAGGTACTTCATCACCGCGACCTCGACCGTGTCTCCGTCCGCGATGCCCACGATCCCGCGATGCCCTCGGCCCGCCGGGAGCGTGCGGACCATCTCAAGCCGAGCGCCCTCGCCGAGCAGCACGTGGGAGTGCCCATCGCCCACGCGCAACAGCCCTCGCGTGGCGCCCTCGGGCTGTGCGTCCACCGCGAAACGCCCCGAGCCTTGTGCGCCCAAGAGCACACATTGTGCACGCAGGTCCGGCGCCATGGTCTCGCGAAAGAGCGCCGCGGCGGCGATGAGCTCTGCGAGGTGCAATGCGTCAGAACCTTTGGCTTTTTGCAGGGCGATAATGTCTTGCGACGTCTTGGTCGCGTCCACCGTCAGCACCCGAAACGAGCCGTCGTGGGTCATCGCGCGGAGCACGTGGTCACGCAGAATCACTGGCTTTGTCTCGCTCATCACGCGGGAAGATCGCACAGCACTTCGATAAAATCACGGACATGCATCGCTGGCCTAAGGGTGTACGCTGTGGCTTCAGAGGAGGCTCGGGTGTCCAACACAAGCGAAGAGGCCACGGCCCTGGGAGGCCCAGTGCAGAGCGTGAGGATCTTGGTCGTCGATGACGACGCGGGGATCTGTGATCTGCTCGAGACGGTGTTGCGTAAAGACGGCTTTGAGGTGCAATCGCTCAGGGATTCTACCAAGGCCGTCGAAGCCGTGCGTGTGGGCGAGTTTCACCTCTGTCTGTTGGACCTGATGATGCCTCGGCAAGACGGGCTCGAGACCCTGCGCGCGATCCGTGGTCTTGACTCAGACCTCGGCGTGATCGTGATCACGGGTTACCCCTCGCTCGACACCGCAGTGCAGTCCATGCAGCTCGACGCGCTGGACTATCTCCAGAAGCCGTTTACCGTCGAAGACCTCCGCGCCGTCGTCGCTCGCGCGATGAAGAAAAAGGGCCTCACGCGCGCGCCCGAAGAGCAATTGCACCGGGTCATCGGCGAGACCATCCGCAATCTTCGCAAAGAGCGTGAGCTCACGCTCAAGCAAATGGCCAAACGCACAGGGCTCTCGGTCTCGCTCTTGTCCCAAATCGAGCGCGCCGAATCGAGCGCGAGCATCTCCTCGCTGTACAAAATTGCCGTGGCGCTCGAGACGCGAATCCAGGATCTCTTCGGCGATTTCTGAGCGATTGGTCACGCGCGCCCAGTGCGATAGACTCGCGCGATGAAGACCCACCTGTGGTGTGTAGGGATGGCGCTTGCAGCCGCGTGCACTGGCCCCTCGCCTGCACAAGACGCCTCCATCGACCGCGTTGTGCTCGCAGATGGCCCGCGTGACGACACGGCGACGTCGCCGGACATCACTGCGCCCACCGACGATGTGCCCGCGGTGCCGACAGACACGGGGACCACGGACGCGATGGCCGCAACGGACGCCGCGGACGTGGGGCTGCCCTCTGCATTTGGCTTGGATATTCGCCCGCGCAATGCGACCTGTCGTGTGTTTGATCGGCCCAGCGGAAACGCCGGAGTGACCCTCGCGCGCGCTTATCCCAACCAGCCCACCATGAGCAACGTCGTGGCCGCGGTGCAGCGCCCAGGAGACAACTCTGCTTGGTATTTGCTTGAGAAAATCGGTCGTGTGCGGCGCATGGCCAACAACCCGACGGTCACAAGCGCGAGCATGGTCTTGGACATCACTGCGCGGGTGAGCGCGACGGCGAGCGAGGCGGGGCTCTTGGGGATCGCGTTTCACCCTGATTTTGCACGCAATAATCAGGTCTATCTCGAGTACACGCGCACGATGGGCGGGAGGCTTGAGACGGTGGTCTCGCGGTTTGTCTCGCGTGACGCAGGGATGACGTTGGATGGGTCGAGCGAGCAGGTCGTGTTCACGGTCGCGCAGCCCTACGACAACCACAACGGTGGCACGCTGGCGTTTGGGCCCGATGGGATGTTGTACATCGGCCTTGGGGACGGCGGCTCAGGGGGAGACCCTATGGGCCTGTCGCAGAACACCAACGCGTTGCTCGGAAAAATGCTGCGCATCGACGTGACCAGCGCGCCACCGATGGGCCAAACGTACGTGGTCCCGCCGAGCAATCCCTTTGTGGGACGCGCAGGGTATCGCCCCGAAATCTGGGCGATTGGGCTGCGTAATCCCTGGAAATTCAGCTTTGACACGGCCACCGGAGACCTCTGGGCCGGTGACGTAGGCCAGGGCGCGCTCGAAGAAGTCGACCTGATCCGCCGCGGTGGAAACTACGGCTGGCGCACCATGGAAGGCACCCGCTGTTTTAACCCCGCGAGCGGGTGCAACATGGCCGGCCTTGCGCTCCCGGTGGTGACCTATCCACGCAGTGATGGCGTGAGTATTACCGGGGGATTTGTCTATCGCGGTGCTGCCATCCCCGCGCTCGTGGGGCGCTATGTCTACGGCGACTATGTCTCACGCAACGTGTGGGCCGTGCGCTACGACGCGATGGGTCGCGCGAGCGCCGAGCTGCTCTTGCCAGGGGCCGCCGTCGCGGGGCTCTCTTCGTTTGCACAAGATCAGCAGGGCGAGGTGTACCTGCTGGGATACACCGATGGGCGGCTGCATCGGCTGGGCCCCATGGGGACGCCTGTGCCCGACAGGGTCCCGCGCACGCTGAGCGCCACCGGGTGCTTTGCGGCGGGCAACGTGCGGCAGCCCGCCGAGGGCGTGATCCCGTACCAAGTCAACGCGGCGCTGTGGTCCGATGGCGCAGAAAAAGAGCGCTATTTCGCGATCCCCGAGGGCACGACGATCACTGTGGGCGCGGACGGAGACTTTGATTTTCCCAATGGCAGCGTGCTGATCAAGACCTTCGTGCTCGCGGGGCGCCCCGTCGAGACGCGCTTGTTTGTGCGCCACACCGACGGCGTGTGGGCGGGATACACCTACGCGTACAACGCCGCGGGCACCGACGCAGACCTCTTGCCCTCAAGCGACACGCGCACGTACGGGACGACGACGTGGTCGTTTCCGTCGCGCGGGGATTGTATGCAGTGTCACACCGCGGCAGCAGGGTTTTCGCTGGGCTTAGAGCTCGCGCAGCTCAACGGCGAGCAGGTGTACAGCACCGGTCGCCGCGCCAACCAGCTCGCTACGCTCGAACACATCGGGCTGTTTGCGTCGCCCTTGCCTATGCCGCCCGCGATGCTCCCGGCCCTCCCGAGCTACACCGGAGCTGCGCCCTTGGGTTCTCGTGCGCGAGCGTATTTGCACGCCAATTGCGCGAGCTGTCACCAGCCCGGTGGCACAGGCCGAGGCAACATGGACCTGCGCTTTGCGACCGCGGCGGGCATGACCAACACCTGCAACGTCATGCCCACACAGGGCGATCTCGGTGTGGCCGGTGCACAAGTGCTGCGCGCAGGGGACGCCATGCGCTCGCTGATTTCGCTGCGAATGCACCGACTCGACGCCAGCCGCATGCCGCCCCTCGCCACACGCGTTGTAGACACCCAGGGTACCGCCCTGCTTGACGCGTACATCGAGAGCCTGATGGCCTGCCCCTGAGCGATCCGGCGACGTCGCCGGGTGAGTTCACTCGAGCTCTGTGCGGCGGCGCTCGGGCAAGAACGTAAATGGGTACTGGTAGTCCACGGCGCCTCCATGGGGCGGCTCAAATCGCAGCGTGCGCAAGAGGTCTTTGACACACGCGCGCAGCTCCGGGGCTTCGTCCAGACCCTCCATGCGCACCCGCGACGCGACCGTGCCATCGCACCGCACCGTAAACCGAACCCGCAGCGTCCCCACGAGCTGCGCCCGCGTGACCGCAGACCAGTCGTAACAGCGCCTAAACCACCGGGCCTGCGCGCGAATCAAGCGCGCACCCTCTTGCGGCAAGGGCATCTCGCTCACGGTGGCCACAGGAGGGCACTGTGCTTCGCGATCATGCGCAGGCCGTGTGGGCCAACCCCGCCATGCGCGCCAGGGATGCTCTGCGGCCCGGCCACGCTGGGCCGTCGCCTCGGTCGCCTCGCAACCCACCGCGGTCACCGACAGCCCGAACGCAAGCCACAGCGCCGAGTAGGGGCGCTCGCTCATCGCGCTCGCTCGTCTGAGTGGTCGTCCGTGGGCACTACGGGGTCATCGCCATGCAAGCGGTTGGGCACGCGGTAGCGCAGCACACGACACTCGATCGGTCCGTTAAATACCTGGTGCGGACGCGCGACCGAGCGCAGCGCTTGCTCGCCTTCGAGGGCCTGCTCAATCTCAGGGCTCCCCGCTAACACGGTGAGCGTGTGACCTGCCATCGCCGCGAGCCTGCGGGCCATGACGCGATAAAACGCGAGCCCTCCGTCAAGTCGCTCGCCGTAGGGAGGGTTGGTGACCACCGCGCCGTCGAAAGCGCGCGGGGTCATGAGCCGCACGTCGGCCTCTTCAAAGCGCACCATCGAGCGCGCGTTGCGTGCGTTCTCGTGGGCCGCTGCGAGCGCGCGTGGGTCAATGTCCGAGGCAAAAATCACGGGGCCTTCGTCACGGACGCGCCCACGGAGCTCACGGCGCAGCTCGCCCAGCGTGTGGGCGGCGACGTCGCCGTGGTCCAGATGTCTCTCAAAGCCAAACCCGCGATCGAGCCCAGGGGCCATGTCACGCGCCCACTGGTCTGCCTCAAGGGCGATGGTCCCCGAGCCGCACATGGGGTCTGTCAGCGCCACGCGCCGGTCCCAGCCCGACAAGCGTAAGAGCGCCGCGGCGAGGGTCTCTTTGAGCGGAGCCTCGGTGCTGTGGGTGCGGTAGCCACGGCGATGGAGCGAGTCGCCCGAGAGGTCTCGATAGAGCGTCGCGTGATTGCGTTGGAGGTGCAAAAACAGCCGCAGATCGGGATCTCGAAGGTCTACCGAGGGGCGAGACCCCGCGCGATCACGGATGCGATCGACGACGGCGTCTTTGCATCGCTGCGAGAGAAACTGTGTGTGCGAAGTGAACCCGTCGCGTGCGCTCGCTCCCACGGCGAGGGTGTGTCTGGGCGAGAGCCAGCGCTCCCACGGGAGGTCTCGCGCGAGGGTGTAGAGCTCGTTGCCGTCGCGCACTTCGCCCTCGCAGAGGACCTCGTAAACGCGCACGCCGATGCGGCTCTCAAGGCACACCCGCCACGCGGTCACCGGGGGGCCGTCAAAGTGAACCCCGCCGCGGTCTGCGCGAAGAACCCGAACGCCGATTTCGCGGAGTTCATCGCGCAAAACGCCTTCGGTTCCCTTCGCGGCCGTCACAAAATATCGCATGGACTGCTGCACAAGAACGCTGACCATATCGCACTTCACAGCGCGCGTGCATTTGCTCTCAGTGCGCGAGCGAATGGACCGACGCCCAGAGCCAGAAACAGGTGAAATCGTTAATTAATTCGAACGCTTCCCGGACGCACTCAACCTCCGATACCTTGACCGGATGAACGCAGTGTTTCGACAGTCGGTGTATCTCTTGGCGGCCTCTGCGTTCGCGTGCGGCGAAGACCCAGGCAGCACGCGCAGGGATGCTGGACAAGACAGCGCGCGGACTGATGGCGCGATGAGCCCGAGCGATGGCCAGTCCTCAGGGGACGCCGCGATGGGCTCGCTGGATCTCGTGCGCATCGAGCTCGTCCCGGGGATGTCCGAGCTCGTGGTGGGCAACGCGCGGCCACGTACGGTGAGCTACGTCGTGCAGGGGACTCGCCGCGACGGGAGCACGATGTCCCGGGTGACGGGCGCGACCTGGACGCTGGACTCCACGCGCATCGGGACCGTCGATGGCGCGGGGATTTTTACTGCAAATGCAGAGATCTCGGGCACGGTCTCTGTGCGCGCTGAGGTCACCGGGGTAGACGGGCCGTTGCGCGCGATGGCGACCCTCACCGTGCGAATTTCTAACACGCACACGGACGGCGCGATCGACCCAGGGCTCCTCGCCGAAATCGACGGGATGCCCTCGGGGACCGCGACCGCGCCCGTGCTGAGCTATCCGCTCGATCAAGCGGTGATGCCTCAAAACGTGCGCGCCCCCGAGGTCCATTGGCAGCCGAGTGGCGTGGTCAATGATGTGTTTCGTGTGCAATTGTCCAAGCCATCGGTGAGCGTGACTGCCTACGTGCTCGCGCGGGCGGCGGGGTTCGGCCACCGATGGGCCGTCAACGACGCGTCGTGGCGAGCGCTGCTCGACAGCGATCTCGCGAGCCCAATCACGATCCGTGTGGACCGCTTGGACTCGGCAACGCGACGGTTTACCGCGGCGAGCAGCGTGCAGGTCCAGATCGCCCGAGGCGCAGTCGCCGGGACGATTTACTACTGGAACGTCGATCGCGGTCGCATCATGAAGATCTCTCCGGCGTCGGGTCGCGCGGTAGAGCTCACGCCCCGCTGGTCTGCCGCGGGCGAGACCCACTGCATCGCGTGCCACAGCGTCTCGCGCAACGGTCGCTACCTCGCGGTCTCGGTCGAAAACGACCTCCTCGGCGCCGTGCTGGACCTCACGAGCGCAGAGACCCCACCGAGCTTTTCTCGCTCCGAAAGCAGGCGATACTCGTTTAGTACCTTTAACCCCGACGCGACCCGGATGCTCGTCAACTGGATCACGCCGCCCCCAGCCGGGAGCGCCGTGTGGACAGACCCGCGACGGTTCGCGCTGCTCGATCCCACGACCGGGTCACAGCTCGTCGCGAGCGGTCTGCCCAACACCGACGTCTCACAGCCCGAGTGGTCTCCCGATGGCATGCACGTCGCGATGATCACCAACGTAAGCAGCACGTTTAACCGCGCGGATGCCTACCAGTCCGGAGACCTGGGCGTAATGGCCGCGATGCCCGGAGACCAGTTTGGGCCCGTGCAAGTGCTGCACACTGGCGCGTCGTTGGCCGGCGCGACCGAGGGCGGAAGCTCCGACGCTCACCCTTCGTGGACGCCAAATTCGCGGGCGATCGCGTTTGCGCATGGCGAGTTTGGGCGCGCGACGTCGGGGGGCGGTGGTGGCGCAACCATGGAGTATCCTGGTGCGCTCTACCTGGTAAACCGCGCGGGCGGGGCCGCGACGCGACTTGACCGAGCCAACAACGGCCCAAGCGGAAACCGTGCCTATTGGCCCACATTTAGCCCCTTCGAGAGCGCCTCTGCCGATGGCACCGCGCGCTATTATTGGCTCGCCTACTTCGCCTCACGCCCCTACGGAAACACCACGCAACGCCGCCAGCTCTGGGTCACCGCGGTGGACACCATGCCTCGCGCCGCGAGCGACCCTTCGCATGTGCCGTACTGGCTCCCTGGGCAAGACGTCAGCACCGACAACGCCGCGGCGTACTGGACCGCCGAGTCTTGTCGTACCAACGGAAACACCTGCACTTCTGCGAGCGAATGTTGCTCGGGTCGGTGCATGTCTCCCGGCGCCGGGCAGCCCTCGGTGTGCGTCCCTCCGCCCCCGGACGCGTGCCGTGGCGAGGGCGCCACATGTGGTGCAGGCGGTGACTGTTGCCGCGGGCTCACCTGCGTTGGCAACGTCTGCCTCGCCGTCCCCGGCTGATCGCCCTCCAGGGGGTCAGAGGGGGTCAGCCAGCGGCGCGGGCGAGGCGGGGGTGTGCCAACTCAGGGTGCTCGAAGCAGTGACGACAGCGGGCCTCGTAGCTGTCTGCAGCGCCCACTTGCACCTGCGCCCCGCCCTGCGTGTCGATCACGCGCTGCGAGCGGCTCGCCGAGCCCCCACAGGAGGTGCACACCGCGTGGCACTTGGTCACGTCTTCGGCGATCGCCATGAGCGAAGGGACCGGCTCAAACGGCCGCCCACGATAGTCTTGGTCTAGCCCCGCCAAGATCACCCGGACGCCGCGGTCGGCGAGGGTCTGCGCGACCTCGACAAGCTCCATCCCAAAGAACTGCGCCTCGTCGATGCCCACGACTTCGGTGTCGGGCCGCACGCTCTCCAAGAGGGACCGCGCGTCGTGCACGACCTCGGCATCAAGCGAGAGCGCGCCGTGGCTCACGATCTTGGTCTCGTGATAGCGGTCATCGAGCGCGGGCTTAAACGCCTGCACCCGCAGACGCCCGAGCAGCGCGCGGCGCAATCGCCGAATGAGCTCCTCGGTCTTGCCGCTAAACATCGAGCCACAGACCACCTCGACGCGACCGTCATCTTCTCTGGACAAAGCCATAGAGAGCATCGTGGTCCGTGCTCAAGTCACAACACAAGTTCTGCACAAGTTCTGTGTCTACTCGCGCGAGCATTGGTGGCAATTCGCTGATTATTCGCAGGCGATGGTCGCCTCAAAGACCGGAGCTCCCTCTGCGCGCCATGCGTCCAGGACGCGCGCCTCGTCGCCCTCGTGGGTGATCGCGATCACGCAGCCCCCGCCGCCGCCCCCGGTGAGCTTCGCGCCCAGCGCTCCGTGATCGCGCGCCACGCGACACAGCGTCTCGGTGCGCTCGGTCGAGACCATCAGGCCCGCGAGCAAATTCTGATTAAGATCCATGAGTTGCCCCAGCCCCTTGAGGTCCCCGGACTCGAGCGCGAGGGCGGCGTTGCGGACCAAGATCCCGATGCTCTCACACGCGCCGTCGACCACGATGGGCCTGCGCTCACGGAGCTTGGCGACGTTTCCCACGGTCTCTTTGGTCGGTGTGCGCTCGCCGGTGTCCGCAAAGAGCACGCGCAACGGCGAAGAAATTCGCATGGGTTTCCACCCGCCCGCGCGGGTAAAGAGCCCCACGCCACCATAGACCGCCGCCGTGTGATCGAGCCCCGAGGGGGTCCCGTGAAACACCTTCTCCCATGCCGTCGCGCACTGCACGGCCTCTTGCGAAGTCAGCGCGCGGCCCAGCGCGCCGTGTGCGAGCGCACGGGCCACGGCCACCCCCAACGCGGCGCTCGATCCCACGCCCCCGCCCGGCGGAAGCAGCAGCTTCGCGCGCACGTGCCCTGTGAGCTTCTCTGTGGCCCCCAGCGCGCTCAGCGCGTCGAGCGCTGCACCCAAGGCACGCGCAAGATCCGTGTCTCCCGAGCGCGTGATGCCCATGACCAAGTCCTCAAGATCAAGCGTCACTTCGTCAGCGTTTTTGCTGGGAGTAAACGTCGCTTCAGCGCCTCGCGAGAGCCCCGCAGCGAGCGCCGGTTGGTCATAGACCACCGCGTGCTCGCCCAACAGAATCACTTTGCCGCATGCCTGCTCGGTCCACATGAGACCGGGGGTTCTATCACCGCGGCTGCGAATTATTTTCGACGATCACACATCGCTGAGGCCAATCGCGTCAGGAGCTTGACCCCCTCGCGACGGAGGGCTGTGCCCTCAAGCGCGGTCAACGACTGCACTTTGAGCTCTGCGATGCGCGCCTCGATCCCCTCGACCGCGCCCGATTGCACCAAGAGCTCCTGCGCGCGGGCTGTGTTTTCGGTGCCCAACAGAGTCTCTAGCTCGCGCTTTGCCGTCGGCTCAAGGCGCTCAAGCGCCCACCGAACGGGCGCGCTCATTTTGCCCTGACGCAGGTCACTCGCAGCGGATTTGCCCGTCTCGCGCTCGTCGCCAAACGACCCAATGAGATCATCGCGAAGCTGAAACGCGATCCCCAATGGCTGGGCAAATCGCTCAAGCTGCGTCCACTGCGCCGCCGTGCCTCCCGCCAACGCGTGCCCCAACGCGAGCGGCCCACGCACGGTGTAACTCCCGGTCTTCATGTCGTGAATCGCGTCGAGATCACCCGAGTTGAGCACATCCAAGGTCTGCCCTAAGACCACCTCGCGCTGCATCCACACAAACGTCCGATACACGTCAAACAAGCGCTCGCGCGGGATCAGCGCGCTCGACGCGAGATCTTGTGCGACAGCGCTCGCGAAATCACCTGCCAAAATGGCCACCGATGCGCCGATCGCTTCGCCGCCGTACTGCTCGGACAACATCACATGGACCGTAGGGCCACCACGACGGACTCGGTCTCCGTCCATCCAGTCATCGTGGATGAGGAGGTAGGTCTGCAACAGCTCAATCCCCGCAGAGACATCCGTAATCGCTGCAGAAAGACTGGCACTCTCTCCGATGCACTCGACCGCCGCGAGGACCATCGCCGGGCGCATCCGCTTGCCACCACGCATCGTGAGGTCCAGCACGCTGGCCACCATCGCAGCCGCATCGCGCGCCCGCTCTTGGGCGTGGCTGTGAGCCTGCGTCAGGACATCATGCAATCGCACGTCGACACGCTGTCGAAGATCGTCAAAGACGTCGCGGGCGGAGAGGGCTTGGGGCGAACTGTTGGTCTGCAACACGGGGGGTATGATGCACAAAGCGCTCACAGATTCCGCACACCCAACCCAAAAAAAGACCGCACGCGCTGACGGGCGTCATCGACAGATGGAAGCGTCTACGGGCACTGCGATGCGCGCGAAAGCTGCGCTATACGGCACTTCACTATGACGGACATTTCTCAACGCAAGCGAGACCACATCGAGCTCTGTGCGACCGGAGACGTGGGTTTTCGCACGGTAACCACGCTCCTTGAGTGCGTACGGTTGGTCCACGATGCGCTCCCCGAGCTCGACCTTGACCAGGTTGACACCACACAATCACTCCTTGGCAAGACGCTCCGCGCGCCCCTGGTGATCGCCGCGATGACCGGAGGCACCGACGAAGCCGCCGCGCTCAACCAGACCCTCGCCGCGGTCGCAGAGTCGCGTGGCTACGGCTTTGGTCTGGGCTCTCAGCGCGCGATGCACCGGACGCAGGCCCTCGCGTACACCTACCGCGTGCGCGAACATGCGCCCACGACGCTGGTCTTTGGCAACGTGGGTTTGGTGCAAGCACGCACGATGTCTACGGGTCAATTGCGTGAGCTTGTCACAAGCATCGGCGCCGACGCGCTGTGCATCCACCTCAACCCCGCGATGGAGCTCGTGCAGCCCGAAGGCGACCGAGATTTTCGCGGTGGCATGGAGCTCTTTCGTCGCTTGGTCTCAGAGCTGGGCGTCCCAGTGATGGCCAAAGAGACCGGCAACGGGATCTCTCACCGCGCTGCAGACAAGCTCCGCGCTGCGGGAGTCCAGCACGTGGACACCTCGGGCGCGGGCGGGACCTCGTGGGTAGGGGTCGAGACGCTGCGCGCACAAGAGGGTGCAAAACGCCTAGGCGAAGCGATTTGGGACTGGGGCGTTCCGACCGCGGCGAGCGTGATGGCGTGTGCGCATGCGGGCTTCGAGAGCATCGTCGCGACGGGCGGGATCAAGACCGGTATGGACGTCGCACGTGCGATCGCGCTGGGCGCATCCGCCGCCGGAATCGCACGCCCCGCGCTCCAAGCGCTCAAGTCTGGCGGCCGTGACGGCGTCGAGCGCTACTTCGATGACATCGAGCGTGAGCTTCGTGCCGCGATGCTCTTGACCGGCTCGAAGAACCTCGCCGAGCTCCGCCGCGCGCCCCGGATGATCACCGGAGATCTCCGCGAGTGGGCGTCACTTCTGCGGGGATAATCCCAGTCAATTCGCGCATTCCGCCCCCACGGATCTCTCACGTCATCGCGACGTCCACGAGCTGGATCCGCGCGCGGTCTGCCACGCCGAGACCCAACGTCGCCGCGTGCTCGAGATAGCGCACGCCACGGCCGCTGCGCTCAAGCGTCCGCATGTGGTTCTGCGTGCGAAATTGATCCACGATCTCGGTCCCGATCACATCAAGCGCGACCGGATCCGTGCTCACCATCACGCGCTCGTACGGGACGCGCGCTGCGGGGTTGTCCTGAGGCCCACGGTCGTAGAGAACTTTGAAAGCGTCCATCACATGCAACCGCATGCGAGACTTGATCGCGTCGTGCGCGTAGAGCTCTGGGATGTGCCGGTTGCGGCTGTTAAGACCGTCGCGATTGCGGTGAAAATCCTCGGGATTCTTAATGCTCCCGTGCGTCATGTTCTTGAGCGCACCGGTGAACCCCGAGAGCGAGTGGTCTTTTACCAAGGGCACGCCAATGATCGCCGTGCAGCCCAAGAGCACCCGCGCGTACGCGGTCCGCTGGTTGTGCGCGCGGGTCTCTGCGCCCACCTCCGTGTTCGCGTGGTACGCCGTGCGGACGCCCGTCGGCAGCTCGGATCGCTGCACACGTGTCGCGTTTAAAAAGCCCTGAAACTGGTCGTACACCACGATGTTTGCCGCCGGAACGCCCGCCGCGATCACGCCCTGCACGATCGCGTACACCACCTCTTTGTTCGAGGCCATGTTGCGCAACCCCAGCCCGTTGACCTTGACCCCCACGATGTCACTCGGGTGCACAAACTTGCGCCACGCGCCCGCGAGCGTGCTCTCGCCCGTGAGCTCTTTGAGCGCGCGCTCGACCATCTGCGCTGCGGCTTCGGGCTGCGGATACAGCCCACCACGACGAAGTGAGCCGGGTTTTGCCACGCGAACCACCCGTCCGGGCGCCGTCATGGGAGTAAACCCTGCCGGGCGTGTCGCTGCAAAAGTCGCCGCAGCCGCAGGCCCACGCGACTGCGCCTCGCTGGTCTGAGCCCACGCGAGCGCGCTGGCGCCCGCTGCGGTCCCAACCAAAAAATCGCGTCGATCGATGCTGTCTGATTTCATTGCTCGCAATGCCTCGCTGCCGTCGCAAAAGTTCTTCTCACGCTGGGGATAAAGACGTCTTGTCTATCTCCGAGACAGCCAGACGCGAGCCCCTGAAGGCGCTGTCTCCATGGACATGGTTACGGTCTCGTCACTCCAACGAATCACCCCATGCGCTAGCACGCCAAGGCACACTCCCTCAAGGAAGAGACAGCTCATGGTCATATTCTGTCTCTTGCGTTTGTCACAGAGTTGCTCCGCGCCTAGGGGTCGTCTACACGATGGACCTAACCAATGACGGCGAGGGATACGACGGGTCCGACACGCGATAGCCAGGGGCTTTTCGTCGTGCTCGAAGGAATCGATGGCGCGGGAACTACCACGCAGACCGAGCGTCTGGTGCGTGCCCTTCGAGCCCGCTCGATGCGTGCACAAGCGACACGCGAGCCCACCAACGGCCCCATCGGCACCATGATCCGTCAGGTGCTCACCGGCCGCATCGTGGTGGCCGACGAGCGTGGCCCGCGCGCGCCCGACTGGCCCACCATGGCGCTGCTCTTCGCCGCGGATCGAATGGACCACCTGGACGCGGACATCTTGCCCGCCCTGCGCGCAGGGACCCTGGTGGTGAGCGATCGCTACGACCACTCGTCCGTCGCCTACCAGTCCGCGAGCGCACAAGATCCATCGTCCGTCCGCTGGATCCGCGAGCTCAACGCGCGCGCCCGTCGCCCAGATCTCACCATCGTGTTGGATGTGCCCGAGCGTGTCGCGTCCCAGCGCCGGGCGGCTCGCGGTGAGCGCGCAGAGCTCTACGAACAGAGCGCGTTTTTGCAGCGCCTCGCGGGATTCTATCGTGTGCTCGACCAGCACTTTCCGGGCGAACCCATCGCACACATCGACGGGGATCAGCCTGAAGACGTCGTGCATGCCGCGGTGGTCGCCGCGGTCGAGCCTCTGCTGCAAAACGTGCACAAGTAGTGGCACGCGCTCAAGGAAGCGCTCTGCCACGTCTTGCGTAGCATCGCCGCAAGCTCACACCCAAAGCTGACCGTCGCACAACCTTGGTCACGAAGTGGCCAGAGCGAGACCTCTTCTGCTAGTGCCCTCGTCGCGATGGATCTTGTGCTGGGCCCGCAGAGCGCTCTGCCTCATCGATCCAACGCTTCACCCCAAGCTGCTCAGTTCGGATCCCCTCATGAGCCCCGCGATGCGACGTCAACATACCCTCTTCGGTCTCTTTGCGATGTCCCTTGTGGCGTGCGCACAAGCTTCGGCCCGTCCATCCCCTGCGCCAGCAGTAGCAGCGACCGTACCCAGCGGCGGGGCCGCAGCGCAGGCCACAGCGCAGAGCCCACGCGCACCGGCCGGAGTGCTCTCTCGGTCGCTCGTGCAGAGCGTCGTAGCGGGCGGTTTGGGTGCATTTTTGGCCACGATTGAGGTCTCGCCCGTGCTCGAACACGGTCGCTTCGTAGGCTTCCGCCTCGACAACGCGAGCAACCTCGCCGAATGGAACGCGGCCGGCGCAGACCTCCGCGTCGGCGATGTGATCCAGCGCATCAATGGCCAACGTATCGAGCGACCAGAGCAGGCCCTGTGGGCGTTTGAGCAGCTTCGGATCGCGCCCGGCCTCGAAATCCACGGACTTCGAGCTGGTAGCGTTTTTCGCGTATACCGTCCCATCGTAGACGGCTGATGTTGTCGACCTCGAGCGTAGGAAGTGCACCGTTCTCGGACCTTCAACGTCTCTGCAACGGATTGGAGTAATTCTCGATGATGCGTAACAAGAACGTTGTTTCTTCCTGTATTTTTGCAGCAGTGTCGTGTGCGAGTCTGAGCGCTTTTGCGATCGCAGACCCCAACGACCCCAACGCACAGGTGCAAGTCCAGCAACAACCTGTGCAACAACAGCAACAGCCCGTGATGGTCGAGCAGCCTGCTCCCCGCCTCGGCGTCTGGGGCCAAGCGCGTGCGATCGGTGGTGTGCAGTTTGGTCCCGGAATCCAGGGCACATCCGCCCTTGAGCTCGGCATTGGCTACATCCAGCCCAGCGGCGTCTCGTACACGGGCTATCTCGACCTCGGGTACATCTTTGGCCCTTTTGCTGGCTACAACGGGCGCATCGGTGGGCTCTTGCGCTACACCGCGATGCCCCAGGTGCGCCTTCACCCCGTCGGAGAAATCGGCCTCGAAGCCGAGCTCACCCTCGGTAACAACTTCTTGGACCTCGGCGCCTCAGTGACCCTCGGAGCCGGTATCGAGCTCGACCTCACCAACTCGCTCTCGCTGGACATCATGGCCCGCGGACACATTGGCTACATGTTCACGTCTAGGTCTGTGCCTAATTTTATCTTCGGTCGCATCGAGCCCATGATCGGGCTTACGCTGTACTTCTAGACTCGAAGACTCGGGGGCGCTGCGGGGATGATCGCTGTGCAATCGCACGTGCTTCTCACTCCTCCGCGTGTGCGCTCAGAACGTCGCGCCAATCGAGAACGCGATGTCGTAGGTCACGCCGACGAACGTGCCGTTGTTTGCGATCAAGATCGGGACGCCAATCCCGATGGGGCGAAACCCTAGCAACAATCGGTTAACAACTACGAACTTCAGATCCAACCCGAAGTTGGGGTCCATCAAGAACCCCGCGCCATTGCCGTAGAGCACGACGCCCACGTCCATCCCGCCGTAGGGCGAGAGAAAAAACGCGGTCCCCGGCACGATCTGGATGTCCCACTGAAACCTGGGCGCAAACGAGAGCCCAACGCCGCCGAACCCAGGCTGAATGGCCAACCCTAGGCCCACCATGGGGCCCTCGTAGCGGCTGCCAAAATGCAGCTGAAACTCAGGATTAATCCGAGCGGTGACCCCGCTTCCGCTCAATCCGATGCGTGGGCCAACGTTAAACGAGAAGGCCATGGGGTGCGAGTTCTGGCTCAGCGCGCCCTGCGCGAGCGCTTCGCCGCTCACAACCGAGAGAGCGCCCACGGTGAGCGCCGCGAGAAGTAGCTTTTTCATTGAGAATACCTTGAGAGAGTGAAGCGCGCCGTGCCATCAAACGGCCAACAGTGTGAGAATGTGGATGGCAGCGATCCCAGCTCCGTGATTGAGCGGATCGAGAGGCCAAGTACGAACACCCTCGAAATAACCTGAATCGGACCCCAAGGGAATGCACTGATTTTTCTGAGTACAGATACAAAATCTCAGCATCCGACCCGAGCGCTCACGTAGCTCTAGGTCCGCAGGGGGCGCACACAGCGCTGCGTTAGCCGGCGTCTGTGAGTGAGGTAATTCGCAGGCCAATCTCGCCGTCGACGCTGCACAACTCGCCCACCGCAAACAGCCTCCCTCCCACACGGAGCTCCGCCGGTTGACCCATGGGCGCGCCCAACGCGATGACCTCACCGGGGCGCCACGCAGCGATTTCGCTCACCGAAAACGTCGCGCGCGCGACGATTAGCTCAACCTCACACGACAGGGTCTCGAGGAGGGCAGGGCTCACCGAGGGATCTGTCCGGTCATCCGGCGACGAAGATGTGCTCATAGGGGCTCTTGCACTCGAAGGTACCGCGTTGGCCACCACACGTCCCCCGCCAACCTGCACCGAACACACGAGCGCTCCCGCGCGCAGCTCCATGGTCCCCGCGAGGGTGCCGTCAGCGTCCAGCGCAACCCCACGGTCCATCAGCAGCACAGTGCCCTCCGCCCAGCTTTTCACCTCCGCCAACGCGATGGACTGTCGCGCAGCACAGAGCCGCACGGGGACGTCCAGCATCCCCATTCTGCGCAACAACGTGACGCCCTCGGTCCGTAGGGCCCGAGGCCTCGCGGTCACCGCGCGAGCGCTCGTGAGCAGCGTCCAACAGGCACCCACGCTGGGGCCCTCAATGGTGCCCTCTAGGGCAATCACCTGGTGCGCATCAAGCTGGTCACACACGTGGCTCCACGAGTCCGTGGCGACCCGAAAGAGCGCCATGGGCCCACCTGCAGCCACCGTGCGCGCGAGCGCTGTGCAGACCACCGCAAACGCTCCCTCGTGGACCGCGCTCCAAGGGGCCGGCGCGAGGCTCTGCTCGCACGCCGCCTCGCTCGCACCAAACGCGCGCGCCGCCATCCATCGCGCCACCGGAGCGTCCACACGCAACACCGCCGCGTGCTCACCCTGGGGCATCGAGTACAGCACAAACACCGACGGGCGGTCGCGCCATCGTTGGGCTAGGTGTTCGCGTTCGCCAGCAAAAATCCCGCTAAATTGAGCCGTCCAAGGACCCAGTACGCGCGTGAGAGCGTCCCCCAGTGGATTGAGGGGCTTGCCCTCCCAGGGCTGCAGCGAGCGAGCGATCTGTCGAATCCACGGCAGCTCGGCGCGCTTAAAACGTGGCAGCAGCCCATAGTCAAACGGTTGTACGCGACGTTGATCCACGACGATGGCGCTGGTCTATCACGGCCTGTTGAGCGCTCAAACGTGTCTAGCTAAAGGTGCAGCTCACGTACGGCGTCTTCGCTCTCTGGATCCTCGCGCGGTACCTCGGGTGGGCTCTCTCGGTGCGTCCCAAACTCTCGCAGCGCAAACTCGTCGCGGGGTGTCTCTTCGCGCTGTCTTTGCTTCTCTTGGTTGCCTGCAAAATCGCTGATAGATCCCGAATTGTCTCTGCTTGTGTTCTCTCGATGCTCGTGGCTCGCCGCGCTCTCGCGGGGCTGCCCAACGCGCACGTCT
Organism: Deltaproteobacteria bacterium; assembly: GCA_030694465.1. Taxonomy (GTDB): domain Bacteria; phylum Myxococcota_A; class Polyangia; order Polyangiales; genus JAUXYJ01. The sequence continues at coordinate 37,295 of JAUXYJ010000005.1, read as the reverse complement.
GCGCAGTTAATTCCTTGCGCAACGAGCAGCTCGCGCAGCTCTGGAAGCTCAGCACGCAAGCGCTCTCGCCCCGCAGGATCGCTCGCGTGAAGCTCAATGCGAACCTGCCCGTTGTGCTCGGTGGCTCGCACCTCGACGCCTCGGTGCCGTCCCTGATCGAGCAGCCCATGCAGCCGAAGCTCACCCCGCGCCCGTCCCATCCGAAGATCGCTCAGCCCCAGCGCCTCGGGTTCGCTTGATGGCTGATCCTGCTGGATTTTTCCTGCCTGAGGGGCCCGCGAGAGAGGCACAGTGGGCGCAGACTGTGGCGCCATGTGCGAGGCCCAATGACTCACGCGGTAGCTGCCGTCGGGTTGCTCTTCAAGACCCTCGCGCGCGGGGTGTTTGTCACGTGAGCGCTCGGACAGATTCGCTTTTTTTGAGACCGCGGGAGCCTCGCGCTCGGCGGTCTTGCGCTTGTTTGTGGCATGAGGGTCGAAGACAGCGCCCGATGAATTTACCGCTTTCGTTGGTGAAATCGCTGACGAATGAGAGCCGGTCGAAGTCGCAATGCGCATAGAGGGGCGCTATCGAGCGCCAAGACCCATCGGTTGCGTCATGGAGTGCAACCGACAGAAGCGACGCTGGGCGCTTGCAATCATCCCTTGGAGTTGGTCAGCATCGGCGCTGTGACTTCACCTAGAGCTGGGCGACCGCCAGACCAGTACGTTGGCCGTGAGATTCTCTCGGGACAATTTCGCATTCTCGAGCGCATCGGCAGCGGCGGAATGGGTGCGGTCTACAAAGCACAACAGCCGTCGATGGATCGCAACGTCGCGGTAAAGATTCTGCACAGCAAATTTACTAGCCGCAAAGACCTCGTCTCAAGGTTCTCTCGTGAAGCCCGCGCGATGAGTCACTTGACCCATCCCAACACGGCCAAGGTGTTTCTCTACGGACAGCTCGAGGACGGCTCGTGCTACATCGTGATGGAGCATCTCGAAGGAAAAAATCTGGGTCAAATCGTTCGTCACGAGGGCCCCATGGACCCGGTCCGGGCGATCGGAGTGCTCCTGCAAGCGTGCGCGGCCCTGCAAGAGGCCCACGACAAGGGCATCGTCCATCGAGACCTTAAGCCCGAGAACGTGTTTCTCTGCACGCAGGGTGGCATCACGGACTACGTCAAAGTGCTCGATTTTGGTCTGGCCAAAGTCACCGATCGCGAGATGCGCCCAGGCTCGATGATCCTCACGCAAGAGGGTATGGTCTTTGGCACGCCTGAGTTCATGTCCCCTGAGCAAGCGCAGGGCAAAGTGCTCGACGCGCGCAGTGATATCTACTCGCTCTCGGTGATCTTGTATGAGCTCTTGACCGGCAAGCTCCCCTTCGATGCGCGCACCCCGATGGACTACGTGACGCTGCACGTGCAAGCGACCCCCATCCCCATCGCGACGCGCGCGCCGGGACGCGCGTTTCCGCCCGCGTTGCAGGGGGTCTTGGACCACGCGATGGCCAAACGCCCCGAGGACCGCTTCGCTTCTGCGGCCGAATTTGCAAGCGCTCTGCGCAATCTTCTCCCCTCGGGGACCCTCGCGGACCTGGCCGAGCACCTCCCGTCAGGCACCATCCCAAAGAACTCTCCGTCGACCGTGCCCCTGGCGTACGACCGCACAACCCCTCGCGTCGATGCACCCGCGCCCAGCAGCAGCTCTCAGACCTCTGCCGCGCCCACGCAAGTCGACTCGCTCGCGCACGGAAAAACCGAAGTAGACGCCTCGCGCAAGACCCTGCTCGGGATCGGCCAGGGCCGCGGGATCTTTCTCTTGGTGGGCCTCGGAGTGCTCATCGGAGGCTCCGTTGCGGTCGCCATTACCCTGATGATTACACGCTAATTTGCACGTATTTGCGCACTTCGCGTGATCTTACTCATCGACAACTACGACTCGTTTACGTTTAACCTCGTGCAGCTCCTTCGCACGCTAGGAGCCGAGGTGCTCGTGCGCCGCAACGACACGCTCACCATCGCACAAGCCCTCGCGCTGCAGCCCTCGCACATCGTGCTCTCGCCAGGCCCCGGAAGTCCCGAGAACGCAGGGATTTCTCTCTCGTTGGCCCTGCAGAGCTCGGTCCCCTTGCTGGGTGTGTGCCTTGGTCACCAAGTCATCGGTCTCGCCGCCCAGGTGCCCACCGTGCGCGCAAAACAGCCCATGCATGGCCGCGCGAGCGCCCTGGTACACGAGGGGAAGGGGCTCTTCGAGGGGGTCGCTTCGCCCTGTCTCGTGGGACGATATCACTCGCTCATTGTGTCGATGGATGCTGCAAATTCGCAGATCGAAGTGCTCGCGCGCAGCGAAGAAGCAGAGGTCATGGCCCTGCGCCATCGCACGCGCCCGCTGCTCGGTGTGCAGTTTCATCCCGAGAGCGTGCTCACGCCCGAAGGCCCGAAGATGGTGAGCAACTTTCTCACGGGCCGCGCGTTCGCGGCGCGCTAGGGCAACGTCATCCCACGCGCCATGCTAGGACTTTCTCAGATGAAATCTCGTGACTGCCGTTCTCTTGTCTCGTTGCTCGCTATGACCCTGATGGCCTGCAGCTCCCAGTCCCCGTCGGACGGTGGCGTCGACGCGCAGCGCCCCCAAGACGCCAGCGCACCCGAAGCCGGAATCCCCGCCATGTGCAGCCCTCCCATGGGCACCCCGCCCGCATCCGCGGTGTGTGTCCGAGGTGTCACCGGTCTCGCGCAGTCCAACGACGGCAGCCCCCTGGCCAACACCGTCGTGACCTTCTGCGGCACCGCGTGTTTCGCCACCAACACCGACGCGCAAGGCCGATTTGAGCTCCCCGTGGGCGAAGTCCTAGTGCTCTCTCAGTACGCCCTGCAGGTCCACGGTCGCCCGCAACACGCGAGCGCCTACTGGCTCCTCCCGGCGCCCGACGCCAACGGAATCGTGCGAATGCCCACGCCGTTGCAGCTCCCGCGCTACATGGTCTCTGGCGAAGAACTCCCGATGTCCATGCGCATCGAGACCGCACGCACCATCACCGTAGGCGAGGTCACACTGCAGTTCTCAGCAGGGTCACGCGTCGAGTTTGATCTCGAAGACTTTGAGCTCATGGCCCTCGGCCGCACCGTCCGCATGGCCGAAGTCCCCCTCGATCGCGCACCGCCCTTCGCCGCCGAGGCCTCGGTCGTAGGTCCCGTCTGGGCGATGGGCCCCTTCGCGCTCGTCAGTGATCGCCCCATCACAGTGACCGTCCCCAACCGCACGGCCCTCGCGGCCGGTAGCCCCGTCGAGCTCGTCTCGATGGGCCACGATGTTCTCTCGAGCCCTCCAACGGCGGGACACTTTGTCCTCGCAGGCCGTGGCATCGTGTCGAGCGATGGCCGCACAATTACCACGGTGAGTGGGGCTGGACCCCTGGTGCTCACCTGGCTCGCCGTGCGACCCACACGCTAGCTAGACTTACGGTGTAAGTCTTATCGGTCTCGACAGACTTACGGTGTAAACGTGTAGCGAACCGAGAGCGCGACGTTCCACGCGAGGTTGAGAGGGTCGGTGCCGTTGTAGCTGTTGCTTGTCGTGCGCGGATTGCCACTCACAATGTCCATCGCGACGGAGGTGTTCCACGCGCCGATCCATGGCGTAAGGTGGGTCGTGAGGCCCACAGCGAGCATCGGCAACACGCGATACTCAAGCCCAATGCCCACCGGGATCCCGACGCTTCCGCGTGAAAAATTCGCACCCAAGGTGGGCGCCGCCCTGAGCCGCTGCCCATACCCAAGCGTGTCAAAAAACTCAAACCCGAGAGAGACCCACGGATCGAGCCGGCGGAGATCTCCCATCCCGGTAAACGCGACCCGCGCAGTCCTCGGCACGCTCGACACAAACGCCATGGGATAGAGCCGCGCATAGGCGCCCACCGCCAACGCGCTCGCGCTGTAGTCGTACATCCCGCCATCCCCAGACAAGGGCATCGCGCCTAGGTGTTGCCACTGCAGACTGAGCCCAGCGCTCAGCGCGCCGTGAAAGCGCCAGCCCGCGCTGATCCGCAGCCCCACGCTCGGCCCAACGATCGCTGTGCCTTGGTGATCAGTGGGCCCCGTCGTGTCCGCAGGAGTCACCAAGCGCTGCGTCCCGTTGCTAAACCCGCCGACTCCCAGGGCGACCTGCGCCTCGAGCCCACGCTCGCCGTCAAGATCCGGCCGAATCGCGTGCGCATCGTGTGTCGAAAGAATAAGCAAAAATGCAGTCGAAACCGCGATCCAAGAGCGAGAGTAAACAGTGTGCATCGCGTGGTCTTTGGTGTTTAGAAGAGAGAGATCGGGCAGCGCAATCGGGTCGTGCAGACCCGGTGCAGCTACATAGCGACAGCCATCGCGTGGTTCTACCGCAATGCGACAACGAGCGCGTGAGTGCACTACGCAAGGGACATTACGTCACCTCGCACGAGTGATAAATCACCACAAATTTCGCAGCGCTTTGCGAGGCACACTACGGTGGCTTTTGTGATCCGAACGCGAGAGCGAAGAGAGCAGCCAAGGCTACGAATTGCGTTTTCGGTGCTAGTCGATGGGCCCTTCGGCCTCCGTCGCTGCATCGCGCGCGACATTACACACCGAGGGCTCTTCATCGAGACCTGGGACGAGCTCCCGATTGGGACCGAACTCCGAGTGATTTTCTCGATGCCCGATGGCTCTTGGGAGATGCCCGCCCGTTGCATCGTCCGGCACATTCTCGAGCTCGGAACCGGCGAAGAGATACAGCGCGGTGTCGGTGTCTCGTTCGAAGAAATCGAAGACGAGCCTACCGATGCGATCGAAGAACTAAGACAACTCCACGCGTAGACACACTCCCCGAGCGTCGGCAAATTTGCAGCAAATTGCCGTTTTCCGTGAACTCTCGCTAGGGCTCATGGCGCAATGTCTGTCGCCCTTGATCTCTCTACGCCCACGCTTGCTCCCGCACCTGGCGCCCGCCGAACGCGCGTGGTCACCCGCAAGCCCGCGCGATCACGTACAGAGCTCTCGGCCCAGCGCAATCTAGCGCCAGACCTAGGCGCGCAGCACAACATCGCCGGCCCGCTCGCGCCCTGGTGGAAGCTCGTCCCGCGCCGCTATGGCCACGTGTTTCACGCGATGTGCTCTTACATGGGCATGTTTCCGCCCTCGCTCCCTCGATACTTTATCGAGCAATACTCCAAGCCCGGCGACCTCGTGCTCGACCCCTTCTCGGGCCGCGGCACCACCGCACTCGAAGCCTGCCTTCGCGGCCGTGTCGGCGTAGGACTCGATCTCAACCCTCTCGCAGCGCTGCTCTCCGAGGCCAAGGTCGACCCGCCTACGCACGCCGAAGCGCTTGCGCGATTGCACGAAATTCGCAGCTCGTACCGTCGCAGCGCCGTCACAGAGAAGGCCCCGCCCGAGATCGCGATGCTCTTCGATGGCCGCCGCACGCTCCCTCAGCTGATGCACCTCCGCGCGTGCCTCCAGGGCTCAAGCAAGCGCGAAGATCGCTTCTTGCTCGCGGCCCTCGTCGGGATCCTGCACGGAAATCACCCGCGCAACCCCATGGACTCACGCTGTCTCTCGGTGAGCATGCCCAACACCTTCAGCATGTCGCCGGGCTATCTCAAAAAGTACATCCATCAAAATGGCCTGAAAAAATACCCGCTGGATGCATTCGAAAAGCTCGCCCAGCGGCTCGAGCACCTGTACGCCCAGCCCCTCGCGCCCACCCGAGGTCGCGCAATCCACGCGGATGCGCTCGCGCTTCACGAACACGTGGCCCCGAAGAGCGCGAAGCTCATCGTCACCTCGCCGCCCTACCTCAATGTCGTGCGCTACGGAAAATTCAACTGGATCCGCCTCTGGATGATGGGCGAGTCCGTGCAAAACGTCGACGCGTCCCTCACAGATCGCACCCGCACAAACCTCGAAGTAGAGCGCACAGATAGACAGCTCGGACTGAGTGACCGCCTGGGATTTCGCAGGTATTGCGCGTTTTTGCGAGACGCAGTGATCGAGTGCGCTCGGGCACTAAGTGACGACGGCGTGTGCATCATGACCATCGGCGATGTCGAAAACGGTGAGCACGACAAGCGACTCGCCCTCGACGCGTGGCGCGCAATCGCCGACGAGGTCCCGCTCGAATTGCACTCCGTCATCGAAGATCGCTTGTGGACCGAGAACAAAGTCTCGCGCATCTGGGGCGAAAACAAGGGCCGCGCCACCCGCGTCGAGCGCGTCCTCGTGCTCACCCGCAAAGGCTGCCCACTTCCTCGCGCAAACTTCACGGACCCCTCTGAGATTGTCCTGCAAATGTCCCGCGAAACTCCCGGTGCCATGCGATCGATCCCCGGAATCGATCACGACCCACGCGCCGCCGTCTAAGCCCCCACGCGATCGCACTGCAGCAAGCCACGCTCGCCTCTCGGCCTTGTGCCGCAGGGCCAGGCTTCACCACAGCGTCCCCCAATCGCAGTAGCCTCACGCGCACCATGAACCCCACGGTGCTCTCTGTCACCGCGCGTATCGCCGCGCGTTCTCTCTCCCTTCGTACGGCCTACCTAGCCCGGGTTGATCGCATGGCCGCCCGCCCGCGAGGCCCTGACCGCATGGGATGCGCCAACGTTGCCCACGCGTTCGCCGCGGTCCCGCCCAATGATCGCCTGCGCGTGCTCCAAGAGCGCAGAGCGAACATCGCGGTAGTGACAGCCTACAACGACATGCTGTCTGCACACCAACCCTACGAGGGATTTCCCAGCGTGCTGCGTGATGAAGCGTCCCGGCGTGGTGTCAACGTCCAGGTCGCTGGGGGCGTGCCCGCGATGTGCGACGGCGTCACGCAAGGTCAGCCCGGCATGGAGCTCAGCTTGTTCTCGCGAGACACCATCGCGATGGGCACCGCGGTGGCGCTGTCGCACGACGTCTTCGACGCAGCCCTCTTGCTCGGTGTGTGCGACAAGATCGTGCCAGGACTGCTCATCGGTGCGCTGCACTTTGGTCATCTTCCCTGCGTGTTTGTGCCCGCAGGCCCCATGAGTTCGGGGCTGTCTAACAACGCGAAGAGCAAAGTACGTGAGCAACACGCCCAGGGACTCGTGGGCCGCGAGGCGCTCCTCGCGTCCGAGCAGTCGGCCTATCACGGCCCAGGGACCTGCACGTTTTATGGCACAGCGAACAGCAACCAAATGCTCCTTGAGGCCATGGGACTGCATGTCCCAGGCGCCGCGTTTGTGCACCCACACGCCCCCTTGCGTGAATCCCTTACACGCGAAAGCGTGCGATTGCTCACGCCGAATGATCCCAAGAGTCTGACCCCTATCGGCAAACTCGTCGACCAACGCGTGATCGTAAACGCGATGATCGCGCTGCTCGCCACCGGTGGATCGACCAATCACCTTATCCACTGGGTCGCCGTCGCACGCGCAGCGGGCTTGCTCATTGACTGGTCCGACTTCTCCGAACTCTCTTCCGTTGTTCCGCTTCTTGCCCGCGTTTATCCCAACGGAAGCGCTGACGTAAACCAGTTTCAAGCAGCAGGCGGCCCCGCGTTTGTGTTGCGCGAGCTGCTCGATCACGGGCTCATGCACCCTGACGTAGCCACAGTCTCGCCAGAGGGCCTCCGCGCGTACACGAGGCTCCCACGGCTCGACGGCGAGCAGCTCCGCTGGAGTGATCTCCCGGTCGCAAGCGGCGATCGCGAGATCGTCCGCAGCGCCCATGAGCCCTTCACACAGCACGGAGGCCTCGCCCTCTTGCATGGCTCACTCGGTCGCGCAGTGATCAAGACGTCGTCAGTGCCCGATGACCGCTTGGTGACCGAAGCGCCCGCGATGATCTTCGAGACTCAACAAGCATTTCTCGACGCGTTTTCCCAGGGAAGGCTCGCCCGAGACTTCGTCGCGATCGTGCGATTTCAGGGCCCAAAAGCTAACGGGATGCCCGAACTTCACAAGCTCACACCTTCGCTCACCATCCTGCAATCACAGGGCTATCGCGTGGCCTTGGTCACCGATGGTCGCATGAGCGGAGCCTCGGGCCGTGTGCCCGCCGCCATCCATGTCGTGCCCGAAGCGCTCGACGGCGGCCCTCTCGCGCGCGTGCGCGAAGGAGATATTGTGCGCGTCGATGCACACAACAACACCCTCGAAGTGCTCGTAGACCCCGTTGAGTTCGCAGCGCGATCGCCTGCACAAATCTCCACAGCGCAAGCCACCGAGAACGCCCATGACCTCGGACGCGAGCTCTTCGGTGCCCTGCGCAAGAACGTCTCAAGCGCCGAAGAAGGTGCAGTTACGTGGTTGTAATTGCCTGCGAAATTGCAGGCCGTATTTGTCCTCGTCACCCAAGGTCTCTACGTCATGCTTGACACCCTCTCGCTCGCAACTCCCGGCCCAGTGATCCCAGTCATGGTGATTGAGCGCGTACAAGACGCCATCCCTCTGGCCGAAGCCCTCCTCGCAGGAGGGGTGCGCGTCCTTGAGATCACCCTCCGGACGCCCGCCGCGCTCGCCGCAATCGAAGCGATCGCCAAGGCAATTCCCAGCGCAATCGTCGGCGCTGGCACCGTGCGCAACGCCGAAGACGCTCGCTTGGCCAAACAAGCAGGGAGCGCGTTCGTCGTGAGTCCCGGCTTCTCTCCATCGCTCGTGGCCGCATGCGCCTCGCTCCAAATGCCGCTGTTGCCGGGCGTCGCGACCGCGAGCGAAGTGATGGCAGCGCACGAAGCCGGACTGCGCTTTCTTAAGTTTTTTCCAGCCAAAAACGCGGGTGGTCCCGCGATGCTTCAGGCCCTGGGCGGGCCCTTCTTCGACGTGAGCTTCTGCCCCACCGGGGGCATCACCGCAGAGACCGCCCAGAGCTACCTCACCCTGCCCAATGTCAAAGTGTGTGGAGGCTCGTGGCTCACACCCAAAGAGCTCGTGCAGACCGGTCAGTGGGCGCAAATCACCGCGCTCGCAAAGGCAGCACAGTCTCTCCGAAGCGAGCCTTGATCGCCCGCACAGTTTGGATCTGCATTCACTCATCAAACGATCGCTGGCCCTCGCCTGGATGCTCAACCCCGGCGTGCTCATCTTGCGCGCTTAGTTGGCGCCAGCGCGCGCACGAAGGCTCTCTCGCAAGCGCTCAGCCCATGTCCCTGCCCGTCCGTCGCCCACAATGTGCTCGTCCACCGCGCTGATCGCCATCACCTCGCGCAGTGACGAAGTGACAAACACCTCGCTCGCTTCAAAGAGCGCATGCGAAGACAGCTCTCTCTCGGACACCTTGAGCCCCTGCTCTCGCGCGATGTCCAGGACGTGCCATCGCGTAATCCCAGGCAAAATGGGCCCCGCAAGGGGCGGCGTGACGAGCTCATCGCCCAACCGAGCGAACACATTGGCCGCGCTCGCTTCCCACACCAGCCCCTGCGAATCGACCAACAGCGCCTCGTCAAATCCCCGCGCCTGAGCCTGATGCAGAGCCATCACTCGCCCAAGATAATTGCCAGTCTTTGCCCTCGCCAAGTCGGCCATAATGCCGCTCACTCCCCACTCAACCAGGGCCGCGCGAATGCCCTGCGCATACTGAATCACGGCCGGGGCCTCATAGGGCTGCGCGACCACAACGCGCGATCCTCCTTGCACGCCCCGGAGCGAGAGTCCCTGCGGCCCAACGCCACGCGACAACAGCACTCGCACCTGCACGTCGAGGGCAGAGACAGCGGCCACACACGCCCTGACCTCCGCCGCAAGCGTGCCCACAGAGCACGGAAAAACCCTCGCAATCGCACGTGCGCTCTGTTGCAGTCGGCCCAGGTGCTCCTCCAACGCAAACACGCGCCCGCCGTACGCGCGAAGCACCGTAAACACCGAATCGCCATGAAGGGTCGTCCGGTCCAACAGCCCAAAGACGGCGTCGTCCTCATGGACAAATGCGCCGTCGACCATGATTGCTCCTAGATTCACAGCGACAGTGAATGCTATGTGTCTCCCACGCGGGGCAATCCCGAATTGCCGAGTTGATCCAATAATCAACAAAGCAAACCGAGCGAGAGCTTGACAGGCTCATAATGCTCCGGTAAACCCCGCGGCCCTCACACAGAGATTGTCTCTGGGTTGAGAGTGCGACGATGGCTGCAGCACACAAGACTTCAATAGTCTTGATGAGCTGGACGCATCGGGTTGGATCGAAACAGTCGTAGAGCCTCCCAGCGGGGTGACTTCTGTTCGAAACCCCTCCGATGTCGTCTCCAAAGCAGACATCGTGCGCGGTTCCGAATGAGAACTGTCCCCGAGTAGAGAGCACAGCGATGGCGATCGAGAGCAAGGCTGCGCTGAATTTCGCGCGAATCGCGCCCCGTAAGGCGCGGATGATCGTGAATCTGGTGCGCGGCAAAAAAGTTTCGCAGGCGCTCGACGAGCTGGCGTTCACCCCCAAGTCGGGTGCGCCAATCGTAAAGAAGCTGATCGAGTCGGCTTTGAACAACGCGCAGCAGGCCGACTCAACAGTCAACGTGGACACGCTATACGTGACACGTGCAACTGTTGACAAAGGACCCAACAAAAACATGCGCCGTTGGCGTCCGCGGGCTCAGGGCCGCGCGACTCCAGTGGTCAAAGGTGTTAGCCACATTGCCGTGTGGTTGACCGACGAAGCCCCCAAGCCGTCTGGGCGCAAGGCTTTCGTTATCAAGCGTCAGGCCAGGCGAGCCGCTGCCAAGAGCGCGGCCGAGTCCAAGAGCGAGTGAGCTTCGTAGCTACGGCTACACGGAAGAGAAGAGAACGACGATGGGTCAGAAAGTTCATCCATTCGGGTTCCGCCTTGGTGTGATCAAGACGTGGAACTCCAAGTGGTTCGAAAACAAGAACTACGCGGCGTGGTTGCACGAAGACCTCACCCTCAAGCGCGTAGTCAAAGAGCACCTCGCCAACGCCGGCATCGCCTCGATCGAGATCGAGCGCGCTGCGTCGAAGGTCAAAATTGTCATCCACACCGCCCGTCCGGGCATTGTGATCGGCAAGGGTGGCAAAGGCGTTGACGAACTCAAAAAGGGCGACGGCCGCAAGTTTCCAGGCTTGGTGAAGTACACCAACGCAGCTCCCGACGACATCGTCATTGATGTCCAAGAGATCCGCAAGCCAGACACCAACGCTCAGCTCATCGCTGAAATGGTGTGCACACAGCTTGAGCGACGAATTGCATTTCGTCGCGCCATGAAGAAGGCAGTCGCTAACGCAATGAAGCTCGGAGCCAAAGGCATCCGTATTCGTTGCGCAGGACGCCTTGGTGGCGCAGAAATCGCCCGTGTCGAGATGTACCGTGAGGGTCGCGTGCCGTTGCACACGCTCCGTGCGGACATCGAGTACGGCCAGGCCGAAGCCCGCACCACGCAGGGCGCGATCGGTACGAAGGTGTGGATCTTTAAGGGCGAAGTGCTTCCAGAGAAGAAGCGTCACCCGCAACCCGCAGCACGTAGCTGATAGAGCCTGCTGCTCCACTAACGGATGAATCGGAGAGTCACGAATGCTTTCCCCGAAGAGGACGAAGTACCGCAAGTCGATGAAGGGCAATCTCAAAGGGATTGCCTGGACCGGCTCCGATGTGTCGTTTGGGGACTTTGCGCTTCAAGCGACAGAGTCTGGCCACGTCACTGCGCGGCAAATTGAAGCTGCACGTATGGCGATTCAGCGCCACGTCAAGCGCCAGGGTAAGCTCTGGATCCGCGTGTTTCCTGACAAGCCCATCACTAAGAAGCCCCTCGAGACTCGAATGGGTCACGGCAAAGGCAGCGTCGAAGAATGGGTTGCAGTTATCCAGCCAGGCCGCGTGCTCTACGAGCTCGGTGGTCTACCCGAGCCCGTTGCACGTGAGGCCTTTCGTCTCGCGGCGCACAAGCTTCCTGTAGGTTGCCGTTTGCTCATGCGCGGCATCGAGTCTCTGTGAGTCGTTGAGGTTTTACTGATCATGGCAAAGGGACAGACTGCTGCGGATCTTCGTGGCAAAACCGACGCAGAGCTCATTGAGCTCCTCAAGACAGTCGAGAGCTCGCTCTTCACTGCACGCTTTGAGAACTACACCAACAAGCTCGATGACACGGCGAAGCTTCGCCAAATCCGTCGCGAGATTGCGAAGATCAAGACCATTCAGAGTGAGCGCCGGATCGCGGCCGTGACTCCGAAGAAGGCAGAGGGCTGATCCGATGTCCGAGACCAATGCAACAGAGAGCAGCGTTGAGCGCTTCGGTGGCAAGCGTGTGCTCGTGGGCCGCGTAATGAGCGCAAAGATGACCAAGACCGTGGTGGTCGAAGTCGTGCGCTCAGTCCGTCACCCCGTTTACAAGAAGTACATCCGTGTTCGTAAGCGCTACAAGGCGCATGACGAGCAGGGGCAGTATCGCGCGGGCGACATGGTGGAGATCCGCGAACACCGTCCGATCTCAAAGGACAAGCACTTCGTTGTGGCGCGCCTTTTGAGCCGCCCTTCACAGAGCTAAGACCCGAGAGAGCAAAGAGGAAAAACTCCCATGATTCAGATGCGGACGATCCTCGACGTAGCCGATAACTCAGGCGCTCGTCGGGTACAGTGTATCAAAGTTCTCGGCGGCTCGCGTCGTCGTTATGCGGCGCTTGGTGACATCATCGTTGTGGCGGTCAAAGAAGCCCTCCCCAACATGAAGGTCAAGAAGGGCCAAACCGCTCGCGCAGTAGTTGTTCGCACACGTCGCGAATATCTTCGTGCAGACGGTTCTTACGTAAAGTTCGACACCAACAGCGCAGTGCTGATTGACAAAGAGAACGTGCCGATTGGCTCGCGTATCTTTGGCCCAGTAGCTCGTGAGCTCCGCGGTAAGAACTTTCAGAAGATCATTTCGCTGGCACCGGAGGTCATCTAATCATGACACTCGCACGTATTCGAACAGGCGAAACGGTAGTTGTGATCTCAGGCCGTGACAAAGGCAAGACTGGCAAAGTCCTGCGTGTTTGGGCTGAGGACAACAAGGTTCTCGTCGAAAAAATCAATGTGCTCAAGAAGCACGCAAAGCCTACCCAGACAACCGAGGGTGGAATCCTTGAGCGCGAAGCTCCCATTCACATTTCCAATGTGATGCCGATCGACCCTGAGACCGGCAAGGGAACTCGTATCAAAACTCGAATTGAGAGCGACAAGAGCAAGACTCGTGTGGCCGCCAAATCGGGGGCTGCTCTCGATGAGCCCAAGCGCGATCGCGCTGCCAAAGAGTGAGCTGTTGCTCGTCCCCGAGCTCAGTAACTCAAATCGGATGAACGTTTCGTAGACAAATTCAACATCTCCCGAATTCACTCACGGCTGACCTCAGCATGAGCGAAGAGATCCAATCGGGAAGCGAGCGGCACCATGGCTGACAACGAAAAGAAAGCAAAACCGCCCCAGGCAACTGGAGCGGAAAAGAAACCCAAGGGCAAAAAAGGTGGAGGCAAAGTTGAGCTTGCCAAGCCAACCACCAATACACCTCAAGATCGTGTACAGCCGCGCATGCGTGGCAAGTACAAGGCTGAGGTCATTGCTGCTCTCATGCGTCAGTTCAACTACAAGAACACGATGCAGGTGCCGCGTATCACCAAGATCACGGTTAACATGGGTCTTGGTGAAGCAACCCAGAATCCGAAGTTGATCGAGACCGGCGTGTTCGAAGTCACGACACTCACTGGACAAAAGCCAGTTGTGACGCGAGCTCGCAAGTCGATCGCGACCTTTAAACTCCGCGGTGGTCAACCGATCGGGGTAATGGTCACGCTTCGAAAAGATCGAATGTGGGAGTTTCTTGACCGCCTGGTGACCTTTGCGTTGCCTCGCGTTCGTGACTTCAAGGGTGTCAGCCCAAAGGCCTTCGATGGTCAGGGCAACTACACATTGGGTCTGAAAGAGCAGATTATCTTTCCCGAGATCGACTACGATAAGGTCGACAAGATCAAGGGAATGAACATCTCGATCGTGACAACTGCACAAAACGACGAAGAGGGACGGGCTTTGCTCCAGCTCCTCGGAATGCCGTTTCGTCAGTAACCCATTTGTAAAAATCACCTGTTTTTTTGGCTAGAGATACACGAGGGAGAATCCCGTGGCACGTGCCTGCAGTTTTGCGAAGCTGAACGACCCGCCCAAGTTTGCCGTACGATACCGAAATCGGTGTCGTCGTTGCGGACGCGCGCGGGGATACTACCGCAAGTTCGAGCTCTGTCGGCTCTGCCTGCGTGAACTGGCCCTCCGTGGAGAAATCCCCGGAGTGATCAAGGCGAGCTGGTAGGAGCGAATACTTCCATGATGACCGATCCGATCGCGGACATGCTGACCCGCATTCGCAACGCGACGCTCGCCCGCCACGACCGTGTGGTACTGCCTGCGTCCCGCATGAAACGCACCATCGCCGACGTCCTCAAGTCCGAGGGCTACGTCGTCGATGTTGCAGACGAAACCCAAGACAATGGGTTCGAAGTGCTTTCAATCACCCTCAAGTATGGTCGCGATCGCGCCCCTGCAATTGAGGGACTTGAGCGCATCTCGAAGCCTGGTCGACGGGTGTATGTTCGTGCGCAAGACATCCCCAAAGTGAAGTCGGGGCTCGGCATTGCCGTGCTTTCGACATCACGCGGAATCATGAGTGATCGCCAAGCACGCAAAGTCGGCGTGGGTGGCGAGCTCCTCTGCCACGTCTGGTAATTGGGAGACATACGATGTCAAAGATTGGCAAGCGCCCGATCGAACTCCCCAAGGGAGTCACCGTCACCGTCAAGAACGACATGGTAGAGATCAAAGGTCCAAAGGGAACGCTCTCACATGCGTTCCCCTCGTATCTTACGCTCGAGGTCAAGGGCGACGAAGTGCAGATGGCCATCAAAGCTGATGTCCAGTCTGAAGAAGCCGGACGAATGTTCGGAACAACGCGAGCACACGTCGCTAACTCCATCAAGGGCGTTTCTACAGGCTTTACAACAAAGCTCCTGTTGCTCGGGACTGGGTACAAGGCAGAGCAAAAAGGGCAGGTTCTCAACCTGTCACTTGGGCTCTCTCATCAAGTCGTCTACACGTTGCCGCCTTCCGTTAAGGTCAAAGAGCTTAACCAAAAGGGCAGCATGCCGATCTCCGGAAAGAACGAGCAAGGCGTTTTGCTTGAGCTTGAGTCCGCGGATCGAAATGCCCTCGGGCAGGCCGTTGCAAACATCCAGAGTCATCGTCCGCCGGAGCCTTACAAAGGCAAGGGCGTCAACGTTGAGGGTCAGACCGTGATTCGCAAGGCCGGCAAGGCTGGCAAGTCTGGTAAGAAGTAGTTAAGAAAACGATGAACGAGTTCAGTTGAGAAAGCATCAAGCGGACTTCGTTCACTGTATTACAGCACCTATCGTCGATGCACTCATCGGTCACGAGGGCGGTGTAGTCAGTTCAAAGCAACTAGACCCGAGATCTTTGCCCACCGCAAAGAGCTCTCCCCTAGGTCTGCGAGATCAACTGATTAACGCCGAATACCCAAGTATCGCAAGAGAGTGCCAACGGTTAGCGACTCTTAAAAGCTAGCTTTAGGCGATAGACCTCAATAGGGAGAGCAGTGAATCCATGGGACTCCAAAAGAAAATCGAAGAGCGCTACGAGCGGCGTGTTCGCCGTACTCGAGCCAAACTCCACGGAACGCCAGAGCGTCCTCGGTTGAGTGTGTTTCGCTCAGCTCAGCACATCTATGCTCAAGTGATTGACGACGAAGCAGGGACGACCCTCGCTACTTCGAGCACACTAAGCAAAGAAATGCTGGGATCGATCGCGGAATCCAACAAGACCGACGCCGCAAAGAAGATTGGCGAAGCCATCGCAAAGGTGTGCCTGGACAAGGGCATCAAGAAGGTGGTCTTCGATCGCGGAGGCTTTCAATATCACGGGCGCATCAGTGCCTTGGCCGATGCCGCACGCGCGGCAGGGCTCGAGTTCTGAGGAGAAACGACAATGTCGATGGACAATGATCAGAACGAGCTCAAAGAGCGCGTCGTGCACATCAACCGAGTCGCCAAAGTTGTCAAAGGCGGTCGCCGCTTCAGCTTTAGCGCGTTGGTCGTCGTCGGTGACGGCAACGGCCGTGTCGGGGTTGGCCTGGGTAAGGCCCACGAGGTTCCCGAGGCAATTCGCAAGGGCAATGAGCAGGCTCGAAAGAATCTGTTCGCGATCCCACTGGTAGGCAAAACGATTCCTCACGACGTCGCAGGGCACTTCGGTGCTGGCCATGTCGTGCTCCGTCCCGCAAGTGCAGGTACGGGCGTAATTGCAGGCGGCGCTGTGCGTGCCGTCGTCGAGAGCGCCGGAATTGCAGACATTCTTAGCAAGTCATTCGGTTCGCGAAATCCACACAACGCCGTGAAGGCCACCATCGCAGCGCTTCGGCAGCTGCGAGACATGGCATCCACTGCGGCTCGTCGTGGAATGAGCGTCGAAGAGCTTCAGGGTTGATGGAGGCACATATGGCGATCAAGGCCAAGCTTCGCGTTACACAAGTACGTGGATTCGCCGGCAAAAAGCCTGAGCAAGTTCTCGTTCTCAAGGGACTGGGACTGCGCGGACCCCATTCTGAGGTCTTGGTGGACAACACTCCATCATTTCGTGGAATGGTTAAGAAGGTCCTCCATCTTGTGAAGGTTGAGGAATGTGATGGTTGATTATCTCAGCAAGCTCCGAGCTCCTGAGGGTGCTCGTACGCGTCCCCTTCGCAAGGGACGCGGTGTCGGTTCGGGTCTTGGCAAGACCTCTGGCAAGGGTCAGAAGGGTCAAAAAGCCCGCCACCCTGGCAACTTTGGTAAAGTCACTTTCCAAGGTGGCCAGACTCCCATCCAGCGTCGTCTCCCAAAGCGCGGGTTTCGTCGTCCTTTTGTTGAGGCGATCGCCACGGTCAATGTTGCCGCACTCGAAGGCAAATTCGAGAGCGGCGCGACGATCGAGCTGACCAGTCTCATTGAGATGGGCCTAGTCAAAGGCAAGTTCGGCAAAGTCAAGATTCTTGGGAATGGTGACATTTCTAAGAAGTTCTCTGTCAAGGTCCACGCCATCAGCGCGGGCGCCAAAGAGAAGATCGAAAAGGCCGGCGGAACGGTTGTCGTTTTGACAGATGCTTCGGCCTCTGCTGCTGGTTGAGATTTTGCGCTGGGGTGTCTCAGGGCACAACAGGGGCGACTAACATGGTCACGTGCACCGGTGGCTCTTCTGGGTACTTCTCGATTGGATTAGCTGCATTAAATGCAGCATCTTTTCAAGAAGTGAAGAAGAGATGCTGTGCACTGTGGCCTGTTGGGCTATAATCCCCGCCCGTGTTTTCAATCGTAAGTTTCATTCGAAGGTGAAGGGTCCGCATGGTCCTCGGAGTGTTAGCCAACATTGCAAAGATCCCCGAGTTGCGTCGGCGGATTCTCTTCACGCTTGGCATGATTGCAGTCTATCGCGTCGGCGTGTACGTCTCGGTGCCTGGCGCCAACGTGCGTGTGATTCGCGAGGTCGTCGGTGGCGCGAGCAGCGATGGTTCGCTGCTTGGTCTCTTCAACCTCTTTTCGGGTGGCGCCCTTGAGCAGGCCTCGATCTTTGCTCTCGGCATCACGCCGTATGTCAGCGCGTCCATCATCATCCAGCTGCTCTCTTCTATTTTCAAGCCGCTCGAGGAGCTGCGCAAAGAAGGCGAGATCGGCCAGCGAAAGATCAACCAGTACACGCGTTATGGCGCTGTAGGCTTGGCTCTGTTTCAGGGCTTTGGGACCTCTGTGTGGCTGGAGGGACTCAAAAACGGGGACGGTATCGCCGCCGTCAGCGATCCAGGTTGGGGATTTCGCCTTCTCACCATGATGACCCTGATGACAGGGACAGCATTTATCATGTGGATTGGCGAGCAGATCACTGAGCGAGGGATCGGCAACGGGATCTCGCTTCTGATCTTCGCAGGCATTGTGGCCGACTTTCCGTCGGCGCTTGGACAGACCATTCAGTTTGCAAAGACAGGCCAGGTACAGCCCACCAGCCTTCTGATCGCGACAGTGATGGTGATCGCCATGGTCGCCACCATCGTCTTCTTTGAGCGTGGTCAGCGACGAATCCCGATTGAGTATGCTCGTCGTATCGTGGGACGTAAGATGTACGGAGGGCAGCGAACACACCTGCCTCTCCGGGTGAATAGCTCTGGCGTTATTCCGCCCCTGTTTGCTCAAACCGTGTTGATGTTTCCTGCTCAGCTCGCCCGTCTCAAGGTTCCGTACCTGGACAGTGTTCGCGACGCTTTGCAGCGAGGTGATTGGGTTTACAACACCGCATTCATCCTCATGACGGTGTTCTTTTGCTACTTCTACACGGCGATCACGTTCCCCCCGGTGGATCTCGCTGAGAACCTCAAGAAGCAAGGCGCCTTTGTGCCGAACAAGCGCCCTGGCAAGCAGACCGCAGAGTACATCGAGTATGTCATCTCGCGCATCACGTTCGGCGGAGCCCTGTACCTCGCGTTGGTTTGTCTTCTGCCCGATGTGATGCGTCAGTATCTCAAGATTCCTTTTCCCTTCGGTGGGACGAGCCTCATGATTGTTGTCGGCGTCGCGCTTGATACGGTTAACCAAATCGAATCGCATCTGATCACCCGTCACTATGAGGGGTTCTCAGGTTCATCGGCTCCGCAGCTCCGCGGTCGCAGGATCGCCACATGAGTTCGGCACAAAATCTCATTTTTCTAGGGCCTCCAGGCGCTGGGAAAGGCACCCAAGCGAAGCGACTTTGTGCGAGGTTGGGTGTTCCTCAGGTCTCAACGGGAGACATGCTCCGTGAGGCGAAGGCCTCGGGGAGCGAGCTCGGGCGTCAAGTCGCTGAGATCATGAAGCTTGGTGGCCTTGTGTCCGATGAGATCGTGATTGACCTCGTGAGAGAGCGCCTAGGTCGCGCGGATGTTGCGCCGGGGTTTGTCCTGGACGGCTTTCCGCGGACGCTGGGACAAGCAGAGGCGCTTGATCGGCTGCTGCAGACACTGGGCAAAGATTTGACTCACGTCGTGCAGCTTGAAGTTCGCGACGATTTGATTCTCGAGAGAATTACTGGACGTCGTCAGGGCGAAACTACTGGACGAATCTATCATCTTAAGTATGATCCGCCCCCTTTTGCCGATCGCGGCGAAGGTGGCGAGAGACTCATTCAGCGTCCTGACGATGTTGAAGAAGTCGTGCAGCCTCGGTTGGCGCTGTATGCGGCCCAAACCGCACCGTTGGTTGCTTACTACGCAGACAAGGGTCTACTCCGACGTGTGGATGGAGTGGGGTCACTGGATGAGGTGACGCAGCGTCTCTACCACGCGGTTGGCTTGTGATTGATTTGTACGAGTGCACGCACTCAGTGAGTTGAACTACGGATGGCAAGACGGCGAACGTTCGAGGATCCAACGAACTCGGATGACAACGATAAACTAACGTTCGAGGGCGTCGTGACCGAAGCCCTTCCGAATGCGATGTTTCGTGTGGACTGCGACAATGGGCTGAAGGTTTTGGCTACCATTTCGGGTCGCATGCGACGATTTTATATTCGAATCCTTCCGGGGGATCGTGTGACTGTTGAAGTCAGCCCGTACGATCCTTCGAAGGGACGCGTGACATATAGACATAAGTAGGGTATCGGGCCGCATGGCCTTTGTGCATCTTGCTCAAAGGCGATGCGTTCGGTGCAAAATTTTGCCTGCGGGTGCCTACGCGCCGCAGGGATCACGGCCGAGAAGTTTGCTCATTGATACTGCAGTCAGTTCAGTGTGTAGATGAATTGGTGGTTGACGGCGGAAGCTGTCATGGATGGTTGAGACGGCGATGAAGGTCAGACCCTCGGTGAAGAAGATCTGCGACAAGTGCAAGGTTGTCCGGCGCAAGGGCGTCGTGCGCATCATTTGTCAAAACCCGCGACACAAGCAGCGGCAAGGTTGAGCGACGATGGCACGTATTGCTGGTATTGATTTGCCTGGCCGGAAGCACATTCACATTGCGCTCCGATACCTTTATGGCATTGGCCCCAAGAACTCCGTGGACATTTGCATTCGAGCTGGGATTCCGCTCGATCGCAAGGCTCAGGACCTCACCGACACCGACGTTCGCAAACTCCGCGAAGTGATCGAAGGTGAGTACAAAGTTGAGGGAGATCTTCGACGCGAAGTTCAAATGAACATCAAGCGTCTGATGGATCTTGGTGCTTACCGCGGTCTTCGTCACCGTCGTGGGTTGCCGGTGCATGGTCAACGCACGCACACAAATGCTCGTACCCGCAAGGGTCCGCGCAAGGGTCTCGCTGTCGCGCGTCCCTCGGTGAAGAAGTAAGGACTGAGGGAGTAGCGATTCATGGCGCAGGCAAAGTCGTCCGCTAAGAGCGGCACCAAGGTTAAGAAGAAGGTCAAGAAGAACGTGCCGAAGGGTGTGGTTCACATCCAGGCTTCGTTTAACAACACCATCGTCACCGTATCGGACGTGTACGGAAACACGCTCGCATGCTCGAGCTCTGGAGCGCGTGGCTTCAAGGGTTCGCGTAAGAGCACGCCCTTTGCTGCTCAGATGGCTGCAGAGGACGCAACTCGCAAGGCCATGGAGCATGGTCTCCGCGAAGTTGCAGTATTCATTCGCGGACCGGGCGCCGGCCGCGAGAGCGCACTTCGTGCGCTTCAGCAGGTGGGACTGCGGATCACGCTCATCCGTGACGTGACTCCCATTCCGCACAACGGCTGCCGCCCGCCCAAGCGTCGCCGCGTCTGATTGGCGGACCTACCCTTCGTATTCTGTTTGCAAGGACATTGAAGACACCATGGCTCGCTATATTGGACCCGTTTGTAGGCTCTGCCGTCGAGAAGGAGCTCAGCTCTTTCTCAAGGGCGATCGCTGCTACTCTGAGAAGTGCTCGTTTAATCGCAACCCCGTCCCGCCGGGACAGCACGGCAATGCTCGTGTGAAGTTCACTGAGTACGGCATGCGGTTGCGCGAGAAGCAAAAAGTCCGCCGCATGTACGGTGTGCTTGAGCGCCAGTTTCGCCGCTATTTTTCTGAGGCAGATCGCAGCAAGGGTGTCACGGGCGAGTCGCTCTTGATGTTGCTTGAGCGCCGTCTTGACAATGTTGTCTATCGTCTTGGTTTTGCCTCGACGCGCAACGAAGCACGCCAGTTTGTGTTGCATCAGCACGTGCTGGTCAATGGCAAGCGCGTCAACGTTGCGAGCTACTTGGTCAAGCCCAACGACAAGATCTCGATTCGTGAGAAGAGCCGCACGATTGCTCGCATCAAAGACTCGATTGAGTCCAGCGCGCGTCGCGGTGAGATCACCTGGCTTGAGCTGGACAAAGAGAGCTTCACGGGTACCGTGAAGAGCTTGCCCGTTCGCTCTGAGCTTACGTTGGATATCAAAGAGCAGTTCATCGTCGAGTATTACTCGCGCTGATGTGACTCAGCAGTGGGGACGCAGTGAAAACACGGAGGACACCCGGTGTGTCTTCGGTGTTTTCTTTGCGACGCTTCTGCTGAACAGATTCGAGGGTGTCGCAGGCCGGTTCACACGGTCTGCGGTCACCCTTATGTGCATTTTAGACCCTTTTGGTTCCACTGTTTGAATGTTCATCTGATCAAAGGTAATTCTACCCCTCGAGAAAAAAAGCTCGTGGGGCCTTTGACAGAGGGTAGCGTTTTCGCTATGGGCCCGGCACGCCTCGTGCCAAAGCCCGGCATTCGGCGGCGAGTTTTTTGAGATAGACACGCGTGGTCGACTCTTTCACCCCTACCGCAAGGCGCGCGCGGTTGAGGAAGAAAGAGTGTCGCACACGCCACAGGTAGTACGGAGAGTCACGGCATGACCCAGTCGATGCAGACCCGCAACTGGCGAGACCTTATCCGCCCCAAAGCTCTGATGGAGGAGGATCGCGACACCCACACGGAGTTCTACGGAAAGTTTGTTTGTGAGCCTCTCGAGCGAGGCTTCGGCGTAACAGTCGGTAACTCTCTGCGGAGGGTACTGTTGTCCTCGCTGCAGGGCGCTGCTGCTACGGCGGTGCGAATCGACGGCGCTTTGCACGAGTTCACCACGGTGGACGACGTCAAAGAGGACGTCACGGACATCATCCTCAATCTCAAAGAGGTGACGTTCTCGACCAGCAACGCCAAGCGATACACCGTGCGTGTCGAAAAGCAGGGACCCGGTGTGGTGACTGCGGCAGACATCCAGTGTCCTGTGGACCTCCGCGTGCTCAACCCGAAGCAGCCTTTGGCCACTGTGTCCAAGGGCGGGCGCTTCTCGGCTGAGATCATGGTGCAGCCGGGGCGTGGTTACGTGCAGGCCGACCGCAATAAAGACAGCACGATGCCCATCGGCTGGATCGCGGTTGACAGCTTGTTTAGCCCGGTTCGCAAGGTCAACTACACGGTCACCAACGCCCGCGTTGGACAGATGACCGACTACGACAAGCTCACGCTTGAAGTGTGGACCAACGGTGGCGTTCGGCCCCGGGACGCTGTCGCTTACGCGGCGAAGATTCTCAAAGAGCAGCTCCAGATCTTCATCAACTTTGAAGAAGAGGACGAGGCAGTTTCGACTCCGACGATGTCGTCGGCAGAGACCGCCAACCCCAATTTGTTCAAGTCCGTTGAAGAGTTTGAGCTCAGTGTTCGCTCGGCAAATTGCTTGCACAACGCGAACATTCAGTACATCGGCGAGCTCGTCCAGAAGACCGAGAGCGACCTGCTGAAGACCAAGAACTTTGGTCGCAAGTCACTCAAGGAGATCAAGGACAAGCTTGTTGAGCTTGGGCTTCAGCTTGGGATGCACATCGAGGGCTGGCCACAGCTCCTTGAGCGCTGGAGAGTTGAGCACGGACAGTAAGATTCCTTGGTGTTTCGCCTGTCGCTTTCGGTTGCGGGAGCGGTGGGTGGGGTGCCTGGGTGGTTTCGAGCGCCGTGTTTCTGTTGAGGGCTGTTTGAGCTCGGCAGGGACACAGACACAACCCGGAGGCTGGAAGACACGAGCGGCGTCCTAGGGGTTCTTCGAGTGGGTTCGTACGGTAGCGTATGGACCCCCGCGAAGAGCTCCAGGGCGGACTCGATGGGCGCTCCCTCCGTTGAATGGGTGGCTCGTGGCACGTGGCCTCGGGCATCGCGTTCTTCGCTCAAATGCCGTGTGTGACCAGCGCACGGTGAGCATTTCAGAGAGAAATAGTAGTCATGCGTCACCTTAATGCCGGCCGTAAATTCGATCGCAACAGCTCGAACCGTCGCGCCATGTTCAAGAACCTCGTCGCAAACTTGCTTGCGCACGGGCAGATCACCACGACGGTCGCCAAGGCCAAAGAAGTCCGCCGCATCACCGAGCGCGTGATCACCAAGGCCAAGCGCGTTGGGCCCGAGCTCAATGTGGCCGAGGTCAGCGCACCGGTTGCGCGTCATCGTTTGGCCGTCAAGCGTGACATCGGAAAGTTCTTGCCCAAGTTCGCCGAGCGCACGGTCAACAAGGACGAGGTCGAGACCCTGAACTTGGTCGAGCATCTCTTTCTCGAGGTGGCTCCGAAGTTCATGGACCGCCCAGGCGGTTACACGCGGATCATCAAGGCGAACAACCGCCGCGGTGACAACGCTCCGCTTGCGATTATTCAGCTTATTGGCTTCGAGAAGGTCAAGCGCGTCGCGCCTGAGTCCCTCGCAGTCAAGGCCCCGAAGGTTCGCGCTACTGCACCGGCCGCCGCTCCCGCAAGCGAAGGCTGATTGACCACAGAAGGGATCGCCGGACCGTGCACTTGCCCGCTGGAGAGTCTTGGGGAGACTCGCTTCCTGGGGTGGGGACAGAGGTTCCGGGGCCCATTGCGCAGGCGCATGTAGAGCGTCTGGCGCTCAGCGAGTGCCCCGCGCTCACCTCGCGCCGTCGTCGCAGGCAAGAGCTCTCTGGGGCCGATCATGACCCGATCGTGTGGGTCCGCGCGCTGGGGACCAACGTGCTGGACACGGACGGGAATGTCTTTGTCGATCTGACCGCGGGTTTTGGTGTAGCGTTCTTTGGGCACACGCACCCAGTGCTAAGAGAAGCGTTGGTCACTCAGAGCGAGCGCTTGGTGCATGCGTTTGGCGATGTGCACCCCAGCGACGTGAAGATCGCGTTGGAGCAGCGCTTGACCGAGGTCGCGCCGTGGGCTGATGCGCGGGTGATCTTGGGGCTCTCGGGTGCGGACGCGATTGAGGCGGCGCTCAAGACCGCGGTGTTGGCGACGGGCCGCGCTGGGGTGATCGCGTTTGACGGGGGCTATCATGGGCTGGGGCATGGGCCGCTGGCGGCGTGTGGGTACAGCGCGAAGTTTCGGGTTCCGTTTGCGGGGCAGCTGAACCCGGAGGTGTGGTTCTTGCCGTATCCGTCGCGCAAAAATCAGGGCGATGTCGGCAGGGCGCTTGAAGGGGCCGCCAAGGCGCTCGCGACAGGGCGCTATGGGGCTGTGCTCATCGAGCCGGTGCAGGGCCGTGGCGGGGTCACTGAGGGCGACGTCGAGGCGATGGCTCAATTGTGCCGTCTGGCCGAGAGGCACGGGGCCGTGGTGATCGCGGACGAGATCTATACGGGGTGTCTTCGGTGCGCGGACGAGATGACCTTGAGCTCGACCTGGAGCGTCAAGCCGGGGATGGTGGTGCTGGGGAAGCCGCTGGGGGGAGGGCTTGCGGTCAGCGCTTGTCTTATGCGCGAGGACATCGCGCGGGCTTGGGGCGCGCCGGATGGCGAGGCGATTCATACCTCGACGTTCTTGGGAAACCCGCTGGGGTGCGCCACTGCGCTGGCTGCGCTTGGGCTGATGGCGGACCCGGCCGAGCGCGCGCTGGTGCGTGCGCAAGCGGGGGCGCTGTGGGGGGAGGTTCTTGAGCCTACGGTGGCGGACTCGCGCTTGGGGGCGGTCTCGCTGGGCGGCGTGGGGCTGCTCGCGGGGATGGTGCTTGAGGGCGGGTTGCCCCGGGTGTTGCGCGTGGTGCGTGAGATGCTTGTGCGGGGGTATCTTTTGCTTCCGGGGGGCGTGCGTGGGGATCAATTGACGTTTACCCCGCCGGCGAGGTTGAGCGGGCGACAGCGGGTGCATTTGCGAGAGACCCTCGCGACGGTCTTGGGGGAGGTGTGTCCGCGATGAGTGACTCTGAAGGGCGCGCGTTGTGGGCTGCGGTCGAGAGGATGATCGCTGCGTTTGTGCGGCGAGGGTCTTCGGGTGAGGACTTTGAGGCGCTCACGTTGCGGGCGTTGCGATGGCAGCGCGCACAGTGTCCGGCGCTCGATCGTGCGCTCGCTGCGGTCACGCTGTCGTCTAAGCCGATCGAGACCTACGGAGCGCTCGTCGGGCTGCCGGTGGAGGTCTTTGCGTCGGCGCGGATCGCGTGCTTTTTGCCTGAGCAAACCCAGCGGACTTTCTTGACGAGCGGGACCACGGGGGACGTCCGTGGGGCGCACGCGTTTGCCTCGCTGGGGTTGTACGAGCAGGGGGCCTTGGCGATGGGGTCGCGGTACTTGCTCACGGCGCCGCGGTACGCGCTGGTGTACTTGGCCGAGGCTCCTGAGGCGAACCCGCACAGCTCGCTCTCGGCGATGTTAGAGATGTTTGCAGCACGGCAAGCCCTTGAATTTGCTGATGAATCGGGCGCCCTGTGGGGGATCCGGGAGGGGGCGTTGGCGGCCGAGGTTGTGCGTGAGGCGCTTGTGCGGGCGTGCGCTGGGACGCGGCCTGTGGCGCTGTTAGGGGCCTCGTTTGCGTTTGTGCATCTCTGGGACGCGCTGGGCGAGGGGTGGCGGTGTGCGCTTCCGGCAGGCTCGGTGGTGATGCCGACGGGGGGCTTTAAGGGGCGGTCACGCGTGCTCGCAATGAGTGATTTCTTTGATGAAATCACCGAGCGCTTTGGCGTGGCGCGCGCGGACATTGTGCAAGAGTACGGGATGACCGAGCTGAGCTCGCAAGCGTACGAAGCGCACCGTGAGGGGGTCGCGCCGGGGCGCTATGTGACGCCCCCGTGGATGCGCATTGAGGCGGTCGATCTTGAGACGCTTGAGGTCTTGCCGCAGGGGCAGCAGGGGCTGTTGCGTGTGGTGGATCTCGCGAATTTGGGGTCGTGTGTGGTGCTGCAGACCGCGGACTTGGGCGTGGTTCATGCGGACGGGGTGGAGGTGCTTGGGCGGATGCGTGGGGCGGCTCCGAGGGGATGTGCGCGGGCGGTGGACGCGATGCTCTCGGAGGGGCGCGGGTGAGCGTTGCGCGGGGGCTCGCGTGGCTTGATGTGCTGCGGGGCGCACAGGTGCGTGACGCGCTTGTGGACGCGATGGTCGAGGACACTGGGGTGTCGCGCGCGATGGCGTGTTGGGGGCTTGAGAGGCTCTTGGCGAGGGCCGACGCAAGCTCGCTTGAGAACATCGCGGCGCGTGGGGATTTGCAGGGTCAACGGGCCGCTGTTGCGCTTGCGACCAGTGTGGCGACGGCGCCCTTGCGCACGGTGTTGGTGTTGGTCTTGCGGGGGGCGCGCGAGATCGCGCTGGGGGTTCGTGAGGGCTCGTCGCGGACGGCGCGGGTGTTGGCGCGGCTGAGTGACGCAGGGGCAGACTTGGTGCGGGTGACGTGTGCGGTCGAGGACACGGGGGTGTGGCTTGCGCGGGAGGTCACTGCGGGGGCTGGGTGTGTGGTGGTGTTTGGCGGGGACGCTCGGGTGGCGCGGTTGCGGGGGGGTGTGCCGAGCGGGGTGCGTTTTGAGGGGCACGGGCACGGGATGGGCGGGGCGTGGGTGGGGCAAGAGACGCTCGGAGATTGGGAGAGGGTGCGCGCGCTCGCGTGGGATTTTGCTGCGTTTGATGGGGTGGGGTGCTTGTCTCCTGAGCGGGTGTGGGTTGAGGGTTCGGTGGCGGACTGCGTGGTGGCGGCCGAGCGTATTGGGCGGGCGATGGCTGCGTGGGAAGGGGAGATGGCGCGCGGGGTTCTGTCGGCGGAGTGGCGTGTGCGAGAGCGTGCGTGGCGGGCGCAGACGGCGGCGGGGGCGGTGTCGTTTGTGGGGGAGCGCGCGTGGAGTGTCGCGGTGACCGAGCGCCCGGTGGCGGCGATGGGGGCGCGCAACGTGTTGGTGCATCCGGCGGAGTCGACGGAGTCACCGGAGTCGTTACGCGGGGAGGGGCGCGGGGGCGCGGCGCAGTGGTTTGGGGCGCACCGGGAGGTGTTCACGACGGTGGTCGGAGACGCGGGCACCTGGGGCGCGCTAGAGGGCGCGCTGGGAGGGTGTCACGCGCGGCGGAGTGTGCCGGGTGAAGCGCAGGATCCGGCGCTCGATGGCGAAGCGGACCCGCGGCCGAGTGTGCGCTGAGCGTGTCCCCCGACACGGGCCAGGGCGGTGGGGGGGGTTATTCTTGGGCGTTGGCGAGGGCGACGATGCCCTGGGCCCACAGGACGTACTTGGACTCGGCGAGGTCGCGGACGGTCTTGATTCCGAGGCGCTCGAGGCCCTTGGCGGACTCGTCGGTGATCCCTGCGAACCCTGCGACGGGCATGTCACAGAGCTCTTTGAGGGATTTGTCTTCGTAGGCTTTGTCGAGGGCCTTGTTGAGATTGATCGCCATGGTGTGAGTCTCTTTCGTAAACAGTGAGTGTGGGTAGAAATCTCACGCGATGTGTTGGGGACTTGCGCGTGGATTGACTGGGCAAAACGCACGCTTGTGTGATCCCGCAGCCGTCGTGTGAGGCGCGCGAGTTTGGCACGGGCGCACGGCGTGTGTGGGCAAATCGTCCGCGACGTCAGGGGGGCGTGTCTGGGAGCTTTGCGAGGAGCTTGAGGGCGTGGTGTGCGGCGCGCTCGAAGGTCTTTGTGCAGGGGTCGCACTGGGAGTTGCAGCACTGGGGCCAGAGCAGCTCGTGCTGGGTGACGTAGGCTTGCACGCTCGCGGCGTAGCGGAGGTCGAGGTCTGTCGCGAGGCAGGCTTGTTCGACGGCGTCGCGGAGGGCGGCGATGGGCCAGGTGCGCTCGGTCATAGCGAGGCGGACCGTAGCATTGTGGGCAGGGGTCGGTATGCTGTCGTGTGCAGTGGCGGTGTGCGCTGCGGTGAAGTGGGTAGCGATGAAGAAGCTCTCGAGACTTAGCTCAGAGGACGAACAGCGGAGGACGATTAACTCGCTCGTTCAGCGGGTGCAGGAGCTTGAGCGGGTGCAAGAGCTGCTGGTGGCGTTGTTGGTCGAGCTTGGCGCGGTGGACGCGGACGAGCTGGCTGTGCGGATCGCGAATGTGCTCGCGCCGGTGCGGGCGGTGCCGGGGGTGCGAACGCAGTCGAGTGCGCCGCGGGAGGTGGTGCCGAGCGAGGGCGGGCGTGGGGCTCCGTATCGCGAATATGCAGTGGATTTGGCGGCGCGGGTGATCCCGTGTGACTCGTGCGGTGAGCCCATGGCGGCCGAGCAGACCCTCTACGACGACTCGGGCGGAAACGTGTGCGAGGACTGCTTTAACGCCGCGCGATTGGGTCGCTGACCGTTTGCCTCTTGCGTCAGGGTGTCACTCGTCCATCATCCCCGGTCTTGTGAGGTCCGCAGGGCGTGTGGGTTGCGTTGGCAGACGACGCGATTGTGCAGGCGAGAGACCTCGAGATGTACGCGCAGGAGACAGCAGACGGTGACTGACACAACGACTCCCGAGACGGTCCAAGAGATTCCGGACGAAGACCTCCGGCGCTTGCTTGCCTGGTGCAGCGAGCACGCCGCCGAGCCCGACGCGCTCACGACGCTGAACGACATGGGGGCGACGGTGTTGCGCCCAGCGCTTGGCAAAGACGTGATCGCGACGGTGCACGTGATTGTCGAGGCCCTTGAGAAAGACCCGGCCCCGTCGGCGCATGTGCATGCGCACATGATGATTTTGCTCTCGACGCTCCTTGAGCATCGCGGGCAGCGCGACGGTTTTGAGGCGATTTTGTTGCGTTGGATGCGGCACCCGGCCTCGTTTGGGCCTGCGCGTGCGACGCCGCCAGAGCTGCAAAAAGAGGGCTTTGTTCAGCGGTTGGCGGATGCGCTGGGCTGGGGCAAGGTCTCGCTCACGGATGACAAGGACGCGATCTCGCGGTTTTTGTCGTGGGTAGACACCTGGGCGCCGAAGCAGAAGGCTGAGGCGGGGCGGATTGTGGCGATGATGCGGAGGAATTTTCCGCAGGGTGGCGAGCTGTGGAAGCTTGTGCGGGTTGAGTTTAACCGCGAGCGCGACCGCAATGACCGCGGCCCCCGTGGTGGGCGTGATGACAACCGTGGGCGTGGTCGCGACCAAAACCGAGAGCGTTCGCGCAACAAGCCTGCTGCGGAGGGCGCAGCGAAGGACGCGGCCCCGGCAGAGGGCGGCGAGCCTGGCGCAGCGGCGACGGGCGAGGGCGTGAGCGCAGAGGCAGCGGCCACCGGCGAGGCGGGTGAGGTCAAGAAGAAGCGCCGCCGCCGTCGCAAGCGCAAGAACAAGGACGGCACCGTGAGCGCGGGCGCACCGGGCGAGGGCTCGGGCGAGGGCTCGGACGAGGGCAGCGACGACGGTGACGACGGCGGTGACGACGGCGCATCGGGCAGCGAGAGCGCGGCGAGCGTTGATGCGGCTCCGGCGGCTCCGGCGGCAGAGCCCAGCTCAGAGGGCTGAGCGAACGAGGGGGGTGCGTGGGGGGCGTTTGGAGCCGTGGGCGACACTGGGGGGCCCGTGGGCGACACTGGGGAGGGCTTGGGCGACACTGGGGAGGGCTTGGGCGACAGCGGGCATGCCGTGGGCGACACTGGGGGGCCCGTGGGCGACAGCGGGCATGCCGTGGGCGACAGCGGGCATGCCGTGGGCGACAGCGGGCATGCCGTGGGCGACACTGGGGGTGAAGCGCACCCGCGCGCCGACGGGCAATCGCGCCCGCGGTGCGCAGCGCTTGGGGTTGTGTGTGTGGTTGCCATCCCGGCGAAGCAGGCCTCTGCCCGCGGGCTCGGTTTGGAGGGACCGTCCGCGCTGAGCACGAAAACTCCGCTGTCAGGGGCTGTCATGACTGAGCCGCAGCGTCGAGGTTGCGCGCGTTCGTGCCCCGTGTTCTGGTCATCGAGCGGGGGCTGCTCGATTGGGGGGTCCATCGGACAGGGACCATCCCCGAGGTCACCGCTCGGCGGGGATCCGACGACGTGGGCTTCGGACATTCACAGGGCACGGGGACTCTCGTGCGTTGCATGTCACGAAGCGACTCGGCGGCGAGCGCCCCGATCGAGGCACCTCCGCGTGGCACATTCATTCAACCATTCGTAGTTCATGGCAGGAGTGTTCGATGCGAAACGACGACCATGTCTTCGCCCCGGTGCACGGGGATCCACGAGAGAACGCTGAAAGTTCTTTGGGGGGCGCCACCCCTACGACGGAACGTCGCGCGCATGACGCTGGCGCTCACCGGCTGCGCGGGCGCAGAGCAAGCCGTGGAGCAGACGTCACAGGGCGCCACGGGCCTCGTTCACCACTACGGCAACGTGTTGATCTACGGGCGCGGCGCCGGATTTGTCCTTCGACGACCACGGCGACGGGCTGATCTACGGCGGCGGCTATGTGGGCACGTGGTGGTACAGCGACGTGTGGCGCGTGACGCTCGACGAGACCTTCGCGAGCGCCGCGTTCATCCACGACTTCGGGTGGAACGGCCTCGGACCCACCGAGGGATTCGCGATCGTGGGTGACATCGACCACGGGATGTATTGGGGCGTTCCGGGCTATGCGGCGAGCGGCGGCGTGGCAGGGACGTACCTGTTGCTCGACGGTCAAGCGACGGTCAATGCACCCGGCAACAACCCCGGGCCGTTGCTCCGTGTGGCTGGCGGTGGCAGCGGCGGCATCGTGCGCGCAGCACCAGGCACGCGCAGCACCCGCCCGCGCGAGACGGCGGAAGTCTCGGTCTTGACCCCGCGACGCGGAGCTGGACCGCGATGAACACGCTGCATCGCGCCGCGCGCGCACTCGAATGGCTGTGCGTGCTCTTGGTTGTGTGTGCAACGGCATGTCCTGCCCCGCGCGCAAACCCGATGGACGCCGCGCTCGACGGAGCGCGGTCCGACGTTGGCGTGCAGCGCGACGCTGCGACACCGCGGCGCGATGCAGCGACGGATGCGCCTCGGTCCGACGCTGCGTTGGATCCGACGCGTACCACCTACGAGTTTATCGGCACCGATCAACTCCGGCTTCACTCCGTGCTCACGGACGTGACGCCGCATCCCAACCAGTGCAACGGGCACCCCGCCACTGGCTACGTGATGGGATTCGATTCGCTCGCGAACAGCTGCCGTATCGGCGAGTGGACCTACCAATCCAGCGGTTGGGTTTCGCGCGTCAACTTGCGGACCGGCAAGCGCGAAGCGTTGATTGACTGGCCGCCGACGACAGCGCAGTTCGTGGAGGCTCGTGTGGCCTGCGTCGGCAACCGCGTGGCCGTTCTCTACGCACGAGGAAACCGGATCGACTCGACGCCCTCTCGGCTCTTCTATGATCAAGTGGGGCTCGCGCTGTTCGACGACTTCGACCGTCCCGGCCGGATCGTCTGGCAGCGCTCCTACGTGGACGACCCGATGATCGGTCAAGGTCAAAGCCTCCAAGCGCTCGGAGCATCGACGGAGATGATCATGTGGCAGCACGCTCCGACCCGCGCACCACCGGAGCTTTGGGTGTCAGGCCCGAACGGAGAGGACGCGCATCCCATCGCGCCAAACGAGCCCGGATATGGCAATCGGCCAGAGTATTTGCGGGTGGTAGGCCCTCACGCGGTGTGGCTGGACGGTCCGCAGGTGCGCTACTGGCGCAAGGGCGACGCGCAGTCGCAGCGGATCAACAACACGCTCGGCTATCGACCGTGGACGGACGGCAGACACGCGGTGTGGATCGGCCTGGCGAGCGCCGAGCCCCGCAACATGGAGGTCTATCTGTACGACCTTCAAACCCGCGAGACGCGGATCATCTCGCAAGACCCTGCCGGGCAACCGACAGGGCAGAACTATCCGACGGTCGAAGGCGACTGGGTCACCTACTCGGACTTTCGCAACGCACGGGATCCTAGCCCCACCGCGGGGTTCACCGACGTCATGGAGATCCTCGGGTATCACATCCCCACCGGGCGCACCGTCCCCATCCTCACGGGCGTTTTGCAGGCAGGCTTCACGCGGATGTTTGGCGACGGATTGGTCCACGTGAAGTGCCAAGAGCAGGTGCCCACGCGGCAGTTCTACCCCATCGCACTCCCGCTTCCGTCGCTTCGCGACGAGTGAGCACCGCGCGCTGTACGCTCGGCGTCGAGGGCAGGGCGGGGCGGGGCGTGGTGCCTTGTGATGTGCGCTGGAGTCGGAAGAGCCACACGTCGATGAGTGCGGCTACGGCCTCTACGAAGGATGCCACTCAACCGACTGGTGAACGAAGGGGCTGTGTCCCCGCGTGGGCAGCGCTGGGCGCGCGCGATGGTCGGAGGCGGTGGGCTATTGAAAGTACTCTGGGTATTGCTTGAGCATGCGCGCTTCGTGCTCTGCGACGGTCCCGAGTATCCGATGCTCTGGCGCGATCTTTCGCGCGATGGCCCACAGGCGCCACGCGGTGCCAGTGTCGTACTTCCCAAGCGCCAGATCTCCGAGGTCGTGGTACGCGCCGGTCAACAGCGGATTCGCGTTGATCGCCGTCACGTAGAGCGACTCTGCGGAGCGCACGTCTCCGAGGTTCTTCAGAATCGCAGCTTCTAGGCAGAGCAGTGCGGGATGATCGTTGGGCGGCGGTCCGTGCCGTAGTGCTTCGAACGTAACGATCGCCTGCTCTGCTTCGGGGCCGCTCTGAGGCGACATCGCCGAGAGCAGAGCGGACACGCGAGCGTCGCGGCACGCGTTCAACGCCTCTGCGAGCGCCGGCGGCATTGCGACAACCGACTCGAGCGTGAGCATAAAGAAGTCGAGCACGCCCTGCAGCGCGTCACCGCTCCGAACGGCTTCTGTCGCGGCGCTGAGGCGCGCGGCCTGATCGTTGCTCCTCGCAGCGAGCGCCGTTTCGGCGCGCTCGCGGAGAAGCGCCATGGTGTTGTCTTGTGCCTCGCGTTCGGGCGGAATCTCGATCGCAGTCGCCGCGGTATGCCCGACCGACTCGATCTGCAGTTGCACTTCGTACACCTCGCCGATCGCCAACGTGAAGAGCGTGAGTGATCGAGGGAGCGTCCCGTTCTGCAGTACATCGTCGAGCACGAGTGGGTGCCCGCCGAAAGCCCACCGCAAGTACTGCACAAACGCCCGTAGCACCGCCGGCGAACACGGTACGCCCGAGAGCGAAACCTCGCAGAGCGGGGCGTCACGCCAGCGATACGACGTAGTGTTCGCGCTCGTTGCGACCTCAATGCTCATCGCGGACTTGCTCTCGAATGCGCTGCTGAGTCGAGAGAGTAAGTTGCCTGCGTTCTGAGCCCGCCGGAGCTTCGTACTCGAACGAACGTCGCGCATCGAGAGCTGGTGCTCGACGATCACCGGATGAAACATCGAAGCGTCGGCTCCTCCGGCCTCGAGCACGGAGGCAATGTGCGCGCGGTTGGGACCCTCGATCGATCGAAAGTACGGGCTCGCGAAGAGCGATTGGTGCGTGCATGTGCCGCCAGCCGGATCACTCACCACGTGACGATGCGCAGCAAAGTCGAGCCACACGCGCTCGCCTTGCGGTTGCGTGAAAGAAAGCAGGGTAGGGCTGAGCTCCAGCACACAGCGCGTTGAAAGCTCGCTCGTGGCGCCCTGCGCGTCCCGTCGTCGCTCGGTCACTACGATCGACACCGAGGTCATCGAGTGGGTCATGCGCGAGGGGAATAACACAGCTCGGCAAACTCGTTGCGACTGATCACGATCATGGTTCCTCGTCGCGCCTCGGTCATTCACGCTGGTTTTTTTCTGACACTGCTGTTCTCTCGCGTCGATTCGTGTCGCGTATTTGAGCGCTATCGCATTGAGTCTTCGCAGCACACACACACACACCGTGTTGTAGCGCGGCAGATTCCCAGCGATGACGGGAGACATCCAACCAAGACTCCACCCGTTGAGCCAACGATCACTGTGCGCCCCGGACACCATCGCGGGCACGCGACACCAACGCCCATCGATGCGACGCACGACATCGCCGCAGGGCGCCGGATGAAACTCTCTCGCGGGCGTTGGATCGCAGCACACGAAATCTTCACGAGCCCTCTCGCAGCGGTCGCCAAAGTGCGTGATCGATGGATCTTTGCGACCACGGATGGGGCCGTTTTTCAAAGCGAAGACTTCTTGTCGACGCCAATCCGAATTGGCGAGGTTGCAGAGGGCGCTTTGTTCACACAAGCCCACCCACCCTCGCGAGGACGGCTGGCCATCGTCGACACACGCAAACAACTGTGGCTCGCGTCTGCAGACGGCACGCTCGCTCTCGCACCAGGGCTCGCAAATACCCGTGTTGTCAGCGCAAGGTTTACCAGCGAATCTCACGGTTTTGCACAAACCGAGTGGGGACGCGCGCTTGAGACCACCGATGGCGGATTGACGTATCACAACGCGCCACGCCCGCGCGCTGTGTCGGATGAGACCGACGGCAGCGAGGGCGCTCAGCCCAGAGAATCCACAGAAGAAACGGACATCCCGACGGCGGACGAAAGCACGCAGACCTTTGCAGACTTTTCCTGCAACACGATGGACAACAGAGAAAACGACTGGTTGGTGCAACAGTTAGGACAAGACGCGTGTCGCTCTCTTGTGCGTCTGTTTGAGCCCGAGCCAGGCGCCATGGGGATTGGCGCGACGTTCTTCCGCTGGGGACCAAGTGTTGCGGTGGTCACGGAGCAATATCGCTACGCCGAAGCTCTCACACGGGTCACTCGCGATGTGGCCGGCCGCTGGCACGTTGGCGAAAGGTTGAGCGTTGACGGTGGCGCATCGTCACGCACACGATTCTCCGACGACGGACACACTGCGATTACCATCGGCCGCTGCAATCGGGACAGTCATGCAGAAGCGCCGGACGAGCTGTCACTGTGTTGGCAGAACTTCAACGCAAACAGACGCACACAGTATCAAACGATGCCCGTTGCTCCGCGGTCGCGGCTCGTCCACGGATTTAACAGCATCGCCGTGATCGCACACGAAGAGCAACGCACCCTCAGCGTATTGAACTTCGTTGCAAATACAACGGTGGATCGCACAGCCGCAACGTTGGCTCCGACGCTGAGAGAGCCCCGCATTGCCCATGTTCGAACCATGCTTCCCAGCGGTCGATCGTACGCTGTGATCGCTGGCTCCGATGGACACACACAATTGCGTCTCGATCTTGATCGCGACGACGGAACCCTCGTGAGTCTCCCTCGGGGCGCGGTTGACGGAGCCATGGATGACCATGGGCGAATGCTCGCAACCGGTACGCACGGAGATCAAATCTGGCGTCGTCGCTCCACGCAAGATCGTTGGGAGCGCGTTGTCCTCGATGTGGATGCCTCGGTAGCGCGCATTGAAATCGTGGGCGTTGGCTGTAACGAAGACTCGTGTTTTGCCGGTCCCTTTGAGATTCCATGGACAGCACGGTCCTCGGACGTAGCGTGGATTGGCTCACCACGGACACCCCCCGTGGTGAGCGAGCCATCGATGCACCGCTGGGAGTGGCTGCATATCGCCTGCGACGATCGAAACCGAATCTACACCGGCCAACGAATCATGCTCGCAGAGGGTGCCGAAGAGCAGAGTGAAGGACCGAGGTTCTTGTTTGGTCCTGGTGTCTGGGCATGGATGGACAACGACGAAGGCTTGCGGCGACTGCAATGGTCCGATCGCTATCGATCTCCAACTTGGATTGCGAGCGGCATGGCTCCCACTGAACTCGAAACGGCGACAACACACGAGGGCGGCGAAGAAGAGCAAAACACGTTGTTGGCCTCTGGTCCGTCGGGCCTGTTGGTACGGTTTGGCGCAACAGTTGCCTGGATTTCGGCAGGCCGTGGCGGGTCACGAGTCCTTCAAACGCGGGGTGCAATCGCAAACGCTCTCGTGCACGAGACAGGGTTTGTCTTGCTTCGCGAAGACGGAAAAATTTCGCTCTACAACTTGTCCGGACGCGTGGTGACTCAGTGCCACAATGAGCAACCAGCCGGAGCGCTCGCACCTTCGGGCATCGCACGAATCGCAGGACGCTGGGGAGCAATCACCGCGGATCCACAGCGCGTGGACCATCTTCGCTTTGTGGACGCTGAAACAGGCACGCACTCATGGATTTCTTGGCCTCGGATCCACGCGCCACCCGTGTGCGAGCAACCCCCACGGCCGGGAAGTGACATGATTCTCCGTCGCGTTGGCGGTGTTCTCGAAACGTCCGAGCAATACGTGCGACGCGTGTGGGGTCAGGGGTCTCTCGAGGAAAGCATCCACGCGACGATCGAGTTTGAAAACAATCACCCGTGTATTCGCAGCATTGCACACATGGGTGAATGGGATGAAGCGCCTTGGTTTGGAACACGTGGAGGCGCGATCCCTGACAGCGCGATCGTGCTGCATGCCCAACCCGGACAGCGTCTACTGGGCTACGACATTGCTCGCGGCGACACAGCGCTTGCGTGTCGCATCCAATTGGATCAGGGGATGCGCCACGAGTGAGTACGGGGGTACCCGGTGCAACACCCCCCGCATGGCTGCAGAGTGAGCGCGGGCTTGCGACGCTTGCCGCACGACCAACGGCCGAACGCTGCGGTTTCAAGCGAGCATGGATGCTGCAAATTTACACGCCATTCTCCATTGCGTGGATCACTCATGATCCTGATTCCGCCAGGCCGCGCGATCTTCGTGGCAGCCGAGCTCGTCACGGGGGCTGGCGCGCGAGTGATCGATTCGAGCAGCCATCGGCGCGGCTCTTTGATTCGTGGTGCGGACGCGAGCAACACCTTGCGCATGCACTTCGAGGCGACGAAGACGCGCGCCTCGCGGACAGCTACGGCGTGTTGTGGGACCGGTTTTGCCCGCACACCGGTGATTCAATCTACCGCCGAATGAGCCACTCCTTGTGGCAATCCTCTGTGCACATTGCCACGCGGTACATGCTCCGGGCGGCGTTGCTCTGTGCGAGTGACGGCGCGAGGCATTCTTCGCGTGGCATGGCTCTGTGCGAGTGACCGTCCGAGCCATGCTCTGTGCGGCTTTGTTGTGTCCACGTCGGCACGTTGCCTACCGTTCGTGCGGTCACTCCCTCCCTCGCTCCCTGAAAGGCTCCCCTACCGCCATGGCAACACTCAATCCTCCCTCCAATGTTTCTGGTCGCATCGAAGCCGGGGACGCAGTCATCGCTGCGGCAAGCACGGTCGACACGCGGCCGGTGAA
>JAUXYJ010000099.1 GCA_030694465.1 Deltaproteobacteria bacterium | reverse complement strand
AAGATTGCAGCAGCTCGAAAGCTCTGGAGGCGTGAGAAAAACCTCGCGATCAATCCGTTGAGGCGCATGACGGCTGCTGCCTTTGTGCCCGGCTTTGCGTCCCGGAGGCTTTGGCAAAGCGCGCTGCTCGTCCTTGGATTGCTGCGCCCATTTGCCGCCCCGACGCGTGCGGTGCCCGCGTTTCCAGCAGTCGATCACCTTGTCCCACTGCTTGATTTTCTCCTGCAGCTTTTCGAGTTCGACTTCACGTTCGGCCAGCAGGCGCTCAAGCTCGGCAATGCGTTCCTCGGGGGCACTTCTGCGAGTGGCGCTCCTGGAAATTCCCTTGGCAATCACTTTGGTGCATTGAGCTAAACAGTCACGTTTGGACAGAGTCAGCGCTCGCATCGACGCTCGTGACCAGAGATACGTCGTGTTCGATAGGCATGGAGGGCGAGCACTTTGCAACGAGACAACCTATTGCGAGCGGGATTCCCAAGCGAAATCGCTCGCCATATCCCATCAGAAAACCCCGCTGATGGACAGATCGAAGCTTCCCTGAGACGTACGTACTCCGGGGAGCCATGCGATCGGACGAGGCGTAGTGGGAGTGGGCGCGGACGTGGGTCTCGCACGCATCATGGCAGCCACTTCGTTGGCCACAATGACGCCGGTCAGCAAATAGAAGGGTCCCAGAACTGTGCTGAGGCCAAACTCACCGCTGCCTGCCCAAGTTGCAAACCAGATTCCGCCTAGGACCGCCGCGCTTGCAAACGGAGCCCAACCGCCACCACTGAGGCCAAAGATTGCATCTGCAGCGAAGACGCCGACAGCTGTCCCTAGTGACGCCATTCCTACGGTGAATCCCACGTTGTCTGCACGGGCGGTGATCGGCAAAGCGAGGAGCGATCCAAGGGTCGGATATGCGAAGAGCACCATCCCAGCTACTCCTAGGCCTATGGACGTAAGCACAGGGCCGTGGCGGGGCGGAGCTGGGGCTGGAGTTAGAAGAGGTACCGTAGGCGCAGCACGAAGGGGTGGGCTGGCGTTGGGCGGCGTTGCCTGCGACGCTGCCGAGGCGCTTGCGAGTGTGATAAGAAGTGCGAACAAATAGGGAAGGATTTTCATTGGATGGCCACCATGCGTGCGCGAGACGGGACGCCATGGTCATTCAGTACAAAAATCATGTACCAGCCGGGCCGGAGGCGTGCGCGTTCTGAGAGCCCTCTCGCGCGGCGATCACGCGACCATTGGCAGCCCTTGTTGCGGACCCATACCGGAGGTACCGAAGCTCGCGTTGTGCCACCAAGGGCGCGCTGCCGAGCAGTCCTCCGTCCGCGGTCCATGTGGGATCGGGCGGAGGCTGGCAGTTGGCACCCACAGAGAGCCCCGCGACTCCCAACAGCAGCCCGAGCTCCATCGCAGCCCTGCGTCGCCCACCTCGCGTCTCCATCATGAGAGACTAGGGTATGCACAAATCGAAGGTACTGTCTAGTGGACAGAGAGCGAATTGTCAGCAGTACCCACTCCCCCGCGGGTGCCGCTCAGCTCGCGGCGACGACGGCGGCGGGCGGGGAGAAGAAGTTGGCGATCTCTTCTTCGATGGCGGATTCAGTGACCTTCTTGGCGAGGGCGATCTCGCGAAAGAGCAGGCCGCGGGCTTGCTCCATCAGGCGGCGCTCGCCGTAGGAGAGGTCTTTCTCGTTCTTAAACTTGATCGAGTACAGGTCGCGCAGGACCTTGGCGACCTCGTAGGGCGAGCCCGACTTGATCATTTCGTTGTAGGCGCGCTGGCGGCGGTTCCACGGGCCTGAGCCTACGGAGCGCTCGTCGACGCGAAAGACCTCGAGGACTTTATTGGCCTCGGTCGTGCTCATGATGGCTCGAAGGCCCACAGACTCAGGCGCTGTCACCGGGACCATGACCTTGGTGCCGGTCTCGAGGATCTTGATCACATAAAAGCTTGCGCGGTTGCCGGCGATGTCACGGACTTCAATGCCCATGACCTCTCCGACTCCGTGTGCAGGATGCACAGCTTTTTCACCGACTTTAAACGAGTTAACTTCCATCTCGGAAACTCCTCTTGGGACGTCCACAACCATCGACCGAGCATTGACCTCGAACCACCGATGGGCCCGCTCAACGCACGGTGCGCCCGTGTTGTTCACGCCTCGCTCGGGGATCTCTGTCGCTGCTGTGCAGTGACCTCGGATGACCCAACCACGGCGTGACACGGTCCGTTGTCTGTCTCCCCACCAGACAGAACTCTCCCCCACCCAACACTTGCACAACCGGTGCAAGTTGCCGGGCTACACCCGCTTGCGTCGAACGCAGAACAGACATTGCCACGACAATGGATAGGGTTATCACGCTCGCCGCATTACGTCAAAACCTCTGTGAACTTCTCGAAAATTCCCTGTTAAATCCGCGCTCCACACCGTCAGGGGTGTCCGCCCAGCCCCTCGGCGAGGGCCTCGACCGCTTCCCACGGCGCGACCGTGCGCAAGCGGGTGGTGCCGTCGGTCTCGCGGACGATCGAGAGGCGCTCGGGGGCGGTCCAGTGGGCCGCGGCGCTGAGCACGCCCATGGGAGTGTCTGCCAGCTCGCGCACGGCCCTGCGCAAGCGCGTCTCGGCGTCTGCCGCGAGCGCGCCCAGGAGGGTGAGCTCGAGCACCAGCCCCTCGGCGGTGGGCTCGACGCGGAGGTCCATCGCACGCACTTGCGACATGAGCGCATCACTCGAAGGGCTCACGCCCACGAAGCGCTGGGTGCTGTGCCAGTGCAGCATGGGCTCTGAGAGCTCGCTGGGCGAGGGAGCGCTGGTGGGGCTCTCTGGGCTCGCTGCGGTGGGCGCGTTGAGCCGGTCTGCGAGTGTCCCCTCGGGGCCCTCGGTGTAGGCCACCATGCGGCAGGTGGGGGCCGTGACCAGCGTGCTGAGCGTGGGGCCCAAGCGACCCTCGACGCGGGTGCGCTGCGCGGCGTCTTGATGGAGCCTGCGGGGTTCGCGGAGGCGGTCGTACAGGTGCTGCACAATGCGCCCGGTGTCCATGGGGCCCTGGGCGACGTAGAGCGTCGTGTGTCTTGCAGTCATTGCGATGGCGACACGCTCGAGTGTGCGCACTTCGTAGCCAAATTGCTCGGCGCGGGTGACCAGCGCGCGTGCGCTCGCTTGGTCCAAGGTGCGCGCCAAGAGCCTTGGCAATCGTGGGTGTGCGAACAAGCGCTGCGTGTCGATCAGCACGCGGTCTTCGGCCCACGAGGGCAGTACCGCGCTCACATCGGTTGGGCAGGTGAGCGCCTGGGCAGCGTCTGCCGCGAGCCCTGCCCTTTGGCCCACGTGCTGCGTCGCGCACCCGAGCAGAGAGCCCGCGAGGGTCCACACGAGCGCGCACGCGCGCACGCTCGTCCCCTCCCAACTGTCCCTCCCACGCGGTGACCTAGGCGCCATCGCGGCCGAACATACGCGCTCGCGACGTGATCGCGCGAGCGCCGAGTGGGTGGGTGTTAGGCCTGCGCCTTGGGGGCCCCGCGCTCGCGGCGCCCGCCCTCTTTGCCGTCGTCTTTGGCCTTGGGCTCTTCGGTCTTGGCCTCTTCGGACTTGTCGGCTTTGGCTTTGTTGCTCTTGGCCTCGGCGGCGGCGGTCGTGAGGCTGACCACGCGCTGTTTCATCCCGTTTTTGACCAAGAGATCGTTCTCGATGCGGCCGACCGCGTCGCTGTGCTCTTCGAGCCAGGCCTTGGCTTGCTCACGGCCCTGGCCGATGCGCTCGCCCTTGTACGAGAACCACGAGCCCGCTTTCTCGACGATCCCGGCCTCGCTCGCGAGGTCAAGAAGGTCCCCTGCGCGAGAGATCCCGAGGCCGTAGAGAATGTCAAACTCGACCTCGCGAAACGGCGGCGCCATCTTGTTCTTCACGACCTTGACGCGTGTGCGATTGCCGATGACCTTGTCGCCGTCTTTGATCGCGCCCGTACGACGGATGTCCAAGCGCATTGAGGCATAGAACTTCAGCGCGTTGCCGCCTGTGGTGGTCTCGGGGTTTCCAAACATCACGCCGATCTTCATGCGGATCTGGTTGATAAACACCAAGAGCGTGTGGCTCTTGTGCACCGCCGCGGTGAGCTTGCGCAGCGCTTGGCTCATCAAGCGCGCTTGCAATCCTGGGAGGGAGTCGCCCATTTCGCCTTCGATCTCGGCCTTGGGGACGAGCGCTGCGACTGAGTCAATCACCACGATGTCCACGGCGTTGGAGCGCACAAGCATCTCGGCGATCTCGAGCCCCTGCTCGCCCGTGTCGGGCTGCGAGACCAAGAGCTCTTCCATGTTGACGCCGAGCTTCTTGGCGTACGTGGCGTCGAGCGCGTGTTCTGCGTCGATAAACGCCGCTACCCCGCCCGCTTTCTGTGCCTCTGCGATCGCGTGCAACGTGAGTGTGGTCTTGCCCGAGCTCTCGGGCCCGTAGATCTCGATGATACGGCCACGAGGATAGCCGCCGATGCCCAGCGCGAGATCGAGCGAGAGCGAGCCCGTCGAGATGGTCCCGACCTCTGGGCGCTCGGACTTCTCCCCCTCCATGCGCATGATGGAGCCCTTGCCAAACTGCTTTTCGATCCCGAGGAGTGCGAGGTCGAGTGCTTTCTTGCGCTGTTCTTCCATAGCTGCGTAACCGTGCCTTTGGTGGTTGTGTCGTGTG
The DNA here is from genome assembly GCA_030694465.1 of Deltaproteobacteria bacterium. Taxonomy (GTDB): domain Bacteria; phylum Myxococcota_A; class Polyangia; order Polyangiales; genus JAUXYJ01. The sequence continues at coordinate 101,192 of JAUXYJ010000099.1, read as the reverse complement.
CTGGGTGGGCTGTCCCACGTGCACGCGTTGGGTGATGCATTGTTGCGCTGAGGGCCATGTCAGGGTGGGTCTTACAGAACACCCGCACAGCGTCACCGCACAGACAGAGGTATGACCCAATCGACCGCAGAGGTAAAGCGATTGACGTCAACCAAGTACAAGAACACACTGTGATAAACCCAGCGATTAGAGCGATCCAGACTCCAAATCACGTTTTCTAGGGCAATCGTCCCGAGCGTTTGTATGGACAGACTATGTCCATTGTGAGGGTTTGCTAGGTGCAGTGTGGGCCGACTGACAACGGCGCGTCGCCCGAGCACGCGCTGAGCACGAGTGAGAGCGCAAAGAAGGCCGAAGCGCGCTGGATTCGCTCGCGGTCTCCGTCGAAGCGCTGAGACACCGCGTGGACGCCTTGGGATGTGGCGACGGCGAAGTGCACTGTGCCCACCGGGCGGAGCTCGGAGCCGCCGCTGGGGCCCGCGATGCCTGTGACGGACACGGCGATGTCTGCGTTGGCCACCCTGCGTGCGCCTACGGCCATCTGCTCTGCGGTCTCGGGGGACACCGCGCCGTGGGCCATCAGAATCTCTGGCGAGACCCCGAGGAGGCGCTCTTTGGACGCGTTGGAGTAGGTCACTGCGTCCAAGAGAAGGTACTCGCTGGAGCCTGCGACGGCGGTGAGCAGGGCGCCCGCGAGACCGCCGGTGCATGACTCTGCGAGGGCGAGGGTGAAGCCTCTTGCGCGCAGGGCGCGGCCGACGCTGCGGGCAAACGAGTCTTCGTCTTCGCCGTGGACAATCGCGCCCAGCCGGTTGCGGGCCTCGTTGGCGATGGCGCGAGCGCGGGCGCGGGCGGTCGCGAGGTCGCTGTCTTGCACACGCACTTTGACCTCGATCTCTGGAAACACCAAGCGATAGCCTAGGGTGAGCCCAGGGTGGCGGGCCTCGAGGTCTTCGAGCCGCTCGCCCACGGTGGCCTCGGGGGCTCCGTAGGTGCGCAAGACGATCTGTGCGGACGTGGGGTGTGCCATGGGGCCGATGCGCGAGACGACGTGGGTCTCGAAGATCGCGCGCATTTCGGTGGGCACTCCAGGCATAAAAAACGCGCGCGCTTTGGCGAAGCTGCAGGCAAACCCGGGGGCGCTGCCGATGGGGTTGCTCAGCACTTCGGAGCCCTCGGGGACGTCGGCCATGCTGGCGCGGGACTCGGTCATTTCGCGGCCGAGCGCAGTGATCTTACGCGTGATCATTTGCAGGGATTTCTCATCGCGAACGACCAGCACACCGAGCGCCTGCGAGGCTGCTTGCACGGTGACATCGTCGCTGGTGGGGCCGAGTCCTCCGGTGACGAGCACCACGTCGACAGCGGCGCCAACGCGCCGGAGCGTGGCCTCGATGCGCGGCACGTCGTCGTCGACAGAGACCAGCTCGTGGACGTCGAAGCCTAGTGTGATGAGCTGCTCTGCGAGAAAAGGTCCGTTGCTGTCGCGGAGCTCTCCGCGGGTGATTTCGGTGCCGATGGTGACAATGGCTGCGCTTGTCATGGGCCGGTGACGGTACCGCTCAATCGGGAGTCCACCAACAGTGCAATCGGCCGAATTTGCACTCCAAGTGCCTATTGCGTGCGATATCACCCAGCGTCATGGCGGAAGGACCCAACGCCCCACAGCGCTCGGCGCTCTTGATCGCCGCAGGCGCGACGGCCCTCGCTTATCTGTTAGCGAATTCGCAGGGTGTTGTGCACGCCCCGCTGGGCGTGATGGTGTCTCTCTTGGCCATCGCGACGAGCACGCTCGCGGGGCTTCATTCGCTGGGGCGAGGGCCGACGCAAGACACGCTCCGGGCGATGGCGCGGGTGGGCGCGGTCTTGCTGATTTGCGCGCAGTGGGCGAGCGAAGCCCGTGAGGTCTTGGGCGCGCTCGTGGTGATGGTGGTGTGGTTTGAAGCCGCGCGTGGGGTGAGCGCCGCGAGGCCGTTGATCCCGTTGGCGGGCGGCTTGGTGTGGGCGCTTGGGTGGTGTGCGGTGCGGCCCGTCGAGGGCATCGCGCGGGTCGCTGCGGTGGCGGCGATCGCGGCGTTTGGGGTGAGCCCTATGCAGCGTTGGTCACGTATTTCGCAGGGCTGATCGCTGTGTGAGCTGTGCTTGCACGACGGCCAAGACGGGCTCGTCGGCGGGAGGCATGGCGTACTGTGCGAGGGTGTCGCGCGTGGCCCAGACGTGCGCGCTCACGCCGAGGTGTTGAGGCTCTACGTCGGGGGCGAGGGCGGTCTCGAAGAAGAGCAAGAGCACGTTTTTGTTGGGATAACGCCAAAAAGTGCACTCGAGAATCTGGTGCACGGTGGTGTCTACACCGAGCTCTTCGCGGAGCTCACGCGCGAGGGCGTCGCGAGGGTCTTCGTTGGGTTCGACTTTTCCGCCTGGAAATTCCCAGAGGTTCGCGAGGTGTGTGCCCGCGGGTCTCTGCGTGAGCAGCACGGTGTCGTCGCGAAAGATCACCGCGGCGCTGACGACCACGGTCTTAAAGCTGGTCTCGGTCACCGTGGGAGAGTGCCCGAGGCGCTCAGAAATAGCGTCGCCATTCGCGGTCGTACAGCTGCACGAGGACCTGGTTGTTGAGCCGGTTGATCTCGCCGGGGACTCTGGCCATGTCGGGCGAGAACACAAAGAGCGTCGCGAGCACTTCGCGGGTTAAAAACCTGAGGTTTTGAGGTAGCTCGCTGGGCGCATCGAAGGGCTCGACGCGGGCGAGCACGTAGCCCCACTCGCCAAACGAGGGCACCGCGGTGTGGTAGGGCCGGATGATAAACCCGGAGGCTTCGAGCGTGCGTGCGACACACCAGTACGAGTGCCGCGCTTGCATGGGCGAGGTGCTCTGGACCACGACGGTGGCGCCGGGGGAGAGCCGCGCGCGGAGCAGGTGGTAAAATCGGGTGGTGTAGAGCTTTCCGAGTGAGAAATTGTTGGGATCGGGAAAGTCTACGATGACCGAGTCATAGCGCTCGGTGCCCTGGGTGAGCCACACCATGGCGTCGTCGTTGATCACACGGACGCGTGGGTTTGAGAGTGAACCACCGTTCATTCTGCGCACGGGCTCGAAGGTGCGCGCGAGCTGGGTCATCGCGGGGTCTAGGTCCACGAGCGTGACGTGTTGCACGTCTCGGTGGCGCAAGATTTCGCGCACGGCGAGACCATCGCCGCCGCCCAAGACCAGCACGTTGCGGCGTGAGCGCGCGTGCACGAGCGCGGGGTGCACGAGGGCCTCGTGGTAGCGGTGCTCGTCGGTGCTGGCGAACTGGAGATTTCCGTCGAGAAAGAGCTGGAGTGAGCCGCGGCCCGAGGTGACAACCACGCGCTGGTACAAGCTCTTGTGCGCGTAGATCACCGGGTCGGGGTACATCCCGTCTTCGATCACCGAGGCCATCCGCGGAGACAACAGCAACAGCGCGCTCAGGGCGATCACGGTGCACACCGCGCGCACGCGGAGCCACTTGGGCGGGCCCACCGCGGGGCCGAGCGCGTAGGTCGCCGCGAGCGCAGAGAGCGCCTGCAAGATGCCAAACGTGAGGGCTGTGCGGGCGAGACCCAGGCGCGGGACCGCGAGCAGCGAGAAGACCAACGAGCCCACGACGGCGCCGGCGTAGTCCACGGCGAGGGCGCGGGCGGCGAGCTCACGGAGGGCGAGTTGGCGGCGCAAAACCCTGAGTAATAATGGGAGGGCTAGGCCCACGAGCATTCCCGTCGCGATCACTACGCCGTACAGCACCGGGCGAAAAAACGCGCTGCGCGGGAAGGTTAATAACAGCAGCGTGGACGAGCATCCGCCGATGACGGCGGCCGAGAGGCTGGCGTCGACAAAGAGTCTTCCGGGGGGCTCGAGGTTGCGCGACGCGTAGGCGCCCACGCCCATGGCCGAGAGGTAGCAACCGATGACGACCGAGAACTGCGCGATGGAGTCACCGAGCACGTAGCTCGCGACGGCGCCCGCGAGGAGCTGGTAGACCAGACCGCAGGTCGCGAGCAAAAACACAGTGACGTAGACCAGGGTGCGGTGCATCTCGTGGGGCGATCGCGTGGGCGATTATTTTCCGCCGAAGCCGCCAAAGCTGCTGCTCGAGCCAATGAAACCGCCACCCGAGCTGCCGCCTTCGCCGTCCCCGTTGATCGCGACACAGATGATGCAGACGATGATGCACACCACGATGGCGAGACTCGAGAACGCGCCACCCGCGGCGGCAGCGCCCGAGCCCTCGCTGGAGGGCGTAAACGTCTGGCCCAAATTGGCCGCGTTGGGGGCTACGCCGAAGGCGGTCGCGATCTGCGCAAACGAGACCGGCGAGCAATAACTCCACTGGATTTCGTCTGACGAACGCTCGGACGAGAGCACATCGCTGCCGTTGATAAAGTCCGTCGCGAGCACGGTCTCGCCGATCTGCACTTTCCAATAAAACTCGCCCATGACGTAGGCGACGGTGGCGTTGTTTTCGTTGCGTCGCTGAAAGGTCCGGCCGTGCCAACGCGCTTGGTAGCCGTTGACTTGTACGTCCGCGGGCGAGATGGGCGTGACGAAGAGCCAGTTGCCTTCGTCACACATAATCCAGCGAAATCCCACGGATTCTGACCAGAGTAGGTACTCTTGCCACGCAAAGGGCTCGCCTTCGATCACGGCGCTGCGTTCGCAATACCCCAGCACGGTGTACTTGGTCCCGCCGAGCGTCCCTTCGGCGCCGAGGGGCAGCACAGACTTCGAGCGCGCGGCGTGTTGTCTCGCGAGCACTGCCATCGTGGCCGAGTCCGAGATCGCGCTGCAATAGCGGCACGCGATGCGCTCGATCCCAGGCTTGGGCGGGGGGAGCTTGCCTCCGCATGCGCCACAGGTGAGATCCGCGAGGGCTACTTTTTGAGCTCCTGGGCGCTCGCCGCCGCGGGGTTGAAGTGTGACCTCACTGAACGCGCCGATGGTGCCCACGAAGAGCTCGGGCGGGCGGGTCCCGTCGTTGTAGTCAAGGGTCGCAAACGCAGCCTGGGCGCCGTGGCAGTCTGCGTACAATCGCTGCGCCGAGGGCGCTGAGGGCAGCTCTCCTTCGGCGGTGAGCATCCTCGCGGTCTTGCGCTCGACGACCTTGAAGACCCCGTAGCGTCCAAGGGTGACTGATTGCTCGATTTGTAGTGAATTTGCAGGCGGAAGCTGCAGTGCTTTGTCGGCAATGAGCTGCGTGACGTAGAGATTGCCTTGGGCCTCGGCCATCCAGCCCCAGGTCCCGTCTTCGAAGCGCACATAGAACTCGTCCCAGGGGCCCTGGCCGTGATCGAGCTGGACGCGACCGAGCACCTCGAAGCCACGGCCACGAAAGCGACCACGGTCGCTGACGGCCAAGCGGCTGGCTGTGTTGGCCAAGTCCGCGGCTTTGCCCACGTTTTTCCAGTCGCGATCGGTGCGGACCACGACGGCGCGACAGAAGCGGCAGACCTGCGAGACGCTCGCGCCGGCGCCGAAGGTCATTGCGGCTCCGCAGTTTGGACACTGTCCCTTCGCTACGGCCATGGGCTCTATTGCTCTCTATGCGGTCCCGACAGACGACCGCGAAACGGTGAAAAAATCAGTGGGCGATGGGGGGTGGCTACGAGCTGCGAAGCGTTGACGCGATCACGGTGGCGATGCCAAGCGCGAAGCCCGCGAAGAGCACCGCAGTCGCTGGGTTTTTCTCACGCGAAATCTGCTGCACCAGCGACGTCGGTGCGCTCCGCGAGATCAACATCATGAACAACCCAAACACAGTGAGACCGAGCGCTCCAGTGAGCATGGTCTGACCTGCGCGCGATAGTAAAAGCCCCATCGAGTTCATCCGAGGAGAGTGTGTAGCACGAAGTGCGCGTGATTGTGCATCGTGCGCATGCGAGCGCGCGAACTCGGCTGGTAGGCTCTGGGCCAAGATGCCAAACCCCGCGCACTCGTTTTGCCATCACTGTGGCACTGCGTACGAGAATTGTTCAGTGTTTCCGCGTAGTTGCAAGGCGCCCGCGTGTGGCGTGATGCAGTGGGATAACCCGATCCCGGTGAGCGTCGTGTTGCAGCCCGTGCGTGTGGACGGCGCCGTGGGCCTGATGGTGGTCCGCCGCGCGATCGCGCCGCAGGCCGGGAAGCTCGCGCTCGTGGGCGGGTTTCTCGAAGCGCATGAGCGCTGGCAAGAGGGCGGGGCGCGTGAGGTCTTCGAAGAGACCGGCGTGCAGATCGTCGCGTCGGGGCTGCGGCCGTTTTGGTATGTGAGCACCGAGCCGAGGCACAACCGGGTGCTGTTGTTTAGTGTCGCGGATGTGCTGGATGCGTCGGTGTTGGCGCCGTTTGTAACGAGCGCTGAGACCAACGAGCGCGGGGTGATCTTTGGCGCTGAGGGCCTCGACGAGGTGTTTGCGTTTGGGCTGCATCAAGAGGCAGCGAGCAGGTTTTTTGCTGAGCGAAGTGTGCGTGCACCCCACGCGTATCGCCCGCTTCCCTAGGCGCGCGCGATCGCGGTGAGCACCATCGCGAGTCCGCCGAGCACGGTCGCGATGCTGAGCCACAGCGCGCGTCGCTGGGGCCGGTCTTGGTCATCGAAGCCCACCGTGAGTGTGCGGTAGAGCCCTGCGAGCCACACCGCAAATCCGAGGGCCAACACGACGAGCCAGGCCGGGTCTGGGGCTCGGTCTTCTTGCAAGAGGGCGAGGTGCTCTTCGCGCAATCGCGTGCGATCTTTCAGGCGATCTTCGGGCGGCGGAGGCAGCTCGGCCATGAGGGCGGCGAGGTGTCGGTTGGCGCGATCGAGTCGCTCGCGCTCGGGCACGATGAGCCAGCGAGTGGCCAGCGCGCTCGCGCGGATGGCGCGCCAGGCGGACAGGGCTTGGTCGTTGCGACCTTGGCCCTCGGCGGTGGTCGCGATGTGCTCGAGCTGCTCGTACGCGCGGCGGGTGAAGGGCGAAAACGGGAGGTACCAGTGTGCGCTCCGGCGGAGGGCTCGGATGGCGTCGCTGGTCGCTCCTTGGGCGAGGGCTTGCTCTCCGCGGGCGAGCTCGCGGTGGCCCTCGATGAGCGCGCGTGAGGTCACGGTGATCACAACGCTCGCGATCAAGAGGGCGGTCGTGAGTCGTCGCGACGGGGCTCTCATGTGAGGTCTCTCTTGCGAAAGATTCGTGAGGCGATCGCGACAAAGAGCGCTGCATAAAACGCAGCATAGAGTGCGAGTTGACCGACGTAGAGCAAGAGCGCGCTGGCGGGCAGAGAGCTCGGGAGCACCTGCCGAGTGGGCACGTAGAGGTAGAGATTCGGAAACACCTCGGCGAGGCCCTGCATCACGCGGAGCAGCGCCGGGGAGAGCTGCCTGCTGCGGAGCTCAAGGATGCTGCCCGTAGAGCGACCGATGAGAAAAAAACCGAGCGAGAGCGCCGCCGTGACAAACGGTGTTGAGAACGAAGAGACCAAGGTGGCCATCGCTGCGGTCACGCAGACCTCGAGCAGCACCATGGTGGCGCCGAGGGTGATGTAGAGCACTTCGTCGGGCGCGACGGGGGCCGAGGCGATCGCAATGGCTGCAAAAACACTGACAGAACCGATGAGTGCGCCGGCTCCTGCGAGCGCGTCGCGGACTCGCACGAGGGCGGGGATGCGCTTGGCCAATCGCGCGATCGCGAAGAGCACGACCGGGACGAGCAAGAGCACGAGGGTGCGTGTGGATCGCGAGCGTCGGAGCAGGGCGATGAGCGCGCCGGTGCCCGAGCCGACGGTGGACTCGGCGACGACGACGTTGAGCAAGATGAGCAGGACCGAGGTGGTGACCGCGGTAAAGACTGTGGCCGTGGCGACGATCCCGAGGTAGCGGCCGAGCAAGAACTCCCAGCGCGAAATGGGCTTGGCCAAGATCACGTAGAGCGTACGCAGCTCGATCTCTTTGTAGAGAAAACTCGCGCCCAGAAAGATCGCGGCGATGTTGGAGAGCCACGAGAGCGTGACGAGGCCGTGGTCGACTAAGACACGCACTTCTTCGGTGACAGAGAGCCACGCGAGAGAGACTCCAAAAGCGAGGGACGCGAGCGCGATGCCCAAGATGGCAAAGAGCACGCGGTCGCGGACGGCTTCGCGAAATGCGTTGAGAGCGATGGCGTAGGCACGACCCATGGTGACTGTTGCGGTGAAGCTACCGCAATGTGTGCTCGGCGCGTGTGCGGATGCGATCTTAGGGCTGAACAGAGGCGTCTTGGGGGGCGCTCGCGTCGGTCGCGGCGCTGGGGCTCGGGACACTCTGCGGGGGGCTCTCGCTCTGGTGGGCTTGCGTGAGGGCTTGCTCGAAGCTGGGGGCATCGCGGCCCACGGCGCGGGCGTTGTCGTCGTCGAGAAAGCGTCGGCGCATGATGTACAGGTTGCTGCCGAACATGAGCTCGCCGAGGCAGGGGGTGGCTGGGATCGAGAAGTTTCCGTGGCGGGTCTCGATCAAGACGGGCTCTTCGGGGCGGAGTCTGCGGTGGTCGCGCGCGGCCCACCAAGAGACCCGCAAGCGCACCCGGAGCTCTGGGTCAGAGATATTGATCGCGGGGAGGTTTTGGTACTCTTCGCGCAGCAAGAGTGCGAGGCGTTCGCGGGTACGGCGCTCTGAGACTTCGTACACGCCCTCGCCCAGGGTGACGCGACGCGGGGCTGTGTCTCCGGTCTCGTCGGGGAGGCTCAGGGTGGTCTCGGACGAGGACTCTTCGAGCGAGTGAAACGCGCTGCTTCGTGCGCTTCCGCGCTGGTCAAAGTAGCTCTGCAGGTGACACATGTCCTCGAAGGTGATCTGCCGCATGGGGATCGCAGACAGGTCACGGCGCGCGCTGGGAGAGCACGAGACAGTGCAGCAAAGTGTTGCAAAAAGAGCGGCGAATGCGGTTGTGCGAGGCTGGTTCACGGGGCGATGGGCGACAGGGTAGCGCAAAACGCGAGCGGGCCTAGTGGTGAGCGTGGGAGGAGGGGAGTCCCGAGCTGAGTGGCATCGTGCGCGCAGTGAGTCATTTGGGTGACCGATGGACTCTTTGGGATCTTCGCGCTATCGACGTGTGATGGGACTACGTAGTTGGGTGGTGATGGCGGCGCTGGGGTGCATGCAATGTGGGCAAGGCGTGCGGCCACAGGGAGCGAGAAGTGACGTGGTGTCTGTGGCAGACGCAGCAGACTCGGGCGCGGGGCTTTGCGTGGTGGGACAGACCTATTGCAGCGAAGAGTGCGTCTCGACGCAGACTGATTTGGCTCACTGTGGAGCGTGCAATCGTGGGTGTACGGCGGGGCCGCTTGAGCTTGGGCGATGTGTCGCGGGGGTGTGCGATCGCGTCTGTGTCGCGGGCTATGTGCGCCAAGGGGCGGGCTGTGTGCTCGCGGCTCCGCGGTTGATCGCGCCCATCAGCGCGAGCACGGTGAGTGGCAGCCCCGAGTTTGTGTGGGAGCGCCCTGCAGGGGAGCAACGTGTGGAGCTTCGTTGGTGTCTTGACCGCGCGATGACGCGCGCGTGCGAGTCAACGGTCGTTGAGGGAGAGCGCTATGTACGCGAGGCTCCTTTGCCACTGGGGCGTTGGCACTGGCAGGTTCGCACGCTGGGTGCGTCGGGACAGCGAGTGGTTCAGAGCGCGGTGTGGCCGATGCGTGTGGTGCGTGGTGCCACGGGGCTCAGCCGTGCCACACGCGGGAGCATGCCGGACTACAACGGCGATGGCTTGGACGACCTCGCTGTGGGCGCGTCGCTCCCGCTTGATCTGATTGGTGGGCCCATGGGCGAGCTGCGGGTATTTGAAGGCAGCCCTTCGGGAATTTCGTCGGTGCCCTCGCTTCACTTTCGCGATCCGTTGCACAACCACTACATCGCTAACTCGGTGCGCACTGCCGGAGATCTCAACGGCGATGGCTATGTGGATCTGGTGGTCGATTGGTTCAACGAACACTCGACGACTGAGTTCTTGCGAGTGCTCTACGGGAGCCCCACGGGGCTCACGTTGTCGCGGGACTATCTTGCGGCAACTGGGCTCCACGGCGTTGGGGGAGATGTCAACCGAGACGGGTACGCCGACGTCGTGGTGGCGGTCGGTGATGACCAATTGGCGAGAGAAAACCCTAGGCTTGTGCTGCTCCTCGGAGGACCGGCGGGGGTGAGCGCACGTGGCTCTATGACGGTGCCCATGGACGCAGAGGTCGATCGACTTCACCTAGACAGCGACCTCAACGGCGACGGCTACTCGGATCTCGTATTGCGCGTGGTTTTCCGGCGTGAAGGGCGCGTTGTGCCCGAGGTGCGTGTGTATCTCGGCGGCCCCGAAGGCCTCGAACGGACACCGTCTCACACCTATCGAAGTACATCGGAGTTTGCCTGGGTCTATGGTGAAGCGATCTCAGCACGCGGAGACCTCGACGGAGACGGACTCGCAGACGTGGTCATCGGCGAGCGCACGTACGGGACCGAAGACTCTGTCGGTGTGGGCGCGGTCTTTGCGTACCTGAGCAGGCTCAATCTCGGTGACGCACAGCGTGCGACGAGCTGGTACGGATCGATCCCGCGTGGCGGATTTGGTCAGCAAATTTCCACGTCAGGCGACCTGGATGGGGATGGCTTTGATGATCTGGTGGTTTTTAGGGGCGTGGAGTACTTGGGGAGATCGGAGGAGCCTTCTCTGCAGATTTTTCACGGTGGCACAGAGGGGCCTGTGGCAGTGGCGAGCGTGACACTTCACGGCGTTCGCGCGAGGGACGGTGAAGACATGAGGCTGACAACGGCAGCGGACTTTAACAACGACGGGGTGTCTGAGCTGGTCGCTGGGTTGGGGTTTGCACAGAACCCTGCGCGAGAACGTGTAGGGTGTGTGAGAATTTGGCACGAGCGACGGGGCGACGGAGCGTTGGCTCTCAGCGCTGTGCTTTGGGGGACCGTTTCGGGTGCTCGGTTTGGCGGGATCTTCGCCCAGTGAGCCTGCGTGTCACCGCATCGGTCCCGAGATGTCCTCGATCCAGGCGGGGCGGGGCTGTGCGTTGCTCATGGTGCGCCAGCGCTCGTCGGTGAGCCGCGCAAAGCCGGTGGTCACGTGCTCGCGGTAGCTCGATGCAAAGCCGACGTACGCGCGCTCGTGGCCGGCGGGGCCCGCGAGGACGACCATCGCTTGCGGCGAGGCTGTGCCGATGTGCAGGACATTTCCCACGGGATTTCCGTGTTCGTCGGCCGGGGTGGTGTGCACATCGGAGACGATGTCGCGCTGCTCGCCGAGCTCTCTACGGGGCTCGAAGAGGTCGTAGTACCAGCCGCCATCGACCACCAAGATGCTCGTGCACACGACGTTTTGCTCACGCGCGTTGACCGCTTGGTTCATCCACGCGAGCTCGTCTGCGGTCATCTCAAGGCCCTCGCGCTCGTGCTCGGCGATCGCTTGCAAGCGCTGCAGTACGCGCGCGCTGTGCTCGGCCCAGTGCGTCCACCGTGTGCGCTCGGTGAGCGTGCGAAAGGGTGTCTGTGTGATGAGCGTTTGCGCTCTTGAAATCCAGTGATTCAGCGCTTGCCACAGCTCTGGATAGGGCTCGACGTAGGCCTGCGGATACGAGCAGCCAGGGATCGTGCTGTACGACTGCGCGGTGTAGAGCACGGTGTCATGGCGGACCTCAGCCCACGCGGCGAGCTGCGTATTGAGCAAGCGTTTTGCCCACGATTCGCTCTGCATCACTACGGGCAGCGTGCTGGTGTGCGCGAGCGATTGCCTTGGCGAGAGCGTGCGCAGGGCGGCCATCCACGAGGCGTACATGCTCCCTTGCCAGTAGCCCTGCTCGTGCGCGTCGATTAAGACCCGCGCGGTCTCGAGCTCGGTTGCGTAGCCAAATCGCTGCAAATCCGGCGCTAACAACCGCAGCGCATAGTCGTTGCCGAGCGCGCCAAACGCGGCATCGAGGGGGCTCGGGATCATCCGTGGGACGCGCCCTCCGTCGACGCGGTCGTAGCTCACCATCGAGAGCACGCGCGAGTCCGGCGTGTAGCGCTGCGGTGTCAACGACCAGTAAACGGGCTGCGGAACAGTGCCTACGAAATCATCGGGGTGCACGAGCATTGAGGTCGCGACGCGTGGACGAACGCCGCGGATGTCATCGAGCAACGTGAGCAATTGCGGGTCGCTCAGGGCGCTGAGCCCACCGGCCTGCGCGACGCGAGCGCTGAGCGTGTCGAGGTCGCGCATCCCGAGGGCTTCGGGCTCGCCTGCAAACGAGGTGATCGCTTGCTCGAGGGTGTTGATGGCGGCGCGGGTCTCTTCGCTCGAGAGGGCGCGCATGGCGAGGGCCGCGCTGACCTGGCGACGACGGAGGACTCGCTGCGCGTTTTCGACATCGACCAAGCGAAATCCCTCGCGACCGAGCCACATGACCGCGCGAAAATAGCGCTGCAATGTGGGGTCTTGCGTGTAGTGCCCGCGCGGTTGCATTTGCGAAAAATCCACCGTGCGGTCCACGCCCAAGAGCTGCACCGTGGCGGTCCCGGCGCCCGCGTTGATCCGCGCGGTGAGGCTAGTGACGCTGGCGTTGTCCCCGTTGGCGACGATGGGCTGCGTTTGCCCCGTGAGGGCGCTGAGCGTGATCGCTAGGTAGGTGTCGAGGTCTGCGCGGGTCTCTTCGCTCAGAGCGGCTCCCTGGGCTTGTGAGAGCTGCGTTCGGATCTGGGTGAGGGCGCTTGTGAGCGCGGGGTGGAGGGCGTCTTTCTCGACGCTGGTGATGAGCGTGTCGAAGCTCTCGTGGAGCGCGTTGGTGATCGCGTCGGCGCTGAAATACACCGGCTGATCGCGGAGAAAAATCTGCGTGTATCCCTGTAAAAAGTTGGACTGACGCAAGCGCGGAGCGAGGACAAATCCGTGGCTCTGGAGCCGCTCGCGCTCGGCCGCGTTGGGCGCGAAGGGGCCCGCGGTGACGACATCGAGCCCGGGCACGTTGGCGAGGTCTGCGCGGGGTGTCTGCGCAAACTGCACGGGGTGGTGCGCGTTGATCTCGTCGTGGGTCAGGCGGTGATCGCTCTGAAACTGCGTGCGAATTTGCTCGCGAGTGAGCGCTCCCGGGGGGGGCTCGTAGCGTGCTCCAGAGACCGTGCGCACCGAGAGCCCAGGCAGCGGCGGACCGAAGGTGCGATGCGATCGCGCGCGGTTGCACTGCGCGGACGAGAGCGCGGCGACGAGGGCAAACAGGGGCAGCGTGCGCGAGAGAGTGGGCTTCATGAGTGGCTCGTACGATCGCAGAAGAGGTGAAAAAATTGGGTCACTCGGTGCGTGCGTTTGCAGAGACAACGCCGCAACAGTTCGAGGCTTTCAGTCACACAAAAGAAAACACGAGGCACGCTGGCGAGAGAAATCGCAGCGTGACGCGCGCTCAGTGTTTTGTGCGCGTGACGAGCGCGTGGAGAGTGACACGTGAAGCGCGCCATGGCGCCGTGCAGATCGTGCGAATTGTCTCGCAGAGTATGCTCGTGGGCGGTGTCGGCCGCGAGAGTTCTGGTGTGGGTCGCGTGAGCGATGAGATCCACGGCGGAGAACACAGCGCAGCGAAGGTGTGCGCAGAGTGTTCTGCTGTCACTGCAGTTGTCGAGAATCGGATGCTCTGTCTACTCTGAGAGGCAAGCGAGAAGTGACAGTTGACCGAATGAGTTGACGCGGTCGATTACGGGTAGAAATCAGCCCCGTTTACTCGCGACCCACCATGGGATGGGGCAGGTTGAACGCGTAGGCACAACCAGCAGTGGTGTGCGTGACCTGATGCACTTCTGAGGTAGCTTGCGTGATCACGCGATGAGCACTTCAGACAAACCTTCGAACCCACGTTCGTCGAGCATGCAGGGCACGCTTCTCCCGAGTCTGGCGACCTCCAGCAAACAGACATCAACTGAGGGTGATCCCATGACCGTGGACAGAGCGGCGAGCAAGAAAAACGGAATTAAGGCACGGTCTGACGGCGCAAAGCTTGAGCGCGCGCCTAAGACCACAAAGCCCGAGGAGAGCAAGGGTCTGCGTGTCTCACGCAGGTACACCCAAGGCGTGAAGAACGCGCTCGACTCGGTAACCTACGAAGGACGCACGAGCGAAATCCGAAACCCGGACGGTTCGCTGGTGTTCGAGCTCAAGGGCGCAGAGATTCCGCAGGCGTGGTCGCAGCTCGCGACGGACATTGTGGTCTCGAAGTACTTTCGCCGCAGCGGTCTTCACGGAGACAAGAACCAGGGCGAGACCAGCGTTCGGCAGGTGGTCTATCGCATCGCGCACACGATCCGCGTCGAGGGCGAGACCCGTGGATACTTTGCTTCGACTGCAGAGGCTGAGAGCTTTGAGCAAGAGCTGTCCTTTCTGCTGGTGAACCAGTACGGCGCGTTTAACTCGCCGGTTTGGTTCAACTGCGGGCTGCATCACGAGTACGGGATCACCGGTTCGGGCGGCTCGTTTGCGTTTGATCACGCGCAGCAAAAAGTGACCGAGACCACGAGCGCATACGAGCGCCCGCAGTGCTCGGCATGCTTTATCCAGTCGGTCAAAGACGACCTGATGAGCATCTTTGACCTGCTCAAGAACGAAGCGCGGTTGTTTAAGTACGGCTCGGGCACGGGCTCGAACTTCAGCAATCTTCGTGGCCGACAAGAGAAGCTCTCGGGCGGCGGGACCTCGTCGGGCCTGATGTCTTTTCTCGAAGTGTTTGACCGCGCTGCGGGAAGCACCAAGTCTGGCGGGACCACACGTCGCGCGGCCAAGATGGTCTGCCTCGACATGGATCACCCCGAGATCGCGGACTTCATCGAGTGGAAGCAGCTCGAAGAGAAGAAAGCCCACGCGCTCATCGCCCAGGGATATCCCTCGGATTTTAACGGCGAGGCCTATCACACCGTCTCGGGTCAGAACTCGAACAACTCGATCCGTGTCACCGACGAGTACATGCGCGCGCTTGAGCGCGATGGTCAGTGGCAGACCCGCTCGCGCACCACGGGCGAGGTCGTCGAGTCGCTCTCGGCCAAGTCGCTCTGGGGCAAGCTCGCCAACGCGGCGTGGCATTGCGCAGACCCGGGTGTGCAGTACGACAGCACGATTAACGACTGGCACACGTGCCCAAACACGGGGCGCATCAACGCGAGCAACCCGTGCTCGGAGTACATGTTTCTCGATGACTCGGCGTGCAATCTGTCGAGCCTGAATCTTACGAAGTTCATCATCGACAACGCGGACGGGAGCATCGATTTTGACATCGAGGGCTACCGTCATGCGGCGCGGATTTTCTTCATCGCGCAAGAGATTCTGGTGGGATTTTCTTCGTATCCGACGAAAGAAATCGCGCAGAACTCGTGGGATTATCGCCCGCTCGGCCTGGGCTACGCCAACCTCGGCACGCTCTTGATGATCATGGGTCTGAGCTATGACTCGGACGAAGGTCGCGCGGTCGCATCGTCGCTCACCGCGATCATGTGCGGTCATGCGTACCGTGTGAGCGCAGAGATGGCCGCCGTGCAGGGACCCTTCGCGGGCTACGCCAAGAACCGCGACCCGATGTTGCGCGTGATGCGCAAGCACCGCGACGCGGCGTACCAAATCTCGGACAAGGTCTGCCCCAAGAACCTCGTCGACGCCGCACGCGAAGACTGGGACAAAGCGGTCGAGCTCGGGACCACGCACGGGTACCGCAACGCGCAGGCTACGGTGCTCGCTCCGACGGGCACCATTGGCTTGCTGATGGACTGCGACACGACGGGTGTTGAGCCTGATTTTGCGCTGGTGAAGTTTAAGAAGCTCGCAGGTGGCGGCTACTTCAAGATTGTGAATGCCAGCGTCGAGCGTGCGCTCACGCGCTTGGGCTACAGCCAGGCGCAAGTGAAAGACATTGTCGCGCACGTGATCGGGATCAACAGCTTCACGGGCGCACCGCACGTGAGCCGTGAGTTCTTGCTGAGCAAGGGCCTGACGGGTGCGGATATCACCAAGGTCGAGTCCAGCTTGCGCGGCGCGTTTACGCTCGGCCAAGCCTTCGGAAAGCACGTCTTGGGCGCCGACGCGTACGCACGCCTTGGGCTCAACGAAGCTGCAAAAACACCGGGATTCTCAGCTCTTGAGCACTGGGGTCTGAGCAAAGCGCAGATCGAAGAGGCCTCGGACAAGATCCTCGGGCGCTCGACCATCGAGGGCGCTCCGTACCTCCGCACCGAGCACTATCCAGTGTTTGATTGTGCCAACCGTTGTGGCAAGCATGGGACGCGCTTTTTGCCGCCGATGTCTCACGTCAAAATGATGGCCGCGGTGCAGCCGTTCTTGTCTGGCGCGATCTCGAAGACCGTGAATTTGCCCAACGACGCCAGCGTCGAAGAGGTCGCCGATGTGTACCTCCAGGGATGGAAGCTCGGTCTTAAAGCCGTCGCGCTCTACCGCGATGGATGCAAGGCGAGCCAGCCCCTCTCGACCACGTCGAGCGACAAGAAAGACGAGAGCAAAGCCAAGGCAGACGCCGCCGCGGTGCCTGTCGCAGCGGTCCCTGCAGCGACCGCTGTGGTGGCCTCACCGAGCAAAGAAGAGCGCTCAGAGAATGGCCCACTGTTCTCGAAGAGTGTCTTCTACGGACCCGGTCGCGCGCAGCGGTTTAGACTGCCGCAGCGTCGCCGTGGGTTTACGCAAGAGGCCCGCATCGGTGGACACAAGGTGTTCTTTCGAACGGGCGAGTTTGATGATGGTCAGCTTGGCGAGATCTTCATCGACATGCACAAAGAGGGCGCGTCGTTTCGCTCGCTTATGAACTGCTTTGCGATCGCGGTGTCCATGGGCTTGCAGCACGGCGTACCGCTCGAAGAGTTCGTCGACCAGTTTACGTTTACGCGGTTCGAACCGCAGGGAAATGTCGAAGGACATCCCAACGTCAAGATGGCTACGTCCATCGTCGACTACATCTTTCGCTCGCTCGGTGTTGAGTACCTGCGTCGCTACGACCTGGCCCACGTGCCCCCGGCCGAGGCTCAAATGACCGCAGGCGACGCGGTGTCCGACACCCAGCACGAGTCCCCTGCGCAGCTCCCCTTGCTCACCGCGGTGGCACCTCAAGTTAAAGACGAATACGTCGGAGTCGCGAGCGCTAAGCCCGCTGTAGCACCTGCGTTTTCGCCTGCGAAAGCGATGAACGACGAGCTCAGCAAGCTCATGGGCGACGCCCCCGTGTGTGACCAGTGCGGGCACATCACGGTGCGCAACGGCGCCTGCTACAAGTGCCTCAACTGCGGCGCTTCGATGGGCTGCTCGTGAGCGTGTGACTGGTGCCCTAGGGCACTACGACCAGGGGTGAACGCGATGGGTGCGGTGTGCAGGTCACATTGCGCCCATCGTGCGTTTCTCCACGGCGAGTGCGCCTACGGCGCTGCGATGCCTAGGCAAACTGCGCCGAGTCCGTGTACAAGCGTATGCCAGTGACTCTCTTTGACACGGCCTACTTGGCGAACCCATGATCGCGCAGCGCGTGGATCTTGTTCTGCAGTTCACGCTCGCTGCGGCTGGGCAGCTCGACGCCGGCGAGCGCGAGCTTAACGCCACACAGCTCTTGAAGGTTCTGTACCTGGTAGACCTCGCCCACGCGGGGATGCATGAGGGGAGGACTTTTACCGAGATTCACTGGGTATTTGGCCATTATGGACCCTATGCGCTCGAGGCTCACGCGCGCATCGCGCCGGTCGTGCGCAAGACTGGGGCGACCTCGCGCGGCGCACAACCCAAGGCCACAGAGAACCACGCCGAGCGCTACGAGCTGCAGGACGACGACCTGCTGCGCGCCAGTGAGCGGCAGCTCCCGACGGTGGTGACGAGCGCTGTGCGGCGGGCAGTGCGCACGTATCGCAGAGACCTGCACAAGCTCTTGCACGCGGTCTATCAGTCCGCGCCGATGCTGCGGGCGGCGCCTGACGAGCTGCTGCAGTTTGCTGGGCTCGCGGTCTCGAACGCAGCGCCAACGATGGACGCCAAGAGCCTCAGCGAAAAAGAGCAGCGTCGACGGCGCGACAAGCTCGATGGGCTTCGACAACGTGTCGCAGAGAGCATGGCTGCGCGACTGTCGCGCACAGAGCAACCGGTGGCGCCAGCGCCGCGCTACGACGCGCTCTTTGTCGATGGGCTTGCGTGGATTGATCAGCAAAATAGCCACTCGATCGAGACTGGATCCCACGCAGGTCTGGTCGGTGAGAGCGTGTGGCACAGCGAGGTGCGTCGCGATGGCATGGCCTGAAGACTCTGTGCAGAGCTTGGTCTCTCCGTGGTGGGTTGCGGTGGACCGTGCGCGGCCCTCGCGGGGCCATCTGCTCTGGGCCTGGGTGCCGCACTTTGCCTCGACGCCCTATGTCTTGATCCCCGAGGGCCGCGGCTCTCCGCTCGAGCACAAGCGTGTCTCGTTGCGGATCGAGGCGCTGCCGATCACTTTTCATCCCCAGCGGATCGACCCGCCGGTGGCCGCGTTGCCGCTCGATGGCGGAGAGGTCTTCACGGTGCTGCGAGCGACCAAGCGGCCGGTCTTGGTGCTCAACACCCCCGCGCGGGCGCGCACGGATGTGGGGTTGGCGCGGTCACCCCACCCGCCCAAATTCATCGTCGCGCCCTACCACAGCGCAGCGCGCAATGAAGCGGGCGAGGGGACCTCCGAGGCAATGCTCGCGCGCATTCGACGCTGCGAATACCCAGAGATCCTGTGGGACAAGCTGCCGATCGTGGGCGAAGAGTCTTCGGTACTTCGGCTCGATGGGCTGCTGCCGCTGGCTGATCATCACGAGGCGTTTGACCACACGGGGTATGGGCTGTCTCCCCAGGCGCTCGTGGTCTTGGATCAATGGACGCAGTGGTTTATGTCGGGCCAGCTGCCCAGCGATTGCGAGCTCTCGCAGGTGCGCGAGCTGCTCATGTCCCTGTAGTTTCGTTCAGCCTCGGGACCACTGGCACAAGATCCCCACGGCCTCGGGGTGGATCCAATAGGCCGTGCGCGACTGCGGGGTCTCTATCGCGACGAGGGCCATGGGGGCGGTCTGCATGGGGCCGCTCGCGTAGGTGGGTGCGCTCGTGCCTGCGGGCTGTGCGCCAAAGGCTTCGTGCTGCGCGAAGAAGCGGATGTTGCCTCGGTCGTGGGTGTGCTTGATCTCGTTGTCCGTGGCAAAAAGCACGCGATTGCGATTGGTGAGCGCGAGGTGCCAGGTCGCGTCGACGAACTGTACGCCCACAAACGCCGCTGCGACGTTGGCGGCTTTCTCGCCGGTGGTGACCTCGCTGCCGGGGATCAATGGTCCGCGGTATTGCTGGGCCTGCCACACGTTCATGAGCTGCTCGCCTTGCGGGAGCCCCTTGAAAAAACTGTAGTACATGCCCATCGGTCCGGCCGCGAGCATCTTGGGCCGCTGGACGAAGAAGTAGTACGCATACCCTCCTCCGATCATCAGGACCATCATCGGAATCCATGCCAATTCGCTCATTGTTGTTCTCGTGAGGGCTGCGCTCTGCGTGAGCACTGGGGTGAGTGTGCTGAGTGCGGAGATGAACGCTCATGTGCGCGCAAGCGTCAAGGAGGCTCTCCCGTTGCGTCAATCCGCGGGATAGAATGCAGGTCTATGCGCACTTTGATCTTTGCCCGCTCTCTCTCTCTTGTGGCTGTCATGGCTGGATGCACCTCGGTCAATCCGTCGCGGATTGTCGACGGGAGCACTGAAGATCGAAGCAGCAACGCGGACCGTGTGGTGATCCCTGAGGACGTACAGGGCGGCGCGGACGCGATCGCGACCATGGACGCCACGCGGGACATGGACGCGCTTGAAGGGCCCGAGGCGGGCCGAGAAGCGGGCACAGGGGCCGAGGCGGGGCCTGCGGGGGACGCGTGCGTTCCGACCGGCGCAGAGCGCTGCAATGGCGTCGACGATGACTGCGACGGCATGGTGGACGAGGGCTTTGATTTTCAGACGGACATCCGCAATTGTGGCGGTTGCAATGCCGAGTGTGGCAGCCGGCCCAACGCGGTCGTGAGCTGCGCGATGGGCCGCTGCGCGTCCACGTGCAACCCAGGCTTTGGCGACTGCGATGGCAACTCGGCCAACGGCTGCGAGACTGCGCTCAACAGCGAGACAAACTGTGGTCGTTGCGGCAACGCGTGCTCGGGCGCGACGCCGATGTGCTCGGATCCTTTGCGCGCGATGTGCGGCTCGGGCTGCGGCACGGGGCTCACGCGATGTGGCACAACGTGTGTTAATTTGCAGACGGATGCGATGTCGTGCGGTGCCTGTGGCACGGCATGTCCAACGGGCGCGAACGCGTCGGCGACCTGCGCTGCGGGGCGCTGCGGGGTCACGTGTGCCTCGGGCTATGGCAACTGCGACGGCAACGCGAGCAACGGCTGCGAGGTGGATCTTCGCAGCAGCGCGACGAGCTGTGGAGCGTGCGGCACGGCGTGCCCAGCGCGCGCCAACGCGGCCTCGAGCTGTAGCGCGGGCGTCTGCGGATTTGCTTGCAATCCCGGCTTTGCAGACTGCGACGGAAACGCGGCCAACGGGTGCGAAGTAGACACCCGCAGCAACGTGAGCAACTGCGGCGTGTGTGGCACACGGTGCATGTTTGCCAACGCGACAGCGACCTGCAGCTCTGGGGCGTGCACGCTCGGGGCTTGCAACGTGGGCTTTGGCAACTGCGACACGATGGCTGCAAACGGCTGCGAGACTCCGGTTAACACCACGAGCAACTGCGGTGCGTGTGGACGAACCTGCAGCTTTGCCAACGCGGGCGCGTCGTGCACTGCGGGCGCATGCGCGATCGGTACGTGCGCGACGGGGTTTGGCAACTGTGACGGCAACGCGGCCAACGGGTGTGAGACCGCGCTGAACACACCGGCGAACTGTGGCGCGTGTGGCAGCGCGTGTGGATCGAGCGCGCCCATGTGCAGCGCGGCCACCCGGATGTGCGTCACGGGCTGCGGCCCGGGCGAGGTCTTGTGCAGCGGAACATGTGCAAATACGCAGACGAATATTAACAACTGTGGTGCATGTGGGACGCGCTGCGCGTACCCCAACGGCATCCCGGATTGTGCTGCGGGCGCGTGTCGCTCGGGGGGCTGTGATCGCTTCTTTGGCGACTGTGATGGTGTGATCGCAAACGGCTGCGAGGTGGACACTCGCTCGAGCGCGAGCCACTGCGGCGGGTGCGGTGCTGCGTGTGCGTTGGCCAACGCGACGGCGGCGTGCACCAACAGCGCGTGCACCGTGGCCACGTGCAATGCGGGCTTTGCCAACTGCGATGGCGCTGCGGCGAACGGTTGCGAGACCGAGACGCGCAGCAACCCGAGCAACTGTGGTGCGTGTGGCTTACGTTGCAGCTCGGGCGTGTGCTCAAACGGCGCGTGTGTTTGTCCTGCTGGGCAGACCGCGTGCAACGGGGTCTGTGTCAACACCAACACCGACACGGGCAACTGTGGCGCGTGTGGCTATCGCTGCGGTGTCGGCAGCAACGTGAGCTGCATCTCGGGCCGCTGTTATCAGGGATTTACCTGCGATCCTCGCACTGCGGACTGCAACGGAAATCCCTTGGATGGCTACGAGATCGACGTCGACAACGACCCGCGCAACTGCGGTAGTTGCGGCACGCGATGTCTTGGTTCGTGCTGCAATGGGCGCTGTGGGTCGTGCATTCCGTGCGCGTGAAGTGGGGAATGTACGAGCGCTCGTGCATGGATCTTTGAGCGGGCAGGGGCTGCACATCGGGGCGCGAACGCGGTAGGACCGTCGGGCGCAGGGCGCGCAACGGAGCGCTTGTCCCTGCTCTGGAGTTTGTGATGAAGATTCAGCGAAAGATTCTCTGCGCGATGCTGGCTCTCGCCGGTGTGGCCGCGATGGTTCAATGCAACGGGGGCTCGTCCACGGACGGCGCCAACGGCGCGAGCTCGGGCGGCTCTACAAACTTGGGCAACGCGGAGGTGCTCTCGAACATGGACGACGGGGGCATGGTCGCCGACGCGATGGAGGCTGCGCCGATGCCACCCCCGCCGCCCCCGCCACCGGTGGCTGTCGTGGTGGGACCGCGCACCGAAATCCCTGCAAATTTGCGTCCCAGTGTGCGCATTGTTTCTCCCGCTCCCAACGCCACGGTGTCAGGGACGACGCTTGATGTGCGGCTCAATGTTCGCGACTGGCCCGCGCCGCAAGATGGCCGCCATGTGCACTTGATCTTGGACAACAACCCGTACATCCGGATTGATAACCCGAGCGAAGCGCACCGCATCGAGGGCCTGACGCCGGGGACCCACACGCTGCGCGCTTTTCCGGGTTGGTCCACGCATGAGTCGGTCAAGCGCGATGGCGCGTTTGCCTCGGTGACCTTTCACGTGGGACGTCGCTCAAACGAGAACAACCCCGCGCCGCGTGCGCCCATGCTGACCTACTCGCGACCCAAAGGGGCCTACAACGGTGCGGACGCAGAGCGCGTTTTGCTTGATTTTTACCTGACGAATGTCCCTGCGCTCTCGGCTACGGGGCACCGCGTGCGCTACGTGATCGATGGCAGCACCACGGGCGAGATGGTCGAGTGGGCGCCTCACTACATCGTGAACTTGCAGAACGGTGAGCACACGATCGTGCTCGATCTCTTGGGTCCCGATGGGCAGCCCGTGGCAGGGCCGTTTAATCACGTTGAGCGACGCATCCAGGTCAACCGCGAGGGCAGCGCAGACGGTGGCCACGGGGCGCATGGTGCACACGGTGCACACGCAGCCGAGGCGCCCATGGGCGACGCAGGCGCACACGGCGGCTGATTTCGCAGGGTCTTAGTGTGTGTGTCGGAGGCTCCGGTCGCATCGCGCGATCAGCCCATCGAGCCGCAACACCAAGACGCGAAACGCGTCGTCGGCCACGAAGCGTCCTTCGACCAATTGGTCAAATACACGCGTCCGTAGCGTGTCTGCGTCGCTGTGGACTGACACGATGATGTTGGTCGCGCCGCTCTGTTCGGACGCCGTGCGCGCGCGCTCTTCGAGCTCTGTGACCTCGCGGTGCACGTCGTCCATGCGATGCAAGCGTGTGCGTTGGGCGGCCGTACGAAGCGCATTGGCGCCGGACCAGAGCACCGCGAGGAGAGACATTCCGAGCGAAATCGGGTCGGCGTAGCGCTCTAAAAAAGTGGGCGCGTCACGCCGAAAATAGCGGTCTGCGCCAGGATGAATCGGATACGCGATCGCGCTGCGGTCAAAGGTCTCGGACAAGCGCGCGAGCGAGGGATCAATGCGCGCGAGGGCGACCTTCTCAAGAAACACGCTCTCGGTGATGGACGCACACAGCGAGGGATCGAGCGCGTCGCGGCCGAGCAGGTACGTCGTGCCACGGACGGTGCCGATGGGGGTCGTGGGCGCGGCTCCGTAGGCGAGCACTGGGATTACCGAGCGCTCAAAGCCGGGCGCATCCGAGCACAGCCCATCGAGCGCAGAGCCCGCGGTGTCGCTCGCGCCCAGCGAGAGCAGCGTGATGTCGTCGCGATCGAGCATGCGATCGACCGCGGGATCGCGCAGGGCGCCAAGGATAAACACAGCGTCCACGGTGCCCGCTGCAAACGCGGCCTCGGCGGCGTGCGGCGAGAGCGCCAGGGGGCGAAAGCGACCTGGGGTGAGGCCAAAGTGCGCGAGGATCCGCAGGGCCGCGTAGCGCGTCCCGGATTGCTCAGGGCCCACGCTCACCGCGTGCCCTGCGAGCCCCGAGGGGTCGGTGATCGCGAGCGATTTGCGGACGAGAATATGCGCGAGCTCGTCGCCCATTGGGGTCAACAGCGAGAGCCCTTCGACTGGCGGGACCGCGCTCGATGCAAACGCGAGGTCCACACGCCCCGCGCGCAAGAGGGCGAGGTTCTCAAGCGAGCCGCCCGTCGAGATGACCTCGATCTGGATGTTGGGGGCCCGGCGCGAGATCACCGTCTGCAGCGTGCGTCCCAGCGCGAAGAACGAGCCATCACGGACGCCGGTCCCGAGCCGCACGACCTGCTTGCGCCGCGAGTACCAGAGCGCTCCCGCGCCCGTGAGCGCTGAGAGTCCCAGCGCGAGCGCGGCGCGACGAGAGCGAGCGTGAGGTCGAGGTCGGGGCGGTGGTTGGGTCATCGCAGGGCACTGTGGGAGTGAGAGCGGAGAGAGCTTCGCTCAATGCGCACGGAGATGACAACGGTGCGCGCTTGTCGTGACTCGCGCGAGAGAGTACGCATTGAATGGCCATTCAGTTTTTCTGAACGGTGATTCAGTCATCGCAGACGGTCTCGCGAGCGGGCGAGGAGCGCTGCACCAAGCGAAGAGGGCGAGAGTGACCAATGGCGTCGCATTTTACCGAAGAGCATGAGGCGTTTCGTCGAACGGTGAGGCAATTCTGCGAGAAAGAGTGTGCCCCCCACGTGGACCAGTGGGAAGAAGACGAGCTGTTTCCGCGCTGGGTGTTTGAGCGCGCGGGTGCGCTTGGGATCTTGGGCGCGCACTATCCCGAAGCGCAGGGGGGCGGCGGCGGGGACTATTGGTTCTCGATGGCCAAGGCCGAAGAGCTGCCACGGATGGGCTGCGCGGGCGTGCCGATGGCGCTGCTCGTTCAGAGCGACATGGCCACCCCGATCATCGGCGATTTGGGCGAGAAACATCACATTGACGAGTTTCTCGCGCCGGCCCTCCGCGGCGAGAAAATCGCGGCCCTCGGGGTGAGCGAGCCTGGCGCAGGCTCAGACGTCGCGGGCATCCGCACGACGGCCAAGCGCGTGGGCGACGACTACATTATCAACGGGTCCAAGACCTACATCACCAACGGGACGCGCGCGGACTTCATCACGTTGTTCGCAAAGACCGACCCTGACGCGGGACATGCCGGGATCTCGGTGATCTTGGTCCCGACGAATTTGCCTGGATTTCATGTGTCCAAAAAGCTCAAGAAGGTCGGCAACTGGTCAAGCGACACGGCCGAGCTCTTCTTCGAAGACGTGAAGGTCCCCGTGCGCTATCGCCTCGGCGAAGAGGGCATGGGGTTTCAGTACCTCATGCAGAACTTTCAGAGCGAGCGGCTGATCGGCTGTGCCACCAGCGTCGCGGGCGCAAGGCTCTCGCTCGAAGAGGGCATCGCCTATGCGCGAGACCGTGTGGTGTTTGGCAAGCCTGTGATCAAACGCGAGCTGTGGCAACACAAGATTGCTGATCTCGCGATCAAGATCGAGGCAGCGCATTCGCTGACCTATCGCGCTTGTGAGGGGTACAACGAAGAGAAGTACGTCACGCACCAGAGCGTCTCGTTTGAGACGACCAAGCTGATCTCGATGGCGAAGGTCTTTGTGGGCGACATGATCTCTGAGGTCGCAGACCAAATGATGCAGATCCACGGCGGCGCGGGCTACATTGAGGAGTACCGCATCGCGCGCGCTTGGCGCGATCAGCGGCTCTTTCGCATCGGCGGCGGGACCAGCGAGACCATGCGGTACTACATCGCCAAGATCATGGGGCTCTAGCGTTTAGTGACGGTGGCCTGCGTGCGAGGTCGCTGCGGGAGCTGCTGCGGGGGCTGCTGCGGGGGCTGCTGCGGGCGTTGCTGCGGGCGTTGCTGCGGGCGTTGCCGCGGGGGCTGCTGCGGGCGTGACCGCGGCGCTGGCGACGGTGGCGTTGCGCTGGAGATACTGCGCGGGGTTTGCGCGAAAGCGCTCGGTGCAACCTGGGCAGCACAGGTAGTACGTGCGGCCCTCGTGCACGACGCTGGGCGAGGTCGCGGTCACGACAAACTCTTCGCCCGAGACGGGGCACGTGGTGCGGTCACCGACGCTCGCCATGCCAGGTGCCACGACGGCCGCGCCGGTGGGGTTGGAGGCGCCTGCGTGGTGGTCTCCGTGTCCTGCATGCTCGCCGCCTGAAGCTGCGGTGACGGTGGCGTTCGCGGGGTCGGTCTGGGTTGCCGCGGCCCCTCCGCAGGCTGTGGCCGTGAGTGCAAATGCGAGCGAGAAAACAGCGGGGATTCTTTGCATGATGGGTATGGATCTTCTTGTCTTGAGTGCGGAATAGGTGCACAAATTGCGTGGTGATCTCTGCGAAATCGCTGACTAGCTAGCACGTCAGAGCAGAGCCGTGACAGGGATTGTTGCTACGTTGTCTCTGCGGCTGAATGACCCACACCACAGCGGACTGGACCCAGCGCTTTCTCTCCGAGGCACCCATGCAAGAGCACTCTCTGTCTACGTCGAATCAAGATGCACGCGAGGCCATTTGGGCTGCCCTTGAGGGCTTTGAGCGCGGCGCTGTGTTGCGGGTGGTTCAGGACTTTCTGCGTGACGGCGCCTCGCGTGCGGATTTGTACGTCGACGTGCTTCAGCCGCTCTTGTACGACCTCGGTGATCGCTGGGAACGCAGCGAAATCTCAGTCGCTTTCGAGCACTACGTCACGGGCGTGATGCTCGATGTGCTGGCACGCTGGTCTGTGGTCTCGCGCGTTGAGCTCACGTCCAACACGCTCGTCGGCGCGTGTGTCGAAGGCGAGACGCACACGTTGGGTCTGCGCATGACCTGCGATGTTGTCGAGGCTGAGGGGTGGACCGTGCACTATCTTGGCGCAGACGTTCCGACTGTGGATTTGCTGACTGAAGTAGCGATCATGCGGCCCAGTGCGGTGTTGCTTTCGGTCACGCAGCCCGCGTCGATTCTCAAGCTCAGCACCTTGATCGCTGCGCTGCGCACTGAGTACCCCGAGCTCGCGATCGTCGTGGGCGGCCAAGCGATCAACCGCACCGAGTCTCTCTGGCGCGAGCTGGGGGCCGACGCGCACGCGACGGACGCCCGCACGACGCTCGCTGCTCTCCGCTCGATTAAGCGCCTACAACGCGGGTGATGACTCCACTCGGCTGCGTCTTCGAGTGCGATCTCTCCCTGAGAATCACGGCGGTGCTCCTGGATAGGACTTCGCTCTTGGGGACCCGCCGCGTGCTTGGTGAGCTCGTGACGGGCGAAGACGTCGCGGTTGTCCAGACGCTCGTCGAGGACGCGAGGCAGTGGGGCGTCGCGCTGCATCGACCCGTTCGGATCCGCCGGGGGCGCTCGAATCAGCGCGGATTTGTCAGCGCTTTTGCAGACCAAGCGACACTTTGGATCGCTCTCGCCGAGGGTGGACCCGAGGCTGATCAGCTGTTGGCTGACGCGATCGGTCCCAAGCGCCTGAACTCTCAGCAAGTGCAGGCCCAAGACCTCGGTCGGCTGAAGTTGATGCTCGAAGAGCTCAACGGTTCGATGGCTGAGCTCGACCAACGTCATCGCTCGCTACAGCAAGCGCACCGACAGCTCTTGGCGAGTATGAGCGCGCGAGAGCAAGTCCAGGATCTCCGCGAGACCGAGGTGCGCAGCGTGCTCAACGAGGTCCTCGACGCGCACGCACGCGGCGACGCGATCGACGAGGCTCTGCAGCGGCTCGCGGCGCTCGTGCATGACACGTCGCTGCCCATCGAGCCCAAGCGATCACGTGTGGCGAGTGACGAGCTCGATGTCGTGGGGTGGGGGATGCTGGATGCCTCGATGGGTCGCGGCGCCGCGGCGTTGGCCCCTCTCGTGGAGGTGTTTGAAGCGAGGATCGCAGAGCTGCGTGCCTCGCTCGACGCGGCGTTAATGCAGCGGGCACACGAAGCCACCGAGCAGGCGTTGGTGGCGCTGATCTCGGCCGCCGCGGTCGTGGGCGCTGCGCGTTTGCGGTGGGCCTGCGAGCTCATGCGCGAGGGACTGTTGAGACCTCACGCGATGACCGAGCAAGTGGCGCTGCGGGTCCATCTGCGCGCGGTGAACGTGTGCGCAGACGAGGCACTCGCGGCGCTGCGCCAAGAGCTTAACGCGCGGCAAGCGCGCGAGCGCGGGGTGTAAGCGCGCAGTTCTTTCGCAGCGCATTGGCTTGACGCACTGCGCGCAAGAGCACTAGCACTGAATGGTGATTCAGTTGGGTCTATGAGCTGTACTGGGTGCGTTGTAGAGACGCACAACGCGAGGACCTCCACGGCATCCAAAGAACGGCTCCGTGACCACCCAACGAGACGAGCGTTTTCGTTGAATTTTTGCTGGGGCTCCGCTGCTGTGAGTCCCAACGCTACGACAGAAAGAGTGTAGGGCGTCGCCATGTCACAGAACATCAACCAGTACAAAGTAGACCTGCGCGAGATCGAGTTCTTGCTCTTCGAGCACTTGAAGGCGAACGACGTCTTTGGCAAAGGCGTTTTTGAGCCCTGGGACGAAGAGACGGTCAAGATGTCTCTCGCCGAGTGCGTGAAGTTTTCGCAGAATGTTCTCGGCCCGCTCAACGCGTCGGGCGATCGCCAGGGGTGTCGTGTTGTCGACGGCCGCGTGCTCGCGCCTGATGGCTTCGGTGATGCTTGGAAGGCCGTGTATGCAGCCGGCTGGCGTGGCATCGGGATCTCGGTTGAGCACGGAGGCCAGGGCTCGCCCAAGGTCGTCCACGTGCTGTGCGAAGAGTTTCAGAACGGCGCGAACACAGCTTTTTCGATGTATCCGGGGCTCACGGTGGGCGCGGCGGATGTGATTTTGGAGTTTGGCACGGACGCGCAGAAGCATTTGTACGCACCGAGGATGCTCGACGGTCGCTGGGGCGGCACGATGTGCTTGACCGAGGCGCACGCGGGCTCGGACGTGGGCAGCGCCAAGAGCGGGGCTACGAGGCGGAGTGATGGCAAGTACGACATCAAGGGCGCGAAGATTTATATCTCGGGCGGAGACAACCAGTTTACGGGGAATATCATTCACTTGGTGTTGGCGCGCGTCGAGGGTGCGCCGCCAGGGACCAAGGGGCTGTCGCTCTTTATTGTTCCGGCTCAAAAGATCGATGGCGATGGCAACGTGCTGGGAAGCAACGACGTCAGCGTGACGGGCATTGAGCACAAGATGGGCATCAACGGTTCGGCGACCTGCTCGCTGAACTTTGGCGAGAACGACGGCTGCGTCGGCGAGCTCGTCGGTACCGTCGAAAACCAAGGTATTTCGCAGATGTTTCGCTTGATGAACAGCGCGCGTATCGCGGTGGGCATTCAGAGCGTCGCGCTCGCGTCCAGCGCGTATCTCAACGCGCTAGACTACGCCAAAGACCGCCGCCAAGGCGCGCACATCACCTCGTGGAAAGACCCGACCGCGCCGCGCGTCGCGATCATCGAGCACCCCGATGTGCGACGAATGCTCTTGGACATGAAGGCTCGCGTCGAGGGCATCCGCACGCTCGTGGTGAAGCTCGCGCTGCATCATGACCGCTCGGTGCTCGAGACCGACGAGGACAAGAAGGCGTATCACTTGGGGCAGATCGATCTGCTTGTTCCGCTGGTAAAAGCCTACGGAAGCGACCAGGCGTACCGTGTCTGCGAGACCGCGATTCAGGTGTTTGGCGGCGCGGGGTATCTCAAAGATTGGCCCATCGAGCAGTACGCGCGCGACTCGAAGATCTTCTCGATCTACGAGGGGACCAATCACATCCAGGCGATGGACCTTGTGGGGCGCAAGCTCGGCCAAAACGGCGGCGCTAACACGCAGGCGTTTCTTAACGAAGTGTCCACTTTTGTCAGCGAAAACAGCGCGCATCCGATCTTGGGCGCCGCTGTGCAGTCGCTGGGTCGCGCGCAAGAAGCCGTGGGCGCGACGGTCATGCGCTTGCTTGGCTGGTTTCAGAGCGGGCAGGTCCCGATGGTCCCGCTCAACGCCAACCGCTTTCTCGAAATGATGAGCGAGACCGCGGTGGGTTGGCTCTTGCTTGAGCAGGCCAAGATCTCTTTGGACAAGCTCGCAGACCTCCCGGCCGGGCACCACGATCGCGCATTCTACGAGGGAAAACGCGCTGCAGCGGTGTACTTTGCGCTCAACGTGTTGCCCGATGTTCCTGCAAAGGCAGAGATTATTTCGCTCGGCGACGACAGCGCGATTAACATCCCCGATGGGGGCTTCGCGACGATCTAGTGCGGGCCCGAGCCTGACACGGGGGCGGTCATGGGTTTGGGGCTCTCAGAGTAAGCATCCGGCGACGTCGCCGGGTGCTCTGTGGGCGCGGGGGGTAACGGCACGGTGCTGCGCATGACCACTTTGGGGACGCGTGTCGCGAAGGCCAGCGCGGCGAGGGCGACGACGACGTTGATCAGCAAGACGGCGTGCACTGAGCCCGAGAGCGCTTGGCGGACGGCGAGCGGAGCCAGCGGCGCACCTGGGCGCAGCGCTTGGTCAATCGTGGCCGACGTGACGGCGGTGCCGACGAGGGCGTGCTCGGCGATGGCCCCTGCGAAGACCGCGCCCAGGGTGTTGCCGAGGGTGCGCGAGAAGCTAAACATCGCGGTGGCGCTGCCGCGCTGAGACCACGGGACCGCGGACTGAAGGGCGATGAGCAGGGGTGTGTTTTGCAGGCCCATGCCGAGGCCCAGGAGCGCCATGGCGACCAGAACCCAGCCCCGGGAGCTGTCGATGCGCAAGAAGGTCAGGGCGATGGCCGAGGTGACAATCAGCGCGCATCCCAAGACGACCGAGCGGCGGTAACCGACGCGGTTGAGAAGCATCCCGACGGAGAAGCCCGCGACGGGCCACGCGACCGCAAACGGGGTCATGACCAAGCCCGATTCGCGCGTGCTCGCCCCCTGTGCGCCTTGCACAAACAGCGGAACATAGTTGGTCACCGCGAGCATGGTCATGCCCAACAAGAGCGTGATCGCGACGGACACCACGATGGTGGGCTGTGCGAAGAGTCCGAGCGGAACGATGGGCTCTTTTGCACGCTTTTCGACGAAGTAAAACAACACCAACGCGACCGCGGACACGAGCAAAGGCGCGCGACCGAGGCCCGCGACGCCGTGGGCTCCTGCGCCCAGCTGCAGCGCGATCACCGAGCCGCCGAGGAGCAGCGCGCCAAGCCAATCGATAGAGACCGGCTTCTTCTCGATCTCTTCGCGAAGCGAGAGCGCGAGCAAGATCATCGCGATCAGGCCAAACGGGAGGTTGAGATAAAAGACCCAACGCCAGGAGAGAAAGTCCACGATGAGCCCGCCGGCGACGGGCCCCAGCGCGCCGGCAAAGCCCCACACGGCAGAGAATAATCCTTGGACTTTTCCACGCTCTTCGGGGGGATACAGGTCACCGATGATGGTCAGGCCGACCGTCGCGAGCGCGCCTCCGCCGATGCCCTGCAGCCCACGTGCGACGATGAGCGCGTCCATGGACCAGGCGGCTCCCGAGGTCCACGAGCCCAGGAGAAACAGCGCCATTCCGCTGAGGTATGCGGGGCGTCGGCCGATGAGATCCGCGAGCTTTCCGAAGAGCGGCGCAGAGATTGTGCTGGCCAAGAGATAGCTCGAGAGCACCCACGCGTAGCGATCGCTGCCGCCCAAATCACCGGCGACGCGCGGCATCGCGGTCGAGACAATGGTCATCTCGATCGCGGCGGCGAACATCCCAAAGAGAATCGCGGTCGTGACGCGCTTGCGTGCGACAAGGTCGACTGAAGAATCACTCGCTAAAACGTTGCTCATGGAGGTGCGATCGCTCTCGAGAGGCTGGCTGGGGCTCTCACGACTCAGGTGGCTGGCGTCCTTGGTGTCCGCGCGCGTGGGAGGCAATACACTGGAGCGTGTTGGGATGGTGTGAAGGCCGCGCGGTTGCGATGCGCAGAGGGGTCGTGTATGCGATCAGGCATGTCGATGAAGCGCGCCCGCAAGTCTGGACCCTCGGGGAAGAGCAACGAAGACGCACCGCTTACGCCGTTTGGACAGGTGCTCCCGTCGATGCCGCTGTGGCAAGAGGCTGTCGGCGATCGAGACGCGAGCGCGTTTAAGACCTGGTCGATGACCGCGCACTTCAACCAAAACGAGCTCTTAGAGCACCCGAAATTCGGCCGCGGCGTCGTGGTGTTTGTGCAAGGTCCGCGCATCGAGGTGCTGTTTCAGGACGGCAAAAAGATGCTAGGCCACAGCGCTTGATGCGTCGGTTTGTCCGGCTCTTAGCGCGAACCTCGCGGTAGTTACCAGCGCGATGGTCACGAGCCCGGCGGTGAGGCCCCACCAGAGGCCGACAACGCCCATGTGGGCATAAAAGCAGAGAAAAACAGCGATTGGTAGCCCTACAAACCAGTGGGCGACGACGTTGGCGCCGAACGCAAAGCGTACATCGGCGATGCCGCGGAGCGCTCCGCTCGCGACGGCTTGCGCTCCGTCAAAGAGCTGAAACAGGGCGGCGATGCGAAGCAGCGGCACGGCGATCGCGATCACGGACTCGTTCTGCGAGAACAGCTGCGCGATGAGCCTCGGGGCGAGCCAAAAGACCGTGGCTCCGAGGGCCATGAAGCCGGTGCCCACGGCGATGCCTAGCAGGCCCACCCGGCGCGGAGAGCGTCGTTGACCCACCGCGAGCCCTACGCGCGTCGAAGTGGCCGCAGAGATCCCCAGGGCGCCCATGAAGGTAAAGCTCGCGAGGTTAAGCGCGATCTGATGGGCGCCTCCTGCGGTGGCTCCGAG
The DNA here is from genome assembly GCA_030694465.1 of Deltaproteobacteria bacterium. Taxonomy (GTDB): domain Bacteria; phylum Myxococcota_A; class Polyangia; order Polyangiales; genus JAUXYJ01. Next base: position 68,720 of record JAUXYJ010000099.1, on the reverse strand, counting down.
GGTCCCCGCGAGCACTCCGACAAACGAAAATACACCGATTTCTGCGAGAAATTGCAGGCCAATCGGAAAACTCAGCCGCAGCACTGTGCCCAACGTCACATCGTCTTGCGCCTCGATGGGCGTGCTGGGTTTGAGCTTGTACGCCGCGCGCATGCAGACCACGGTGAGCACTCCCGTTGAGATCGTGGACGCGAGCCCCGCGCCAAACGCGCCCCACCGGAGCGTGTGCACCAGCAGGAGGCACATGGGCACATTCACGAGGTTCGCGACGATGGCGGCGATGACAATGGGCCGAGTTTTTTCATGGGATTGCAAAAAACTACGGGCACACAAGAAGAGCCCAAACATCGGGATCGCCGGCGCGTGGCCTAGCAAGAACATCGCGCTCGCGTGCGAGACATCCGCGGGGAGGCCTACGTACGAAGACACTCCAAACGACCCTGCGATGAGGGCGAGCGTCGGGAGTGAGAGCCAGAGCACTGCGCGCACTGCGCGTTCGAAGGCTGAAAAAGCACGGTTGGGTGAGCCCGCGCCGAGGGCTTGCGAGGCGAGGGGCTCGAGGGCGCCGGCGACCCCGATGAGAATCGATGCGAACGCAAACGAGAGCGCGCGGCCCAGTCCAGCGCCGGCGAGGGCCACCGAGGACGTGCGGCCAACAATGGTGGTGTCTGTGAGCGACAAGAGAATCTGCGCGAACTGCGCGAGGGCGATGGGCACCGCGAGGGCGACGAGGGCGCGGAGCTCTTGCGCTGTGCTGGGCTCGGGGACCTCGCCCGGTGAAGGGCGGTACACCGACGAATCGACTGAGATTTCGCTCACGATGTGGTCTCTGGGGTGAGGGCCTTGGCCGCGCGTGCGCGCAGTGTGGGCATGGCCCATCGGTAGAGCCACCGCTTGAGCCACCGTGGCGAGAGCGCGCCGGAGAGCGCCATGAACTTCATGAGAAATCCGGGCAAGACCATCGCGCGCCCGCGCTCGAACGCGGCGAGAGAGCGCTTGGCACACTGCGCGGCCGTGAGGCTAATTAGCGAGGGGATTTGCACGTCGTTGTCGGCTCCGAGGTTCTGGCTAAACTCGGTCTGGACGGGGCCAGGGCAGCTCTGCGTGACCGCGATGTTCTGATCGGTGAGCTCCACGTGCAGGCCCTCGGTGAGCCCCGTGACGTAGTGTTTGGTGCCCACATAGGCCGCGAAGAGTGGAAGAAATTCGAGGCCAAATCCTGATGAAATATTGAGGATTCCGCCCTTGCGCCGCGCGACCATCGAGGGGATCACGCGCCGCGTGAGGTAGCTCAGCGCGACCACGTTGAGCTGGATCATGGCGGCCAGCTCGTGCCACGGCGCGGCCTCGTAGAGCGCCATGTGTCCGATGCCTGCGTTGTTAATCAAGATGTCGATGGGCCCTGCGCTGCGCTCGACCCGATCGAGCATGGCTCCGCACGCGGTGAGGTCACTGATGTCACACGGCTCAATGATCACAATGAGCTGAGGATTTGCACGCAATAGCTCTTCGCTCAGGGTGCGCAAGCGGGCCTCTCGGCGGGCCACTAAGACCATGGTGCGCACGCGCGGAGCGAGCTGTCGCGCGATGGCTTCTCCGATGCCTGACGAAGCACCTGTGATCAATGTGACGGACTGGTCGATGGGGGCGCGTGCCATGGCGCGCACCATACGGCGCTTTTGTTTCGCGCGCAGGAGAACCACAGCGGCATTGTCACAAACGAACCTTGCCACGTCTTGCTCTTGTGACCGGCCGGTTGGCCCGACGCAGCGTACTTGACTGGTCGTACCAATTGGTCGTACCAGTTGGGGTGTGAAGGCAACCCAAGAGACCGCGCCTGAGGCGCTCAATGTGGTGGATCCCTGTGTGCTTGCGCTGCGCGACGAGATCCTGTCGGGGAGGCTCAGGCCCGGCGATCGGCTGCCCTCTGAGCGTGATTTGGCCGCGCGATTTGCGGTCAATCGCGTGAGCGTTCGCAGCGCCCTGGCGCGCCTTGAGGCGGGGGGTCTGCTCTCGGTCCGGCAGGGCTCGGGCTACACGGTGCGGAGCTATCTCCGCGAGGGAGGCCCGGCGCTCTTGCCGGCGGTGCTCGCGCAGAGTGACGCTGCTGGGCAGTATGCGATCGCCGTGGACCTCTTGCGCGTGCGCCGTGGGCTTGCTGTTGCGTTGCTCGAGTCTCTCTCGGAGCGTGCTTTGAGTGCCGACTCGCTGATCCCGCTGCGCGCGGCCATCGACACGCTCGCCAAGGCTGCTCGAAGCGCCGAGCCCATGGAGGTCTTGGCGCGGTGTGATCTTGAGGTCTTGGCGTGTTTGCTCACGCTGAGTGAATCCACGGTGTTGCAGCTCTGTCTGCACCCCGTCGTGAGCGTGCTTCATGGATTTGATGCGCTGCGAGAGGCCATGTATGCGCACCCAAAGAGCAACGTGCTGGCGTGGTCTGCGGTGCTCGTGGCGCTTGAGAGCGGCGCTCCGTTGGACGCCGTTTTGCTTGGTCCATTGCTGGCAGATCGCGACGCCAAGACCCTCGCCCGCATGGCTCGCAGGGCCAACTTGTCACGAGGTGCGCGATGAGCGCGGGGGACGTCCCGGCGATCGTGCGTGCGTTGTGGCTGGCGCCCAAGCCGCTGTTGCAATCGCGCTTGCGAGAGGCGGTGAGGGCAGGGCTTGTGAAAGACGCGCCGACGGAGTGGCAGCTGTTTTTGGGAGTGATCCGCATGTGGCATCGGCTGCTCTTTCGCAGCGAGACCGTGGGGCTCTCAAACACTTCTCCTGTGCGCGAGACTGTGTGGGCCAAGGTGTTGCAGTTTCGTCCGGTGCGCTTTGCGTTCTTGATGGAGGCGCGGGCGGTGGCGCCGATGGACACGACGGGGCTGGCCAGCGATCGAGAGCGAGTGATCGCACACTTGCTCGGAGCGCATCACGACGGCGAGCAATTCGTCTACGATTGTGAGCTCTTGCAGTGTCACCCCGAGGGCCTCAGGGTGGCTCTCGAGGCCGCGCGCAGCGTGGTCGAGGGCACCCACCCGCGGGCACGCTGGCTGCGCGAGCTGGTGGTGTACGAGGGCTATCACGAGTCGCTTGTGCAGACCCTTGAGCGCGCAAATCGCGGCGAAATCTCCGTTGAATCTGCGCGTCGCGACGACCCTGATCTCACGCTCTCGGCCTACCTGCGTTGGTGCCTTGCGCAGCCAGCCTCGTGGCAAGAGACCAAGCGCGCGTGGCGGTCCGGGAGCTGGGCGCTGATCGATCAACCGTGGGCGATCACAGCGCGTCCCGAAGCGACGGTGTGATCAGTGATGGTGTCCGTCGGGGCCGTGCGAGTGGCCGTGGGACATCTCTTCTTCGGTGGCGGCGCGGACGCCCACGACCTTGACCTCGAAGTGGAGGTTGAGGCCGGCGAGGGGATGATCCGTGCTGAGATAGACGTGCTCTTCTTCGACCTCGATGATCCAGAAGGTCTCTTCTTCGCCGTCGGGGCCGACTGCGTGAAGGTCCATCCCGACCTCGGGCTCGGGCTCGGTGGGCAGCTGCGCACGCGGGACCCGAACGGGCTCTTGGCCGCTGTCTTCGCCATACCCCTCGGACGGGGGCACGGTGACCTTGAACTTGTCGTTGAGCACGTGGCCCTCGAGAGCGGCCTCAAGGCCGTCCACGATCTGACCAAAGCCGTGCAAATACTCAAGGGGGCCTGATTCTTCCGATGAGTCAATTTCCTCTCCGTCGTCGTCGGTGAGCTTGAACTCAATGGCTACAACGGTTCCGTGCGCGATCTTCATGGCTTCTCCTGCGAGTGTTGCTCTGCGAGTGCTGTATGCACCTGCACGCGATCAGTGACCTTTGGCAGCGTCCGATGGACAAATCCCAGCACGCCGTTGCGATCGCGCGGGCTAGATACGCGATGATCGCCCCGCCGTCCACCCGTAGCCGTCTGATCGCCGTGCTTAGCGCGCTGCGACCGATGTGCTGACGCTCACCGAGACCTGCACCGAGACCTGCACTTTGGGCACAGCCAATCGGATGTCATTGGCTGACTGCACTGCACACGCTCCGGCTGCGACCCCGAGCGCTTGCACAGCACCGGGTACACGCTGCGCGCTCTCGATCACGGCTTGCCCTGCGAGGACCAGACGCTCGAGCTGTCGTGCGGTCTGCAGTACCGCGCCGTAGTGTGCGATCAGCGTGGCGCTCAGGGCGTTTGCGCGCGTCTGCAGCATGCCCACGTCCCCGTTGATTCGCACGGCGACCTCGCCACGGGTACAAGTCGCGGTCGCGTTGATGCGTGCGTCACACGACGCCGCGCAGTCCACATCGGCCATGGGCGGAACCACGCGCCCCGTGCACCGCGGTTCGGTAAACGCGACCGAGCACATCCCGCGGCATTCTCCAGTACATTGTGCGCTCGCCATCGCTACGCACTGCCCTGTACAGCTCCCCGTGCACATCGCCGAACACGTCCCTCGACAGGTGCCCATGCAGGTCCCGTTGCACGCGCCGGTTGCGTCCCGTGTCGCGCACATGCCCTCGCAGGTGCCCGAGCATGTGCCACCGCACGAGCCCGTGCAGGTGCCCTCGCACGACCCTGTGCACATCGCCGCGGCGTTGACCGCACACTGCCCTGTACAGCTCCCCATACAGCTCCCCCGAAGCTCGCCGCCTTCGCAGCGTAGATCAGACATCCCCGGGGTAAATCGCACGTCACACGCGGCGACACAGCGCTGGTACGCGTCCACTTCGACGCGGCACGCAGGGGGGGTGGTCTCGACAAAGACGGTCACGCCCGAGGTGGCACGCACAGCGCGGATCTCTTGCTCAATGAGCGCAGCGGCGCGTGTGCATGCGACCTGTGTCGCGGTCATACTGCTGGTCGCCGCGAGCTCTGCGGCGGTCGCGCCGAGGTCTGTCGCGAGGGCGGTACACTCGCGCAAGAGCGTCGCGTCGAGCTCGGTCGCGGTGGCAGTGAAGCTTGTCGTCGCGTCGATAAAAGCGCGGAGTTTCTGCGCTGCATCGGTGGTCCCGAAGCTCGCGCTGCAGTTGAGTTGGGGCGGCGCGACGCCGCAGCCCGCGGCAGAGACCAGGGCTGCGAGCGTGGTCACTGTGGTGAGCGAAGCGCGTGTACGAGTGGTTTGCATAGGCGCGAAGGGTACGCGCAGTGCCCACTGGGGGCGCAAGCCCTCTGCGCGATTTCGTACCTGAATTACCAGGGTTCGCGCATGCCGATAAACGCGTAGGGGTAGCCCCAGTCTGGGCGCGAGGCGCGATCGAGCGCGGCGAGGTCGTCGGGCTCGAGCCGAATCTCAAGGCCCGCGAGGTTCTGGTCGAGCTGCTCGACCGTGCGCGCGCCCACGATGATCGAGCTGGTCTCTTTCTGGGCCAAGAGCCACGCGATCGAGATCGCGGCGGGCGTGCTGTCGTGCTTGGCGGCGATCTCTCGGACGACGTCGAGCAGGGCCCAGCTGTGGTCGTTGTCCAGAGTCCGAAAGCTGTCCTTCCAGGCGTCGAGGCGCGTGCCTGCGGGGGCGGGCTGATTGCGCTGGTATTTTCCTGTGAGAAACCCGCGCGCGAGGGGTGACCAGATCAGCGTGCCGAGGCCAAACGTACGGCACGCGGGGATCACTTCGCGCTCTGCGTCGCGCACCGAGAGAGACCACTGGAGCTGCACGCTCTCAAAGCGCGTGGTGTTGCGACGGTCTGCGCTCCAGAGTGACTCTACCAGTCGATATCCAGTGTAATTCGAACATCCCACGTAGCGAACTTTGCCATCGCGCACGAGATCATCGAGGGCTCTGAGGGTCTCGTCGATGCCCACGGTGCTGTCTTGCATGTGCACTTGGTACAGATCGATCACGTCGGTCTTGAGCCGACGTAGTGAGTCTTCGCAGGCGCTCAGGATGTGCTGCCGCGAGAGCCCCATCGCGTGGGGCCCGGGCTTGTTTCCTTTGATGCCAAAGCCCATCGGAAACCGGCACTTTGTCGCCAAGAGCACACGGTCGCGTTTGCCCGCGATCCACTCGCCGGTGAGCTCTTCGCTGCGCCCCTCGGAGTACACGTTGGCCGTGTCTACCAAGTTCATTCCGGCGTCGAGCGCGCGGTCAAAGACGCGGCGCCCCTCGTCGTCGGGCGAGGTCACGCCCTTCATAAACGTCTGGGATTCGCCAAAGGTCATCGCGCCCAGTGAGAGCGCGCTTACTTTGAGTCCGCTCTGTCCAAGCCTTCGTAGCTCCATGGGTGACAATCTTGCTCTCTGTGCAGGGGGAGTGGGGTGCTCATGGCTGAGCACGAATCTTCGAAGGGAACGCACGCTACCACGCCAACGCAGGGCGGCTGCACGAAGACGCGATTGCTTTCGCGGCTTTAGGAGATTCCGGAGGCTCCCTTGCTCGACCCATCACCGAGAGCGTTCTCGCGCGCCACCCTCGCGCTCAATCGTTGATCCGTCTCGTCGCGGATGGGTGCTGCGCTTCGGCGAGCGCGAGGCCTTCACGCGCGACTTCGTTCTCTGGCGCCACGCGAACGCCTGACACGTCGAGGCTCTTGAGAAAGCCCTCGGGATCGTCGGTGCCAACGGTCAGGACGTGTTTTCTTCCGTCCTCGTTGGTCTCGATCTCGATCGCGTTGCGTGACGCTGACGTGCTGGCCACGGTCCGTACCGCGCCATCGAGCCCGATCGAGACCTTGCCTTGCTTGAAGCCCTGTTGCTGGACGGCGTTCACCGACGCGATCGCGGTCCGTAGGATCTTTCGCTTCGCCCAGCCAAAGTGCACGTGCACGTGCTCTTCGGTGATCATCGTCCGCGTGACAGAGAACATCGCCGCCGTCACCGCGAAGAGCGCCGCGAGCACGAGGTTGATCGCCGCAAACGTCAGGAGCAAAGCGGGCAACTCGCCGAGCGCCCCGGCGACGCCGAGCCCGATCCCCGTAAGCGCAAACCCAAACGCGAGGATGAGCCCCGCGGTGAACGCGCCCTTCGCGACGATCTTCTCGCGAAAGAGCACGCGCTCTCCTGGGGCCATGAAGCGTCTCTCGTAGGCATCCATTGCGCGAGGCACTGTACGATAAACGGGCCCTGTGACCACACAGGCGCCCCGCGCAGGGCGTGTCGCGCGCTGCGATCGCGGCGACAGGGCGGAGGGCGTGTGCGACGGATTCGGCGATCGCCGCGCGGAGGAGGGCTCCCGTTGTATTCGTCGGGGCGACCAATACGCCGTCGAGCGCGCGCATGGCCGACGTGCTCGTCGCTGGGCTCGCCGCCGCGCTCACACCTGTACCGGCTCGAGCTGCCGCTTTGCTTCGGCCAGCGCCCCGCTCAGCACACCCTCGAAGGTCTTCACGAACGAAGGGACAAAGGGACGAAACCAGTGCATCGACCGGAACACAAAGTCGACCTCCCAAGAGAGGCGGGTGCCGCCTTCGTGTGGCTCGACGCTGACTCGGCCCTCGTGCTCGAGGAGTCCCGGCATGCCTTCGAACAGCACGTAGTGGAAGCGGACGGGGGCGGTTGAAACCACGATGCGCTCCAGCACTGTTCCCCACATGCGGGGGCGAAATTTCACCTGCCGCACGGCGCCGACGCCGGTGCGCTGCTCTCTGCCGACTTCGGTGATGCGCACCTGTTCGACCTGGGGGATCCATCCGGGGGTGCCTTCGTGGTGAGAGACCAGGGCCCAGACGCTCTCGGGCGAGGCCTTGATGTGGATCTGAACTCGAATTGCGTGTGCGCTGGGCATGGGATCATCCTGCGCCCACCTTGCTGGACGATCCATGATGAACTAGCCATATTTCGTGACAGATCGTCCAAGAAGAGCACCTGACACGATGATCTCTGCGCTCCAGCAGCTGGCGGCGGACCTGAGGGTGGCGTGCAGCTTTCAGGTTGTTGCTCAGCTGCGCGCGCCGTGGGGGATCTCCATCGAGGGCGAGCCCATGTGCGCGTTTCACTACGTGGCCGAGGGGGCGTGCGTGCTCATGCTGCCTGGCGAGGTGCCGCTGTCCCTTGAGGCAGGCGATCTCGTCTGGATGCCTCGTGGGCTCTCGCGCGTCGTCGCCGACCGCCCGGGGCGCGAGGCCGTCCCCCTCGCCGAGCATGTGCGCACGGCGCGCCGTGGGAGCGCGCGCTTCGAGCTTCGCGGTGACGGGCCGCGCTGTTCGCTCTACGGCGCCGGGGTGCGCTTTCAGGGGGCGACCGCCTCACGTTGGCTGCAGAGCTTGCCGCGCCTGAGTGTCCTCAGACCTTAGCCCGGGCCCGCTCGCGGCGCAGCTTCACGCTCTTCACCTCCACGCGCTTGACCCTGTCCTCCCTGCGGTCTCCGAGCGCATGGTCGAGGCGGTCTCGATGCTGGCGCTGCTCGGGGTGAGCACGAGCGAGGACACGGTGGGTCCGAGCTGGCTGCAAGCGCTCAAAGACCCCCAGCTCATGGTCGCGCTGAGTGCGCTGCATCAGGGACCCAACCGTGCCTTCTTGGTCGAAGACCTCGCCCGGCTCTGCGGCATGAGCCGCTCGGCGTTTGCTCTGCGCTTTCGCGCCTTGGTGGGGACGCCGCCGAGCCGATACCTCGCACAGTTGCGCATCGACCGCTGCCAGGTGCTCTTGGACGAGTCCGACCTCTCCCTCGAGCAGGTCGCCACCGCCGTCGGTTACTCGTGTGCAGCCGCGCTGTCGCACGCCTTCAAGCGAGCGAAAGGCCACGCGCCAGGTCGGCAGAGGCGCTCTCGGAGACCTTGAGGCCCCTCCGAGGTCACTCCCCGGCAAGCTCTTGTGGCGCGCACTGCTCCCTTCGATCGCGTTTTCTCGGGAGACCTTCGCGCGGCTCAACTTCACTGCGCTCGACGCCAGCGACTCCATGATGAACTTTGTGCACCGGATGAAGTTCGCGAGGACCACCGGTTTTTCGGCGATCGAGCCGCTCAAGCGCGAGGAGCTTCCAACACCGGATCGCCTGCGAAAACACAGGACAACGCACGGTGCGGCGAGTTGGGCCGAGGGCGCAGGCAGCTCACGCGTGGGCGACGGGTCGCTGCCCGAGTCGTGGCAGCGCTTCGCGCGCTGAGTCAGCGCACGCGCTGAGACGATACGGGGGCGAGCGCGCTCGGTCGCTTGTCGGCCGTGCACATGTCGTTGTCTGCGGGACGCTGACCGAAGCGCAGCGAGTCTCCCTCGACGCTCACGAGGTCGTAGTCCTGAGCGCACGCAGCGACGGGCCTCTGGCCCAAGCCCGCGCACCCGGACGCGCTGATGTCCCGCGCGACGTCCACTTCGAAGGGACCTGTGCACATCGGGAGGCCGCTCAAGAAGCCGACCGCGCCGGCATTGTGCGCGGTGACCGTCTTGCGCGTGAAGCGAAAGACCGCCTCGGACGCGCCGCTGACCTGCGCGCTGCGCGCGCCGATCTCGTAGGGCCCTTCGATGTGCACAGTCACCATGCGCGTCGCGCACGCAGGCTCGGCGTAGGTCACGTAGTCGAGCCTCCACTCGGAGGCCGTAAGCTCGAAGTCTAGCGAGAAGCCCCCGCCCGAGCCGTTGGGGGTGCAGGCGTTGCGCCAACGACCGGCGAGGTCGAGCGCGGCCGAGGCGTCGCCGCCCGACGTTCGAACGTCGCCGTTTGTCGCGCCGTCGCCAGTGGTGTTGTTGTTGCTGGCCGAGCCGCAGGCGGTGACGAGCGACGCCGCAAACGCGAGCGAGAGAACCGTGTTTTTGTGCGTGGTGTTGCGCATGGTGTTTGTCCTGTCGATGAGCGAAGGGAGGGGGCTTCGGGGGGCGCTGAGGACCTTTTGACCGTTCAGCGAGTGAGACGATCCTGTGCTCGGCCCCCCTCGACGTCCATCCGAGATAGTGCATACCCTTGTTGCGAAACTGCATGGCTCGTCACCGCAGCAAGCTCGACTGGAACGATCTCCACCTCGCCGTAGTCCTCGCTGAGTCCCGCACGCTGAGCGCTGCGGCGCGAAAGCTCGGCGTGAACCAATCGACCGCCTCGCGCAGGTTGGTGGCGCTCGAAGCGAGCGTGGGCGCAGCGCTCTTTCTTCGCAGCGCGCAGGGCTACGTCGCGACCGCCGCCGGCGAGCGGCTGCTCTCTCGCGTGAGAGAGCTCGCGACGCAGATCGAAGGGCTTGAGCGCTCGGTGTCGATCGCCGAGCACGAGGTGCGCGGGGTCGTGCGCGTCGCGCTCACGGAGATCTCCGCGAGCCAGCTCCTCGAGCACACGATCGGCGCGCTCGCCGAGAGGTACCCCGAGCTGGTCGTCGAGCTGGTGGTGAGCTACGGCCGCGCGGATCTGTCTCGCGGAGAGGCGGACATCGCCGTGCGGATGGTCGCGCCCGAGACCGCAGACCTCGCGCGAAAGAAGGCAGGGACCATGCAGTTCGGACTCTACGCGGCGCGCGACTACATCGCGAGGCGCGGCGCGCCCAAGCATCGCGACGACCTGCGGTGCTTCGATGTCATCGTGGGCTGCCGCGACCTCGCGTCAGGTCCTGAAGCGCGCTGGCTCGGAGACGACCTGCGTGGAGCGCGCCCGGCGGTTCGCGTCAGCTCGATGCGCGTGATCGCCCGGGCCTGCGCCGAGGGACACGGGCTCGCGGTGCTGTCGAACATGACCGCGTCGGCCGAAGAGAAGCTCGCGCTCGTCCACGAGATTCCAGAGATTCCCACGAGGGATGTCTGGCTCGTCTCACACCGAGACACCCGCGCGGTCGCCCGGGTCCGCGCCGTGTCCGACGCGATCTACGACGACCTCCGCGCGCGCCTCCGCCGTGGTCGATAGACGCCCTCAAGCAGCTCGGAAAGCCCCCGTAGTTAACACCGGATCGCCTGTGAAAACACCGGAGAACGCACGGTGCGGCGAGTTGGGCTGAGGGCGCAGAGAGCGCACGCGTCTCAACGTGCGAGGGTCTCGCCACGCTCATCGAACGCGTCGAACGCGTTGTCTCACGACAGAGACCGCGACGATGCTGGCGAGCAGCGCGAAACACGGGAACGCTGAGCGCGTCGGCATCGGGCCGCGGACCGAACAGCCGCTACTCCCCTGCACGAATTCGACGGTCGGATCGCTGGGGCTCACCGTGTCGACGCAGCGTGGTACCGAGCGAGCGCTGATGTTTCCCGCGAGGTCCATCGACGCTAGCGAGAAGCACATCGGGGCAGTTCGATCGAAGGGGGTGATTCCCTGCCGCGCGCCGTTGACGCCGAGCCACGCGCGCAGCACGTGCGTCGACGACGGAACGCCCGCTCCTGCTGGCGCCGCAAGCTCAGGGGCGAACACGATCGACGCCGCGCGCAGCGCCGAGACCTCCTCGACGGTCCCACCCACGAACGCGAGCATCCCGATCGACGCCGCCAGAGTCCGGTCGTCCCGCGTGGTGAAGTACACCTCCAAGGTGTCTGGCTGCGAGCAGCTGAACCCCGCGCCGGTGTTGGGGTTTCGCACGCGGATCGTGCGTACGCGATCGATGACGACCTCGCTGGGCGCTGCGCGATCGGCGGGACCGGTGACGCTGAGCGACCACGCCCCGCAGCGCGTGGGAGCCGAGAGCAAGGTCCCCTCCATCAAGTCGCCCATCGGCCGCAGCGCGGTCTGACCGAGCAGCATCGAGAGCGGCTCATCGCGAACGGAGCCGTTCGGCAGCGTGAGACAGCTGCCGCTGAACAGAACCACGTTCGGAGGGACCTCCAACATCGCGCCCGACCGCAGCGACAGAGGAAACGGCAACGGACGTTGCGCTAGCGTGCAGGCTTCGGCGCTGGACGCGATGACCTGCGAGATTGCCAATGCGAGCGCAATGGCGGCAAACGATTTCGAAGAAAGCATTCAGCGATATTGCGCCAGTGTGCCCTGGGATGTCACGCCGTCGGCCAGTAGCGCGTGCGAATCACATCGAGCGCGTCAGCGCCGTGATCTGCGGGGAGAAACCGCGCCAACGCGTTGTACTGATGCAGCGCCGACCACGCCACGAGCCGCCGTGACGATCGCTCGTCACAGACGAAGCCTATCGCGTCGAACATCGCCTCCAGCGCGCCACGATCCGTTCGCGCTACGAAGAACGCGGGCGTCACGAGATCGTACTCGGGGTGGCCGATCATCGCGTCTCCGAAATCAAGGACGCCGACGAGGTTCCATCGGTCGCCGTCGCGCTCGACGAGCGCGTGCTCGTGGTGAAGATCGCCGTGAATCAGCGCCCGACGCTCGTCCACGATGAGCGGCGCGGCCTCTTCGAGGACCGCCCGAATGCGCTCGACCGCTGACTCGTGAAGCCCTGTTCGTCGCTGAAATCCCTGAACACTCGCGATTCGCGCGCGAGCGAACTCAGCCCAGTCACACGCCAGCGCGTCGAGTCCGCTCGTGGAGACGTTGTGCAGCGACGCCAGCGCCTCGCCCACCTGCGCGCTCACGCGCCTTCGAGACCTCTCGTCCATCGACGGCCCTGCGACCTTCAACGACACGCCTGCGCAACGATCGCTCACCATGTACGTCCAGGCGTCGATCGTCCCTGTCGCGCGCACAGCGGGCGTGCGCACCGTGAGCTTGTCGTGCGCTGCTTCGAGCGCGAGCACCTCGCGGTCGAGCTCGACCTTCCACTGCGGAGGGACGATCTTCACCGCGCAATCGTCCAGCAAAAAGACAGGAGAACTGCCAGTGTCCGCGCGCGAAACCGTCTGGCTCGCGAGCCCGTGCCGCGCTCGGATCACCGCGAGCGCGGCCGCAAAAGCGGGTTCGAGCGGCGCGAGATCCGCCCTCGTTTGGATCGCGACCTGGTCTGGAAGCAGCGTCTCTCTCACAGCGGCGCACTCACTGTGTCGTCCATGGCTCGCCGTAAAGGGACGCGTCGCGTCACCGCGCCGATTCGTCCCTTTGGGGGACCGCGTGCGGTGGCAGGCAGCGGATCGTCAGCCCTAGACGTACGCGATGAAGCGCTCGCTCGCTCGCGCTCAGGCTGCGCGGACTGAAGATCGAGCTCGACGCGAGGGTGCTCGGGCGGGCCGCTCTTTGGGCCGCGCCCCGCCGATATGATCTACCGGTGTTTTCACGGGTGATCCTGAGTTAGCGACCACCCGAGCTTCGCGTGGGTGACCAACGCGCGCTCTTCTGAAATCAGCGCCACAGCGGCGGTCTCAGACATCAACGGCTCAATGGATCGTGAATCACTGCATTCGGATGTGCTGTAAATTTGCACACATTCGAGCAATCCCGCTCAGCCAATACCGTCAAAAGGTGATGCCGATGGTCAGCGCGCTGTGATAGGACCAGTGGACTCCGGGACCACCGAAAAACACCGGGATCGTCACGCCGATAGGGCGCACTCCAAGAAGCAGTCGATCGAACAGCACAAAATTGAGGTCCAGCCCAAACTGCGGTCCGAGCCAAAGGTAGCCGGCGGAAGATCCTCTGCCGTCGTGCCAATTCCAAAATCCAACGATCGCGCCGACGTAGGGAGTGATGAAGAAGGCTTTTCCGGGGATCAGTTGAATGTCGTACACAAATCGGCCTTCGACTCCGATCCCAAGCCCATTGGCGATCGGCAATGACAACCCAACCGCGATCCCGGGACCCGCATAGCTTCGACCAAAGTGAAGCTGCAGCTCAATGTCACCCTGTCCGGCACCCAAATAGGAGCCATATCCCCCGCCCAAGTGGAGGGCCACGGCCGAGCCACGAGTGTTTTGATCGAGGACTCCCTGCGCCAAAACATCCCCGCCAACAGCGGTGAGAGCGAGCATGGTGGTCGTTGCCAAAATAAGTTGTTTCATGAAGTCGTGTTTCTTTCGAGTGAACGTGAGCGGTCGAGCCGGTCACTGCGGGCGCGGCGCGAAGAGACGGGATTGCAAGAATAGTGCCACATATCTGACGGCGTGACAATCACCCACGCAGATTTTGTCCAGGCTCCCCAATGCAGGCTAAATGCCTGACATATCACCGCATTCTAGGTCTAACCCGCAGACAACGTACGCCACCAGGCAGCGAGGCTTGAGCCGGGTACCCATTCAAATTGATCGGTAAGCACCGTCAATCGCGCGGACCTGAACACGGACCGAAGCAAACCGAATCGCGGGGATTCTGTATCCGTGCCGAACCCAATGCCGTCGATGCGCAGCTCCGCCGTGATCGCGCGAAGAGCGCTTGACCGACGCGTTCGGAGACGTTCATCACTGACACGAACGGTGTGCTCTTCACGGCGAGACGAGGCACGAGGATCTCGCGCTGTTTTCTCTGGCTGCGCTATCGGATGGCGAGGGTGCCCAGCCGGTTCATGCCCTTCGATGCGTCCCACACTCCTGTCGCTGCGAGGCGGATCGCGTACTCGGTCCGATCGCGAAGCCGCGGCGACGCGTCAGGAAGCCAGAAGAAGACATCGTAGCTGCCAGCTGGCAACGAGGGCACGCGAAGGGTGCGCGTGATCGTGTGGGGCAGCGCGGGCAGCAGCGAGCGAACCTCTAGCCCTTCGATCGCGACGACCTCGCGACGACCGTTGCCGTCGAAGACCACATAGGAAACGCGCGGGTTGATGGGCGCCGCATAGCCGTCGTTTCTCAGTGAAATCGAGAACTCGAACGCGTCGCCTGCGTTGGCGCGCTCGGGAAACGACGCCTCGACGAGCCCCAGTCGGTAGCCCAATCGCCGCTCCATCGCCGTACGACAGCCCTGCATCGACCAGCGATTTACCACCGTGGATTCGTAGTCGTTGTTGATGTACGTGAAGCGAAGTCGCTCCATCTCTGCCACTGCGGTCGCACAGTCCGTACGAGCAGGAAACACCGCACAGGTCTCGCCGCCCATTGGCACAAAGAGATTGTCCTGTGCGAGGTACGTTCGCCAACGTTCCATCTGGCCCGTTGGGTACGTCCCAACGTCTGTGTCGCTCGAGAGAAAGCAGTCGTTGTGATGGCCCGTGCGAGCAGCGTACGTCGCTCGAAACGCGGCGCCGCTGGCGAGGGCTTCACCGTACATCTCGAACTTGTGCCGCGGGTAGCGAAGCTGCACCGCTCGCTCCGCTGGCAGCGCGTCGAGCAGCGCCTCAAGGATCGTCCTTCGATCCGCAGGGTTCGCGAGCAGATTGTTGGTCGACGTGTGCCACTCGCCCCACGCGCCGATGAACCCCGCTTGCACCAGGGCGATCACATCCGCGTGCTCGCGAAGAAACGGTCGCAGCTGGGCGATGTGCGCCAGGATCTGCGCGCGCGAAGCGTCTGGCTCCGAGTCTGGATACGGGCCGAAGTTGTAGGCAAACCGGAGGATGATCTTGACTCCGGCCGCGCGAGCCACGCCGAACCCGCGCACCATCGCGTCGAGGACCGCTTGTGTGATCGGACGATCGCGCACCGAATCCAAGCGCACGTAGCTGTGCACGAGCGTGTATCCCGCCGTTCGAATCGACGACAGGTTCGTCGTCGTCGTGAGCTCGACCGAGCGATAGAACCCTCGCTCGGGATTGAGAAAGACCTCCTCGGTCGCCGCGTACGTGCGCCGCACAGAGGGCGCTGTCGACGGCGCGTCGTCCGCAATCCCGCGATCCCCGAGCGCGTCGGTGCGCGATGCGTCCGCGACGACATCGGCGCCCGTTGGCTCGGACACCGCGTCGATGGATGCAGCGTCCGTAGACGCGGCGTCGATCGCATCGACACCGGGGACATCGTCCGTCGTCGGCGCGCTAGCGCAGCCGATCCATGTCGATGCGAATGCGAGAAGCGCAACTGCGCGAAAGAACAGCATTCTGCAAGCGTACCTCGTCGATCGCGCGGCCACATGAGGCTTCGTCGGGTCGCGCGTGTCACGATGCTGCGGAGACCCAGCACAGGGGCAACGTGGTGGCGCAGCGCTCGTAACCGAAGGCTGTGAATCCGCGCGTTCTGCCCACGGTGCGCCTAGCGCGCGCCGCGGTGAGCAAGGGAGAGGGCCCACGCAGGGCCTCTGGCTGCGCAGCGATCGCGCTGTGTTCGAAGTGATCGAAACCACGGTCGACTTCGACACGTGTATCTCCGCTGGCCCAACCAGATGAACCTCAACATCGGGGGACCGAGAAGCGACTCATGATCCATGATGGTCGCGTGCATCCCCATCGACGAGCGTCGCACGCGCATGCTCCTCGCGATGGCCCGCAACACGCTCACGTCGCCCTTGTGGGACCAGGGCCTTCAACCTCGCGAACAAGAAGATCGCGAGCGAAGACAAGCTCGTGGTCGAGTCGTCGTTTCCATCGAAGATTCCCATGGCGACCGACGAACAATCCGTTCGCACGGATGCTCCGACGCTGCACTTTCGCAAGCGCTATTTCGCCGAGCTCGAGGGCTCTCACGCGGGCGCCGAGAGCAGCGCCCGACGCCGCGCGCTGCCCGTTGTGAGCGCCGTCCCAGACCGCGCCGCAAATGACTCAAGGCACGCGCCGGCTCTGTTACGCTCTCGCCCGGTCCGTCTCGGACCCCCCCTGTGACGGAGCGTGAAACGTGCAGCGATTCGACCTCTGTGTAATCGGCGGAGGCCCCGCGGGGCTCGCCGCAGTGAGCCGTGCCTGGGACCTTGGCAAGCGGGCGGTGCTCATCGAGCGTGACACCCTCGGTGGACGCGGACTGAGCAACGGCGCCCTGTCTTCGAAGACCCTGTGGCACCTCTCCAATGACTTCGCGCGCGCGCGGCGGACGGACCGCGGCTACCGTGCAAGCCAGGTCACGGCGACGTACGACGACGTCATCGCCGTGGTGCGCGAGGCCCTCGCCGAGCGACTCTCGGACCTCGAGCAGCAGCTCGCGTTTCTCGGGCGTCCGACAGAGACCGGCGCCTCGGTCACGAAGATCTCTGGCACCGCGCGATTTCTCACGCCGCACAGCGTAGAAGTGAAGCGCTCGGACGGGACGCTCGCGACGATCGACGCGGACTTCTTCTTGGTGGCGACGGGCTCGGTGCCGCGCGTTCCGCAAGGGGTGGTGATCGACGGGGCGCGCGTGGTGACCAGCGACCACATCGAGCAGGTCGCGCACTTTCCCAAGAGCATGGTGATCGTGGGCGCTGGTGTCGTGGGCTGCGAGTACGCGACGATCTTCGCAAACTTCGGCCAAACGCAGGTCAACATCATCGATCGACAGCCCAGAATCCTGCCCTTCGAAGACGAAGACGTCGCCGACGCCGTCTCGCGCAACTTCGAGCGCATGGGCATTCGCATCCACCGAGAATCAAGTCTTCAGTCTCTCGCCGTCGTCGACGACCACGTGCGCTACGTCGTCTGTGACCGCGCGGGGCGCGAGTGCGAGCCCATCGACGTCGAGCACGCGCTCGTGTCCATCGGTCGCGTCCCCAACACCCGCGCGCTGGGCTTGGAAGCGATCGGCGTCCAGCTCGACAAGAACGGGGCCATGGTGGTCGACGTGACGCAGAGCTCAGTCCCACACATTCATGGGGCCGGGGACGTCACCGCCGACGTGGCGCTGGTCAACGTCGCCGAGCTCGAGGCCCGGCACGCGGTCGAGCGCATGTTCGCGGCGCCCACGCACGCGATTCGCTACGACGCGCTGTCGGCGATCTACTTTCTCGCGCCCGAGGTCGCCGCGATCGGCCTCAACGAGCAAGAGGCGCGCAAGCGCAAGATCCCGTACCGCGTCAGCGTCGTGGGCAATCGACTGGTCCCGCGGACCGTCGCGATGCGCGCGACCGACGGCTTCGTGAAGATCTTGGTGTCCTGTGATTCGCCAGCCAAAATCCTCGGAATGCGCGTCGTTGGCCCGCAAGCAGCCACCACCATTCAAGGCATCGCGTTCTTGATCGAGAAGGGCGGGACCCTCGACGACATCGACGCGTGCGTGCACCCGCACCCCGCGGTCACCGAGGGCGTCCAAGAGTGCGCACGGGCGCTGCTCGGACGAAGCGTGCTCAAGCCCGCGGCGTTTGGACCGGCGCTGCTTCGCGTCGACGCGTGGGCTCCCTCGTCGATCGCGTGACCTGCTCCACAGTCCATGGACCTCAGCGGACGCGCCGGCGCTGCGCGCTTCGACGCGAGTGCGCTGGTGCGATCAGCGAACAAGGCCGCGAGACAGATACATCGCGGGTGAGCCTGTGCGTGTGTCACTCCACGTGGCCCACAGCGCACCATCGGGCGCGAGGGCGAGTCCTTGGTAGTCGCCGTGCCAGCGGCCGGGCTCACGGGAGGTCTCGAAGGTAAACGAGCCGTCGTCCACGCGCTCGTTGCGCGCGCAGGGCATGGTGGGGTCCGACGGACACGACGCGTACGCCGCTGCGCCATCGCCGAAGCGGTTCTCGAGCCACAGCGCGTGCACGCGGCTTCGCGCAGGGTCCGCGACGATCCACGGAAACGCGTGGGACGCGCAGGGCTCGGGCTCGTCGTTGATCTTGCGATGCGCCCAGGTCATCCCGAGATCGCCGCTGGTCGCCAGGACGACGTCCCAGGCCCCCGAGACCGTTCCAGAGACAAACGCCACGTGAACACGGGAGCCGTCCGCTACCACCACGGGCTGTCCGTACACCGGGCTGTCCGTCGATCGCGACGCGATCGTGACCGTGGACCACGTCGCGCCTCCGTCCATCGAGTTTCGATAGAACACGCGGCTGCGAGGGTCGCCAAAGCGCGTGGTCGAGCCGCCCGCCGCGAAGAGCCCTGCGTACACGACGTGCAGCGTCCCGTCGGCGCTCACCGCGGGCGTCAGCAAGTTGGGCGCGATCGTGCCGCCCGAGGTCGCGAAGCGAAGCGGCGCGGTGAACGTTCGGCCTCCGTCATCCGATCGAACCACGTACAGCGTGACGGTCTGTCCGCGATTGGACTGCGCCATGAAGCCAACGTAGATCGAGACGCCTGAGCCTGCGCTCACGCCGCTGTCGGGCGCTCCTGCATCGGTCACCGCGGCGTCCGCGACGGTCCCGTCGGGCTCACCTCCGTCGCTGTTTTCGCCGTCGATGTCCCCGGCGTCGATCACGGGCACTCCCGAGTCCACCACGGGTACGCCGGCGTCCGCCTCGAGCACGGCGCGAGGCGTCGGTCCGATCACGATCCACGGCTTGTCGCAGCCGCCCGCACAAAAATTCAACGGCTCGATCGCGCGCGCTGGCTCCCACATGCGACCGTCGTCTGCGCTCGAAGTGAGCCGGATGCGCATGCCCGTCGGCTGCCCTTGGGCGTTGACGTTGTAGCCCAAGAACACCATGAGCATCTGACCGTCAGGCATGTAGGCCAACACCGGGTCGCTCGTCGTCTGAAGCTCCGGATCTCGGACGGTCCCGGTCTGGTGCACGGTCCCGTCCGCGAGGCGCGCGCTCACGCCCATAAACGCCTCGCCGCGGCCGACGGCGATGTAGCTCACGGCGACGGCGCCCGTCGTCGGGCTCACTGCGACGTTGCCCTCGGCTTGAATCATGGTGTCCGACCGCTCGCGCGACACCGACACGTTGGGCTCGGCGAAGGTCCTGCGGGCGAGCGCCGGCAGCTGGTGTGGACCGGCCGTCGTGGTGAAGCACGCCGCGCCGTCAC
The DNA here is from genome assembly GCA_030694465.1 of Deltaproteobacteria bacterium. Classification (GTDB taxonomy): domain Bacteria; phylum Myxococcota_A; class Polyangia; order Polyangiales; genus JAUXYJ01. Next base: position 49,265 of record JAUXYJ010000099.1, on the reverse strand, counting down.
GGTTGCCTGTTGGCCCGTCGGTCGGGGTGCACACGCGTCGGCCGCTGCGTGAGGCTTCACAGCGGTAGCCCTCGGACACGCGACAGTCCGACGGGACGTTGCAGTTGAGCAAACACGCGCTGAATTGCCCTCCGAGCGGCACGCAGGTCGACCCCGACGGGCAGCGCATCCCGCGGCAATCCGAAGTGCAGTACCCCTCGGGAAACCCGAACTCTCGCGGGAGGCAGATCTGTCCTTCTTCGCAGTCGCCCTGCTCCACCTGCGTCGAGCCCTCGCACGCGCGGCCGATCCCGCTCGGGGTCGGTGAGTCCGTCGCAACGTCCGTCGCAACGTTTGGCGTGCCGTCTGCGGCGGTGGCGTCGACGGTCACATCGGGCACGTCCGCGGTGCTGTTGGGCTGCGAGCACCCCACGAGCGCCGCGAGCAAAGACGAGGCGATCACCAAGCGATTCATCGTGCGATTCATCGTGCGCTCCTCGGCGGAATCCGTGACGCGGCCGTGGGCGTCGGGATGACCGTGGTGCGATCGGGAGACTCCGGCGCGAACCGCCACGGCTCGCGCAAGAACATCCATCGCCCTCCGGCGTAGACCCACGGGTCTGAGTACGTGACCTGTCCATCGGCTCCTCGGAGGGTCAGCCGATAAAACCGAACGCCTTCGCGCAGCCACGCGCTGATCCGTCGCATCGCGGGGTCGTAGGCGCCTGCGCGCTCTCCGCGCGCGATCTCTGCGCCGGTCGCAGCGGTGACTGCAAAGGACGCTGCGGCAGTCCATCGGCGGGCGATCACGCGCAGCTCGCTGTTCGCTGTCGCGTTGGGGCCTACGAGGTACGGGACGAGCGTGCGGCCGCCCTCGAAGGTCATCGCGAGGAGCAAGGGCGAGCGACGCGCGCGAACGGGGCCGAGCAATGACTCGATGCGAGCGCTGTCCTCCGCGCGAATCGCCGCGAACAGCGCGGACACGAGCTGCGTGAGCCCTGCCTCGTTGCCCGCGAACTCTGAGGTCTCTTCGATGCGCTCGATGATTTCTTGTGTCGGTGTCTCGCCGGTGAGCAACGGCTGCGGCGCGGGCGGTGTCCGTACTGCCTCCGTCCTCGCGCGGAGCGGCGGGACCGGCGCGCGTCGCTCGGAGCCGCGGGTGCACGCCAACATAGGCAACAAGAGCAAACTCAGCAGCGTTGCGCGCATAGGGGCACCGAACCTAGCACTGCAGGAGGGTGTGATCGCAGATTGTGCGCAGCGACCGCGCAGCGCGGCCCCCACCCGCGCTGCGCGGTCGCACGCTTCGCAATCACACCCCTGCAGGGGCTGCACACGGTGCAGGGTTTTCACAGGGAGCGGCGAGGCGTGCGGCGAAAACGCAGGCACGACCGGAGCCGACACGCGTACTGTTGGCGACCGATGAGATACCGACAGCTGGGAACCACAGGCACACAAGTCTCGACGCTCTGCCTCGGCGCGATGACCTTTGGCGAGGCCGACGAGAAGTCGTTTATGCACAAGGTCGGCTCGGACGAGCGCGAGAGCTACGCGGTCTTGGACCGCGCGATCGAAGCGGGGATCAACTTCGTCGACACCGCGGACGTGTACGGGCAAGACGGGCTCTCGGAGAGGGTCTTTGGCGCGTGGATGGCCGAGCGCAAGAACCGCGATCGCGTGGTGGTGGCAACGAAGGGCCGCTTTCGGATGAACGCTGGCCCCAACGGGACCGGCGCGTCGCGCATGCGCATCACGCGCGCCATCGACGCGAGCTTGAAGCGACTCGGGACCGACCGCATCGACCTCTACCAGATCCACATGCAAGACCTTCGGACGCCAGAAGAAGAGCTCATCCGTGCGCTCGACGACGCCGCGCGCGCAGGCAAGATCGTGTACTTCGGCGCGTCCAACTACGCAGCGTATCGCTTGATGGAATCGCTTTGGGTCTCGGACAAGCGGAGCCTCGATCGCTTTGTCACGCTCCAAGCGCAGTACAGCCTCGCGACCCGCGCGCTTGAGCGCGAGCACGTCCCGCTGTGCGCAAAGTTCGGGCTCGGGATCTTGCCGTGGTCACCGCTCGCCGCGGGACTGTTGAGCGGCAAGTACCAGCGCGGGCAGGCCCCGCCCGACGGGAGCCGGCTTGCGCAGTGGAAGGAGCGCTACAAGACGTTCGACACCGATCGCAACTGGGTCATCGTCGAGGCGCTCTGCGCGGTCGCGCGCGAGCTCTCGAAGAGCCCGAGCCAAGTCGCCCTCGCGTGGCTGCTGTCTCGGCCCGCGGTCTCGTCGGTGATTTTTGGTGCGCGCAACGTCGCGCAGCTCGACGACAACCTCGGCGCAGCGGAGCTGGATCTACCGCCGGAAGCGTTGGCGCGCTTGGACGCGGTGAGCGCCCCGGACCTCGGTCACCCGTACGATTTCATCAAGAACATCGACGGGGCGTGGTGATCGCTCGCGGTGTGAAAGCGCAGTAGATTCACGAGAGTGTGTTCGGAGTCTGTTTGTAAGAACACTCCCTCGGGCCCGTCGCGCACGCGCATCCTAGGTTGCGCCGGCCATCGCGACATCTTCGACACGAACGTCGACGATCACGTCCTCCGCGGACACCACGTCGCGCGAAGCGACCTCGGACATCCCATCCACCGCAACGACCTCGCGGCTCGTGTCCTGCGTGGTCTCTCGCGACGCGGGGCGCGCATCCACGGGCATGTTCAGAGGCGAGACTGTCGTGGGCGATCGCTCACTCGAGCGCCGAGAGCGGGCTTCGGCGCTCGAAGCGATAGGCCCCGGCGGTGGCGCCCCACACCTGTCGTCCCATCGCGTTGTAACCGCGGTCCCAGCTGTCGAGTGTGGCCTCGCCGAGGGTGATCTCTGTGGTCGCATAGGCCGCGCCCATCAGCGTCGAAAGACACGTTCGCCCTGCAGTTTGACCGACGAATCGATCGCCCTGCAACGTCAGGGTCACCGTGCATCCTTCGCGCTCGACCACGTCGCTCGCCGCGACGCTCTGCACGCCGACGCGATCGCACAACCCGACGACCGCGTCGGGGTCGTTGAATTCAAACACACGACTGGTCGCCACCGTCGCGCCGTCGGCGCCCGAGCCCAAGACGTACAACCGCTGGCGATACGGCGGCCGACCGCGGAGCGCTTGTTCGATGTACAACGTGCTCGCGGACACGTCCGGCGCGGACACACGACAGATCGTCAGGGTGACATCGAAGTACCGCATGTCCCGCGTGGCCTGCGCGCTCGAGTCGAATCGCCCCTGGAGCAGCTGCGACAGCCGCCGCACGGCCCGATCGCTCGCGACGCCCGTCTCGCCGTCAGAGACCGCGGCATCCCCCCCAGCGTCGCCCTCAGCGTCGCCCATCGCAGCGGCCACCGGTCCGCAGGCGCTCGCCGAGGGCAACGCCAACGCCAACGCCAGTGCGCGTCCCATACACAACGATGTCCGGTTGGTCATGGAGAGACGCTCTACGCAACAAGCGATTTATGCGCCATATTCTCAGGTGAAATTCATTATTTCTATTTTCAGAACAATGCTCGGGACACCGCGCGCGCACGCTGCGATGCTCGGTCGATTGTGGCAGGACAACTCGAAGAGCATCTCGCGCTGATCACGCTCGTCGAGCGCGGCAGCTTTGCGGCCGCAGCGAAGGCGCTCGACCTGGCGCCGTCGCAGATCACCAAGCGCATTCAAGCGCTCGAGCAGAGGCTCAGCGTGCAGCTTGTTCACCGTACAACCCGCAAGGTCACGCTCACCGAAGCGGGGAGGCTCTTGTACGAGAGCGTCCGCGAAGTCGCGGCGCTGGTGAGTGAAGCGGAAGAGCGCGCGCGCAGCGTCGCTTCAAAAGCGCACGGGAGGATGAAGGTGATCCTCCCGAGCTTCTTCGCGAGCTCGGGTTTTCACCACGAGGTGATCCCGGCGTACCTCGAGGCCTATCCCGACGTGCATCTCGAAATTGATATTGTGGGCGAGTCGCTCGATCATCTCGGCGACGCGTTCGATCTGCTCGTCGCGGGACGGGCGCCGCACGAACGGTTTCCGGACACCGCGTGCGTACACCGCAAGCTCTTGGCCTTTCGCGGCGCGATCATCGCGACGCCCACGTACCTCGCGCGCAGCCCGCCCTTGGCGCACCCAGCGGACCTGCTCGCGCACAACTGCCTGAGCTATCCCCGACGGCGTTGGCACTTCGTCGATCCGCAGACCCACGAGCCGGTCGACGTCGAGACGCGCGGGACCCTCACCAGCAACTCCAACGCGATGCTCTACGCGGGCGTGATGCGACACCTGGGCGTCGCGTGGTCGGTCCCCTACTTCTTTGACCGCGAAATCGCAGACGGACGCGTGGTGACCGTCCTCGATCGCTGGGTGAGCCGCGCGGCGCTGGACATGCACATCTTTTATCCCCCAGCGCGGTTTGTCCCGAGGCGCACCCGCGCGTTCATCGAGGCGCTGAGCCACTACTTCGACGGCGACCCACGCGCGACGCCGTGAGCCCGAAGTGCACCCCCTCGAACGCGCGGTCGGCGACCCACGCTGCCGTAGCGCCGCGCCCTCTGGCTTGATGCTCCAGCGGCCCGCTCTTTGGGCCTGTGATCCCATCGCTTGGTGTTGCGATCTGTCGGTGTTTTCGCAGGTGATCCTGTGTTGGAGAGTTCACTTCCGGATGCACTGGGAGAAGTGCACATCGCGTAGTCTCTCCCGCAGGTCCGTCTCGTTCAGGATCGCGCGGCTGAGTTGCATTGGTTCGTCCTCTCGGATGACCTGCATTTCTTTGAAGCGCGTCTCAAGCACGTAGCGCCCATCGGTCTGACGCCGCAACGAATTGCCGTAGGCGAAGTTGTCCGGGAACAGCGGGGCCTCGAAGGGAACGCTCAGGGACGCGCCCTCAGCCAACCACGCGAGCACGGAGTCTGCTTCTTGCTCAGTCATTTTCGTGGTCGTGAGAATACAACCATCAGCGCACGGTACGTCGCCCACGCGATCGCCGGTTGCCTCGTCTGCGCGCTCAGTCCGGCTCGACCCTCGGGCGAGAGATTGACCGCGGACAGGGCGTCGGGGTTTGAATACGCCATGGCAAGCAAGAGCAAGGTTCCCTTTGCGCTCCACAGCACCGTTCGACTCGCGGGTTCGATGGCTGTCCCCGATGGGAGCCGCGTTTCGCTCTCTTCGACGGGCGCGATCGCGCTCGTGCAGCGCGGAGGCATGTTGGGTGGCGCAGCGTCGATTCGGCCCTCGCTCGATGCAAACCCAGTGTGGCAGAGAGACGCACCGGACAAAGGCTGGTGGGACTCGGTCTGCTGGTCGCGCGACGGATCGCGGTGGGCCGCGGCACACGAGCGATGGGAGGGCGATCAACGACGCGGAGGTGTCGTCGTCGGCGACGCCGCGAGCGGCAAGATTGTCCGCGAAGTCGACCTTCCCACGGGCGCTCCCATCACCCTCAACCAGCAAGGCAAGAGCGGCGCGCTCGTCGCGTTTTCGCCGGACGGGAGCACCCTCGCCTGGCGCGGAACGGACGGCGAACAAGGGCTGCTCACCCTCCTCGACGTGGCCACCGGACGAGTGACGTCACAGCAGCTTCCGCAGGGTGAACACGACCTGTTCGCCCACGCGTTCAGCGACGATGGCGCGCTGTACACGGTCTCGTCGGACATCGCCGAGCAGGGCGGGACCGCGCGGTGGAGCGCCGGCGCGACCTCGGTCGACCGACGCTGGGATTGGGCTGCGGGCTGCGCGATCGTCTCTGCCCGCCGGGGCGTGTGGTCGCTCGGAGTGAACGGCGTCGTGTGGCGCGTCGGCGACGAGCACGGCGGCGCTTTTGTTGCTGCGAAAGAGCGGCGGTTGGCGCGAGCGCGAGCGTTGCGTGCGCGTGCGACGCACAAATGGGACGTCGGGTTTCTCGACCACGAGATCGCGCGTATCGAGCGCGACGAACGCACGTTCTGCTGGGAGACGAACACCGATCGCGCTCGCTGGGGACCCGCGCCCGAGGCCCTGGAGGGCGCTCGCTGCTTCGACTCCGAGCTGCTTTGGGAGTGCGGTGCCGCAGCGCGCGTCGACGACGATTCGATCGTCGTGACCGACGGAGTCTCGGTGCTTTTGTTTCGTCAGCGCGACGGGCAACTGCCGTGCGAGGTGCTCCTCGACGACGTCGAGCGTTGCAGCCCGCGTGTGCGCCGCATCGTCGATGTGTCCGTCGCGGGCTCGTCGTTGGCGGTGCTGTGGAAGAAGAGCGCGTCCGCGAGCGTCTTGTCGCTCTTCACGCTCGATGCGCCGCAGCGCTGAACGTTTATGCCGCGAGTCGCGGTCGCGCGCGTTGTGAGAAATCGACAGGATGCTGGGTAGTCGCAGCACCGCAGCATCGCAGCTCGGCGTGACATCGGCAGAACGAGCCCAGCGAGGTGCCAGCTGTGCTAAAAGGCTCACCGATGAAGCGTGTCGTTTTGATCGGACTCCTGCCCAGTGTTGTGGACCTCTCCGCGTTTCCGGGGCTGACGCCGGAGAAGCTCGGCGCGAGCTTGGCGAGAGAGGAGCAGAGCCTCCGCGATCTCGGCTTCGATGCGCGCTGGTGCCTCACCGATCTCGGCGAGACGGCCGAGGCCGTCCTGCGCGCGACGCTCGACGAGAAGCCGTGTGACGTTGTCTTGATCGGCGCAGGGGTACGGGCGAGCGCGGCTCATTTTCTCTTGTTCGAGAAGCTCGTCAACGTCGTGCACGAGCGCGCCCCGCAGGCGAAGATCTGCTTCAACACGCGGCCGGACGACACGCGCGAGGCCGTCCTGCGTTGGATCGAGGCCCCTGCGTCGGCGACCTGAGCTTCGGGGTGCCGAGGAGGGTTGGCCGGATGGTGTGCACCAGCGTCCTCGTGCGCTTCGGAACGCTACCGTTCGATGTCGCTGCGCGCGAAGTACGTCGGTGGCGAGCGCATGACCTGCTTTGACGCCTCCCCCTTGGACGAGTCTCCTGTGGCGCGCGTGGCGCAGCGGCGACCAACACCGTATCGCCTGCGAAAACACCGGAGAACGCACGGTGCGCGCACGTCGGGCCGAGGGCGCAGACGAGGCAACGGGCACCCGCAGGGCGTCGCGTGACGCTCGCGCTACGGCGCGATCTGCGTCCAATGGTTGTTGACGCAGTCCCATGTCTCGCTGCCGCCGTCGCCGTTTGCATAGCGACACTCGCGCGGCGGTGGGCTGTCGCTCGCGGGAAGCACACAGCAGAGGGTGTTCGCCGTCGGAGGTCGCGGGGGGCAGTGCAGGCCCTGTAGCGAAGGTGGCATGCTGCGAATGAACGCGCATCGCACCCAGACGTTCTCGCCGGCGACGCAGCGATAGCCAGGATCTTCGAATCTCCGCGCGCACATCAGGTCCGCGTTGGTGCACGACGCGCCCGCGACGGGACCGCTGGAGGGACATTCGATGGGCTCGCACATCCACCAATAGCCGGCGCCCAGCACGCAGCGACACCACACGCGCTCGTAGTCGCAGGCCTGCTCGGCATGCGCCGCGTTGCAACCGTTGTCGCACACCACCGGACGCGACGCTGGAGGGACGGCCAGGGGACAGCCGTTCGGCGCGAGCTGCGCGCACTCGGAGCCGCCGTCCGATCCGTCGCTGTCCACCCGCGCGTCCGGTTGCTCCACGCGCTCGGACGCCGTGTCCGACGCGCTGTCGGACGTCGCGTTCGCGGTGCTGTCCAGCGTCGCGTCCCGCGTCCTGACGTCCATGGGCTCTCCGGTGCACTGACACGCCGCCGCGGCTGTCGTCAGCGCCAGCAATCCCCACCAGCGCCTTGAGGGACGCGCCGACGGAGCGACATGGGTGTCGCGGTCGTGGCGCACGCTCGCGCGAGCAACCGTTGCTTTCGTGGTCTTCATACTCTCGTTGCGATTGTAAGCACGTCGCGTGCCGCGCACTCGAGCGCAGAGCTCACCTCTTCGGACCTTCACCGTGGCCGTGTCCGTCGCGTGTCGCGGCGTCGCGCTGTGGGCTGTCGCCGCGGTCAACACGGTCACGCTCGCGGCGATCGTCCTCAGCGCATGGTCGAGCTGGCTGTGGAATCGCAAGCGAAACGCAGACCACGCGCGGCGACGAACCGGTGACACGATGACCGAGTTTCGATTCGCGCGCGACGCCGCGGACGAGAGGTTCGCGCAGTGGATCGGCGGAGCGGTCGTGCTCGCGCTGGCGAAGGACGCACCGAGAGGTCGCGCCTCCGGCTCGTCTTCGAGGACGTCACGATGAACTTCGACCGCGATGCGATCGCCTGTCTATTCGCAGGCAATACGGAGTTGGCGCAGCACCTACGGCGCGCTGTCGGCAGCCCCGATGCATTGGCCTATCTCGTTGGAGCGCCAGGAGGCCCAGCAGGTGATCGGCCTGCTCCTGCTCGGGGTACGTGCCCGCGGGCAGCCCCTCAGCAGTACTGGAGCCGGTGGATCATCGCTGCCCACGAGCGCAGGAGCGCCTCCGTCGCCTTCGCCGGGGCGGCCGCGATCCGCGTGATTGTAGCCCGCAGGGGCATCGGCAACATGCGGAGGTACTGCATCGGGTCGAGCTCAGCTCCTATCGTCGTCGCGTGCTTCGGGAGGAGACGCGCGGGTCTTCGTCGCCCGTTGCAACGCCGAGCCACCGCGCCCGGCGCAGGCATGGCCGGATGTGACAGGGAGCGGAGAGATCCGCTTGGTGTCGACCCCGCGTGCACGGTGGTGCGGAATTTTCATGCCTGGCAGCCTAGTCCCATGGGACCGACTCCTGCCTCACCCATCCATGGGCTCAACACGCCGTCGCGCGCGCAGTGGGGCGCTCGACGGCGAGAGTCCCGGTCGGTCGAGTCACTCGAGGAGGTTGTCTCTCACGGGCATTCCGTTGCGGTGCTCGTGACGGTCTACCTGAGGCGTGCGCGGAGCCGTGCGACGACGGGCGATCCCGCTCTCGGTGCCGCCGTCAGCGCCCGCTTCGACGATCGCGCTGTCGCCCGCGTCGCTCTGCGCGTCGAGCGGGTCTGGCTGCGAAGCGTCCTCGGGATTGGGCGGAGGCGCGCTGCCACCGGTGCGGTCGGGGCCCACGCGAGCGTCGGGTCCGCTCGGGCTGGGACCCGGACCGCTGCTCGGTTTGCAGGCGAGCCACGCGCCCGCGATCACGGCGACGACGATCGACGCGCTCGCCTTGAGCCTTCGCCGTACGCGCCGAACCGCGGTCTTCTTCGGATCAGCGAACATCAGCGACCTCCTGTCGAACGAGCCTGCTGGGGGCCACGAGCTTCGGCACGCTCGCGTCGCACGCGCCCGCGCCGGGCCGCTGATCGATCACGAGCGCGGGCTCGTCGGCGGGCGTGGCGAACACGTTCTCGTCGCTTCCGTAGAAGACGCCGAAGATGCTTCGAAGGCCCTCGATCGCGTGCTCGAGGTCCATCCTGCGGGGCATCACGTCGGTGAAGTGCGCGACCAGGTACCACGATCGAAACATCGCGTAGAAGAAGTCGTTCGGCGGCAAGTGGAGCAGGCGCTTCCACACAGGGAGCAGCGCGGGGAGCGCGGCCGCGACGGCGAACACCTTGTGCAGGTTCTCGATCTGGCGCTTCTCGCGCTCGCTGCGAAAGCGCAGCACGGACTCTGTGTAATAGCTCTCGTGGATCGACTCGAAGTCGCCTGAGAAGTACCCGTTGGCGACGGCGTACTCCGCGAGCTTGGTCCCCGGGTACGGAGTGCACAGCGTCGCAGCGGCGTAGTCGACGTCGAGCTCGACGTTGAGCGCGAGCGTCGCGAGGTCGTCCTCGAGCGTGCCGCCCGGGATGCCGAGGATGTTGTCGGCGAACACCACGATGCCGGCTTTCTTCAGCAGTCGAACGCCGCGCTTTAATCGGTCCATCTTGATGTGGCGGTCGAGGACCTCGTTGGCGATGCGCTCGCTGGCTGTCTCGATTCCGACGTTGACCGTGTGGCATCCGGACCACGCGAGCAGCTCGACCATCTCTTCGTCGAGCATGTCGGCGCGCAGGTGGCAGTAGTACGGCAGTCGCACTTCGCTGCGATACCGCTCGCCGAACTCGCGCAGCCACTGCTTGCTGTAGACGAAGATACTCTCGCGAAAGCCGACGACGTCGAGCGGACCCTGGCGCTGGACCGTGGTGACCTCGTCGACGACGCGCTCGGGGCTACGGATGCGAACCTTCTTCCAGCTCGATCCGTAGTGGTCGACGAGGGACGGATTGAAGCAGTAGCTGCAAGGAAAAGGGCAGCCTCGATTGGTCGTGAAGGACTTCAGCGGCCGTCGCCGCAAGAGGTCGTCGAACTCATAGAGCAGCTCGCGCGGGGGATTCGGGATCGCGTCGAGGTCACGGCGCAACGCGCGGGGAGGGTTCTTGTAGACGGCACCCTCGTGCTTCACCCAGAGGTCGCGGATCGCGCGGTGGTCGTCACCGCGATCGAGCGCGTCACACAGCTCAACCGCGGCGTCTTCGCCCTCGCCCTGGCAGATCACGTCGATGCCTGGCGAGAAGATCACGTCCGGATAGAACGTCGGGTGCGGGCCGCCGAAGAGCGTGAGTACCGAGGGAAATCGCTGCTTGATCGCGTACGCGAGCCCCAGGTAGTAGCGGTGCAGCCCCGTGGTCGATCCAAAGGCCACCACGTCCGGGGCGTACGCCGCGACCTGAGCGAGGACATCGACGCCGCGCGTCCCGATGAAGCGCACGTCATGGCCCGCCGCGCGGAGACATCCAGCGATGTAGAGCGCGCCGAGGGGCTCTGCGCCCTCGATCTCTTTCACGATGAACAAGACTCTGCGTGCCATGGGTGCTCTTTCCGTAACTTCGCGTTTTGTTGCTGACACGCGCAGAGCGCCTCCCGATTCGTACCAGGAGGCCGCTTGTGGCGTGTCTTGTTCCAAGTGGGCGTCGCGATCGTCCAACGGGGACCGGGTCAAGACGCGCCGTCGCGCGAGTCGGTCTACAGATTGCGCAATCGCGTGTCGCGGCGTCATCCGCGGATCAGCGCGCCGGGCGCGAGGGACTCCATCCGCGCGACCGCCGCTTCGATCGCGCGTGGGTCGAGCGTCGCGCTGATTCGTGACCCCTGCGTGGCGATCCACGTGATCGCCTCTTGGGTCGTGGCGCTGTACTTGATGGTGTACTTCGGCCGCGAGAGTAGGGTCATCCCCGAGGCCGAGGCGCGAATCGTCGCTGACAGAAAGCCCGTCTGTTCGATGGACACGCCAACGACCTTCACGAACTCGTCGGCCTCCTTCATCAGCGCGAGAAACTCCGTGCGCAGCGACCCTGAGTCCTCCGACAAGTAGCGCGATGCGCGATACAAGATCAGCACGGCGAGCCCGTCGGGGTATCGCTTGAACATCGACCGATGCGCCGCGCGTCCCGTCGCGATGTGAATGGGCTTCATCATGTCGCGATAGAGATAGATGCAGAGAGGGCCGAGGACCCCGAACGTGAGCACCTCGTCGTTCACCGAAACCTCGAGCTTCTCCGTGATCGCCATCGCAGACGCACGAGTGTATCGCTCGCGACACGACGCGCGAAGCTTTCTCGTCGCTGTCCGCACACGAGCGCGACCCGCAAACCGTGAAGTCAATCCCAGGCAGCTCGGCACCCTTAGGGGTCGATTCGAAGCGCGCTGCCCACCGTGCACGCCAACGCACACGCGTGACCACACAGACACAGCCATCGCGCGAGACCTCATCGCGCGCGCTGACAGTGTCTGCACCGAGCGTGTATCGTGCTCGCATCCGTGAAAATGCTTCAACTTGAGAGCGCCAGCGCGTCGTCGTTGGCTCGAATGGGTGTGTCGTTGCTCGCGGCGGTGGTCGTCGCGATCGGGGGGACGAGCTGCGGCGGCCCGCCGCCGATCCCGCTGCCCGAGGACATCTTCGAGCCCAACCCTGGGCACCATTTTCGCGCGGCCACTGGCAGCGTCCAGATCGCGGCGATCACTGAGCGCGTCGTCTGTTTTACGACGGACGGGACGACGCCAGAGCTGGTCAACGGAGTGTGTTCGAGCAACGCGACGCGCTTGACGTCGCCGCACCGTATCGCGCTCGACTGCGGATCGGACGTCGCGGCGATGGCGATCCGCGGCGTCCGAATTGTGTTTGACTGGCCGAGCTCGACGGGCACGGAGAACCTCACGGCTGCGGGCAACTTCTTGCTCGATTGCACCCGCCCCGAAGGCGATCGTGACGGCGACGGCGTGCCTGACGGCATGGACAACTGCCCGACCACCGCCAACCCCGATCAGGCCGACGCCAACCGCAACATGATCGGTGACTTGTGCGAGGCGATGGGCGCTCCGGATGCCGATGGCGACGGCCGCCCGGACGCCACCGACAACTGCCCAATGGTGTGGAACGTCAACCAGGCCGACGACGACCGAGACGGCATTGGCAACGTGTGCGACCCGACACCTCGCGGAGAGCCGCCGCTCCCTTGGAACAACGGGCTGCTCGCGCGCGCCTTCATCGCCTGGAAAGACGAGCTCCAGTGCAGCCTCAACGACTGTCGCAACCCTGGCGGCCCGGGCTCGTGGGGACGGATGTGTGACAACGACGGCCGCGTCGATTGGAACGTGTCGCTCAGCGGGCTCCGCGCGATCAGCCGGTTCACCTATCGCAACTGCCAGAACTCGGTCACGGTCAACGTCCACGACTACATGCGCGACCCGCGCAATCTTGACCCGACCGCGACGAGGCCGATGGAGATCACGCTCACCGCGAACGGGAGCTTTTCGCAAGACACCGACTTTAGCGGCAACGGTCGCGAGACCGGCATGGTCGACGTCACGGGGTCGTTCACGGGGACGGTCGTCTCGCACGTGCAGATCAACGGCGCGCGCCGCGCGGCGGGCAGCTACCTCTCGGTGGCCTGCGCGACGGACCCGATCGAACAAGAGATGTGCGCTCCAGGAAATCTCCTGGTGAACTACCGATTTCCCGACTGGGACTGCGAGCCCGGCGCGTGCCCTGCTGCGCCCCCACCGCTCGTCGACACGGACGGCGACGGCGTGTTCGATCCGTATGACAACTGCCCCATGGTGGCTAACCCGACCCAGGCCAACGCGGATTTCGACAACGAGGGCGACGCCTGCGACGCGAGCACGTCCATGATGGACTCGGATGGAGACGGCATCCCCGACGCGGGGGACAACTGTCCAATGGCGGCCAACCCGGGCCAAGAAGACTCGGATCGCGACGGCCTCGGCGATGCGTGCGACACGGTGAGCGACCCCGACACGGACGGCGACGGCGTCATCGATCGTCGTGACAACTGCCCGATGGTGGCGAACCCCACGCAGCTCGACACCGACATGGACGGGCAAGGCGACGCGTGCGACGCGACCCCGATGGGCACCGCGCGCTTCTCGCTCATCCAAGTGAAGAACGGCCGCTGCCTCTTTGACAACGGCGGCGACGTGCGATCCACCGCGACCTGCGACGCGACGATGCGCAACCAACAGTGGGAGGTCGTCGAGGTCTCGGGGCGTCGCGTGTTTCGCAACCTCAACTCGATGCGATGCATCGTCGCCTCGAGCTGGGCCGGCGCCCTCGGCATGGCGGCTTGCGACATGGCCAGCGCCGCGCAGCAGTGGACCGGCGAGCGCTACGACCAGGGCGGCTTCGACATGCAGTATCCGATGCGGCTACGGAGCGCGCAGCACAACTACTGCCTGTACACCGACGGGACCGGCGACGTGTACGCGTCGCAGGGCAACTGCGGGCTGCTCGGCACTGAGAACGGTCGCAAGCTCGGGATCTATCCCGGCGGCAACCTCATGACGCTGCCAACGCAGCCGTGAGTGAGCTCGGCAACGGGGGCGAGGTGACGGTAGACCGCCCTCATTGCACAAAACGGAACCCAGAGTTACCTTTTGTGCATGGTGCAGCCTGAAGTCAGCAGGCCGGACTGGGACCGGCTGTTCGAGATCGCCGCCGGTCAGTCTGGGTACGTCACGACGAAACAGGCCGCAGAGGCAGGCTACTCTACGCACCTGCTCCGCAAGCACATCCACGCTGGCCGCGTGACGCGGCCTCAGCGGGGGATCTACCGGCTCGTGCATTTTCCGATCGGGGAGCACGAGGAGTTGGTCACCGCCTGGCTCTGGTCCGAGCAGGCCGGGGTGCTCTCACACCAGACGGCTCTGTCGCTGCACGGTCTCTCCGACGTGCTGCCGGCGCAGGTGCACCTCACGCTCCCGGCTGCGTGGCGCAAGCGCCGCTTCCGCGTTCCGGCCGGCGTAGTGCTGCATCACGCCGACGTAGCGCCCGAGGACCGGGCCTGGTTCACCGCGGTCCCGATCACGAACCCGCGCCGCACCCTGAACGACTGCGCGCGCGAGGGACTGTCGCCCGAGCTGCTGCGACAAGCCGCGCAGCAGGCCCTTCGCCGCGGCCTCGTCACGAGACCCGAGCTCGGCGACGTCAAAGCTTCGCTCAAGCCCTTTGGAGGACTTGCGGCATGACGATTCGCACGTACCTCTCGCCGGAGGCCTTCAAGCAAGCGCTCGAGCTTCGGCTTCGCAAATCAGCCAAGAGCGGCGCCGAATTCGCTCGCAAACGGCAGCTTCTCGTTTTCGATCGCTTCCTCGCGCGTGTGGTGGCCGTGCTGGGCGATGCGGCGACACTGAAAGGCGGGCTCGTCCTTGAGCTTCGGCTCAAGCGCGCTCGCACGACGAAGGACATCGACCTGCGAATGATGGGCTCACCCATCGACATCCTCGCGAAGCTGCAGGAGGCCGCGCGTCGTGACCTCGCCGACTTCATGACCTTCGAGGTCGGTCCCGACGAGGACCATCCAGAGATCCAGAACAACGGAATTCAGTACGACGGCCTCCGCTTCAGCGCCAAGTGCAGGCTTGCGGGAAAGCTCTACGGACACCCCTTCGGAGTCGATGTCGCGTTCGGCGATCCGATCCTCGGCGAGCCCGAGGTTGTCGTGGCCGACGACGTGCTCGCGTTCGCGGGCATCGCACCGCCGACGCTGCGCCTCTACCCGATCGAGACGCACGTCGCGGAGAAGCTCCACGCGTACACGATGCCGCGCCCGCGCCCGAACTCCCGAGTGAAAGACCTGCCTGACCTCGCGCTCTTGGCGACCGCGCAGCCCCTCGAAGCCAAACGTCTGCGCGAGGCACTCGAGCAGACGTTCACGTTTCGAAAGACGCACGCGCTGCCCGCAAAGGTCCCCGCGCCGCTCGCCGCTTGGACGACGCCCTACGTGGCGATGGCGCGCGAAGACCAGCTCGCGTGGCCCACGCTCGATGAAGTGACCAAGGCGGCCCAGACCTTTCTCGATCCTGTCCTCGCGGGAGGGTTCGATGCGACCTGGGAGCCCACGCGATGGCGCTGGAGACTTCACTAAATTGAGCTGCTTCACTCGCCAGTGAACCAAGCCGACTTCATGGTACCCGCTACAACATCCCCATCGCTGCGGGGTGAGCGCTAGCTTGCGACGCTTGCCACATGAAACGCACTCGATCTACTCGCTACACCGGTGGCCCAGCGTGAGGGATTTCTCACGGCATTCTCCCGCATCAACATGTCCGCGAAAGCGCTTGCGCGAGAGCACAAGATCGCGAACACGACGTACTCGACTTTGCGAAATGCCCGCAAGAAGAGCCCGCCGCAATCGACGCAGCACAAGATTGTCTCGGTCATGTTGTAGTGAGTACCAGCGTGGGAAATCCCTCGTCTCGAAAGCGGTTCACGGCGCGCTCGCTAGGACGTCATAGTGCGTTTTCGCTGCGAAATCGGTGGTGAAATATATCGATTTTGACCCGTGACCCACGTGGGTTGTTTGCGATGGGGATGTTCACCGATGGGGTATCCGCTGCATTGAAGTAGGCCCGCAGCGGCGATTGGCACATTGCGGAGGCCGATTGCCACCATCGGAGAAAACTCGCGTGGTGATGACTCGTCACGGTATTCGTCGCTCGTGTCGAAACCGTGGGATTTTTCTGCGCGCCCGAAGTTGCCACCGCACCCAGCGACGGTCGTTCAAGCCCGAGTGGGGCATGGCGATCCCCGCGCAGTGCTGCGAACCGCCATGCCGGTACGGGGGTCAGCGCGGATCCGTTCTGAGTCGGACCTGTCGCCAGATCTGCGCGCGATCCTCCAGCGGTCGACTGCCGCGCCCCGAGGCCACGTGGCGACCCATCGCTTTGTGCAGCCGATGATGTCGCTCTTCGACGACGAGGACGAGACGCCCTATGTTCCGCCGCCGAAAAAAGTCCCAAGCGATGATTTTTGGAGGGCGCTGCATGGCATTCGCGATGGTGAAGAGAACGGCCTCGGCGCGATCCTGATCGACGCCGAGCTTAACTCGGGCGGGCTCAACGACCCAGGCAAGAACAATCACGGCCTGCGCTACATTGAGGCGATCGGTAGTGGGGGAGGTCCCTTCTCTCTGACGTGCAGTTGGGATAAGAAAAACCACGCTGCTGTGGCCTCCTATTTCTTGCCCTATATGAAGGGCGAGACCGTCTATGCGAAGCGGTCCTGGTACGAAAATTCAATCTGTGACTACTTTGTGACGGTGCAGCTCTCGGGGTGCCGATTCGTGCTGACCGATACGCACGTGCTTCACATCGCGTCTGACGCTGGTCGCGCGAATCCCCTGCAGTCGGATGTTCGAACAACGCAAGAGAGGCTCGTGACCGGGGGAATCGGCAAGACTAGGCGCTACTCGATCACGGACCAAGACAAGGGGTACGGATTTCCCTTGAAGGAAGAGCGCACCGTGCGTGGCCGGGGGTTGGTGTTTGGCATGCGCACGGTGAACGGTTGGGTCTACAAGGCGCTGAAGACCACGCCAGGGTCATCCGAGGGAACCTGGAGCATATTGGTCCCCGAGTGACTCGTGCATCGATCCTTGGCTACTTCTCGTAGGTTTGGATCGAGCACACTTGCATGTTGCTCTCGAGGTAGTCCTTCCAGTCGCCGCTGAAGGTCAGCACGTCGCTCGAACGGATGGAGAGTTTACTCATCACACTGTCGCTGCAGGGGGACGGTCGAGTGAGTTTCTTTCCGCCGACCTTTGCGTTGCCATTGGACAGCTTGTTCTGAATTTCCCCGTAGGCTCTCTCGGAGATTTCCATGACGACCATGATCCCTGTCTTGTGCTTCAAGAGAAAATACTCGGCATGCTCGTCTGAGCGAAAACTAATCGAGATTCCTTCGCTCTCGACCGCTTCGCTGAGCTGCAGTTTTCCCTTGTCGTTGAGCACCTTGCGGTCGTCTGGATTTCTCTCGAGCCGGTAGGCCATGACGCTCGAGATCCTCCGCGACGCTTGCACGGTGGTTGGCAACGACGGCGGTGGGACGATCGTTGCGACATGCGGCGGTCGCGGGCTGATGCCGAAGCTCAATCGAGGCGGGATGACAGTCGCGGGATGGGGTGGGCGCTGGGGCTTCATGACGCTGCTCGGGGAAGTAGGGCTAGGGCTGAACGAGGTCTTCGTTCGGTGCGCACTACACGAGGCAATCACGACGCCGCGTGGACGTGCCAAGAAAGCACATCGGCGATGGATTCGCGACGTCGCTCGCGAGGTCCGTCGCTCATGCGTAGCCGGTGAGCGAGAAGGGCCGCATGCTCTCTCAGGGCCGAGCGCGTGTGCGTCGCGGATTGCATTGCGGAACCCCCGAATGCTCCGAGATTCAGAGCCCGTCCGGCGCGTTCTGCGACCAGCAGTTGGGCGATTCAAGCGAAAGCGGAGGTGCGTGTGAACTGGTAGCAGTCGAGGCTCGCCTGCGGGGGATCCATTCGCGTGAGAAAGACCTGCAAGGTGTCGGGGACCACGAGGTACCTGCGATCGTGCACACGACAGCCGCGTGCACAGCGGCGTCAGACTCTCGAGCCCCGCGAGCGGTCACCGTACACGAGCGGCTGCTGCGAAAAAGTTGTGCGCGAATACGCTGCTCTCTATCGTTAGTCTCGGCCCTCCAGGACCGATCAACATGGCACGACGAAACACGATCTCCGATCCGCACCGCACCGGCGAACGTCCCCCACATTCTGCGACAGTTGTACAACGCAGGGCCACGCCATTTGCCTCGTCGCCGTACCCTCCGCACGCGGCGACAGTGCCTCGCCCGACAACAAAACCTCGGGTGCTGTTTGAACAGCGGCAGGTGGCCCCATCGGCGTCGAAGAGCACAGCGCAGCCCGTGCTTGCCGAGCGCAAACCGTTGGGACGAAGCGGCTTGTCACCGTCGAAGCGCTTCGCGGTGCGTTCGTACACAGACGCTTCACCGCGAGAGCGTCAGCGCTCGCTGTACGTCCGGCCTGCGAGCAACGCGATGGCAACGTCCGGCCACGGCGTCGCGATTCAACGGTGGTCCTATGTCTCGAGCGCCGCCAAAGGAACCTGGAACGCGGTCGGATCACTCGCTCCTCGCGTGCGAAATGGGCTCGGTGTTGTCGGAGTCGTGGGGGGGATTGCCCTTGGCGCCACGTTCTCGGGTCTCGCGCTCGGTGCAGCGGGCACGCTTTTTCTTGCGAATTCCGCGTACGATGCATGGGAAAACCGGCGAACCACCGAGCGAATCCCTGATGTGGATCCGCAGTTCCTCATGGACGGCGATGGAGGCGGTTTTCTCGTTGCCAAGCCGCGCGACGTTGAGCTCACCGCGGTGAGCGTTACGTTGGATACCTCGTCGGTGCGAGGGCAGAACCGTAGCTTCGGCCTGATCGACACCAAAGACGACGAGATTCACGTCGACCGCCGATACGGACAAGAGATGGTGTACAAAGCGCAGGACGTACGAGTTCGCAGCGTGCGCATCGGTCGCGGTCGCCGCCCCACTCGCTACGATCCCGCCCAGAAAGACCACACCGTCGCGTGGACGCTCATCACGTATTCTCTCGAAGCGCTCGCGGGTCGAACCGTCCGCGACGCTATCGTCGAAGTGTGGCGGTGCAGCATTGAGCTCGCCAAGATCCCAAATCAGACCGCTGCGTGCCTCAAGGCGCTAGAAATCATCCTTCGCGCCGACCCGCAGTTGATCAACATCCAGCTCCCCTCCGAGCGATGGAACAACATCTTGGCGAACTTCATCGACGCCTACCTCACCGCGCAACAGCTCGGCATTGAGAGCACCTATATTCGAATCGGCAAAAAGACGATCGCGGTGAAGCTCGAGGCTGACGCGATCCAAACGATGATTCAAGCCGAGCAAGAATTCGCATGGCGGGGGCAAAGCTCACTCACTACACAAGCGATTGCTGAAGCAGCCGAAGGCCTACTCGACGTCGGGTTTACCCCTTCACTCGCCAACAACAACTACGCATACGCAGTTGCAGAATGGCTTCACGCGCTCAACCGAGCGTTTCCGCTTGTGATGGCCAATGGTGTGGTCGGGCCCGCAGTGCGCGCGCAAGTACTTGATCGACCCGTGGCACCCACCTATCGCCCCAACGTCGCCGTCGACACCGTCGGAAAATGGCTCACTTTCCTCGGGCTGTGAGTTTGCTTGGGTTTCTGGTCTCACCGACAGCTCTCCTTGCGCCCGAGCGCTCTAAGCTAGCGCGGGGCCACACGCTGGCGCGGTCGTAGAGATCTGGCTTGCCAGGTCTTCTGCATGGTGTGCTGCCCCAATGAGTCGACGCTCATTGCCTCCACATCCTGCCACCCTGGGATCGCACCATGGGCGGCGTCCGCATCCTGCCACGGTCGCACAGCGCAGTGTGCGCCCTCCGCATCCGGCGGTGGCAATGCTTCCGACGCAGCGAGATTCGCGCCCCGCGATGGCTTCGCCAAGGGTGACAACGAAAGGGTCGACAGCGGTTTGGCAGGTCGGCACGATCCAACGTTCGGTGCAGAAATCGCTGAACAAGACGCAGGCTTGCCCGAGGGTGAGCTTCCGGCCCAAATCGTCGAAGTCATCGATCCTGCTGAAGTCGCTCCCCACGCTGACGCACATCGCGTCGGTCACGGTCACAGTACAGCGTTCGAAGGACCCGCACGAACGCGACAACCGGATCATTGAAGCAGGTGCCGTGATCTCGTTCATCGAGTACGTGTGCATCCAGGACTATGGGTTGCCAGAGGATGCCTGCGCCCGAATGATCGAGGCCATCCGCAATCTCGTGCGAGACGAGCAGCGCAACGATGTCTTTTATTCGCAGCTCAGCGGGTACCAGTTTCAGGCTGAAGTAGCGAATATGCTCAGCGTCTATCTTGCCGACATTGAACATCGCTACGTAGACTGGCAGGGCGGCAATCGATGGGCTGATATCGTCCTCACCAATGGCTCCTACGTGGAGTGCAAGGGATACGCAGAGAACTCCAACCCGTCAGAGATCGAGAAGGGGCGATTTCGAGCGCAGGCACGGGCCTACGCAAGATCCGGCGTGGATGTGACCTACATCTTCAAAAACGGGGTCCCCGGCTGGTGCCGTGAGATTCTGGAAGAGGAGTTTCGCGATCACGAGATCGACTGGGACGCGTCGTTGGAGGACATCACCCGCGGAGGTGAGATCATCGACCGCTGAGGCTTAACGCAGGGCCCGCGGATTCATAAAGAGGTCAAAGGCTCGACCCTCAAGAGCGAGTCGACGCTCTTATGCGCCGAAGGCCCACATCGCGCTGACCGCCTTGCCGTCTTTGAACTCGATTGCAAAGTACACCGGGTACAACCCCCTGGGGTGGTCGACTCTTTCGCTGTCGTACTCCTTCACGATGGCGAGTGCGTAGGGGTCTCCGGAGCCATACTTCACTTGGCTCATGTACTTTCCCCAGAGCTTTGTATCGACGGGCATGTCCTTGGCCCACTGAACCGTGGAACAATCTTGGAATTTTCTTTCGAGTGAGTCTTCCTTGGGGTCGAAGACGATAAACGAGTGAAAATGCTCGTATCCGTTGTAGCTGTCGTTTTTCTTTGGCTTTTTTGCAGTGACGTGCATGACGACATGCGTCGTGCCCTTGATCGCCAACTTTTCAGCGATGGCGACACTTTCGTGCAGATGCTGCACGGCGACGTCGAGCCCGTCGGACTCTCGATGCTCTTTGCTCAAGAGATACAGGCACGACTTAAAGATCGTCTTGGTCACCTTGATCGTCGATGTCTCGTAGAGAGATTCTGCCTTTAGAAACTGTTGGCAGTGAACGCAGGTGTTCACATTCTTGGCGACCTCTAGGGAGGTGCGTTGTGCGACGAGCGCAGGGTGCGGCGCTCGCTTACGCTGGATCGTCGCTGGATGGGCCGGCAGAGTCCGTGTGGCCGACGGGAGGCGCGAGTCCTTTCGAGGTGGCAAGGGCTCTCGGACAGCAGGCGACTTTGTGAAAGTGGCAGCGTTTGGGGCTCGTTTGGTCATTGGCGGACTGCGCGATGCGAGCACTCGAAGAACGCCTTGAGCAACTTTGCTGCAATGGCTGCTAGCGCGTTGGGGGTGATCGTCGAAATGAGTCGGCGTGATGAGGGTAGACGACGCGGGTCAGCGAGGATGGGGATGAGAACGAGGCCGAAGGCATCCCTGTGAACGGCTGTTTTCTTGGCACTACCACCGCAACGACCGTACTCAAGAAACGTGAAGGAGGTGCAGTGCGCTCAGCCAATGCTCGACACCCTGTGATTCAGTGCGCGTTCGTCGACCGACGACCGCATGGCACGCTTGTCACTCACCGATTCGCGGTCCCGCGGGTTACGGCAGCGAGCGCTCTCTCCGCTGCTCGGTTCGCGCCGATCCAATGTGCGCCACTCGCAAACGAGGTCGAGGCGTTCGCCGTCCCGAAATCGCTGTTCGAGTCCGAAGCGAAGACGCGTTCGTCGACGCTTCCACCCACCGTGCGTCACCGCATGGAGCAGTTCTTTGGCGTCGATCTCGGCGCGGTTCGCGTCCACGTCGGCCAGCAAGCGGCTGCGGTGGGCGCGCTGGCGTTCACCGCAGGCGACGACGTCTACTTTGCTCCGGGACAGTACGACCCGCTCTCACGCGAGGGCCTCGCGCTTCTCGGTCACGAGCTTACGCATGTCGTGCAGCAACGCGAGGGACGCGTCACCAACCCGCTCGACGACACGCCCGCGGTGGTCTTCGACCCGGCACTCGAGTCCGAGGCGGATCACATGGGCGGAATCGTGTCATCGTCGACGCCTCGCTCGACGTACGCAACCGAGCTGGCGCGCCTCGGCATTCAACGAAAATCGTCACTCTCTAAGCTCGGAAGGATCACTCAGCGCGCGATCGGGCACGAGCTCATCGTCGGTGCGTACATGCACGAAGACAAGACATTGCCACCCCAGCTTGAGGGGCATGCCTTTGTGTCCTTTCGTGATCCAAGCGGCCGACAAGAGTCCTTCGGGTTCTCGCCGCAACGCTTCGGTGAGTATGATCTGGGACGCGACGTTCCAAAGCTCTCGGCGGGCGTGCAGGGCGTCGTTCACAACGACGTAAACGCCTTCACGCACCGCGATGTTCGAGCCCGGCGTTTTGTACTCTCGCCCGCGCAATGGCAAGCGGCGCGTCGCGTCGTCGATGGGTATCGGGACAGCCGCTTCGAGCTCGACGGAAGGCAGTGCGTTCGCTTCGCCGCGGACGTCGCCCGCGCGGCCAACGTTCGCGATTTCGATCGACTACCCAACCTCTTACCGCGCTCGATTTACGCGGCGCTCGACGGTTCGAAGCCTTTCGCGCGCAGCTCTTCTGGGCATTGATTCAACGAATCGCTTCAGTGTTACGATCGATCCATGGCAACGCTCGATCGACCGCCACATCCCGCGACGCTGTCGCACGCCGAGCGACGCGCTCCTCGCGCGACAGCGGTGAGTCCAGAGGCTGCTGCGCCAATCTCCTCGACTGCCGTTCGCTCAAAGCCAGCCGCGGCCCGCGCGAGCGCTTCGGGTCGCAGCTTCGACGATACCCTCGACGCCCTCATCGATCAGGTGGCGAGTCACGCTGAAGGCAAACGGCCAGGAGCACTCTTGTCTGCGCTCAAACAAGAGGGATACGGCCCCTACCTCGGAGCGCAGAACAACATCGCGCGGCTCGCGGCTGCGCGAGCGTCCGCGGCTGCACTCGGAATCGGCGTCGCGTCGCGCGGTCGGCACCGAGGCAACGCAGCGCTCTCCGTCGTCGCAGTGCGCGAGTTACGTGTGAGCGACGACGATGAGCTGGTCTACTTGTCGATCAACCCTGCGCGTGTTGCAGCGGCCGCTGCGCTGCTCGTTGTGCGCAAGACACCGTCGGCAGTCGCCACCGCCGAGCGCCTCTACCTCAGCGCAAACAACATGCGACAAGCAACCGACGTACTCGAATGCGTCGGGCTTGCAGCGCCCACATGGGCGAGCACGCCGGCGCGGCTGCGCGCATGGACGCGGTTGATGGCTGCGATCCAACTAGCTTGTTAGCGATTGCCCATGCGGAGGGGCGCCACTCACAGAAGTGAGTCAAATGAGCCGTCAAAGATAACCCTCGGAGCTGCGATCGTCTCGCTTATCGCGATCGAGTCAAGTCCGACCACGCCGTCGAGCACCGCAGGGGCGATGGGCTCAAGGGCGTCGAGCGTCGCGCGCAGCCGTACGCGAGAGCCTGCAAGCGCGGCCTGGACAATGGGCCATCGACGCGTGGCCTCCGCAGCCCAATCGCGCGGAGGCCAAGACGACGCGGTGCCAGAGAGCGTCGCCTCGATGGCCGGGACGAACCCCATGCCGTACTCACCGAGTGCAGCGCGATCGAGGACTGCATAGTCGAGCCTTGCTTGATTGACCCGAACCACGCTCTTGAGGCGCGCTCGGCGAACCCGCACGCTCAGCTCAGGAAACGCTGCACTCAGCACCCATGAGACAGTCGCCAGGCTGCCGAGTGGCGTCGCGCGGAGCAGTGTTGACCGCAGCGAAGCCAGCTCCACGCTGCTTCGCCAAGCGCGCTCGGGACGAAACGCGTACGCTTCAGCCCGCAGAAGCGAGTCGTCGATCCACTCGATGAGTCGCAGAAAACTGGGATCGACCGCAGGATCGTCGAGCAGCGCGCGCAGGTACGCGGGCAACGGAGAGCTCGCGCTCTTTAACCCGACGCTGAGCTCTACGTTTACGACGTCGGGTTCGATCCACGCACGCACGATCAGAAAAGAGCGCGTCTTGTGGTGTGCTTCGCTGCAAAAGCGCACGCGACGATTTGGGAAGCACTGTTCGATCACGTCGAGCAGCGCAGGCAACGAGAACTCTGACGCGCGATCGAGTAGTTCTTGGCCAAGCGCGTAGTGCGACTCGTTTGTGGACGCGCTCATTGCCCCACAAAGGCGTGGAGATCTACGCGGTAGAGTTGTTCGAGTTCGCTCCATTCGTCCTCGGACACCTGCCTTGCCTCTGCGAGGACAGCACGGTGCGCAACGCGACGCGCGATGTGCCCAGAGAAGAGCGCGGGCAAGAACCGACGTGGATCGAAGGCGGCTAGTTGCTTTTGGATGTCATCCGCGACGATGGCCGCGCGCAGAGGTTCGCCTGCCTCAATGAGCGTGTCGAAGGCGTCCATGCGATCGAGCAATTCGCGCAGCGCCCACGAGACGGGCAGCAGAATTTCATCTCGCGACGATGTGGGCTCATCGAATGCGTGGGTGGGCGCGACGTCAAGGTGCGGCGAACGCGCGATAGGCTCGGACGCAACGAGTTCGGGCTCGGCGGCGGGACGTGGAGTGGGAGCGCCGAGCGGCACGTCGGTTCTCACGGTCGTTGGCGAAGGGCGAACAGCGCGCAAGAGGGCCTCGATTTCGGAGGCGTGCAGCATGAACCGCGGGCTCTCCCAGCGCGAGGCGCACGCAGCGCGAAACACCGCGACGTCGTTCATCGTGGCGAGTGCAGCGGCGCGATCAAACTCGCGCCACTTGCCGGGCAGTGACGGCTGCGACACAGCGAACTGCCAGAACGTCGCCGTGTCGCGAAGCGACGAGGCGAGGGCCGCTTCGCATTGCTTTTCGCGGCTCCCTGCTACGGCGACCTGCAACCATCCCGGTCCGACCAACTCGTTGAGCGCCGAGAAAATGGACGACAAGCAAGCGGGCCCATCGCGCCGAAAGAGGCCCGCGCAGAACGCGCCGACCACTTGCGGCGTCGGCGCATTGTCACGCAAAAGACGCTCGCTCGCCGTGAGCACTGCCGAGAACTCTCCCGCTGAAAACGCAGCGCGGATCGCGTCGCTCTCGCTCTCGCTCGGCGCTGTACGGCCCTGCGCGCGCAGCGCAGTGCGAAGTACCGCTGCGCCATCGTGAATCGGTTCAGCCATCGATCACCTTCGTCTGTCCGGGGTTGAGGACCTGAATCACTCCGCCCCATGCGCACATGAGTTTGCAGGTGTTGTCGAGCGCGGGCATTCCGCCGACGATCACTTTCACTACGCCCGGCATCCACAGCCCCGCAGGGACGGGCACGCAGGGCATCGGCGTAAGCACCCCGAGCGCCGCGGTCGTGGCTGCGGCGACCGTAGGGTTCGCCAAGGACGTGCATGCGCCGAACGGAGGGATGTTCACGACGGGCGCGGCGTCGCCGATGTTCGCCGCGGGCGTTGTCGCGAGCACCGTGCGCACGGGCAATACGACAAGCGTCGACGGAGCGAGACCAAAGGGGCACATGAGCGTTGCGCCGAGCGCGACCTGAACTCCCATCGTGTCAGAATCTCCCTTCAGCGAGCGACCGAAGCCGCGCGAGCGCGAGAAACGGTGTCGACTCTTGTTTCAGCGCGAGCCAGCCTGCTCGGTACTGCGCGGCGACCCATGCAGCGTCGACGTGGCCGCCCTTTTTGTGGGCGAATCCCTCGTACAGCGCAATCTCATCGGGTAGCGCGTCGACACCGAGCGCCCGAGTGATGCGCGCTTCGAGCTCTCGCCGCAGCTCGACCGCGCGTGTTGCGTCTGTGCAAAACGCGACGAGCGTGAACCGAGCTGTACACGGATCAACAGCATCGATGACAAACGAGGCACCGCGCAGCCACGGCAGTCCGTGGATCGCGGCGAGTGCAGCCTCGCAGTCGTACGCGCGCCCGTCGCGGCGCGGATCGAGCGTGCCAGCGTACAAGCACTCGCTGCCTTGGCGAGCGACGAGAAACGGCGTGGTCGTGAGCGGCGACTTTGCGCTCTTGGCAGAGAAAACACCGGCGCTGGTTGGCAGCGCGCCTTCGAGCTTCCACGGTCGCCCGGCTGCAGGGATGACGCGCGACGATGCGCTCGCGGGTCGCGAAGGCGAGCACAAAATCGCGCCACCAGAGCCAGCGTCGTACAGGATGTTCGCCGTGGGGAGGTCTCGTCGCTGCGCGCGAAGGAAGCGGCTCGTGGCGTCCCAGTCGAGCGACTCTTCGACGCACCGAAGCGCCCTGGACCAGTGTCGTCCTGGCACAAGCCCCCGCTCGTCGAGCAGAGCCATGAGCGCGCGACGAACGACGACTACGTCGAGGGGTCGCAAGTCAAGCGTAGCGGGCTCTGCGAGGACACGGCGCGAAGGGATCAACACCAGCGTCGCGCCGACTACGAACGCCGCGAGCGCAAGCGTTGGGTACCACTGGGCAGGATCGCAGAGCGGTGCGCACACCCGACGCCCGGCTACTAGGTCGAAGTGCAAGAGGGCGTCGCGTAGCGCTGAGATCAACAGCTCGCGCGCACTCACTTTGGACGCGCGCGTCGCGGCGCCGAGCGGAGAGACCGCGATCAACGCAGGCTGCCCAGCGGCAAACGAGACCGGCGGAGCCACATCGGCGCGTACGGCACCCTGTAGCGAGAGCACAGTGTCTGCCCATTGGGCAGGCAACGGCCACGGCGCTTCGGGGTCTCGCACCACCGCAGTCGCGCCGCATGCGACAAGCGCTCGCTCGACGGTCATCGGGCTCGGTGAAGGGAGCACGCAGACCGCTGCACCGAGTCTCCACGCTGCAAAACATGCGGCGAACATCAGCGGCTGCGGCTCGATCGCGAGAGCGACGACGGACTTTGCTGAGAGGTGTGCGCGCCAAATCGAGGCGAGCCGTGTTGCCTCGAGATCGAGCTGAGCGTAGCTGTAGCTCTGCCACCCAGCGCGGTCGTCATAGTATTCGATCGCTGCGCCGCGTGCCGAGCGCTGCCGAAGCAGGCAGTCGCTGTAGAGAGCGATCGCGCGGTCGAGCGAAGACGAGAGCCGGGGAGCGCCGCGCTCGACGACTGCGAGCAGCGCCGTTTCGAATGCGGCAGGATTTCTCCACGTTTGCGCGATGCGTGCGTCGTCGAAGCGCGCGGCCTCGCCGGTGAGCGCGAAGTCCGCTTGCAGGGCGGCGATCAACGAGCGCTCACCTTCCATTGGGGAGCACCTCAAGAGAGTTGTCTGTGACGCGCAGCCGCACAGACGTCTCTGCAGTGTTGCTGTCGAGCAACACGCGCCACGCCCCACCAACGTCCGAGAAGAAACCGTAGATCGCTATGCGATCGTTGGGGGCAAGCCGTATGGTCGTGCTCGTCGCGCGCCCTGGCAGGACGACAATCGTTGCGCGAACCGTCGAGTCGGGCGCTTCGACTAGCGCGGCCACCGTTCGATAGTCTTGCGTTGCGAACTGCTGCGCGGTGACCGACCGCGCGATGACGTAGATCGCTCGGCTGTGGTTGCTGTTAGCAAGCGGCTCCATCGCGAGCGTCCATTGTGGACTCCTGTGTGCGCACCGCGCCTCGACGAGCGCGAGCAAGCCACACACGACCAGCGTGCGATGCGCGATCATTGGTTGGCTCCTTCGCACCCTGATGGCGCGAGAAACGGGAGCCAAGGATCCGAGCGAAACTCGAAGCTCACGTTGACCGGACGACCGTTTGGAGAACGTACCGTCCACGCCACCGTGCGACGGAGCGTGCGGTTTGTCTCATTTTGGCCGTCAGCGAGCAGTCGATGAAAGCTCCAGTCCGAGGGGCCACGATCCATGGTCACGAGCTGTGAAGCGCCACCACCCACCGGCATCAAGTGCACTACGATCCCTGAGTTGCCCCCGTCGCCCCACGCCACTGCGAGTCGCTGCCACAGTTCTGCTTGGTTAAACGCCGAGATTGAACGATCGCCCGAGCGCAAACTCACCAAGGTCGGCGTGTATCCGCTGGTCGACAATGGCAACGGTGCACTGTGAACTTCAAGCGCCAGAGGCGTGCGCGCGCCCTCTGAAGACCACAGCGCGGTCTTTGTTCGTCCCGCGCGAGTAAGCGCACAGCACGAGTCCGAGGGCAGCGTAAATTCGCGTCCGTTGGGGCCGCGTCGAGATCGCCAACGCCCCGCTGCGCCCACTTCGGCCACGGTCGAGAAGTTTGCTTCGACCGCCGTCCAGAACGACCCGTGTGGCGCGAAGAGCGCTTCGACCTCTGCTGGGTCGGCCTCTTGTGTCGCCGTCGAATCGAAGGGAAAACGCGCCCACACGCGGCGCGCGCTTGGCGCCATTTCGCGGGCGTAGATCTGCGCGAGCACACGCTCTGCCTCGGTGATTCCGAGTTGGTACGCGCACTCAATCGGCGCCATCAGCGGCCGCCGCAGGCGCTGCGAAACCCCCTGCGCGTCGAGCCACGCGCTCGCTTTCGTCCAGGCTGAAGTCTCTCCGCCTTGCAGCATCTGCAACGCGAGCGTGCCGATCGGTGCGGTGCGCTCTGCGAGGGGCGTGTTGGGGGGGACCGCACTGGGCCGGAGCGCAGAGATCGACGCCATGATGGGCCGCAAAATTGCGAGATACGGCTCGAGCACTGGCGTCGCGCCCGCTGCGTTGGTCGCGCCGATTGCAGCGAGGCTCGCGAGCTCACCCTGCAGCGAGGGATCGACAGCGGACAACACCCGCGAAATCGCGATCAAGTAACTGCGCAGATAGCTCCCTGGCCCGACGATGATGGCGAAATCGCTGGCTAACACCTCGACGCTGTCGCATCGAAACGCGTAGTGATCTGCATACTGACTTGTAGACAAGTTTCGTGTAACTTCGAGCGCTGCGCTCTCGGTTGCGACGAAGTTGCTCACCTCGGATTCGCGCGCGACCGGGAGAGACAATGCGCGCAGTAATGTTGCGAGCTGCTCTCTCGGTGCCACGGCCGCCGCGTTGAAGGGAGCAGGGGCGAACTCGCACGGGATCGCGTGCGAGGCGCCACGGTTGGGGACGACGCTCTGCCCGAACGATGCCCCGCACTCGCCCGCGACGAAGAAGGTCCCCATCGGATCCTGTGATTGGCGACGCGCTGTGACCCACGCTTCGAGCGCGGCCGCCGAGCGATACCGCGCGACAGCGCTCAACCACTGCGCCTGCCGTGGGTCCTGTGCGGGCGCAGAAGCATCGGTGGAGCCGGGACCGATGGCAGCGTCCGCAGAAGACGCGCTCGGCGGCGCGGCTGCCTCGGGTGGGTCTCCGCCGAGCGCCAGGGCGAGTGGCTCTGTCGTTCTCAAGAGCGACTGCAGTGTTGGTTGAGCGGGCACTGGAGTCGAGAGATCTGTCGCAGCGACGGCGGCCATCAACTGCTGCGCCGCCGGCGCACGCCACGGATCACTCGGAGACGAAGAGACAAACCATTGGTCGACGGGCTCTCCTCGCTGCCGAAGCGACTCGATCAATCCGCGCGTCGCTTCGTCGTCTGTGGACGCACCATTGATCGCCGCGACCGATACCGCATCCCGCTGCGCTTGTTCGAACGTTGGTCGATCGAGGCTCGGCGGATCGGTCGCAGCGCCGAGCGAACGCACGAACCGCGACCAAGTGTCCACTGGGTTTTCGGGCGGAGAGACCGCGCCGACGCTCGTTGGCTCGGCGTTGAGGGTCATGTAGGCAGAGAGGACATCGGCTGGAATTTCTCCACGCAAACTCCAAGCGTCGAGCTGCGCACGCACGCGCGCGCGCGTCGCGTCACCCGGCGAAGACCGGAGCATTGCGACGCCAAGGGCGCGGCGCGACGGGTTCGTGGAGGCGACGAGAGGCCGCAAATTTCCATCTTGTACGGCAGTCAAAAACGAGCGACGCGCGCTGCGGTACGCCGCAGTGTTCGAGAGTGCGCGCGCACCGAGCAGGGCGGCGGCAGCCGAGCTGGCTGGCTGCTGTAGGCTCGCACCTCGTTCGCCCCGTGCGACGCGGGCGGCGAATGCTGACGACTCGCGCTGCACTTGCCCGACCTCTGCTTTGGCCTTGCTTGCGCCCATCCAAAGCACTGCGCCGAGAGCCGACGCGAGCACAGCGCTCACCGCGATGCGCACGGCCCACGCGAGTCGCCGTGCGCGTGCGAGTGCCACGTCACCCTTGGCGTCTGCGCGTAGTGCATCGCCGAACTCTGTGCTCGGCCCAGTCGGAGCAAGCGCGGCGAACGCGACCCCGTCCAGCGTCGCTGCCCCTTCGGACGCACGGCGAAGGACACCCGTGCAGAACGGCACCAGGGGCCCCATGAGCCGCTCGTGGCCACGCGAGCAAAACGCGAGGACCTCGGAGAAGTTTGGCGCTTGCAATGCGTAGGGCCAGAGCGACGCTAGTGGCTCGAACGCTGCGCGGGCTTCGGTCGCGCTCATCGGCGCCTCGATTGGGACAGACAGGACGCGGTGCGGCGAGGTGTCGAGCCCCTCGTGCTGCGCGGCGATCGCTGTAGAGAGGGCCTCGAACCCGGCGAACTCGATGTCGAGATGCGTCCAACACACTCGCACGCTCACTGGAGCGCGCCGCGATCGCTCGACACGAGCCGAGAGAGCGCCGATTTGCTCGCCGAGCGCGGCGAGCGCGTCGCGAGAGAGCGGGGTGGTCGCGTCGAGCACCACCACGAGCGCATTGACTTGCCACCCACACTCGTCGATCAACGCATCTCGCTGCGCGACAGCGTCGGCGCGGAGGTCGCGAAAGGCCTCCCACGCGAGCTCAATCGCGAGCCATCCTCGCGCTGCATAAAAGCTCGCCGATGGATGTTCGCTCGCGACGGATTCGATGCGGTCTCCGAGCGCCCCACGCGTAACGAGGCTGGTCTTGCCGCTGCCGGCAGGGCCCAAAATGAACGCGACAGGACGGCCGCGCGCGGGGCGTTCGAGGCTGCGCTTGAACGCTCGCCACGCAGAGACCAACGTCGCAGACTTGGGACCCTGCGCAGCGTCCGACGACGCACGACGATGACGCACATAGAGCACCAGCGCGACGATCGCAGCAATCGCCACGAGGGCGAGGACAACGATTACGACGTAGGCGACAGCGCTTCGAGGTACGTCGAGCCAGTTCATTACGCCTTGTCTCAGGCGCGCTCGCCGGTGAGCAGGGCGGCGTCCATGACTGATTCGAGCACGTCGAGCCGCGCGACGATCTTCGCCGCGGGCTCGTGCACAGCGAACGCCTCGCGCAATGGCCGAAGTAGCGCCTCGACCGCATCGCCGCCGAGCGAAGGCTCAAGTGTGCGTGCGATTTCGACCAGCGCAGCAGCCACGATTTTGCCCTCTGGAGTTACTTCAAGCCCCTGCACTCACGGCCTCCTCACTGGTTGGTTCGACCTGCCTCGGACTGCGCCGATGACTCGCCCGTCGTGGACGGCGTGGCCCCCACGCTCGCGATGTAAGCCGCAGCGAATGAGGCGAGCACGAGGATGCACGCGACGCACGCGAGAAGCCAAAAAGGAGCAACGTTTCCCACAGCCCTCGGCGTCCGAGCCTCTGTCACAACATTCACCTCAGGGGCGCCGCGCGCCCGCCAGAGCTCCGAGCGGTGCCGCGCGATTTCTTCTGGTCGAGCAGCAAAACACCCGACAAAGCCGCGGTTGAGGCAATAGAGATAGGTATCCATCACAAAGCGTCGCGCGTCGCTTGGGTCAGCGCTCTGCGAGAGGGCCTCGGCACGTGCGAAGAAAGCGTCTCCGCCGAAGCGTTCGTTTTGTTCGAAGCGACGTAGCAACGGCCAGTCTGTTTGCAGGCGATACTGCGACGATGCGAGACGTTCGAGCACCAGTTCGTCGACGTAAAAAGCGAGAGCTACGAGGGCGTCGTCGCACGCACTCTTACTCAGCGCGCTGGCCACCAGCCGCGCAAACAGAGCATCGAACTGCGCTTCGATCTGGCGAAACAGCGCCGCGACGTCTAGCTCGTCCGCGAGCAGTGCGCGGTCGATTGCCTGGTGCACGTCGTCCAGCGTTCCGTCGATCAGTGTCCATCGCGTGGTCGACTCGATTACGCCCATCGCCCTGCTCCTGAATCATCGTTGTCGCTCTGCGCGAGCACCACGCTTTGGTCAAAGAGGGTGTCGACGACTCGCCCGACGACAAGTTCGAGCTGACGCGCGAGCGCAGCGCTCTCATCGTCGACAACGTTCCATCGAAGGGTAAGCACGCGACGAAGCGAACCCGTGACCGCCTCAATCTCGACCCGCACGGGATCGACCTCTAGGCTGTGCACGACAGACGCAAACGGGCTCTCTCCGACCGCACCCATGCCCTGCAGCAACGCGACCAGCTCGGCGCGGTTTAGGCTCGCTCGCGAGCGCAGCGCAGCAACGTCGAGCGCCCACGAGGATTGCGCGCGTAGAGAACTCTGCTGCGCGCGTCGCACGAGCCCCAATGGCGCGAGCTGCGCCTTCGCCACCTGCCGCTGCGGCGTCACCCGCGAAGCGCTCGCGCTTGAACGCCACAACGACGGTTGCGACCAATGGGCGTCCACAACGGTCTTCATCGGCAACTGCGATGGATCCGAGACGCGCAGTCGAAGCTGCGGACCGCCGCTCGGCTCGAGAAGCTCCCACCCTTCAAGCTGTGTCCCGAGTGCTAGCGGAATCAGCGGGCGAAGCTCTTTGTCTGCATCGTACACGCCCACGACTCGGAGCAGCTCTGCGCCTGCCCGCGGCACGCCCAGCCGCAAGGGCAGCGCGTCGTCCTTCGCAGCAAACGTTAACGGCACACAGGGGTCCGACCAGGCATTGATCATTGGCACCACGAAGAGCGCGAAGTCTGAGCGATCGACAGTCAACGTGGACGGCCAGCGCTCGCTCAACTCGATGCGCACCTCAGTCTCGCTCCACGGCCGGTCCGACGCCGGCAGCGCGAAGCGAAGCAGCAGGTCCTGCTCGGGCAATTGCAGCAGCATCCGCGCGAACGCGAGTGGCGACGCAACCAGTTTGCTGCACCGCTGTGCATCTACGCCAAACGACAGGTCCACGGCTTGCGATGCGGCCTGATCGAAGCGCACAGTCACACGTTGAGCGCTGCGCTTGATCGCATCGAACAGATTCGCGGACGGTCGGTAGCTGTCCATCCGTCGCACCAGCACAGCCAACTCGAATGCTCCGCGCTGCGGGCTGCTCGCACGAAGTTTCAGCACCGCCGCCGGCGCGCGCCCGCTGCGATCCACCTGCGCAGACACCAGCTCAATTGGACGAATTTCGAGCGCAAACAGTGTGCTGAACAAGCTCGTCTCTTCGAGCTTCGGGCTTCCGTTGGACGCCGTCGCCACCCGCAAGATCGTCCCTTCGGGCAGCGAGGCAACTCCGTCTAGGTCGATCGACGGGGTCGCGCGCACCAGCCCAGCGGCCGGCAGCACCGTCGCGAGATCCGAGACAGGGACAGAGACCATGCGCTCAATCGCCGAGCGCATCCCGCGCTCAAGCGCAGACTGTGATCGCGCCGAGAAGTACGCCATCGCCTCGACGATGCGCCGCACATCCGGGTCGCCTCGGTCCACGCCAGACTCGCCAGAGGGCCGCGCATCGAGAAACGCGCAGACCTCTGCGAAATGCGCGTCAAAGAGCGTCAGAATGTTCGCGTCTTCGCTCATCGCTCGATCATCCGATCGTCACGAGGTTGCCCTGCACTGTGACAAGCTTTCCGTTGATCGACGCGAGCGCCGAGGACTCAAGCGAGAGCGACGCCTTCGCCGAGATTGTCACGAGCGGAGCGTCGAGTGTCCCCTGCGACTTCGAAGTCAGCGAAAGCGTCGCTGGCGTCGAGAGTGTCGCACCCGAGCCCTGCAGTGACAGCTCACTCGCCGCACCCTTCACTGTCGCGGTGCTATCCGCCGACGCTTCGATTGTCGGCGCCGAGAGCGACACCTTGCTCTTCGATGACTCGGTCAAATCGCTGTCCGCGCTCAGCACGATCTTCTGCGCGGACGTCACCGTCGTGTCCTTCTGGGACTTGAGTGTAATGGTCTCGCTCGCGTCGACCTCGAAGCGCTTGCACTCGATTTTCACTGACGACTCGTCCTGCGTGTAGGTGCTGGTTGTTCCGTCCTTCGTCATCGTGATGACGATCGTCGCGCCGTCGGCTTTGATCGCCTGAGTGATAGTCCCATCGGCGTTGGCCACGGTGACCTTGATGCCGGCGGTCTTGTCCATTTCAACCGTGCAAATAAAGGTCGTCACGCGCCGCTCTCGCTCTGAACTTGTTCGACACGAAGGGTCAGCTTGCCCTCTTCGAGCTTGAGAAACAGTGTGTCGTTCTTGTGCACGCGCTTGAGCTCGAACACAGGATTCTCGCTGTCGTAGCTGTGCGTGAGCTTGGTGTTGTTAGTCTCGCTCTTGCCGAGGTACACGCGTTGACCCTGCCCGTCCGCAGGCGGTCGCGCGCCCTCGCGCCAAGCGAGGTGACGGACGATGCGGCAGCGGTCGAACTCCAACGCGAGCAACACCTTCTCGCTCTTAAACGCGGGGATGTACACGGCCCCCGAGCTGAGTTCTGGCTGATAGAACGGGTGCACTTCTTGCCCGTCGAACACCGCGAGCTTTACGCGGTACTGATCGATCGAGGTCGCCTCGTCTGCGGCGCACTGATACGTCAGCTCGTCGTCCGCGCCGACGTCGGACTGCACGATCCCCTCGACGAACACCGGAAACACCGGCGCTCGATACCCCGGCGAACGCGCCGCCGTGTGCGTTGTCTTCTCGAGGTCGACCGCGAGGTCGAAGTCAAAGCCGCCCGAGTCCTCCCCGTACTGATGGTCTGGGGTCGTCGCGCTTGAGCGCAACGTGAGCCTTGATGCGTACACACGCCAATCGCTGGTGACGACCACGCTTGTCGCGGCAAAGCGCGCGGCAGAAGCGAGGGTCCACACTTGCGCGGGCATCACAGAGACGTCGGGATAGCGCTCGAACGTGATCGTGAGCGTCGTCGGATCGCTGCTGCCGCCGCTCGTTCCGAGGGTCGCACGATCATCGACGTCTTGCGCGATAGACGTGCGCATCGCGCTGTCTGCATACACGCCGGTCGCAGCCTGGGACGCGGCCAATTCGCGGCGCGCCCCGATCGTCGCGTCCACGTTGACCAGCCGACGTTTGCTGCGCGAGGGGACGGTCACACGCACGTCGACCGGGCCGACCCACTCGGCCTTCACTTCGACCGCCGCGACGTCTGCCGGTCGCTGCGCGCTCACAGCGTAGCTCCCCGCCGTATGGTCGTAGAAGCACTGCCCACCCTCGCGATCCATCAGCCAAAAGAACGCATCGTAGAAGCTCACGCCCGACTCGACGTCGAGCGGCAAGAACTGCTGCACGCGCGCTTGTGTCGCGCTCGGGAGATCGACTCCAAGCTCGACCGTCCCTCGCTCTGCATCAAGGAGATCCTTCAGCGTCTTGCTTGTGTAGAGCGAGAGCGGAAAATGCTGTGTCCAGAGTGCGCTGGCTCGGTCAACAAAGCGCAATCGGTAGGCCCGAACGAGGACGGTCGGCGACGAAAGCTCGGCTCGATACGTCCACTCGCGCATGGATCGCTCGACCACGACCCCCTGCGTCGAGAGCTTGGGAAGCGCGTCGAGTGCTGCGCTGTCGGTGTGTGCCGCGCGCAGTTCGATGCTTACGGTCGAGAGCTCTTCGCTAGCGAAATCGCTAACAAATTCATCGGAGTAGTTTCCTCCGGTGGTCGAGTCATCGAGCACGAGAAACTCGATGGTGCCCTCGCAGCCGTACAGCGAGACACTAAGGTCGAGCGCGCGAATCGCACCGCCGACGAAGGTGTGCGCCGCGCTTCCGACGGTGACCGTGCAGGTCGCGACGAAGCGGTCTCGCGGCATTACTCCCGCTCCGTCGACGCGCGGTCGATCACGACGACGTTGCGAAATATCACCGAATATCGCAGCAAGAACACGGCGGACTCTCCGTCTAGACGGCCACGAGCCTCGTACTCAATCCAGATCGAATCGTAGCGACCGAGCGCTACGACCTGTGGAGAAACAAGCCTGGGCTCGTAGCGAGAGATCGCCGTGAGCATTGCGTCCGCGAGGTTTTGCGACTGGCTCTTCGACGGCCCGAGCATGGCGGAATCGCTTAGACCGAAGACGGTCACGCCGTCGTACTCGGGGCGCGCGTTGAGCACGGACGAGAGGTTCTGGGCGACGCGCTCGCGCATGGTGGGTCTGCGCCCGCTGTCTGTTCGACGCGTGTTCACGGCCTGTCCTCCTTGCGCGCCCAGTACAAGAACGCCGACGAAGCGCGGTCGAGCAGCGAAGGCACCACCGCGATCTCGCGTCGCTCGCGTGCGGATTCCCACACGGATTTCGAATCGTCCCCAGGGCGAACACGGTAGACGTCAACCCACGGAGAAAAGCGCCGAGCGACCGCGCTGTTGAGCTGAAGCTCGGCGGTGAGGGCGCTTACGCGGTGGGTTACCGTGAGCTCGATCTGTCCCGTCGTAGTGAGATCGAGCCGAGGCAGTGCCTCGCCGTCGCGGTTCGCGCGCAGGACGAGAACGTAGGTGTCTACGTTGTTCGAGAAGAAGTCGTTCGGGATTGGCGAGGCGACGAAGAGTGGACCGCGTTCGTGCTGCACGCAATCGAAGCGCACAAGCGCGGGCGAAGAGATCGGCGTCGCGAGTTGGCTGTGCAAATAATTGAGCAGCGTCGTAAAAGCGCGGACCGGCTCGCGGTGGCGGTACACCAGGGCTTCGCGGTTCATTGTGGGGAAATTTCCGAGCGCTTCGAGCTCAAAGCTGAGCGCGCGAAGCATCGAGAAGAGCGTGTACGGGTGCGGGTCGATTTCGCCGTCGAGCACGTCCGACAGGCGCGCAGCGGTATCGCGCAGCGCGAGGCGCACACGTTGACGAGTGATGCGCTCTTCTGCCCTCTGCTCTGGCGCGAGTTCGCCCTCGTAGAGCGACCGCTCGACACGCTCGACCTCTCGCAATACATCCACGAGGGCATCGAGCAAGAAGGGCGTCCGCTTCGCGCTGAGCAGCGCAGGCGCTGACAGTGGATCGTACTGCCACCCTCGCGGCGTCCTCGTAAACCGCCCAAGGCACAACGGAACGCCGCTCGCCCCCCGCAACGTCGGCTGCACCGCCAACGCGAGTCGCACCCAAAACGAAGAGACTCCCTCGACTGACGCTGGGTCGAGTGCAGTCGAGCGCGCCACCGAGGGCTCGTCCATCTGGTGTAGGTACACATCGACGACGCTCGTCCCTGCGTGTGCGAGGGCGAGGTTGGACTCGAGTGTCGCGTTGCCGCCGAGCCAGACGAGCGCGCCGTCCTGCGTGAGCCAACCTAGCCGGTCGATGGCTACCACACCGTCCGCGCTGGTGCTCTCGCTCCATGCGAACTCGATCAACCCATACGAAGGAAGGCCAGCGACCGCGAACCTTGCCGCTGCCTCGCGCGCGAGTGACGCTTCGAGCCCGCGAAAATGCCCGGGGCGAAGCACCATGCCAGAAGACCATTCGACGCGAGGTAGCAGCGAGATCATTCGTGGTCGCTTTCGTCGGTCAGCCGACCGCTAGACCCCAGGATTTTACGACGTTCTTCTGGTCGCCCGTCGCGATGTGCAGCGCCTGCGCGCTGGGCTGCGGCTTGATCCCGATGGAGAGCGAGTAGTTCTCTGGCGACTGCACTTCACTCGAGACATCGTCGGCTACCGAGAGGTTAAGCTCGTCGCCCCGCTTCTCGAGTAGCCCCTTCATGTCCGTGCTATTCGAGTGAAACGCGAGGAAGTACTTCTTCGCGAGCGGGTCGTAGTCATACACAGAGAACTGAAACACCACGTTGATGTTGACCAGCGTGTTGTAGACCATGAGCGCGAGGCTCTGGCGGTTGGCGGTAGAGACTTGGCCGCTGAGGTACACGGCATCTGTCACGCCGGTCTGCCACAGGACGTCGCTCAGCACTGCAACTACCTTCAAATCCTGCGTAGGATTGGTCGGGTCTTTACAGGTCTGATCGGCGGCTACTGCGGTCTCGCCGATGGTCATCTTGGTGATGTAACCGACTGGGGTCTGCTTGTCTTTTTTGTAGTTGTATCCCTGGTAGATATCCAGGGGACGGCGAAACTCAGGCATTGGTCATGGCCTCGTGAAAAAAGTTACGTTGAGGTCGTGAATGAATCGCGGTGAAGGCATCCGCGCGCTCAGCTCTTTCCACCGAGGCCGGCCTCGAGACGCAGCTCGACGTCCATGCCTTCGAACTGCGCATGTGGGAGCACGGAGATCACCGTGCGGTACCAGCCAAACGGCCCCGGCTTCGGCTCAACGGAGACGTTCGTCGCCTTGAAGGGATAGTACAACAGCGTCAGGTCGTCGGGGTTGACCACGGTCGTGACGAACCGGCTCAGCCACGCAGTCAACGAGTTTTGAATGTAGTCCGCATCAGCCGTCGAGCCGATGTACTGCCGCATCATCGCCTTGACGTAGTGGGCAATCATCGTGATCGAAAACGTGTACGCGAGGTTGGTCACGAGATACGCGTTCTTGGTCGCGAGGTCCTCGATGAAATCCTTCGGACGCTTAATCGACTGCGCGCTGAAGAACGTCGCCGTGGCTTCGCCCTTCTTCTGCACCAGCGAGATCAGTCCGTTGCGGGCGAACTGATACTCTCTGAAGTCCGGGACCGCGATCTCGACAGGGTTGACCATGAGCTCGCTGCCGTCTTCGCGAACGTAGGACCACGCGGTGAGCCCTTCGACCATTCCGCCGCCAATGGGGCCGCGAATGTGCTGCGCCCAGCCCGATCGCTCGTAAGATCGCACGATGTTCTTCGCGAACGGAATCGCCGCGCTGCCCCAGCAGAAGTTCTCGCGCACGAGCTCCTTGGTCCGCTGGTCGTCCAGCGTGCGGGTCATCGTCTCGTTGTAGCCGACCTGGTTGTCCGAGTCGTTGTCGCCAGCTACCCACGGTCGCCGCTGAATGTACCGCGGGAGTGTGAGGCCGATGTACGCAGCGAAATCATCGTCGCGAAGCGCGCTCCACTTGGCCATTTTGGGGTGGTTCATGATGGCGTCGAGGTCAGCGATTTCGGCCACGTTCTCGAAGCTCTTGCGCCCCAAGAAGAACTCCGGTTTCACCGCCGCGACGAATGGGCAGTGCGCAGCGGCGCAGACGTCCTTCATCACCGCGAGCCACTTGATGTCCTTGTCCGACGCGTCGAACTCGTAGAGACCGATCATCGTGGCGAATGGATGTCCGCCGTATCGGTCGTACTCTTCGATGTAGAGTTTGTGAAAGAGCGCTGAGCCGAAAATGTCGAGATGATTGTCCTCGAGATCGTGCTCGAGTTCGGTCTTGGTCACGTCGAGCAAATCGATGATCACGTCGTCCGCGTTCACCGCGTCGGCGAGCTCAGCCACGCCACGCCAGTTGGCCTCAAGCGCCTTGAAGTCTCCGTTGTGAAGGATCACATCGAGCGAAGACTGCAGCGAGTCGTCGCTCTTCTTCACGACGTCTGTGATTTGTTGGTAAAGGTTGAAGAACGACGACAGCGGCGTCGGGTTCACGCTCATGTCCGGGAGATTGACGAGCAGCGCAGCGAGCGAATTGACCAATCGCTGCGCGTCACTTAGGTCCGCGTCACGGTGATGAAACACGTACGAACGCGTCTTGCTCTGCGCGACGAGCGAGAGGTCTTCGTTGTGCTTGATCACAGCAGCGAGCATCGTCGCGAAGCTGTCTCCGAGGGGACTGAGCACGGTGTTGATCGCGACCAGCGTGGGCTCGTCGAGCAACGCAGTGTCGTCCACCTTCGAGAGCGATGCGACGAGCTCGGGCACCTTGGTAGGGTCGACTGCGACGCTCGCGTAGCTCGCTTCGTCGAGCTCAGAAGCGGCGGACGGCACGAACTCGATTTTCAGCAGCGGAAACTGCCGCATCGCCCACTTCTGAAAGTTCACTA
Source organism: Deltaproteobacteria bacterium (assembly GCA_030694465.1). Lineage (GTDB taxonomy): Bacteria > Myxococcota_A > Polyangia > Polyangiales > JAUXYJ01. The sequence continues at coordinate 9,290 of JAUXYJ010000099.1, read as the reverse complement.
GCAGCGACCGCTGCGCAGGCACAATCGTGCGAAGCGCGTCGCGCACTGCGGGGTTGTTGCGGATGGTGGACTGCAGGTCCAGAACGAGGCCGCGAATGACACGAAGCCGCGTGAGCTCGGGCACCGCGTCGACGACCTCATCTGGCGCGAAGCTGGCCATGCTGGTCAGGGGCAGCGCGCGCTGGCCAAAAGTCCGCAGGGTGAAGTCGCTCTTGACCGTAAATCGAACGGCTTGCTCGTCTGCTGTCTTTCCCGCTTCGCCTGCGCTGACGATCGTCGCGAGATCGGTGGCGGCGGTGAGTTTTGCGCCCGGCGCGGCGCCCGGCGCGGCGCTGGTGGCGTACGCAAACACGGTGCTCTTGGCGTCGAGGTAGACCACCAACTTGCTAAGCGCGCGGTTGAGGTTGGGGTCGAGCAATTGCCCAACCACCACACCAGCGACAGAGAGCTTGAGCTCGGAGATCTTGTGTTTCAGTGGGTCGTAGCCGACCGCTGGCGCGGCTGCGTCGTTCGGTGCGATGGTGATCTTTCCCGTCACCCGCAGACCGCCCCCGCTGATCTCACACAAGTGATCGTTGTTCTCGAGGGAGGCAAACGTCCCGGTCGTCTCGAAGTCGAACGTAGCTCCCGACTGAGGAATCTCACCGTTGATTCGCACGTCGATGTTGCCGAGAGTGAGCGCTCCGCCTACGCGCGCGGTCATTGAGGCGCGGCCGGTTGGGCCCACAAATGACTCGAGCGGAAACCACGGGAGCATGCTCGCAAGGTGGTCGTTGGGCGACGACGAGGGCTGGCTTGGACTGATTGAGTAGACCTTTCGGCTAGACAAATCCCCGGCCATCCTCAGGTCCCGGATCTTTGTGCCGGTGAACTGTCCGAGCACGAGCACTCGAAACGGAAGCCGCGCGGGCACCGGCGTTCCGTCGATGTTCGTGCGGTAAGTGAGCATCAGGCGCGAGCGGTACTTATCGAGTACCGGCGAGCGGACCTTCTGCGTTCGAGCAAGCGCGTCAGCCAAGAGAAACCTCCTCATTGTTTGTCGAATTTGTAGTGAGTCTCACGGCCGATCTCATCGACCGCGAGTCCGACCGCGAAACCCTCGCACGCGGCTAGGACGACAACGAAATTTCATGCGGAAATTTCCACGACAAACGCGGACTGAACAAACGTACGAGCGCTCGACAACATGGTCATCGTCCCCGTGTCAGCCCTTGTCATCGCCAGAACTTGATCTTTTGAATTCTCCGGTATCCCATCCGCGGAGACGTAATCGATCGATGTCGCTGGATTGTTGAACACTCAGAGTGTCGCCTTAAAGCGTGTTCAACGGAGTCCCCCTGATCCGTCCCTCTGCGTTCACCGGGTCTCTCGCCGACGGCCAATCCGTGCCCACCCCAATTGGCAACGCAGCCCACCAGCTCGCTTCAGCGGCGCTCGACCTTCGGGCGCATGCGGCGACGGTCAGTGGGTCCCTTTCCGTTTCGTAACCAGGTAGTCCTACGTAGCCCCTCCGTCGACGCGGGTGCCGGAGGGGTTACTATCGATCGTCTCGTGCGACACCCGCATGGGGTGGTCCCTTGAGTGCTTTCGTGCGAGCCATCCGGCGATCTGCTCCGGTGACCAGTCAAGCTTGAGCTTTCCGGCAACGAACGTCCGCAACTGCGCGTTGCTCGCAAGCTTGCTCTGCTTTGGTCGCCTTGCGCGGCGCCACGCTTCGGTCTCCGCTCTTGCCGCGCGATAGCCGCGCCGTCCGCCATTGCGCGCGACTTCTCGAGACACTGTCGATGGCGAGCGAGCGATGCGAGTTGCGATCGTTCGGAGAGAGTCGCCAGCACACAATCCGCGTGAAACTTCCTCGCGCTCTTCCAGGGTGAGCGTTCGTTCGGAGCGCTTCGTCCCAACACGAGCGATGCCGCCCTTCGTTGCGAGGTAGCCTTGGATCGAGCCTGGCGCTTTGCCCAGTGCTCGAGCGATGTCGCTGAGGGATTGCCCAACCTTCCAGCGATGCCAGAGCTCACTTCGGTGTAGTTGTGGTTAGTCCGCGCTGTCGTTCCGGTTGCGGTCGCATCGGCTCCTTCATCGACGACACTGTTGCGTCGATGGGTTGAATACACCGCAGCTTTTTTTTAGTTCTCTCGGGCCATCGCAAGCTGGGCGTTGTCCTTCTTGAGCCGATCATTTTCGCGCACAAGCGTCTCAGCTTTCTCTGGGATTTCTGGCCTCGATGGACTCTTTTTCTTGTGCTTCATGGTAGCTACTTTTCACCAACATCGCAGCGTATCGTAGTGGACGCCAAGGGACTCGGCGACCTCTCGAATCGAGCGATCTGTGCGCTCCAACAATGCGAGCGCATCGGCTCTAAATTCTGCAGTGAATCTTCGGGGATGGGTACGCATGGATGCCTCCTGGGAGATGTCCACGACACCGACTGGGCATTGCTCGCAAGTCGCGAATTGTGGGGAATTTACAGGGTGCGCCGCGTGTTCCGGCCGGATGTACGAAGCAGCGCGGAAAGAAGCTCGGGATTGGGCACACGAAGAGTTCGGGCACGCGCAGGACTCCTCGCCTTGTCCGGATGGTGGCATCGCTTGCAGAGCGTCCCGGCGGGAAGGTCCTTGACGTCTTTCGCAGCAGCGCCGAGCAGCAGGCTGCGTACGATTTTCTGGGCAACGAGAAGGTTCGAAGTGCGGACATCCTCGATGCAATGCAGACCGCGACGGTCCGACGCTGTGCAGACGAGCCGTGGGTTCACGTCGTGGTCGACGCCACCCGTCTTCGTCTGACCGACAGAGGAAGAACGAAAGGGTGTGATCGCAGATTGTGCGCACCGACCGCGCAGCGCGGGTGGGGGCTGCGCTGCGCGGTCGCACGTTTCGCAATCACACCCACCGAGACTATCCCCGACGACATTCCTTCGATGGCCGACGCGGTGCGATGGCTAGCAGAGTTGGGCGGTCATGCGGGTAGACCTTCGAGTGGTCGGCCAGGCGCCGTCACCATTCGGCGTGGCCTTGAGTTCATCAAGCCCGTCGCCATCGCGATCGAGCTCCTAGAAAACGAGGGCAAACTGTGACGAATGCCCAGACGAAACCGAGGGAGGCTCATACGTCGCGCAGGTGCGCCGCGCCCTCAAGCTAGGGGGACATGTCCTAGTGTCAACCTTCGGTCCGCTCGGGCTGCTCCAGTGCAGTGGCCTCGACGTGATGCGGTACAGCGCGGATGGCCTGCACGCCGCGTTCGGCGACGACTTCGTGAAGGTCGACAGTGTGACCGAAGTGCTCCAAACGCCATGAGGCGCCTCTCAGCAGTTCGTCTACTGCTACTGCCGCGTGGCAACGCCTTCACGTCTTTGATTGCGTGGGTCACGTCTGCTCCGAAGTCCGGGGATCACAAGGCAGTGTGCACATGGAAGGGAGTGTTGGCGTGGTGTTTGAAGGGGGGTTGAAGGTCGAGCCGCGGCAGCTGGGCGTAGAAGCGTCGCCGCCAGCCCGCACGCACATCCCTGCGCACGCGTAGGAAAGCGACCCGCGGCCGGTCGATAAGTTGTGCTCGCTGTCTCGTCGCCAGTAAGCCCACAGGCAACGACCGCCATGGCCCACTCAGATCACAACGGTTTCGGGGCGCGACGTCCGCCGTATCCCGCGACGGCCAAGCCCAACCATTCACCGCATCCCGCGCGCGATCCGCGGCCGCACCTGGCGCCGCACGTCGCCCACACACTGCAAGCGAAGCCCGCGCTGCCCGCGCACGCTCCGCGAGCGGTGCAACGAGCGGCCGCCGCGTCGCCGCACTTCACCGGCGCGACGCCAGCGAACGGAGCGACGCTGGTGGCCGCGGTGGTCGCGACCGCCGGCGGCGCGAAGCTCCACCAAGTGTTCGAAGTGGAAGCGGCGGAGCTGGGCTCGACCACGGTGTATCGCCAGTACGTACGCGGTTGGTACAAGGTCAACGGAAAGGACTTTCCCGACACGACAGGGTCCGACAAGTCCGGACCCCCGTTGGACGCGGCCAAGTGGCAAGAAGACGGAACGAAGAACAACGGCGCCTACGGCCACCGCGACGACATGGACAAGAAGAGCTACTACTATCCCCACGGGCGAAAAGGCTGGGCGAACAAGCTCGCCACGGGCTCGTGCTTCTACTGTTGGGACGAGCCCGGCATCGAAGCCGACCTACCGACGGAGACCGAGCTGCAGTTCGACCTCGCGTTCGAAGGCAAGCTGCTCAGCGCCACCGGCGCCACCGTCGCCAGCCGCGTGTGGCGCGTCCGCGGTCACGCGCGCAAAGGCGGCGCGGGCTGGGCTGACGTATGACCGACCGTCGTCCCGCACGCCCCACGCTTCCTGCGCACCGCGCGACAGTGTCCGCGCAACGCGCGCCCCATCCCGCGACGGTCATCCAACGCCGCCCCCCGCACCCTGCGACGGTCGCGATTCGCGCTTCCGTCGCACTCGCACAGCGCGACGCGCAGCCCGCGCCATCGCCATCGGTGCCGCCATCGCAACACCCGCGGGCACTTGCACTGTGCTCGTCCCTGCCGCGCCCGCGCATCGCGCAACGGATGAAAGAGTCCGTGTCCGAGGAAGACACTTCGTACGAAGCGCTCATGATCGCGTTGAGCCGCACCGAAGCGCTCGAAGGCGTGATGGCGACGGACACGACGCGCGCGCGAGACCCCTCCCACGACGTGGCCGCGCCCACTCAGATCGCGTGGTGCCTCACGCTCTGCGAAACGGCAGCGATCGAACACGAGGATGCGCGCAAGGGCATCGCGTTCTCGGGAGAGTTCGAGCTGGCCCTGTGCGTCTACACCACGTACTTCTACGCGGTGATCAATCGCGCGCTGCGGGACCTCGGCGCGCCGAAGGACCGCGTCATCGCAGAGAGCATCGAACGTACGTACGACTGGCTGATGGCCGGCTTCGAAGCGGCGGAGGCTGTGTACATCCGGACGTTTCGCATGGAGCTACAGTCTGAATGGATCAAGGACACCGGCGTCGGGGCGACCGTGGCGTTTCCGGGGTTTACGAGCACCCACCCGACGCTGCATGGAATCAACGCGATGCCGTACGACGTTCGCAACGGCGCATTTGGCACAGTGACCACGCCGGTGGTCTTGGTGTTCGAAGGCTTGTGCAAGATCCTGCTGCCCCAAACGAAGTACTTTCCCAGCGAGACGGAGTACATCCTGCCCGCGGGAATCGTGATGAAAATCACCAAGTGCTACAAGCTCGACTGGTACCTCATGAGCGACGACCACAGCGCGCCGATCACCGTGCTTCATCTCGAGCCGATGTATCTCATCGACAAGAAGGGCAAGCGTGGCAAGTGCGAAGTGTCACCGAAGATGCTCGTGACCCCAACGCCCGCGCCAGAGGGCGACTTTGGCATCGCCGTCGCTGAGAATGGCGACTTCGTGCTGTACAAGGCGTGAGCGATGAGCGTCGTGCGGGGGATCCCGACCACATGCTGTAAGCGCAGTGCCTAGTGATACGTTGACGCTGGGCAGACGGTAGACGCGGCGAGGAATGGGTCGCGCTGGGTATCCTGTGCTCCTTCGCGCGTAAACTCTCGCTCGATCGCGCGCAACGCTCGCCCCGGACACGCGGTGTGTCCGGGGTGCACGTCGCTGTGGCCTCGCACACGCGCTGCGCTGATCCCGTATCGCTGTTGCAGCGCGCGAACGAGCCGCCGCAGCGAGGCGCGCTGCGCCTGTGTCGGTGATGCATGCTCGAAGTTGCCCACGAGGCACACGCCGATCGAGGTGGCGGCGAGGTTCGCGCCGGTCTCGGGATCCCGCAGTCGCGCAGCGATGTGCGCGCCCTGCTGCTGCAAGCGCCAGCGCGAGCCCGCGACGATTTCTCCGTCGGCCATCCCGTGGCCGTTGCCGATGACGAAATGGTAGGCCATTCCCAGCGCGAAATGACGAGCGCCAGAGCGGTGCCACGCGTCAAACGCTCGAACGTTTCCGCCGGGCGTCGCGCTGTGATGAAGCACGATGTGCCTCCAACGGCGCGCGCTCGCTGGGTGAGTGAGCGCGCGCTGCAACGCCGAGTCCAACGAGTGAGAAGCGCTTCGCGCGCGACGACGTTGAGCGGCCGCGCCGCCGGACGCAGCGACGAGCGAAAGGCCGATGAGCGCAGCGACCACGAAACGTGCACCGAACATCTCTCGTCGGTACAACGCGGGCCGTGCGAGCGCCAAGAATTCGTCGGTCGCAGCCGCTTCCAAGCCAAACTAGGATCACCTGAAAAACCAGCGGGCGATCGCGTCGTAATGCGCGGTGGGATGAGCGCGACGCGAAAGAGCGAGTCCGCTTCGCATCACGCGCCGAAGTGTGTTTGCCGACGGCGTCGAGCCATCGCTCGCGAGGCCCAAAAACGATCCGAGCCAGTCGCTGCGCGCATCGCTCCACTGGCTCATTTCGTCCGCAGTCCTCGAGCCCGCTCATCACGCCGAGCGTCACAATCGCGATCAATGTCAGAAGCGGGTGTTCGATCTTGTGAAGCTCCCGAGGATCCTTCAGCGCTCCGAACTCGTGCTCAAATGACTTGCGGACGCCTGCACGGACTTTGCGGGTGCTCTCGGTTCTCATTTCGCATCTTAGGCCGAAATTTCCCTCGCAGAGTCAATGGATATCTCATGCGCTACCTCTGCCTTCAACCCGTTGCTCCCGGGCTGTGCTCCTCGCGCCCGATCGATGCGTTCGCCGCTGTTTTCGCAGGTGATACTGAGTTGCGTTACCGTGCAAGCGATGAGCATCCGTGTGCGACGACGCGGACCTACGCGAAACTCTTGGGATGGGAACTTCAGTAGCAACGACTTCAATCGTGCCGCCGGTGTTTGGCACCAGCCCATGTAGCGAGAAGAGCGATTACGTAGCGTGCGGCAGGTTTGTCTTAAAGAGGTCGAAGTATCCATCTTCGGAAATCACGGCAATCAATGCCGCGCGGACGGATTGTCGACACAACTCTCGGTATCTTTTCGCTGAGTTGTAACGAGCTCCTCGAGAGCGAGCTACTGTCGCATCCTGGCCGCTTTCAGCAATCGAAGTGCCGTCTACGATGACGCCAGCAGCGTGACACAATCCGTCAGGGTCGAACAGCAATGCACCATCGAGTTTGGAGAACGCTTGCACCGCGGTTTGACTCAATGCGTGAGGCATGAAGCTAAGTGTCGTACTGGACGCCAACCGAATTGCCTCCTCTTGAGCGTTCGCCGTGATCACGAGCATCGTCCCATGTGCCTGCGCACGTGCCTCCTCAATAACGCCTTCGAAGCGCCCTACGGTCTCGGCTTCCATTGGTCCAAAGACGTCGGTCAGTGCAGCGACGAAATCACCGCGTGGGTCCGTTCGCAATGGCCGCATAACACCATGGATCATACTGCAGAGATTGTGCTGCTCCCCACCCTGACCCAAGAGCCATCCGCTTCTCGGCGTAAAAGTAATGCGGGTACATGCTGTAGGTGTATCGCCAGTGATTCTCCCGAAACCAACAATCCCACTTGCTGTCCCAACTGGGCTCAGGCCATCGCTTTGTGCTTCCAAAACCTTCCTAACTAGTTTGGTCTCGGAAAAATTGATTGGGCTCACTAGTCTGGTTTCGACCAACAAAGACGACTCTGGGCCAAGCAGTAGCTCCCCAACCAAAGGACGTCCTTCATAGGGACGACGAGCGACGTCATTGAACACTGATACTAGGTGGTCCTCGGGGGCACCACCCGCGTTGCTCGCGAGCGCGCCAACAAGCAACTGCGTCACAAGAGCATGCGGGGCGAGCCCCTGAACCTCCTGTGTCGTCAAGAAGGGTTGGTCGATGTAGCGAGTTACATTCGCGCTGCAGAGAAATAGTGCGGCCTCTAGCGCGTTTTGAAAAAGGTTCGAGACCTCGGGGCGACCAACGATCGGCTGTAGGGACTTCGACGCTGAAGCCGGCAGTCCGACCGCATAGGCTCGCGGTGCGGTGGGGCCTTTGAGCACCAATGGAACAGCAAACCAGACGATATCCTGGTCGGGACGTCGGTGAAAGGCGCGCATTATGCGCAGCAGGGTCTTGTGTCGTGGTTCTGAATCGATGTCCGCGCAACCGAGATGACCTAGTAGCTCGTTGAGACTACAAGTCATATCGTCCAGTTCGGTTCGTCGCCAGATCGAGACGTGGTTGCCGCTTGGTGCGATCTCGACACCCAGGAAGTCAACCTCGTCGTACAGGCTAGGCTCGAAGTCTGACAGCACCCTGCGGAATACACCGGAGAGGTACGCTGACTTCGCGTGATGGGGATCGTCAGCCGAGACTTCTCGAACGACGGTCTCGATCTCGGATTCGCTGTCGAAAAGTGGCCCCAACACCAAATGCTTGGTTTGGTCGTAATAAGGATATCGCCAACTGTCGGCAACCTGGACGGAGTCCGTCCACTTATGCGTAAACGAACTCGCGCGTTTAGTGTGAATGCCACGACCGATCGGAATGCCCTCGCCGCGAACTGGTAGACCCATTGCCGCGTCGACAATGCGCTCAAGCGCTCGTGCAGCGGCCTCGCTACGCATCGTCACTTCACCAAGCTTTTTAGTCATTCATTGTCTTCGCTAGAGCGTCTGCCTAACTAACAATTCTACGGCGAGGTCGCTCGAGAGTTCGAGCGAGAAGTGCAGCGTACCGACGGCCTGGCCCTGGCTTCAAGCTCAATTGGCAAAAGTAGGCGACCACGCGGCGAGGCCGGAGCGACCGAGGCTGAAGAGGAGCGCGACAGGGCTCCCTCCACTCTCGATGACGGCGCGATCACTCAGCGTGCAGCAAGCGCACACGAAGCAAGTCGACGTTCGCGCGTCCGAACATCTGCTGCTTGGAGGATAGGCCATCCAGCCCCGTTCAGTCCCCTCTCGTGACCTAGGCGAGATCCCTGAGGGGGCCCACTCAGATGCGTCATTCGCAGCAAGAGATCACGGCGCAAGAGGGATGACGATGCGCTACCCCTGCGCTCCGGAGCGCTTGCGCCGACCCCTTGGCTCATCCTCGCCCTCCTCCCTGCGCGCTCGCCCACGCCGCGGCACCCAATCCCCGCTGTTTCGCAGGAAATAGCCATTCGATCGCCCGTTTCTCACCTCGGAGGTGCGCTTTGGGCAATCCGATCGCCCGTTTCTCACCTCCGAGGTGCGCTTTGGGGCGATCGGATTGCCCAATGTCATGGTCCGAGGTGCGCTTTGGGCGATCCGATCGCTACAGAGTGATCCACCGTGGCACACTCTGACCCATTCAATCGCTTCCGGCGCACCTCGGACGTAGGGTCAA
>JAUXYJ010000096.1 GCA_030694465.1 Deltaproteobacteria bacterium | reverse complement strand
TAGCGCTGCCCAACGCTAAGCACGCGATCTGTTGGGGATACACGATTCGAACTGCCAGACAAATTGCAGAGCGAACGGACATCGCTGCTGCCCACGTCATGCACGTCGGATTGCAGCGCTGACCCAACGTTTGGTGTGCATCCGGATATCAAGCGACTTCAGGGCCGCTTGCTCCGCAGACGACGCGAGTTTGTGTACTTCATCACCGACCCAAAGGCCGAAGGCACCCACCATTTCTCAGAGCGAACGCTTCGCACCCACGCGACGAGCCGAGCGCGATGCAGGCCTGCTCGATCCGCTCGCGGCGCCGAGTCCTACGCGACCCATCTCACCGCTGTGCACACCGCCGAGGCCCACCAAATCTCCTTCGAGCACATCTTCATCCAGGGCCGGATCGCGTTCTTTCAGCAGAGCGAATTCCCTGGTTTTGTTCAGCTGAATACACGGCGTGCATCGAGCTAAGCAGTCACCGCCGTTTTCGCTCTGCCCGGCCGCGTTTCCGTGACCTCACTTCACCCCCCCCGTGCCCGCCGGCGTTTCCGTGATCCCAACTCACCGTTTCGCCCTGCGCGGGGGGCGCGATGCGTTTTGTCACGCAACCTCCCGAGCCCTCGCCAGATAGAGCCCCCCGCACGGCGATTGAGCCCCTCAGACGGGGACCTCAGCGCCACTCCCACAGCGTCTCTGTCCCCGAGGTTCACATCATGCAGCAAGAAGCCCGCGCCCTGGCCCGCGCCCTCGAAGCCGACATCGCCCGCATCGAGCGCCAAATCGCAGAGCAAAACCAAGCCTTCTGCGACGCCCTCACCGAGCACTGCGACCCCGAGCTCGCCCCCCGCTGGCGAACCATCGCCCGCCCCACCGTGAGCACCACCCCCATGTCACTCCGCCACGCGATGCACATCCGCGGCTGATTTTGCAGCTACAAACCACATTCACTTCATCAACAGACCCAAGAAAGAAACACTCCCATGGCAGCTCTTTTCGGACCCGTAGGCACACCCAATCCAGCCCTCACACATGGTGGACGAGGCCCGTCGGTCTCAAGCACCCGCGAACGCGAAAGCGCTCCCGTCGTAACCCCGGGAACCGCACGCCGCGCAGCCGAACAAGAGCTCGGTACGCTGCTCGACGCAGGGATCAGCGCCCTCTCTGACGACGAGATCCTGATCCAGGTCGGACACTACACCGCGACGCTCGATGGACAGGTCAACGAGCAGCTCACCGGAATGCGCGAAAACGCCCGCAAATCGCGCGAAATCTCAGCGGTTCTCAACTACTACTCCGCGCGTGAGACCGAGGTGGACAAGGGTCAACACGCAGCCACACCCGTAGACTTAAACCAACAGCTCAACGTCCAGATGCCCGATGGGTCCACACGCACACGAACCGTCGGCGAGATCCTCGCAGAGAATGGGATCACCCCGTCGACTGCACATGGTCCCGTGATGCTCAGCAGCCTGTCTGCGCTGCGTGATTCTGCGAAGAGCGCCCTCGAAGGCATCCGAGGCGGAGGCGAAATGCGCCAGCTCGAGATGCAACAAGTGCTCTCCAAGCGCAATCAGCTCATGCAGGTCGTCTCAAACGTGATGGCCTCACGCAGCGAGACCCGCAAGTCCATCGCACAGAACATCCGCGGGTAAATATCCAAGGACTCAGCGCGCGCTCGGTGGGGGAGCGCCGCACAACCCCGGGGCCCAATTACACAGTCTGCTCACGCAACCGATCGAAAGCGGTGTCGTCATGGAGAGTACACAAGGGATGCGCCACGCGCTCGAAGCGCTGGTGAGCGGGCGACAATCGCCTGCGCAAATGCTCGCAATTCAGCCACGGATCATCGACGGGATCTATGCCCTCGGCCGCGACGCTCTCGCTCGCGGCAGGGCAAGCGATGCCGAGGCGTTCTTCTTGCGGTGCGTGCAACTCGATGCGCGCCGCAGTGACGCGTGGCTCGGGCTGGCCAGCGCACGGCAAGCCCTCGGGCGCGTGCTCGAAGCGGCTGAGCTCTTTCAGTTCGCTGCGCTGTTTGCCCAAGACGTCACGCCGATGGCCTATGCCGCCGCCTGCTTTGCCCTCGAAGGCCAGCACGCACGCGCTCAGTCCCTCGCCGCCCACGTACGGAGCTCGCTCGCAGACGTCTCGTCCCTCACTCCCTGGCTCACGATCGCAGAGGCCCACACATGAGCATCACCGGCGCAATTCAGCAGCAAATGCAGTCGCTGCAGTCCCTCTACGCGGCCTCCATCGAGCGCTCGCAAGGCACGCTCCCGATGGGAGAATCCCTGCCAAGTGTTCTACTCCCCGAGGCCCAGCCCCACAGCGCAACGCCACAAGAGATCCGCGAGGCGATGGCCAGCGCGAGACAACACATCCCGACGGACTCGGCCATGTTCGCCAATGACCCCGCGGCCGTGCTCTTGGTCGTCACCTCGCTCTTGGGTCAGACCGACCAGAGCGCCCAACGCGGCGAAGTCACCACACGACAGACCGAGCGCGCCGCCCACCTCCAAGCGCAGGTTCAAGCCGCGCAACAAGCCGCCGAGGCCGAGGGCGGCACCACGTTCTGGTCCATGTTTGCCAAGATCGCGGGATATGTCGGCGCGGCCATCGGCGTGATCGCCGGGGTCGCCGCCGCCATCGCCACCGCAGGCGCCGCAGCGCCCCTCATCGCGGCCGTCGCAGGAGCAGTCGCAGGGGCCGCTTCGCTCACCCAGCAAGCACTCACCGACAGCGGCGCCCTCGCCGGAGACGCCATGCGCGGAGCCTCGATCGCCGTGAGCGTCTTCTCGATGATCGCCGCGATCACCGGGCTCATCGCAAACCCCGTGGGCGCGCTCTCGATCATCGGCCAGAGCACCACCATCGCCGCACAAGCAGGCCAGGTGAGCTGCGACATCGCGCAGGCGGCAGGCGCAGAGGTTCCGCCCGCGGTGAGGATGGCGCTCACGTGCGCGAGCGTCACCGGGAGCGGCCTGGCCGTGGGCGGCGCGGCAAGCCAAGCGGGGCGCGCGATGCAAGGCACCCGCTCGGCTGCGCAAACGGTCGCGCGGGGCATCGAGCTGGGCGCGCGCGTTGGGCAAGGCGCCGCAACAGTCGCCCAAGGAGCAGGTCAGGTCGGCGTCGCGGGCTGGACATTCGCAGCCGAAAATTCTCGCGCAGATGCACAGAGCGCAGGGACCGCCGCACGCCGCGCGATGGAGCAAGTGAGCGAGCTCGTCAACGAGCTGCGCGAGGCCAGCGAGAGCGTGCAGCGCAGCATCAACCGCGTCTCGGACACGAGCGTCGAGTATTCGCGCGCCCAAGGAGCCCTGAGCCGCAACCTCCTGCGCGCATGACGCGATCAACGGCCTCTCACACGTTTACACCCCCAAAGGACACCCCCACCGATGACCCGAATCACGTCGAGCCCTTCGAGCATGAGCGCGTACGCCAGCAGCGATTTTGCACTGGATGACCCACAAATGGCCGCCGAGCTGGCCATGATCGACAGCGCCCGCAGCACACGACAAGCCGCGCGCACCGAGCGCAAGCTGGCCGAGGCCGAGCAACACCACGAAGAAGAAGCCGCGATCACCGAGCAGCGCAGCGCCTCGGTCGCCCGGTTGGCCAGCGGCTTGGTGGGCGCTGTCGCGACCCTCGCCCAGGGCGCGACGAGCTTGGCCTCGAGCACGGTCCAGCTCTCAAGCGAGCGCACCAAGGCCCTGCTTGCACGCCACGAAGACCGCCAGGCTGTGAGCAACGACCACACACTCAGTGACTCTGAGCGCACCACACGGCTCGCGTCCATGGCCCCCGCGATGACCCCGCACGAGCTCCACGACGCACGCATGCACGTGGCCCAAAACATGGCCACCGCGGCACGCTTGGACGCGGGCGCGACGCTGGGCCGCGGGGTGGCCGAGGGGCTCTCGACCGCGGGGCGCTTTGTCGCAGACTCCCACGACACCGCGAGCCAAGAGACCAACAGCCGCGCGCGGCGTGCGGGGTCGCGGGCCCAAGACGCGCAGTCTCTTGAGCAACAGAGCGGCGAAGATGCCTCACGGATGCTCGGCCGCGCCGAAGAGATCGCTCGGTCGATGCGCGCATCTGAGGACCAGCGCATCGCGAATATCCGTGGATAATTGCTGACCCAACGAAGACTCAGGGGGCGAGCGCGCGCTGGGCAAAATAGCGGTCGCTGTCGTAGTCGCGCGCGATGTTAACGTTGCAGGGCGCCGCGAGGACGTCGGGCAACGGGACGTAGCGCACGGTGCCATAGGGCAGCGTCGAGACCGCCGAGACCATCTGGCCAAACGCGCCCACGCGGCACGCATCGACGGCGGCCGAGGCCAAACGATGGGCCATCACCCGGTCGAGCGAGGTGGGCACCCCGCCCCGCAGCGGGTGCCCCAGCGCCACCGAGCGCGCGTCCACGCCCATGTCTTGCCGCAGGCGCTCGGCGAGCAGGGCTCCCACGCCGCCGAGCTGCGACGCTCCGTAGGCGTCTGGGGCCGCGTCGACCAAGACCTCGTGCATGCCCTCGGCGCAGGCTCCCTCGGCGACCACCACGGTGGCGTACCGTGGGTTGCGCCCGCTGCGACCGCGCTCGACCGAGAGCCTCGCGTCCAAGAGCGCGTAGACTTTCTCGAGCGAAAAAGGGAGCTCGGGCAGCAAGATCATTTGGGCTCCTCCGGCGAGCCCGCCCCAGAGGGCCAGGTGCCCTGCGCGCCGTCCCACAACCTCGACCACCTGCACCCAGCGCCGCGCGCCCGCGCTGCTGCGCGAGTTGGCGATGATCTCGGTGCAATTGCGAAGGGCGCTGTCAAAGCCGATGGCGTAGTCCGTGGCGCCTACTTCGAGGTCGATGCTCTTGGGGACCACGACGATGGGCACCCCGAGCGTGTGCATCCGTTGGGCGGCGCCGAGCGTGTCACGGCCACCGATGACCACCAGAGCATCGAGCCCTAACGTGTTGATATTCGAAAGGATTTCACGGCTGCAGTCTTCGCGACGGTCACCCCGTTCAACGCGAAAAGGGTTGGTCCGTGTGCACCCCAAATTCGACCCGGCTTCGCGGTCCCACAGCCTCACGCGCGCACGGTCGAGCGCGAGGACCTCCGGCGGGGTTGAGCCCAAGAGCCCCTCCCAGCCATCGTAGAGGCCCACGACCTCGGCGTTGCACTCGCTGGCGCGGTAGACCAAGGCTTTGAGAGCCGCGTTCATGCCGGGTGCGTCGCCGCCCCCTGTGAGCACTCCGATTCGCACAATGGATCGCACCATAGGACCAGTGCGCGGGCCTTGTCACCGAAGCTACAGGCGTAGGCCTTTAGCGGCGGCGACCCGTGGGCGCGGGCGCGAGTGGAGCCATCTCGACCTCGGCCACGACGCTCACAGACGGAGCGCCGCGAGGGCTGGGCCACGTGAGGTTGCCAAACGCGTTGCGCACGCAGGTCTCAAACGAGTTGTTGCGGTGAGGTGAAAGCGAGACGCGGTCCAGGAGCCCCGAGCCGCCCGCGATCACTTCGAAGCGCAATTCGAGGCGCCCTGCTGCGGTGTTCTGCGCGAGGAGCAGACGCTTATAGCAGTCCACGAGGGGAGCTTTTTGTCGGGTGATCGCGCGCTGCATGGCCGACGGCGTGACCCCCGCTCCGACGCGAGGCTGGCCGATGTTAAAATAGGGCGCGGGGCCCGTGTACGCGGCCGCGTCTGGCGCGATTTCGACCTGGGGACGCGCAGGAGGCGCCGCGGATGCATCCGTGGCCGCAGCGCCACCGTCTTGTTGCGCCAACGAAACGCCCGAAAACGACAAGGCCAAGCACGAAGCAGACAGAGCGGTGATGACACGATAAGAGGCGACACGAGTGCGGGACATTTGCATACGAATTCCTTGAAGTATGTTGAGTATTGGGTCTGCAGGACTGCCAGCGATTTGTGCGTTACGGGGCACCATGCGGGCTTTTGGCTCACCGCTCAGCGTGCCAAAGCGCGATCTGTCCACCGTCGAGAGTCACCATGCGCTGCGCATCCACTCGCGACTCTAGCGCAGCAATCTCAGCGATTGAAGACAGCACAAACACGCCCGCATTGAACGCTGTACGAATCTTCTCCATTCACTCGCCCTGCACTTTGCGCGACGCAGAGGATGCCCGCGAAGAAAACTCATTTGAGCTGCATTTTTGCTCATCAAATGAATCGGCGACGCGAGATCACTAAGCCCTTCATGTGACCGCACGTAGTCCATTGTGGTGCGCGATCGTTCGTAGGTTGCACACGCACGGTGCAAGACAAGGTATGTACCTGGGCACGCGCGGCCCATTTGAGGCGGCGTCTCACGCGTGCAAGCTTTGTCACGCGAAGCCCCACTCGAGGGGCACATCTTGACGACAACCGATTGAGGAGCTTTCGATGGCCAGCACAAAAGAGATCATCACCAAGGCGAAGACCTTTGGATCGCACAACTACGCGCCGTTTGATCTGGTGCTTGTGCGCGGCGAGGGCTCACGCGTTTGGGACCCCGAGGGGCGCGAGTACCTGGATCTTTTGGGCGGATATTCGGCGCTCAATCACGGCCATCGCCACCCCAAGATCATCGCTGCGGCGCACGCGCAGCTGGACCAGATCTCGGTCGTCGCGCGATGCTTTCTCAACGAGCCGTTGGCCGAGATGGCCGAGACATTGGTCAAGCTCTCGGGCCTCGATCGCGTGATGCCCATGAACTCAGGCGCCGAAGCTGTCGAGAGCGCGATCAAGGTCGTGCGCGCGTGGGGCGTACGCAAGAAGGGCCTCGCGCCTCATCGCGCGCAGATCATCACCTGCGACAATAACTTTCATGGCCGCACGACCACGGTGGTCTCGTTTTCGAGCGAGCCGCAGTATCGCGAGCAGTTTGGGCCGTTGACACCTGGGTTTGTACACATCCCGTTTGGCGACGCGGCCGCGCTTGAGCGCGCGATCACCGATGACACGGTCGCGTTCTTGGGCGAGCCCATCCAGGGAGAGGGCGGCATTGTCGTCCCGCCCGACGGCTGGATGGCCCAGGTCCGTGAGATCTGTACGCGCCGAAACATCGCGCTCATTTGGGACGAAGTGCAGACCGGTCTGGGTCGCACTGGCAAGGTATTTTGCTGGCAACACGAGAACGCGCAGCCCGACGTGCTCACGCTCGGCAAGGCTCTGGGCGGCGGCATCATGCCGGTGTCCGCGTGCGTGGGTAAGCGCGAGTTTATGGACGCCATTCACCCCGGCGAGCACGGCAGCACCTTTGGTGGCTCGCCCCTCGCGATGACCATCGGCAAGGCGGCCCTCGATGTGCTTGTGGACGAGAAGCTCAGCGAGCGCGCGGCCGAGCTAGGCCCTAAGGCCATGCAGCGCATTCGAGACGCAAAAATCCCAGGGATTCTCGAGGTCCGTGGCCGCGGCATGCTCATCGGGATCGAGCTTGATCCTGCGCTTGGCGGCGCGCACAAGCTCTGCGAGATGCTCATCGAGAACGGTGTCTTGACCAAAGAGACCCGCAAGCATGTGCTGCGTCTCGCGCCCCCGCTGGTGATCTCAGAAGCCGAGCTGATGAAGGGCGTAGACATCACGCTCGCGACGATCAGGCAGATGGCCGCACAGGCCCAACAGCCCCACGCATCGCTCTAGAATCCGCCTGCGTTATTGCAGGTCATTGTGTGACCTCTTTCGACAGAGAGCGCAATCATGGGCATCTCAATGCGCCGAATGCGCACACTGGTCGTAGACGGAGAGACCTGGCTCTGGAGCCCTGGGGGGTACTATTCGGGCAACACCGTGATGACCCCGGACAAACGCACGATCGCGGACTTTGGGGCCATCGGTTGGGGTGGGGCTCTGAGCAGGATTCGCGTGCTCGTTGGTGAAGTGCGCAACGTCGTGGGGGCGACCCGACGAGGCCCGTTGGTATTGCAGAGTCCGGTGGCGATGGAGCTGCTTGAGGGCTGGTATCCGTCGACCGCGACGGCGGTGATCCGGTGGCTGCGATCGGACGAGCTCAAGAACGAGTTTATCCAGCCGATTCAGCCGCAAAACACGGTCGACCTCGGAGAGCCCATCGCGCAGTGGGGGCAGCTCTTGGGGCGCTACGATCTGGACCATGACGGGCCCGCGCGGGCGGTGATCGAAGCGCACCTGGGCCACGTCGTGATGTCTTGGGACCTCGAGCGGGTCAGCGCACAGACGACAGCCCAAGAGGTCGCGCAGTGCTTTGAGCTTCTCGCAGCGCGGGGAGCGATTGAACTCGACGTTTTGACAGACGAGACCCGCCGGTTTGGGCCCGAGCGATCGCGAGTGCCCGAGAGATTTCAGGATCTCTGGGCGTTTGCAATGGACCCCGACCGCGCGAGGACGGCTGAGGCGCTCGCGCGAGAAGCGCAAGACCGTTTGGCCCGGGGATTGGCGTCTAGCGGCGACACGGAGGTGGTCGTTGGCTGGGTCGGGCTGTGGGTCGACGCCAAGGGTCAGCTTGACGTCTCGGGAGTCGAGGCCGAGGTCGACCTCGGGTGGCTCTTGCGGCTCGCAGGGCGACATTTTGGCCACGGGGAGTCACCTGTCACAGAGGCGCGGTTGCGTGACGCTGTGCGGGCGCTGGGAGGGCAAGAAGAGCCATTGGCGAGGACGGCCGCGGGCGTGTGGCTGTGTGACCAAGCGTGGCGGGCGCTCTGTGAGCGCGGGGGGCGATGGCCTGACCGGGACTGGATCTCGCCCACGTTGCGGGGCACAGAGCTGCGCGAAGAGGACAACCCGTATGCTCCGATGGTCGAGCTGTTAGGGCTGGGCTACGACGTCGTGTGGGCGGACGAAGCGGGCGTGACCCTTGGCGCGCGGGTACAACGGACGCTCTCGTAGAGGCGCTAAACTCTCAGGGAAAGATCCAGCGAAACACGCCGCGCTGGCATTGCGCTTGGGGGCGAAGGGCGTGGGTTCGGTTCTCGGCGGCGAGGGCGTCGTAGTGCAAGATGACCTGGGCATCGGCGATCCAATGCCACGTGCAGGGGCTCTGGTTGACGCGCTTGACCAGGGACGCGATG
This sequence comes from Deltaproteobacteria bacterium, assembly GCA_030694465.1. Classification (GTDB taxonomy): domain Bacteria; phylum Myxococcota_A; class Polyangia; order Polyangiales; genus JAUXYJ01. Next base: position 52,935 of record JAUXYJ010000096.1, on the reverse strand, counting down.
CGATCGCGCGAGGGGGGCTGCCAATAGGTTGCCCAGTACGAGAGCGAGACCGCCGGGGTCGCCTTGGGCACATACGCCGCCGGAAACCCTGCGATACACAGCGCAGGGATCACCCACAGCGAGCCGAGACTTGCGCGCGGGGCGACCTTCGCGACGGACGCGACGGACGCGTTGGGAGGTGGGGATTGGCGCAGGGTCTCGCGGTGGATCTGCGCAGAGAACGAGCGCTGTGGCGCGGGCGCGGGTTCGAGCGCGGGCTCATTGAGGTCGTCGTAGGGAGCCAACGGGTCGACCTCGGAGAGATCCTGCGATTCGTCAGTGATTTTGCTCTCTGAAGTGAGCTCTGGCGTGGCGCTAGGCTCGGGCTCTGGGACGGGCTCTGGGGTGGGCTCTGGATCCATGCCGGCGAAGAGCGCGAAGAGCGGCGCGGCGAGGAGGGCTGCGGCGCAGAGGTACCAAAACTCGGTGCCCTTGAAGCCCAAGAGCTCGGCGTTGTGGTGAGGGACTACGCCGACACGAATGAGCGGGAGGGCGAACTGTGTGAGCGGTCGCGCGATGTCTTCGGGGAGGGTGTTGTAGACGATCCCGACGAGGCCGATCGCGAGGATCCCGGCGAGGGCGAAACCCGCGGCGATCCCTCGGACGCTGTTGCGAAGCGTGGGCCATCGCGTAGAGATTCGCTCGAGAAAAAGCAGAGATCCCAGCGCAAAGAAGGGAGGCGCTGCGCCCGCGCGGCGGGGCCCCAGGACCCATCCAGCGCGCCACTCGATCGCGCCGCACATGGCGAACCAGAGCGCGAACATTCCCATGGCCCACACGGCGGTGGACCAGCGCTGCACGCTGCGGGCGCGGGCGTCTGCGCCGCGTGGCGCGATCATGAGGGTGAAGATCGCGGCGAGGCCAAAGAGCATGTACGGGGACATGCCAAAGAAGCCATATCCTGGGTGAAAAGACAGGCCTCCGACGGCCTCCCACTTGGGCAAGATCACGCCGTAGAGCCCGCGCGCGTGCTCGGCGGCCCACAGCGGGTTCTCGACGAACTTGTGGCCAGGGGTGAGCGGAGAGCCAAAGGCCTTCCATTGATAAAACGCGACGATTCCCATGGGAATCGCGGCACCTAGTCCATAAGAGACCATGCGCGTGGGGCGATAGAAGACCACCAAGCCAAAGAGCGCGAGCACCGCGGAGAGAAAAAACCCGTGGTACTCAAGGCCCGTCGCGGCTGCGATGCCCATGCCGGACCAAAACGCCGCACCGAGCGAGCGCTTGCGTGGGTCAGGCTGCGTGCGAAGCTCGCGCTCGGCCATGCCAAAGCCCACAAATGCGGCCACCGCGAAGAGCGCGTGCGAGGCAAACATGTGCGCGTACCCGAGGTAGTTCGTCCCGAGGCCAGCGGCCGCGACGGCGAGGAGTCTCAGCGCGCGATCGCGTGTAAAACCTCTGAGATAGCGCTCAAACCAAATGAGAAAGAGAAAGCACGGGAGCTGCACGGTGAACATCCGCAGCACCCAGGTCGTGGTCTCGAACCACTCGTTGCGCTTCTCGGCAGAGTCGGTGACCTGTGGCGGTGGGTGGTGTCTCCAGCGGGCCCATTTGCACTGGAGCCAGTACACGGGCATGGCGACAAACGAGTTGATGGGGCCTTTGACCGAGTAACTGTGCGGGATCCCGCGCTTGTCACGGACCGAGGCCATGTCGTTGACCCACCCAAAGCGCTGAACCACCGGGTCGAGCTGAAACGTGTGGTGCTCAACGGCCGCGATCGTGAGGTACGTCCGCGTGTTCTCGTTGGGGTTCATCACCACGTTGATGTATGGAAAAACCCCGAGAAACGGGAGCGCTACGAGGACGAAGAAGATCGCCACGTACCAAGAGTTGTTTCGCTGCGGCCGCTGTCGAAGCATCGAATTGCCCGGGGGACTGTACACTGTCGACCGCCTCCTGAATGGACACGTGTCGCGTGACAACAAGCGCGGTGTATAGTCCTGCTTCGCTTGCAGAGCAGCACTCTTTCTTCGCGCGCGACTAGTTCGTTGCGCTTGGCTTTACGCATTATCGCGCAAGACTTGAGCAAAACATCCGATGTCTCTCACGCTTTCGTACGTCGTCCCGGTCCACAACGAAGAGCCCACCCTCGAGCGCAACGTCGACCGTTTGGCCGAGCACCTGCAGCGATTCCCGGGCTCTCGTGTGCTGCTCATTGAGAACGGCAGCCAAGATCAGTCGTGGGAGCTGTGCCAGCGCCTAGCCGGTCCTCGCGGCACAATCACCGTCGAGGCCTATCGCGAACCCAACGCAGGCATGGGGTACGCCCTTCAGCGCGGCGTGGTCGAAGAGCTCCCTCGCGCAGAGCACACGCGGTGGCTGGTGCTCACGGCGGCGGATCTCCCGTTTGGCTTCACCGATCTGGACGGCCTCGAGGCCCTCTTGGCGCGCGATGAGTATGCCGACGTCGTAGTGGGCTCGAAAGCGCATCCCGACAGCGTCGTACAGACTGGGCTCACCCGCAGCGCCTCGACGCTGATCTACCGTGGCGTGCGGCGGTTGTTCGCGGGGATGCGCACGAAAGACTCGCAGGGGACGTTCTTGTTTCGCGCTGAAACAGCGAGAGATATCGCTGAGCAAATCAAATCACGGGACTTCTTTTGGAGTACCGAGTTTACCTTCTATGCCGAGCGCGCGGGCCTGAAGATCGTGGAGGTCCCCGTGGTGCTCGAAGAAGCGCAGCGCGCGAGCACGGTGCGACCCTTTAAGCATGGCCGCAAGATGCTCGCGCAGCTGGTGTCACTGCGCGCGCAAGAGCTCGGGCTGAAGTAGCTCAGCGAGCCGCGAGCGAGAGCACCTTGCGGTTGTCTCGTCGGTCACTCGCGAACGCATCAAGGATGGCTTGGCCTGCAGGATTGCTGCACAAAAGCGCTCCATCGAGCACGGACAGCTCGCTCACTTCGACCCCTGCGCGTTGCACTCCGCGCGCGTTGAAGCGCATGAACTTCGAGGGGCAACCCGACACCATCGCGAAGGGTGGGATGTCTCGGGTCACCACCGAGCCCATGCCCACCATCGCGTACGAGCCCACCGTCGTGAACTGGTGAAAGATCGCGTTGACGCCGATGTTTGCGCGGCTGTGCACGCGGGTGTGCCCGGCAAAGACCACGTTGTGAGCCACAGTGACTTCGTCGCCGAGCACCGTGTCGTGAGACAGATGCACGTGGTCCATTAAGAAGCAGCCATCACCGATGCGCGTCTCGCGATCGCCGATGCCGCGAGACACCAAGCAGTAAGCGTGCAGCGTGTTCTTGTTGCCAATGAAAATGCTGCCCACTGGGGGCTTGCTCGTGTGCTCGGGCTCGGTGCCGATGACGCAGAACGGGTAGAGATGGTTGTCTTCGCCGATCTCGAAGGGGCCCTTGAGATAGCAATACGGGTCGATCACCGTGCGCGCGCCAATGGTGACGTCGCCCTCGATGATCACGGTCGGGTGGACCTTGGCGGTGGGATGAATCTTACTCATCGCTTAGATCACAGACCGCGCAGGACTTCTTGAAGGGCGCTCGCGCACGCTTCGAGCTCGGGCTCGGTGATCCCGAAGAACAGCGGGAGATTGAGCGCGCTCTTGCAGAACTTTCGTGAGTGCTGGAGCGTGCCCACCTTGATCGCGTCGACCGCCGGGGGCTGGCTGTCCATGGTCTCGGGATAGGTGCGACCGAAGCCAATACCGCGGGCCTTGAGCCCGTCGGTGACGGCGTTGACGTCGACGCCATCGGCCACGGTAAAGACCGCGAGGTAGCCGTTCTCGTCTTGGCCTGCGGGGGGCGCGAAGATGTTGAGCTTGTCGGTGCCCGCGAGGCGCTTGCGATACCACTCGGCGCTGCGGCGGCGGTCGGCGACGATCTCACCTGAGCGCGCCACCACGTGGTTGAGAAACGCGGCTTGGAGGCCGCCCATGCGCGAGTTCCAGCCGTTGCGCTCGTAGGAATAATGGGCTGAGCGGCCGTGGTTGCAGAGCGAGCGGATGAGCTTCTCGAGCGCCTCGCTGTTGGCAAAGATCGCGCCCCCGTCGACGCAGCCGCCCACTACTTTGGCAGGATAAAAGCTGGTCGTTCCGACGGTCGAGCCCTTTAGGACGGGCACGCCGTTGATCTTGACCCCGTAGCACTGCGCGCCGTCTTCTAAGAGCGCGATGTTCTTCTCGGCGCAGAACTTTCTGAAGTCCGCGAGTTTGGGCGAGGCCCAGCCAAACAAGTGCACGAGCACCGCGGCGTCAAAGCGATACGCTTCGTAGGCACAGAGAAACTCGGGCAAGCTCATCTGCAAATCATTGGGGTCAATGTCGATGAGAACCGGGATCCCGCCGAGCTGTGCGACCGCTTCGTAGGTGGCCCAGAAGGTCATGTTCGGAATGGCGACCTTGGTGCCTGCTTTGACACCCATGGCTTGCAGACCGATCACGAGCGCGTCGGTGCCGTTGGCGCATGCAATGGTGCGATCGACGCCGAGGTCGGCGCACAGCGCTTTTTCAAGGGCTCCGACGCGGGGGCCGCCGACGAACTCGGTCTTGTCAAAGACCGCACTCCAGTCAGCGAGCACTTCGCTCTTCATGCTCTTGGTCAGTCGCGCAAGATCGATAAACGGGACGTTCATGGTGCGAGTCACTCCAATGGCTAGGTGATGCGAGAGGGACATTTGTGCCTCTCATACCTTCGAAAAGGCGACGAAGTGTAAGCCACATCCGACCCCTTCGCGCCACCCCTTCGCACCGCAAGATTTGCCGCGACATCGCTGTCACAGCCACGCGTCGCTAATAGCGCTCGATCCCCACACGCGCGTGGACAGCATCTCGCACCGCGCGCACGGCTTCGCGTGCACGAACAGCGCCCCTTCGCAGCGTCTCGATGGCGACATCAGGGCGCTGTGCGAGCGCCTCGCGCTTCGCTCGCAGCGGCGAGAGCCAGCCACTCAGAGAGCGCTCAAGCGTGCTCTTGCACTCGGTGCACCCGAGCGATCCATCGCGGCATCCTGCGGCCAGTGTCTCGCATTGCTCGCTCGTGCTCGCGTGTCGGTGATACGCAAACACGGGGCAGCGCTCGGGCGTGCCTTTGCTTCGGTCTGCGGGCCGCGCTGCGGTCGTCGCCACGGCGTGAATGCGCGCGTGAATGAGCTCGGGAGCCGCGTCGATCGAGAGCGAATTGGCCTGGGATTTTCCCATCTTTCCGCTGCCATCGAGCCCGGGGATTCTCACGGGATGGGTAGACAACGGCTGAGGCTCGACGAAGATGCTCTCGGGTGCCGGAAACCGCCGCTGAAACCGCCGCGCAAGGTCTCGCGCGAGCTCAAGATGCGGGTACTGATCTTCGCCCACGCTCACGTGCGTCGCGCGCAGCCCAAGGATATCCGCAGCCATCAAGATGGGATAATTGAGCACGCCTGCGCTCACGGGCTCGCCCTGCGATGCCGCACGCTCTTGGGCTTTAAAGTTCGGGTTGCGCTCGAGCTCTCCGACGTAGGTCAGCGCGGACAAGACCCACGCGAGCTCGCTCGTTTCAGACACACTCGATTGCGAGAATACTGTGACTTTTTCTGGGTCTACACCGCACGCGAGGAGGTCGAGGACCATCGAGTGGACGTGGCTCTGGAGCGTCGCAGGGTCGTGCGGAGACGCCAGCGTGTGGACGTCGGCGACAAAGCAATACGCGGCCTCGATCGCAGGCTCTTGTGCGAGACGCGAGACGAAGGGGTAGACCGCACCAAAGTAGTTGCCGAGGTGCAGCCGACCGGTGGCGCGGACGCCACAGAGAATCCGCGGTGAAAGTGCGTCTGACATGACTGCACAGGGGCCTACCACACGCGAATGATCTCGTGGGAGCGCTTAGCGGCCCCAAAACTCAAAGCGCGCGGGCGGGTGCTGCAAGATCGCCGAGATCTCGGCCAAAAGGCGCTGCGTCGCCGTGAGGGGTGGGCGCACGGCCGGGACGCCACCTGAGGACGCCCGGATGTGCTCTTCGCGCGTGAGTGAGTCATAGACGGCGCGCGCTTGCGCTGTGATTTCACCGGTGATTCCGTGCTTGTAGACAAAGCGCAGCCCGGCGAGCCGCGCAGAGAGCTGATCCGAGGAGAGCCACGCACGTACACGCGCGAAGCCTTGATTTCGTGCTCCGGCGACGTCGCCGCCTTGAGCGCGCTCGAAGGCCAAGAGAGAGAGCGTCGCGCGACGAAGCAGCTGAAGATCTTCAGTCCATTGCAGCCAAGCTTCAGTCAATACGGGCACACCGACGAGCTCTTCGTAGGCGTCCAGCGCCAGGGCGACGAGGTTGCCGTCAGGTGCACTTGGGACGCTCCACAACGCGACCAATCGCCTGAGTAATACCGTCCGCGCGAGGGGACGGCTGGAGCGGCCCAGAAGACTCACCAGCACGAAATGGTTGATCCCGCTGTTGAGCGCGACGCCTGACTCGAGCCTGCGCGAAGCCTCGTACACAAACGCGTCACCGCTCTGCACGAGGGCGATCTTTTGCGCTTCACACTGCGTCCCTGGCGGGGGCGGCAACCGCATCGCCATCTGCCCGACGAAGCACTGCTCGACCTGCGCAAACAAGCGCTGCGCAGTGGGAATTTGCCCGCGGATACTCGCTGGCATCGGGGGTAACTCGGGCGCGACCATCGCTTGGGATTCTAGCGCCACCGGTGGGGTGGGTGTGGACTCGACGCCGGGCGTGGGTGCTGTCTCGGCGCTTGCGCTCGGGGCGCTCGCGGGGCGGCTCTCGGCGAGGGGAGCGGGCATCACACCAGGGCTCGCCGGGGTGCGGTGCACGCACGCGCCCAGGGCAGCGAGCGCGAAGATTGCGCCCAATCCCCAGCGCGCGTGAGCAAGACGGACTGGCAAACGGCGAGTCAAATGACAAGACATCGGTGAGGCTCCCAGGGGGTGGAGCGCGTGCAATGCGCTCTACCGCGCAGAGTGTACGCGATGGCGGGTTGACGTCTGCCGCCCAAGGACCCGAATGGGTCTGCTACGCTGAGTGACGCGTTGCAAATCATCGCGTGGACGTCGACAGAAGAGGAGCGAAACAGCGGATGAGTTCGATGATCGATCAGATCGCGGAGCTGCAAAATTACCAGCAGTATCGAGACCTTCACTGGGAGGGCAGCTTTGAAGACTACCTAGAGATCGTGCGAGAGCGGCCCCAAGTCACACGCAACGCGTTTCAGCGCTTGTATGACATGGTGATCTCGCGCGGCTTCGACGAGTACATTGACAACAAGAAGAAGCTGGTGAGCTACCACTTCTTTCGCGACGACCAGGGGGGTGGGCGTGACGCGGTGTTTGGCCTGGATATTCCCTTGCAGCGATTGGTCACCGTGCTGCGCGCCGCGGCCGAGGGCTATGGGCCACAGAACCGCGTGCTGCTCTTGCATGGCCCTGTGGGGAGCTCAAAGAGCACCATCGCGCGGCTGCTCAAGAAGGGCATCGAAGAGTACTCACGCACGAGCGAGGGCGCGCTGTACACGTACGACTGGGTCGCGCTTGAGGGCACGGGGCTGATCCCTGAGGACAGCGACGAGTACAAACGCGGGCGATATCCCTCGCCGATGAACGAAGAGCCGCTCAAGCTCATCCCCGAAGAGTGGCGCGAGGCTGCGCTCACAAAGCTTGGGTTGGTCAACGACCGCTACAAGATCAAGATCGAGGGAGACCTCAATCCTGCGTGCAGGTTTATGTTTCAGAAGCTCTTGGATCGCTACGAAGGCCACTGGGACTTAGTGATCAGCCGGCACATTCGCGTGCGTCGGTTGCTCTTGTCCGAGAAAGACCGCGTGGGAATTGGCACGTTTCAGCCCAAAGACGAGAAGAACCAGGACAGCACCGAGCTCACGGGCGACATTAACTATCGCAAGATCGCGGTGTATGGCTCGGACTCGGACCCGCGCGCGTTTAACTTTGACGGCGAGTTTAACGTCGCCAACCGCGGGATCGTCGAGTTCGTCGAGGTGCTCAAGCTCGACGTGGCGTTCTTGTACGACCTGTTGGGTGCCTCGCAAGAGCACAAGATCAAGCCCAAGAAGTTTGCTCAGACAGACATCGACGAGGTGATCCTTGGGCACACCAACGAGGCCGAGTATCGCAAGCTCTTGGCCAACGAGTTTATGGAGGCCCTGCGTGATCGAACGATCAAGATTGACGTGCCGTACATCACGAGGCTGAGCGAAGAGATCAAGATCTACGCGAAGTCGTTTGGGCAGGGCCGTGTTCGGGGCAAGTTTGTCGCGCCGCACACGCTCGAGGTCGCGGCCATGTGGTCGATCTTGACGCGGCTCGAAGACCCCAAGAAGCACAACCTCTCGCTGCTTCAGAAAATGAAGCTCTACGACGGAAAGCTCATCCCGGGGTTTACGCAAGACACGGTAAAAGAGCTGCGAAAAGACACCAAACGCGAGGGCATGGACGGGATCTCTCCGCGCTTTGTGCAGGACATGATCTCGAACGCTTTGGTGCGCTACGAAGAGCCCTCGCTCAACGCGTTTATGGTGCTCAACGAGATCGAGCGTGGGCTCAAGACGCACTCGTTGATTTCGGGCGAAGAGCAGCGCAAGCGCTACATGGATTTGATCTCAGTCGTGCGGCGTGAGTACGAAGAGATTATTAAGAACGAAGTGCAGCGCGCGATCTCGGCGGACGAGTCTGAGATTGCCAAGCTCGCGGCGAACTACGTGGACAATGTCAGGGCGTTTACGTTGCGCGAGAAGGTAAAGAACAAGTTTACCGGGCGCGACGAAGAGCCCGACGAGCGCTTGATGCGGTCGATCGAAGAACGGATCGAGATCCCTGAGTCACGCAAAGATGACTTTAGGCGCGAGATCATGAACTTCATCGGCGGACTCGCCCTCGAGGGCAAGAAGTTCTTGTGGAACACCAACGATCGGTTGCGTCGTGGTCTTGAGCTCAAGCTCTTCGAGGACAAGAAAGACACGATTAAGTTTACGACCGTGGTCAGCAACGTGATGGACCGCGAGACGCAAGAGAAAATCGACGCGGTCAAGACACGGATGATCCGTGACTTTGGCTACGATGAGACCTCTGCGCAGAACGTGCTCGAGTACGTAAGCTCGATCTTTGCCCGCGGCGACGCCAAGAACTAACGCGCGGCGGCGGTAGGCACGCGGGGCGCAGACGCGCTATAGAGCCCCTTCTTGTGTGCGTGTGCGCAGAGGCACCGCTGCAAGCGGGAGGTTCTTGTGCGACCGATGTCATCTCGTCTTGTTTTACTCACCCAAATCGCGAGCGCCGTTGCCTTGAGCGCGTGCACGGGCGCGGCTCCACAGCAGCCCATGTACGACGTGACCGAGGCCGAGGCGAGCTGGGGTGAAGCGGGGCCGCCGATGGGGGCGCTGTGGTCTTCGTCGAGTGCACCAGAGACGCAGGGAGTGATCATTCCTGCGGGCTTTTTTGCACGTGTTTATGCGCGGATCGCCTCGCCGCGGTCCATGTCCGTCGCGCCCAACGGGGACCTCTTTGTGACCTCCCCTGCGCGCGGGACGCCCGGCGGCGAAGGCGGCGGCATGGGCGAGATCGTGGTGTTGAGCGACGACGATCGCGATGGCAACCCCGAGAGACACACGTTTGCGACGGGGCTGGCGGATGTGCACTCGGTCGCAGTGCGCCAAGGGTTTGTCTATTTTACCACCGGCGCGACGCTGTGGCGCACACCGTATACCGTGGGTCTACGTGCAGAAAACCCGGCGATTCGCGAGCAAGTCCTCACGTATCCCACGCGCGATGACACGCGCTGGACGCACGGGGTAGACGTACGTTCGGACGGGACCGTGTTTAGCACCGTAGGGGTGTGGGGCGTGTCGCGTGCGTGCACTGCGCGGGTCAACCAAGGCGAGATTCTCAGGGTCAACACCGTCGGAATGCCCGCGCAGCCCTTGGTCACGGGCCTGCGCAACCCGCTGTATGTGCGCTGTCATCCGAGCCAACCGCTGTGTCTCGCGGCCGAGCTGGGCGACGACGGCGGCGCGACCTGGGGCGCGCTCGAGAAGATCTTGTCGCTCGATGACGCGATGCAAGACGTGGGATTTCCCTGCTGTGTGACGCAGGGGCGCGAGACGCCGTTTAACGGTGGGGCCGCGAGCTGTGCCAACGTGACGCCGGGCGTGGCGACCTTTCCGCTCAGCGACACGCCGTTTGGGATGGACTGGGAGCCTGGGGTTTGGCCTCACCCTTTCAACCGCAGCCTCTTTGTGGCGCTCCATGGGAGCTTCTACTCGACGCCTCGCTGGGCCGGTGCCCGCGTCGTGTTCGGCGAGACCGACGCGCAGGGCCGACCTGTGGGCCGCTTTAACGATTTCGTCGTGGGATTTGGCCCCTCGACACCCACACTCCGCAGGCCCGCAGACATTGCCTTTGCGGGCGATGGCCGCATGTACCTCGCCGACGACCGCGCGGGCTTGATCCTCTGGATCGCGCCCTCGGATCTTCGTCGACACTGACGATCGCGCTGATAAAAACCAGCACTTTCACTCAATTATTCGTCACCAAAGAGCGCTCAATCATGACCCTTCGACCCCTCGCCCTCGGGGCGATCTTGGCCCTCGGCGCGCTTGCCCAGGGCGCCTGTCAGCGTGGCCCCAGCGAGCCCCCTCCCGGCTCGCGTCCCGCCGTCGAACCTCACGCGCCTGCCCCGTCAGCGCCCGCACACGGCGCCGTAGCTCCGAGCGCAAACGATCCCCATGCGGGGTTAGGCATCCCGCCTCCCTCGGGCACGCAGGCCCCACCGTTGGCCGCTCCCACCGGAGGCCCGGCGACGTCGCCGGGTAGCGACGGGGTCGCCACGGCGCTTCAGTGGGATGACCCGCCGGGGTGGCGTCGTGAGCAGCCCGCGAGCCCCATGCGGAGGGCGCAGTTTAAGATCCCGCACACGGGCGCAGACACGGCCGACGCCGAGGTCACCGTGATCACGTTTGGCGGCGGAATGGGCGGCGGGATCGAACCCAACATTCAGCGCTGGCTGGGACAGCTCGAGCAGACGGACGGGCGCGCGACGAGCGAAGTCGCGCAGCGGCGCTCGATGACCGTGGCGGGCCTGACCGTGACCATTGTCGAAGCGCCGGGGCGCATCCGGGGCGGCGGGATGGGCATGCCAGGGATCCCCGCGACGCCGGGATTTGAGCGCGGGCGGATGCTCGCGGCCATCGTCGAGACGCCCAACGGGCCATGGTTTTTCAAGGCCATGGGCGGCGATGAGACAGTAAGCGGCGCGCGCGCGGGCTTTGAAGCGATGTTGCGCTCGATCCGCGTGGGCCACTGAAAAGCGGGTGACCCGGCGACGTCGCCGGGTTAGGGCTCACTTGCTCTCTTGTTTGGCCTCGATGAAGCGGCGAAAGAGCACGATGGCCACGGGGCCCGCGAGGGTGGTCAGGCCAATGACGAGCCAGAGGGTCTTGCTGTCTCGTGGGCCCACCGCGGGGCAATAGCGTGCGAGCAATTCACCTGACAAAAAGCCCACGATGGGCTTGGCGACAAACATGGGGATCTGCGCGAGTCCGGTGTACGTTCCCTCGCGGCCTTTGGGGGCGACGCGTGTGGTGAACTCGTACAAGCGCGGGGACCAGAGCGCCTCGCCGATCGAGAGCGTCACGATGAAGAGCACGCTGGCCCAAACCGTGGTCGAGAGGGCGAGAAAGAACACGCTCGCGGTGGTCACAAACGCGCCAGCCACGATCACCGAGTACGCGCTGCGCTCGCGGGTGAACGCCGTCACGATCGGGGTGAGCACGATGATCATCAGGGGGTTGATGGACCAGTACGATGCGTAGGGAAAAGACTGACCAAACTCGCGCAGCGTGTACTTGGGCCAGGTCAAGTGGGCGTGCTGAAAGATCAAGCGGACGAGCACTAAGAGCGAGACAAAGAGCAAGAAGCGCCAGAAGTTAGACTCGCGGGCGACCTCGGCCAAAATGCGCAGGGGGTTCTTGCTCTGGGTGGGCTCGTCGTGGGGAGCTGTGGGCGGCGTGTTGGTGCGAAACGCGGTGGCGCCTTCGGGCACGGTCTCACTTGGGATCGGCTCATCGCGGACGAGCCAGAGGGTCACAAAGAGCCCGATGATCGTGAAGAACAGGCTGAGCAAAAAGATGCTCTGACCTGAGCTAACACGTGCAGAAATCCCCATGAACGTGAGCGTGCGAGGCTGCGCAAACGAGCGGCGCAAGAGCGTGACGACAGGGCCAGCGACGAAGGCACCGAGGTTCATCACGACGTAGAAGAGCGAGAAGCCAAACGAGACCGTGCGCTTGTCGGTGTAGCGCGCGACCCCTGCGGCCATCGTCGGAAACATCGAGCCCACGCCATAGGACATCAGGGCGAGGCCGGTGAGCGCGAGCGTTCGATCGTGCGAAAACGCTAAGAAAGAGCGCCCTACGAGGCACGAGAGCACGCTCGCTAACAGCGCCTTGCGCACGCCGACCGCGTCTGCGACCGAGCCCGCCGCGAAGGTCACGAGCGAGACCGCGGTGAGCCACGTCCCCGCGATGGTCCCGGCCTCTCGGTCTGTGTAACGGAGCTCTTCGGAGAGGTAGACAATCAGGACGTTGTAGGCACCAAAGAACGCGAGGCTCTCGAAGAACTTGAGCGCATAAATTCCCCACAATGCGCGCGGTCGCTTCAACAGCGCCGCGAGGTCTTCGCGCAGTGAGGTCTTGGGTGTCTCAGGCGCAGTTTGAGCGCTCACAAGCGGTTGCTCCGTGTGAGGGCGAGCGCTGCGAGGGCGACAAACCACAGCCCGCTCGCGAGGGTGAGCTTGCGCTGGACCGCGGGCTCGACCACGCTGGGGTCATCTTCGACCCACGGAGACAAGAGCAACAAGCCCAGCGAAATCACGAGCGAAACCTTGTGCCCCCACGCATTGCACGCCGGGGCCCAGATCAGGGTCAGCCCGGCCATCGTGAGCGAGAGCAACAAGCGATGCGCCAATGGCGCACGCGAGGTCCCCTTGCCGCGCAAGGCCCAGGTCGCGACCATGAGCAAGGGCAAGAGCACCCAGCCGCGCACAAGGTGCTCGGTGCCGCCGCGGTATGCGCGGATCACCCTGGGAATATCCCGGTAATATTGGTTATCGATCCGTGGACGGTTGGGCAACCACTGCGCAAAGGTGACCAAGACCACCGAGGCGAGCGCAGAGAAGCTCATGAAGGCCGTACTAAACCGCGACCACACGCGCGGGGCGGTCTCGCGCGAGGCCACCGCGACCAGCATTAACACTGGGACAATGGACGCAAACGCGAGCGCACGGTCTCCCCACGAGGGCACGCTCGCGAAGTGCATGGACCACTGGACGGCCGAGCCGCCACAGCTCCACGGGAGCGCGAGCGAGAGCATAAAGCCCATCGCGGTGAGCAGCCACGCGCGGCGCCATCCCTTCGGAACCGCGGGCTTTTTTGCAGTGTTTTCTGCAGTCTCGGTGGTCGCGAGTTGTTTGCTCTCTGCGAGGTCTGCGCTCTTGGCGGTGTCTGCGCTGCGGGTCTTGGTCGCTACGGGCTTGCCCTTACGGTCACTCGAACTCATTGCGGCGCGCAGACTAGCCTGATCTCGCCCTGTCCGCGGCGCTGTAAGAACCTCCGCGGGTCGCGAATGATCAGGGTGTCACCGCGCGCGCAGTGTCGCGCGAAGTCTGCCCGCAGCGTGCTCACCGCGGAGGGCAAAGGCACGCCGAAGCGTGGGTACACGCGCTCGTTGCCGCGGTCGTTGAGGCACCCGTCCGTGGGTGAGCACCAGGTGGTCGTTGGGAGACCTTCGGTGTACAAATGGTGTGCAAAATAAGGGGGATAGAGCCCTAGGTACCAGAGCGCGGGGCCGAGAAAAAAGAGCGCGATCGCGGGCCAGAGCGCGCGCGATGTCTCGCGAACCGATTGCACGAGAGAGCCTCGCGAAGAGAGCAAGACGAGCGGGGCGGTGAGCGCGAGGGTGATGTTCCAGGGCCAGACGGCGTGGTTCCATCGGTGGCCGTAGGGGCCGAGGGCGTAGAGGATCCCGCCATGGAGCGCGAGGGCCCCCAGCGCAGCGAGCTTGCGTGTGCGAGCAAACAGCGTGAGCACCCCGAGAGAGAGCTCTCCCCCTGCGATTGCCCACGGAAACCACTTGCTCATCCCCGGCGTCGGGTTCTTTGTGAGCGCCTCTAAGAGCCACGGCGCCGTCCCGTTAAACCACCCCGGCGACAAGAGCTTGTGCACCCCCGCATAGCCCCACATCGTCGCGAGATAACACAGCGCGATCGTGCGCACCCGAGGCCCCCACGAGAGCCCCAGCAAGAGCACCGCGAGGCACAGCGTCGAGGGCTGGGCGCGGGTCTGATCTCCCAGCATGGCCAAGCATAAGAGCACCATGTGTGTGGCACTCGCAGCCCGCGCGAGCCTCGGCAACCGCGGCACGATCACCAGCGCCGCAGAGAGCATCAAGAGCCACGCGAAGGGCACGCTCGCGAGCCACCAGAATCCACGAATGGGCAGCAAAAATGGCGTAATTGTGCGAGGCATGAGCACCTCGCGCGTGGTGTACACCGTGGCGATTTGGCCTAGCGCCACGGCGGCTCGCAGCCACGGGTCCAGCGCGGTTGGCTCGGCGAGCGTGGCCCACCGAGACTCACTGGGTCGCGTGTCTACAGCGGTCGTGTCCATGGGGTGTGCCTTGTGCCGGGGTGTGCTCTGCGCGGTATGTCATCGCAGGCGCCATCGAGACACTGCGAAAACGGAGCACGAAGGTGCTACAACGCTCGGCCGAGCTCAACCTATGCCCAAGCGCGATCGATACCTGTTTGTCTGCACCAACCGCCGCCCCGACGGTCACCCCAAGGGCTCCTGTGCCGAGTCCGGCGCCGAGGCTCTGTTGCCCGCGCTCAAGAGCGCAGTGGCCACTGCAAAGCTCGCCCTCGCGGCGCGCCCCTGTGGCGCGAGCTGCCTCGATGTGTGCTGGGAAGGCCCAGTGGTCTTGGTGATGCCCGACAATGTTTTCTTCGGCAAATTTACACACGAAGACATTCCGGCATTGGTCAGCGCGCTGGGCAAAACCGAGTCCGTCGCGACGGCCCCGGGGCTCTCGCACAAGGTCTTGACAGACGCACAGTTTGACGACCCGGCGCTGGTCACATTGCGCGCCAAGAAAGAGCTCTAAGGTGCCGTAATGTTAGGTCTTACCTTTCGCGAAACACTGGATGGAAGCTGGCACCGGCTGAGTGAGCCCGGCAACGAGCTGCGCTGCGTGGTCGATGTCACCGTCGTGATCCCGAGCGTGACCGAGCTCTTGGGCAACACGGTCGCCGAGATCTCGGGACGCGTAACCCTTGAGGGACTGGCCACCGACCGCGCGTTTGCGGGCACCCTTGGCATCGGCAGCGCGCTGCGCGAGAAGCGGGTCCCGTATGCGTTTGCGCTCATCGGCGACGACGGCCGGAGCTATCGGTTTGACGGCGCCAAAGAGATCAATGTGCTCTCTATCCCGCGCTCGATCACGACGCTGGGTGCGTACGTGTTTGACAGCGAGGGTGTCGAGGTAGGCCGAGTGATTCTGCGTGCAGATTTGCGGGACGAAGTGATGCAGTTTCTTACGACGTTTCGGCCGACGCGGACTAAAAAATGACCCGCACACAGCGCGCGATGGCGCTCACCTTGGCGTCAGCGTTGGCGCACTGCGCTGCGCACACACAGACCCAGCAAATCACGCAGACAACCCGGCGAGATCGCCGCGAAGACCGTGGGCCCGGGGGCGACACGCACGCCGCGCGTACACGTGTGACTGCGGCGCGCATGGACCCCGCGCTTGAGAGCCTGCGTGCATCCCTTGAGCAGAGCGCCCCCGAGGCCCTCGCGCGCGTGGGCCTTGTGTTGGGCCGTGGCGGCGCCACCGAGCTCGACGGGAGCGCCGCCCCGGATGAGCGCGTGCGGCTGGCTCTCACGGTCGTGCAAGACGCGCAGAGCGCGGCGCTGGTGGTGCGCACAACGTGTGGCAACGCGCAGATCATTGGGATGGTGCAGAGCCCGAGCGGGTGGACCCAGCGTGGGCGCGTCGTGCTGGTCCCCGCGGTAGGCCCTGGGCAATGTGTTCGCACGACCTTGGTCGCGCAGCCGGTCGCGCTGCGCAGTGATCCTGCGCGTGAGCTCGCGGTGGGCGTGCGCTGGGAGGACACCACCGGCGACGAGGTGCAGGGGCCGAACCTGTGGGTCGCGGCGCTCGATCCACGCGAGGGCGTACGGCTGCTGCTTGAGCGCGCGCCCTTTGGCGAGACCAACGATCAGAGCGGCGCGAGCACCGAGGGGTCTCTTGCCGTGGTCGATGAGCTGCCTGCCCCGAGGCCGCTCTTTGTCGAGATCCGGCCAGGGCGCCGCGGGGTCGCGGGGTCTGCTGCGCGCGAGCGATTGCTGCGGCGCTACGAGCTACGTGGCGAGCGATTGGAGCTCGTGGACGAGCGACGTGAGGCGCTGCAAGTGGTCACGCCGAGCGAGGCGTCGGCGGGGCATGTCGAGTGAATGAGCCTGCCTTTTGGCAGACCGAATCAACACAGTCACACAGCAGGAGAGAGCACACATGGCAGCGTATTTTGACGACAAAGACCTCGCGCACTTCGGCGACATGGGTGAGCACGCCCAAGAGCTGTGGAAGAAATTCATGGACTACTACGGGGCTGCTTTTGAAGAGGGCAAGCTCACCAAGCGCGAGAAGCTCTTGCTCGGGTTTGTCGTCGCCCACAGCGAGAAGTGCCCCTACTGCATTGACAGCTACACGCAGCAAGCGATGGGCATCGGGCTCACGATGGACCACCTGAGCGAAGCGCTGCACTGCGCAGCCTCGCTGCGCGCGGGGATCACCATGGCGCACGGGATGGTCACCAAGAACATCGTCGACAAGAAGAGCATGTGAGCGACCCGGCGACGTCGCCGGGTGTGTCTCTTACGGGTCATCGAGGGGCACAAGACCCAGGCGAATCGCTGCCCGAACGAGCGAGGCGCTGTTGGGCGCCCTGAGCTTGGTCATGATCCTCGCGCGGTGGGTCTCGACGGTCTTCGGGCTCACCGAGAGCATCGCCGCGATGTCCGAGCTTGAGCGCCCGCTGGCCACCAGCTGCAGCACCTCGCGCTCGCGCGGCGTGAGCCCTGGGTCTTCGTCTCGCGGAGGATCTTGCGCGATGGGCGGCGCCTGAATCCCTGGACCGAAGTAAGTGTCTCCGCGAGAGACACAGCGGATCGCCTCGACCAACTGTGCCAACCCTGCGCCCTTGAGCACAAACCCGCGTGCGCCGGCCCGCATCGCAGGCCGCACGTACTCGTCCCCTCCGTGCATGCTGAGCACAAGCACGCGCACGCCCATCGCGCTCACCGCGCGCGTCGCGCTCACGCCGTCGAGCTTGGGCATCGAGAGGTCCATCACGACCACGTCGGGGTCGAGCGTTTGGCACGCTAAAATGCAGGCTTCTCCGTCTGCGGCTTCGCCCACAACGAGCATGTCAGGGCTGGCTGAGAGCAGAGCCCTGAGGCCCTCGCGGACGATCTGGTGGTCCTCGGCCAGGAGCACTCGCGTGACGTTCGGATCGTCGAGGACGGCGTTGTCTTGCATGGTCTTGGCTTAGGTCCGTTTCGCTTAGAGTCAGCGGACGACCGGCGGCGGTGGGCGCTCGTCGTCTTGGCCGTTGGCTGGCGTGATCGTCCCTTGCGAGGCTGGCAGTCGCGCCGTGCGCGGGCTCTCGATCACGCGCCCTGGGCCTGCGCCCTGCCCTGTCGTCGCGCTAGAGGTCTCGGGAGGCGTCCAGCGGGCAAACTCGAGGAGCACAAAGGTCACGCCCTCGGACTGTTGTTGCGTGAGGGTGGGCTGCATATTGTTGGCCCGGAGCTCAATCACAAGCTCGACGCGACCGCGCGTCCGGCGCAGGTATGCGCGCTGGATGGGCGTATCAAAGCCCGCGGTCTCAAGGGCGCGCCTGTTGTTCGCCAGCGGAACCACTGCGCGCTCAATGCGATACACGAGCCTCCCGGGCTCGACGACGGGCGTAAGCGTCGGGGCCTGCGTCGAGGCAAAGAACAAGCGCGACCCATTGGCGGTCATCTGAAAACCCGGCCACGCGATCACTGGGCGGTTGCGGTTGGCGCGGCGGCGAGCCCAGCGCTGCAAGAGCGCAACGTCGGCTCCGTTGGGCACAATGCCGCCGTACTCGAGCGGCCCGCGGGCGTTGGGCGAGCGCGAGATCACTCCGCCGTTGAGCCCTCGGCCGCGCACGTTCGTGATCTGTGCGTTGGGCGCCCCGACGGGGTCTTGTGCTGGCTGCGGATCAGGCTGCGCGGGAGGGGGTGGCTGGGCTCCGTCTCGGGGCCCCTGGACACTATATCCCTGCGCAAATGCAGGAGAAACACTAAGCAAGACCGCCGCCGTCGCGACGACCATGGGTGCACCAAACTTCAGAACGCGGGCCATCGTCGAGGGCTCCTTTGAGGGATGATCGCCAACGATTGCCACCCTGTGGGCACCGTGACGGGTGAGCAAGTGGAGCACGCCGTGGGGCAGCGAGGCCAATTCTATGCGGTACTTTACACGGCTTGCACGCGCTTGGTCAGCGGTGAAGGTGCCTGCCCAAGCGCAGGGCCCGCGCGATGGGATCGGCGAGCACGCGCGTCGACGGCGTGTAGGTCATCGTCGGGACCTGCGACGACTCGCGATCAGCCGCCATCGCGCGCTCTGCGAACGCGCGAGCGATCGGGCGCTCGCTCGCGAGGTCGTGCTCGACGAGCGGGTCGGTGAGTGTGTCAAAAATCTGCACCGCCCCCGTGCGTGTCGCGAAGATCCGCAGGGCCGCGACGTGCAGCGCGGGCAGCCCATGCGGGCCCACCGACGCGATAAAGCCATGCGGATGCGCCCCTGCTCCGGGCAACGCCGCAAGTGAGACGGGGGCCTCTGCGCTCTCCCAGCGCCCCTGGACGCCCATGCGCTCAAGCACCGTCGCCGTGGCATCGAGCGCGCTGACCGTCTCAGGCAACACCCGCGCGCGCACGCCTGCCGAGTGGACCATCACGACGGTCTCGACCAGCGGTGACATGGGCGTCGGTGCGTCTCCCACGCGCCCTCCCTCGCCCAGCACCGTCGCGCGGCTGCCCACAAGCACCACCGCGGTCTGGTCGAGCGTCTGGCGGTCTCTGAGTCGCTCTAGCGCGTGCCCCAGCGCGCGGTCGACCCCCATCAGCGCGCCGTCGTACAACAGCGCCAGCCGCTCTCTCGCCGCGGGCTCGATCGTCAGCGAGGCGCTCGCTGAGCGGGCCGCGAGAAACATGGTCTGCTCGGGGCTCATCGCGTTCTCGGCGGGCGTGGGGTCAAGCTCGGTCATGACCTCCCGTGGGGGGTCGAGCGGGACAAGCCCTGCGCGGGTCACCACCAAGGCAAAAGCCCTGCGATCTCGATGACTTGCGAGCCAATCGGCCGCGGCCATCATCACCGACTCTGTGCTGCACGTGGCCAGCTCATTGGGGCACCCGTGCACCTCGCTGTACCCACGATCGAGCCCCGAGCCCACCAGCCATTGGTCATCGGTAAAGAGCCCTGTCGCCACGCCTCCCTCACGCAAGAGCGAACCCAGCGTCGGCGCTCTCTCATCGTGGGTGTCTGTCCACTCGACCACGCGGTGGGTCTCGGGGCGTAGGCCCGTCACAAGCGAGGCCAGGGCCGAGAGCTCATCCATGGACGGGCTGAGCGCCCGCGCGACCAAGCCCTCACGCGCCATGCGTGCAAATCCGCTGTTCAATCGCGATGAGACCGCGGGCAGCAGCCGATCGGCGCGCAAGCCACGCACCACCACCAAGAGCGCATGACGCGAGGGCGGAGGTGGCGCGAACGAGGGCGCGGGGCGAGTGACGAGGCGAGGATCCGAGAACGCGAGTCGCGTGTCATCGCGGGCAGGCGCGGGGGCATTGGCAGCCGTCACGACACGGTCGCGCGCGCTTGGCGCTGGGGGCGGGACTGTGGGCGGCGGAGGCAGCGGCTGCCCCTCGAGGTCAAGCGCTTCGGCGGCGAACGAGATGCGCACGGCGCGACCGGCAAACGCCGAGAGCGAGAGAGAGCGCTCACTCCAGGACGAGCCTGGATCGACCGAGAAGACATCTTCGAGCGAAGGGACGTCGTCGGCTTCGATGCGAATTCGCCCGCGGATAGAGTGCTGCTGGGACCCATGCACGCCCTCTGCTGCGGCCGCAGTTCGCAGCGTGGATTGACCCGTCAAGACCGTCACCCACGAGAGCCGCGTCGGCGCAAACAACGTCAACGCGCGCCGCGGCGAAGCCCCCACGCGCACGTCCGCGACAAGATCACTGCAGCGCGTGACCACGCCTGCCTCTCGCGTGAGATGCACCCAGTCGATCTCGGCCACGGGGGGCACCGTCGGGGCGGGCACCTGGGTCCCTAAGGTCACCGCGAGGTCAGTCCCTGCCGCGACCGCGGGCGGCATCACGGTGCGACGCGCAGGACGACGCTCGACGGGCGGCCGCACGACCCCGAGAAACCGCAGCTCGACGGTGGTCTCGTTGCGGGCAAAGCGCTCGGGCACCACGGGGAGCGTCAACACCGTGGGAGTGCGCGAGGGCTCGAGCACAATTTGCCGCACGGGGACGCCGTTGACGATCGCGAGCAGCCGACGCGCGTGGACACGACGGACGCGCAGTCGGATGCGATCGGGCAAGCGAGTCTGGTCGACCAGAACGCGGATCCGCACGCGGCTCCCCACGCTGGCCCACGAGTCTCCGTTGACCTCTTCGCTGTGAAGCGGAAGCGGCGGCAACAAGAACGGCGCAGCCTGCGGCTCACCGAAATCTACAACGGGGCCGCTCACGTCAATCGCGCCCTGACGCAGGGGCTCTAACAGATCCGTAGTCCCTGAGATTTCTCTCGCCAATTGGGCCGGAGTGCTTGCCTGACGGCTGCCCTGAGCCTGCGCATCCATGGGGTCTCTTCGACATGCCGAGAGAGAGACCCACGCGACGCAGGCGAGCGTCGATGCAAACCAAGTCATCGCAGCGTGGGTGCTATCACGGCTGCGCGGGCAACACGAGGCGCACAGCCCGCCCCTCGCGCACCTCGATCACGCGAAACCCGCGGATGTTATTGCGTGCATAGGTGAGGTTGTGTTGACCAGGCGCGAGCTCAACCCGCAACGGCGCAGCACCGAGCTCACGTGTGCCCACCAAGATGGTTCCCTCGCCGTCGACGACGAGGAGACCTTGGCCGGCGCGCGGCGTTCCGCCGTCCCAAAAGAGCGCTGGGTCGAGGTTGTCTTCGATCCCCGCGGAGGGCGTCGCGCTGGCTTGCGGGGCTGCAAAGAGCTCATCGGGGCCGCTCGGTGCGTCTTCGATGGCGCTGTCGGGCTGAGCCGGCTCCGCTGCCACTGAGCCAGGGCTAGGAGTCTCCGCGGCCGGGACCGTAGCGCTGGATTCTTGCGTTGTCGCTGGCGCAACGACAGGCACAACGGGCGTGGGTGGCAAGAGCGCACGGACCAGCGCGTAGCTCCCAAAACCGAGCAAAATAACGCCGATTAAGAGCCAGAGCCACGCCGTCGGGCTCGCGAGCGCCGGGCGCAACCCGGACTCGGTGCGCCGGCGCTTGGGCTCGGTCACTTCGACGCGCGCGCCAACCGCGGCCTCGTCCACAATGATGGACGAATTGGACGTCGCGACGGACACGGGGACGTGCGACGAGTCGCTGCGATCGGTCTCTTGGGTCCGCGTCCGTTTGCGCGGAAGCCCGCGCGCATCCAGCTCCACCTGATCCAGCGGGATCCCGGGCGAGGCCTTCGCGGCGAGCTCGATCTCAGCGTCCGAGAGCTCTGCTTCGCCTTCGGACTCTTCGAAGGACGGCTCGTCGGAGTCCACGACGATGCCCAAGACCGTGGCCTTGGGACGCTCTCCCGACACGTCGCGCCGCGCGCGCGGATGCGCCTCGTCCGCGTCCCCTACCGTGACTCCCACTGCCGCTGTTTCGCCCTTGTCGGGCTCACTTGAGAACGGAACACGTGAGCGCTTCTCAGGCTCAGACCCGGGCTCTACGACCGGCTCGCGCGCAGGCTCAGATACGGGCTCAGATACGGGCTCATCCGAGGGACGTGTGGCTGGGATCTTCGCGAATTCATTGGTTTTTTTGGTGGACTTCGCCGAATCCCCGAGCTCGGCCAAGAGCGCCTGCACCAAGGGATCGGGCTGCTCGTCGAGGCCAAACCCGGGCTTCCCGAGCTCGTCCATCGAGGACGGTCGCTTCCACTCGGGGCTCGAGGGCCGCGGTTCAGACACTGCAGGTGCCGGCTCAGACACCGGCAGAGCCTTCTCAGACACTGGAGCGCTCGTGTCCGACCGCGCAGGGCCCGGCTCCGAAGCCGGCGACGCTGGCTCAGACAAATGTGGCGAAAACAAGACCGCGGGCATCGAGACCGAGGCGCGCATCGCAGGGCCCGTGGGCAGCGTCTCGCCTCGCCATTCGCGCGCGATCATTTCGCGACGAAGTGCCACCAGGTCTTCACCGTTGCCCCCACGGACCGCGCGGATCACCGCACGACGCGCGAGCTCAACCAGCAACGGGTCAAGGTCCTGCGGAGAGACTCCCTCACGCAAGATCAAGTCTCGCGGGCTGTCTCCGGCGATCATTCGCTCGATCAATGCTCGCATCGGTGTGGGCAAAGACTGGGCATACGCGCGTGCCGAGTCGTCATCGAGCTCAAGCGATGCGATCTCGACCAGCGAGGCACCCGAGACAGAGTCCTCAAGGGCCGAGATCAAGATCGCGCCACTCTCAAGGATGTCCTCGATCTCGCCATGCAAATTCGATCGCACCGTGTGCGTCGCGCGCTTGATCACAAACCGCGCGGTCGACGCGCCCAGGACCTGCACCAGCGCAGGCTCGCCGCGGCTCAGCGAGCCGTCTTGCGCCGTGCGCACCACGCTCACGAGGCGACCGCCGCGGAGCTCAATCTCGGTCACGCTGAGCGAGTCGCTGATGGCCAACGTCGCGCTGCGCACCGAGCGCGCGATCACCTCGATCAGTGTGACCGCGCCGAGGCGCTCAACCCGTCCACGGATCTCTTCACTTTCGGCAATTGATTCAATACGTTGCAGCAATCGAGCGCGTGGCCTAAGCACACTCCGGACGCGCGCCAAGATCGCCTCGCCCTTGCTCTCTTTGCGGAGATAGCCCTGCGCCTGCGCGCCGAGCTCGCGCATCCGGGTGATCAAGTCTTCACGCCACGACAAGAGCACCACCGGCACATAGCGCAGCGAGACGTCTCGCCGAATGGCTCTGCAGAGCGAGAACCCGTCGAGCCCAGGCATCAAGATGTCCGCGATGACCACGTCGGGCCGCGCCTTGCGTGCGTCCGTGAGCGCCGAGACGCCATCGTTGCACTCGATCACGTCCATCCCGGCTTCTCGCAAAAGATTTGCAAAAAACCAGACCACATTGGGCTCGTCGTCGACCACAAGCACGCGGCGGCCCACGAGCGGATCGTCTCCCTCGCTCTCGACGCTGCTCTCTTCGTCGTCGCCAACCGAGAGAATGTGCGTGCTCTCGATGCCCATCGGCGAGGCCGGGCGCTCGAAGCGCACGCGCCCCTGCGATCGCTTGCTCACGACGTCACGGACGCGCGCGATGGCCTCCCACGTGGCCGCGAGCACCTCGCTGCCCTCGCCCATCTGCACTTTGGTCGCGTTTGTTCCGGGCGAGACGGCGCCCATCAGCCCGCGGCGTAGCTCTTCTTGCAGCGTCCGAGTGAGCTCTTCAAGCGTGAGCTCACCAAAGCTCGTCGTCGCCGACGGAGTGCCAATGGTGGCATCAATCGCGCGGCCAATCGCGCGGCCCAAGCGCTCGGGATGCACCGGCATCGAGAGCACATCAAACGCGCCCTGCTGCAGCGCCGAGTTGTCATCGATGCGCTCGGGCGCCGAGGTGAGCAACAACACCGGAATAAAATCCGTCAGCGGATCTCCACGCAGAGACACCAAGAGCCCGAGCCCATCGGTCGGCGCGATGGTCTCAGCGATGACCACATCAGGGGCCACGTCGCGGGCCGCACGCACAGCGTCCGCGAGCGAGTGCACGACGGTGATCTCAGCGTCTCGTGGCGCAGCACGGCGAACCATTTCGGCGGTCGCAGCGCTCGCCGCGACGAGCACCCCGATGGGGATCGCCAGCCCCGAGGGCGGCGGCCTCAGGCTCGGTGTCGATCGCGACCCCTCAGTAATCACTGGAGAAAACCCAGTCGGCGCAGCGGGCGGGATGTTCAACGAGCGAGGCGCAAGCGAGCCCGAAAGGCTAGGCGCAGACACCCGCGAGCTCATCCCACGATCACGCGGTCGCTCAAACAAATCAGGCCGCTCGGGGACATCTCGCTGCGCGAGCGCGGTCAGAGACTGCACATGCTCGCCGAGCGCCTCAAGGTCGCGCTGAGAGAGCACGCTGGACGATCGCAGTGCGTCGACGTGCGCGATGGTCTCGCGCAATCCCTCGGACAAGTGCTGCAGCTCGTGGCTCCGCGTGTGGGTGTAGAGCGCGTGCAATCGCCGACGCAACTCATCGCGCATCCGCTGCGAACGCGTGTCCGCAACGATGGTCCCGAGCGTGGCTCGGAGCTCTGTCACTCGTCTCGGAAGTGACAGCACGAACGCGTCTCGCTCGTCATGATCGGTGCGTTGTGTCATTGGGCGAAGGTCTGCAATCGGCTAGAGAAAACACAGTACTGCAAGAGATAGCCTCGCAGCGATCAACGAGCACACCGGGCCCGAGAGAGAGCGTGAGACGCTCGCTCAGACCCAACAGCATCAAGCTGCTTGGGTCACCTTAGGAGTGGTCGTGCCTTCAGACGCTACGCGATCCCGCTCCGAGCATACCAATTTCGCACGGTCTCAACCGAGGCCATGCGACGAGCGAGCGCGCAGGCTTGGTCACAAATTCGCGTTGGTCTGCGAGGCAATGCTAGCGGCTCACAGAGCACCCTATGCTCATTGCATCACGACTCAGAGACACGACGCTAGGAGACATTCTGGCGCAGCTCCATCGCGACGGCGCCAGCGGCGTACTTGAGCTGCTTGAGCCCAAGGCGCGACACGCGATCCACCTTCGCCGAGGGTACGTCCACGCGATCGAGAGCGAGTCGAGCGCACAGCGACTCGGCGACGTCGCCGCCCGACGCTGGGGCCTCGGTCGCCCAGCCATCGAGCGAGCCCGCTTTGTCGCGCATACCCGCGGGATCCGCATCGGTCAGGCCCTGGTCGCGACCGAAGCGATCGCCCCTGGGCAGCTCGACGCGCTGCTCGCCGAGCAACAGCGCGTACGGCTCGAAGCCCTCTACGCCATCCCCGACGCCGAGATCCGTTTTCGCGTGGCACGACCGCTCCCATTGGGCGCCGCCGAGCACGTCCCGCTGCCCGCACGCGAGACCTTCTTTGGCCGCCCGCGCAAGCGCCCACTGGCGCACGACCCTCGCAAAGCGCAAAGCACACGGAGCGCACGGAGCCCCCATGTGTCGCACACAATGTCCAGGGTTTCGCCTGAGATTCGCAACGCCTACGCGGCGCTTGGTGTGGCCATTACGTGTGACCGCGTGGCGCTACGACACGCCTACCGCACGCGCGTCCTCGCCCTGCACCCCGACCGCGCCATGAGCCTGCCCGAAGACGAACGCAACCGCCGCTCACGCGAGCTCATCACGGTGCTTCAAGCGTGGCGTGTGATCGAAGCCCACCGCGCAGAGTCGCCCCTTCGCGCCGCGACGGGCTGAGCGTACAACCGCGATTCGCAAGCAAAAATACAGTACGTTTTCAGCCTCCGACAGGTCCACACGCGCGGCCAGGCTGCGCGCCACCGAGGGGCCTAAACCACGAGATGTCCAGACACGAAGGCGCGCTCGCGGGGCAGTCCGTGTTGACTCGGCAGCCCTGAAAGCAGCGCCCTGATCCGCCAAAGCCCACGCACACGCTGCTCGAACACTGGGACCCAGTGGTGCACACCGCGCCGCCTGCGAGCAGCCCTGCGCTCGGTGTTCGACAGATAAAATCCAGGCGATCCTGCGGATAGTTGAGCGTCGGTGCGCACACTGTCGCGCCCACGCAGTCGCTCGCCAGCGTGCACCCCGGGCGGCAGGCCCCGTAGGTGAGCGTGCTGGTGCGGTTGGGCGGCGGCATGGTCACGGTGACCGTGGTGCTCACACCGCTGCAAATCGAGCCCGCGCGCATTGCGCCACAGCGGGCATCTCCGGCGCTCCCCGGAGCGCACAACGTCGAGCAAAATCCGCCGAAACAAAAGCCAGACGCGCACTCTTCGCTGTTTGCACAGGTGCCGCCAAAGGCCACCGTCCCTGGCATCGGCGCCGCACCGCAGAGATGACAAGGGTGGTCGCCGCACGAGAGCCCCACGCGACACCGAGGCGTGGTGCCGCTGCAATCACTCGAAGACGAGCACTCCCCCATCGAGCGCGTGGGCGCTACACAGGTGCCCGTCATGGCGCCCGTGAGCACCTCGCACACGAGCCCTGGGCTGCAATATCGCTCGCAACATCGCTGACCCGCCGAACCACACGCCACGGCCGCGTCACCGGCCGCGTCGCTCGACGCCGCGCTGTCTCGCGCCGCGCCGTCCATGCCCATCGCGCTGTCCGAGGTCATCGCGCTGTCGCCGCCCATCGTGGTCGCGTCGGGGACCTCGGCGTCCATCGCGCTGCCGTCGGGCACCACGCTCGCGTCGGGTCCTTCGGCGTCAGGGCTCGGGACCGAGCCAGTGTCCGTACCGCTGTCTTGTACTGCGCCATCGGTTGCCGCAACGCAGCGCGCGCGGCCGCCGGTCGAGTCGCACCGTTCGCTCGCAGAACACCCGGGATTGCACGCGCTCACGCACGCGCCAGCTACACACGTGAAGCCCTCGCGGCACGCGGGATTGCATGCTGTGGGCGCAGGAGTTCCGCAGGCCGAAGCCCACAGAGCGAGCGCAACTACTGCCGAGACAGACCAACCACGAAGCGAAGCACGATCAAACACCATAGACCGCACGCTGGCAGAAAGTCCGGCGTTGCTCAACCCATCGCGCGCACCGAAGCAAACGATGTCACTTCGACAAAGCGCACCGTGGCTGGGACCTCCGTGCGCTCAAGCGCGAGCGCGGCCACGTGGCGCTCGCTCAACACCGCACGCGAGAACTCCCAGCGCGACCCGAGGTCATGAAGCGAAGGATCACACCGAAGCTCTACCCGGTCGCGGAGCCACCGCGGGTGAGGCCCCTCAAGCGCGCGCGCATCTTCGCTCTCTGCCAGCTCAAACGAGAACAAATCCAGCGGGATCGCCAGCCCCATGCCTCGCGCTTTGATGTAGCTCTCTTTGAGCGTCCAGTACGCAAAGAACCTGAAATTCTGCTGATATTCTTCAAGTTCTCTCAACGCCATCACCTCGGCCGGCGAGAAGAACCTGTCGGCCACATCCATCGTCCGACGGTCTCTCAGCGCGTCCTCGACATCGACCCCTACCTCGCGATGCGACGCCACCGCGAGGCACACCATCTGCTCGGTGTGCGAGAGATTAAAGCTCACCCACGGGCACCCATGCGCAGCCGAGAGCGAGGGTCGCCCATACGCGTTGTGCTCGAACACCAAGCGCTCGGGAGCCTCAGAGACCACCCGGCCGAGCACCGCACGCACGAGCGCATGAGACGCACAGAGCGTGCGTTTTGAGTGATCAAAGAGGTATCTCGTGTGCCTCGCCCGCTCGGCCTCGTCGAGCACGTCGAGCGCCCACGGATCATCCGCGAGCGCGTCCGTGCGCGCATAAAAGACCTCGACGCGCGCGCGATCGTCCGCGGTGATCACGGGACAAGCGCGTCCGGCGTGGGCATCTCGCGCTTAAAAATCATGTCACCCCAGGCCTGCGCCACCTCGTTGTCGAGCACTCCGATCGTGCGCGGCGCAGAGTCATCGCAATGCACAAGCTCCCACCCCTCGGCACCGAGGAGGTTAAGAATGTGCGCGTACCCGACGATGCCCCCCGCGATCGCGACGCGCGCGTGCTCGGACGACTCGAACCACAGCTCGCTCTTGCGCCGAACAAAGCGTCCGACCAAATACTGCCAGCGTTTTTGCACGCTCAATCCCATCTGCACGAAACCCTGTTCTTGAGTGATAACGTCGCTGCCTGTGCACAGCTCCACCATGACCGAGCCCACCCGCGACACGTCGCGCGCGCCGCTCGCGCACCGCATACTCTACCGCGACCCTGACCTCTTGGTGATCGACAAGCCCGCAGGGCTCGCCGTCGACGCCCCCGAGCGCGAAGACGACCTCGCTCGCCGCGTCCGCGCGCTTCACCCAGGCTACGTCGGGATCGTGCACCGAGCCGAGCGAGACAGCTCAGGGATCTGTGTGTTTTCGCTGCGCCGCGAGGCCAACGCGTGGCTCAGCCCCCAGCTCGACCAGCGCACCGCACCTCGCACGGTCTTCGCGCTGATCGACAGCCAACTCCGCCGCACGACAGCCTCCCAAGCCCTGCGCAATGCGCGCGTGATGGCATCCCACAAGAGCCTCTCGCTCGTGGCCCTCACGCTCGAACGCGACAAGCTCGCGGCCCTCGCCGAGTCGCTCTCGCCCGCGCTCATTGCGCCGTTGCACCTGCAAAAGCTCACGCTCACACGCCCCTCAGGCCCACCCCTCACGCTCACCGCGCCCACGCCGTGGTCGCTCTCGCGCCAAGTCTCGCCGCCGCCGCAGACCCCTGAGGCGTGGGCTCAGTGCCTTCGCGAAGGGCTCTGGCGTCGCGATGTGCTCGCACAAGCGCCAGACACAGACGCCTACCGACTTGCGCATGGCCTCGCGGACGCGATCGCAGACGTCAGCGTCGATTTGTACGGTGATTTTGCAGTAGTTCACGTGTTCGAGCCGCTCGCCCCGGACACGCTCAGCGCGCTCTACCAAGCCGTCGCCAGCGCCTATCGAGTCCGTGGGGTCTACGTCAAACACCGCCGCAAGCAGTCCAACACGCTGGTCGACACGCGGCGTGACGAGGTCGCACCAAGCGCACCCGTCTGGGGCGAAGCGCATCCAGAGCCCATGACCATCGTTGAGAACGGCGTGCGCTACGTTGTGCGCCTAGGCGACGGGCTCTCGACCGGGATCTTTCTCGATCAGCGCCGCAATCGCGCGTGGCTCCGTGCCAACAGCGCTGGCAAATCACTGCTCAATCTCTTTGCGTACACCGGCGCGTTTACCGTCGCGGCAGCCGCCGGTGGGGCCTCGCGCTCGGTCAGCGTCGATGCCTCGCGCGGCTCGCTCGCGTGGCTCGTCGATCACTTGGCCGCCAACGGCCTCGCGGACACACCCCACCTGCGCGTATGCGCTGAGGTCTTTGGCTGGCTCGACGGAGCGCACGCACGCGGAGACCAGTACGACCTCGTCTTGTGTGATCCGCCAAGCTATTCGCACGCCAAAGACGGCCCGAGGTTTTCAAGCGCGCAGGACTGGCCCGAGCTCGCGGCCAAGTGTTTTGCAGTGTGCGCTCCCAACGCGACCCTGCTCGCGACGAGCAACCACCGCGGGATCTCGCCTCGCAAATTTCGCACAATGATCTTAGAGGGCGCGCGCCTCGCAAAACGCGAAGTGGTCGCGATCGAGGGAGAAGATCACTGCGGCGCAGGGGACGACTTCGCGAACACTCCGGACGAAGCCGTGGCGCTCAAAGCGCAACGCGTCCGCGTTCGTTAGCCCCGCGAA
This sequence comes from Deltaproteobacteria bacterium, assembly GCA_030694465.1. Lineage (GTDB taxonomy): Bacteria > Myxococcota_A > Polyangia > Polyangiales > JAUXYJ01. The sequence goes on along the minus strand of JAUXYJ010000096.1, from coordinate 23,197 downwards.
GTCACGCGACGCCGAGCGCGGTCTCGATTTCTTCGAGCAGCGTGTTGGCTTCTGCGGGCAAAATTCCGAGGACTTCGGCGAGGCGACCAAAGAGCTCTTCTTCTTCGATCGCGAGGTTGCCGTCGAGATACGCGATCCCGCACGCGGCGACAAAGGCCACGCGTCGCGCGTCTTGCGTGTCGAGCGCTTCGGCCAAGTACGACAGCCTGCGATCGAGGCCCTCTTGGCGCAGCGCCTCGGCGAAGGTCTCAATGAGGTAGCCGAGGTCTTCGTCCGTCGAGTTTCCCTCGGTGAGCTCTGTCAGCAAATCTGCAAGCTCGTCGACCTCTAGATCGGTCAACACGCCGTCGGACGAGAGCATCAAGAACGCAGCGTCAAACGTCGCCAGCGCGTGCCTGCGTGCCTGCTCCTCGTCATCGCCGGTGCTCGCTTGCGGAACCCCCGATTTGAGCGAGCTCACCGCGCTCTTGGCCGCACCCAACACGTGATGTCCACCCTTGCTCTGCAGCACCGTGCGAAGCTGATCAACCTGTGGCGTTTTGCTGCTCATAGTCCCTCTTTTGTTGTCCCGAATGTCCCAACACCACCGCTGCGGCCTAGGACCCCGAACGCTCGCAACACTGCGGCCCTGCTGTCAACGCGTTATGTCACTCGCACCCTGCCCGCGTTTGCCCTCTAGCGCAAACCCGTTGAACTCTTGCACAGTGTCTTCACTGTGATTTCTCGGGCTCGCCCACCCACACGCCCCGCGCAACAGCTCACGTTGCGCCCCGCCCGAGCGCCTGAGAGCCACACACCTGGAGCCCTTCTCGAAGAGCTAGTCCCCAGCGAAATCACTCTCGGATCGCCCATTGACTACGACGCACTCGACGCCGCTTGGGCGCTCGCCGACCGCGCGCCACGCCCCGCTCAGGTGTCCAACATTCGCTGCGCAACCGCGGGCTGGACCGACCCCTCACTCATCGCGTGTGGCAGGTTTTATCCACGCGAAGTGCGCACAGCACAAGACCGTCTGCGGCACTACAGCGCGCACTTTTCGGCGGTCGAAATCGACGCGACGTACTACGCCATTCCCAGCGCTTCTCACGCCCAACGCTGGGTCGAGCGCACGCCGTCGGACTTCGTCTTCGACGTCAAGGCCTTCGCCGCGCTCACCCATCACCCGGTCGAATCCGCGCGCCTTTCCGCAGACCTCCGCGGTATCCTTGACCCCACCCAAGAGCACACACTTCTTGCACCCAGCGCGCAGTCCCCCGAGTTTGTCCGCGCGTGCGCCAAGGCCTTCTGCGACGGGATCAGACCGCTGCACAGCGCACGCAAGTTAGGGAGTATTCTGCTGCAATTTCCCCCGTGGATGCACGCAACGAGAGACACCGCGCGCTGGATCGAGCAAACACGCGCGCTCCTCTCGGACATGCCCGTCAGCGTCGAGTTTAGACACCACTCATGGACCGATCCCTCGCGTTTAGAGCGTGTCCTCTCGTGGCTCCGCGCCCTCGATTGCACCTGGGTCTGCGTGGACGCACCGCAAGGGTTTAGCAACAGCACGGCGCTGATCCCTCGCGTCACGACCCCGGCCAAGGCGATCTTGCGCTTGCACGGCCGCCGCCGAGAGACCTGGGCTCGCAGAGCCTCCGTGCTCGAACGCTTTGACTATCTCTACGCAGAAGACGAGCTCAGACCTCTCGTGGGTGCTGCAAAAACACTGGCAGATCAAGCAGAGACTCTTCACGTGGTCTTTAACAACTGCCGCGAAGACTTTGCCGTCGCCAACGCCAAGGACTTCGCCGCCCTCCTCAGTGAGTAAGCGCCCACAGGTAGCATATCGACTGACATCATCGCCTCCTGTAGAGAGCCTCTCCCGAGGGCCTGTGTCTGTTTTTTGAAGGGCGCTCCGCGGAGCCTCAGGGGTCACGATAGGCTGCGAATTGGCAGACCATTGTGCAGAACCTTCAAACACGTTCTGGCACGTTGTCCGTGGGTTCTTTACACTCAAGCCTCGCGTGATCCACGCAGCCGTGGCACAACCCGCCTTTGGGCGTTCCCTTCGTGGCGTTGAGTCAATCGACGAAGCTGCGACGATCGGGTGGACAACAGTAGTGCAACCTACCCCAAGGATGCGCTAGCCTCGCCGACCCCTTTGGCGGAAACGCTTTTCTACACACTGAGACGACCTCCTCGTTGGGAGTCGAGCGACGATGACGATGACCACGTCGACCTCCACACGCCGCACGGCAGCCGATCGCCGTCCGCAAATTCGTGAACTGCAACTCGTGCCTGCCCGTGATGCGGGAGCAGAGCTTGCGAAGCCCACAGCAGCACAAAAAACACGCTTCGATCGCCCAGCGATTCTAGGAGCCACAACCGATGGACGCGCGTTTGCCGTCGTTCGTCCCCGCAAACAGTCCCCTCGCTTTTTGTTTACGCAAGACGACAGCATCGTCGAAGTCGAAGACTTTCAGCTGCCGCACGAAGAGCCTCTGTACTCACTGAAGAGTGAACAGACAGCGATTTTGCTCGCATTTGGTCAGGACTCTCTCTGGGAAGTGAGCTTCGGCGAGAAGACCGCCAAGCAGCTTTGCCCCCTCGGTGACTCGCTCTACGGCGTCGCCTACGGACCCGACGAGCGGATTCTCATCGCCGAAGGCACGCACCTGCGGATCCTTCGGCGGACTGAGACCGGCACCGAGCTCGAGCGCCGCGTGCAAGTCGGCAGCTATCTCCTCGCTGCCACCGACAACGGCAACCTCATCGCCACGCTCACGCATGACTCGGACGGCCATCACCTGCTCTTGTTGGGATGGCACGACGGGAGCTTGCACCAGCTCGGTCGCGTGAAATGCAACGCCGAAGCCATCTGGGCGCGCAACGGCCGGATCTTTGTGCAGAGCTACGAGACCCGCGAGATCGCTGGCCTCGCAGAGCTCATCGAAGCGTTTACGGCACGCCCCGAGGGCTTTCAGACCCTCGGAGATACCGCTGCGCAGAAGAAGGGCCCCACCATCCGCGCGGGCTCTCATGCGGTCGACCCCGAGGACGGCGTCGCAGGACTTCAGTTCTGTGACTCTCGCCCGCGAGAGCTCGGCACCGAAGACTTCGAAGCGCCCCGTGATGCCGCGCGCTTGTTCGAGTACTCCAACGAATGGTTCGTCGAAGACGAAGACACCGTCCTCGGCTGGAAACGCGGCAAAGGCGCCAAGCGATTCTCGATCTATGACGGCGGCCGCTTCATCGAGAGCGAGCTCAAGGTCAAAGACCCAGGCTCGGTGATGGCCCTGCGCTACGACCGCGCCCACTCGCTCTGCACCACCACGCACGACCAAAAGCTCTGGATGGTGGACCTCCGCCACGGCCGCGCGATCCCCATCGCCACCGTGGACGAACAGCTCACTTCTGTCTGCTTTGCTGCAGGCGGATTGGCCATCGCAGGCTCTGCGCGCTCGGTCATGCTCTGTGGTGTCGAGGGACGTCGCCCAGGTGTCATGTCGCGCGCGGATATCCCCGTGCAACAAGTGACCTCGACGCACAGCGGCAAGGTCATCGTGCTTGCTTCCAGTGGCAGCCCACGCGTCCGCGTCTGGGGCCTCTACGACGAGACCCTCCGCGAGCTGGGTAACTTCGATGTGCCCATCAAGAAGATCCACCGCGTAGAGAACCGTATCTGGCTCGAGCTCGATCAGGGCGAGTGGTACGAGCTCGTGGGGACGCTCGAGGCCCACCGCGCGGGCGCCTCTGCGCCCGAAGTCGCCTTCGTCGCCGAGCGATGACCGCGTGGGGGCGATCGCGTAGAGCCTGCAATCTTGCAGGGATTCTTGCGATGGGAGTCTCTACCCTCGCAGTCTCGTGCACGCCCCGCCCCGTGCGCGTCGCCTCGGTCCACGATGGACAGAGTGACCCGGCGACGTCGCTGCATGTGACCGGCTCGGTGCGCTACGAGTACCGTACGCTCACTCCCCAAGGGTACTCCGCCACGCCCTCGGTGAGCGTCGCGCGCTTTGTCACCGTCGAAGCGCTCAACGCACAGGGCGAAGTGATCGCCCGCGGCGAGACCGACCGCGCGGGCCAGTATGACCTCAGCGTCCGCGTCCCAGCGGCGCGCATCCGCGCGTGGGCCAGCGTAAAGCACGGTCGACACTGCGACGCGCAACGACAGTGCGAGCCCACGATGCACATCGACGTGACGACCGATGGCCAAGGGCAGCAGCCCTACGCAATCGAGCAAGCGATCGAGAGCAATCAGCGTGCAGATTTGCTGGTAACTCTCGCAGAGCCGGGCTCTCTCGGCGGCGCGTTTCACGTGCTCGACACCCTCGTCACAGGGATGCTCACGGTGCACCAGTGGTCGCAACGAGAGCTCCCACCGTTCTTTGTGATCTGGACCCACGCGAGCGGGGCCGACTGGAGCTACTACCGCGGAGAGCGCCCCCGTGGGTCACGTCGCTATGCGCTTGAGCTCATGGGCGGAGAAGCCCAGAGGCTGAACACCACCGACGCGGACGAGCACGATATTTTCATTGTGCTCCACGAGTTTGGGCACTTTGTCTTCGACCAACTGAGCTCGGATTCGTCCATCGGTGGGCACCACCCAGCCACCGTGCTCACCGATCCCGGGGTCGCGTTTGAAGAGGGCCGCGCGACGTGGTTTGCCTGCGCAGTGCTCGGGGACTCACGCTACCGCGACGCCGTCGGCATCGCCCCGCACGGCTCACTTCGCCAAGACGACGAGACCGAGCAGCTCGCGCCCGACGCCCTCCGTGGCCTAGGCTCGCAGCGCACCGTCGAAGAAATCCTCTGGGATTTGTCCGACGGAACGCTCGCAGACCGCAGCACGCCCTTGCCCGATCGCGACAACGACGGCGTCGCCCTCGGCCCCGCGGCGGTCTTTCGCGCGATGCTCCCGCTGCGCGAGAGCGACACGCTGCCGTCTATCATCACCCTCTCGCGCCACATCGTGCGCCAGGGCTTAGTCAGCGCTCCCACCATGCAGCGCTTGTTCGAGCACCCGGTCTCACACGGCCTGCAGCTCCCCCCCGACGGAGCCCCCGAGCCCTGGCCGCGCACACTTTTACCCGGCGAAATCGCTCGCGCAAAGTGTGACGGCCGCACCAACCCCGCGCCCTCAGGCGGCCGCGCACACCCGGTCAACGGCTACGACGCCGTGCAGACCTACCGCGTGGTCGTCACGCAGCGCGCACGGCTGCAAGCCACACTCGCTATCCGCGGATCCGGTGGCCGCGGCGACCACTCAGACCTTGACCTTGAGCTCAGAGATCACCGCGCCAACCTCGTGCGCGCGGCCTCGGGGCTCACGGCCACCGAGCGCCTCGACGAAGCGCTTGAGCCAGGCAGCTACTACCTCTATGTGCGCGACGGCGGCGACGGAAACAGCGCGAATTTTCAGCTAGAATACGCGCTCACCCCGCGCTAATCGCTCGCGCTCAAAAGTACAGCTGCGCTTGCACCCGGAGCTGAAATCGCCCCGCGTCGAGGGCCTCGCCGAAGAGATAAAACAGATCGGTCTGCACCTTGAGCCCGTGCTGCGCAGCGTAGTAGCTCACGACGCCGCCGAGCTCGTGACTGCGCACAAACGAGGGGTCCTGCGTCTGCACCATGGGCACCGCGCTCGCGAGCGCGATCGGCGTGACCTGCCCCCAGCGCGCGCCAAACTCGACCTGCGAGGGCAGCATGTACGCGGCCTGCACCATGTAGCCCCACGCCGAGCGCGCATACTCGATCGTGCTCATCCCGGTGGCGGCCATGCCGAGCGTCCCCGGGCGATCTGCCACACGGATGAGTCCCTCGGCCTGCATCGTGAAGCCTCGCCACTTGAAGAGCATGTCCACTTCGCCATGCAAATAGTCATAGCGACCGAGGCGATAGGTGCTCCCGATGGTGCTGCCCGAGCGAGGGCTCTGGTGATTGAACGCGGCACCCACGGCCACGGACAACCGTGGCGCACCGCGGGCAAAATCACACTCATGGTCCATGTCTTCGAAGCGCCCAAAGGGCTGCACTTGCACACGCGCAACGTAGAGAAACCGTGAGTCCAGCGCAGGCCGGTTGCGGCCCGAGCCGCCGAAGACCCCGACCTGATATCCCAACCGCCCGCCTAAGAGTTTGATCGAGTGAAATTGCAGACCGATGTCACGATCAAGGTTGAGCTCGACGTTGGCGAGTGAGCGATCGACAAACTGCTGCGCGCTCGAAGAGATCACACGCTGGCGGTTAAACGGGACCTTCATCTGCCCAACCCGCAGCGCGATCGCGTCGTGAAACGCGTAGTTCAGACTCGCGTCACGCAGCGGGATCAGCAAGTCTGCCTCCATGTCCTGCGGCGAGACCCCGAGCTGAATGTAGTACTGAAACCTCGGCGTCAGCGCGTGGCCCTGCATCAAGATACGCGCGCGTCGAAGGTTAAACTCACCCCGAAACGGGTCTGCGCCCATCGCCGGAGTGACTGGGATTTCACCAGTGAATCTCACCTGCATCCGCGCTCGAAGGGTCAGCGCAAACCGGTCGTCTCGCGAGCGCACCGTGAGCCCGTGACCCACACGCGCGCTCCACTCCACGCCGTGCTCATTCGCGGGATCGGCATCACTGTGCCCACCCGGCGACGTCGCCGGATTGCCGCTGCTCGCGCTCGGAGCGAGGTCAAGCGAAGTATCTCCACGGCTCTGCGCCGCGCTGTCCGCCCCACGAATACAAAAGGCTGCACACACACACAGCCCAACCGACTCTCGCCACGCGCTGCTCATTGATCGTTTTGCCCGTTTCTCACACTTGCCCTCGATCTCGCTATTTTTGCCGTCGAAATTCACCCACGCGCCTCCGCGCGGTTCCTCGCTATCATCGCGGCATGTCGTCCCCTCGCGTGCAGACCGCGCTGTCGCTCTCCCTTGCCCTCGCGCTGACCCACTGCGGAGCGCCTACAGAGCCCCTAGACGGCTCTGTTGTACCAGACAGCGCCTTGGCTTCTCCCGATGGCACACCGCCCCCGGACGCGGCCACTACGGCCGACGCAGAGGCACTCGACGCAATCACCGACGATGCGCTTGAGCCCGCGATGGACGCCGTCGCACCGCCAGATGCCACAGCACCCATGCAAGACGCCGCGCGCGACGCGACCAGCGACACGCAGACCGACGCTGGGCCGTCAGGGCCCATGGTCGATCGGCGCATGCCGCAGCTGTTTTCGCTGAGCTTTCGCCCGAGCGAGGCAGACCCGATGGCGCGCGTCGCGGACGGCACGCAGCTCGTGCACTTAGACACACGCGTCGCGCCGCTGGGGCGACTCGTCGTGTACCTGCACGGCGCTGGGCGACCTAGCACCTGTGGCTCCAACGAGCACGGGCGCGTGCTCGCGAGCTACGGGTTTCACGTGATTGCGCCGTGTTACATCAGCGATTATGGGGTGGGCGTGTGTGGCAATGACATCGCAGGGTGTCGCCTCGAGGCCTTTGATGGCACCGACCGTCACCCCGCGATCACCATCGCCCGCGCGGACTCGATCGAAGAGCGCGTGGTGCGCGCGCTGCAGCTCTTGGTGCGACGCAATCCGCAGGGCGATTGGGGCTATTTTCTCGACGCGGGCCGCCCTCGCTGGGGCTCGATTGTGATCTCTGGGATCTCTCACGGCGCGAGCTCGTCGGGAGTGATCTCGCAGGTGCGTGGGGTCGAGCGCGCGGTGATGCTCTCGGGCCCGCTGGACACCAACCAGGCGTGGCTCATGCGCGCAGGGATGACCCCCGTGGCGCGGCTCTGGAGCTTCTCGCACACGGCCGACAGCCAGCACATGGGACACCTCGCGTCGATCGCGACGCTGGGCCTCGCTGGCCCCCCCACGAACGTCGAGACCACCGCGGCACCGTACGCCAATTCGCACCGGCTGATCTCGTCACTCATGACCACGGACGGGCACGGATCGACGCAAGCGGGCGGGGTCTCTCCGCGCGATGCGATGGGAAATTACCGCTTTGATCGCGCCTGGCGGACCATGTACGGCGCGCGTTAGGGGCGATCGCCCAAGAGCCTCACGCTCTGCGCGCTGCGGATCTTGTGCGTGGGGTCCCAGCGGTCTCGCACTTGCCTAAACTTCTCGAGTCTTGGCTCCATCGCGGCGAAGTGCTCGGGGCGCGTAAACTGGTCTTTCGCGAGATAAATGCGGCCGTTTTCTTCAAGTACGACCTCATTGAGCGTGTCGATGAGCTTCTGCGTACGGTCGTTGACGGGGATGTCCAGCGCGATGCTGATCCCCTTCATCGGAAACGACAAGATCCCTTGGCCCTGCTCGCCGCAGTCCTTGATCACACACAAGAACGAAGCGCCACCCTCGCGGCTGAGCACATCGAGCACGCGACGCGCGGAGCGACGCTGATCGCCGGCGGGCAAGACGCATTGGTACTGGGTAAATCCACGCGGACCGTACATTTTGTTCCACCCGCGGATCATGTCGAGTGGGTAGAAGAAGGTCTGCCAGTGGACCAAGCCTTGCTGATGTTGCGCGAGGTGCTTCCAGTAAAAACCAAAGTTAAACGCTTTGATGCTCAGCGGATTGAGGGCAAAGCTCGGGAGCTCAAACGGCATCGAGAGCTTGGGCAACGGTGACGGGTACCGTGATGGCGCCTGCTCGGGCTTGGCCCAGTCGCCAGCCATCAAGATCCCGCGGCCCATGTTTTTGCCGCGCGAAAGACAGTCGATCCACCCCACGGTGTAGTCAAACTTCTTGGCGCCCTCGGCGAGCGCGTCGATGTACGCGTCGATGTCTGGCACGCGCCAGCTCTCTTGATAAATCCACGGCGAGGGCACGCGCTTCATCGCGAACTCTACGTCCAAAATGTGCCCCGTGAGGCCCATGCCGCCGACGGTAGCCCAGAAGAGATCCGCGTTTTCGTTAGGCGAAACGCTGACGATTTCACCGCTCGCGACCCGCATGGTCATGCGCGTCACGTGCTCACCAAAGCACCCCGCGACGTGGTGATTCTTGCCATGCACATCCGCCGCGACCGCGCCGCCCATGGTCACAAACTGCGTCCCCGGCGTCACCGGAACAAAGTACCCCATCGGCAACATGCGGCGGTTAAGCTGCTCGATGCTCACACCCGCTTCGGCGTGCAAAATCCCAGTGCCTTCGTCAAACCCAAGCAAGCGATCCGCGAGCGCAGTCCCCAGCACTTCGCGCGCGCTCGGGGGCGGCAACGCGCTGTCGCCGTACGAGCGACCGAGACCTCGCGAGAGCACCGCGTCACGGCTCGCTTCGCGCAGGTTCTCGCTCCGGCGCTCGTGCCCCAAGACACCAATGCGCCCCCAACCACTCAAGACACTCTCGCTGTGATTCATCGCTGATCGCTCCTTCGAGTCTGTCACTCAAAAACCTACCTTGCGCATTACAAACCGAGGCAACGCGCGGATCACCGCCATGATGGGCGCCCAGGGCATGGGCGCGTACACCACGGCCTTGCCCGCATCGATCGCGTGGACCACCGTGCGCGCGACGTCTTCGGGCTCGCCCGCAAACGGCGGCGCTTTGAGCCCCTCGGTCATGCCCGTGTGCACAAAGCCTGGCTTGACCGTCAACACACGCAACCCTGAGGCGCGAAACTTGTGATCGAGCCCCTCAAGGTACTGCGACAACCCGGCCTTGCTCGCGCCATAAATCACGATGGGCTTTCTCCCGCGCTCACCCGCCACCGACGAGAACACACAGAGCGCCCCGCCGCCGCGCGCGAGGAGCATTTTGCGTGCAAATTCGCAGAACACCACGGTGTTCGTAAAGTTCACGGTGAGCACCCTCGCGGCGAGCACGGGGTCACGCTCGAGCGCGTCTTGCGTCGCGAACATCCCGGCAGTGACAATCACCGTGTCAAACCCGCCGAGCGCTAGGTCTGCGGCTCCAAGTGCGGCGTCAAATCCGGTGGGGTCTTCGAGATCACACAAGGCAAAGCCGACAGGCTCGCTCCCGGTGACGGCGCAGTCTGCCTGTGTTTTTGCAAGGTCTTCTTCGTCTCGACCGAGCAAAAACAGCAGGTCGCCACGCGCGCTCAGCACGCGACTTAGGGCACGGCCCATCCCCTTGGTGGCGCCGAGCAGCACAATCTTTCGCGGAGTCTTCACGAGCGATCGTGTAGCACACGGCCCTCGCGTGGTTGGCCTGACTCTGTGCGCAACGGCTCAATCTCCCCGGTGAGCGGTTCGGGCGCGTCGACCAGTGGCGCTTAGAACAAGAACGCCTGCAGCGCAGCGTTGACCAAGCTCACCAAGAGCGCGGCGATCGACGCGATCAGGCAGCCATCGATCTCGATGCCCTTCACGATCTTCTTCGCGACCAAAAACAGCGCGCCGTTGAGAAAGAACGCGAAGATCCCAAGCGACAACACAGCCATCGGGATCGTGATGATCCCCAGGACTTTGTACGCAAGCACGTTGAGCGCTGCCACTACGATCGAGAACCACACCGCGTCGCTGTACTTACGCACACGGATCCCTGGGAGCAGCGCCGCCACAAGCAAAACACTCAGCCCGCTGACCAAAAACTGCAGCGCCAGTCGCATCAAGTCACTCATTGCGTCTTCACTCCTTTGTGCTCGAAAGAGGGTCTACATCGCAGACCTCGGACGAGCGCCGGGAGTCCTAGCACACCGTGCGCGACCGTGCAGCGCAGCCCCCCCCCCCTCTCTGCCCCTTCGTCCGCTGCGCGCTAGGCCGAGACCTCGGGAGGAAACAAGGGGCCTGGCACAGCCATCGAGCACGACCACCGAGGGCTCGCGCCTGCGACCATGTCGCATGAGCAAAACGTGAAGACTCCCATCCCTGGGTCCGAGTAGTCGCAGCTCTGCCCGACGGTCTCACACAGCGATTCGTTGACGGGCGTAGTCATGGGACATACCGGCGTCGCGTCTGCTCTCGCGCCATCGCTGGGAGATACGTCGGCTGCAGCGTCGGCTACAGCGTCGGCTGTCGAAGCGTCGCTTGCTGTGGCATCGGCTCCGGCGTCCTGGGTCGATGCGTCAGGCGAGACCGTGTCGCTTGAGACGTCAGGCAGGACTGGACCATCGAAGAAGGCCGTGGGCCTGTCCTCGGCGACCACATCCGAGCTTGTGGTCACGTCGCTGCTGGACCCATCGGCGCCACCATCGGTCGTGGGCACTGGAGGCGAACACGCGACGAGCGAGGCCCCCGACACAAAGGCCAAAGTGCGGACAACGCGAAGAAAGTGGGAAGTGTCGTTCATGAGGGATTCTCCAAGGAAAAAAGGATCAGGACCACGCCGCTAGCTCGGGCGGGGGCAAGGGGCCTTCGACCGCGGTCGAGCAAGACCACGCGGGGTTTGTATCGGCACCCGACGTGCGGCACACACAGTACGTCTGAACGCCAGAGCTGGGCATCTCGTAGGTGCACGCTTGGCCGATCGCGGGGCACATGCTGCCCATCGTCGGGATCGCCACGGGACACATGAGGCTGCTGTCTGCCATGACGCTCGTGTCAGCCCCTGTGCCATCTGCGCCGCTGTCTCCCGGTGCCACGGTCACCCCGCAGCCCATGAGCGAGGCCCCCGAAACGAAGGCCAAAGTGCGCGCGACGCGCAAGAAGTGAGACGAGTGATTCATCAGGCAATCTCCAGCAAAGAACAGCGAACCTAGCGCGCTAGCATCGCACGGTTGGGTGCATACACCTTCGCGTGACGGTCACGCGATGATCGCCATGGTCTGCGTGTTGCGTGCCATCAAGCGTCCATCGACGCCACGAAGCTCGCGTGTCTCTGCGAAGTAACCGTCGCGGCCGATGTCACTCTGGCCTGAGTGAAAGAGCGGAGCGTCTGGGTCAAGGCCCTCCCAGTCTCCGAGAATTTGCAGCGTAAACGCGATGGTCGCCATGGGCCGTGGCGCAGACGCGCGCACCAACGCGGCGGGCCACCACACGTCCGCGAGCGCGACGAGCAGCGCTTCGTCTCGGGCGAGCCCAGGACTTCGCGCGCGCACCCAACCTTCGCACACGGACGCTTGCCCCGAGAAGGGGATCCCTACCGTGGGACGAAACTCAAAATGAGACGCAAACACAGGCCCCAGGGGAGGTCTCACGTCCACCACGTCGCAGCTCTCCCACGCCGGCGCGGGAGGCACACGCGCAGGCTCCCACTGCGCGTCGTCGAGTGTGCGGCTCTTTGCAAAGAGCCCTACGGCGTGTGCGCGCACGTCGCCGTCTTGCACTAGGCGCGCGGCAAGCGTGCTGAGCCCGTTGCCACGACGCAAGAGTTCAACCTGGATTTCTGCAGGACCCACCAGCGCGGGGCCGCCGAGCGCGGCGGTGAGCGAGCGGAGCGATCGCGCGGGGTCGTCTTCGCACATGCGCATGGCGCGCGTGAGCACCGCGAGCACGAGGCCCCCGAAAGCGCCGCGACCTTGCTGCCAACCATCGGGTACTTGGTAAGAGAATTTGCAGCCATTGCTGCGCATTGTGTCGAGCGGGGTCGGCGTAGACACCGACACGAGGCTCGTCGCTTCGTCCGTTGATTCGGTCATGAAGAGAGCATCCGTAGGGGACTTGCTTGTCACAAGACCAGGGCTCTGCGTAATCATCGCCACGAATGAACGATCCCCTCGACATGGTCTTCGTCGACGATCGCACTGCGTTTGGCGTGTGGCGCAATTTTCTCGTCGCGCGGTGGCGTGCAGGTGGGGTCAACAGCGCACAGCTGCGGGGCTTTCGCGAGGCGCAACGACGGGTCGCGCTGCAGAGCGATCCGGTAGCTTGTTTTCAGCTGATTGATGCCTCTAAGACCAGCAAGCTCGACCTGACCGAAGAGGACCGAAAGAACATCGGGACGCTGCTCACGGCGTACAATCACCGGCAATTGACTGTCGGGATCACGCTCCGGGGTGAAGGGCTCGTCGCGTCTGCCTCACGCGCGATGGTCTCGGGGATCATTTTGATCTCTCGGTTGAAGTACCCCATCAAGATTTTTGACGACGTGGACACCTGCGGCAAGTGGGTGCTCGAGCGCTGCGAGGGGCGCCCCAAGACCAGCCTGAGCGAGCTCACGCGAGCGCTGCGCACCGTCGACGCAAAGATCTTGACTGAGTAAGCTCACGCACGATCGGCTGCGAAATCCCCAGGATCAACGACGTAGACCTCAAGATAGCGTCGCAGCATCAGCTTGCACTCGCCCACGATCTTGCGTGCGATTTTGGCCTCACAGCGGACCGCGAAGAACAGCATCGAGGACATCGACTCGACGAGAACACTCGCCACGATCTTGCGCTGAGAGACCTTGAGCGAGGGGACCAAGAGGCGCAAGAGGGGGCTCAACCGCGTGGCAATTTGCTGATTGAGCGCGTATCCGTCGGCCAAGAACTCGACCGAGTGTTGTCCATTGAGCCACACCGCGCGAAAGGCTTTGCTCGTGCGGTCGAGGTCCCAGAACGCGTCGATGGACTCGTCCAAGAGCGTGCGCCAGTCGGCGATGCCGCGCGCGATGCTCTGGGCCAAGACCGTCTCAAAGAGCGCGCGAGTCTCGTCGAGGTACTGTGCCCACACAGCTTCGAAGAGCGCCTTCTTGTTCGGAAAAAATTGGTACACGCTGCCCACCGAGGTCTCGGCCCGAGCCGCGATCACCTCGACGGTGGCGCTGTCGTACCCTTGCTCGGCGAACACCGCTGTCGCCGCTTCGAGCATCCGCGCGACCCGCGCTCGGCTGCGTGCCTGCGAAGGGACCCTCCGCGTAGGCTCTTCAGGTGCGCCCGTAGTTTTTTCTTGTTTCGCTTTTGCCACAGCGGTCCGCCCTTCGCACGTTCTCGCGCAATTTGCACACAGTATCGCGGTTGTTGGCGAAATGGCGGAATTAATAAATCCGAGGCCGAGTTCATGTTCTTGCCAAAACGTGAACTCTGCCTCATGTTTTGGTCTCTACTCCCAAATCCACTCGCGACGCGTAGGAGCGACGATGCAACAGACCTCAACGGACAGCACCACGATGGCCCACAAAACTCCTCCCCCCGGGCCTCGCGGCAAGCCCATCGTGGGCAGCATGCTCGACGCATGGCGCGACCCCTTGGTGCTCATGTACGAGGGCTTTAAGACCCACGGACCCATGGTGCAGTTTAGGTTTATGCACCTGCGCTACGTCACCATCGCAGACGCGGACGCCGCACACTACGTGCTCGTCGAGAACGCAAAAAACTATCATAAATCCCGCAATTATCAGGGATTGAAGGTGCTCTTGGGGCAGGGACTGCTCACCAGCGAGGGAGACTTCTGGAGGCAACAGCGCAAGCTCGCGCAGCCCGCTTTTCACCGCGAGAGGCTCACCGCGCTGGGAGACACCATGGTGCGCTGCGGGCAAGACCTGCTCACGCGCTGGGAGCGCGAAATGCGGGGCAAGACCTTTGATTTGCACAGCGAAATGATGCGGCTGACCTTTCGCATCGTGGGTCTCACGCTCTTGTCCGTCGACCTCGACAACGAGGCCAAGACCGTGGGCGAGGCCCTCGACGTGGCGCTGCACTGGGCCAACGACTACGTCGAGAGCGTGGTGAGGCTGCCGCTGTGGGTTCCGACCGCGAAGAACCGCAAATTTGCAGAAGCAAAGAACACGCTCACCGTGATGGTTCAGCGCATCGTGACCGAGCGACGCGAGGCCATCGCGCGCGGGGATGCTCCGGGCAAAGACCTCTTGCAGATGCTCCTCGAGGCGGTCGACGCAGACACCGGCGCGACCATGTCCGACGCGCAGCTCATCGATGAGCTGCTCACGCTCGTGCTCGCGGGTCACGAGACCACCGCGAACGCGCTGAGCTTTGCGCTCTGGCTGTTGGCAGAACACAAGGATATTCGCACGCAAATGTGCGAAGAGATCCACACGGTCCTCGGCGACCGCGCGCCCACCATGAGCGACCTCCCGAAGCTTACGTACACCACGCAGGTCATCGAAGAGGTGCTGCGGTTGTATCCGCCCGCGTGGTGCTTTGAGCGCGAGGCCCTCAGCGACGACACCATCCACGGCTATCACATCCCCAAGGGCACACTCCTCGGGATCGCGCCGTACGTGCTGCATCGAAATCCCAAGTATTTTGCTGACCCATTGCGATTTGATCCCTCGCGCTTTGCCAAGGGTTCAGCGAGCGAGCGACCCAAGCACGCCTACCTCCCGTTTGGTGGCGGCCCGAGGATCTGCATTGGCAACGCGTTTGCCATGATGGAGATGCAGCTGTTGCTCGCGATGATCGTGCCAAAGTTCGCGCTTGAGCGCGTCCCTGGGCACGAAGTCTCGCTCGACGCCGCGGTCACGCTCAGGCCCAAAGGTGGGCTCCCGATGCGCTCTCCTGCGGTGTGACGGCTTGTCAGAAACTGGCGGATTTGAGCTCGGTCATGCCAAGGGCTGCATGGCGGAGATTCTATGCAGCAAATCATTCACAGCGGCACGGCGAGCAGCGGACCTAAAGATCACGGGTGGGGCGGATCGGCGCGCGCCTTCATCGAGCGCGCGAACACCATCGCGAAGGACCGCTCAGCGCGCGTAAGCACGCTGCACCTTGCCGCGGCGTGGATCGAGCAGGGGGGAGAGCCTGCGCGGGCGCTTGTGCAGCGAAATTGCAGCACCGAAGACCTCCGCAACGCACAAAAGACCCTGTCCGATGGCGCCGGAACCATCGAGCGCATTCAGTCTCGCGCCCGCAGAATCGCTGCCGAGCGCAAGGCCGACATCGCCTCGATCGACGTGCTCATCGCCGCGATGACCGACAAGCAGAGCGCCCTGTGCGCGTGGCTCTCACGCTCGGGCGTCGACGCGCAGACCGTCGCCGAAGAAGTGTACAAAGCCACGCTCAGGGTCACCAACGCCCGCGCAGGCTCGAGCGCGATCGCCAAGAGCGAGGCCAAGCAGGCCCCGGTCGTGAGCAGCCAGCATGGGCGAGACTCTTCGGCCAGCGACGCGCCTAGGCCCGCAAACCCGCGCTTGGGGCGACACCCCGCGGTGCTGCCTCCGCCGGACCCCTCGAAGCTCTTGGGGGCCACCGCACGCAACCAGAGCGCGACGCAGTCTGCGACGCCGAGCGCACGCAATGGCGGCAAGCAGACCAAGGGCAACGCGAAGACTCCGCCTGCAAAAACCCAGTACGACATTGATCCCAGGACGCACCCCGCGGTCGCGCTCTTTGCGCGCAACCTCTCGGCCGAGTGTGCGCGGGGATCGCTCGAGCCCGTCGTGGGTCGCGAGCGCGAGGTGCAGCGTGTGCTCGACGCGGTGGGCCGGCGTGAGGGCCGCGGCGCGCTCATCACGGGCGCACCCGGCGTCGGAAAAAGCACGCTGTTGCGCGCCCTCGCCCGCACCCACGAGTCACGCTGTGTGCTGGTCTTGCGCCACGCGGACATCGCCGCGCAGACCCGTGGCCCCTCAGGGCTCGAGCGCGCGCGCAAGCTCGTCGAAGAGCTCGTGCAGCTCGGCGACCGAGTAATCATCGCGCTTGATCCGGTGGCGCCTTGGTTTTTGACCAGGGATTTGCCTGACGATGTGGTGCTCGAGCTCCGCGCTGCGCTCTCGTCGGGCAAGCTCGCCTGGATTGGTGTGGCGACCCCCGAAGAGGCCCGCAAGCTCATTGAGTGCGAGCCGTGGACCGACCGAGGCACCCAGCGTGTGGCGCTCGATGAGCCCGCAGGAGAGTCGCTCTCGGCCATGGTCGAAGCGTATTCGCCATTGATTACGCAGCATCACGGGGTGCTCGCCGAGAAGTCCGTGCTCTCGTTTGCGGCAGAGCTCAGCGAGCGCTACCTCGGGGGCCGCGCGCAGCCCGACCGCGCGCTCTCGGTGATCGACCTCGCGCTCTCGCGTGCGCACCGCACCCAAGCGCCTGCGCTCTCACGAGAGATGGTGGCCACGGTCGTCGCAGAGCTAGGAGATTTGCCCGTAGATCGCGTCGCGAGCACAGACCACGAGCGCTTGATCTCGCTTGAGTCCACGCTCGCGGACAAGGTCGTCGGGCACGCCGCGGTGCTCTCGCGCGTGGCGCACACGCTGCGTCGCAACGCGGTGGGCTTTCGCGGAAACCGTCCCATTGGGACCTTCTTGTTCTTGGGCCCGACGGGCGTGGGCAAGACCGAGTGTGCCAAGGCGATCGCCGAGGCGCTGTTTCCGGGGGCGAGCGCGATGACACGGTTTGACATGGCCGAGTTCTCTGAAGCGCACACGGTGGCGCGCTTGCTGGGTGCCCCACCCGGATACGTGGGATTTCACGAGGGTGGGCAGCTCACCGACGCGGTGAGACGCAAGCCGTACCAGCTCATTTTGCTCGACGAAATCGAGAAGGCTCACCGCGATGTGCTCGAGTCGCTCTTGGCCCTCTTGGACGAGGGACGCATGACGGACGGCCGCGGGCGCACGGCGGATTTTCGCAACACCGTGATCGTGATGACCTCGAACCTCGGGGCAGACGTCTTTGAGGCCAAGCCCGAGAAAAAATCTCGCGCGATTGGCTTCGGCAACGACAGCGCCCGTGCGGTCTCTCCCATCGACGACGACACGCTCTCTAAGATCGAGCGCGTGCGAGACACCGCCCGCGCGTCCATGCCCCCCGAGCTCTGGAACCGCATCGACGAGCCCATCGTGTTTGCCCCGCTCGCGCGCGAAGAGCTCCGCGAAATCGCACGCAGAATGCTCAGCGTGTCCTTCGAGCGCCTGCGCCGCGAGCGCGGTGTGACGCTCACCGCGGGCGCTGGGCTCATCGAGCTCTTGCTCGACCAGGGCGGCTACGAGCCATCGCTGGGCGCGCGCCCCATGCGCCGCGCGATCGCGCGCTTGGTCGAGGCCCCGTTGGCCGACGCCGTGCTGCGCCAAAAGCTCGTCTCCGGCGACGTCGCCGTCGTGGACACGCGCGAAGGCGAAGTGGACATCTTGGTCACTCCGCGCGCGATCGCCTGAGCGCGAGAGACTCGCTCCCGCCACCGGTGGCTAGAGATCGCTGAAGGTCACACACTCGAACGGACTCTCAGCGCATTTGGTCGTTGTCTGTTGGACACGCTTCGCGCCACTCTTTGCGGCTCGGAGGATCGACCATGGGGTGTGTCAGCAAGCAGGTGTTTAAGCACTTTGCTGAGTTCGAGTGTGATCGCAAGCTCTTCTTAGACCTGGGCGAGAGCGACCCACAGTGGCTCTCGCCGCTCAGAGAGCTCGCCGCGGATCCGTGGGCCGCGGGCACCACGCGCTCGGGGCTCGCGATGCTCGGCAAAGCGTACGAACGCGACGTGTACGAGCTGTTAACGCGCAATCGCAACGCGCGCTATCAGGCCTCGATGGGCGCGGTCGACAAGGTGACCGAGGCAGAGCTCTCGCCCCCACGGCTGCAAGAGCTGCACAACGAGCTCACCGCGCCTGGCGCGCCCACCGAGCTCTATTTGATCGAGCACGCGTGGACGACGCCGACGCGTTTTGTCGAGCGAATCTTCGGGGTTAGTGAAGACACTGCGCTGCCATTGCTGGGCAAGCTCGGCGCGCTGCGACCGGATGTTTTAGTGCTCTCAAGCGCTCACGCGCACTCGCAAGAGCCCATCGAAGCGCTCGAGCCCGACGGCACCCTCCGCGCGCTCAGCCACGCAGAGCACCACACGCGTGTGGGCATCACCGTGCTTGATGTCAAACACACGCACGAGCAAGGGGTTGGCCGTGGGCACCTCATCGAGCTGCTGTACTACGCGCTCGCGCTGAGCGAATACCTGCAAAAAAACAATCTCAACGCGCATTTTTTTGTGCACGTCGATGGCCACGGGATCGTGCCCAAGCGCGAGATCACCGAGCTGGCGCGGTTGACGCATGAGAGTCCGGTGACGCTCGCGGTGCCCATGGTGTGGCGCGACACGGTGCACCTGTTTGAGAGCGTGCAAAAGCGCGTTCAGTGGCTGTGGGCGCGTGCGCCGATGGCGGTTGACTCGGTCTCGGCCAAGATCCAAGCGGGGTGCGGGCGCTGCCCGTATCTTGAAGACTGCAAACAGACACACATGCCCACGGAGTCTCCGGAAGGCTGGGATTTGGGGCTTATTTCGTATCTCAGGCCCGACACGGCCGAGCAGCTTCGTGCGTTGGACTTTCGCTCGGTCGGAGACGTCGCCCGAGGAGTCCGGGACATCACGATGGGCAGCACTCCGGCGCCGCTCTACGCCGAGATCGCGTCGCTTGAGCTCAAGGCCAAGGCCCTCGCCAACCAAACAGAGCTCACGGCGACCCCTGAAAACAGCGCGGGTCAACGGATGTTCTCGATCGCGGTGCCCAAGTACACGGGCATCGATTTGTTCTTCGATGTCGAGAGCGATCCGACGCACGAAGTAGTTTTTGCGCTTGGATTTTTGCTGCGCATTTCGAGCAGCCCTGGGGCGGCCTACGTCGCGTACCACAACGCGTGGTGGGCCTTTTGGCGCGAAGCTCTCACGTCCAAAGAGCCGCTGGCCTACGCCGACCTCGACGCAGCGCTCGACCCCGGGCTGGTGAGCGGCGAGGCCGCGCAGAGACACAAGAGCTATGCGCTCTTTGCCGACGCGCTCAGGCGGTTGCACAAGACTTCTGGGGGCAAGCTCGACGTCGTTCTCGCTGGAGAAACCAAGGGCGAACACACGTTTGCCACCGCGCGTTTGGTCTATGACTATGCCTACGTCAACAGCGACTCGGGCAACCGCGGCGGAGGCAACCGCGGCGAGCGCAAGGTGGCCGAGCGCGCGGTCGTGCAGCTCTTTGATCTCTTGGCGTTGAGCCAAGTGTACGAAGACCACGTGGGCGCGATGCAGGTGACTACGCGCGAAGACGGGACCAGCTCTAGTTGGGTCAAAGGCCCTGGTTTTGCAGGGTTTTATTGGTCCCACGAGCAGCTCACCCACGTGCAAGATCTTCTCGAGCGGCACATGCCCGCGCTGCTCGAAGAGCCCAAGCTGCGCGATCAATTTTTGGCGCTGTTAGACTGGCTCGCGCCGAGTGATTCGGGTGTGGCCAACGCGATGCAGCACCGCAAAGTGTTTGACCTCCGTGAGTTTGTCGAAGGCTCGGTGGGGCTGCCAGAGATCATCAATGTGACGTGGCACGGGATCGATTCGAAGCTCGATCCGACCGGAAAAAACCAGTACTCACGGAGGTACTGGGCCGAGCACTTTAACTACATGGACTTCGCCGTGTGGCACGAGTACCTCGAAGAAGAAGACAGCAATCTTCAGCGCGAGCAGCTCGACAAGATTGTCACAGAGATCCGCCGCAAGCTCCGTGGGCTGCGCAAGATCTTTGATCACTACCGCCAGAGCACGCGAGAGCTCATTGGGCGCAATCGCTCGCAGCCAGTGACGCAAAGAGACCTCCGCGCCGCCGCGCTGGCCAAGGACATGCACGCGCTGGCGCAGGTGTGGTTTTTGTATTCGCGCTTGGGCGCAGCGATCGAAGACCTGTCGACCGAGCACGCGCGCACGACGTTTCCGTCGCGGAGCATCGCGAAGCTCGAAGCCGCAGAGGCCAGCGATTTGGCAGTCGATATGCTCACCAAGCGCTTTACGTTGCGCTTGTGTGGGCTGTCGACGAACGCCAAGTTCTCAGAGGGCTCGCACGTGTCGTTGGTCTCGGACGACAGGCGTGATTTTACCTCGGGCCAGGCGAGCGCCTACGAGCTCAAGATCGTCGCGATGGTGTGGCGTGCGAGCACGCAGTCGTTTGAGCTCACACTAGAGCCGGGCTCGTACAAGACCCATCCGCTGCTGTCGGGCGAGCTTGGGGTCGAAGACGGGCCGTGGTTTCTCTACGAGACCAGCGGAGACCTCTGGTCCGATCGGCTACGAAAGCTGCTCTCGCGCCACGAGGTCGGCAAGAGCTGGCTCGGGCACAAGCTCTCGCTCGACTGGACCCTAGGGACCGAGAATTCTCTGCAAAAACCCAGCACCTTCGAGGTCACCGCGCCGTCGGTGTATCTCTTTGCGCCCGCGCTCTTGCCCACGCCCACGCCCATGGCCCTGCCGCTCAAGACAACGCAACACCCGCCGCCCGACGCGTCCCAGACCGAGGCGATCGCGTTTGCGCTCTCGTCCACGATCTCGTGCATCCAGGGCCCTCCCGGCACCGGAAAATCCCAGACCATCGCCGCCCTCCTCGACGAGTTTTTGCTGCGGCACGAGGGGCCCGCGCGCGTGCTCGTGACCGCGTTTTCGTACCCCGCGATGCTCGTGGTGCTCGACAAAATCCGCCGCGCGACCGACGCACACGGCAACCCCACGCGGGCCGCCAAGACGCAGCTTGTCTATCTGCGCTCGGCGAGCCGCGACGCGATCGCAGACGAGCCAGGGCTCGCACATGTCTTTGATTTGGTGCTGACCAGCGCCACGCAAATGCAGCTCGACGGCGCCAAGCTGTCTCGCACGGGCAAGCGCTTGGACTCGCACTTGAGCGCGGATTTTATCTTGTTTGCCAACGCGTTTTCGCTGACCAAGCTCGCCGAGCCGAGCAAAGCAGGCAAGTACGACTACGAGCTCTTGGGCAACGGGTTTGGCTTTGATCTGGTGCTCGTTGACGAGGCCTCGCAGGTCCCGGCCAATCAGCTCTTGGCGAGCGCAGAGCTCGTGAAGCCTTTTCGATCGACCCTGCGATTTGCCAAGCAGAACCCACCGGAGTCCGCATGGCCGCTGAGCTCACTCGAGCCCTACGGCGAGCTCACGCTCGACCCGCAGCCCCGCGCGAACGAGCTCACGCGCTATGTGATTGTGGGCGACCACAACCAGCTCCCGCCGGTGCAGCCGATCAAACCGCCTGCAAAACTCCAGCGCGCGCTCGACAGCGCGTTTAGCTACTACGTCGAAGGCCACCGCGTCGCGCACAAGCAACTGCGGCGCAACTACCGCTCGCACCCGAGCATCGTCGCGTACACGCGCTCGCTCAATCTCTACAACGAGGGGCTCGATGCGTTTCGTGCGGATCATCCCTTCACGGCCCTGCCGCCCACGCGGCCCGACGTCGCGCCCTGGGTGGCCAAGGTGCTCGACCCAGACGCGGTGGTGAGCACATTGATCCATGCCCGCAAGCACGAGACCTCGGTGAGCCCGCTTGAGTCGTCCATGGCCGCGCAGTTGGCCGTGGATTTCTTTGCGCAAATGGGCGTCGCGAGCGAGCGTGACGAGCGTGATTTTTGGCAAGAGCACCTCGGGATTGTCTCTCCGCACAACGCGCAGGGGAGGCTCATCGCGCGGACGATTTACGACCGGATGACGCAGCCCGAGCAGCGCAAGACCTTCTTGAGCGATGGGGATTTGCTGCAGGCGCTGCGCAGCACGATCTACTCGGTCGAGAAGTTTCAGGGCTCGGATCGCACGCTGATTATTGGCTCGATCGCGCTGTCGAGCCGCGACCAGCTCGCGTCCGAAGAGGCGTTTATCTATGACCTCAACCGGTTCAATGTGCTGACCTCAAGGGCCAAGCAGAAGCTCGTGCTCTTGTGCTCAGAGAGCTTTCTGGACTACGTCCCCCGCGACCGCGAGGTGTTTGCCTTTAGCGCAAGAGTCCGCAACTTTGCGCTCACGTTTTGCAACCACGAAGAGGCCCTCGGGGTGACCAACGACAAGGGCGAGCTCGAGCACCCCAGCGTGCGCTGGCGGGTGCATCGTTGAGCGATCCGGCGACGTCGCTGGGTTAGCTCACCGCGGCCCCAAGCGCTACCGCGGAAGCACCCCATCCGGGGTACCTAGAGCATCGAGTCGGATGCGCTGAAGCGAGCGCAACTCGCCCCTCTGCGGTGCCACCAGAAAGCTGCGTCCAAGCGCGATCTCTCCGTGCCCGATCCACACAGGAGCCCCTGGCGTCCACTCGAATCCCTCTCCAGGATGCAAGCGCCAGTACGCGCCATCACGTAGTCGCACCACCGTAATCGAAAAGGGCTGAGGCCATGGGTTGGAAGACGGGTACAGATAATATCCGTCGCCGAGTGCGCCCGAACTCACCGTGCGCAGATCGGGCAGGCGGCCAACGAGACGGCGTTGCACCCTTGCCGGATCGGTCGTGTAGGGCGCTGTGTAGAGCTCGTTGGTGGTAAATATATTGCCATCAGCAGGCGAGTTTTGACGATCGCGGCCGATGCCTTCGAGCCACGCCATCTCGATGCCGTCGGTCCCAAACGCGTGTGCGTCGCCGCCTGGCGCAGGCACCAAGCGACGAACGCCCTGCCCCGCGGTGACGACCTGCACGGTGAGGTCAAAGTCCCACGAT
>JAUXYJ010000092.1 GCA_030694465.1 Deltaproteobacteria bacterium | reverse complement strand
CTGCCGCGCACACGACAGAAAGACGAGCGCGATGAGCGAGAGTGAGACGCGAAGAGGGCCATGCACAGAGGGATCTTCGAACGCGGAGGCTCCCGTGGCTACGGTCTATTCGCGACGGATCTCCCTCGGTGATCTTCGCCCTGCCGCCCCGAGCAGCAGCCGCGACCCATGAGTCCAACGCAGGATCTCCTGCGAAAACCGCGGCGATCGCATCAGTGGGCGCGGTGCGATAGACTTATGCCCAATATGACGTACGAGCATCGAATCCCGAAGGTCCTGGCGTTGAGGACGGCGACCGCGCTCGCGCTCGTGCTTTCGCCCTCTGCCGCGCTCGCGCAGCCCATCACGTACGTCAACGATCGATTGACCGCCGCGCCCACCGCAGGGGCGGCGCCGCGCGTCACGGCCGGCTCGCGCGGAGGGACGTTTGGTCCGAACGGCTGGACCACCACCGGGCCCACCGACACGATCTGGTGGTCGATCCCCGCGACGCTTCCGCGCGGACGCTTCGAGGTCAGCGCCACTGGGCTCTCGATTGCCGCGAGCCTCACCGGCCAAGAGCACGACCTCATCGGGATCTACGGCCAGACCGACCGCGCCGAGCCGGTCGCATACAACCCCTGGTATCGCAACAACGAGTTCAAGTTCATCGTGCGCGTGTTTGGCGCTTTGAATACGTGTTCGGGTTGTCAGGCCGTCGGCTCGTCCAAGCTCGAGCTCGCGCTCTGCCCTGCGCTCTCTCCGCTCGGATACACCGAGACGACGTGCCCTGCCTCTTGCGTGGCCGCTGGCTACGACTTCTGGCAGGCCTACCTCGGTCCGCGTGGACGCGGTGAGCCGCTGTCGTGGGACGCAGCGACGACCTACCGCTTCGTGATCACGTGGGAGCCGGGGCGCGCGACCTACTCGCGCGGAGGGCCCGAGGGCACCGAATCGCTGACGTTTCCCGGCGAGTACGCGCCGCGAGAGCTGCGCGTGCGCATCGGCCCGCCGAGCTCGGAGCGCGGCCCGGACGTCGCGATGCCACGCAACGTCACCTTCTCCAACGCCATCGTCCAGGGAGAGCCGGGCGCGGCGACGCCGAGCTGCAACGTGCCTGTCGACTCTGGCATCCCGGACAGCGCGGCGCCGCTCGACTCGGGCTCGGGCACCCCGAGGGTGATCGAGCTGCCAGCGATCGAAGACGTCACCGTCGACATGGGGCAGCCGAGCATGGTCTTCGCGGACGTGCGCGACCTCTCCGTCGAGCGAACGGCGGAGGCCTACATCAAGTTTCGTCTCGGCTCGTTGCCGGGGCGCGTCACCCGCGCGGAGCTGTTGCTGCAGACCGCGATGACGTCGTCTGCCGCAGGCAGCGGCGCGAGCGTGTTTCGCGCGGCGAGCGACGGGTGGTCCGAGACGACGCTCACGTACGCGGCCCGTCCTGGCACGAGCGGTGCGCGCCTCGCGCGTATCGGCCCCACGATGACCAACATGGCGTACAGCGCGGACGTGACCGCGGCGATCACCGGGTCGAGCACGGTCGCGTTCGCGCTCGTGCAAGAGGCGATGGACAACGATGGGGTCCACTTCGACTCGAAGGAGGTCTCGCCTGCGCGCGGTCCGCGCCTTCGTCTCACGATCGATCCGACGATGCCGCCCGCAGACGCTGGCGTGGCTCCGATGGACAGCGGGGTACGCGAAGACGCTGGCGCGCTCGCAGTGGACGCGAGAGTCGCGGTCGACGCCCGCCGGATGGATGTGTCGACAGGCGGAGGAACCGTGGACGGCGGCTGCGGCTGCCGCGCGACGACGAACGCGCGCCCGCGATGGGCTGCGCTCGCCGCGGCGATCGCGGCGGTGTCCGGGCTCGCGCGCCGACGGGATCGTCGTCGACCCAGGAGCTGAGCGCGTCGCGCGAAGGGGAGCTCAGCGGATGTTCGCGCCGATCGACCACGCGAGCGTGTGCAGCGAGCTGGTCGTGTAGCCGTCGAGGATCGCCCCCTCGAAGGCAAGGTCGCTGCCGCTGAGCCCCGGGATCGTCGCGTAGATTCTATCCACTTCGAAGCCGAAGAACGTGCCCAAGCGCAGCGTGTATCGCCCGCGGACCTTCAGCGCAGGAACCAGCCCGATGTCGTTGCTGAATCGCCGACCCGGTCGAGAGCTGCCGCGAGGCGACGGGCGATCGGGCTGCAGTCAGCAGGTGCGTGGGCGACTGAACGGGGTTGGAGGGCCTAAGCCCCTGGACCCGCAGCGGGTCTGACGTTCGCCAGTGAATTTGCAACGCGAGCGCCGTTCATCGAAGGCCCCAATACCCTCCCCATGCGATCGAGCCCACAGCGGGTCTGCGTCGTCGTCGAGTCCGCAGAGAGCTCGCACTGCAATGTGCCCATGCGCCCGCGCCCGACCTCCCGGTCTGCCGCACGGCGCCCTCCCCCAGGGCCGCTCACCCTATCCGTC
This sequence comes from Deltaproteobacteria bacterium, assembly GCA_030694465.1. Lineage (GTDB taxonomy): Bacteria > Myxococcota_A > Polyangia > Polyangiales > JAUXYJ01. Next base: position 40,557 of record JAUXYJ010000092.1, on the reverse strand, counting down.
CCCCCTCTGGCCGGTCCCCAGCGCCCGACGGGGGAAGTCCCTGACCCCCTGACCCCGTCACAAAGCGCTCTCGCAGGCACTCAGTGAGCACTTCACCGAATCAACAGGGCCTATTTTTGCGATCGAGCCCATCACGTTTCACCTTCGACAACCTATTTTTGCTTCTAACATGCCTATCAGTTGCCACCGAGAACCTATTTTCACTTCGATCATTAATCGAACTTACCTCTCAGTACCTATTTTTGCTTCTGGACTACTTCTCAGCCACCCTCGAGAACCTATTTTTGCGATTTTTCGTCCCCTCACCCCGTAGCTGCGAGCCCAAAGCAGGCCCGACCCCATTCCCCGAAGCCCCCTGCGATGGCCCAGGGAGAGAGCGATTCAACCCCTCAGGTCCCCTGGGATGAGCCTCGAAGAGCGCGCCGCGGCCCTGACACCCGCCCAAGTCCGCCGTCCCAATGTCACCGTTGGCGCCGCGTGCTCGATCGTCCTGGGCAGCCTACCGCGTGTGAAAGAGCACCTACCTGACGTCCTTGAGGTGATTTCGGGCTTTGACACAGACCTGGTCCACGGCCTGCGCGCTCGCGAAGGTCACGCTGAGCGCGGCCCGGGAGCAACGGGGTTGAGGACTGCGGATGCGGTGCTCGACGGACCTGCGTTGGAGGCGCCTAAGTCCCCCGAGCGCCGTGGACCTCGAGAAGATCCCCTCGCGCGTGGTTGCCTTTGATTTTGCGTGCCACTGCAGTCGCGGCGGTCGCTGTGTCAGGGACCGCAATCGCGAGAGCCGATCACGCGCCCAGACTGTCCCGCAGTGACGGTCGCACCCACGCCCGCGACGCCCGCGGGGCTGCGGGGGCTGCGGGAGCTGCGGGAACATCTGAGCGCCTGCACTCAAAAATGCAGCCCTGCGGCGAGCCCTTCGTCGTAGCCCGTGAAGAGCGTGGCGGGGCTCGTGGCCGCGACGGCGACGACGCGGTGCGCGGGGCGACGGTAGGGTTCGTGGAGCGAGTCGAGGTCCTCGCGAAAGCCCTTCGCTTCGTCGAGCGAGCGCGTGTAGTCGCTCACGCGAATGGGGTTGACCTGCAGGCGCAGCGAGCGATCGGTGTCTTCGAGCGGCGAGAGGATTCCCGGTGAAAACGTCGACGCGAGCAGGTCCCGCGCGAGCCCGTCGTAGTCCTCGGGGCTGAGCCCGTGCGCGCGCCAGAGGTCTTGGCGCTCGAGGGGCTCCAAGCGAGGGAGCAGCCGCTCGCGGTAAAACGTCGCTGCGTCTGCGACGCACGCGGTCAGCGCTCGGTCGAGGTCCGCGCGCGTCAGGCGAATGCGCGCGCCCTCGGCGATGTGCGTGAGCGATCGCAGCGCTTCGAAGCGAGGCGCGAGCGCGAGGTCCAGCGCTTCGAGGTGTCGCGCCGTGCTCTCGTCCACGCGACGCGACGCGCGCTCGGCGGGGGCGCTGCTGGCTGCGAAGAGCGCGAGCACTTGCGCGGTGAATCGCTGCAAATCGCGCTGGGGCTGGGTGATCAGCTCGCGCGTCTTGCGCTGATACACCAGCAGCTCTTCGGTCTCCATGCGCGCGCGCAGCACGAGCTGCACGAGCGAAGGGCGCACTTGAAAATAGAACTCCGCGGACATCCCCGGCCCTTCGACGCGACGCGCGAACACGCTGTCGCTCGCCGGGACGCGCCCCAACCGCGCGATCAGCGTCCCTCGCACCGCGTCGTCGTACGCCGCCCGAAGCGCGCACAGCCCCGCGGTCGCGGTCAGCGCCGTCGCGCCGCTGAGCGGGTGAACGACGGTCGCTAGTCCCACGGCCAGCGCCGCTTGTCCGACGCCCCCCGCGCCGCACTCGCGTATCACTTGTTGTGCGAGCGGCAGCGCGCGCCCGTGCGGCCCCGGCGCGTGCAGGTCGTAGAGCAACAGGTCAAAGACATACAAAAGCGCGCCGGCGACGGGAGCCCACACCATCGAGCTGACCGTCAACGCGGTGACCAGCGCGAGGTTGGCGAGCGTGAGCGCCGGCTGTCCCAGAGCGATGGCCGCGGTGCCAAGCGCGCCCTCGACGACGTACTTCACAAAGCGATGCACCCAGCGGCTGACGGACTTGCCGATGAAGCCCGTGTCGGGGCGCGCTTCGAACGCGGCGCGGGACGCGAGGATCGACCGCCAGAGCGCGCGCAGGCGCGATCGGTACGTCTGCACTTCTCCGCACGGGACGAGCGCTCCGGTGTCGCTGTCGACCTCCCAGCGCCGCGGAAAAGGGGCGTCGCTGAACAGCGCGCGGAGCCCGAGCCGGCCAGACGCGAGGTTCTCGGCGAGAAGCCAATGCAGTCCGTTGTTGTAGGCTTGCACGACGCGCTGGCCGACGTTGCGAAGCCGCCACCCGGCCGCGCTCGTGTCGACCTCGCGACGATCGTAGCGATCGAGCGTGTAGTGCGCGGGCGAGCCGTCGGGGGTGGCGGGGTGAAACGTGATCTTCCACTGGGATTTGCGCCAGATCGCGCGCGGCCACTCGAAGCGTGCGCGCGGCGCGCGCGGGGCCTCGAGGGCGCTGCGAAGGGTGGGCGCCCGCTCACGGGCGAAGCGAAGGGTGCGCTCAAAGACAAGCCCGGCGCACGGCAGAGAGGCTGCGGTGAGCGCGGCCAAGATGCGCGCGGGCAGCGCCGCGCGATCCGCAGTGTCTTCTCGTTCGGTCTGCGCGGCGAGCTGCGCTTCGCGCCACGCGGGAATCAAGCTCCGCGTAGGGTGCGCGCGGGTGAGCGCTTCTCGCGCATCTGCGTGACGCGCGGAGATCTTCGCGTCGGTCTCGCGCGTGAGCGAGGCGATGATTTCGTGTGCGCGCACGTGCTCGACCACCGCTGCGCCGAGGCCTGGGGACAGCTCTTCGATCTCTTCGTCGCTGCAAATGGGCTCGTAGAGTCGCGCTTGCTCCTCGCGCGCGTGCGCGGCGAACAGCCGATCGAGCGCGGGCACGAGCCTCGCGCGCACCTCGGGGTCGTGGAGCGCTAGGTTGAGAACCATCCCGTCGCTGTTGCGCCATCGGTGCTCGGTCTCGCGGACGAATCCGTCGAGGACGAACGCGCGCCTCGCCTCGGCGAGCGCCGTGTCCACGTCGTAGGGCGCCATGGCCTGGCGCTCTTCGATCAGCCCGACCCAGAGCCCGGCGATCGCGCAGAGCCCTTGCGTCGCGCGGTCGCGTGCGGCGCGAAGGCTCAGCCCACGCGTCCCGACGAGGCGCTCGCGGATCGAGACGGTCCACTGTCCGATCGCGAACGCGGTCGCGTGACGGAGTCGCTCGCGCAGGACGCGGCGCCCGCGCTGGAGCACAGCCGAGACGACCCATCGGTGATTCTGCGAGGGAAACTGCTGGCTCGCGACGGTGAAGTGCCCGTCTTCACGGAGCTGCGCGCGCTGGGCGATCGAGAGTCGAAGGAGCTTGTGGTCTGGGCCGCGCGCGACGCTGTCGAGCTCATCGGACGTGGGTGCGCGAAAGAGCTCGTCGAGTCCCACGAGCGTTCGCGCGTCGCCGAAAGAGCTCACCGGAAGCGTGAGCGAAAACGACTCCCAGTAGCTGAGGTCACGGGCGATGACGTGGCGAAGCGCCTCGGTGACCTCGCGCCATCGACCGTCGATCGCCTGCAATTCTCTTGGTAGAATCTCGATCTGCAGCGGCGTTCGGATCACGAAGCAGCAACGTAGCAGCGACCCTCCCCCGCGCTCGCGCTGTGATCATCCCGTGGTGCAGTCGTGGGTCGCGTGTGACGCGCTCCCCCGTCGTGGTTCGCCCGGCGATCGTACGGCGGATGGATCGAAGAGGCCGCCTGCACGGTGGCCGGGGAGCGTCACTAAGAGGGTCGCGTACCGTCGGTCCGTCCCCTGAAACGTGTGTTCTCCCACGCACGAGCGAAACGGCGTCCAGTGCGCCCCGCGCTACCGCAATGGAATCCCGCGCAGCAGCTCAGCAGCGCGCGTTCGATCGCGTCTTCGCTCTCGGTGAAGGTCTCGGGTCCCACGAGCGCGGCGAACACGAGGCCGAGAGTCACGACGTTCTCTAACGCAGTATCCCCTGCAAAATCATTGGCGATCGCATCGGTGGATCTTGGTGGGCTCGTTGTAGCGCAGGGCGTCGAGTTCCTTGTCGGTAAACTCTCGCATGGCCTTGCCCGAGTCGAAGCAAGGGTAGCCGTCGTAGATTCCCCCCTACGCTGTACCCGCGGACCGTGAGAGCGCCACCGTTGAGCGACTTGCTGTCATCGCACACCTGGGCACGGCCCAGTCGTTGACCTGTCCCATGCCCTCGCAGCGCGGGCACGTGCCACCGTGGACGGGTCTTGCGCGCGCCCTTCTCCACGGTGATCGACCCCACCGGCCGCACCGAAGGCACACGGACGCAAACCGCGTTGGACGAGCCCACCTGGGGACTGCCTAGGCGGCTGAAGAGCAGCCGCAGCGTGGCGTTGCCCCATTGCCCTGCACGAAGGCCCTGCACGAAGGCCCTGGAGGTCTCGTTGACCATCCGCGGCGCCTCGGCGAGAGTGCCAAACACCCACGACGACATCAGGTCTGGGCGAGCTTCTGCATCAGCGGGGCGTCGCGTTCGGTCACGAGGTTGACGACCACTCCAGAGCGGCCTGCGCGGGCGGTACGTCCCACGCGGTGAAGGTAGTGATCGAGGTTTTGCGGCAGGTGGTAGTTGATCACCCGTCCCACGTGGGGCACATCGAGCCCACGGGCCGCGAGGTCGGTAGAGACCAGGAGGCCGACGGTCCCATCACGAAAGGCCCGTAAATTGGCGCGCCGTTCGACCTTGTCCATCTCGCCGCGGTAGAGCACGAAGGGCCGCCCGAGGGCTTCGAGCGCCGCCGCGACCTTGTCGCACTGCTCGCGGGTGTTGACGAAAATGAGCGTTCCGCCGGTGACGGGCTCGGCGAGGAGGGCGCGCAGATGCGGCTCACGTTTGCCGTCGATGACGGTGCGGTTGACCGTGGACAGGCTCGCCACCACCCGCTGGCTGCCCGTGCTGCGCACCACTTCGGCATCGGTAAAGCGCTTGCCGATGAGCGTCTGCACGGCCGCGGGCAACGTCGCAGAGAAGAGCGCGATCTGCCGCGTGGGCGGGCACATCGTCGTGATGCGCTCGGCGTCGGGGAGAAAGCCCGGGTCGAGCATCTGATCGACCTCGTCGAACACCAAAAACCGCACGTCGTCGAGGTCGATCAGCGCGCGATCGAGGAGCTTGAGGAGCCGCCCTGGCGTGGCCACCAGCACCTCGAAGGGGCCCTCGATGTTGCGCCGGGCCACCTCCATGGTCGACCCGCCCAGCACCGAGCGCACCCGCAGCCGCGTGGTGTGCGTAAACAGCTTAAACACCCGCGTCACCTGCTCGCCCAGCTCGCGCGTGGGCGCGATCACCACGGCGCGGGGCTTGGCCGTCTGCGACACTGGCTCACCGGCGTCTTCGAGGGTCTTCAGGAGGTGCAGGATGGGCAGCACAAACGCGAGGGTCTTGCCGCTGCCGGTCTCGGCCACACCCACGAGCGAACGCCCGTCGAGCAACGCCGGAAGGGTCCGCCGCTGGATCTCCGTGGGCGTCGTAATCCCCTGGGTGAGCAGGGAGGCTTGCAACGAGGCGAGCAGAGGGAGGTCGGCAAAGGTGCGCGGAGGCGTCTCGGTCATGGGCCCACCATCGCACGGAGCGTGTCGCAATGGCGACGCTCGCGTTGCTGGGACGCAGAGCCTCCGCAGGGACCCACAGCGTGTCCACAAAGCGAACAACCACCTGGGATCTTCGCCGGGGGGAGCGCGATCGAAGGGGTTTCCAACGACAAACGGGCAATGGACCGCTAAGGGACGTCCCACTGCGTCGAGGATGCAGGGCGCACTTCGCTGGGGTAGCCTGAGAGCAAGCTCGTGCCGACGAGGGTCCCAAGAGCGCCGATGCTCAGCGCGATGATAGACCCGTCGCGGACGTCGGTCTGCCCGAGGACAGCTCCTGTCGGCAACATGATGCCGCCAAGCAGCGTGAGGCCCGCTCCGATCAACGTGGTAAGCGCTCCGGCGGACTGCACCACGGCAGGCGCGCGGCGGCGACCGAGGGTCACGCGCAGGGCGCTCGGCGCTTCGTTGACGACGACCGCGACGGTGTTAGCGCTTCGATAGACCGCGCTGGACTCGAGAGACTCTTGCTGCGACCGAGGACCGAGCCGATCGTCTCGCGTAGCCACGTCGAGCGGCGTAATCCGAAGCTCGTACGCGCCGTACGGCACGCGCGCAACGCACGGCGCGACGCACACCGGCTCGACCTCGACGAATGCGTGCGACGGCAAGACATCACCGCTTCGTCGGTTTCCGGACACGAGCACGCGCGTAGGCCGGAGTACCGTATGCCAGACCACACGCTCGACGCGCGCCGGACCGTCGTCGACCTCGATGGCCAGCACGCCGCGCGAGGGCGTCGCGGTCGGCGGCGTCTGCGCTTCTGCAGGCGCGTCTTGCGGCGGCGGCGGCGGCGGCAACGAAGAGACCCCTTGCTCTGGATGCGCTTCCAACGCGGCGACGCGGGCGGCGGTCGCGAGCGCTGCGGACGTTCGCGCAGAGAGCACGCGGTCGGGCGTGCGCAGCGGAGGCAACGCGCGCACGCACCCCCCGAGGGCGAGCAGCAGCGAGAGAGCGCAGCAAAGTCGCTTCATCGCGTCGGCTCCGCCATCGAAGAGACCCGATACGCCGCCGGTTGATAGGTGCTCGGAAGCGCGCCGAGTACGATCGATCCGCCGATCACCATCGAGCCGAAGATGGAGTTGAGCATGATGCTTGTGTAGACGTTCTCTGGCGTCGGCGACGCGAGCACGCTCGGGAGAAAGATCGCGCCCGCGGTGCTGCCGAGCAGACCGACGACGAGCATCGAGACTCCGAGCGCATGCCATCCGAAGTTGTCATGACGATGACCGAGCGTGACCCGCAGCGCCTGCGGCCTCGCGTCGAGCCACGGAGAGATCGTGTTGCTGGAGTCCGGAAGCTCTGCGGCGTTGGCCGCGGGCCGCAGCGACGTGACGCCGAACCGCTCGGCCATCGCTTCATGATCGAGCAGCAACACGCTCAACCGCTGAGGCCCTCGCCGAAGGTTCGCCACGCACGGCGTATTGCAAACGAAGCGCGCGCGTGTGACGGCGTAGTCCACGATCGGCGGACTGTCGAGCACCCACGACTGCGCGCTCGCTGGGCGCACCACGTGACCATCGTCGATCAACTCTTCGACCCGGGCCGGACCGTCGCTCACGTCGATGAGCACCCGCGCCGTGCCCTCTTCAGCAGGCGCAGCGCGAAGCGAGCCGGACGCAATCGGTCGCTCGACGATGCGAGGTGGAGCGAGGCGGTGCACGCAGCCCGAGAGGGCGACGAGCAGCGTGAAGAGAGCGTGGCCTGCTTTCATACACTGTCGCTAGAGTCTCTCTTCTGAGCGCGCAAGAACCGCAAGAACACAAGCCCTCGCATTTGTACTCGCGCTCGCCCCGCGACGATGCGGGCGATTCAGCTCGAGGCGGGGCTCGGCGCGTCGCCGCTGCGACTCACGGTCGCCGCGTGGCGGACTCCATAGCGCAACAGAGCCTCGGCTCCTTCGCGGAGATTGGCAGAGGCAGCGGCGCAGGAGGTGGGCCTTCGCGGCGTTCGTCGGACAGCGAGCGAGCGTCTCTCCCGCTTCTGCACCACTTGTTCGAGTTCGACATCGTGATGGGCTACGCGCTCACCCCGGGCGCACACTCGCGCTCGGAGCGCGGCGCGCCGTCCAAGCGATGCCGACGATGGGCCAATCCCTCGGCTCGAGCTCGTGCGCGCGACGTCGCTCACGTACGGCGCTCAATCGACGATCAGCGCGACCCACAACGCGACGAGCGAGGCCTTGGCGACGACCGCGACGAGCGCCGCCTTCGCCGAACGATCAGCGACCACATCGGGACGCAGCATCGCGGTACACACCAGCGGCAGGACGAAGCCCACCGCGATGACGGCGAGCAGCACGAACTTCATGAGCGCCCCCGGGTGCGGCGCGCTGCGCGAGCCCGGCCCTGGCGGTTGAGCCGTTCGACCGCGAGGCTCACGGCGGCGTACGCGTCCTCGCTCACCGCGCGGGCCACGCGCGCGGACGATGCGCTTCGCTCGATGACCACGACCTCTTGGTCCGCGCCGCCCTTCGGGCCGTTGAGATCCCGCAGGCGAACGTGCACGGTGAGGTGCGGCTCGCGGCGGTGCGCCAGCGCTGTGGACACGGTCCGTTCGACGTGTTCTGCCATGGCCTTCGTTGGAGCGACACTGATCGATCGAAAGAGCACTCGCATTTCACCCATCCTCGTATTGACTGAGATTCTCCTATGCCCTCGCGAATTCGAGCGGCAGGGGGGGCAACCCCTCAATGAGACAATCTCTTTCAACCGCGAGTGTCGATTCGGTTTATTCGAAGTGAGACAACGCGAGAAGTCGTCCATGAAGGCCCCGACGCCCTCGCCCGCATCCCGTCCACGCGCTCGGCGATGTCCTCGCGCCGACGAAGGCCCCGGTAGCGCTGCTCAGCACGGCCCCGTGCAGATCGACGTACACCCGCAACCAGCGCGCAGGCACCTGGGTGCCAGACACGAGCACGCGCCCCCAGAGCACGAGTATCCCGTGCCGCAGGTGCGGCCGCACGAGCCGCAGTTGCTGGTCGTCCCGAGCGATGTCTCGCAGCCGTCACTGCTCGAGCCGTTGCAGTTTCCGAAGCCCGAATTGCAGGAGAAACCGCACACCCCGTTGCTGCAGGTCCGGCTGGCGTTTGCCCGCGAGAGGCAGGTGCGGCCGCACGCGCCACAGTGCGACGTGTTGGTGGGCAGGTAGGTCTCGCAGCCGTTCGCTGGGTTGCCGTCGCAGTCGCCGAAGTTCGCGTTGCACACGTACGTGCACGTCCCTGCGGGGCACCCGCTCGCGGCGTTCGAACGGGCGGGACACGTCGCTCCACACATCCCGCAGTTCGCAGTCGAGCCCGCGAGCGCGACCTCGCAGCCGTTCGCCGCGTTGCGGTCGCAGTCAGCGAAGCCCGCGTTGCAGGCAAAGCCGCAGGCTCCGGCGACGCACGTCGTCGCGGCGTTCGCGCGAGCCGGGCACACCGCGCCACAGGCACCGCAGTTCGAGCGGTCCGTCTGTGTGTTCACACAGCTCATCCCGCAGAGAACGGCAGGGGCGGTGCACCCAGACCCGCAGGTGCCCGAGCTCGCGTTGCACACCGGGGTCGCGCCAGAGCAGACCCGGCCGCAGGCACCGCAGTTCGTTTCGGTGTCGATCCTCGCCTCGCACCCGTTGACCGCGGCGCGATCGCAGTCCCCGAAGCTTGGCTGGCACGCGAACGCGCAAGTACCCGCGGTGCACGCGTGCGTGGCGTTGGCGCGGCCCAGGCAAGTCGCTCCGCACGATCCGCAGTGAGCGAGCGACGTCGCCGTGTCTGTCTCGCAGCCGTTGTCCGGCACCATGTCGCAGTCGCCTAGCGCTCCGTTGCATCGATACGAGCAGCTGCCGTCGAGCATGCACGTCGCCGTCGCGCCAGGCCGATCGGCGCAGACACCGCACTCGCCTCCGCAGCCATCGGTGCCGCAGACGCGCCCAGTGCACTGCCGAACACACCCCTCCGGGCTGACCACGTCTTCTACCGACGCGTCCGTCGGCGACCCCGCATCGAGGCCCGGCTCGACGACGGTCACGGGGACCTCCTGTGAGACGCAGGCACCTTGGTCTCCGCACGTGGCGCCTTGCTCACGACACCGCACGCTCACCGTGCACTCTTCTTCCGTCACGCTCGTGCAGCCGACCGAGCGCGCTCCGCAGGCGAGCGGCAAGAACACCCGCGCGAATCGCCGCGCTCCTCGCACGAAGCTCACCTGCGCGACGCGATCGAGGCGCACCTCGGGAAACACGCCCTGCTCGGACACCGTCGCGCGGAGCCACACAGTCACCGTCTGGGGACCGCCTGCCGCGGGGGGCAGAATCCCAAGGCTGCCCGGGAGCTGGAGCGCTCCGGCACCCCCTGATTCGCGGCTCAGCGCGCGTTCGGTCAGCGTCCCGGTGCGCATTCGCGTGTGCAGCTCTGCGGCGGGGACGGCCCCGTTAAACGACAGCACGCGCAGCGTCATCGCCCGCGACCGTGGCACGTCGGTGTCCAACAGCAGGACGACCTCTGTCGCAGGGGCGCGGCACGAGACCCAAGAGATCAGGAGCACGCAGAGCGTGGCGAGCAGACTCGCTGGCGTACCGGCGCGAACTCGAGGCGCGGCGCCTGTCTCGGGTGCGTTCATCGACACGAATTCTCTCACAGCTTGACCGCGCAAAGCGCGACGCGCGAGCAGGCCTGCCGTGGGATACGGGCCCATCGTGAAGGGTCCGCTCGAGCTGGCGCCGCGACCCTCTTCGCGATGCGTGGCTTCGTGAATCCCGCGTTGCGATCAGTGGGTCACGACGACCGCTCGCCCTCCCCCGGCGGGGATCTCGGAGTGGACGACACCCAGCCGGCCATCGGGTTGTTCGTCGCCGCCGATCGCAACACGATCATGCCCTGCGTGCATCTCTCCAGTTGTATCGGGTCGCCTCCCGGGGGATGCGTGCTCGACGGACCTGCGTTGGATGGGCTAAGCCCCCTCAGCAGGGCGCGGAGCTCGATCCCCTGCGCGTGCACGGCCGCGAGCGCCGCTGCGAGCGCCACGGCCACGCAGTGCCCCGGCGCCACGGTCGCGTCGATCGCGAGCCGCGCGGCGTCGATCGCGCTCGGCGTCTGCCGGCGCTTGAGCGCGAACGGGCAGCCCGCGAGCGCGTCCCGTGCCAGACCTCGCCCATCCCGCCACGCGCCGCGAGGAACTCGAGCGTGAACCGCTCCGCGATCAGCTCGCCGGGTTGCGACACGGGGGCCGATGACAGCGCGTCAATACGCGTTCGCCGATGGACGCGAGCCGCCCGAGGCGCCCCCGCCGCACTTGGCGGTCGACCCCGCTTCAGCCTCCGAGTCGGCGCGGCCTCACGCCTTGCCCGCCTTCGCCTTGCCCGCCTTCGCCGCGGCGTCTTTTGCTGTCGTATCCCTCGCCTCGAGCGCCTCGATGGCAGCGGCGACCCGCGAGCGCCCGTTCGCCGCCGCGAACTCGCGCGGCGTCTCGTTCAGGGGGTCGTTGCCGTTCGCGTAGTGGACACGGATGCGCTTCCGAGGGTCGGCGCCGAGCGCGAGGATCGCCAGCGCGAGCTCGTCGTCCTCCATGTAGATGGCGCCAGCGAGCGCGGTCCAACCCGTGCGCGGGATCTCGCTGTCGACGCTGGCGCCGGCCGCGATCATGCGCTGGATCGTCGCGACCACGACGTCGATGTCGAGCCGCCTGTCGTGGGAGACGATGCGCACGAGCGCCTCGGGATCCGTCACCGGGACGCTGCGTTGCAGCAGGAGATCCGCGACGTCCCAGCGCATCACCACCCGCCAGAGGTCGGCGGGCATCGGGCAGCCGGCATCAAGGAGCAGGCGCGTCTTCTCGGTAGAGTCCGCCGCAGTTGCAGCGAGTAGCCTCGGGTCGTCGAGGGTCGAGGGCGAGGCGCGCTCAAGCAGACGCGCGAGCAGCGCGACCGGCACCTTGGGGTCTGCCGCCGCCTGGCCGAGCGGCGTGTGCGTGTTGGTGCCGCGAGCGTCAACGCTGGCGCCGCGGTCCAGCAGAAACCCAGCGCACTCTACGTGGGAGCGCTTCAGCGCTGCGTGGAGCGCCGTGGTCGGTCCCGCGCCCTCATGGATCGCCGTCGCGCTGCCCGCGGGCGTGTCGATCTCGACGCCGCGACGGAGGAGAACCTCGACCAGGTCGGCGCGATTGTTCAGCGCGGCGAAGTGGATGAGCGCCCAGCGCTCGCCCCACCCCGTGTCGTGCTGCGTCGCCAGGTCAAGGCCGTGAAGCCGCGCTTCGAAGTCGACTTCGGAGATCGTCCCGAGCTCTTTCGACAGCGACGCGACCAAGGACTCTGGAGAAGTCATGGCGCGGCAGCATAGGCAAGACCCTTGGTGCCCGCAACAATGCGCGCTGGGCCCGCGGGCGTCACGCGCGGTGGCGCGAGCTGCTCGCCGCTGACCTGCCCGCGACGCGGGTCCCAGGCGCCGCGCGCACGCGCTCACGACCTCGGGGCCCCGTGCGCGATCCGTGCGCGATCCGGGCACCATCCACGCGCCAGCCACCCACAGGTCGCCCCGGGGTGCAGCACGCAGAGCACCCGCACAGCGCGGTGCCCGGTCCGCCGCTGCACACCTGGCCAACTCCGTATTGCCCGCGAAAAAGCTGCGATCGCCTCGGTGGAGCGCGATGAGCGCGACGCGCTGAGACGACGCGCCATCGGCTCGGCTCCCCGGGGGGAATGCGTGCCCGGCGGACCTGCGTTGGAGGGCCTCCGCCCCTTGACACCGCGGCGTGCGTGCCGTCGCATCAGGTCATGCGCTTCATGTGGACAGGTCTGCTCGGTCTTTCGCTCTGCGTCGCAGCCTGCGCTCCGGAGAGCGACGTCGTGGTCTCTGAGATCGCTGTCCCGGGACCGTGGACGCCACCCGCACGAACGCTGGCGATCTCGAATCCGCAGTACGTCAACGTCGTCGGGGCTCCGCGGGTGACCGGCCGCTGTACCTCCACATGCCCGCGCAACGTATGGGGCACCTGCGTCGACCCAGCGTGCACCGGACAGATGAGCGGAACGCTGGATGTACAGCGGTACATCTTGGGCCGATGGACCTTCGCCCGCGCGGGAGGTGACTTCTCGTGTCGACGAAACAGCAACCCAAACGCCTGTGAGTACCTGTCCGTGCACGCGATCGGCCGCGCGATCGACGTGATGATCCGCACGACCGACGGGACCAACGACGGCCCCGCGGACAACACGCTCGGCGATCAAATCGCCAACTGGCTCATCGAAAACGCCGAGTACGTGGGGATTCAACGGGTCATTTGGGACGGGCACTACTGGAGCGGCAATCGCGTCAACGACCACTTTCGACCGATCGAGTCCAACGCGAGCCAGCACACCAATCACATTCACGTCGAGCTCAGCGTCGACGCCGCCGCGCGTCGCACGCGCTTTTTCACCGTGGGTGCGCCGCCCATGACGTGCCCCGTCGTCTGTTACGGCAACGCCGCGGTCCGCGCGGACTGCTCGTTTACCGACTGCGCGGCGATGGGCCAGGTGTGTGTCCCGGATCCTGTTCGGTGCGCGGCGTCCGAGGCGCCTGCGTCCGTTCGCAACGCGGGCGCGACGATCCCCGCGGCCACGCTCCTCGGCGCTCCATCGCGCTATCAGCACGTCACGCCCACGCGCATCTTCGACACCCGGATGCCGAGCACGTCTACGCAGCTCGTGCGGTCCGACGGCGCGACGAGCGGACCGCTCACTGCGATGCGGACAGGGACGTTCAGCGCGTTTCCGGGGCTCCCGGCGGGCGCGACGGGCGTGTGGCTTAACGTGACGGCGATACCGCAGACAGAGCCGGGTTTTCTCTCGGTGTACCCAGCGGGCAACGACACCGACACCTCGACAGTCAACTACGTGCCGCCACAGCCGCGCGCCAACGCGACGGCGATCGCCCTCGGCGCAGGCGGCGCCGTGACCTTTCGAACGATCAACACGTCGGACGTGCTTACAGACCTCCTCGGCGCGTTTGCCCCGACCGGAATGGGGCTGCGCACCATCGCCCCGACGCGCGCCATCGACACGCGCGCATCGAGCCCCATCCCCGCGGGCGGAAGGCTCACGGTCACCGTTGGCGCCCCCGCGGACGCGCGCGCCGCGGTCACCTCGGTCGCGGTGATCCCAAGAGGCACCGCAGGGTTTGTCTCGCTCATCCCCTGCACAGGCGCCGCGCCGATGACCTCGAACATCAACCACGGCCCGACAAACGTCATCGCAAACACGGTGATCTCTGCGATCAGCGACGGGCAGCTGTGCTTTCAATCGTCTGCCGACGTTGATCTCGTCGTCGACGTGACGGGCTTTCTCGTCGACCGCGGCGAGCTCTCGCTGCAGCTCATCAATCCGCTGCGTGCGCTCGACACGCGGCAGCCAACGTCGCTCTACACCGGGCGGCTCGGCGACGGTCAGATCGTCGAGATTCCGATTTCAACCATCCCGCGGCTGCCCCCAGATGCCCGCGCGGTGCTGGTCAACCTCACGTCGACCAACGCTGCGGCCAACGGATTCGTCACGGCGTTTCCCTGCGGCGCCACGGTTCCCAACACCTCGAGCATGAACTTCGCAGCCGGTGTCGTCGGCGGATCCGCCGCGATCTCGTCGCTCGCCAGCGGACGGCTCTGTGTGTTCTCGCCCGTGCGCACGCACCTGATCGTTGATTTGTTGGGCGTGTGGGTTCCCACGGCGGGATCCACGCCGACCGACGAGCCGCCGCCGCCGCCAGAGGTGCCCGAAGACCTCCTGCCGCCCGAAGACGGCGGCGCGCCGCAGCCCGACGCCACGAGCCCCACCTCTGACGGGTCCGCCATGACCGACGCGAGCCGCGACGCCGGCACGAGCGCCCCGCCCGCGATGGCAGGCTGCGGATGCCGCACGCAGCCCACCCGTACAAATCGCACGTCCGTCGCGCTCGCTGCGATGGCGCTCGCGCTCGCCGCAAGCCATCGCCGTCGGCGCGATTCTGCGCGGTGAGCGCAGCGCAAGAGTCCCTCTTCGCGGACCGCGTGGCTGAAGTACATGGCGACGTGTGACGCGAGGGACGAGTCAGCGTCGAGCCACACAAAGGCGACGCCCGACTGTCCTGGGAGGTCGACTTTGGGTTCCGGTCGATCCACTGGTTTCGTCCCTTCGTCCCTTCGTTCGTAAAGACCTTCGAGGGTGTGCTGAGCGGGGCGCTGGCCGAAGCAAAGCGGCAGCGCGAGCCGGCACACGCGTGAGCGCGTCGGGGCGGCGCGACTCCGTGTCCAACTCCGTATCACCTGCGAAAACAGCGGCGATCGCATCGGTGGGGCGACATGGCCCGTCACGCCAAGGCTGGGCCTGCGTCTTGGAGATCCACCTCCGCGGCAGGACACTGTTCTGATAAACCAACAGCTGCTCCGCGTGGGCGGCACGCAGATCGAGAAGACAGAGTCACTCCGCGGTGACCGAGATCGTGCCAGCGCCTGCGTTCTGGTGTGGCATCACCAGGATCTCTTCGCCCGCGCGAAACATCCGTCGGGTGAGCCCCGCGTCGGGACCCGTCGTGGGCAGGCAGCTCTCCTGCGGGTCCACTTGGTATGCTTCGCAGTTGTGTCTCAGCGCGACCTGACCCAACGTCGATCCCGCGGCAGGCGTCCAGCGAAACGCATAGCTCCCGTCGCTCGGCGCGGTGAAGCGCCACGCGGTCGGGACGTTTGCGCCGCGTCCCGTTGCGCCGCAGGAGGTCACGCAGGCGATGCCGCTTCCGACGGGGCGGATCGCGAGCGAGACGGAGTTTCCAGCGGAGGGCACGGGCAGCTCCCCAAACTGTGTGAGCTGCGACGAGCATCGCTGGGGCACTGCGCGACAGGCAAACGTGCCCACGGCGTCCGCGACGCAGCGTAGCCCTGGGTCGCACACGATCGCGCTGTTCTGCAGGCACGGACTCCCAACGGCCCCGAGGCTCACGCGCTGGATCGGGCTCTCGGTGGTCGAGCTGACGACGTCGGCAGTCGGCCCGCGATCCGAAGCGCGAACGATCGTTCGCCACTGAAACCTCGTTGGGATCGTCCCCGCGTCGGCGAGCTCGAGCGTGACTCTCAGACCCCCATTGCCATCGCCGTACTGGCGCAGTCCATCAGTCCGCCAATCGGCGACCGCGGTGCCCTGGTCTGCCATTCGCCACTCGATCGCCATGCCGGGCGCTGCGCTGCGCATCGTGCCGCGCGCGAGGAGCCTGCCGCCTTGCGTCCACGCCTCGCTCGATTCAATCGTGGGGGGATCGAGCAAGACGCAGCGGGCGTCCCGGGACGACACACAGCTGCTCGCGCCAACGCAAAGATTCGCGACGCCCGTTGGGTCGCACGGCTCGCCGACGGCGATTTCGGGGCGATCGGTCGGGACCACGCGGCCCACCACCGGTACGAGGCTTACGTCACGCGGGTACAGCGTCACTCCGAAATGCGAGACGACCTGGCTCTGGTCACGCAGCTCGAGCCTCCACGTGTCGCGCCGCAGCGGTCCTTCGAACAACCGTCGCGCGAGCATGTGTCCCTCGGCGTTGTACGCAACGATGAGGCTCTCGGTGTAGTCCGGCGACAGGTCCACGAGCACCGAGAAGCTCGTCGGCGATTGACGGCGGTGCACTTGGACGGATTGGCCCACCACGGACGCGCGGTTCTCGGGGCGGTCGGTGAGGGTGTGCTCGCCGAGGGAGGGACGCGTGAGCACGCGACCGAGCGGGTTCTGCGGATCGGGCTGCAGGGTCGCAGGGCCCTCGTTGAGGTTGGCGCAACCTGCGGCGAGCGCGAGCAGCGCGGTGATCGATGGAAAGAGCGCGCGTGTGGAAATAAGCATGGATTTCACCCGTTGATTTCGTGGGATGTGCGAAGTCGGTCCCCTCCCGGTCACCGGCCTCTCGCTTCGAGCAGGGATTGGGTGCTCGCTTCGGGCGTTCTCACGAAATCGTACGAAGGTCGCTTCGCGAGCATTGCTGGCGCTCGGCCAACGTTGGCAGGCGCTCGGCCAACGTTGGCTGGCGCTCGGCCAACGTTGGCTGGCGCTCGGCCAACGTTGGCTGGCGCTCGGCCAACGTTGGCTGCGGCCTCATTCGGCCCCCCCACGCGCGCGTCACGCTGGCAACTCTGGCGGCGGAAGCGGCCCGACAACGCGTCGGGACTCCATCTCGCACGTCCATTCGGGCCCGCGAATTGTCTCGAAGCACGTACACCCTCCGCGGGGTCCCGGGCGGCTCTGTCCGACGACACACGCCGTCGGTCCCGCGGGCGGCTGACACTGCCACGCTCCGCCCGCGCTGGTCGCGACGCAGACTGCAACTTCTCCAGGGCGGCACCCTATGCTCTGGCCCAGCGGGCAGTCGGGCGAAGGCTGCACCACCATGGCCTGCTGCTGACCCGTGGCGACCGTGCGCATCTCGACGTCTGCCTCGTTGTGGTTGCCCTGCGCAACGCTGCCCTGCACGAGCACAACTCCGCCCGAGGAGCCGCCAGGCGGCAGCGGAGCCATTTCGTCGGCGCGCACTTCGCACGCCGGAAGCGCGCCGAGCAGGGCTAACGCGCGCACAAAGCGCAGGGGATGCAGGGACTCGGTTCGCGGCATGGTGTGTCTCAGGCTCCTACTCGCAGCGCTCACAAGCGGCACGCGAGTGTAGCCCTCAACGCGTGGGCCCGCACCGGGCTTACACCGCGCACGGTGTCCGCGAAGCCCGCGAAGGGGGACGCGCAAGCCGCACTCGGCGGGCGCCCTCGGCTCACCACGGATCGGGCCGACGGTGCCCGCCGCAACGTCGCGCGTATCGGAGCGCGACGCTGTGGTGGTAGGCTCCCCACGCAGCGCAGGCCTGTCGCGCGAGAATTCAAGTGAGCTCAGTTCAGCCGGGACAACAACTGGGGGCGTACGAGATCGTCGCCGCGCTCCGCGGCGGCGGAATGGCCTCGCTGTACCTCGGGCGTCGCGTGGGGCCCGAAGGCTTCTCTCGCCTCGTGGCCATCAAAGTGGTCCACGATCACCTCGCGAGCGACCGCGCGTTCGTCGAGATGTTTCTCGATGAAGCGCGGCTGTCGTCTCGCATCGTGCATCCCAACGTGGTGCGCGTCGAAGAGCTCGGTGAGCACGACGGCTGCTTCTTTCTCGCGATGGAGTTCGTCCACGGCGCCACGCTCTCTGCGCTGATGTCCGCGCTGAGCCGCGCTTCGCGCACGTTGCCGCCAGCGATCGCGTGCGCCATCGCGATGCGCACGCTCGACGGGCTGCACGCTGCCCACGAGGTGACCGACGACCAGGGCGTCTCGCTCGAGGTCATCCACCGTGATGTCTCGCCGCAAAACATCCTGCTGAGCGATGCCGGGCACGTGAAGCTCATTGATTTTGGCGTCGCGAAGGCGCGCGGTCGAAAGCAGGCCTCCGAAGCGGGCGCCCTCAAAGGAAAGCTCGGCTACATGTCTCCCGAGCAGGCCTGGGGCAGGTCCATCGACCGTCGCGCGGACCTCTACGCGCTGGGCGTCGTGCTCTGGGAGATGCTCACGCGCGAGCGGCTGCTCACAGGCGACAGCGAGATCGCCGTTCTCGAAGCCGCGCGCGCGCCGCAGGTGCAGCCGCCGCACGTCGTGGACCCGACGATCCCCGAGGCGATCAGCACCGCGGTGATGACCGCGTTGGCGCCGGATCCTGCAGATCGATTTCAGACCGCGCACGCCTTTCGTCGGGCGCTCGGCAACGCGTGCCCGCAGGCCGTCGCGGTCGAGCCCGAGCACATCGCAGCGCTCCTCCGCGCGGTGTTGGGCGCAGAGCTCGAGAGAGAGCGCGAGCTTCTTCGCTCCGAGCCGCAAAGGTCCCTCGCACACGGGCCGGTCTCGTCTGTGCGAGAGGCCTCGACGCAGGTGTCTCGTCCGTCCCGCGCGGGCATCGATCCGCCCTTCGAAGGCCCAGCGGTCGATGGGACGCCGCGCGCTTCATCGCCCAGCGTTGCTCCCATGGATTCAAGCGTTGCGGGCAAGCCAACAGGGCGTCGCGTACGCGCGCTGGCGCTCGGCGCAGTGGCGCTCCTCACGCTCGGCGCGCTCGGCGGCGTGGCTGCGAAGCGCGCCGCTTCTCGCGCACGCAACGCGCAGCCCGAGAGCGCCCGTGCAGGCGTCGTTGCGCGCGGGGCATGTGCGAACAAGGTCTCGCTCGTGGTCCCGGCGGATGACACGCGTTGGGTCGCGCTCGACACGCGGTTCAGCGGAGACGGGCTGTTCGCGCTGGGCAGTCTACGAGTGAGCCAGACCCCCGAGAGGGTCGTCGAGCTGCGCGTCGAGGGCACCGGGCCGCGGGCGATCGACCTGTCGACCGTGGGCAGCGGCACCGACCCGACCTACGACACGGTGCTCGCCGTGTTTCGCGGGCCTTGCAGCGAAGCCATGACCCGTCGCGCGCCCGACGTGACCGGTGACGATCAGCCAGCGAGCCAAGAATTCCGGGCGCGCGCGGCGCTTCGCGCGCAGGGCGGCGACGTGCTCACGGTCGTGGTCGCAGGCTTTGGAGGTGTGTACGGAGCCAGGGTCGATCGGGGGTTGGTGCAGCTCGACGTGGCCAATCGAAGCAGTCGCGCGCCAGCGCTCACGTCGGGAGCGCTGCTCGCCGGCGAGCGCGCGTTGATCGCGACTGTTCACGGCGGCGATGTGGACCGCGACGCCGAGCAGCTGCAGGTGCGCTTGCTCGGGGCGGACAACAGGGTTCTGTCGGGCGTCGCGCACGATGGCTTTCTCTCGGTCCCGTTCGACGGTCCGACGGACGAGCTGAGCTTCGAGGGCACTGCGAGGCTCGATGTGCAGCCAGAGATCGACCTCGCCGCGGCGGTGTCTGCAGACCTTCGCTTGGTGGATCGCCCAGGCAACGAGAGCCCATCCATTCGCATCCCTGTCGTTCACGGCGCGATCGTAGGGCCCGGCGCGCGCTGCGACGGGACGCACGCGTGCGGCGCCGAGCTCACCTGCGATTCGCAAGGCGTCTGCAGGCCCAGGGTCGAAAACGAACGGGCCTGTCAGAGCGCGCCAAGCGTGACGTTTTCGTTCGGCGACGACGGGGTCGGCCGGGCTAGCTATCAAGGCCGGATCCCGCACGAACTCGGGCATTTTTCGGGTGCTTGTTTTCGTGCTGCCACTGCGGGGCACGAACAGATTGTCCGACTGCGGGTTCCGCCCGGCCGATGGAGCTTGGTCGCGAGCACCGACGATGAGTCGTGGGACGGCGGGATGCGCCTCGCGCCCGACACGATTCTCTATCTTCGCCGTTCGTGTCTCGACAGCACGCCTGCGTCCGCGCCGATCGCTTGGTGCAACGATGACATCGCGTTTCGCGTCAATCAACGATCGCGCGTCTCGGTGGCCGAGGTGTCTGGCGGCGATCTCTACGCGTTTGTCGAGATGTGGGGCAGCAGCGTCGCGGACACGTACGGCGATCGCTATACGCTCTCGCTGCAGCTCCGGCCGCTCGCTCGGCCCCCCCAAAGCCCGGCGCCACACTGAGCTCCAGCCGCTCCGCGAGCGGCAGAGGGCATCGGGGACCTCGTGCGGCGTTCATCGATGAGCACCGCGCTGTGTCCTCGACCCACAGCGACGCTGGTGCGTCGTGAGTTGCCAACGCAGGTCGTCCCGCCCAAGGGCCGGACCGTAGCGCGTCGATCACGCGATGCATGGTGTGACCGCGGACAGGCCGGACCCGCTCTCAGGCGACACCGATGGGTGTTGTCTCGGGATCAAGGCTTCGGGGCAAATCCATCAAAATGATAATTGACTTATTCAAATTGATTGCCATCAACGCAAGACCTGGCGGATCTTCCGAGAACGGAAGTACGAGGCTTTTGCGCGGCTTTTGCGTGGCTTGAGCTCTGGTGCGTGCGAGTGTTTAGCTCCATGCGACAATGCGCTCGCGCTTGAGAAAGAGCGGAGGGCCACTCGCGCGTGTGACGGACGCCGAACGCACTGCAGAGCGCAAGCGCAAGCTCGCTGCACGCGAAGCGGAGCTGTGCAAGATGCACGAGCTGCGCGAGACGCAAAGCGAAGTGATCGAGGCGTTTCAACGTGGTCATCGCGTTCGTCTTGGCCGCAAGAAGGAGCAGCGAAGGGGCTCACGCGCGCGAGTGGAGCTCCTGGCAATTCTCTTGGCAATCACCTTCGCGCGTTGAGCTAAACAGTCACGGGGCGGCAGGGTGGTTGCTCTTTTGCACACGGTCGTCTCCATGGACGGCCTAGCAATCAAACCCTCGAAACCCAACAACCGTCGGATGCTCGTGTGCCTCGATGGCTCGCCGCACTCTGAGCTCAGCATGCCTTACGCAGTTTCGCTGGCAGCAGCGTTTGGCTGCACGATCACGCTCGTCCACGTATTGGATCCTCATCGTTCGCACAGTGGCCCGCAATCGAGCGACGTACTTGCGTGGGAAATTTCAAGGCAAACCGCCCAGACCTATCTCGATCGCGTTCACGCCGAGCTTGAGCGTTCGCTTGGAACGCAGGTCGACAGGAGGCTCGACCAAGGCCGACCCGCGGATCGAATCGTAGACGTCGCGCGCGAGATCTCCGCGGACTTCACCGTAGTGGGCTGCGGTTTGAGAGCCGAGACGACCAGAGTGCTCGGAAGCACCGCGCAGCAGGTGCTCGCCCTGGGGCGAAGCTCTGTGCTCGTCGTGCATCCGTCTCCTGGTTCCCCGACGCTCGCGACGCCCCGGAGACTATTGGTTCCGCTGGACGGATCCGTGCGCGCCGAGAGTGTGTTGCCCACTGCATCGCGGATCGCAAAAATGCACGACGCCGAGGTGGTGCTCGTTCACGTCGTGCAAGAAGCCGTGTCTTCGACTCTGATACAAAGAGCAGGGTGCTTTCTGCTGGTGCAACAGCTCGCCGAGATCCTTCATGGGGCGGCGACTCAGTACCTCGATGAATTGAAGCAACAACTTCAGCACGACGTCCGTGTCGTTCGGACTCTCGTGGCGCGACACCCCAACCCACGCCAACGGTTGCTCGAGCTCGCCGCTTCCGAAAAGACTGACCTGATCGTGCTCTCTGCGCACGGAACAACATGTGACTCGGGCCAGCCATTTGGTTGTGTCGCCGCCCACATCATCGCGCACTCAACCGTCGCTACGCTTGTGATTCAAGATCTCCCGCAGCGCTCGAGCACCCCTCCACCCAAACACGATTCAATGCTCTCGTCTCCGACGCTTCGCGCGAGCTTTGCAGCGGAGAGCAGGTGACCTCTTCTCAATCGCCTCCCAGCACGAGCGTGTCAGTCGCCGACGCCCGTTCGCTGGCAACAACACAGCGTGACCTTCGGCGTGATCCTTGGTTTTTGACGCACTTTGCGAAGGCGAAGCCTGTGTCCCGGACGCTGATTCGCGCGCACACGTGGCTCGCCGCCAACACCAAGGTAGACGCTCGACTGCAGTCGGCAACAGAGTCTTTTTTAGACAACTTCTATCTGATTCGCCGAGTCGCACGGCAAGTCGAAGAAGAGCTCCCCCGGGGATTCGTCAGGCATCTGCCACAGCTCGCGTCGGGAGTCGACGAAGGTACGCCTCGCGTTGAGGCGTTGGCCCGGGCGTTAGTCGCACAGGGCGGATTGACGCTGAGCTTTGCCTCGCTTCGCAGCTTCGTCAACGCGTACCAAGAGGTGACCGCGCTCACGATCGCCGAGCTGTGGGCGCTGCCCACGGTCTTGCGCGCCGCGGTGCTCGCACACTTGATACGGGACTTGGCTGAGCTAGGCGTCGAGTTTCACGCGGACGATCTCAAGCTCTTTCACGTGAACGCGACGAGCGCAAGCGGCTCAGCGGACCCCGCCGTGGGTGTTGCGCAGTCGGTCCATGCTCTCCGTGTGCTCGACGCGCTTGATTGGAAAGTGTTCTTCGAGGACTGCAACCGCGTCGAGGCGATTCTGTTGACGGATCCCGCGCAGGTGTACGGCCGGATGGACTTCGAGACCTGCGATTCGTATCGAAAAGTCGTCGAGGCGCTCGCCTGGGGGACCGGTCGGTCTGAGATCAAAGTAGCGACCCTTGCCGTGGAGCTCGCGGCGAAAAATCTTACAGACAAGCGTCGCGGTCATGTTGGCTATTACCTCGTCGCCGAAGGAAAGACAGCGCTCGAAGCAGAGCTAAAATTCAGACCGATCGGACTTGAACGGTTGCGCCGCGCGCTCACTCGCTGGCCGACGGTTGCGTACTTGGCGCCCCTCGTATCGCTTACGATCCTGCCGTTAGCCGCCCTCTTGTTTTACGCAACGCTCGGGACCCCTCAGGGTGTCCACAGCGCGAGATTTGCCTTGCTGCTTCTCGGGGCGTTGGTCGCAGTGATCCCGTTCTCGGCGTTGGTTGTCAGCTTTTTACACTTGGTGTTTGCACGAGTCTTGGCGCCGAGGATCCTGCCGAAGCTCGATTTGAGTGACGGTCTCACGCCCGATCTAAAGACCCTCGTGGTCATGCCGACACTGCTCGGTCGGGCAGAGGATGTCGTCGCGATGGTGCGGCAAATTGAGCTGCACTATTTGGCGAATCCGGATCCTCAACTGCAGTTCGCGCTGCTCACCGACGACCTAGACGCCAAAGCGCTGCCTGACACTTCTGAGATTCGAGTTTTGCTCGAGAGCGTCTCGCGCAGGATCGTGGGGCTCAACGCAAAGCATGGCGTAAACGGCGTCGGTCCCTTTCACCTCCTGCACCGCGACCCGCTCTGGAACCCAGCCGAAGAACGCTTCATCGGGTGGGAGCGAAAACGGGGCAAGCTTGACGAGCTCAACCGACTCCTTCGCGGGGATCTCGGGACGACCTACCGGCGGCACGTAGGCGACTCTAAAGGGCTCGAAGGGGTGTCCTACGTGATCACGCTGGACAGCGACACGGAGCTGCCTCTGCAGAGCGCACACCGTTTGGTGGGGCTCCTCGCCCATCCCTTGAACCATCCCGTCTTCAACGCAGAAGGTCGCGTGGTCGCGGGATACACCATCGCGCAACCGCGAATCGAGACCTCGCCGTCGAGCGTGCACTCGACGTGGTTCTCGAGAATATTCTCAGGCGATATTGGGTTTGATATCTACACCCACGCTTGCTCAGAGCTGTACCAAGATCTCTTTGGCGCAGGAATCTATGTCGGCAAAGGGATCTACGACGTAGACGCATTCATGCGCAGCGTTGAAGGCCGTGCACCAGAAAACGCGCTCGTAAGTCATGATCTCTTCGAGGGCGTTCACGGACGCACTGCGCTCGCAACGGATATCGTGTTGTTTGAAAGCTATCCTTCGAACTATGCGGTGTACGCGTCTCGCATGCACCGCTGGGTGAGGGGCGATTGGCAGTTGTTTCCGTGGCTGTTCGGGCGGGATGGCGATGCGCGAAAAGACGGCCAATGGAACACGTTAAATCGCATTGATCGCTGGAAAATCGCTGACAACATTCGCAGAAGTCTCAACGGAACGCTGCTGTTCTTGCTGCTGTTTCTAGGTTGGACTGTGCTGCCCGGATCGCCCGTTCGATGGACGCTCGCGGCATTGGGGCTCTTGGTGGGACCGCACCTTCCTGGACTGTTCAGCGCTCGGCGGACGCGTACGGCGAACGCTTGGCGAAGTCTGTTAGCCCTCGTGTTTCTTGCGTACGAGAGCGCTGTGGTCATGGACGCGATGGGGCGGGTCGTGGTGCGCAAGCTGATTACGCGCAAGCACCTGCTGCAGTGGACGAGCGCGGCGCACTCCGCGTTCGGAATCGCAGCTCGTTCGCAGCGGGCTGTCTTTTGGAAGACCATGCTCTCATCGCCACTGCTGGCCATCGGGATCGCTTGGATGGTCGCGTGGCTTCGTCCAACGGCTCTGATCTCTGCAGCCCCAATTCTTCTCCTGTGGTTGCTCGCGCCAGAGATCGCGCGAATCCTCAGCGCGACGCGCGCGGCGAAGACCGAGCAGACCACCGAGGAGGATCGCAAGAAATTGAGGCTGATCGCGCGCCGGACGTGGGCGTTCTTCGAGGCGTTTGTCGGGCCACGCGATCAGTGGCTGCCCATTGACAACTACCAAGAAGAGCCTCGAGAGCAGATCGCCCATCGCACTTCGCCGACGAACATCGGGCTCTCGCTCGTAGCGACCCTGTCGGCGTATGACTTTGGCTACATCGGACCCAGCGAGTTTGCGATTCGAGTGCGGCGCGCAGTCGAGAGCATCCTTCGCTTAGAGCACTACCAAGGGCACCTGCTCAATTGGTATGACACCACCAATCTTCAGCCCCTGCTCCCTCGCTATGTCTCGACAGTGGACAGCGGCAATCTTGCGGGGTGTCTTCTCACGCTCAGTCAAGGTTGCGCAGACGTCAGCCGTTCGACCGTGGTGCGGCCTGAGATGTGGGAGGGATTTCTCGACTCACTCGAGCTGCTCGAGGGCGCTGTCAGTGGATTTCCGAAGGAACAGATCGCGCGGGCAAAGACCGCGACCGCAGCGATCAAGAGCGCGGCGGCCAACGCCAAAACGCATCTCGACGGATCGTATGAGACGCTATGCACGTTTATCAACAAGAGCGCAGCGCATCTCGACACGCAGCTGCTCGCCCTCGTTGAGTCGGACGCACAACAGTACGACCGCGAGCTGCTTCACGCGCTACGAAACGCTCTCGACGCGCTTCACAAGCTGATCGGGCAGATGCAGCGCGAGCTCCTCGCGTTGTTGCCGTGGCTTGCGTTGAGAGAAGACGCCGACGCGCTCGCGATGACGCTGCCGACAAACCTCCGCATCGATGAGATCCCCGCCGTTTGTGTGGCGCTCGGCGACGAGCTCCGGCGCAAGTCCGAGGCGCTTGAACAACTCGGTACGCTCACCCCCGAGCTCGCCCATTCAACGCGACGAATCAACGAGGCCCTTGCGCTCGCGACGTCGAACGCGCAGCAGCTGCACAATGAGCTCCTTGAGCTCGCCGCGTTTTCACTCAGCGAAGTGCGAGCGATGGATTTCAAGCTGCTCTACAACCCAGAGCGCAAGCTTTTTCACATTGGGTACAACGCGACGATCGATCAGCTCGACGCGAATTTTTACGATCTGTTGGCGTCCGAGGCCAGGCTCGCGAGCTATCTGGCCGTTGTAAAGCGCGACGCACCCGAAGCCCATTGGTTCGCATTGGGCAGACAAATGACTCTCGTGAACAACGTTCCGACACTGTTGTCCTGGGGCGGGACCATGTTTGAGTTTCTCATGCCGAGCTTGTTGATGCGTAGCCAGCCCGACACGTTGCTGGCGCGTACGTGCGCGCTCGCGGTCGATGCACAGGTGGACTACGGAAAGCTACGGCGCGAGCCGTGGGGAGTCTCAGAGTCTGGGTACGCGCGGGTCGACGCGGAGCAAACCTACCAGTATCGATCTTTTGGGGTCCCCGCGCTCGGCTTGCGGCGAGGCCTTGAAGTCGACAGAGTGATCAGTCCGTACGCGTGCATCCTCGCGGTGAGCATTCGACCACGCGCTGTGGTTGAAAACCTCGCGGCGCTCGAGGCGACAGGAATGCTCGGAACCTACGGGTTTTACGAAGCGCTCGATCACACCCCACATCGCGTGCTCGAGATGGCGGTCCACCCGCAGCCGTATGTCGTTGTCCGTTCATACATGGCACATCACCAAGGGATGTCGCTGATTGCGCTCGGAAACTACCTGAACAAGCGCAGCATGGTGGACAGATTTCATGCGGTCGCTAGCGTCTCTGCTGGCGAGATGCTGCTCAACGAGCGAGCCTCGGACGCCGTCCCTGCAGAGTGGTTGAGCCCCCAAGGATCGCCGGTCGAGCCCGCGCGCGAGTCGCTCACGCTCCCGCAGGGGCCGTCGCCGTGGCTTGCTTCGAATCAGTCGAGTTCTCAGGCATTTGTCCTTAGCAATGGTCGACTGTCCAGCGTCCTTACGGGTTCGGGCGGCGGCGGACTCTTCTGGAAGGGAATGGCCGTCACGCGCTTTACGCCCGATCCGACGCGCGACGAGGACGGGCTCTGGCTCTTTCTCCGCGACGAAGCGACCAAGCGCGTCTGGTTCGCGACGGCGGTCGAGGGTCGGACCACGTACGCGATGCACAAGGCTGAGTTTCATCAACGACACGATGACATTTCTGTACACGTAGAGGTCGCGATCGCAGAGGCCGACGACGTCGAGGTGCGGCACATCACGTTGCACAACGAGAGCGACCGTAAGCGGCAGATCACGGTGACCAGCGCAGGACGCCCGGTGCTGTTAGACGCCAAGCAAGCTCCAACACACCCAGCGTTCTCGAGCCTGTTTGTGCAGAGCGAGTGGGTTCAGGAGCTTGACGCGCTCGTGTTCGAGCGACGCGCACAGACCCCTGAAGAAGAGACCGCCGTGTTGGTTCATCGCTTGGTACACGACGCGTCCGTGGACTGTGTCGGGTATGAGACGGACCGAAGCGCTTTCGTAGGCCGCGGAGGCAGCTGGCGTGAGCCAGCGGCGGTGCTGAGCCACCGCGGTCCCTACGAGGGTCAGACCGGCGCGGTGCTGGATCCGGTGATGAGCATCACCGCGCGGGTCGAGCTCGAGCCCAACAGCTCCGTGTCGCTCGCGTTTGTCACGGTCGTAGCGTCGAGCCGTACCGCGGCTCTGGAGCTCGCGCGCAAGAAGTACGCGACCCTGCACGCGGTTCGTTGGGTGTTTCCGGACGCGGCGCTGGAGAGCCCACGGCGCCTTCTGCGTACAAAATTGGACCCCTCGATGCTGCCGGTCGTGCAGCGATTCTATTCTGCACTCTTGCTGACAGAGCCCAAGCTCCGCGCCGAAGCTCACACGCGTGCGCTGAGCTCGCCATCGCAGGTGCGGCTATGGAGCCGTGGAATCTCTGGCGACGACCCCATCGTGTTGATTCGCGTCTGCACCCCCCAAGCTCTGATGCTGCCCGAGGTGCTCGCGGCGCAGTCATACCTCCGGTTTTGTGGCGTGCGATTTGATCTGGTGCTCGTGGACGAGCAGGCATCCGGATACATTGCCGAGGGATCCGGGACCCTTCGAAGTGTCCTCGTTGCTCACGACG
Organism: Deltaproteobacteria bacterium; assembly: GCA_030694465.1. Lineage (GTDB taxonomy): Bacteria > Myxococcota_A > Polyangia > Polyangiales > JAUXYJ01. The sequence goes on along the minus strand of JAUXYJ010000092.1, from coordinate 12,854 downwards.
CCGAGCGCTGGCTTGATCGCCACGGCGGCGTCTTTGTGATCGCCGGCGACCAGGTGCCCGAAGACGAAGTCAGACACCTCGAGGCCTGTGCCAGGATCGTTCTCCATACGAAGGGCACCTCGCTTGCGTCGTGTTTTGACAATTCAACAGAGACCCATCCGGTGCTCCCGCGCTTTGAGCCGACCCTCGTGGACGAGACGTTCGCGCGGGCCCCTGTGCGTCCAAAGTTGCTTTTTGACAACGAAATTGCCGGCTTCTCTGAGGATGGCCGCGAGTACGTGATCGAGGTGCAGCCAGCCAATCCGCTGCCGGCCCCGTGGTGCAACGTGATCGCGAATCCCGAGTTTGGGTGTCTGGTCAGTGAGTCTTCGTTGGGGATGAGCTGGTCTCAGAACAGCGGCGCCAATCGGCTCACCCCGTGGCGCAACGACGCCGTGCAAGACACCCCTTCCGAGGTGCTCTATCTTCGAGATGAAGAGACGGCGGCGGTCTGGTCGCCCACGAGACTGCCCGCGGGGCGGGGCGCGCAGACGGTGGTCAGGCACGGCGCAGGGTACACGACCTATGAGCGCGAGAGTCATGGTCTGGTGCAAGAGTTGACTGTGTTTGTCCCCACCGATGCGTCTCTGAAGGTCGTGCGGTTGCGTCTCAAGAACACTCTTGCTCGCCATCGACGACTGACGGCGACCTACTATGCCGAGTGGGTCCTGGGCGCGCGTCGCGAAGTGCAGCGCGACTACATCGTGTCCTCCGTGGACCACGAGCACGCATGTCTTTTGGCCACCTGCGATTGGAACGTAGAGTTCGCTGGCCGCGTCGCGTTTGTGGCATCGAGCGCCAACGTGCATGCGTTCACCGCAGACCGAACGGAGTTTCTCGGCCAAGGCGGCGACTACGCGCGCCCCGCAGGGCTTGAGCGCGTGGGGCTCTCAGGGCGCCTTGATTCTGGCGCGGATCCCTGCGCTGCACTTCAGGTGCATCTGGAGTTGGCCCCGGGCGAAGAGCTCGAGACACACTTTGTGCTTGGTCAATCGAGCAGCCGGGCGGCCGCCCTGGAGCTCATCAAGGAGTACCGCGATCCAGCGACGGTCGCGCAGGCGTTCGGTCGGGTGAAGGCGTACTGGGACCAGTTGCTCGGTAACATTCGAGTGAAGACCCCCGAGCCCTCCATGGATCTGATGCTCAATCGGTGGCTACTTTACCAGACCGTGAGCGCTCGACTCTTTGCGCGCACTGGGCTTTACCAGTCCAGCGGCGCCTTTGGATATCGTGACCAACTCCAGGACGTCATGGCGCTGTTGCACACGGACCCATCAATCGCCCGGGCTCACATTCTGGACGCCGCGCGGCATCAGTTTGAGCAAGGAGATGTGTTGCACTGGTGGCATCCGCCGTCGGGGCGGGGTGTACGGACGCGGTGCTCGGACGACCTCGCGTGGCTGCCCTACGTGACGAGTGAGTACGTTCGCGCGACGGGCGATCATTCGATTCTTGACGAGTCCGTCCCGTTTCTCAAGGGCGAGCTGTTGAAGCCCGACGAGCATGACCGCTACGCCCAATACGAGACATCCTCGCTCAGCGCGCCGGTGATTGAGCACTGCCGACGTGCACTTCAACGTGCGGTGAGCAGCGGCGTTCACGGACTGCCGCTCATGGGAGATGGCGACTGGAACGATGGCATGAGCCGCATCGGCGCTCAAGGCCGGGGCGAAAGCGTCTGGCTGGGGTGGTTTTTGTGCGCGACCATGGATCGTTTCGCCAACGTTTTCGCTGATCACAATGACGCACACGAGTCCGAGGGTTGGTTAGCGCGCTCCGTGGCGCTCCGCGCAAAGATCAACGCGTGTGCGTGGGACGGTGACTGGTACGTCCGCGCGTTTCACGACGACACTTCGGTGATCGGCTCGCATGACAACCGCGAGTGCCGGATCGATTCAATCGCGCAATCGTGGGCTGCGATCTCAGCCACGGAGTCGGCGTTGAAGCAAGATGAACCACGAATTCTGGCGGCGCTTCGCGCGGTGGACCAGCAGCTTGTCAACGAGGATGAGCGGTTGGTGAAGCTGTTTTGGCCGCCGTTTGACGCGACAACGCACGATCCTGGTTATGTCCGCGCGTATCCGCCCGGGATCCGCGAAAACGGCGGGCAGTATACGCACGCAGCGGCGTGGCTCGGAATGTCTTATTCCGTGCTTGGCGATGGCGACAACGCAGAGCGGATCTTTCGCCTGCTCAACCCCATTTTGCGCACAGGCACTCGCGTGGACGCGGCGCTGTATCGCGTCGAACCGTACGTCCTCGCGGCGGACATCTACAGCTGTGCACCCTGGGTCGGTCGCGGCGGGTGGACATGGTACACCGGCTCCGCGGCTTGGATGTGGCGCCTTGGCGTCGAGTCCATCCTGGGGATCCAAATGCGCGGCGGACAACTGTGGATCGATCCGTGTATTCCCGCGCATTGGCCGGGCTTCGAAGCGTGGGTTCGTGTCGGAGAAGCGAGCATCCACGTTGTGGTTGAAAACGCTGTCGAGCCCAGCGCAGGCCATGCCACGTCGGAGATGATCTTGGACGGCGCCAAGCTCGAGACCCAACAAGTTCTTGTGGACTCGGCGTCGAAGGGCGCCCACGAGCTTCATGTGAAGTTATTTCGAAGAGCCGCTGCCTAACGCGGAGCGTGGGTCGCCTCGCGGCGCCCAGGGGCGCTCGCGAGCGCGCCAGCGAGATTCGAGGAGAGCGTCGCGACTTCGCATGCGCGTAACTCAGCCGAGTGACGCGCGCCAAGGGAAGCACGTGGGGTCACACAGCGGGTACGACAACCCGCGGTTGTCGCGCGATGAATCCCGATTCGGTCACCGAGAGCGCGCCCCATCCGCACTCCGTCAGGACGGCAAGCACGTCCGCGTTCGGCGCTAAGCCGTACACCTCCAACGCGTCCATGGGCGGGTCGTGCGAGAATGGGCCGTGATGCTCCGCGATGACTCCGATCTGCTCGGCGAGCATGTCCGCGAGCGAATCGGTCGCCGACGCGTGAAACAACGTGACACCTCGCTCCAAGGAGTAGACCGGCGCAGCAACGCGAATCCGCTCGGCGGCTGCGCGATTCACGGGAGACTCCAGCGCCCATACGTGCACGCGCGCAGCCAAGTCAACGAGACGCGGCCCAAACTCGCCATCGAGGACGAGCGCCACCGGATGCTGCGAAGTAGCGGGCAAGCTCAGATCCTCCAAACTGGGAGCGGGTTGTCTAACGATTTGGCAATCACCCGCCAGCGCGCGAGCGACCACGATGGCCGGGGGCATTGCCTTGTTAGGCACCACTGGGCACCAGTGGGCGGAGGAGTTCAATGAGCGCGAAAAGCCGGTTTTCAGCTTCCCGCAGCGTCTCGGCGTCAAACTGAGTGGCCTGAATCGTCGCCCCCTCAGGATACTCGTTTTCGACGAGGACGCGTCGCCAACAGTTCCAGTTAGCGATCGGTGCGAAGGTCTCATCGACTAGATTTGGAACGCGTTCGTTCGCGTGCTTCGCCCATGCAAGCAGCGATGGCTTGCGCTCATCGAACGCTGCGGACCAAAGCAGCACGCGAATGCTCGGGGATTCTCCAGCGTCGGCATACAGTATGAAATCGAACGGCAGCCCGGCCCGGACCCACGACTTAAGGCGTAGTTTGATCTCCCGAACACTTCCGCGAGTCGGGTGGTGCGTGAGCAAAGCATCTTCGCCCAAGCGTTCACGCACGCGTCGTTCGTAGTCATTCTGAATGTCTGAGAGTCGGGGACGGTGCTCCATCGCGAGCTCAAGCGCTCGTGGGTGGTCCCTCCACAACTGTCGCGCGAGGTCACGAACCCGGTTGTCTTCCAAAAGGTCCTCTCGAAGATGGCGAGCGATTTCGCCGAGCACAAAAAAGTCGGACGTGTTCGAGGGCGTCGCGTCGCGTGCTGATTGGACGGCCGCGACGATGGCCGAGTAGTCCATGGCGACGACGGGGACAGGACTGAGCGGGTCAGCGGTGGTGGGAGTGCGCTTTTGCGGCGCCAGAAAGACAAGCAGGAGGGTCTTGAACGGATATGCCTGGGCGAGGGAATGCTGATAGCGGGCGACCTGCTCCGGCTGCTCGCCGGCATCGATCTTGTTCTCGATCCCGAGTACGAGGCACCCGGCGTCCGATACGATCTCTACGACAATATCGATGCGGAAGAGTTCGCGTTGAACGCGAATCGCAGTCCAGGCAGACGACGCGACGCGCCGGTAGGAGGCGAGAGCCGGTGCATCAGCAGGGGTGAGTTCTCGCTCAATGGCTGCAAGAAGGCCGCGAAGTGCCGGTTCGGCTTGCCGATGACGTCTGGGATCGAGAAGCTGGGCGATCACACCAGAGTGCGTCAATTCGCTGCGCGCGCGGCCGACCAAGCGCAGGAGGGACAGCTCTGGGACGTGCTGCCCAAGTTCACAGAGCGCCGGGTCCGTGGAGATCTGGAGGAGAGCGTCGATGTCATTCTGCGGAGTGCTCACGAAGCCGTCTCCTCTGTGTGCCTAACGGCTGGCCGATGTGCCGCCGCAGTGGGCGCAACGGGTTAACAGTGGGAGAAGCGGGAGCGGTCGGCACCATCGGCTTGTTGGGCATGCCGCTCGTCGCGTCGTCCGCTCGCCTGCCCGTTGTCACACCGTTGTCCTCACCGAACATTGCCGATCGCTCCTAAGCCGCCTGCTCGCTCGTTGAGGAGCAGTGTCTCAATAGTCCCTGATCAAAGTCCATACGTACGGCGGTGCTGGAAACCCGGTTGCTAGCTCGGTGACTTCGCTGACCGTCGCCCCTCCGGCGTAAATTCCTGATGCGATCCTGGACACCTCGAAAGGGGTGACGTGTGCCCAGCATTCCAGCCCCTTTGCGGACCTCCCAGGAGGCCGCGCCAACACTTCGCGGGCGAGCTCCATCGTTCGGTTGCCGCCCAGCCACCGGACGCGGACAACCGCGCCTGCGTTCGGGTCCAAGATCAGGAGGTAAAGATCAGTGCTCACGGTACGGATCCGCAAAGTAGAGTACGAGGCTCGTCGCTTCACGTGAAGGGCAGAGCTCGTCGAGCAATTTTGCGCATTCTTCGGCAAATGCTGGGTCTTCCTCGATCGCCAAGACGCGAGATGCATCTTCGACGGAAAGCTGTGCCCAGGACACCATGTGCGCGTCCTCAAAGTCCGGGTCTCTACCAAGCGCGACCTCCGCGTCCTCACGCGACACGACAACGTCCGTCCACGCAACCAAGCAAAGTGTCGAATCGAATGACGCCAGGCAGCCCCACTGCTTGTAGTTGAGGGTCATCGCTACTTTCTCCGCCTGCCTAACGGCCTGGCGCTCTGCGGCGGGCGCGAAGCGACCGTCCGCAGCGTGACTGTTAGCGCAGTAGAGTACACCGGGCACCAACTCCGGGCGATCTCGCAGGCGGTTGCTGCGTCAGCAAGCATCGTGTCTGCCCCAGCGTCGCGACACGCAGCTCGCAGCGAGCCCGCTGCCACGGCTCGCGGCGTGATCCGCTGCGTGATTCGCAGCGCAGCTCGTTGCGTTGCTCGCGGCGAGCGAAGCCCCGTGATCCGCCGCGTAATTCGCAGTGGACTCGAGACTCCACTGCCTGATGCGCATCTATTTGAATCCACCGACAGCCGCCCAAAGCACTCGGGCCCCCAACTCGACCATGATCTCCCTCTGGGTCTCGCGCGCTGGACCATCAGGACTGAATCCGACAAGCACCTTTGAATCGTGTTCGCGAAACAGAACGGGAACCATGAGTTCGATCTCTGCTTCGATGCGAACAGCCAGAAGCTCAAGATCAATAGAGACGAGATTCTTGGCGAAATCCGGATTAAGTCCCAGGGCGATAGGAAGGTGCTCCCGAACCCAGTCGGCATTGAAGCTGGTGGAAGCCTTCTTTTTCACGCGCTCTTCGATCAACACCCGGTACTGATCCAGGTCCTGCCAATGCGGCGGACCTCCGTGAAGCTTCACATCCTCGACGCGACAAAACCACCAGTCCCGCGAATGCACCGGCGTCGAACGCACTTTCCCGAATGTCCCACCCCGTGTTTCCTGTTGTCGTCGGTACATGAAATTGCTCACGTCAGCCAAGCCGCCCGCTGCCTATCCCGCCGGTTTCTCGCCCTGCTGACGATGTTGCGGCTCACCGGCGAACGCAAGAGAGAAGAGCCTGCTCCGACCGTTGCGGTCGTCCGCGTTCAGCCGCTTGTTAGGCATCCTCAGGATGTCCTCCTGTGAGGATTCGAGCCACGCCTCGCGGCCGCTCTTCACCGGTCAGAAGTCGCCCAAGAAAGCGCTCAATGTTCGACCGAAACGCCTCGAGTTCTTGCCGCAGGGGCGCGATGAGGCCCTGCAGTTCTTCGCGGCGAACACGTCGGCTTTGCACGTCCGCGCCATGGCGAGAAACGACATTGACAACGGCGCCGTCCACCGAGATCTCGAGGTCGCCGTGACCGTTGGTGAAAGACGCACGCTTCGACGAGAGCAGCGTCTCCCAACGCTGGAGCTCGGAGAGATCATCGCAGCAGCCGGGCGCCCACAGCGGCTCGTCCTCCTGCGCGAGGATGCACACACCACCGGCAAGCGCGAGGAGGCGCTCGGAGTCATCGTCCACCTCCCCATCCTCGTCCGGAAAGTCTCTCACTCCGCTCCCCTCGAGCCGGAGCAGAACGAGCTTCTCCAGCGCGTCGCCGGACTCAAACTCTCGAACCGGAACCAACCATGATCCTGGAAACGCAGGGCGCAGCCCCCACCGTCGCAGCTCGGCCTCCCAGAAGGTAGGCCAGCTCGGCGTGCCGAGTATGTCGTCATCACCAGACCTCGACCAATCCGCCGGCTTGAGCTCCACTGTGAGCTCGACCGCGTGGACTCGAATGCAGTCGCGACACTGTTCTGCGGAGGTGGACATCGGCAACGTCACTTTGGGATGCATAACGAACGGCATAACCGGCTGGCAATGAAGCGCAGCGAGCTGGTGATGGGTGAAGCGAGGGCGGTGGTGGGCACCATCGGCTTGTTAGGCGTCATGCTTCGACAAGGGACATCGACTCACTGACAAGCATCGAGACGCCAGACATTCATTCGATCTGAAGAAACTGCTTCCGCACAGATGCCATGGATGGCTTGTCAAGAATCGCTGTGATCCTTTCCAGGTGATATAACTCCACGGGAACGGGTGCCACGGACTGCCGAAGCAATTCTCTCTCACCAAGGGCCAATTCTTGGTTCGTTACAAATGCAAAGCCGTCAGCGCCGTTCGCGGCAACGCCGCTAAAGTCACTCATAAATTTCTTCCTGATGACGGCAAAAGCCTCTCTGCCCCTGGGGAAATACACGGCCATAACCCAGGCGTCGCCGTCCTTTGTGCAAGTCGCGTCTCGAGCGCCATCAGGGCCACCCAGCGGATGACTTGGGTCGAGATCGCGATAGCCTTCACTAAGCAGGACCTGCGCGGCAAGACGTTCAGAAGGCGCTGAACCATTTGTCCATTCCAACAACCTGTGCCATGTCTCGTCCCATCGCTGGATCTTTGCCGGTGACGCCGGAAGCAGGCGCTTGATCTCTCGGCGCATCCGAGTTTCGTAGGCAGTGGCACGTTCCACCGCAGTCTTTGCGTCAGCGCGAAACAACTCGACGAACACCCAGCCCGCAGAGCCTTCGTCTGGCTCGTACACTCCCTTGGAGATAACGTAACGCTGGACTAAACTGAGAAATTCCTCAGCATGGGGAGCGATCATGCCGTCCCATTCGCAGTCGGCAACGGTTGTCGGAAAGAGATCAGGGAACATCGGCTCAAACGTGCCAGGGAAGTCGGCCAAGTCCTCGTGGTTTTTAAGGAGATTTTTGGTGTTCGCTACGATCGAGCTATAGACGTGGTTCAATTCCATATCCACCGCGGTAACCCAAGACGCAGTCGTCAAGACAACTTCGAGCATCTTATAGTACGCTTGGGCGAATAAAAGGAGCACGAGGAGTCCCGAGTTCCTTCGTTCTTCTGGGGACATTGAGACAGCGTCCATGACTCCTCACTTCTCTCCCGGTTGCTGCCCGTCGCAACCGCCCAACGACTGCCGATGTGCCGTCACAAACGCCACAGATCAATCCTTCAGTAAAGCCACATGCGGTCGGCACCATCGGCTTGTTAGATATGCCAATCGAGCAAACGAAGCGCTAAATCACACACGCCACGGAACGTTGTCGTTGTCCATAATGCTTCTTTCTCGAAGCCTATTGCTATAGACTCCGCTATATTTGAACAACCAGAGAAGCACCATTTCCACATGCCAGATACTCAAAGACATTGCCTCGATCACGGTAGTACTTGACAAGCGAGCAAGTGCCATTCGGTTCGAAGCCGTTGGATGAATAATCTTGTTTCGAATACCAGAAATCGTACTCGAAGCAGTCTTGTGCTTGTCGAGTTTACCGGCAGAGACGTCTGCTCGCAATGAGCGAAGTGACTGGGGAATGTTGTTCGGAAGACCAACACTATTCATTAGTTGGGAAAGGCGATCGTAGGCCTTCAAGGCATCCAACTTCTGGTCAGTGTGTAAGTTAAGTTCATCCACCAGCAGCACTGAACTGATTACTTCTAGGGCGGTTTGCGCATAAACAATTGATGCCTCCGCACCTGATCGTGCACCAACCGCTTCGATATACCAATGCAACGCCACGCCCAAAGGGTCCCTCCATCGAGACGAAGAGACACGATCGAGAACACCCGGAAACAGTTTCGTGAGTGACGATCGATCGACCTCTGGAAACCACGAAATTATTGGCGAAACTCTGCCAACATGAAGTGAGGTCCACCGATACCAGCATCTTTCATTGTTCTGGTCATGCCCAACGGGCAGCACCACCGGACACCAAAGACCTCTCGAAAAGGTGAGTGTGACATCCAGTGCTTTCAGCACGTCTGAAACGTCCTGCGAACGAAAAGCGGAACCGTCACTTCTCCGAATCACGCCGACGTGAGTGATGCCGTATCCGCCTGTCCTTAGCTGCGCGAACAGTTCCTTAAAATGAGGAACTTTGTCAATGGTGACTGTCCATCCTTTGTGGCTCAGTTCATGGCGACCCGCCCAGGTGGACTGTCCATCTGTTACCGCTATTCCGACGGAATCGTGGAAGTTCGCCACATGGAACCGAACCTCACTCAACTGAGATCCATCTCCAAACTCTATGTCACTGTAGATTACTCCCGTAGTTCGGGAGTTGTCTCCCTCGCCAAGCGATCGACTGCTAACCATGACTTGGCCAGATCGACTATGTCTTGGAAATTGCAGTTCAGATGCGGAGAGGTTGCTGAATTCCCCTTTGAGCGGGCCATCGAGTTTAAACTGCATTCGAGGATACGGTTCCCACGCAAGGGCAACCGTTCCGGAACCGGAAATTGAGGTTCCTCCAATCAATTCCATCGGGCCGCTATAAACCATCACCTCGTCGTTGATCGATGTCGTTTCGAAGTGTCCTTTTGTGTAACTGGGAAAGTTCTTTAGCAAGTCATTCAGAAATCTCATCCAAATACTCCTTTGTGGGGCGATGTGCGGGCTCGTGCGCCTAGCCTGCACCGAGCCAGTGACGCCCTTGGCTATCCAACATCTCAGCAAATCGCCGCGCGCCGCCTAACCCTACCCTGGCCGCAGTTAGCCAGCCGTCCCCGCTGCCTAACCCCCTGACACACCCTCGGCTGCCCACCTGCCCAAGCGCGCCAGCGCTTCCCTGCGGCCACTCCGTCCCTGCTCCACGCAACCTTTCGCCGAATCTGATACAGCCCCACGTCGCGCCCCCGCGCCCCCTGCCTGGAGCACCCCATGACCCTCTGCGAAGCCGAGAGAACACCCACGTCGCCCGCACAACACGCACCGTTCGCATGATTGTCTCCTCTGCCCACAGGCCCCGGCCGCAAGCCCTGTCACCCAAAAGAGGCCCCACCACGAAGCCCCCGTCCCATCGTCACTCGCTCAATTGCAATGATACGGAAGGCACCGAAATTCGGGCCCCGTCGTGATCCCCGGCACCCGCCGACACTCGCCGATCGTCGGCAAACAGACGGTGTCTGGATTGGGCCAATCCCCACAAGGCTCAAGCCGGCGCTCGGGCATGCAGATTTTGGGAACGCGGTTGCTGCGCTCGTAGGAGGCAAAGTATCCCCCGCTGAGCCCGCCGACCCCGTAGCAGCGCCCAGTGCCCGCAAAGGCAAATCGACACACCGATCCCTCGGCCGCCTCGGGCGGACAGAGTCCAAAGGAACCTAGGTCTACAAAGCCCGTTGTAGCCAGCCGCTCGCACGCGGTGGACCGGGGCAGCGTCGGGTTGCCGGGGTCGTTGACGTCGGTTGCAGCGTCGGGCGACCCCGAAACGCTCGGGGCACACGATCCCAGCACCAAGCTCCCGAGCAGCGCGATGAGCGCATATCCGCAGCGAATCCCTAGTCTCTTGGTCCACGATGTCTGATGCATGGGTCGAGCGCTCCCCTCTTCGGTGATTGCGATGAGACCTTGGGGTACCAGAGCGGCCCACCGTGAGCAATGGTCAAAGGAACGGTCGCGGGCGCTTGTGGGCTCGCGTCCAATTCTACCTGTGCAACTACGGCAATTCTGCATGCGAGATCTGGGCTCAGCCAAGCACACAGCGGAGCGAGGCAGCGGCCTAACCCTGGAAATAGATCCATAAGTACAGTGTTCTTGTGTGAGGCGCTGTTAGGCTATCGCCCGCTGAGCGTTTGGCCACCAGGGGAGCGCGATCCGTGGGTTCGACTGAGCCATGCGTGACACCGTGTCCTTGGGTTGAGGGCGGGGTGATCGTGTGGGGCTGCGGCAGGTAGCGTGCGGACGCCTGCGGCACTAACCCTATTGGGCGCGATCAAGCTTGGGACTCGGTCGCATAAGCCGCAATTGCAATGTGGCAGACCGCTTCATGCCGGGTCCAAATCAGGCACCTTCCCGCATCACCCTCGCTCAGCCCATCCGTCGCCGGGCACTGAGGTCCGCGTGGGTCATGGGCCCCCGAAGCCAGCTCAGCGTGTCCCGACTGCGGGCCAGCACGCTGCCCTCGCCGCGGTGCGCGTTGCGCCACACAAACCACCGCGGGGCCAGCGATTTGACCGTGTCCGCGAGGGTGGGCTCTGCGCTCTTGCGCGCGCTCTTGCGAGGAGCTCGTACACCCGTCAGCCCCTCGACCACACGGGCTCTGTCGGCGTCGGTCTGCAGTCGGCCCACGGCCCACACGCCCGCGTTTGAGATCGTGCGGTAGTCTACGTCCATGGGGTTTTGTGTGGCCAAGACCACGCCCACCCCAAACGCACGCCCTTGCTTCATGAGCGACACGATGGGCCCGCGGGTGGGCGGATTGGCGGGGTGCGGAGGGACCAGCCCGTAGACCTCGTCGAGCACGATGAGGGCGCGGAGATCACTCGTTCCGGGGAGGGAGCGGGTCCAAGAGAGCGCCTCTTCGAGCACAATCCCCAGCACATGCGCGCGGGCTTCGTCGTCAAGGTGGGCCACCGAGACGATCACCGCCGGGGTCTTGCGGTCCTCGCGCGGGCTGAGCCAGCGGCCCACGTCCATCCCCTCGCCCGTGCGCCACATCGCAAACGTGGGGCTCGCCAACAGCGCGTTGAGCGCGGCCGCCAGCGCAGCGCGCTCATGGCCCGACACAAACTCATCGAGCGCCAGCGCACCGACGCGCTCAAACGGCGGCGCGCCAAGGTCCTCGATCAGCGCGGCCAGCGAAGCGCCCTGCCCTGCCAACAGCCGCCGCTCGGCACACAAAGACAACAACACGTGTTCACGCGATCGCGCCGGGTCGTCGTCGCGACCCATCACACGAAGCACAAGCGAAATCGCTGCCGAGAGCGCGTGGCGTGCCTCGCTGGGGTTCGTGCGCCAGCGAGGGTTTGCGTGCTCAAGGGACGAGAGCAAGTGCAGAGACTCTCCCGCGTCGCTGCCGGGAGTAAAAATCGTGAGCGCGATGCCCTGGTGCAGCGCGAGCGCGTCACGCGAAGACAGCTCCCACAGCGCGAGCGAGTCCCCACGCGATCGCGCCAACGCCTGCGCTTGCGCTTGCCGCACGTCCGGGTCTTGCGAGGGCAAAAAGGGCTCGTACGCCTCGGGCCCCTGCGCGTGACAGCCCAAGGCCAAGTTCGCCAAATCGCCCTTGATATCCAGCACCAACACCGGAACCCCCGCGCGCAACACCTCCTCGACCAACACCAAGAGCAGCCCGGTCTTGCCCGACCCAGTCATCCCAAACACCACCGCGTGCGTCAGCAGGTCCCCCACCGGCACACGCAGTCTCTCTCCCGGCACCCCCTCCATCGAGGCCTGCCCGCCCACGTACAGCGTCGCGCTCATGCGTTCTCACTCTCTCGGTCACAGATCCCACACGCGGTCACCGCAGTCGCCGCGCTCACCGTGCTCACCGCGCTCACCGCAGTCACCGCGGTCACCGCGGTCATGCGCTGGCTATTTGCGAAAAGGGCTGTCCGGCAACGCGGGCGCTGCGCTCAGGGGCTCGCTCAGACCCAAGGGCTCTCGTGTGGGGTCTGAGTCTCGCGCGCGCTCTTCGGCCTTGGCGAGCTCGTCACGCTTGTCCGGCGAGAGCTCTTCGCGGGGGGAGCTTGCGGTGTCGCTCCGAGACGTGGCCACGCGATTGGTGAGCTTGGGGACGATCTCGTGGGCGTCTTGGTAGTGACGCCGAAGGTACTGCACCGCGTAGCGCACTTCGTCGTACGCGTTCATGAAGAGCGTGACCGCGCGGCGGCGCTTGTCGGCGATCTCTTCGGGGGTCTTGTTTTCGGGACGGGCCCCGGCGGCACCGATGGCGATCGCG
>JAUXYJ010000101.1 GCA_030694465.1 Deltaproteobacteria bacterium | reverse complement strand
GGTCGTGATTTCCAAGAACGACCTTCGCCTGACAATTTTCAGCCAAGTCTTGGACAATATCAAGGACCTCGTCTTGATCGATGCCATAAGTGAGTAGATCTCCCAGGATGACCATTCGATCAAATCCATGGTCTCGTGCGTGGGCAAGCGCTGCCCGCAACGCGCGCCCATTGGCATGGAGATCACTAAGCACAACCGTCACTGTCATCGCGACGCCAGGTACATTCTGAGTCCATCCATGAGCGGCGTGGGGGTGTATGCAAGCGCTGCTCTCGCACGTGAAATATCAAGCGGCGCAAACCCTGGATCATGGCCTGTAGCCAGCGGCGGGTCTATCTCAATGAGACTCTCGGAGAGCCCCATGAGCTCAGCAATCACGCGCGCGAGGGTAAGCATCGAGGTAGATACGCCCGAGCCAACGTTAACAAATGGTAGTGTCTTAGTACTCTCGATCGCAGCGATCGCTGCGCGGACAACATCGTCGACATAGACGAGATCTGTCTGGTAGCGACCTGCATCGCCCACGCGGACGCTCTCTCCACGACCTAAGCGATCACAAAATGTTCGGATGATCCCACCCTTCATACTCGGTCCGTAGACGGACGAAACACGCAGGGTTGTAGCCTCAATGGCGCCTCGAGCTCTTGCGTGATCGACGTAGAGTTCTCCTGCGAGTTTGCTTGTCAGATAGTAGCTAGCGCGAGCAGATGGATAGACTGTGGCGTCTTCAGTGACTGGCTCAATGGCATAGCGATAGATGTTTCCCGAAGAGAAATTGACGAATCTCTTCACTCCGGATTTGGCAGCTGTCTCCACGAGAGCCAAGGTAGACAAGGCGTTGACGCGTAGGCATCTCTCGGCAGACTGAGGGTCTCGCATGTCCGCAGGAATATAGGCGGCAACATGGCAGAGAACATCAACCTGCGAAAGAGCATCCAATAGGCTCTCGTCGCCAGGTACGAGTGAGTCTAGATCCAATGTGACAACGCGCTCTGCAAGCGACGCTTCAAAATCTGAAGGATCACGGACGAGCGCGGTGACACGATGACCCAGTCCAGTGAGCTGAGAGACAAGCCTTCGTCCAATAAACCCTGTGGAGCCAGTGAGCGCGACACGAAGTGGGTGAGTCACGAAGGTTGAACCACTTGCGATTCAGGGACAACGACCTCGGTCCAGTAGCGCAGAATAGTCATCGGCTGCACGGTGGGCTGAACGAGCGATTCTCCTAGCAGAACGTGCCGCAGCACCATCTCTACTTCGTTAAATCCGGCTCGCATTCGTAGAGGTGTGGTCCCCGAGAAGCGACCGTTAATTTCAAAAACTTTGATCTTGCCATGATCGAGTCTGAACTGAAAATTCGCAGGTCCATACGGACGAAGTGACTCAGCCATTCGACGGACCATGAGATTGAGTTCAGGATAGTGATCCACGAATGCGCGATAGGTGTTTCCATCGCGCAGGTCTCTACGCATCACAATGCTGGCATCACAGCGTCCATCAAAACACAGGACGCCAGCGGTAAACTCTTCTTGGTCCGTTGCGACACATTCTTGAATCACTGGGTTGTGAACAGCCGCGATCGCTGCAGCCAACTCTTGCCGATTGTGCACCTTGCTGACACCAATAGACCTCGCGCCAACCCGTGGCTTGACAATCAATGGCCAGCCCACGCGCTCGATCAACGCCTCTTCGTCTCCCGGAAGCGCCGAATCTGGCGCATCGAACCCGTGACTCTTAAAGAACTCAAATGTCAGATACTTGTCATCGGCGATTCCGACAACGCGTGAATCGCTGACAATCACGTGTGTCCCATAGGTCTTCTCGAGCCGCTCTCGCTCTCTTGCAAACAGCAGCAACTCAACGTCAGTCCCAACCATGATAGCGTCGGGACGCTCACGCTGAATCAGCGACTCTATTTGCTCGAGATAGCTGGGATCCGTTGCCATAGGGATCAATGCGCGCTGTGGAGTCCAATAGAGTCCAGCGGCCAATGCGCTTGGATCGACTGCGAGAATCTCAGGCTTAAGAGATGACTCAAGGAGCGATCGAATGATCCCCTGTCCGAGAAGCGCTCCCGCGCCAGTTACCATGATTTTCATTGATTGACCTGACGACTGCTGTTCTCTAAAAACTCTAAGGCACCGGTGTAGGTACGAGCGCGCGGGGTGTTACAGACTCTGGATCTCTACAGAGTCTTTGCACGTCTGGTTGTAGCTCTCCCTCTTCGCGGAGAGACGTACAAGCTGATCGAAGTCTACCCGTGTCACCCATCGAGTGAGCAATTCGAATCACTTGATCAAGGTATGGGTGTCTGGGTGCCGACATTGAATCTGCAAGCTCAAATGCTGTGAGAGCTTGACCTTCGTGTTGCAGTTCTAGCTCCAAGTGACCACGGAGTGCGAACACAGCGATACGTTGGTCAGCGTCTCCGCCCACTCGATCCAAGAGCAACCCAATCGCGCGTCTCATGCCATCTGTGTCACGTCGAAGGGTACAAATTCGGGCGATTCGTCTCGTGTAGTCCGCGTCGGTGCGGGCGTGGTGCGGGCAGCGCTCAAGCGCTCTCTCTGCGGCAGAGATGCTCTCGGGAGTCACTGGGCGCCGAATGTACATATCTGCAAGTCCAAAGCACCCCTGCGTCTCTGTGGGATAGAGCTCGATGAGTCTCTCCCAAGCTCTCTGCTCTTGAGCGACGTTGCCGTTGGACCCGCTCCGCTCCGCCGTGCGAACCCAACCGTAGCGATTACTGGGGTCTCTCTGGAGCAATTGAGAGTCAATGAATTGTGCACGTGCGGTGTTTCTCGCCACTCCGCTGAGCTGTTCTAGCAATGAGATCCCATTAGAGCCCGCCGGAATGACGTGAACAATTTCTGTCTCGGTTGCCCGCATAGACATCAAGAGTCTGGCAATAGTCGGATGAAATCCAGCAGACAACTCTGCCGACAGCTTGAGCTCTAAGATCGCTTGAGAGCGCAGCCCACGCGAAGCGAGCGCCTGCGCCAGCAACAAGTGGGTGACACTCCACGAGGGTGCCAACTCCATGGTTCGATTCACGAATCTCAAGGCGCGTGGGTCTCGCGCTCGCAACGCAAGCGAAGCGCCCATCATGGTGATTGCTGGATCCGCTGGGTGTCTGAGGAGGGTTTGGCGCATGGCTACGGTGTCCAAGACTGTGCCTTGCGCATAGACTCGCCAACGCGCTCGCTCCGCATCGCTTGTTAATCGACCCGTGGCGAGTCCGGCCGCGAGGCTTACGAATGTAGCGCCGAGAGCGACCATCGATGCACGCTGTCGCCAGATTCGAACGACGTCGTCTTCGCGACGAATTTCACCTCGCTCTGGGGTAACGAACTCTCTATGACCTGTCTGAATTCCCGCCAAAATGGCTGCGAGATAGCCACTCGCGCCGAGCCACATGGCGTAGTCGACCTGGTCGTGCACGATCAAGCTAGCGAGCGCGCAGAACACTGAGAAGTCTTCAGAGCTCGAACGCCTAATCCGAGGTCGCACCTTCCAAAGCCATTGTGCAGCGAATCCCAGTGCTAGCAATGTTGCCAGTGGTCCGAGTGCCAGTAGCAAGTCAAGAACCATGTTCTCAACGAATGGAACGGTTGTCTCGGCGACACTGCTCGGACCATTCGAGACGCCAGCGTAGAGGCCTCCGATTCCTGTTCCGACCACACGATGATCGCGTGTGGCCTGAAATACGCGAACCATGACAGAGAGCTTCGAGGATCCTCCAAGTTGATGGTCTCTGACGAGAGCAGTCCAGCCAACATAGGCACCGACCATTGCAATAAGCGCTGCCAATAGGATCGCTTGGATGGGACCTGTGGGGGGAGCTCCCTTGCGATTCTTTAGCTTCTTTCTACGCTTCAGACTCTCTAAGGCAATCAGAAGTCCCATGCCGATTGCGGCGCCTGCTGCGCCACCGCGCGAGGTGCTTGCAGCGCAGACTGCGCCACACATCATGGCAAGTGCTGGGGCGATTCCGCCAACGACTTTCTCAAGGGCCATACCTGTCCAGAGAATGGCACCCACACCCGCATATGCTGACAAATGATTGGGATTGAGCAGAGGTGCAAGCATCTCTGGCACGGCTTGTTGAGGTGCGTACAGCCCGTAAAGTTCGGTTTGACCAGTGAGCTTGTGAGCAATCGCAAGGAATGAAATAGTCGCAGTCGCGAAGCCCGCTCCGATTCGCAGTGTGAGGCTGTGACCTCGAATCGAGACCTGTCGTGCAGCAACGTAGGCCGCCAAGATCCCAACGACATACTGAGTCATGGCCCAACCATTGGCTGGATCGAGGTGCAGCGCGCGCCAAGTAAGTGATCGATCCTCGCGCAATGGAGCGAGCGCGCGAGCAGACAAGTCTGCAGAGCGAGGGCTTAGCAATTGGAGCAGAGCAGGTGGCAGTGGGATCAACTGTAGAGAAGATACTGCGATGACAATTCCGATAGCCCAGGCGAGTCGGTCGTTGGCGATGTCTTTTGTCCACCCGCTTGACGCGAGCGCTAAGAGCGCCATCGTTGCGCATAGAGGCACCGCAGGAGCAGGGGCACCGCCTATGTAGAGCGCCGCGACAAAGAGCAACGCGACGAGCACATAGGGTGCGTTCTTAGTGCGCAGCATGGGTGGGCCTTAAGGTCAGTCTCGTACTACCGAGCATTGGCTGACGAAGTTAGATTAGGCCCCATGAACTCAGGCATGGTGACGTGGTTGTTGCTTGAGACGCCATCGCGCCTGACTACGTGTAAGAACGTACTCAACAGCGTCTTTGCATCAATCCAGAGATTCCAGTGGTCAATGTACCAGACGTCGAGTGCAAACTTCTGATCCCAAGAGAGCGCGTTGCGCCCGTGAATTTGTGCCCAACCGGTGATGCCTGGTGGCATCTGATGTCGCCTGCGTTGCTCTTGCGAATACCGTGGGAGGTATTGAAGAAGCAATGGTCTAGGACCAATGAGACTCATGTCGCCTACAAAGACGTTGTAGAGCTGAGGAAGCTCATCAAGACTCCAAGTGCGGAGAAATGATCCAAGCGCGGTCAATCGCACAGCGTCCGTGCTTGGATCAACCCGAGTGTCATCACCATGGTCAAGGGTCATTGTTCGAAACTTAAGAAGTTCGAACGGCTCGTCGTTGAGACCAGGTCTGCGCTGCCTGAAAAAGACAGGGCTCCCCATGGTGGTACGAATCGCGGCAGCTACACCGAGGAGAACAGGGCTCAGCACTGCGAGACCCGCCGCGGATGCAGCAATATCAACCGACCGCTTGATCCAGCGCTGTATGGGCTTACGTGCCCATTGGCTAGTCAAATTGCTTAGGTTCATGGTCTCTTATGCTTTGGCGATCGCGGAGTGTGTGTCCGAAGTTCGTCCCACAATGGCCTCTGCGCCAGATCGTGTACGAATAGGACCTGCTGGTTGAGTGTTTGTGGGCTTGCTCGATAAGGCACCATCGTGAGGCGTGTATTCGGGAACGATCTCTTTAAGAATGGCCCGAACATTCTCCGGTGAAGCGCTGTCTCGGTAGCCCTCAAGGCTAGTGTAGTACTCAGTGACCTGAGTCCATGTGTGGCCACGAAATCGGCCTACAAAGATCTTGGGGTGCTTGGTTCGGTCTGCGCTCTCTGCAGCCACTGAGAGCTCTTCGAAGAGCTTCTCACCAGGTCGGAGACCGGTGAAGTGAATCTCGATGTCTTCCTTCTCGCGAAGACCCGATAGGCGAATTAGGTCTCTCGCGAGATCAACGATCTTGACGGGATCTCCCATGTCTAGAATGAAGATCTCACCGCCTTGGCCCATCGCACCAGCCTGAAGCACAAGTTGACATGCTTCTGGAATGGTCATGAAGTACCGCTGCATATCAGGATGCGTCACGGTGATCGGACCACCCTTGGAGATTTGTTCTTTAAACAACGGGACCACGCTGCCGTTCGATCCAAGAACGTTGCCGAATCGTACAGTGACAAAGCGAGTCTTACTGCGCTGCGAGAGCGCTTGTACATAGATCTCGGCGACGCGCTTGCTTGCCCCCATGACGGATGTGGGATTGACCGCTTTGTCTGTTGAGATCATGACAAATCGTTCGGCCTTGTAGGCGTCTGCGAGGTCCGCGACGGTGCGTGTACCGAAGATGTTGTTCTTGACGGCTTCGCCTGGATTCCACTCCATCATGGGCACATGCTTGTGCGCTGCGGCATGAAACACTGCGATGGGGCGATGCTGTCGGAAGGCGTCTTCCATTCGTGGGACGTCTGTCACGTCGGCGATAATGGGAACAATTCGGATGTTCGGATACTCACGCGAGAGTTCACGATGGATCTCATAGAGAGCGTTCTCAGCCTGCTCTACAAGGATCAACACTTCGCACTGAAATCGGCAAACTTGCCGACAGATCTCCGAACCAATCGAGCCACCAGCACCAGTAACGAGCACGCGACCCCCACGGATTGCGGTGTTGATGAGCTCGTCGTCGAGGCTGATCGGATCTCTCCCGAGTAGATCTTCGATCTGGACATCGCGCAGCTGTTGTACAGAGATTTGGCCGTCAATTAGCTGCGACATGCCGGGGACTGTGCGTACGCGAATTGAAGATTCAGAAGCGCGATCGAGAATGGCTTTCATCTCGGTGCGGGACGCGGATGGGATCGCGACGATTGCCTCGTCGATGTCATATTGCGCGGCGATTTGAGGGAGTTGGTTGGTTGTCGCCAGCACCGGAATGCCGTGAATTCGCTCGCCGACCTTACTCTGAGAGTCATCTAAGAAGCCTATTGGGAGGTAGCGATCGGCGCCTGCTCGGAGCATCTCTCGGAGGAGCATCTCGCCAGCATTTCCTGCGCCGACAATAAGCACACGCTTGCGCTGTGAGCGCACGGTGCTGCTGTGCACCGATGCCTCATTGAGTGAGCGGATAAGAAAGCGGAGCCCACCGATGAGCATCACGTTTCCGGCCCAATCGGAGATTAGAATGGACCTGGGAAAATCCTGCACGTTGAAGAACAGGACCCATCCCGCGAAGAGCACTGAAGAGAACGTGGCGGCTTTTACGAGTGTGCGGAGATCATGTCCGCTCGTGTAGCGCCACATCCCGTGAAACATTCCGAAGAGTCCAAAGCCTACGAATCGTGCGAGCACGATGGCCGGCAGTGTGGCGATCAGCGTTTGGGCGTACGTTTGCGGCAGTGAGAACTCGAATCGCAGCATGAACGCGCTGGCGTACGACAGTACCCAAAGCATTACGTACACGCTGACAATGAGCAGTCGTCGATAGGTCAGCAGCAGGGATGTCATTGGTCGATTCCCCATCTAGGTCGGTGAGATGGCGTCGAGAAGATGCACAAAAACTGCAGCAAAATGCAATCCGATCGAGTGAGACAAACTATTCGGTGGCCGCGAGTCTTGCTCCCGCGTGGCCATCGCTGTGTTGCTCTTGTTGGCCAATGGATTCAGCGTGAAGCGCGCAAAATCGCTCACCAACACGACGAAAATTCGTGGATCTGGTTTTGAATGACGCGGAGAGTAGAGTCACCGTACGCGCGCATGATGTGTTCTTACAGTCGAAGAAAAATGGCGCTACGTGGGACTTTGATTGGGGCTTTGCTGGGGCTTGGGTCGTCGCTCGGTGGTTGTGCCAGGACGGGTCTTGAGGGGATCTGTACAGAAGGGTTGGCGCGGTCATGTCCCTGTGCAAACGGGCTCGTGGGTGTCCAACAGTGTCGCTCAAACAACACCTATGGGCCGTGCATGTGTGGCGCGGATGCGATGGTCTCTGATGCCGTCGTCGAGCCTCCGGATCAGCTCTGTACTGGTCTGGCGCTCGCTGCGGGGTGTCGTGTGGGGCGATGCACGGTGGGAGCGCCGCTTGATGTATTGGGAGCTCGTCCGGTCCTCGCTGTTCGCGAGCTCCCTGTGTCGAGCGAGCTCCGGGGCGATGCACTTGGACCGGTGCTGTGTGAGGTACGTGTGCTTGAGGGTGCGCCCGCATCGGGACTGCTTTTGCGATTGAGCATCGAGGTCGATTCGCCTGTCCCGGCGGATGGCGCGATGTTCTCGCAAGAGGAGCGCGTCTACTTGTTGGGTTCTTCGACCGTCGGACCTAGCGGGGTGTCGGCATTTATTACCGGTACGGGGGTCTTTGGAGTCACTCGGCGCCCTTGGCCTCTTCGTCGTGACAATGACCTCGGTCTTGATCGATCCCTACTGAACTCTCCATCGGCGACTCTTCGAAATCTGAGCGCTGCGGGTGTGACGGCTTCGTTTTGGGATGGTCAGCGCTTGTATATTGGCAATGGTCGCCGTGTGCTGATCTATCGAACAATGCGACCGTCGGTTGGGCAACGCCCAGATGTATTACTCGGTCAGGTTGATCTCGATTCAGCGCTTCCTGATGTGACCGCAGCGACCTTGGCGAATGTGTCTTCTATTTGGTCGGACGGACGACGCCTAGCGATTGCGGATGGTTCTCGTGTACTGTTGTGGAGGACTATTCCAGAGCGAGATTTTGTCCCTGCTGACATCGTGCTCGGGCAGAGAGATTTTTCGACTTACACAGCAAACTCTGGGGGAATTTCGGCGTCTACATTCGCCGGGGTCTCGCAAATTGACAGCGATGGTACGCGATTCGCGGTTACAGACTCGGGCAATCATCGTGTTCTCATTTGGGATCAATTTCCAACGCTTGTGGGCGAACCAGCAGACAGAGTGATTGGTCAAGCAACCTTTGACAGTGCGCGCAATGACGAGTCTGGCGCTGCACCGCTGTACCTGCCGACGGGAGTGCAGCTCAGCGCAGGTCAAATCTGGCTCACGAGCTTTGGACGAGCTGCGTCGTTGCAGCGTGTCGAACTTGACAGCATCCGAGTAAATCCAGCGGCGAATCTCGCTCCGTTGGTGACCGAGTTGCGAGTCCAAGCGAACGCGATGTTTCGCGGAGGAGGCTTGGCGCTCATGGACGATGGCAGTCTCGCGGCGCGTGTCATTTGGGGCTCACACATTGGTCTGTTTCGTACAGCACCGACCACGATGTCTGCGTTCGACTTGATCCTTGGATATCCCGACAAAAATAGGCAACTCTATAATCTGACTTCTGGCTCTACGATGGACAGTCAGACACCTTTGTCTGGTAAGCATAGTGTGATGACCGTTGCGGATTCGGGTCGTCTGCTTCTTTGGGATCACACGCCGCGATACACGTTTGAGCCGGCGTCTTTTGTATGGGGACAGGCGGGTGACGGTACCAATATTCGAGGCATTGACTACCGAGGGATCTCGGCAGTCTCGATGGGTCATCCCGCAGACATTGCTGTACAAGGCGATACGGTGGCAGTGGCAGACCGAGGCAACAATCGGGTGCTCTTGTTTGATCGCAATCGAGTGATTGCGGGCAATCGCACTGCGAACGTAGTGCTGGGACAAGCAACGATGAGCGGCTTTGTCGCCAATCGGGATCAAAACAGTCCCTCGGCGAGCACCATGGCTTCTCCGTCAGGGATTGCTCTGGATGGTACGCATCTCGTCGTTGCGGACTCTAGCAATCATCGCGTCTTGATCTGGAATCGATTGCCGACGCGTGATGGGCAACCTGCGGATATTGTGCTTGGACAGAGCGATTTTGCTTCGTCTAGACCGAATCATGGTTCCGATGATCGAATGCCACGGGATGGCCTGTGTGATGCCGATGCGATGGGCATGTTCGAACCCATGGGTGTGGCGACGGATGGCACCCACTTGTACGTTGCGGATCGCGTCAACAACCGTGTTCTTGTGTGGAATCAGTGGCCAAACCGTGCTGGTCAGGTGGCAGATGCGGTCATTGGACAGAGCACTCTGAGTGATGCCGTCGCGAATCGTGGTCGCGGGACGTTTGTAGCGGACCCTGATGGATTGAACTATCCAATGGGAGTCACTGTGGAGGGTGACAATCTCTGGATTGCCGACACTGAGAACAATCGTGTGGTGCGCATTTCGGATAGGCTCACTCGTCCGCGCGCAGTGCAATGGCTTGGTCAATCCAATGGCAGCACTGTAGGCAATTTTAACGTAGGTGCCGCAGGGACGTACGGTGTGGGAACCTTCTATGGGTATTCACCGACCGCGACAGGAGTGATCACGCCGCGTGCGGTTGCGCTGACTTCGGACAAGATCTATGTGACCGAGGCCGCGGTGCATCGGGTGCACGTGTTTTCGCGTATGAATGGCTCGTCTTTGGGTGTCCTAGGCCAGCGAGGCGCGACAGAGCAGGTCGCCAACAGTGGCGGAATCGGTGCACAATCGCTCAGCAATCCGCTTGGAGTAGCTGCGGATTCGTCTCGTCTCTGGATCGCAGACTCGCAGAATGCGCGCGTTGTAGCTCATCCGTTAGGGGCTGCGCTGGGTCTCGATTCACGAGCTCAAGCAGTTCTCGGTCAGCAGAGTTTTGTTCAGAATGGATTTAACGAGAGCAGCTCTGCGAGAGGTGCTGTTGTGCGTGGTCCACGTGGTATTTGGCAAGATGATCGTGATGTATTGGTTGCAGACAGTGACAACCATCGCGTCCTCCGGTTTGCTGCGCCGTGGACGGATCGAAGTGTTGCGATTGGAGTGTATGGACAGCCGAATGATTCTCTCGCGATTGCCAATCGTGGAGGGGTGCCAAGCGCGGGTAGTCTGAACAACCCACGGGGCGTGTTTGCAACGGAGTCCACCGTGTACGTAGCGGATACGCAGAATCATCGTGTGTTGATGTTTCGTCGTGCTGTACCGGCGGGTGACGCGGTCGGGGTGCTCGGCCAGGCTGATTTTGTGCAGGTATCTCGCAATCGTGGGGGTGCTGTCTCGGCCCGTACGCTCAACGCACCTGAAGGGATCTTTGCGGACTCTACACATTTGTACGTTGCAGACTCTGGCAACCATCGCGTGTTGGTATGGAACACGCCGACTCCAACATCGGGACAACCTGCCGATGCGGTCCTCGGTCAAGCGACTTTTGTTGGCAATGAGGGAAACCGGGGCATGAGCGCTACGAGCGCAAACGCGATGCTTTTTCCAATTGGGATGCTTGGTATCTCAGGTGCTCTCTATGTAGCGGACTCTGGAAACAATCGTGTCCTGCGCTTTGATCGTGCGCCGCGGCCTGGCGAGGATCTGTCGGCGTCTATTGTCCTTGGGCAGGCGAGCGCTACGAGTCGGCAGGCGGCCGTTCTCGCGGACAACCTCGAGCTCCTCGCGGGCCCCATTGCGTTGGCTCAGGACGGCGTGAATCTGTTTGTGCTCGATCGAGACATCGCGCGCGTTGTCTTGTTTCCGCTGGGTCAAGCACGTCCGCAAGCGACGAGTGTCTTGAAGCTCGCTACGCTGGGCAGTCCGCTGGTGCGCAGGCCTTCGGGTTTGACCACAGCGCGTGGGCCTTTCTTTACGACAAACCTTCTCGTGAGCGACCCGAGCAATGATCGTGTGATCGTTGCGTCCCCCAGTCTGAGAGCTCAGCAGCGCTGATTTGTTGTGGATTTACTCAGTTGGGCAAGTCATTGAAAATACATGTGTTCTCAGTCATTAGTGTTTTCTTCTTGGCGAGCTTACTTGGCAGGCTTGCAGTCGGTCATCTGGAGCGGTGTTCCGCGGACGAGATCTCTCGCAGCGCGCATTCCGATGACGGTATCGTAGTACTTGGGTGCCATGCCATAGCCAGGGCGGATGGAGCGCACGTTGTGTTCGGTCAGCAATTCGCCCTCTTTGGTGTCCTTCACGACGAACAGAGATCTACGAAACACACGGCTTGCCGTCTCTTTCTCAGTGATACCGTAGTGTACTGAGCCTAGGGATTTCTCAACCATGCGAATGGACTCGACCATGAGCTTAAACTCGCTGGGCTCTAACGAGAACGCGCTGTCGGGTCCGGGGACGGCTCTCGAGATGGTGAAGTGTTTCTCAATGATGCAGGCTCCTAGCGTGACCGCAGCGATGGGTGCCGAGACGCCCATGGTGTGATCCGAGAGTCCTGTCGGGCAGTTGAAGGCCTGGGCCAAGTGCGGAATCGTCCGGAGGTTCATGGTCTCAGGATCCGCTGGATACGCACTTGTGCATTTGAGAAGGGCGATCTGCGTGGCGCCGGCTCTTCTAGCTGCGTTCACGGCGTCTTCGATATCGCTCAATGTCGACATTCCGGTAGACATGATCATGGGCTTGCCAGTCTTAGCGACTCGCTCGATCAAGGGGATGTCTACGACTTCGAAGGATGCGATCTTGTGGACGTTGACATCCATCGCCTCGAGAAAATCAACCGCGGTGGCATCGAAGGGAGTCGAGAAGAGGTCCATTCCGAGGTCATTGGCTAGCTTCTTGAGCTTAGGCTGCCATTCCCAGGGGGTGTACGCTTCTCCGTATAAATCGTGAAGAGTGCGGCCATCCCAGAGCGTCCCACCGCCAATACGAAAATACTCGTTTTCACATGCAATGGTGAGCGTGTCTGCAGTGTATGTCTGTAGCTTGATCGCGTCGGCTCCTGTGTCCTTGGCTGCGTGGACGAGACGCACGGCTTCATCGTAGTTTTGGTTGTGATTACCGGATAGCTCTGCGATGATGTATGTGGGATAGCCTGGTCCGACTTTGCGTGAACCAATTTGTAGATAGTTGTTCATTGCGTGGCTCCATCGTCTTCGTATCGGAGTGAGAGCTCGAGATAGACTCGGCGGCCATCTTTGATGAAATATGCCCCACGATAGCCCGGAAAAGTGCGCGCTCGCAGGATATTGATGAGCTCGCGACCGGTGTAGCTTCGCGTGAGATCGATCTCGTCAATGGCGGCTACATCTCTGAGCTTATGGGATGTACCGCCGCTCTGCTGTGGAC
This sequence comes from Deltaproteobacteria bacterium, assembly GCA_030694465.1. Classification (GTDB taxonomy): domain Bacteria; phylum Myxococcota_A; class Polyangia; order Polyangiales; genus JAUXYJ01. Next base: position 35,026 of record JAUXYJ010000101.1, on the reverse strand, counting down.
GTCTCTGATGGTCTTGGTGCTGAAGATTCGTCCATGATTCTTTGAAGAGTGACACGGACACTTCTTCAAGCTTGCGATAGAGCGTCTCGCCAGTATCCGTAGCGGTTACCTGCACTTCGCGCTGTAGAATGATGTCACCAGTGTCAACGCCTTCATCGATGTAGTGTACAGTCACGCCAGCGGGCGTCTCGTCTACGATACTCCACACATTGGGATAGCTACCTCGGTTGTATGGGAGGAGCGCTGGGTGAACATTGATGACGCCCATTGGAAACGCGTCGATGATGTTTTTGCGGAGAATGTATCCGAAGAACGCCGATACTCCGATGTCTGCTCGCATGTCTGCGACGCGTGCGACTACGGCCGGGTCACGCAGTGTGGTGCCATCGATGACCTGCGAAAGGTCGAGCTTGGCATTTGCGATGATTTCGCCTCCGCAGCGTCGCCGATCCTCGGAGTGCAGTACTAGGCCGATGATCTCGTCGCCTGCATCGACGATGGCTTGTGCGATGTTGGCGCCGACGTGATTGTTAGCAAAGAGAACCACCTTCATTACGCTGCTCTTCGATCGAAAGGTTTATTTGAGAAGCGCTCGAGCGGTTCGTTCTGCGCCGTGTCCGTCAATGAGGGTGCGTCCCGTGTCGCTCATTCTCTGGCGTTTCGCGGGATCATTGAATAGTTTGAGTAGCCTATTGCTGAGTGTGGCGGGGTCGAGCGCCGTGTGCCATCCGAGATTGTACGCGGCGCCCCGCTGATCGAGCCTGTTGGCGATGGCGACCTGGTTATCTGCTACGATAATCGTCGAGAATGGGAGGCCGAGATAGCAGGCTTCCCAGCAAGTGCTTCCGGCGCCAGTGATTGCAAAATCGGCCCACATCATGAGCGATCGCATGTCTTCTACATTGCGAATGAGCTCTACGTGGTGGTGGTGGTGCGTTGTCGTGATGATCGTGTGAAGCCGCTCGAAGTGTGGATTTGCGGCGCCTACAACCATTCGAATGGTGAGCGGTTCGCGGATGAGTTTGAGAGCCAAGAAGACCTGTTCGGTGACGTTGTCTTGATCTCCGCCGCCCAGAGTTACGAGGATGTTTTGAGCCGTTGGTGAGACGACACGAGCTGCTGTCCCTTTGGTTACAAAGTCACGTCGGAGGAGCACATACTGGGCTCCTAGTAACAGTTGTGTGCTCTCTGGGCGATTTGGATAGAGTGACGCGTCGGCATGGAGGTTCTGATTAAAGATCCACTCGCTCACGTACTGTCCCACCTCGGCGTTGTCGTCGATGGTCATGACAGACGCGCCAGCTTGTTGCAATGCTCTCTGAAAACTCTCAGTAAAATGATAGCCGTCGATTACCACGCGCATGACCTTGGCTGTCAGAATCGCGGCCGCTGTTGCCTTGCAGTCTGCTTCGCTCCCAGGCTCTTCGCCTAGGATCACTGTGTGGATTCTTTCGGACTCAAAGCGAGGAGCAAGGGAGGGGACCGGAGAAGAGAGCGCGAAGGTGACCTCGGCTCCGAGATCTCGGCAGGCCTGCGCGAGCGCGAAGCATCGCATCAGGTGACCGAGCCCAATGGTCGGGTTGGCGTCGGCCCGGATCCAAATGGCTGCGGGCGTGGTCATGCGAGGGCCTCGCGCACGACTGCGACAACGTAGTCCACGTCGTCGTCGGTCATTCGCGGAAACATCGGGAGGCTCACGCACGAAGCGTAGTAGTGATCGGACCCCTCGAAGGATCCCTCAGAGAGCCCATTGCGCTGGAAATCAGGCTGTGAATGCACCGGAATGTAGTGCACCTGGGGTCCGATATTGTATTCACGCAGCGTGAGAAAGAGCGCCTTGCGACGTGCCGCGAGCGCAATGAGTGACTCGCCTTCACGCGCGATCAGCGTGACAACGTACAGGTGATACGCGCTTGTCACTCCGGTGGGGACTGTGAGCGGGCGGATCTTGTCGCGGAGCTCAGTCGCTGCAAACGCGTGATCATAGCGTGCAGCGAGCTCCCGACGACGCGTGAGAAATCCTGGAAATCTCCTGGCTTGTGAGCAACCCAGCGCGCACTGCAGGTCAGTGATTCGGTAGTGATATCCGAGCTCAACCTGCTCGTAGTACCAAGGTCCATCGTTGGCAGTGAGCTTGTTGGGGTCGCGCGTGATGCCATGCGTACGCAGCTCGCAGAGGCGGTCGTAGAGCGCGCGGTCGTTGGTGGTGATCGCGCCGCCTTCGCCCGTTGTCAGGTGTTTTACAGGGTGAAATGACAAGATCGCCATGTCTGTGTGCGCACAGCTCGCGGCGAGATAGCGCTTTCCGTCGACGGTATACGTGGCTCCTAGTGAGTGCGCCGCGTCTTCGACCACCTTGGCGCCGTATCGATCTGCGATGGCGCGCACACGCGCGAGATCGACGATGCTGCCCGCGAAGTCTACGGGCACGATGAGCTTGGGAGCTGTGTTTTGTGAAGCCAATTCACTCGCGCGGGACTCGAGCGCGTTGAGGTTCATCAGGCCCGTGGCGGGGTCCACGTCGACGAGCACAGGGCGTGCGCCTGCGTAGCGCATGCCGTTGGCTGATGCGACGAAGGTGTTGTCGCTGGTGAGCCCTACGTCGCCGGGGCCCATGCCTGCGGCGAGGGCGGCCAGGTGCAGCGCTGCGGTGCCGCTGGCGACGGCGACCGCGTACGTGGCACCCGTGAGCTCACAGAGCACAGCTTCGAACTTTGCGATGGTGGGGCCTTGGGTAAGCCAGTCACCGCGGAGCTGCTCGAGCACCGCTTGGATGTCTTCGTCTGTGATCCACTGTCTGCCATAGGGCAGCAAATTTTCTCGCCGTTCCATTGTGCCGTGCCCTTACTTACCAAGCCCATCGGTTGTCATTGAGCCACGTGCGGGTCTTGGCGAGCCCTTGCTCAAGCGAAGTCCGCGGGGTCCATCCCAGGACCTCACGAGCCTTTGTGGCGTCGCACAAGAGCCTCGCGATCTCTGCCTGTGGATGATCGTGCGCCACATGTTCGATGCGGTTATTGGGTGAGCAACACTGCGCGGCAAGGGCATTGATGGTCACGTCCGAGCCGGTCCCTGCGTTGATGACATGGCCCTCGGCGCCCTCGACCATGGCCGCGCGCACGACAAACTCTGCGCAGTCTTCGACGTAGAGAAGATCGCGTGTCTGTGTGCCTGCGCCCTTAATTAGCAGCGGATCTCCTGCCAAATCGCGCTTGAGAAAGATCGAGACGACTCCGCCTTCGGAGTTGCTCTTCTGGTACGGGCCGTAGGTATTAAACGGACGCACGACCGTGACGGGCATGCGGTACGAGTGAAAATACGAGAGCGCGAGCATGTCCGAGGCGATCTTGCTCGCGGCGTATGGAGACGCGGGGCGATAGGGATGAACCTCGCGGATCGCTTGCCCGCCGGCCAGGTCGTACACCATGCACGTGGACATGCAGGCCATGCGTGGGGCCCGGTTTTTGAGAAGCGGAACGTCGCAATCGAAATCAAAAGCTTTGCGCGCGGGGTCGAGCCCATTGCTCAAAAAGTATTGTCGTCGCACTTCTTCGAGCACCCGGAATGTGCCCTCGGCGTCATTGCGAAAAGTGGGCTCAGGGTCGTCGATGGATCGCTGCACATGGATCGATGCGGCGAGATGAAACACGAGGTCCCAGGGGCCTTCGTCGTCAAAGACGCGGCGAAGCAATGCGGCATCTTTGATGTCGCCATCGATGGCTCCCAGAAAGCCAGGATGTCCTTCGAAATCCCTGAGATTTTCGCGACGCCCATTGGAGTAATCGTCGAGGACACGCACTTGGTGTCCCTCGCGAAGCAGCCGCTCAACGACCCAACGACCAATGAATCCTGCGCCGCCGGTGACAAGTGTTTTCATGCTGGTAGCCATGGTCCGAGAAGGTTATGCGTCTGGAAATAAGCAGACAATTCGTCCTGTGTCATGCACGTGTCTTCGCCCGAGTGCCACAAGCGCGTCACGGGTTTGAGCGCGATGTTGTATGCCTCTGGTCGAGGCTCTTCGACAGAGAGCGCCGAGACACGATGGGGCAACACAATGAGCAAGCGATCGGTCTCGTGGGACATCGCGACCTCGTCGTGGGTCAACAGCTCTTCGTAGAGCTTCTCGCCCGCGCGGGGTTGTGTGTGGACGATCTCTGAGCGACGCCCGTTGCGTGCCAATTTGCTAGCGATCACGCTGGCCAAATCCGCAATCCGGATCGCGTGCATCTTGGTGACAAACACTTCGCCACCGAGCGTGAGCCCACCCGCTTCGATCACGAGCTGAGCTGCCTCGGGGATGGTCATCACGTAGCGAGTCATCTCAGGATGGGTCAGCCGAAGGACATCTCCGCGTACAGCGGCCGCGGCAAAGATCGGAACGACCGAGCCACGCGAGCCCAGCACATTGCCAAAGCGCACTGCCGCAAAGCGCGTACGTCGTTGCCCACGGATGCTGTTTGCAGCCGTAATAAGCCGCTCTCCCATCATCTTCGAGGCGCCCATCACGTTCGTCGGATTGACCGCTTTGTCCGAGCTCGTGAAGATCACGCGATCTACTTCGGCATCCAGCGCCGCGCGGATCACATTGTCGACTCCGCGCAGGTTGGTCTCGACGATCTCAAACGGGTTGTACTCGCCGAGCTCGACGTGTTTGAGCGCGGCCGCGTGAAACACCACGTCGACATTGCGAAACGCCATGCGCAGCCGCTCAAGGTCTCGGATGTCTCCGATCATGGGTGCGACGCGACCGCTGTCACGGACACGCTCGTAGAGAAAAAAGAGCTCGCTCTCGTTGTGATCAAACGCGCGGACGACGCGTGCGCCTGCAGCGACAATTTGCTCGACGAGCTCAGAACCAATGGTTCCCGCAGCGCCTGTTACCAAGACGATTTTGTCGTGAAGGTACGAAGCGGGCACAGAAGAAGATTCGATTGAAGTCATGATCTTTGGGCAGCTTGCTGAGTCGACACAGAGACCTTTGCCGACCTGAAAATTGGCGCGGAGAATGCCACGGTGGACCTTGGTTGTGTCACCAGCGTTTGAGATTCACCTTCCACGCGCGTGGAGTGCGATGGCGTCTCGGTAGATCTGGCGAAGCTTCTCTGCGCTGGCTTTGTGTGTAAATTCCCTAGAAGCTCGCGCGCGTCCGGCTTCGCCAAGGCGGTGACGCTCAAAGGGGTCTCGCAAGAGATCAATGGTGACGCGGGTCATGCTGCTGATGTCATCGAGGTCGAACAGTCGTGCGGTGACACCGTCTTCGACGGCTTCATCGAGTCCGGAGATCCTCGAGGCGACGACCGCAACGCCGGCTGCGTTTGCCTCAAGTGGTACAAGCCCGAAGCCCTCGTTACGCGAAGGAAACAAGCACAAGTCACTGCAAGACATCAGCTGAAACACGTCTTCTCTAAGCCCTACGAATTTGACGGACTCGTTAAGACCTTCGCGAGTAATTCGTTGAAGAATTTCGTCTTTCAGGGGGCCTTGGCCGAGCAAGATAAGTTTGGCATCGGGTAGCTCTCGAAGCACCTGCGTAAAGACATCGAGCAGGACATGATGATTCTTCTGCTCGATGAAGCGCCCGATGTGAATGATCATGGGATCGGCGGGGCCAAATCCAAGCTCTTCGCGGACTGTACGGCGCTCTTCTTCGCTCACGCGCGGAGGGATTTTGGTGCTCAGGCTCAACAAGCGACAGCGTGGATCGTTGCGCCAATTAGGGACCAGATGGCCCATGACCTTGCGCGAGAGCGCGGTGACATAGGTCGCGTTCTCGATCGCGTAGCGCTTGCTAAAGTAACTGTAGATGGCACGCGCAGGGCGGACCAGAGGATGTCTTGTGAGCTTGGTCTGTGGTGGTGTCCGCCAGTGATGAAAAGTACAAATCACTGGAATATTGCAGCGACTTGCGACCCAAACACCCACCCCACTGTAGACCGCTTCGTGGCTGTGAACGATGTCGTACTGACCTGATCTGAGCAGCTTCTCAAGCCCACGGATGTAGCCGACATGCGAGGGTCGCAGTACGACTTCGTGCACGGTCGCACCTTGGTCTGTCGCGAGGTGTTTGAGCGTCCCGGCTTCGGGGAGCTTGATGCAGAAATCCATCGCACATTCGCTGCGATCCATCTCGCGCAGCATGTTCAGTAGCCATGTTTCTGCGCCGCCATGTCCGATCGCAGTCAGCAAATGCAGAACACGCATGGGTGTTTGTTCCTTGCCGACACTTGGTGGAGGACAGAGATCACTACGATATTTAGAGGATCCATCCATCACGCAACCCTATGTGTCGGCGAGACAGACAACACTTCACGGATGCCCTCACTTCCTATCCCAAATGTTGCTTCGCACCAGACAGCGAGGGCAAACGCGTTCCACAAGAGCTGTGGGTCTCGCTCGGCCCAACGCTTCCAGCCGCCGTTGCTGAGCTCATCACTTGAGAGCACCCCCAAGGTATCCAGCCGCTCGCGCGCAAAGAGCGCGTCACACGCCGGAGCGAGCGATGTCTTCAACCAACGCTCCACGGGGACTCCAAACCCGTGCTTCTTTCTGTCAGCCAATTTGCCCCCAAAGTGCCGCTTATAGAGCACCCGGAGCACTTCCTTTCCGCGCACCCCATGGGTGTATTGTGGCGGCAACCCAACGCCCATCTCGACAACGCGGTGGTCTAAGAAAGGCACACGCGCTTCGAGCTGACTGGCCATGCTCGCGCGGTCGACCTTGGTCAACATGTCATTGGGTAGTGGATTGCGAAGATCTCCTGCGAGAACCTTCTGCAAGACGGTGCCTTTGGCGCTGTGAAATCGCTCGATCGCTGGTGTCTCAAATCGCGAAGTGACAAGCGGTCGCCGCATCAAGGGCGCTGTCTGCGCGAGTGTTCCGAATTGTGTCATCGTGACGTACGCCTCGGCGTCGTCGCCCACTAGACCACGCGCCAAACGTCGTAACACACGAGACCCATTGGACAGTCGTGAGGTGCGATCCGTCCGTGAGGGCACCTTCATGAGCAAGTGTCCCAAGGCGTCACGCATCGCAGGCTGACCGCGCAACGCTGCGCGCACCGGAAGCAATCGGTAGCGAGAATACCCTACGAAAACCTCGTCTCCGCCGTCGCCCGCGAGCGACACTTTGTGCGACCTACCCACTACCTGTGACAACAAATAGGTCGCCAAACTCGACGAGTCTCCAAACGGTTCGTCGTAGGCCAACATCGCGTCAGCTAAGACCTTGCGAAGCGAATCTGGCTCTAAAACCTCAGTGCGCAGTGAGACTCCGATCTGCTCTGCGATCTGTTTTGCGAACACTGATTCGTCAAAGAGCTCTTCGCGAAACCCAATGGTAAACGCCTCCACCGGACGCGCCGAAGCCTGCGCAGCAAACAGTGTGACAAGCGAAGAGTCAATTCCACCACTTAAAAAGCTGGCAACAGGAACATCACTCTCTAGGTGCTCTCGCACCGCGCGCCGCAAGACCGACTCGGTCAAGAGAGCAGCGTCCGCCATGGAGCTCACTGCCGAGGCCTCACTCGAGGGTGTCAGTGTCCAATAAGTCCGACGTCTCTTGGCGCCACTTCGAAGATCCAATTCAACGCGTGTACCAGGCTCAACCCGCGCGACACCCTCGTAGATCGTCGCGAGTTCAGGGACAAATCCCCAAGACAACATGGCGTGTGCAGAGCCATGATCTACTGCAAATTTGCAGGTAAATCCGTCTTCTGACTCAAGCGCTCGTAGCGCACGGAGGTCTGACGCAAAGCCAATCGCGCCAGGCTTCTCAACGACAAAAAGCGGCTTGATCCCAAAGCGATCACGGCTCAACACGAGAACGTCTCTGCGCCGATCGTGGATCGCAAATGCCCACATCCCGACAAGAAGTTCTTCGACAAGGTCCGGGTCACGCTCGTACAAGCGAAGGATCACTTCTGTGTCACTTCGCGTGACAAATTGCACGCCATCTCGCTGAAGTGACTCGCGCAGAGCAGGCGCGTTGTAGACCTCTCCGTTGTACACCAGCGTGATCGCACCATCGTCGCTGAACATCGGTTGATGCCCATTGGCGATGTCCACAATGGCCAAGCGTCGCATGCCCAACGTGGCGTCGTAATGAACAGACACTCCACCCCCGTCGGGGCCGCGATACGCGATGGCTTGGTTCATCGCTTCGCCTAGCGATCGCGCACGGTCGAGTGATAGTTTAAGACCCGCAAATCCAGCAATTCCGCACATGGTTTGCGTGTCCTCTACCGTGTCCTGCGCGCATCAATCGCGGCACACATCACGTCCACGACGCGCTGCTGCTCGCTCTCGGTGAGACTGCTCGAGCTTGGCAGACAGATGCCTCGAAGATAGAGGTCCTCGGCGACGTCGCCGCCATGACGTTCACAGCCTTCGTACAAGGGCTGCAAGTGCATGGGTTTCCATACGGGACGCGACTCGATGTCCTCTGCAGAGAGCGCCGCAATGAGCGCATCTCGCGAGATCCCCAAGACACCCTCGTCGATCAAAAAGCAGCTCAACCAGTTCGTGTTCAGACCATACGCAGCCTGAGGCATGAGCGAGATTCCCTCGTAGCGTGCGAACGCATCTCGATAGCGAAAAGCCACACTTCTACGCTGTTGTACCCGCTCATCAAGCACCTCAAGTTGCCCGCGCCCGATGCCCGCGAGCACGTTGCTCATGCGGTAGTTATAACCAACGTCGACGTGGTGATACTCGACCGCGGGCTCACGCGCCTGCTGCGACCAATAGCGCGCACGCTCAATCATCGCGGGGTCATGGCCAATGAGCATCCCGCCGCTCGTCGTCGTGATGATCTTGTTGCCGTTGAAAGAGAAGACACCCAAAGGTGCCAGCGTCCCTGCAGGACGCCCTTTGTAGAGCGTCCCAAGGGCCTCAGCGGCGTCTTCGAGCACCCCAACGCCATGCTCTGCACAGACCTCTAGGATCGGGTCCATGTCGGCGCTCTGCCCATACAAATGCACGACGACCAGCGCCTTCGGGAGCGTCCCTGCGCGTGCACGTTGCGTGAGGGTTTCAGCTAACAACGCAGGGTCGAGGTTCCACGAGGTGCGATCGCTGTCGATGAAGATCGGTCGCGCACCGAGGTATCCAATGGGATTGACCGAGGCGACAAACGTAAGCGAAGGACACAACACCGTGTCTCCTGGGCCCACGCCCAGCAGCCGTAGACCCAAATGCATCGCCGCAGTACCGCTCGCGAGCGCGACACACGGGGTGTCCATGCGTGCAGAGAAATCCCGCTCAAATTGCTCGAGATTCGGCCCTACGGTCGAGAGCCAGTTGGTTCGAAATGCCTCTTGCACATACCGCTCTTCATTGCCCCCCATGTGTGGCACCGAAAGATAGATTCGCTTGCGTCCTGGGGGCGATGCCATGTCATTCACCTGTCTCAATAAGCTTCGTGGCGTTGATGCCACGCTAAACCGTGTCTGAATCGCTGTAGCTCAAGTACCACCGCGCAGGATCACTCAAATCCATCCACTCAGGCACTGAGAATCCACGCGCTCCCACATGCAACTCGATGGGCCAAAATCGCTGCGGAAGGTCCACAAATCCCTGCGATCTGTACACTCCGCGATTGGGCGAGTGCGGAAGACACCAGCTCAACACGACGTCCGCACCTGCATCGCGTGCGCCTCGAAGCGCAGCCTCAAGCAACGCGCGGCCCACGTCGGTGCGCCACGGCTCGTGCTGTAACTCCATGATGTACGCGACGCTTCCGCCGTGTTTTCCAAGCACTGCGTACACGACAAACCCTAGCAACGAGTCGCCGTCGTAGAGCGCAAGCTGGGTGTACGCCTTGCTGTAGTGATCGCGAAATCGCCAATTGAGATAGACCGCGTCACGCTCTACAGAGAGCTCAATTGCACGCGAAAACTCACGCCAAACGCGGTCTGTGCGTTCGTCAAATGTGTGCAGTGGCTCAATGCGCCACCCGGGAGACAGCAACGTCGCCGGGACAATCGGCAACGACCATCGCGGGATCCATCGGCTCCAGGGTTGCGACCGTAGCAAGCGGTCCGTCGCATAACCCGTGTTCAACGGTCGAACGAGAAAAGGCACCGGATCGAAGGGCTCCCATGACAGACGCTCAAAGAACCCGTGTGCCGAGTTTCCGTTGGGAAATCCGTACACCAACGCAACGTTCTCACGCTCGCACCGCGCATACACCGCGCGTGCCATCTTCACAAAGAGCCCCTGCCCACGGTAGCGCGCATCCACCAGCGTATCGACCGATTGCACCCCGAGCCGCAGCGAAGCGCCCACACGCATCCGCGCAGGTTGCACAGCATAGATCCCCGCGATGAGCTCTGGCTCTGCAGGATCAATCGCGAAATCTACATAGATCTTCCCCGTCGGATTGCGTGCATATTGCCAGCTCAAACGCTCCATCGTCCGCGGCGAACCGTTGTCCTCAAAGCACTGCCGAAAGCGCTCCATATCCAACGCGTCCAACGTCATGGGTCGATACTCGAAGCGGATTTTCTCAGGCTTTGCGCCTTGTTCGGCACGCTCCATCGCTCGTCCTCTCTCGTTCTTCGCTGCGAATGCTGTGTCGCGTGCGTAGTGCTCTGTTGCTCAGCCCGTCGCACACATTCGCGTGCTACTTCGCGACAATTCGAGACAAATGCCAGATCATTCTGCAAACCGAGTGCACGCCCGCGGGGCTCACCGTACCCTCCTCCATACCGACCATGACAGACACAGGTGCAAAGCTCGTCATCTCGTTGGACTTTGAGCTGCATTGGGGTGTGCGAGATCACCTCCGTGTAGAGCAATACCGAGAGAATCTCCTCGGTGTGCGACAAGCCATCCCGGCAATGCTTGACCTGTTTCAACGGTACGAAGTGCACGCGACCTGGGCCACTGTCGGGATGCTCTTTGCTGAGACCAAGAAGCAACTCGAAGCGCATATTCCCTCGCGAATTCCAGGCTATACAGACAATTCGCTCTCTCCATACTTGGCCCTCCACGAGGTCGGTACAGACGAAGCGTCGGATCCGTTTCACTTCGCGCCGTCACTCATTCGGCAGATCGCTGCGAGCCCCCATCAAGAGCTCGCGACACACACTTTCTCGCACTATTATCCGCTCGAAGCAGGTCAGACCGCTGAGGACTTCGAGCACGATCTTCGGGCCGCTGCCGCGATCGCCGCGCCCTTCGGAGATGTGTGTCAGAGCATTGTTTTTCCACGCAACCAGCTCAACCCTGCTTACCTCGATGTGCTCGATCGATGCGGTGTGCGCGCCATGCGAGGCAACGGAACTCACTGGGCCTACGCCCCGCTGCCCTATCACCAAGAGAACCCCGCCCGACGAGCAGCTCGCCTACTCGATGCATATCTGCCATTGGTGCCCACAACCCGACACATCCGACGTGAAACACAGGGACCCGTCGATGTCTCCGCCAGTATCTTCTTTCGCCCGTACAAAGAGCGATTTCGCGCAGGAGATTCCCTGAGAATTCAGCGCATTAACCGCGCGATGACTCACGCTGCAGACACCGGAGGAATGCTCCACCTGTGGTGGCATCCACACAATTTCGGGACACACCTGCGCGAGAACCTGGCGCTGCTCACACAGGTACTCGATCACTTCGCCAAGCTCCGACGCACGCACGCGATGCAGAGCCTCTCGATGCGCGAAGCGAGCTGAGTTTACTCGTTAGCGGGCTCTGCGATGGGCTTGTACTCGTAGCGCCCCGCGTAGGCATAATACGAGTAACTTCCCTCATTCACGAGATCTACGTCGTTCAGAATGACGCCCGCAATCCGGGTGTTAAGAGACCGCAGTTGGTTCAACACGCTGCGTGCACGTGCACGAACCGTCTTGCGCGCGCGCGTCACCAAAATGGTCCCATCGAGCTGCGGCCCAATCACCAAGGCGTCTGTCACGGCACCCACCGGCGGCGTATCAAACACGATGCGGTCGTACTTGCCCTTGAGCTGTGTCAGCAGGTCTTGAAATCGCTGACTGTGCAACAACTCCGAAGGATTGGGCGGGATTGGCCCACACGGAAGTAGCTGCAAATTCTCGATCTCTGTGTCGAGCACTGCTTCCTCCAGTGTCGCCTCATTGACCAACACGCTGGTGATACCTACCGCAGGACGCACTTTAAACACCTTGTGTACACGCGGTCGGCGAAGGTCCGTGTCGACAATGATCACGCGTTTGCCACTCTGCGCGAGCGTGATGGCCAAACTGATCGCGACCGTAGTCTTGCCTTCACGCGGGTCGCTGCTCGCGACCATGATGGTCTTGAAGGGCAAATCCGGCGACATAAACAGCAGGTTTGTACGAATGCCACGACACGCCTCTGCGACCGCCGAACCGGGATGCGTGTGCACCACCAGGTCTGGATTGGTCACTGGCTTGTCATCTTCGTCATCGCGCTTTCCGCCATAGCGATACTTGTAGCGATAGCTCCCCGCACGCTGACTCCCAATGCGCGGAATCAATCCCAAGAACGTCGACTTGAGATCGTCGGTTACGTCCTCTTCGTTGCGCATCGTGCGATCGGACTGAATCACGACATTCGCTAGTAAAAGACCAAGCAGAATGCCACCGAGCAATCCCAACCCAATGTTCATCGGGACCTTGGGACGCACGGCAATCGCAGGCAGCAGCGCCTCATCCAACACACGCACGTTGTTCACGCGCATGAGCTTGGACAGGTCCGTCTCTTTCGTGCGCTCAAGCACAATGCCGTAGAGCTTCGAAGTGTTCTCTCGCTCTCGCAACAGCTGCCCATACTCGATCTCGCGAAGGTTGATCTCGAGGCCTTCACGTTGCGCATCTCCAAGCGTCCCGCGCAGGTCACCCTCGGTACGACGCACCGCCCGAAGCTCGGACTCGGCCGACTCTAAGACGTTGCGAACCTCACGACGGATGGCAGTCTCAATCTCCGTAATGCGCCCATTGAGCGCCAACATCGGCTGCGCATTGTCACCATAGCGAGGCACAAGCCCATCGCGCTCTCGACGCAGCTGCTCGAGGCTTCCGCGCAGCGCTTGCAAGGGCGCCGAAGCCAAGAGCTCCGGTGCGTTCATCGTCATGGGATCTTGCGCGTTGGCAGCTCGACGAAGCTCAGACACGCGCGAGGCGATCGCAATACGACGCGTCTGTGTCTCGGTCACCGCTTCGGACAAGCGCGAAATTCGATTGCCCACATGGTCTCGACGCTCTTCAAACGAAGTGCTCAAGAGGTTGTGCTCGCGGCGATAGTCGTGAAGCGCTCGCTCGCTGTTTCCCAGCTGACGTCGCAAGGACTCAAGCTGCTGACCGAGCCACTCAAGCGCGCTCACAGTCGTAGACATGCGCTGGTCGAGGTTCTGCCGAATGTACACAGCAGCCAGCGTATTCGCTAGCAATTGTGCTCTTCGTGGGCTTCGATCCTCGAGCGTGATGAGCACCAATCGGCTGTCTTTAACGGGCTCAACTTTCATGCGGCCACGCAGCACCGCAGCCGTGTCCGTCACGAGTCTCGAGCGAAAAGATCCACGCTGCTCAGGTGCAACACCCAGAAAATCCGCGTCGTGTTGCAAACCCAATTGCCGTACGACTGCTTCGGAGACGCGCTGACTCTGCAACACTTGAAACTGTGTCGAGTAGTACTCGCGCGTGGACCAATAGCCCTCCATGCCACTGTTGACGTCATCCATGCTGCGGCCCATTGGCCGGGGTGGATTCGGATCAAACTCAATGGTCGTCGCGGCTGCGTAGATCTTCGGCTGCTTGAGAGTCCACAACGTCACGAGCACCGTGGTCACAGCGGCAACGAGAATGATCAGGTAGCGCTGCTTCCACAACGAGCGCAGCAATTGTGCAGCCGATCGCGTTGTGTCCTCTGCTTGAGCAGAAGCTGCTGATGACGAATCAAGGTCGGACAAGGCGATAAACTCCCGATAATTTCCAGGCAGGCGTGTATCAGATTGCCCGCTCGATGCAACGAAGGATCCCCAAAACGGTGGGCAACACTCCTTGCGATTGCATGTTCAAGTCACGTGTTACGCAACCGCACATGCGCTTGGTTGTCTGAACACGACCATTCATTCGAGTGACAAAGGCGAAGATCGCACAGAGGATGTGATCGGGAATTTCCAGCTCAAGTCTCCGCGGTCTTGCGCCGGATCAAAGCGTCTTGCAAGCCCCCACCATGCCATGCGCAAGACCGCATGTCCCTGCTTGGACCACACATCCGACGCAGTCCGGGCCAGCAATCGACGACCCAAGAGAAGCGCATTTTCTGGCTTATTTTGCAGCCAACGAGCCCATTGGAGCAACCACGGACGTGGCACTTGCCCAAGCGAATGTCTCACACGACGCCAGCCATCGGCCTCGGCAGAAGGCCCACTCTGCGTGAGCATTTCGGCGATAGCAGCGACCACGCTCGCGTTGCCTGCACGCCACGCCACGCGCGCGAAACGCTCCGGATCAAACCGAGAATGCCTAGAAAATAGCTGCAAATCACGCCACGACCACGGCAGCGCATGCACTAGGTGATCTTTCCAAACATTGAGACAGGTCAACAGAACGTGGTCTTCGAAGGCCGCTTGCCAATGCGCATATCCCAGCCACTCGTCCGTACGCTCAGCCCGCTCACCCATCGCTCGCACACTGAGCGAAGACATGTACGGAGCGCCCACGGTGCTCTCAACGTCCACCGCAAGACCATCCACACGAAGCCACGCCGTGTTGTAAATCTTCGAGCGATCGGGCTGCACCCAGCCCTGCTTCTGTGCGATCGCTTCAACGCGTGCCAACAGGCTGGGCTCTACGCGAAGATCAATGTCGCTCATGGGTCGCTCCCACGGGCGCTCATAGAGCATCTTCGAGGTCACCGCGCCCTTGACCACCAACGCTTTCACGCCCTCGCGATCGAAGGTTGTCAGCACCGTGCGCAACACATGCTGTGCGCGTGCATGCGTGGCCACTAACGCCAACGGGTCCATCACGACCCCTGCCATGTCTCGCGTGATCGCGTCACGCATATCAATCACAGATGAATGCCTCTCACCCTCCGTTGCTACCATCACCTACCATGTTCGTCCCCCTCTGGATTCGCGCCCTTCTCGCGGCTGATCGACTCGCTTGGTACGCCTATCGCGCACACGAGCTGCTCCGCGACGAGCTCTTGTTTGCCGGTGTTTCTCCTGACAAACGCAGCGCGGTGACCCAGTACGCGTACAACTCACAGCGCAACTACCTCCCCGGCGGGAGCATCTACGTCAACGGTCTCTTTTCTTGGGAAGAATCACTCTTGGCCAACGAACACATCCCGCAATCGGGCCGTGTTTTGCTGGGTGCGGCCGGTGGTGGGCGCGAAATCCAGGGCCTCGCACAACGAGGCTATGACGTCACAGCGTTTGAACCCAACCCAGTCCTTCGCGAGGGCGCAACACAAACTGCCACTCAATTCGCAGGAAAAGCACACGTCTTCGATGGACGCTACGAAGACCTTACCGAGGCGACGAGAGGCCATGGGCCGCTCGCGTCGCTCAAAGAATCACCAGCGTTTGACCTGGTCATTCTTGGCTGGGGAAGCCTCACGCACATCCTCGAAGAGAAGACACACACACAGATCCTGCGTGACTGCCGCGCGCTCGCGCCCAAAGCACCCCTGATGATGAGCTTCTTTATTCGCTCAGAATCATCTGCGATTTCTCAGGGAAAATCCGATCGTGCGCGCGCGCTTATCCGTCGCACCCTCGCACCCTTTCGCTCACACCAAGAGCCCATCTCACAAGGTCTCGGCTTCGAGTCGTCCGGTGGATTTGTCTACGCGTTTACCGAGACCGAGATCCACGCGCTCGCATTGAAGGCCGGCTACGAGGTCGCGTTGTTCTCAACGCAATCGTTTCCGCACGCGATCCTCTTGCCCTTGCCCATCGCGACGACGTGACCGTACACGAGCCATTTACTTAGCAATTTGCTCATACGAGAGCCTTCCATCGTCGATGCGCACGATCGAAGAGCACAACGCGACGAGCTCTTCTCGATGCGACACCAGCACAATCGCGCTGTGTTTTCGCGCCTCGATGAGCGCCTCGGCGAGCAGTGTGCGGCCGCGGTGATCGAGCGCCGTGTCGGGCTCATCCATCACGAGGAGCTTGGGTCGCTTAAGCAGCGCCCGCGCGAGCCCTACACGTCGTCGCTCACCCTGCGAGAGCGTCGTAATCAATGTGTCAATTCCCTGCACAAATCCCAGCGAAGTGAGCATCTCTCTCATCGCCTCTTCGCTCACCTCTGGGACAACCAGGTGCACGCTCTCACGCACACTCAGGCCGTCCATCAGCACAGGCTCTTGTGGAACAAACGCGACGTCTTCTCCATCGACCTCGTGTGCACGCACTTCATCAATCCACAGCGCGCCGTCCATGGGCCGCTGAAGACCCGTGAGCATGCGCGCCAACGTGCTCTTTCCCGCGCCATTTGCAGCGAAAATCCCAACGATCCCATCGAGCGGGATCACTAGAGAGACGCTGCGGATCACCGCATGATCTTTGTAACCACCCACCAGTGACTCGAGCCGCAACGTGCTCGGTGGACTCAACAGCCGCGTCTGAGCGAGCGTTCGATCTTCACGTGGCCTGTCAATTCGCAGGTGTCTCGTGAGCTCTGTGTACGCGACAACATAGTCACTGCTCCACCGCAGCGCAGACACCACCACCGGAACCGACGCCACCAACAGCGCAGCAGTACCCCACCCGCGCCTCCCATCAAGCAAGGTGACCACCAGCGTGCGCAGATCGAGCGAGGCGCACTGCAAGACAATCACTAGTAAAATTGCAGCAAATGCAAGCAGTGCGACGCGTACGACAGCGCGCATGATTTCGCTGCGCTCGTCCCGCTGACACCAACGCAGAACAGCGCGCTGCAATCGCTCGGACAACGCATCGCGAGCGCTCCGAGAAGTGAGCTCGTGCCCTCCGTGCACCGCCACAGCGACCCACAATGCCACGCGCTGCCGCGCATCAAACGCCCCTGCAAACAGCGGTGAAAGCCACCGTGTCGACGCGATCCCTAGCGCACCCACTAACGACAAAATCAGCGTCGCCACGAGCACCCAGCCCCAGCCCAGCACCCGCGCAAACATCACGAGCACCAGCACCAACGCCGCCAACGCGCCCGCCAACGAGGGCGCCGCGGTCGACACGAGATACTCGGACAAGTGCGCCACCCAGAACGCCGCTTCGGCCTCGAGATCCGTCGCCGCGCTCCGCCCACGCAGCGCCTCATCCGCCGCATACCCAATCGATAAGAGCCGCAGTCGACGGCGCAACCGCTGCTGCAAGAGCGCCCCAAGGGGCCCCCCAACGAGCCCCATCACAAGGGCCCACACGACACCCTCACGACGCATCCAGACCGCCGCTGGGACAGCCATCAACCACAGCGCTTGAAGCCCTGCCACGACCACCACGAGCTCGACGCTCTGCCGAAGCATGGTGCGCAGCAGGCCTGGTGATTCATCGCTCACGAGCGGGACATCTCACGCAGCTGTGCCCAGAGCAACATCGCCGATTGCGCTGGATTCTCAAGCCATTCGCGTCCGAGCTGTACCTCAAACGCGCTGGACTCGTTGGCTAAGTCGCGCAGGACCGCGAGATTTTCGCTTCGCTTGCGGACACCGTCGACAAGCGCGAGCGCGCTGGACTCGAGCAAGTGACCGAAGCCCTCAGACGCGCTCACCCGACGCACGAGCGTACCTGATTCGCCGCGGATCGAGGGCAACACGAGCACCTTGCGCGCACCCCAAGAACGCACGAACCTCTGCGAAAATACAGCATATCCGTCCAGAAGTCGCTTGTGATCAAACGCAGTCCCTTCACCCGAGGACACGCGATCTCTGAGGGCTTGATGCGCACTCATGGTCTGGTCCGTCACATGAAAGTCTCGCGGATAAGCACACACCTGGACTGCACCTGACCCACGTCGCAACAGCACACGATCGTCTGCGAGAAAGCTCGCACCAGCAGTGATCATCGCCAAGGTCGTCGAGGTCTTTCCAGAGCCAGAATCCCCCACAATCAGCGCGGCGAGGTCTCGGTCGACAACACACGCTGCATGCAACTCGAACAGCTCCCACTCACGAAGCGCGAGGCACAACGCCGAGTGCGACAGACCCGGCGACGTCGCCGGACACGCCCCGCTCACCGGGTCTCGATACATCGCGACCGTCACGCTTCGCTGGGCACAATCAATGACCGCTGTCGATCCCGCGTCGCTCAGCGCGTAGCCCTGCGCGGTCACATATCCCTGCGATAATCCAAAGAAAAACCGCGGATCACGCGCTTGCTCTTCGCTCAACACGCAGGGCTCGTCATGCACACGTACCCGCAACGACAGGCTCGGTTCAGCGCGCAACTCAGCGTGCCCAAGGCGCGCCAGGACAGGCCCGAGCACCCGCTCCCTGTCATCCAATGTCGCGTGCACCGTGACGCCGTGCACATCAAACGCGGACTCAGCCATCACTTCTCACTGCACGATCGGGAGGCTCTTTCCCTTCGACCACGCGCCGCGCCACCGCTCACGCGTCGCCCCTGGCCCCGCCGCGCCCTCTTGATCCCAATGCGGCTTACCAAAGTACTTCAGACACCAGTTGCACGGAAACTCATCCCAACCCTGATCGAAGCTCCCTTGAGTCATCGCCTCGAGCTTATCGAGCTGGGCCTGCTGGATGATCCCGAGCACCGAGCGATGCGATTCTGTCAGCGATTTTTCACGTAGATTACCGCCCTGAGATGTCCGAGCGCCCTCTTGTTGGGGCACCCCCGCGTGTTGGCAACAGAGCTCAAGGTTGCCATCGACATCAATGTGCAATTGCTGACTCGCAAAGGGCGCACACACGTGAAGTGGCTGTTGGTTCCAAAAGCCTTCGGGAGAAGAGATCGTGAGCTTAAGCGTTGCAGACAACCGATCGATCCGGTCCATCACACGCCGCCAAGCCTTCGGAGTAAGATAGAAAGACTCATCGAAGTGAGTACCTGTGGGCACAGTCATCGCAAACGACAATCGCGCCGCACCGAGCTGGCTCGCGAGGAGCCCAATGGCCTCGATTTGGTGCTGATTTCGCTGATGAATCACTGTCTGGATGACAAACTTCATGTCGTGCATCTGGCACAGCGACGCCGCACGCAGCACCTCGCGATAGCTCCCCGCACCGCGGATGCCGTCATGCATCTCTTCGTCTGCGCCATCGAGACTCAACGTGATCGAGGTCATCGCGTCTTTGCGTGAGGGCTTCTCTAAGAGCTTCTCAAAGAGCCACGCCGCGGTCTTACCGTTAGACACCATGTGCCAGGTAAACCCCAGCGCGACCGTGTCATCAATGATGCCCAAGAATTCCGGATGAAGCGTGGGCTCGCCACCGGTAAATCCCGCATGAAACGCCCGGTAGATCCGCTTTCCCTCTTCGAGAGTCTGGCGGATGATCGCGCGGTCTAGGTCCTTGGGTTTGCTCTCAGGATCTCTGAGACAGTGTTGGCAATCGAGCTGACAACGATCGGTCAGATGAAACGTCAGCCATTCAACAGCCATAACACGGACCTCTGCCCCCAGGTATCCATACAGCGGTCGCTACAAGAGCAACTCGCTCCTGTTTAGTTCATCGTCGAAATGACGCCCACACCCGTTGCTCCCATACCCGACAAGAGGGTCACGCGAGCGAGCGAGCGGCGCTTCTCAACACGAGGCGCTACATAGACACGGCGCCTCTTGGGGGTCTCTTCAGCAGCCACATCATGCTGCAAATCTGCGTGTGATTCGGTCTTTTTCATGACAGCACTTTCAATCGATGACTACGAGATCAGCCTATGGGTTCGCCACTGCCGCTGAGAAGCGGTGAAAGTACCCCTGCTGGTTCCATACGCCTGTACCACTGAGACAATTGCCAAAGCGAATCGGTAGAATAAAGCTCGAAGCGCCTGCAAGCCGCGACAATCGCGCTTCGCCCACGCTGTCTACAGTTGAGTTGCCATTCACGTCGAAGCCTTGGACGCCCGCAGCAGCAGTATTGCCGCGTGACTGGTTCGAAGAACCGCAGACCGTTGCAAGTGCGTTGTCACTCCAACGGTGATAGACAAAGAACACCGCATCGTTGGTCTCGCGCAGGACCGCTGAGAATGTCATCCGTGAGTTGGGACGGCCAACAATCGTTGCATCCTTCCAGGTGATCACGAAGCGACGAGTGGGTGAGCTGCTTGTGGGATCCTGCGCATAACAGACACCCTCGGTGCCTGTTGTGAGGTTCTCCCAGAAGGGCGCAATGCTGTAGTCAAAGGCAGCGGACGAATCAGGAAGCGTGCTCGCACCCAACGGTGGCGCAATCCCGATGCTGTTCAAACTCAAGATTCCGGTAGAGCTGATGTTCCACTGGAAGGTGCTTGGATCGACCGTGAGGTCATACGTCGTGAAGGGAAACGGCTGCACAACACCGAACTCTTCGGCGGGTGAAGATTGACTCGTCATCACGCGAGTCATTCCGGCCATCAGACAAGCATCACGCCATACTGGGGCCGTGTCGCTCCAAGCTGCGTTGGCGAGGGGGTCGTTGTTTGCGGCAGTGACCGGGCCCTCTGAGGGAGTGTCATACGAAGTCCGCAAGAACGTGGCCCACACCGAGACTTGAAAGTTGAACTCGACGGTAGCGCCGTTACCAAACTCCCACCGCGTGGCCGCGCTGGCGCCAACACCCAGAGTGTTATAGCTCCATCCGCCAGCGTTTCCTGCGGTAGAGGGGTAGCTCGTGGTGAGTGTGCTACCGTTCGCGACGTTCACGCCTGCGGTGAGGCCATTGACCTCAACCCAGACGTTCTCAAGTACGCGTCCTGATCCAGAGTTTTCAACCGAGACCACCGCGCACAGTTTGCCAGCACCACACGCCACACCACCCACGGCGCTAGGCGCGATGCCAGAACTTGTCGTGGTAAAGGTGACAAGTCCCGAACCCAGCACACCATATCCGTTTAGCGGACGACCTCCCGTAGGAAGTTCGCTGTCGTCGGCGGTACGAAACGTTAGCTGACCCGTAGTGGGATTGTAGTGACCATTCAAGACTTCGAGTCGCCGTGCATTCGGAATGTTGTTCTCTCGACGATCACGCGCGATCGCAGACACCGAACGAGCAACCGTTGCTTGCGCACGAAGTTCTGTCGCGCCCTGAGCCGCCGAGGCCAAGTCTGCTGGTTGTGGAGCACAGCTCGCAGCTCCGGCCACGGACAAGAGACAAAGTTGGACAAGGTTGGTTGAGTTCATAATGGTGTCCTTAGTCTGCCGCTAAGTTGGCAGTGGAATAATCGATCGCTGCGACCGTGATGTGTCGCACTCGCTTAAGTCAATTCGAGTGTGATTTTGCCAGCGATTCTACACGATCACAGATTGTCACAGCAACAGGTATGCCGAGACAAAAAGGACCCTCAAGGTCACACATCACCTGCGAAGATCACTTTTTAGTGTGTCTGGCACACCGAATCATTCAAATTTCGTCAAAATCTACGCATCCAATGGATCGACGACCGCCAAATTTTCGACAGGGTAGCACAGGGCCTCACCATCTTAGGCCTTCGGCTCGTCGCTTCTTGGAATGTTACAAGGCCCTCATCCATGCTGGAGACACTGAGCATTGCGGGACGATATCTCCGGGATCGTCACTGTTTACCAAGCAAAATCGACGGCATTTACCCACTGGACCAGCTCGCGCGTGAGCTCACCGAGAGACCCGCGCGGCATGTCGAGAGAGCTCGTGTCGAGAGGGCGATTGTCTCGACGGAGAGACTCGCAGAGAAGCTCCCCTGGATCCCGCGGACATGTCTGTACCGGTCATTTGCACGCTTTGCGACGCTACGTGCGGCGGGGCACCCGGCTGTCCTTGTGATGGCGTTGCCACGCGATGGAGAGGGCGACGGCCACGCTTGGGTAACCCTCGACGGAGAGCCATTTTGCGAAGAGCAGGACCTTGAAGACCTGGTTGTCACTTTCTGTTATCCCGCAAATATTCGAACGAATGGGACCTCCGCGGAGACAAAGCCACTGTGACTGTTGACTCAATGACCATCGCGTACAACCCGCGTTGCCTTCTCACTGTGCTCGAAGACGGCAACGGCGTCCTGTTGCACCTAGACACCAAGTTTTATTTCACACTGAACTCTACTGGGGTTTTTGTGTGGCAATGCCTAGAGAACAATCCGACGACTCCGCAGAGCGCTTCGCAACTCGCGTCACAACTCGCACAAGAGTTCGAAGTCGATCTCGACCTCGCGACTACCGATGTCCAAGCGCTCTTGACTGAGCTGCTCGAAGAGTCGTTGGTCGTCGCAGCCTAAGTGACTCAACCAAGTGTTGAGCGTGTCCATTGACGGCGCTCTGGTGTACACTAATGGTTGATTAGCGCACACGATGAGCACGCCCTCTGCACCGCCCCTAAAGACCGTTTCCCGCGTTGCGACACCTCACGCGCTCTCGCACTCGGTCGACACGCTGGATGACACGGTGCGGGCGCTCATTCGGCAGGCTCGGTCGGCGAAGACGCAGCGCGCGTATGCGTGGCAATGGGCGAGATTTCTTGCGTTTTGCCAGGATTTTTCGCTCGATCCACTGCGTGATCATGGGCAGCACGCCGAGCTCGCGGTGGCGCGGTATCTCGCACACTGCGCGCTGCAGAAGCTCTCGGTCGCGACCATGGCCCAGGCGCTCGCTGCGCTGCGAGAGGGCTTCGCCGCGGCGGGATTGCCCTCGATCCGCGAGAGCGCGCACGTCCGAGAGACCTGGCGCGGGATCAAGCGAACGCACGGAACCCCTGCAAACCAAGCGCGCCCGTTGTCCATCACAGACCTTCGGTCCATGGCCCGCGCGCTCGATCGTGTCTGTGTTCTCTCGCAGCGCAACCCAACCCGCGAGTCACTCATCGCTGAGCTCCGCGCGCTGAGAGACCGCGCCATCCTCGTGGTTGGCTTCGCCGGCGCGCTGCGTCGCTCTGAGCTCGTCGCGCTCCAAGTCGAGGACATCGCGTTTGAGCCTCACGGCGTGGTGCTAACCCTTCGCCGAAGCAAGACCGACAAAGAGGGTCGTGGCGCCTCCATTGGGCTCCCTATGGGATCTGACAAAGACACCTGCCCAGTCCGCTGTCTCCGCGCCTGGCTCACCCTCGCAGATCGCTCCACCGGACCGCTCTTTGTAGCCATCGATCGACACGGAAACCAGAGAGGCATGCTCCACGGTCACGACGTCTGCCGCGTGCTCAAGAGGGCCGCAAAGAGAGCCGATGTTTCGTGCGAGAGACTCAGTGGTCACTCTCTCCGCTCTGGACTCGCCACGAGCGCCGCCCGGGTCGGAAAGTCAGACCGAGCCATCATGCTCCAGGGTCGATGGAAATCCCGCACCATGGTCGATCGCTATGTGCGCGATGCAGGGCTACTGGAGGACGACAATGCTGCAAGTGGAATTGGTCTTTAAGACAATATATTCAAGCACTTATCTATCAAATAAGTCTGTGTTTAAACACCTGTTTTAACACGCGTTTAGACACCCACTTGATATGTTCTCTGAGAGCTCATCATGGCGCGTCATACTGCGATCTCTAAGCATGGGAGCAGCACTCGTTTCCGAGACGAAGATCAGCCATGAGAGCTACCCATTAGGCTATGTTTAAACACCTGTTTTAACAGCGGTTTTAACAGTTACTCAAGTCATCCCTGTGCTCGCGGCGATCTGCCCTCTGAGAGCTCGTGCGTCACTGCCGAGCTGGCCCTAAGAGGTCCAGTGAATGAACGAGTGTTTAAACACCTGTTTTAACAGTGGTTCTAACACCGGCTTAAATAGCGCTCGATCCGCCAGCTCCTACAGAGCCTGAGCTAAGCCATGCTCGATCGCGGCGCGAATCAACGACGACTTGTCCGCCCGCTCGTTGCGTCCTCGTCGCGCGACGACTTCGCCCACGAGCCAAGTGACCTGCTCTTCGGCAAGGTACAGGGTCTGCGGCACTAGGCGGCCGGCTCCCTGAGCTTGTGTCACCGAGCTCGCCACAGGGGGCGCTCCAGCTGCGCGCCACTGCACAATCATCGAGCGAACCACCACCGAGAGGTCCGCACGCGCGCCACGCTTGAGCCGACGGACCGCGCGCTGCAGTCGATCAATCTGCGCCATGGGGAGCGCGATCGATTGGCGCACAGGCGCCTGCCCGCCGAGGTCTTCGGCCGCGGGACGACCACCCGCTCGATAAGCAGGAAGCGCGAGCTCACTCACGCGCTTGACCCGACGACCGACAGGGCGAGGGGCCTCAGGAGACAGCGGCTCTACATGCGCTTCTATTAAATAATTCGCAGTGAATTCGCTCTCCATCACGGGCTCTTGTGCCGGCTCAATAGCCTCCGCGATGGGCGCCTCGAGCTCTGCCGCAAACGCTGCCTCGAGCTCTCTGTCGGGTGCACTCTGCTGGGATTCTTGGACACGCTCACTGTGATCAAGAGCGCCTGTCATCGCTGGAGCCGCAGACGGAATCCCGGTCATGTACTCGTCGTAGTCCTCGTCCTTGGCACGGCGAGGGCTGCTCGATCGACGGGGTGTTCGTGGGCTCATCATGACTAGTCCTTCGAGAGAAAACAGCGGCCTAATTTGCTGACAGAACACGCTTCGGTAGTGCGTCAAATCGTCGCAAGACCTCACGCGCTACACGCACGTAGTCATCCACGGCGCGGCCCTCTTCGGCCTGGCGCTTGAGAGACCCGCGCATGCGTGTGTCCGCACGCACCTCGATGGGCCACAAACGATCGCTCACGTGTCGCCGCAAGACCTCGCGCATCTCACGCGCGATGCGCTCACGTTCGGGCACCGCGCAGTACAAATAACCCCAGTGTTCGAGCAGCGGATTGAGCCTCCGCTTAAACGACGACACCATCGCCTCGAGCTCTGGAACCGCAGCCACGCTCAGCAAAGAAGGCTGCACCACCGCGAGCACGGCATCGGTCGCAGTGAGCGCGTTGGTAGGCAACTGCTCGTGCGATGGCGGGCAATCTAAGACAACAACGTCCCATCGATCCGCGGGGATTTTATCAAGCGCATCACGCAAGACGTACTCGCGCTCACGGCGCCCCGGCAAGATCGCCTCGACCTCGGAGAGAGCGTTGGACGCCGCACACAGGTCCACGCCCCACCCCGTCGCCACCGCGACATCTTCCACTGCGGCACCCGACAAAAACACCTCACGCGTCCCCGCAGGCGGGTCTGTGATGAGCTTGGGTGCAAGCAACCGCGTGGCCCCTGCGCTGGGATCGAGATCCATCACGAGTACGCGAAGGCCAAAGTGCCCCGCGAGCGCCATGGCCACACGCAGCGCAGTGGTGGTCTTGCCAACACCACCCTTGGGCGAACACACCGCGAGTCGACGCCCCCCCAGGGTCCCCGCGACGCGCCGCTCGTGGGGCTCCACCAGAGGCAGCGCGGTCACGGCAGCCACGGGCTTCTTCTTGGCACGCGTGGCGCCGCTCTTGGCCTTCGCACGAGGTGCTTTGACGGGCGCTTTTGCGGGCGCTTTGCCATCCCCTGAGACCGACTTGGTTGCACCCTTCACCATGCGGCCGTTGCTACCACAGACCCTAGAGAATCAGCAACTAGTCTGCATGTCAGGACATTCGTCAGGACACATGTTTTAACCAGTGTTAAAACCATGACAAATGATCGTAATTACACACTATTTGTAAGATATACTTCGTGAACTATCTAAACTCAATTGCTGGCTCACTGGAGCAATAGACCAAGAGTTAAAACACGCGCTCAAACACGTGTCTTAACTACGCCCTTTAGGCCCCGAACCCCATGGGTCTTAGCGCACTAGCGACGCATCAGCGGATGCGCGGTGTCATCGATGGCCGTCGTCTCGGTCGTACGCAAGCGATAGGTGAGCTCCACCGCGGGCTGGGCGGCGTCGATACCGTATCCGCGGCCAGCCAAGATCTCTTGGTAGACCACCGTGTGCAGGTCGGTGAAGCCCTCAGAGAACTCGATCTCCTCACCGTCGATGGTGATCGAGCGATAGGTGGTCTTTTTGCCAGGCTCAGCTACGAACGGAAGGTCCTTCTGTTCGACCGACAAAAACCACTTCACGTGGGCGCGCTCAAACGCGATAAACCCGCTGGTTCGCCTAGGCGCGGCCAGATGGATCTTGGTGTCTTCGACCTCGCCAAAGAGCCACATGAGCAGGTCAAAGAAGTGAACCCCGATGTTGGTCGGGACACCGCCAGATTTGCTGACATCGCCCTTCCACGAGACGTCGTACCAGGCCCCACGAGATGTGATGTACGTCAGCTCGACCTCGTGGACTCGATCACTCTTTTCGCTGAGTAGACGCTCTCGCAACGCGATGAGCTTGGGGTGCACGCGGAGCTGCAACACCGTGTAGATCTTGCGACCGGTCTCTTGCTCAAGCTCTCGGAGCGGCTCAAGATTCCACGGGTTAATCACCAGGGGTTTCTCGCAAATGACGTCCGCGCCCACGTGGAGCCCAAGACGACAGTGTGCGTCATGCAAGTAGTTGGGTGAGCAGATGGACAACCAGTGGATGCGCTTGCTCTCGCCCGCGCGTCGAAGCTTCTCGAGGTGTCGATCGAATCGCTCGAATTCTGTGAAAAATCTCACATCAAACGAGTACTGATCGAGCACGCCGACAGAGTCCTTGGGGTCCATCGCAGCGACGAGGTTGTTGTGGGTGTCACGAATGGCACGCAAGTGTCGCGGGGCGATGTATCCACCTGCACCGGTGAGTGCAAAGTTCTTCATGGGGTTTGATCCTTAGGGGCCAGCTTGTCGCACAAAACCCAGCGCTTTGTGCAGTGACAACGTCACGAACTCGCGCGCTGTAAGAGACCCATCGGGCGATTCTGTGAACTCAGATATCTCAGCTGCATCCCACTGGGATGCAGTGTTCACTGGTGCATCCCAGTGGGATACAATCGCCGCGGCAAAGCAACCTATGAATCAACGCAGTAAACGCGCTCCGGCAGCCAAAGTCTTACCCGTCACGACGCCTACGACAGACACCAGCACGGTGCAGCTCGCGGTTCGTTTTGAGCCTCATGTCGTAGCGCGCCTCGAGGCGCTCGCGCGTCGACTGTCTCGCCCTGGTCTCTCACTTTCGCGAGCCGATGCGCTGCGAATCGCGCTGATGACAGGCCTCGAGCACATCGAGCGCGAGGGAGACTCACAGTGACCACACGACCCCCTCCACATGATCTCGAGGCTGAGCGCGCAGTGCTCGGCGCGCTGCTCATGGATGAGACATGTTTTGGAACCATCGCGGATCTGTCTCCAGCCGATTTCTATCACCCAGGCCACGCGTCTATTCTCGAAACACTGCGGGATTTACGCAGCGGACAGGAGCCCACGGATGTCGTCACGCTCGCGGCAAAACTAAGGCAACGCGGGAGACTTAACGCGGTCGGTGGCCTGCGCTATCTCGGCGAGCTCACCGAAGCGGTCGCGTCGGTACAAAACATTGGAGCGTACGCGCGGATTGTTTCGTCTCATGCGCTGCGTCGTCGTGAGATTGACGCCGCCGAGGCTGCTGCGCATCGCCTGCGAAATCACGAGCCAATCGAGACCGTATGGGCTGATCTGTCGAAGACATTTTCAGCTCATCCGGCGCGAGGAGATCAAGCAGCTACGGTCGGAAGCGACCTCGACGAGCTGTTTAACACTGCGACTGCCCGCGCGAGTGGGCGCGAGACGGCGATGAGCACGCCGTGGCCCGCGCTGGACTCGATGCTCGGGGGCACAGGCTTGTGGCCCGGGATGTACGTGCTCGTGGGCTCTACTGGCTCTGGAAAATCTCAGTGGGCCGTCCAAATCGCGACCCACGCAGCACGACGTGGTCAACGCGCGCTCTATCTCGCGCTTGAGCTCTCTCGAAGAGACCTCGCTGCCCGTGTGTTCGCGTCGGTCGCCGGGATTTCGTGGAGCGCGCTGCTCCGTGGGGCACTCAACGAGACCGAGCTTCATCGTGCGATTTCACGCGCCGAACGCGAGGTACGTGATCTCCCATTGCACACCGAGTGTGGTGCTCCGTACGGCTACGGCATCGAGGCGCTGGTCTCACGCGCGTGGGCGCTGAGGCCCCAGCTCGTGGTGCTCGATTACCTGCAATTGTGCGCTGGAAAAGTAGGCGAAGAGCCACGCGTTGGCGTCGCCCGTGTGTCCTACGCAGCGAGGGCCATCGCGCGCGATCTTGGCGCGGTCGTGATTGTGCTCTCGAGCACAGCCCGCGCGAACTATGGCGAGCTTGTGAATGACCCTGCAAAAGATCCCGCGGATCTCGTTGGCATGGGCAAAGAATCTGGCGAAATCGAGTATGCCGCCGATGGGGTTCTGGTGCTCGCGAAGGGCCAACCCCAAGACGACCCCACGCGACGTGTGCTGGTGCTCGCAAAGAACCGCTATGGACACACCGGACGGATCCCCTTGCGATGGACTGGGGTGTCTTTCGAGGACGAACACGCGCCCGGAGACAATGCGCGTGGGCGAGACGGCGGAGTCTATCTGTGACACCCACGCTCAAGACTCGGAGCATCACGGTCTATCTCGACGCGGCGGGGCTTGTGTATTGGGTTCGGCCTGTTGTTCCGCAGAACCGATTGCCAGCGGTGGTCGAGCGATTGTTGCTTCAGGGCGTGCGATCCGACGCGGTCACTTCTGCCAATGCGAACAACGCGATGGACTCCGCGGAGGTCGTGATCGAGTACGGAGAGCGCTCTTGGGTGCTCTCTCCCGAGACGCTCTTGCTCAAGAACGAAGCGCTTGATCCAGAGATGCAACTGCGGGTGAGACAAGACCTCGGCGCACGTGAAATCGACCTTCGTTGGCCCGCGGATGCGTCGCCGCGCGAGGTAGTCCAGTGGCTCGAGACTCAAGCGCCTGATCAAGAGCTCGCCGCGCGGATTTGTGCGCTCATTCGCGCAAATTTCGGATTCGAACCCGATGAGCCAAATGTCAAATCTCGCAGCAAATCTGCAGCGAGTCTGAGCCGAGACCAAGCCGGCGAGCGTGTCCGCAAAGAGGCCATCGCGCTCGCGCTAGGTGGACCTACCGATGGTGCTTCGTCTGCGCTGTTCTTTCGTGCATCACTCGCGGCGAGAGCCTTCGTAGCGTGGCGCGCAATCGAGCGCGATTTGGCTAGGCCAGTGATCGCGGTCGACGCAACACAACCACACCACGAGCTCATGTCTGGATGGCGAGATCTCCCAAAGAACCTCGGTCGACGCAACGAGAAGCGCTTTCGACGAAAGCTCGACGGCGACGGCCCCAACGCGATCGATCGACTAGAAATTCTCGCGCCAGATGGCCGCGCGGTTCAGCTCACGTTGCCGTACGCACCTGAAGACAACCAGGCCGGAAGCGCTGGAAATCTGCAGGACGCCGTCATCCGCACGCTGCAACAATGGCAGGGCGCCGAGGGCATTCGGCACTGGGCGGTGATGCAACGGTTGCTCTCTGTCGAGGGCGGTCGCACGGGCTCTGTTCGATGGTCTCTTGAGGCACACTTAAACGCGCTTGGATACGCAGAGCGCAACCGCCGAGATCCCGAAGTTCGCAAGCGCGTCGCGGCCCAAGTCGAGATGCTCACACGGCTCGAGCTCGCAGTGTATGCACCCGACGGAAAGCTCCGCGCCCGCGCGCCCTTGATCACTGCGACTACAAAATACGACGCACTTCACGGCTCCGAGTGGTCCCTCGAAGGGATGGAACTCCGGGTAAATTCCTGGCTCTACCGGGGTGTACGCAATCCTGAGACTGGTGAACTTGGCACCGCTTGGTACCCTGCTCCAGTCGAGCTCGCACAGATCGATCACAGCAAGTTTCCTTACGCGATTGTGCTGGGATTGATCCTGCCCATGCGCTGGCGCTGGGATCTTGGCCGACAGGATTACTGTATTCTCAAAGGCGCTAGCTTGCTCAGCGCCGCGGGAATTCGCTACTCAAAGCATGATCCTAAGCGCTCCTGGGACACGCTCCGCAACAACCTCGATGAGCTGCAAACACGTGGTGGCCTCGGCCACTACGAATGGGACGAGAGCCCTTGGACTCTGGATGGCGCCTGCAGACTCTATCCACCGCAGCTCGCTCGCGAGCGAACATTGCACGGGTTAAGACCCCACGAAGTCCCACCACCGCCCTCTGTCCTGACGGGTGAAGAGCTCGTCCAATGGCGAAGCCTCAAGGGCTGGTCTCAATCCATGACAGCACGCGAGCTTGGGGTCAGTCTCATCACGATCAAACGCGCCGAACGCAACCCAAAAGCGGCTCTCGGACCCTCCATCCGCAAGGCCATCCTGGCTCAGCACTGACTCGTGGCCCTGTTCACCAAAGGCCGCCGACAAGCGCACACACACGAGGTGTGAGGCTTTTCAATGGAATCCGGCCCGATTCCGCCACGCGCGTCAACGAGCTCAGTAGACAGAAACTGGTATCATTTCGGGGGATTCAGCCCAGGTTGCGGTATCAAAAACCGGCACACCTCGTGGACCGACTTGGTATCAAAAACCGGCAGACATTTCGGGAGCTTGGTATCAAAAACCGGCACACCCTGTGGTCTCATTGGTATCAAAAACCGGCACACCCTGTGGATTTACAGGGCTGGTATCAAAAACCGGCAGACATTTCGGGAAAAAGTATCATTTTCCGGCAGACATTGCGGGAAGCACCTCGCTATGCCATGGAAACTATTCACGAATTTCGACCGATTTGTCCTTCTGAGAGGTTTCCTCTCAGTGCGTGTGCTCGCGAGCACGCTCGCCCACGCCCGTAAGGTTCCCGTCCTCAAGGACGGGGAGACAAGCAGAGCAGTCACCACGTCTACGCTTCTAGCTTGGCCTCTGGAGCCCCTAGAAGGCCTCTAGAAGGCGCCTAAAGACACCAGTGTGCATCCCAGGTGGTTCTCTCTTACCTGCCGCCATTGGAGCGCCTATTGCCTGAGCGACTGTTAACCCTCCGAGGGACTACTGAACACCCTGAGTACAGATTGTCCTCAGTCACTCTCTGTCCATCGTCGCTAGGTCACCCAGCCAGCGCATTGTGTATACAGCGCCTCGCCATGACCAAGGACACTCTTGCACAACTGACAGTGTCGCTGTCCGCAACTCTACGAGATGTCTTGCGCACGCTCAGTGAACGCAAACTCCGTGTCGCGCTCGTAGTTGAAGACACGCGCTTTGTCGGTGTCATGACAGACACCCAGCTGCACGAGATCCTGCTGGGAGATTACTCGCTGGATCATCCGCTCGCGGAGTTTGTAGATCGCAGCTGCCTTCGTGTCTCTCCCGAGGCCGATCGCGCAGAGGCTGTTGATCTTATGCAGAGCCGTGGCCTGATGGCTCTGCCCATTGTCACGTCGGACGAGCAGCTCGTCGGGGTTCATCTACAGCACGCGATGGTTGGTGTTTTGCCACGCAATAATTGGGCGGTGGTGATGTGTGGTGGTCGTGGCGCTCGCTTAGGGCCGCTCACAGACACGTTGCCTAAACCGATGCTCCCGGTCGCTGGAAAGCCTATCTTAGAGCGCATCGTTCTGCTCTTAGCCAGCCACGGAATCCGTAGAATTTACCTCGCCGTTCACTATCTCGGGTCGGTGATCGAGAGCCACTTTGGCGACGGCTCTCGGCTTGGTGTCGACATTCGCTATCTTCGCGAAGAGACCCCCCTCGGGACTGGCGGTGCTCTTGCACTTTTGCCCGAGCCTCCCGTCGCGCCGCTTGTGGTCATGAACGGTGACCTCATTACGCAGGCTCGCATCGGCGACATGCTTGATGAGCACCAGCGCTCGGGTGCCGCTGCGACGCTCGGTGTACGACGCTATCTGCACGTAGTCCCCTTTGGATGTGTCGAAGTAAGAGACAGTCGTGTGGTGCAAATGGAAGAAAAGCCAGCGCTCTCGAAGCTCGTAAACACAGGTGTTTATGTGCTCGAACCGCACGTCGTTGCGCGGGTCCCCAAGGCCCAAGAGCACGCGCTACCTGCGCTACTCGAAGAGTGTTTGCAGAACAACGAGCGCGTCCAGAGCTTCGAAATCGTCGACGACTGGATTGATGTCGGGCAACGAGAGCGGCTGCTACATGCCCGCGGAGAGACCAATCACCGATGAATCACCCACTTTACGGAAAGACCGTCCTGGTCACAGGCGCTGATGGGTTCATCGGCAGCCACTTGTGCGAACAGCTCGTCGCGCTCGGCGCAAAAGTCCGCGCGTTCTGCCTCTACAATTCTCACGGCTCTTGGGGATGGCTCGATCACGCTTCTCCTGACGTGAGATCCTCGCTGGATGTCCGTCTTGGAGACGTCCGCGATGCGCGCTTAGTCGAAGACGCATGCCGCGCTACTGATGTTGTCTTTCACCTCGCGGCTCTGATCGCGATCCCCTACTCGTATGTAGCCCCAGAGTCCTTTGTTGAGACCAACGTGCGAGGGACGATCAACGTGCTCGAGGGCGCACGCCGCGCCGGAACCTCAAGAGTCGTTCATACTTCCACCAGTGAAGTTTATGGCACACCGAAGCACACACCTATCCGAGAGACCCACCCGCTGCAGGCACAGTCACCCTACGCGGCTACAAAAGTCGCGGCAGACCAATTAGCGCTCGCCTGGCACGCAAGTTACGAACTTCCTGTGGTAATTCTCAGGCCGTTTAACACCTATGGGCCACGACAGAGCACACGTGCAGTTCTCCCAACTATGCTCGCGCAGCTTCTCGCAAGACGCGACGAGATCGAGCTCGGTCGGCTTGATCCAAAGCGCGACCTCACGTTTGTCTCAGATACGGTCCATGGCTTTATTCGTGCGGCGGTTGCTCCCAACGTCGAAGGCGAAGTGATCCAACTCGGGACTGGTCGCGCGGTATCCATTGGCGATCTGTTTGAGATGGCATGCAAAGTCACAAACCATCGAGCGCAGGTACGACACGACCCCAGACGCATGCGTCCCAACGCTAGCGAAGTGATGATCCTCGAGTCAGATCCAACGCTCGCCCGCGAGAGACTCCAATGGGAAGCCGTCGTCACACTCGAAGACGGGCTTCGTCAGACAGCTGAATTTATCCAGGCGAATCCAGCGCTGTACCGAACAGACTATCTACACTTGTAGAGACACCGAAGACTATCGAGTGAGCACTTCGTTGTACAACTCGAGCAATCGCGACGCGCTGGCTTCGTGAGAATAGGTAGTCCGCGCACGGAGCCTCCCTGCCTGGCCCATGGCGTAACGCTTTGAGCTGTCGAGCAAGAGTGTCACTACGGCGTCCGCCATCGCGGGCACATCCCTCACAGGAAACAGCATCGCTGTCTCTTCGTTGACGACGGCTTCGCGCAAGCCATCGATCAAGCTTCCCACAACGGGGAGACCTGCCGCATTGGCTTCAAGCGCAGCGAGTCCGAAACCCTCATCAAGTGATGGAAACAGAAAGACATCACTCATGGTCATGATGCGAGGGACATCATTGCGGAGCCCAAGATAGCGAACCGAGGTCTCAATTCCCATGGTCGCAATCTGCTTCATCACCGAGTCCTTGAGCGGTCCGTGACCAAGCAAGACTAGCTTGGCCGAAGGGATGCGGTCTAACACTCTTCGAAATACGCCGAGCACACCAGCGTGATTCTTCTGTTCGATAAATCGACCTACGTGAAGGATCACAGGGTCCTCTTCACCTATGCGATTCTCAGTACGAAAATCCCGGCGATCATCCGATCTCGCGAGCTCTGGGATATCAGTACTCAGCCGTAACATTCTGCAGTTGTGGCTACTACGCCAATCCGGAACATGATGTTCCATCACCTTATTGGACAACGCCGAAATATAGTTCGCATGGGTCAGCGAATATCGCATGCTTACTTTGCCGTATGCGTCTCGAATTGTACGCAATACAGGCATTCGGGTTAGTTCAGTCTCCGGAGGTGACTGCCAGTGATGAAATGTGCAAATCACCGGTACTTTTAGCGATCGAGCGACTGCGACACCCAGGCCTGAGTACACAAACTCATGACTGTGCAAGATATCGTACTTGCCCTCACTGAGGAGATTTCGGACACCTGTCAAATAGCCAACATGAGAAGGCCGCAGTGGCACATGAAATGTGCGCGCACCCTGCGCAATCGCGACAGACTCGAGTGTCCCTGCCTGAGGAAGTTTAAGACAAAAGTCCATTGCGCACACACTGCGATCGATAGATCTGAGCATGTTGAGAAGCCAAATTTCGGCGCCACCATGACCCAGGGCAGTAAGTAGATGTAGTACTCGCATGGTGTCTCTCTTAGGATGTCGGCTCAAAGAAACGACAGAGTCGTGCACAAGTTTGGTCAGTAAAATGACTGCTACGAAGAGCTCTCAGATGAGAATCCACGTCGTACGCTACCCCGATCAATGAGCCCATTGTCTGTGATCCATGCTGCTCGATGCGAAGATAAGTAGACCGAAGATCTTGATGTCTCGGCTGTCCAATCGATCCAGGGTTTACAACGAGTGTCTGCAGCGAGGTTGTCTCAACAGTCCAGTCGTCTCCTAGCGCTACACAGTCACCCAATCTACTGCCAACATGATCAAACGATAGGGCATGACGTCGGTGTGTATGACCAAATACACCTGCAAAAAGACCACGAGATCGCAGAGAGTCCGCAGCCTCTCGGGCGTCCTCAGGGGTGTAGAGATAGCGCCAATTGCCATAGGTCCATGGGTTCGCATGTGAGAACAACCAGGAGTCCTGTTCGATAGACTCAATCCAAGGAAATCGATTCGCAAAGCCTACAGAATCAAGACGATCATAGGTTCGATCGATCGATTCGCGAAGCCATTCCGGCAATCTCGCATAGTACTCGCGTTGTTCTTTCGCGAGGTCTAGGTAGAGCTGGTCGTGATTTCCAAGAACGACCTTCGCCTGACAATTTTCAGCCAAGTCTTGGACAATATCAAGGACCTCGTCTTGATCGATGCCATAAGTGAGTAGATCTCCCAGGATGACCATTCGATCAAATCCATGGTCTCGTGCGT
>JAUXYJ010000095.1 GCA_030694465.1 Deltaproteobacteria bacterium | reverse complement strand
GAGCGCGAGCGCCTCGTGGGTCCCGGGCACAAAGGTGTCGGGATCCGCTGCAAAAATGCTCTTTAAGTGCTCGGGCGACCACGCCACCACCAGGTCATCGCCCACGAGCATCGGCACGCGCACAGGGTCGCTGTAGTCCCGCGCCAGCTCGTCCATCCACGGAAACGGGTCGCTCGCATGACGTAGCTGTCCCCACTTTGATCGCGGCCCCGGCATGCGCTCTTCACTGCTCATCGCGCAAGCATATCGCAGCGCTCACCCGCTCACGCGTGGACCCGGCTACGTCGCCGCTTCGAGCGTCTCGTGCGTCTCGGTGGCCTCGGCGCTCTCGATCTCGCTTGCTTCACGCACACGCTGGGTCCGCGGGGGCCTGCGAAAATGCTCGAGCTCCATCAGCCCTCGCCACTCGCCGCCCTCGGTGCGCGTGCCCATGTGTGTGCGCACCATCCTGGGTTCGACGGTGGGTCCAAGCAGCGCGCGCACGACCTCGATGGGCTTGCACGTCCCGTCGGGTGTCACCCGCGTGACAAATCGCACGGCCGCGAGCTCTCCGGCGTAGCCCGCGCGCGCGACCACATCCGAGGACTCAGGCACATCGATCTCGACCACATACGCACCCACGTCGACTTTGCGCGCGATGCTCCGCTCGACGGCGCGCATCGCTGTGAGCCCGCTCTGTTGTGCTTGCGCGATCTGCGCGCGCAACCCGGCGACGTCGCCGATCCCGAGCTCTCTGAGCACGCGCCAAGGCACGAGGGCGACGTACTCGGTGAGCTCAATGAGCTTGTTAATCCCAGGATCATTGGGCCCTAGCATCACCGCGCCGGTGAAGCGCAGGCCCTCGGGCGTGCCCAACTGCAGCGCCGCGGTGAGCGTGTCCAGGTCCACGTCTTGCGCGAGCTTGACGTCTACGTACTCGTCGAAGGTCGCGATGCCTAACGCGAGCGCAGGGCCAAACACGAGCTCGGGCTTGGGGTGAAACCCCTGCGAGTAAAACACCTCGATCCCAGCGCGCCGAAACACCCGCGGCACCAGCACCACCAAGTCCAAGTGCCCGTGAAAGGCCGAGCGCCCCAGGCGCTCAAAGCTCAACCGCACGCGCCGCGCCGCGCCCTGCACCATCGTCGTGGGAGGCTGCCGCTTTCCGCGCGCGTTGATGGGCGCCTTGGGCTCGTCGCTCACCTCGCGCGGGGCAGGGCGGTTCTTTGCGCCCAGGCGGTCGAGATAGACCAAGCGCTCGGTGCGCATCTCGGTCAAATCGCAGGCGACTCCGCAGTCGTAGCACACGAGCTTCTTGGTCTCGGCCTGCGCGTCTTCGAGGTTGCTGTGGTGCACAAACTGCCCGATGACCTTGCCGCACGGAGGCGACAAGCGTGACGCGAGGGCCTTGCGGTATTCACGCAGCAAGAAGCCGTCTTCGAGGCCGACGTCAATGTGGTTCCACGGCAAGATCGCGTCGACCGGGAGCGTGCCCAAGAACTGCGCAGGCTCGATGCCGTAGTGATCAAACGCCTCGACCCAGGTCTGGTAGCGCATGCGCTCATCCCACGAGTCAAATCGCGCGCCGTTGCGATACGCGCGCTCGATCACGTCACCGAGTCGTCGGTCTCCGCGGGCCAAGATCCCCTCGATGGTCGAGCCTCGCGACTCGTGCAGCTTGAGGTCAAGCCGCGTGTCCCTCGCGCTCGCGCGCAGCATGTCTTGCTTGCGGCGGATCTCTTCGAGCGCGTCCATCGCGCACCACTGAAACGGCGTGTGCGGCTTGGGTACGTGCGTAGATACACTCACGGTCACCGCGGGTCCGCGGCCCTTTTGAAGCTTTCGACCGATGTCCTGCGCCCGCGCACCGGTCTCGACAATCCCCAAGACATCCGAGTCTTCTTCGGTCGGCAGACCCACCATGAAGTACAACTTCATCTTGGTCCACCCGCGCGAAAACACGCGCTCGGCGGTCTCCATGAGCTGCTCGTCGGTGACGTTCTTGTTGACCACGTCGCGCATACGCTGCGAGCCCGCCTCGGGTGCAAACGTAAGCCCAGTTGCCCTGAATTTTTGCAGCTCATCGAGCAGCTCTTCGTCGAGCCCGTACGCCCGCAGCGACGACACCGAGAGCGAGACTTTTTCGCCCTCTAAGCGCGCCGTCACCGCTTTGATCAACGGCTTAATCGCCGAATAGTCCGCGGTCGAGAGGCACGTGAGCGAGGCCTCGTCGTAGCCCCCCGCGCGCACTGCAGACGCGATCGTCTCGACGATCTCTTCGGGGTCGCGCTCGCGCACGGGGCGATAGATCATCCCGGCTTGGCAAAAGCGGCAGCCCTCGGTGCACCCCCGCGCGATCTCGACGGACACACGGTCAAACACGGTCTCGGTCGCGGCCACGGGGCCCTTGTTCGGAAACGGATACTGCGACAGGTCGCCCACAAACGCGCGCTCAATCCGCTTGGGAATTCCCGGTACTTTAGGGCCCGAGACATAGTGCAACCCCGACGAAGGACACACCGCAGTGTCATAGAGCGAGGGCACATAGACGCCGCCCATTTTCGCCAGCTCACGCAGGCGCTCTGCGCGAGGCATCTTGGCGTCGCGAAAGGTCGCCCAAGCCAGCGCGATCTCCACGCTGAGCTTCTCTCCGTCGCCGATCACAAACGCGTCGATAAAAGGCGTCAGGGGCTCAGGGTGCGTCGCCGTCGGGCCGCCCGCGATCACCAGCGGGTGCGAGTCGTCTCGGTCCGCGCTGCGCAGCGGGATGCCCCCAAGCTCGAGCATCAAGAGAATGTTGGTGTACGTGAGCTCAAACTGCAGCGAAAACCCCACGACGTCGAAGTCGCTCAGGGGACGCGCGTTCTCGAGGCTCACCAGCGGGAGCTTGCGTGCCCGCAGCTCAGCTTCCATGTCAGACCACGGGGCATACACACGCTCGGCCAACGTCGAGGGGTGATCGTTGAGAATCCCGTAGAGAATCTTAAACCCAAGGTGGCTCATTCCGATGTCATAAAGATCGGGAAAAGCCAGGGCAAAACGCGATTTTACGCTGTCCCAAGGCTTGCGTGCTGAGCCATGTTCGCCCCCCAGATAGCGGACGGGTTTCTCGATGCGGTGGATAAATGCGCCGTATGGGTGGTCGGTCACAGTCGTGTCTGCGTGCACTTGGGGCTCTGTCATTTCAGCGAGGCAACCCTGGCAAGCAGCGCCTGCGCACGCAAGCGCTAAGCGCGCAAATCATGCACTCAATCGGTCCCTCCGTGACGATTGCGACGTAGGCTCTGAGCGCAATGAACGACGTTGTGACCCCGGGCCGCCGAATCACCGAGGACCCCGACCTCCGCGCGCTCTTGCAGCGCACTCGCACGATCGCCGTGATCGGGATCAAGCCCGAGACGCACGCAGAGCAGCCCGCGCACTATGTCCCCGCGTTCGCACAATCGCGAGGATATTTGCTGATTCCCGTCCCGGTGTACTACCCCGACGTGCGCGAGATTCTGGGTGTCCCAGTGGTGCGCTCGCTCGCCGAGATCTCGGGTCCAGTGGACTTGGTCAACGTGTTTCGCCGCAGCGAAGACGTCCCCAAACACCTCGACGAGCTGCTCGCAGCGCGACCCCGCGCGGCGTGGCTCCAGCAAGGGATCCGCAACGAAACAGTCGCCCTGCGCTTGCTGCAAGCGGGCATTGACGTCGTGCAAGACCGCTGCCTATTGGTGGATATACAAAGATTGCGCTAGACACTCAATCTGCGAGGCAAATTACTT
Source organism: Deltaproteobacteria bacterium (assembly GCA_030694465.1). GTDB lineage: Bacteria > Myxococcota_A > Polyangia > Polyangiales > JAUXYJ01. The sequence goes on along the minus strand of JAUXYJ010000095.1, from coordinate 2,247 downwards.
GCTCTTGGCGTCGCGCTTGGCTTGGAGCTGTTGCACTTTTTCGTGCCGCTTGGCCTTGAGCTCTTCGGTGGGCTTGCGGCCCTCAAAGGCTGGCTGCTCGTCGTGGTGTTCGGCGTCGACAAAGGCGCGCTGGCCCAGCTCAAACACTGTCACTTCGCGCTTGGCGCGGTCGCCGATGCGCAGGGGCATCACGGCGGCGCCTACGCCCGCGCCCACGTACACCGAGCCGCCGGGGGTCGCGCGGTCGCGTGAGCCATAGAGCCCGTGGACATACTTGTGGCCCGCGACCTTTCCGATCGCGATCTCGTGGAGCTTCGCGATGGTAATTTGCCCCGCGTGCGTGTGCCCTGAGAGCACCAAGTGCACGTCGTGCTCCCAGAGCGCGTCGGCCTCTTCGGCGATGTGCGAGAGCCCCAACGTAGGAAGCGAGCGGTCGAGGTTCTTGACCGCGCGCGCTCGGTCGGCGTGACCGGTGTATGCGTCATCGAGGCCCAAAATCTGCAGCTTTTGCCCACGCACCGTGATCGTGGTGACCATGTTGTCCAGCACGAGCGCGTTGGCCTTGCGCAGCGCCGCGCGCACCTCGTCGGCGCCGGACCAGTAGTCGTGGTTGCCCAAGACCGCAAACACTGGCGCGTCGATCTTCTCGATGACGGCGGTGAGCTCGTGGAGAAACTTCTGGCTGTGGCAGACAAAATCCCCGGTGATCGCCACGAAATCTGGCTTCGCGGCGTTGGCGATGTCTACCGCAGCGAACTGGGCCTCCATGGGTGTGACCCGGCCCACGTGCATGTCGGTGAGGTGCACCACGCGTACGTGGTCGAGCGTGTCGCGGTAGAGCTCGGGGCCCACAAACTGACGCACGGCAAACTTGTCCCGGATGCTGCGCTTGCCAGGCAGCGAAATGCCGTTAAACACGGCGCGAGTATACACAACGACATGCGATGAGCCCGTGCACAGTGAGGGATGTCACGATCGGAGCTGAAAAATCACCGAGAGAATAAGCGCTTAAGGTCTTGGCGAGCGTCGGGACGCAGCGTCGCAGACCCTAACGTCCAGGGTGGCATCGCGGATCAGCACGGCCGAGCGCGTGACCTGCCGGGGAGCGAGCACAGAGCTAGGTTGTCGCAGCGACGGGCACCCGCCGACGTTCTCGCTCGTCGGGCCTGACGATCAAGACAGCTGTTATCGTCCGCGCCGCGCGATGCGCACAGAATCATCTGTGCCAGTTGAAGGATTCATTCGACCGCGGGCACTCACCTCGCCACCCTCTCGTGGGGGCGCTCTCTCTCAAAAGGATCGTGTATGAAACGTTCACCGCACTGGTTGTGGCCGACAGCGCTGCTGTTGGCGGGCTGTCCTACTCCGACTCCCATTGAAGATGCCGGCCCCGACGCGTCGTCGATGGACGCGAACGCTGGCATGGACGCGACGCGTGAAGCCGCCGCGGACGCACGGGTTGACGCGCCGCTTGCGTGCCCGACAGGGCAGCTCAACTGCGCGGGCCGTTGCGTGGACTCACGCTCGGATCGCGCGAACTGCGGCGCCTGCGGGATGGCCTGCGCTGCGGGTTTGGTCTGTACCAACGGAACGTGCGCGACCAACTGCGCCGACGGGCAGAGCGACTGTTCGGGACGCTGTGTGAACAGCGCGACCGACAACGCGAACTGCGGCGCCTGCGGGATCGTGTGCGACGCAGGCCAGGTCTGTTCGATGGGCGTCTGTTCGCTCTCGTGCACGAGCAGCTTGCTCACGTGCAACGCCGACGCATCGGGCGACGCGGGAGACGCGGGGGACGCGAGCGGCGCTCGATACTGTGCCAATGGTCAGACCGACAACGCCAACTGCGGCGCCTGCGGTGTTGCGTGCGCGGCGGGCACAGCCTGCATGAACGGTCGCTGCGAGACCTCGTGTTCGGCGGGACAGACCATTTGCTCGGGCCTCTGTCGCGACCTGCAGACGGACAACGCGAACTGCGGCGCGTGCGGGACGGCCTGCGCGGCCGGGCGCGTGTGCTCTGCAGGAACGTGCGCGACGACGTGCGGCACGGGTACGACGAACTGCTCTGGCGACTGCGTTCGTACGGTGAGCGATCCCAATCACTGCGGCGGTTGCGGCATGGCGTGCTCGCTCGCCAACGTGAGCGTACAAGCGTGTTCGGCGTCTGCCTGCGTGGTGGGCGCGTGCGCGACGGGCTTTGGCGACTGCGACGGCAGCGCGGCCAACGGCTGCGAGGTCAACGTGCGC
>JAUXYJ010000091.1 GCA_030694465.1 Deltaproteobacteria bacterium | reverse complement strand
CCATGCGGCTCTCGATCAGCTGCCCAGGGGATGTGCGGGCCGTGACCATCCACGTTCTGAGGCTCGCGCCTCGTTGTCCTCGGATGGTTCTACCGGCCCATCGCCCCCCTGGGCTCTACTAACCCGGCGACGTCGCCGGGTACCCCCTTTGTTGCGGGCAGCGTGCGCTCAGAGGTCGTTGGTGATCGGGGCGCCGTAGGCGGGGGCGGGGCCGCCTGAGTCTTGCGGTCCCGTGTCGCTCGTGGCGTCTTGGGGCGCGACTGCGTCTTGCGGGGGCGCTCCGTAGGCGGGGGCGGGGCTGGGGCTGCACGCGCTGACAAGTGCAACGGCGGCGCCTAGGCCGACCATCGCGGCGCGGTGCAATCGCGCGGTGACCACGCGGGGGGCATCGACGGCGGGGACGAGGGTCGCGCAGAAGGGACAAGCTTCGCCGGCGCGAGCATGGCGCGCACAGCTGGGACAGGGTGAGAGAGTTGCCATGGGGAGTGCTCCTTGCAGATCAGTTTCGAGAGACAAACGAGGCAAGCGTATCGCGTGCGGTTGTGAGTGTGGGCTTTCTCTGCGAGGCAGCGCGCGAGAATTCTGGCAGAGTCCCTGGCATGAGCAGGTTGTCTTGCGCTGGCTTGGGTGTGTTGGTTGTGGGCTTGTGGGTCGGTGGGTGTTCGCCGCCACCGAGCAACGCGGACGCGGGGATGGATGGCAGCGCACCCGGCGACGTCGCCGCCTCTGAAGCCGCAGTCGACGCGATCGGCACCGATGCCGATCTACTGCCTACGATGCCGATCCCGATGCGCATGGCCGGAGACCGCACGCCGTTGTCAGCCACCTGCGATCCAGCAGACGAATCTCGGTGTCTGCTCCCATGGCCGTCCAACGTGTTCACCGTGCGAGACGCCACGCGGGGCACGGGCCTGCGGGTCAACGTCGAGATCACGCGCTTGGTAAACAACGGCGACGAGGCCTCTTCGTTTGGGCGCGCGGATGGTTTTTCGCGCGTGACGAGCGTGCTCACGGCGCTGCGTGGCGTCGTCGACGAGGCCTCGCTCGGCGACGGAATCACCGGCGCGGTTCGCTTGATCCGTACCAGCCCAGGACCGCGTTTTGGTGAGCAAATTCAGCTGCGAATTCGCTCGACACAGAGCCGCACGAGCGATCGCCCTGAGACGGTGATCGTGGGCGCTCCCAAAGGGCTCTTAGACGCCGCAACCGACTACGCGGTGGTGCTTCTGAACACCGTGCGTGTGACCGACGGAGAGGGCCCTGTGGCGAGCCACTGGACCCAGGCAGCGCTCGGGTTGACGCCCGCGATGACCGGCTCCGAGGCGCGCGCGTTTGCCTACCATGCGCCCACGCGAGACGCGCTCACGCGGGCTGGGATCATGGGCTCGCAAGTGCTGAGAGTCTGGGATTTTACTACGCGAAGCTCGGATGACTCCCTCGCGCTCGTGCGCACCATGCGCGCTGGGACCATGGCCGCTGTCACCGCGGGGAGCGTGCGTGTGGTGATCGATCGCGTGACCGTGCCCGCGAGCGGAACCATCGCCGCGGTGGTCCTCGGGAGGCTCACGGGCGTGCCCGATTTTCTCGATCGGACCCGGCGCACGATCGCGCGCGATGCGCAGGGACGGCCCGTGGCCATGGGCACGCACGATGCGCCGTTTCGTGTGACCATTCCCACGGGAACGGGTGGTTATCGCGCGGTGCTCTTTGGTCACGGGCTCGGCGGTGACTTCGACGACGACGCGTTTGACACTGAGATCTCGATGGTCGGCGCGGCCAAAGTCGGCGTGCGCTTTGCGGGGCTCACGAGCATGGATGTGCTCGAGACCCTGGGTGGCTTTAACCAGCCCGGGATGGGCAGCGAGTGGGTGCTGGGGTTGGGCGCTCAGAGCCTCGCGGACATCTCTGCGATCCAGACCGCGTTTGGCTCGGTGTTGCGAGACGCGCTCGCCGCGCCGATGCTCGGGACCACTGTGAATCCCGCGGCAGGACGCATGATCGACACCACGCGGGCGACCTGGGCGGGGGGCTCGCTCGGCGGCACGATGGGCTATGTGTACGCGCAGATTGAGCCCTCGATCGAGGGCGCGGTGCTCAATGTTCCGGGCGCCGCATGGACGCAGTACCTGGTGCTCTCGTCCGTGTTTGGGCTCGCACGTGGGCTGCTGCTCAACGCGTACCGCAACGACGTCAACGTGCAGCTCGGGATCGCCATGGCACAGACAAACCTGGACGGAATCGACGGTGCCCTATGGTCAGGATCGACGATGGCCCGCAGGGTTCCGCTGTTGGTCCAGCAGAGCATGGGCGACCCCGTGTTGCCCGCCGTAGGGACCGAGATGGTCGCGATCACTTCGGGCGCGCAGCAAGTGGGCGCGCCGCTCTCAACGGTGTACGGAGTCTCGCCCGCGGCCGGGGATAGGGTCGCAAACGGCGTGGGATTTACCCAGTATCGTGTGCCCTCGACGCTTACGGGCATGTACGATGTTCACGGCTTTGGGGCGCGCAATTCGCCCGCAGGTGTGGCCGCGCGCGAGCAGATCTTGGCCTTCTTGCAGAGCGTGTGGGCCGGGAGCCCCGTGGTGACCTTGCCGCCCTCGTGTGTGCGCAATACTCCCGCGAATTCGTGCGATTTCGCCGCGGCTCGGTGACCTTTTGGGGCAATTCAGAGCGCTGACCTGCGGCGCGCTTGAAGCGAGTGCGCTCGCTGTGGTTCTGTGTTGCGCGTGAGCCAAGTTGTCATCGCCCACCACGGGCACTGCTTTGACGGGGCGTGCAGCGCCGCGATTTTTTCTAGGTTTTTGCGCGAAAAACGTGACGTCAAAGACGTGACGTACCGCGGCCTGGGCTACGACCCCAACGCGCCGCCCACGGCAGACAAGTTCGTCGAGGGCGCGGTCAACGCGGTCTTGGATTTTCGCTACACCTCGAGCCCGCTGCTCACGTGGTACTTCGATCACCACGTGAGCGCATTTCAAGAGCCCGGCGCCAAAGAGCACTTCGAGGGAGATCGCTCAGGGCAGAAGTTTCACGACGGGACCTATGGCTCGTGCGCCAAGCTCATCGCGGATGTGTTTCGTGAGCAATTTTCCTGGGAAGCGCCCGACCTCGCCGAGCTCATTCGTTGGGCCGACATCGTCGACGCGGCGCGCTTTGCGAGCGCCGAGGTCGCCAACAGCCTCGAGGAGCCCGCCCTCGCGATCACCGCGGTGGTCCAAGAGTGCGGCGACGATCTGCTGTGTGCAGAGCTCATCCCGAGGCTCATGTCCGAGAAGCTCGAAGACATCGCGCGCTCGCCCATGATCGCCGGCAAGCTCGCGCCCATCCGCGAGCGCCAGCGCTTGCTCACCGACCGCATGGCGCGCGTGGGCGAACAGAAGGGCGTCGTCGCGCACTTTGACCTCAGCGATCAGCCCGTCGACGTCGTGGCGAAGTTTGTGGGTTACCAGCTTTTTCCCACGTCATCGTACTCGGTCGTGCTGTCCTGGACGCCCCGCCGGGCCAAGCTCTCCGTGGGCTTTAACCCCTGGAGCCCGCGCCCCCGCAAGCACAACATCGCCGCGCTCTGCGAGAAGCACGGCGGCGGCGGGCACCCCGTCGTGGGCGCGATCGCGCTCCCTGGCACCGAGCTCCCCCGCGCCAAAGAGATCTTTCACGAGCTCATTGACGCGCTCAATGCGTGAGCCAAATCCCAGGCTACCAGTCGCTTCCGCCGCCGTCGCTTCCGCCGCCCCCGCCGTCCCAGCCTGACGAGCTTCCCCCTGCGTCGTAGCTCGGGCTGTTGTCGTAGCTCGGGCCGTTGTCGTAGCTCGTGTGCGTGTACGACCCGCCGTGGTCATCCATCGCGCGGCCCAAGGCGTAGCCCGCGATGCCACCTACCGCGGCGCCCGCGATGCCTGCGCCCATGGGTGAGATCCCGCCGCCAGAAGGGCCGTAGCCGTAGCCCCCTGGGCCTCCGGGGGGCGCGTAGGGGTATCCTCCGGGTTGGCCGCCAGGGTACCCGTTGGTCCGGTATCCGCCTGCCATCTGGCCGCCATTGCGCGCGGCGCGGCGGGCGATCGCGACAAGCACCATCGCACCGACGGCGACCCCGAGGACGACCCACACGAAGCCAAACGAGCGCGACGAGTCACCGCGATCCGAGCTGTACCGGTTGGCGCGATTGTAGCGATAGTTCTGCGTGGGCGTGCCGTAGGGCGCGACGGGATAGCGTGTGTTTTGTGCCACAAGCGGCATGTTCGCGGGGCCCGAGCCCACCGCGCCGGACGCGTTCGTGAGGATCGCCTGCACGCCCCCAGCCCACTGGCCTGTGCGAAAAAAGGGCGCGCCTTGGCTCTCGATCGTACGCCACTGTGTGGGCGCGATCCGTGTGCTGACCCCGAAGTGCACGCTCGTGCGACGGAGCGTTGGCGCGATGCCCACCACGACCATGTTGGGGCTCGCGACGTTCGTCGCCACGTACTGATCGAAGGTCCCACGGTCTGCAAACGTGTTGCTGCTCAGCACGCGCACGTCGAAGGGGTACATCGCGACCGCTTGTGTCAGGGACGCGCGGTCTGTCGCTGAGAAGACCGAGGCGTCGTCACGGAGCTGCAGCGTGCCGGCGAGCGCGCTCGATGCGAGGGTGCTGGTGATGGCAAAAACCGTGAAAATTCGCTTAGCTTGTTTGTTCATCGTTGGGGCTCCTGGGAAAGCGCAGCGCGGTGGGGACTCGGTGAGAGCCCACGGCCTCTGCGGGATCAGAGGTGCGCGGAGTGTAAGTCGTCCACGAGACTCTGCCAGGGGGCCTCGTGCGATCGCGCGATCGCGGACGAGGGTCAGGGGCAGCGCAGGATCGCTTCGAGGTCGGCGCTCGCGCGACCCGCCTGCGCGGTCGTGATCGCCTCGCCTGCAGAGAGCTCGGTGACAAGTCGGCTGACCACGGCGGCCGGCGCGGTGGCGCGCTGTTGTGCCCACCAGCCGCGAGACCAGCGCTGCAACCCGTTGCTCAGCAGTGGGCCTACGACGCCGATCCAGGCCGCGTGTGCCTGGCGCTCGGCTGCGCGCATGGCGTCGCCGTCGGTCGAGGCAAACGAGCGCAGGCGTGCTTGGGTGAGCAGCACGATGCCGCGGGTGAGTGCGCGGTCGAGCTGGGTGCGTACTTGCTCGCGGAGTGCCTCGTTGGTGGCCGCGACGGGGGGAGTCGTGCGCCCGCCGTCCAGGTCACGCCAGCAGCGAACCGCGAGCAATCCGTCCCAGATTCTATCGTGCGCTTCGCGCCCAGGCGTGCCCAGCGCCAAGAGCGATCGCGCGAGGCCATACTGTGCGGCTTCAGAGCGCGCAGAGCCACCGGTGTAGTAGCCAAACGCGGCGTCGCAGTCTGCTACGACGGGCGCGCAGGTGAGGGCCTCTTTGTACGTTGACATATAGGTCCACCATTGCAGGGTTCCCTGGATTCTTGCAGCGAATACACGCGATGGTGTCGCGCCGCCGCCCATGCCATTCGCGAGGGATGCGGTGAGCACGGGGTTGAGCGTCGCGGGGCTTGTGCAGTAGTCGCGGTGGGCCATCCAGTTGGCGGCGGGGCCGCAGAAGTCTTGGTACGTCGAGTCCAGGACGAGGCCCGCGGGGGGTGCGTAGTGCTCGTCGGCGCGGCGTTGGTAGCGCGTCGCGATTCCGGTCGAAGTGAGCAGGCCGTTGGCGCTCGTGTCCATGCCCACCGGCGGCATCGTGGGGGCGAACTCGTCGGGCGTGGGGTCTCGTGTGGGATCAAAGAATCCGCCGGGGCGATCGAGCACGTCCACCGCGCGCATGCGTGCGGACGCAGACGGCGCTGCGTTAAACACCGGAAAGGTCTCGGCCGAGGTGACGGCCATACATTGATCCCAAGGAGCCATGCGAGCACCAGCGCTGCGCGGCTGAAAATCCGTGCTCGCGGGCATGCAAGCGTTCGAGACGACGTCGGTCGCAACGTCGCTCGCGTCTGCGTCACTGGCTGCCTCCGCGCTGCTGTCTCCGGCGTCGGGGCTCACAGAGGCTTCGGTGACATCCATGGCCACCGTGACGTCTGCGACATCGGGCGCAGAGGACTCTTGCTGGGCGTCGGACGCGGTCACGTCGTTGCCGGGGCGAGGGGTCTCACACGCGGATACGGCAAGCAAAAGAGCAGGAAAAATAAGACGAATCGGTGGTTTCATAGCGCACTTCGTTGAAGCGTTGTTGTGTGGGTTACCAGCCGACCGCGGCCTGCAGCATGACGCCGCGGCCGGGCCCGTTGATGCTTGACCCGTGGACTCGGTACGCGGTGTCAAAGAGGTTCTCGAGCACGGCGGTGACACGGAGTTGGCGCGAAAATCGGAGGCCCGCGCGGAGGTCAAGAGTTGCGTATCCGGGGGTTCCGCCTGCGGGAATGCGCGGGTCCGAGAGGTCTTGAAACGCTAAGCGGGTCTGGTCTGCGGCCCAGCGCAATGTGGCTCCGACGAACGACTCTGCAGACACCGCGTAGCGTGCATCGAGCGAGCCGTGCAGCGGTGGCACCCGTGAGAGCGGCAGCCGTGGTGCGCCAATGGTCAAGGGACTCGGAGCATCGCCCCACGCAAAGGACACTGTCGCGTTGATCTGCAATTTGTCTGCAATTCGTGCGCGCAACGAAGCCTCTGCGCCGACGATCCATGCCGCATCTTGGACGTTGACGAGCTGCAACCGCGTGCTCGACGCCGAGCAGACCGACTGCGCAATCGGGCAATCGCTGAGGCTCCGTGGCGCGCGGATCATGGCGCCGTCGATGCGCGTCACAAAGCCCCACGCGTCGAGGTCGATCGCGCGATAGCGTGCGCGAGTGCCGAGCTCGTAGGTGGTCGAGCGCTCTGGATTGAGCGCTGGGTTCTCGAGCTGAAAGCCCGGCCCAGTGATCTGTCGTGACGTGAGATCGTCGAGGTTGGGTGGTCGAAATCCCTGGTCAATGTTCGCGACGATCGCCCAGTGCGCGCTGGGCTTTGCGGTGAGACCCGCGCGCGCAACGAAGGCTCCCCACGCGCGCGAGATCGCGGGCGTCGCGCTGCTGGGGTCGCTCGGTGCCGAGGCATGGGCGAGCGCAGCGCGTACGCCCGCGCGCACCTCGATCACGCGCATGGCGTCGACGGTGAGCTCGCTAAAGGCGCCACCGTAGAGATAGTTAGACCCGTCGAGATATTGCCCACGCGAGGCGTCTACAACGCGCCCCGTGTGGTTATACACAGCCCATTCGAAGCTGCGGACCTCGTCGCGCCAGAGATCAAACCCATAGCGTACGGTGAGCCCAGCGGATCCACGGCGCGTGAGCGCCATGCGTGGGGTGGCCGCGCGGGTGTTGATCCCGAGGGTGTCGACCGAGTCGATCCAGCCCGAGCCCGAGAAGCCCGTGGGGTTGTCAAAGCGACGGCGTTCGTGGGCGCGTTGGTACGAGACTGTGGCGCTCAGTTCGTGCAAAACGCCTGTGATTTCTCCGCGGAGCGAGGCGTACGCGAGCGTGCGAAACTGCTCTTCGTACTTCACGCACGCCTCGCTGCTGGCCCACGTCGGGGCGCAGAGGTCTGTGCGTGGCGCGTCGTATTGTCGGTAGCCGTAGACCGCCAACACGAGCGAGAGCTTGCTGCGCGGGCGCCAGACCAAACGCCCATCAAACGTGAGCTCACGAAAGCCGGTCCCGAGCTGGGTTGCGCGGTCTTCGAGCAACATGGGCGTGCGCGCGAGAGAGCCCTCGGTGAGCGATCGCACCCCCCCGGCGCCCCCGCGCAAGAGCGACGCGGTGCGGTAGCCCACGCCCGCGACGGCTGCGATTTGACTGCCCCATTGCGCTTCGAGCTCGGCGCGTCCACCGGGCGAAACGTCTGCGCTGTTGTACGAGCCAAACGCACGGGGGCGCACTGCAAACCCACGCACGCGAGGGTCAAAGTGTGGCTCGATGGGGTGCGCTAACACCACGCCCCCGATGGCGTCGCTGCCGTAGCGCACCGAGGCGCTCCCGCGCTCGACCTCGATGCGGTCCACCGTGTTTGAGTCCACCGTGAAAAAATACTGGTTGGGTCCCTGGCGATAGAGCCCGTTGTTGAGCCGCACGCCGTCGAAGAGGAGCAAGACCTGCTGCCCAGTGACCCCGCGAACGTACGGCGAGGCCTGCCCATGCGCGGTCTGTTGGACGCTCACGCCCACGGTGTCGCGCAGGGCGTCGGGGGTGCTCCGTACGATGCGCTCGTCCATCTCGCGACGGGTCACTAGGCTCCCGCTGCGGCCCTGCGCGGTGGGTGCCGTGCGTCGCGGACCGCCCCGCACGACCACCCCGGACTCGTGCGCCGCGAGCGCTCTCGGGAGCCTCGGGCGAGGCGCTCGCTGTGCCCACGCCCCCTCGGTAGCGAGGGCTACCGCGAGGCCGAAAAGCACTTGTCTTGGAGCCCTCAGCACGGACAAACCGTACACGCTCGACGGTGCTCACCGCAGTCCGTAGAAACCCGTAATCTTTGGACAAATCTTGACTTAGTTGCAGTATGCAACTAAGTTACGGTGTGTCATTCTTCTGACACTGCGAGAAGGAGCAGCGTGATGCGCAAGCGAGTGTATGTGGACGTTGACACACAGTGGGACTTTTGTGCGCCCGAGGGAGCGCTCTTTGTCTCGGGGGCTGTCGAGGCGACGCGCGTGTGCGTGTCGCTCATCGCGCACGCGGTGGCGCGAGGCGAAGCGCTGGTGGGATCTGTAGACTCCCATGCGCACGATGCTTGGGAATTTGCAACGAATCGCAATGTGGGTCCCCGGGGCGAGAAGCCTAACTTTCCGCCTCATTGCGTGAAAGGGACGCGCGGGTGGCTCAAGATGGACGGCACGCTGCCTGCGCGGTTTGTGTTTGTTCCGATGGACGCGCCGACGCCACGCGTGCCCGACGACACACAGGCTGTGTACTTCGAGAAAGAGGTCTATTCGCTCTTCTCGAACGCCAACGCCGCGCGCTGGATCGACCAGCTAGGTCAAGAAAATCCCTTGGACTTCGTGGTCTTTGGTGTCGCAACGGACTACTGCGTTCAGGCCGCCGCGAGAGACGCCCTCGCGTGGATCGCAGCGCAATCGAGCGCAGCTTCGCAGAGCACCGTGACCGTGGTGCGCGACGCGATCGCCGCGGTGGACCCCGCCGGGGGCGCGCGCGCGTTGGCCGAGCTCGAGGCCCTCGGGGTGCGCGTGTGTGACTCGTCCGAAGTGCTCGCGCGATGACCGGGACCAAGTTTGATCGCACCCAGTTTGAGCAGCCGAGCCTCACGGTGGACATCGTCGTGTTCGCGATGCGCGAGGGCGCCCTGCACTTGCTGGTCATTGAGCGAGGGATCCCGCCGTTTGAGGGCTGCTGGGCGCTGCCCGGGGGCTTTGTGTTGCCCCGCGAGAGCGTGGACCAAGCGGCGGCGCGCGAGCTCGAAGAAGAGACCAACTTGCGCGACGTGTACCTCGAGCAGCTCTACACGTTTAGCGAGCCCGAGCGTGACCCACGAGGCCGCGTGGTGAGCGTCGCGCACATGGCGCTCTTGCCCGCAGATCGCGTGGACCAGGTGCAGGGCGGGAGCGACGCGCGCGCGGCGAAGTTCGAGCGATTGCCCGCGTCCATCGAGCGCATCGAGCCCGCGGATGGTCGCAGCACCGTGGGCAAGTCAAAGCGCAAACGCGAGGAATCCGAGGGCTATTTCGCGTTTGATCACGACGTGATCGTGGCCACCGCGCTCGCCCGCTTGCGAGGAAAGCTTGAGTTTACAACCCTCGCGTTTGAGCTCTTGCCCGAAGAGTTTACGCTGACCGAAGCGCAGCACGTGTACGAAGCCATCTTGGGAAGAGAGCTCGACAAGGTGACCTTTCGACGACGGCTGCTCGCGATGGAGCTCGTGCGCGAGACGCCTCGGATGCGCCGTGGCGCACACCGCCCAGCGAGGCTGTACCGCGCGGCCCCCCGCGCGAGCGTGTGGCTCTAGCGAACGTTAGCGCGAGAAGTCATCGCGGCGGCGGTCGCGGCCGTCACGCGGTGCCGCTG
>JAUXYJ010000083.1 GCA_030694465.1 Deltaproteobacteria bacterium | reverse complement strand
GGAAGCGGTTTGTAGAGGATCTCTTTCACCGCGTCAACTTCTTTTTTCTCTTTTTTCGCCGCTTCGTTTCAGCGGTGAATCGGTGGACTTGGTGAACCGCGGGGCCTTGAGGCGCCGTCTGTTCGTCGACCGGGAGGCGGTTTGTAGGCGAGCGTTGCGGCGCCGTCAATCGAATCAAACACGTCGCCGCTTTTTTTTGTGATTTACTGTGTTTTTGCAGACCAATCGGGCACACAACGGAGATCTGGCGTGGTTGTCTGTGCGGTCCCTTGCGAGCGCTGCGGGGCCGCTCAGAGCGTGGTTGGTCTGAGGCCTGCTCTTAGAGCGCTGGGAGCTCTCGTGGAGGGTCGTGTTGGACGCGAACCTGAGTGACTCCGTGCTGCACCCGACGGACGAGCATGCGGCGAATACCCAACGCGTTGAGCACCGGGAGGGCGCCTCGAAAGAACGCGCGGGTCTGCCAGCGCTTGGCGCCCAGCATGAAGAAGCCCAGGCGGGATTGAAGCGTTTGCATTGCGCGGACCTCGGGGAGGCGCTCGGCTTGGATCCGCGCGCAGAGCTCATCGCTTAAGGGCATTTGGCTGTGGTGGGCTTGCACGACGTGGTTGGCGGCGACCACCGCATCGCGGATGGCGAGGTTGATCCCTTGGCCCGCGACAGGTGACATGGTGTGGGCGGCGTCGCCGATGAAGAGCACTCCGGGGGCGTGCCATTGCGCTAAGCGATCTGACTCAACGCGGAGAAACTGCGTCTTTGTTTGCTCTGTAAATTCGTTGCTGAAATGTGCGCGATAGGCCTGCGGGGCGTCGCGCAGAAGGTGCTCTTTGCGGGCGCTGTGGGTCTTGTCGCGCAGGCCGCGTTCGTCACGGCGAGCCCAGGCGATCTGCAGCATGTCGTGCGCGGTGCGGTAGACAATAAACAGGCTGTCTCCGTCGAGATATGCACGAAATCCCTGCGGAACGAGCGACGGATCTTCGGGCAGAGCGACCAGCATCCACAGGACGTTGAACCAGCTGTCGAGCTTGACTGCTGTAAGATTCACACACGCGCGTAGGGCGGTGCCGCGGCCTGAGGCGACGACGACGAGGTCGGCTGGGATGAGCTCTTCGGTCTTGTCACGGTGGGTGACGCGCACGCCGGTGACACGCCCGTCGGTCTTGGCGAGGTCACGGGCGGTTGTGCCGAGGCTGAGCTGGTAGTGTGGCAGGGCGCTGAGCTGCTCGTGGATAAAGGCCAAGAAGGTGGGCTGGTGCAAAATGATGCCGAAGTCTTCGCCGCGCGCGCTGCCGTCGTCGCCAAGGGTCAGGGCTGGGCGGTTGTCTAAGAAGATCTCGGCGCGGGCGGCGCGGATGGCGATCTTGCGTGCGAAGAGCTCGTCGAGCAGACCGAGGGATTGCAAGAGGTCCACGACGGAGGGCTGGATTCCTTCGCCCCTGAACTCGCGGTGAAAATCGGCGTGGCGCTCGATCACGTGCACCGCGATGTCTTGGCGGGCGAGGAGGAAGGCGAGGAGCATTCCGGCGGGGCCAGCGCCGACGATGGCGATCGTGGGAGCGCGCGTTGTGGTGGTGGTGGTCGTCATTGGGGGCTGTCAGCGAGCGTGGGGGAGTGTCGACCCTGTGTCGAGCGGTGAAGACGCGCTGCATTTGCGCGACGTCTTGCAGTACACCGCTCTGGGTGACCACCCTGCCGTCCTCCCTCTCAATGTCACAAGCACGCGCGCTCGCGATCCGCGCGACGGGGCTCGGAGGCGATCGCAGCGAGGTGCCCACGAGCACACAGCGCGAGCACGTGATCGAGCGCTTGGGGTTGCTGCAAATTGACAGTGTGAATGTGCTGGTTCGTGCGCACTTTATGCCGTTGTTTTCGCGGCTTGGGGGCTATGCGCGCGAGGGGCTTGAGGGCGCGGCGTACGCGCCGACGGGGCGCACGTTGTTTGAGTACTGGGCGCACGAGGCGTCGATGGTTCCGGTGGCGCGGCACAAGGATTTGCGCTGGCGGATGAGCGACGCGCGCGAAGGTCGGGGGATCTATGCGCACATTGCGAAGTTTGGCCGAGAGAACACGCGCGCGGTGGACGAGGTGCTGCGAGAGCTCAGAGAGCGTGGGCCGCTGCGGGCTGCGGACCTCAAGGGGCCGCCTAAATCGAGCGCAGGGTGGTGGGAGTGGAGCCACGCGAAGCTCGCGCTGGAGTGGCTCTTTTGGACTGGGCAAGTGAGCACATCGCGCAGAGAAAATGCAGGCTTTGCGCGGGTGTATGATCTCAGCGAGCGGGTGATCCCAGCGGCGCACTTTGAGGCCAAGACGCCCACGCGAGAGGGCGCGCACAGAGCGCTGATCGAGCACGCGGCGCGGGCCTTGGGGGTCGCGACGGGGGATGATTTGCAGGACTATTTTAGGCTCCCCAAGACCGAGTGTGTGCCACGGATTCGCGAGCTCGTTGAGCAGAAGCGCTTGCGAGAGGTGCGCGTAGAAGGCTGGAAAAAACCAGCGTATGTGCACACTGAGACGGTGCTCGCGGAGGGCGAGCGCGTGAGCGAAGATGCGGTGCTGTTGTCTCCGTTTGATCCGCTGGTGTGGCGGCGAGAGCGCACGGAGCGGCTCTTTGGGTTTCGCTATCGCATTGAGATTTATACGCCCGAGGCGAAGCGCGAGTTTGGCTACTATTGCCTGCCGGTATTGCACAAGAATGCGCTGGTCGGGAGGCTAGACCTCAAGGCCGATCGCGCTGCAAAAACGCTGTGTGTTGAGGCAGCGCACACGGAGCCTGGGGTGGCGCTTGGCGAGACAGCGGGCGCGATGGCGCGGGAGCTTCGGCGCATGGCGGACTGGCTCGGGCTCGCGGAGATCACGGTGGCGCGCAAGGGCAACGCGGCGGTGAGCTTGGCACGGGCGTGCAAAGCGAAGGGGGGCGCGTGAGTGCGCGTGTGGGCTATGCTCGCGCGCATGACAGATCGACCCAATCGGTTTCACATGTCGCTCAACGCGAGCGTGGCGAAGTTTGACGAGGTGGTGGCTTTTTATACGACGCTGTTTGGCGTCGCGCCGGTGAAGCGCAAAGCTGACTATGCGAAGTTTGACCTGCAAGAACCCTCGGTAAACTTTACGCTCAACGCGGTGCCCGTGGCTCCGGTGCGTGGCGAGCTCGATCACTTTGGTGTGCAGCTGTGGTCGGACGAGACGCTCTACGCGACGCTCGCGCGAGTGAAGAGCGCGGGGATCGCGGTGCGCGAAGAGATCAACGTCGAGTGCTGCTATGCGGGGCAGAATAAGTTTTGGGTGAGCGACCCAGACGGGCGCAACGTCGAGTTTTTTCATGTGCTGCACGATGTTGAAGAGCATGGGAAGAAGCCCGCGAAGCGCATGTTGGGCACGCTCGCGAGCGCGAGCCCCGCGGCGGCGTGCTGCGCCCCGGGCGAAGTGTGCGAGTGAGCGACCAGGGCGGTTAACGGCGGCCTGCGCAACGAAAGCCAACGGTGGGGTCGATGAGACCCGGTGAGAGGCCTTCGCGGAACGCGACGCGGGCGATTGCGGGCTCGCGAAGACTCCCGCCGCGGACAGTGCGTTGATTGCTCGTGGGAGAGCCGATGGGGTTCTCTTGAGCGCCCGCTTGGTAGAGCTCAAATCCGTCTTCGACCCACTCGGCGACGCCGTCGAGCAGCCCCCGCACGTGGGCTGCTTGCGTGCGCGCGGCGAGCTCCCACTCGGCCTCGGTAGCGAGGCGTCCGCCGGCCCAATCGCAGAAGGTCTTGGCTTGGTGCCAGGTCACACAGTTGACCTCGAGCCCTGCGCGATCGCTGTGCGTTGCGTTGCACGCCCGGCGGTCGCCACTGGATCGCTCTGCGGGCGAGCAGATACCCGCGGCGACACACAGAAGATACTCGCGGACGGTCACCTTGCTGCGGTCGATGCAGTGGGCCGACACCGCCACGCGGTGCTCGGGGCTGGCGTTGGCGACAACGGAACTGCCCATCTGAAAAGATGTCTCGTTGACGTGCATTTGGGATGTCGCGCACCCGGCCGAGGGCGTCGCGCGTTGGCGACAAGGGACCCCTTCGGAGGGCGCGGTCCAGGATGAAGGGCAGGCGCCGACGAGCTCGCTTTCACGAGCAAAAACCCAGCCTTCACTGGCCTCTCTGTCGCGAAGTCGGATGTGCACCATGCGTGTACTTCCTCGGCGAAGTTGGCCGACACCCAGCACGAGCGCGGGCACCGGCGTGCCCATCTCGGGACCCTCGGATTCGCACATCTCGCGGGGACGGAGGTGCGCGCTGCCTTGCAGCGGGAGCAGGCACTCGATGGCGGGAGCGTCTGCGTCGGGGTGATGCTCGATTGAGGGCGCGCGGCGTGCTGTGAGCTGCTGCGTGGGCGTCGGCGTGCTGGACACGTGCGAGAGCGCGAAGCCGGAGAGCACCATGAGCAGCAAAATGACTAGCGCGATGGGCAGCGATCGCGGGAGTGTGCTCGAGGCAATGGGCTCATCGTGGTGGCCGAACTTCGCTGCGAGAAAGCGGGTGATGTTGGCCGGCGCAGAGAGCTTGAGCTCATCGGCGAAGAGCCAGCGCACGACGGGCTGCAGGTCGATCAAGACGGTGAACGCGGTGGCTTGCGGGTCTTGGTGTTGGTCGTCATTGTCGTGGCTCGCGCTGTTGCCTTTGTTCTTGATGTCACCCAAGGAGTCGCTGATGGTCTTGATCAATCCACCGGTGTTTTTGCTCTGCAAGAGCTGGATCAGTCGGTCGAGCGTCTCTCCCTCGGTTGCGTGACCACGGGCTAAGAGTGCGGCTCTGCACGAGGCCTCGGCGGCCGAGCGGACGTGGTTTGCCGTCGCGCGAAAGTCACCGTTCGCAAACGCGCGCTGGGCGTCGACGATGCGGGCGTCGAGGCGTCGGAGCAGCGCGTCACGCTGTGCGCGGTCTTGCGGTGAGAGCGTCGGGGCCATCGAATGGTGGGGGATTTCACACGGAGCGCGGTGCGGATGACAAGGGACAAATGGTGCTGACTCACGTGGGCGCGACGCGGTGCTAGTGTGCGGCATCGCACGGATACCAACTTTTTACACTGCGGAGATCTGCACGTATGTCTCACTGGAACGAAGTCCTAAGGGTCGCTCGCACTGGCAACCCGGCGCCTCCGCGGCGCGTCGAGAAGAGCTCTGAAGAGTGGCGCGCGCTGCTGAGCCCGGAGTCATTTCGGGTGACCCGCACGCAGGGGACCGAGCGGCCGTTTAGCTCGGCGATGTGTGAGCTGTTTGAGCCTGGGATTTATCTGTGTGTGTGCTGTGAGACGCCCTTGTTTGACTCGCAGAGCAAGTTTGACTCGGGCACGGGGTGGCCGTCTTTTAGCGCGGCGATGGCGGCCAACGTGGTGAGCTATCACGAGGACACTTCGCACGGGATGTCACGGGTAGAGACCACGTGCAGTGTGTGTGATGCGCACCTGGGACATGTGTTTCCGGATGGGCCGAGGGGCGCGGGGGGGCTGCGGTTTTGCATCAACGCGGCGGCGCTGAAGAAGCAATCCACGGGGTAGCTCGTGGCGCACGCTGCGAGTGGATTGGCGCGTTCTGCGAGTCCAACGGACAGCGCGCGGGGTAGCACTGAGAGATGAACTTTCTCGAAACGATGCGCGGGTACTTTCGTGGAGAGGCCACGGAGGCGTGGTTTTTTATTGTTCCGAGCGGGCTGCTCTTGTTGGCGATGGGGGTGGCGCTGCTGTGGACAAACCGCACGGCGTTTGACTGGGGTCTTGGGGTTCCGAGCGTTGTGTTTGCGCTGATTTTGGGGGCGACCGGTGTGGGCGTGGGCGCGAGGACTCCGTCGCAACTGAGCGCGCTCACCGCGCAATACGAAGCCCAGCCGGCGGCCATGGCGCGCGAAGAGCTCGCGCGGATGACCCGCGTGATGGCTAACTTTAGGGCCACGTACTACGCGTTTGGTGCGCTGATCGCGCTGGGATTGGTGCTGGTGTACGTGGTGCGTCGTGAGTGGGCGGCGGGGCTCGGGGTCTCGCTCATTGTGGGCGCCGCGGTGGGTCTCGCGATTGACAACGTGGCCGAGCGCCGAGGGCATGGGTATGTGGCCGCGCTGAGGCAAGTGGCGCAGCGGGCGGGGTGAGTGAGGGGGGGGCTATTTGAGCTGGTCTAGCTGCGACGCGATCGCGAGGAGGCCGTTAAGAATATCCGTTGTATCAGCGGCTCTGCGTCCCATGATTTCCAGCCGCTTCTGAAGGAGAAGTTCGATGCCCTCGTCTTGCTGAAAGGGCCTGTCTGCAGGGCGCGGGAGCTCCTTGGTTGCGACAGATCCGAAGCCCTCGGCTAGCTGATCCGTGAGGACGGCAAAAGACTTCGCCAGCTCTTCAATGCTGTTTAGCGCTCCAAGCGATAGTAGATTGACAGTGAGTGCCTCGATGACCTCTCTGATGATGAATTGTTCAGCAATTTGTCGTCCGCTAGTGGTGTTTCTATATTGAGGATTGATTTGGGCAGCGATGTTCCGAATCTGCTCTGCACGAAGAAACGCGACAGAGCTCCAACGCGAAACAATCTCCTGTTTGAGCCGGTCGATTTCTTTCTGTGCCTCAAGCAGGATCAGCGAGCGCAGCTCGGTTTGAAGCGACCCTACGGATTGCAAGGGCCGTTTGCGTTGAGCAAACGTAGCGACCTGATCCATTTCAGTTTTCACGGAGTCGAGAAGCGAATCAATCGATCGAGTAAGGATCTGCTCTCCACAAGTTTTAAGCCAATCCACGAGCGCTTGGCTCGCTGTTCTCCCTGCGCGCTCCGCGACGATCGTTGTGACTCGGATCGGGTCGGAGGCTGGGTGGACGTCAATCCAGTAGCTCTCCTGATGCACCCGAATCTTCTGACGAAGATCTGCACTAACCCATCGCTCGAACGCCGAGATGAACTCGAAAATAGGCAGCTGAAGCGTTCGAAGTGTTGACTGAGCTTGAGCGATAGTTTTCCGAAGTGCGCGCACTTCTGCGGCGACATCGTTCCGTTTCAGTTCTCCTTGCCAGTCCATCAGCGCCTTCGCTGCAGCGGCTTGACCATCGCGCTGCAAGGCAACAAAACGGCGTAGCCGCCGAGCGAGCGCAAGCGCTTTTTTGGGCCGGCTGTTCGTCAGTAAATTTTCTCGCAAATGCTCTCGCAATCGCTCGAGCTCGGTGACCCATTCCGTCTCGCGTCTGGGACCCCTAGCGTACAGTGAAGAGGCATAAAAAACGTTGCGCTCGGGCAGGTCGAAGCCGATCTCGCGCAAGCGTTGCAACAAGAAGCTCTTGATATTAGAACGCTCGTCCGCAGAGAATTTCTCGGCCTTGTTGAGCACGACAAATGTTTGCTCGGCGCTTGACTCAAGGGACCGCAGTAATTCGAGCTCTCGCTCGTCGCCGATATACTCGGGATCCAAGACTACGATGGCGGCGTCTGCGCTTCGGGCCTCATCCATCGCTAGCCGTGCGCGCACAAAGTCCTCAGAAATCCCCGGCGTGTCGACCAGTTCAACCTGGTGATCGCGCAGGTAGCCAGAAGGTGTATGAACCCGCCAACTCGGAACGCTTTTCACATCCACAGCGTGCGACGAGGCAGCAGCTCTTGAGTTGTGCGCTCGAAAGGTGTCCCGCGATTCACGACGAAGGATGCCAGAACTCTCTAATCGCTCGTACGTAGTCTGATGGCCATAGCGCACTGCGATCAGCCCCGATGTACTTGGCAATGCAGCGATCGGGAGCAGGTCTTCCACGTCAAGGAGCGCGTTGATCAGTGAGGACTTTCCCCGATTGAATCCTCCGAGCACCGCGACGCGGTAGTACTCCTCTGTGACGTTGCGCTGAAGTTCGTCGAGACCTTCGCAGACCGATCCGTGGGCCTGGAAGTGAGCTTGCAATTGTATGAGCAAGGACAGTGTGTGGTTGCGCAGCGCGACCATGTTTAGCGGCTGTTCAGATGACGCATGCCCACTCGCGGCAAGTTTGCCAACGACAGCCTCGTAGCTCTTCAAGCTCATCACGACCTACCTTCATGGACAACATTGCCGTCGCGTAGCCGCAACACCCTCAACACTAGTCCTCGCTGAGAGTTTGGGACCCGACGAGGTCGCCCTCCGATTGCGGATCTCTGCGATCGTAACGGACAGCCATCGACGGCTGGAATCTGGGCTGCTTAAGCAGACCGTGCAGGAGCAAGAATTGACGCAATACCCTGGATTTCGTCAAGCATACTGTTCGTGGCTTTCACCGCCGTTTCAATATTTGCCAGCTTCTGCTTCACAAGCTCCTCGGGGTCTCCAGAGGTGCGGAGCTCGTCAAGCTCGCGCTGCTGTTTCGCCCTCACCGCTTCGACTTCTCTGACCTGGGCCATGGCTGAGTGTTCGAAGCTTGACGCCAATCGATTGGTGGCGTTCACCGCCGACGCGACAAACTTCTCGCTCATGCTGTTCAGTGCCTCTTGAGAAGTGAGCTTGGCGACAATTTCGTCGCAGATTTTGTCTCGGATAAGCTCTTCTGCTTTGCTCTTTCCCCAAGTTGCGCCGCCCAAAAAACCAAATAATCCCCCCGCCACGAGTAGTGGCCAAGCGACGAAGCTCGCGATCGCGCTGAGAGCATAGAAAAGAACCAGGTCGGCCACGATGTACGCTGCGACGAGCGACGCGATCGCCGTCCCGATGGAGCGCCCAAGCGAGTCAACCTCTGCCGCATGGCGTCTCGCGTCGTCTACCATGCCATCCAGGGTCGCGCGTCGAATCTCTTCTTGTAGTGATGCAACGGATTGTGCCGGGCGAACACTCTGAACAAACTCCGCGATCTCGCGAAACTCTCCACCCACGGAATTGAGGAGCGCCTCGATCGACTTACTGATCCTCGCCTCACCGTGCGTTGTCAGCCAATCCTTGATCAGGCTCCCAGCCGAATCAGCGGCGAGTTTCGCGACTGCCTTTGAGTGATCATTGGGGCTGGTCAGCGGGTTGATGTCGACCTTCCAACTCGACTGCCTGCCTTTCAACTCTCTTGGAAGGCTCCCTTTGATCCAAGCCTTGAAGTCGGAGGTGAGTTCATCGACAAGCGCTGAGGGGCTGTTCAATCGCGACTTGGCTCTGGCGATGGTCTTGCCGATCTCCGCCAGTTGCTGAGTTGAGACACTGAGCGCGCCCGTGATCCGTTGAAAATCTTCGAGTCGCTTGACCAAGGTCTGTTTGGTGACCGACATCTCAGCCCTCTGTTTTGAGACGAAGATACCGAGCTTGGTTGAGAGTGCGAGGGCTTTGTTGAGTCCACTATTTTTCAGCAAATTGTCTCGTAAATGCTGTTGCAGGTGCTCTAGCGCCGCCGTCCACTCCTTCGTCTGGTCTGGCCCAAAGGCACACTTTGAAGAAACAACGAGGACATGACTCATTGGGAGATCAAGTTCTTGTTGGTGTAGTCGCTCCAGCAAGAAACTTTTGGACCTGGTGTTCTGTTCACGCGTAAACTTGTCGCCCTTGTTGAGGACGATAAATGTGTGTTTGATCTTCGATTTGAGAGAGCAAATCAAATCTAGTTCGTGCGCATCACCCATATATTCTGGATCCAGTACGACGATTGCGGCGTCTGCGATTTGAGCTTCGTTACACGCTAAAATCTCTCGGTGTTTGTCCTCGGAGATCCCAGGCGTGTCCACCAACTCGACTCGATGCTCGCGCAAGTAGCGCGACGGAATATGCACGCGCCAACGCGGCACGGGGCTCTCCGAAGGCCCTAGTACCCCAACCACCGTTTTCTTCGCGCTGCTGACCGACACGGGCGCGAGGGTTCCCGCTGAGTGACTCTCGGCAGCTCTTGCGCTTTGGGCGAGGAAGGTCTCGCGATTGGACTTCTTGAGTGTCTGAGCGTTGTCGCCCTGCTGATACAGGGGCTCTTGGCCGTAGCGGACCGCGATCAACGCCGACGTGCTTGGCAAAAAAGCGACTGGCAGCAGATCGACTTCGCCAAGTAGCGCATTGATTAGTGAGGATTTTCCACGGTTAAATCCGCCTAGTACCGCGACGCGGTAGTAGTCCTCGGACACGTACTGCTCGAGGTCATCGAGGGGTTTGCTAGGGAGCTCGAGAATCCCGAAGTTGGGGCGCAATCGACCTATGAGAAGCAACAGTCGATCGCGAGCGTCGGTGCTCATAGGCACGACTGCCATTGGCGCACTGCCTGCTGTGTCCTTGGCAACCTCGTGCAATCTCTGCACAACGCGTCGACAGAGATCGTTGGTTGACTTAAACGCATCCACGAGGTCCATCGCTTCAACATCGTTGGCGAGAGCGCCCTCGCTCTTGAGCCATCCATGCAGCGTGGGCAGTGCGTCAGCCAAGCCAAGCTGAGTGGCGGCTCTCGTGAGATAGCGCCATGCGTTATCGTCACGCGTCGCCGTCTTTGTTCGCATGGCGACTAGGCAAGCGAGCACGAGCACTGGCGAGAAGAGGGCGGCAGCGTCGGCATCAAGGTTCAGGGCCACCAACCACTCTGGAGAAGCGTTCGGAGAAACACGCGATGCGAGCCTGCTGCAATGCGCTCGGGTCGCGGTCGGCACGACGAGTTGGACCCATTTGGCAAAGGCCACAAACGCAGCTCCGTCCTCGCCGGAATCGTCGACGTGGCTCAGCATCTCTGCGCCAGCTTCGAGCATCACGAGCGCAACCTTCTCTTCGGGAGTATAGGCCAGT
Organism: Deltaproteobacteria bacterium; assembly: GCA_030694465.1. Taxonomy (GTDB): domain Bacteria; phylum Myxococcota_A; class Polyangia; order Polyangiales; genus JAUXYJ01. The sequence goes on along the minus strand of JAUXYJ010000083.1, from coordinate 68,027 downwards.
TCAAGCCCCAGTCGCTTGGCGACATCTGCCGCGCGCTCTTGCAAATTCATCGTTGCCCTCATCGAACTTGATCCCTCTCGATCACCGCGATCCCGTTCACGTTCCCAGTGCTCTTGATGCCCTCCCAGTCATCGAAGGCGAGTAAATTTTCAGCACAAAAACTGTACTCATCCGCCAGTGACTCAAGGCGACTCGTTGATTCCTCTAAGAAGTCCAAGACCCGCGCTTGGCCTCGCTCACGGTCAACCCAAGCGGGCCCATATTGCGCAATGACCTTGGTCGTCTCGAGTCTCGCGGGCAGCTCGCGCGGGTCGCTCCCACGGAGTTCTGTCCCGTCTTGCATCCGAACTAGCCGCGCAAAGGTCTCGTCATGGAGATCCGCGAAAGCGCTGTGTGCAAAGCGAAACGCGCCGCCGAGTTCATGGGTGGGCATCAGCGCCTCTCGCCAACGCTTGGCCCACTCTCGCGCGTGTTGCGCGATTCCAAGCGACAGCGTGGCGGCGGCCTGCAACTCGCCCACTCGTCTTAGAAGATGCAGCTCTGCAATGGCCGCCAAACACCACAATCGATAGAGCAACAGACCGTGAAAGCGGTCGACAGAGTCCTCGATGCGAGTCTGCTGCATACGAAGCCCTGCCCAGCGGCGAGCCTCCACGAAGGCCAAACGCGCGGTGTCGAGTTGTTGCTCTCGGGGTGTGCTGGCCTGCGAGAGAATCTCTACGTGTGTCAGCACACGTGCGGTGTACTGGTCGAGGAACTCTGCGCGAAATTGCTCCATTGAAGTGAGGCACTGCACCTGCAAATCGCGGCTCTCACATGCGAGTACTTGCAGTTCGACCAGCTGCTGCTTGACCTCTGCAAAATGCGCATTGTTTTGCTGATGATGAAGTGCAACTAGCTGTGTGAGTTGGCTAACGCTCTTCTGAATCTTGTTGAGCTTGTGCGTGACGACCGCGAAGCCGACCACGCTGACGCCGAGACTGAGAACGCTCGCTGCAGCGGCCACTTTCGATAGAGCGAGCAATGGCGTCAGCGCGTTGGACGTGACGGGATCAAGACCGACGTCGCGCAAATGCGCGACGATTCGACCAGCTCCCTCAAACCCCTTTGGGATGCGAAGCACGCCACCTACTCTGATGGCTTCGCCCCGCTTCAACATTTCAACGAGCTTTGGGCGCAACTCACCCAAGACCAAATCTCTTACGTAGATCATTCTCTGTCCTCCCGACACATCCAACCCTTGAGGGCCATTGTTTCACGAATACGGATGAAAGGGCGGCCCCAAATACAGATCAATCGGATCGATGACGAGCTGAGCCCAGGGGCTCCCGGCTCCCGCCACCGGTGGCTGGAGGTACCCTACGGCGCGCGGACGCCTTCGAGGCGCCAGTTAAACGAGACGGAGCCGGCGATGCGCCGCCCACGGGCCATCGCGCGCGAGATAAAGCTCAAGCGGCCGCTCGCGGCAAACGAGGTCGTCGCGCCTCCGGCGGCAAACGTGAACTGCCCGCCCACCAGGGTCGTGGTGATGCCGAGACGCGCGATTTGGCAAACTTGGTCGGGCTCGATGCGCAGCACGCCGTCTGAGCGCAAGAGCGCTTGATAGGTGCAGCTCTCGTCGTCGAGGTCTGGGACAACCCATGTGCGCTGAGGGCCGCGACCCCGGAGCTCAAATACGACCGGCATAGAGACGCTTCGCGCGACGCGGCCCGACAGGGTCATGGTGCTCATGCCGGCGTAGCGGACGACTCCTGGGGTGCCCGTGACGAAAGCGCTGGTGAGCGTGATGTCTAGCTGTGCAGCCTCGTCGGGAGTGAGCGTGGCGCGCGGGGTGATCGCGACGGCGAGGGCTCCGTGTTGCGGGTCGATTTGCACGGCGCGGGCGAACCAGTGTACCCCTCGGCGCTCGAAGGTCGCGGTGCCATGAGACCACGCGCCGGCGGGCGCAAGCGCGGTCAACGAGGTCGTGCGCGAGAGCACGCGCGGGCGGGTCAGCGCGGCACTGAAGAGCGCCTCAGGCGTACGGATTGCGCTCAATTGTGTAGCGCTCAGTGGCAGCACCCAGAGCGCAAGCCCCTGCGGACCGCGCGCGAGGGCTCCTTCTGAGACGAGGGTGGCGGGCCACTGTGTGGGCAAAAAGAACCGCAGCCCTGACCCGTGTGCTTGCCACTCGGCGTGCGCCACAGGGGTTTGTGTTGCCACCACGCACAGCGCCGCCGCGGTGAGCAGCGCGCGTCCCAATGTTTGTCCCGCCATCGCGCGAGTGTGCCACAGAAGACCGAGGGTCAAACCGCAAAGCTCGGAGCCCGCAATCCCACGTAGACTCTGTGCGTGAACGCCTCGGACGCACTCGCCAAGATCACCAACACAGACCCACGGTGCGCCGCGCTGCGTGAGCTCTGGAGCCTGCGGATGCCCATGCCCGACGGGGCGCAGATGTGCTGGATATTCACAGGCACAATCGCAAGTGTACCTACGGTCGCGGTGGTCTCTGAGGCGCACGCTCCATGGGTGTCGTCGGTAGCGGATTGGGAGCAGGTGCGCAAGGGCAAGCGTGAGCGCGAGCTCGAGGTGTTGTTGCGCTATGTGGGCTGGCTGATCTGGCAGCGGCGCTCGTTGAGCGAGCCCACGGACGCGATGCGCGCGGTGGCCGAACGAGCGCTGAAGCGTGCAAGCGCAGCCACGAACGCGCGTGAGGTGAGCGTGGTCGAGCTCGTGTACATCAAGGGCTTTGGCGGGACGCACGCGACGGTCCGGCGCACGGTGGATGGGGACCGCGTTGAGTACATGAACCACGCCGGGCGCATGTGGCGCGAGAGCCCCAAGGTGCTGGCGGCGAGTGTGGCCGAGGTGACGTGGAGGTTTGTCGCGCTTGAGTTTTTGCCACAGCGACCGATGGGCGCGCAGATGTGGCCCCTCGCGAAGTGAACTTTGGACTGCGAATTTGCTGACAGATCACTCGCACACGGTGACTGTTTAGCGAAAGAGCCACGAGCCGCGAAACAGCGCGACGGCCAAGATCAGCGGCAGCGGGTTGAGCCCAATCGTGGCGCGAAACTCGTGGCGGTTCTCGGGGCCCACGTTGAGGTATTGGTGTGAGAGGTCCACGGTGAGCGAGGTCGCCGCGAACTGCATCACGAGCGAGCTGCGCAGGCCGACGCCGACACCCGTGCGCGCGTCGCCAAAGACGAGGTTGGCTCCGACGCCGCCGCTGAAGACGAGGCCGCCGTAGAGGGCGCTGAGGCCTGCGGTGAAGTACGTTCCGCCGGGGGCGGGGCCGGCGTTGTAAGCGACACCGAGCTCGGGCCAGAGCTGCAGGCGAGAGCGCCGCTCGGTGTAGCGTAGCGCCCCAGCCCGGGCGTCGAAGGCGAAGCCAGAATCGAGCGCGCCGGTCGCGGTGTTTCCGATCGAGACACCAAACGCCGCGCGCACGGTCGGAAACCACAGCGACGTTATGTCGTCTTGGCTCGGCGACTGGCTCGGCGGCGTGGGGACACGGGCGGTCGGGATCGTGGACGGAACGGGCGGTGTCACTCGCGCCGCGACCTCGGGCGCGCTCAGCGGGACCGAGGGTGCCATCGCCCAGCTCTCAGGCAACGCGACGCGGGTCACCGCGGACTGCGCGCCGATGTAGAGCGCGCGACCGCGGACATCAAACGCGAGCCCACGCGCAAAGAAGGCCCCACGCGCGACCACCGTGAACGTTCGCCCATCAAAGAGCGCCACGTCGCTCTGCGCGGCGATCGCGAGCTGGTCTCCGTTCGCGGTGGCGACCCCGGCGAGCGCGTTGGCGCTGCCAAACATGCCGTGGGGGTGTGCTGTCGCGCGGCCCTGCGCGAGGTCGACCGCGAGGAGACTCGCGCCCGCTGCGAGGTACAGCCTCCCGCTCACGGGGCTGAGCCACGCCGACTCTGGTGAGCGGCCAAGGACCGCAAAGCCCTGCACTGGCACGGGGACCATGCGGTCTGTCTCGACGCGCACAACGCCGGCAAATCCCACGGCAAAGACCGCTCCGTCGTCACGCGCGACGATCACGCTCACGGGTGTTGTGCCCATCGGGACCGTGCGCCAAGTGCCCCGGTGGTGCACATAGATCGCGTGGCGCTCGCCGGTAAAATACGTGCGCCCCGCTGCGTCTACGGCGCACGACGTGATGCGCTCGTGGTCGATCACCGGGAGCGCTACGCGTGTGTGGGTCTGGCCGTTAGAGAAGGTCACATCGCGCGAGTCGGTGCTTACGATGAGCACACCGGAGCCCACTCGCGCGCCGCAGTGGGCGCTCACGGTGTAGAGCCGGCCTGGGTCGCCGTGGGTCCCGTTGCGCCACTGGAGGGACTGGTGAGAGCCGGCGACCGAGAGCAGGTCTCCGTCGAGGTAGATCCCGCGCACAAACGTGTTGGGCTCGATCGCAAACGCGGGCACTGCGGGAGGGGTCTGCGCATGCACACTGGCAGCGCATACGAGCAACGCGAGCGCGCAGAGCATTGGGTGAGCGCTGTGGGTCTTCACAAGCGCGAGAGCGTAGCGTGTTGCTGCGAGCGTGACGAGCACACACCCGGCGACGTCGCCGGGTCACGCAGCGCTGGGACAGAGGCCACGCGGATCTCTGATACGCTGTGAGTCTCTGACGATGCGCGAAGCGAGCCTTGGCCAATTTAGGCAACATCCCGTGGGGCACTACACGCAGACCGCATCGGCGCTGCTCTGGTGTGCCTCGCCGTCGCTCGGGGGTGCGCGCGTCTGGGGTCGCCCAAGCAGCGAAGAGACCCGCGAGATCGTCGGGCTCTTGGGGCTCTACGAGCACGCGATGGCAGAGTCTTTTAGCGTCGTGTTGGACACCGCAGCGATCGACGAGATCGATCCGGCGGCGGCCCTTGTGATGTTGGGCTGGGTCAAAGAGCACCGAAAGAGCTTTCTGCGGCGAGTCCAAATGCAGGCCAACGTGATCCGAGACAACGCGGTGGGGTTTGCCTTTGTGGGGATCTTGTCAGCCTTTGGCGCGAGCCACCCGTTTAGGGTGTTTACCGATCGCGTCGAGGCTTTTCGCGCGATTGATCCTGCCGTTGGGCCCGCGCTGGGCGAAGAGATCGAGCGGCTCGTCGAGGGCATTCGAGGGACCGCGCCCGAGCTTCACGCGCTGCGAGCCCGCTTGGCGATTGAGCCTACCCTGAGCCTCGCGCAAGCAGCCACCGCGCTCGGTGTGTCTCGGCGATCGCTGCAACGGACGCTGGCCTCGGGTGGCTGCACGTTTCGCGGAGAGCTCACCGACGCGCGGTTTGCCCACGCGCAAGCGCTGCTGCGCACGACGGACGACAAGCTCGCGACGGTCGCGGCCCGCGTGGGGCTCTCTGAGCGGTCGCTCACGTCACTGTTTTTGGCACGCACGGGTGTGACCCCCGGCGCGTGGCGACAGCGCAGCGGTGACTAGTACCCGCGTGCTTGGCGCGCGATTGCTGTCGTTTGGCGCGATCCCGCGGCGCTAGAGACGTACGATTTTGCGATGCACCCTGTCGCCAAGATCGCCCTGAGAGCGAGTCTGCGTCCGCTCGCTGCCCTTGCGCTGTCACTGTGGCTCGTGCACCCAACGCACGCGAGCGCTCAGACCCTCGACCAGGTTGCTCAGACGCTTGCCCAGTGCGTCCCGACTGGCATCGCGGGGCTGTCCCACCAGATCTTCGCGACGTTTCAGTGTCACCACCCGGGCTATCTCGTGCCCATTGAGCCTGGGCATGGGGTGGTCGGGAGCGGTGGAGTCTATGCACCGCTTCGGATGTACCTCCGGCCCGACGCGCGTGCTCGGCTCTATCGGTTGGGCGCGCGCGGGACGATCTCGGTGACCGAAACGTTTCGCACGGTCGCGGACCAGCATTTGTATTTTCTCGCAGGACGATCGACACTCAGTTCGTGTCTGTCGGGCCCACTCCCAGGGGGCCAGGGCCGGCACGAGACCGGCGTCGCGCTGGATGTCAACGGGGGGGACGCGCTCGCGTCGCGCTCTGGCGGCGAGTGCTGCCGGGCGGTCTCGGGCGACCCAGTGCACTTCGAATGCCGCCCAGGCTGCGCTGCCGGGACCTCACCGTCCGATGGCACCGACCTGATGGTACGCGTCTGGGGCGTCCAAGCCTTTCAGCTCCTATGGAACGCCAACCACCCCACCGACCGCATCGCGACCGACGGTGTCTTTGGCACGGCCACCGAAACCCGCCTGCGCGCCAGCCCCGCCGGTGGTTTTCTTCAGGGCGCGTGCGAGCCCGACCGCGACGCCGACGGCTACCCCGAGAGCCGCGATTGCAACGACACTAACCCCGCGATCCATCCCAACGCGACCGAGACCTGCAACGCCCTCGACGACGACTGCGATGGACAAATCGACGAAGACATCACCCGCGCATGTGGCTCGCTCGTTGGAGCTTGTCGCGCGGGCAGCCAGAGCTGCCAGACTGGCACATGGGGCGCGTGCACCGGGAGCGTCCAACCCAGCGCCGAGACCTGCGACGGGGTCGACAACGACTGCGACGGCGAGACCGACGAAGAGAGCGTCTGTGCGCTCGAAGCGGCGAGCTTGTACTCGGGCTCGGGTCTTGACTCGACCGACGTCGACGGCGATGGGCGGGCGGATGCATGCGCACTGACCGCACAAGGGGTTCGCTGCTTGTTGGCCAATGGGCATGGGTTTGAGGGCGTTCTTGACGCACCCATCGCAGCGCTCGTGGCCGAGCCACGCAGCGAACCCCTTGCGCGCTTGTCACAGACCCTGCGCATGGGTGACCTTGACGGCGATCATCGCGCAGACCTGTGCGCCGCGGACGACCGCGCGGTGCGCTGCTGGCGGCTCAACCCGCGAGGACAGCCCGAGCTGCTCGGGACCGTGCTCACCGCAAGCCCGGTCACAAATCTGCTCATGGTCAACGCCGACGGAGACCCCGCGCACACCGCCGAGCTGTGCCTAAGGTCCCGCGAAGGGCTGCGCTGTTATCGCTTAGGTTCCCGCGAATTTGCACTGATTTCGCAGCTCGATGCGCTCTCAGACGACGCGGGCTTCGGCGACCCGGCGCGCTATGGCACGCTGCGTATGGGGGACCTCGATGGGGATCGACGCGCGGATGTCTGTGCGCGCGCTCCTGAGGGCGTGCGGTGCTGGAGAGCTGCGCCCACGGGCTTTCTCGCAGCCGAACAAGGCCCTGCGTGGAGCGACGCGCTCGGTTGGGACGCAGTCTCGCGCTGGTCCAGCATTCGCCTCGCGGATGTCAACGGAGATGGCCGCGCCGAGCTCTGCGCGCGACAACCCAGCGAGACCTTCGTGTGCCACGCGTGGGCCAACGGCGCGTTCGCAATGGGCACCGACGGACCCTCCCTCACAGCGGCCCATGGCTGGGACAACGCTTCGACGTACAACACGTTGATGCTCGCGGACGTTGACGGCGACGGCTCGCTCGATCTCTGTGCTCGTGAGACCGAAGGGATCCGCTGCTGGCTCCACGACCGCACGAATTTTTCGCGGCTGCTGCAAGGGCCACGGCTCTCGGACCTCGAGGGGTGGAGCGAACCCTCAGCGTTTCGCTCAATCCGGCTCGGCGACGTCACCGGAGACGGGCTCGTCGATCTCTGCGCCCGCGCGCCCACGGGCCTGCGCTGCTACGTCAACACTTCGGGGAGCTTCGCGGGGCTGCTTGAGTCTGGGCAATGGACCGACGCGCAGAGCGCAGACCCACGGACGCTGTCAAACAGCCTGCGGATCGCGGGCCCAGCTCACTTCGCGGGCATGCCCGTGACGGGGGCCGGGGGCTGTCGCTGCGCGGTGGTCTCGGGCCACGCGCCGGCGCCTCGGGGCTGGACGTGGCTGTTCTCGGGGCTCGCGCTGCTCGCGCTCACCCGTCGTGGTCGCGCAAAGCACCGCGAGAGACAGCCGATCGCGCACACGGTCTCGCTCGCCGTGGGCTTGGCAGCGAGCGCGCTGGGCTGCGACACAGGCGCGGTCGACCCCATCACGGCGCCCTCGCTGTGTGAGCGCTTGGCCCGCGAGGTGTGCGCGGTCGAGCGGCAGTGTTGCCGCGCGGAGCCCATGGCCGTGCCGGATGTCTTGCTCGTGGATGCGTCTTCGGACGCGAGCGATGCGCGCACAGACAGCGCGACCCGGCCCGACGTGCTGACCGACGCGGGCGCTCGCGCGGATGGCTCGGATGTTGTGACTCCCCCAGCGATGGACGCGTCGACCGTCGAAGGGACATGCGAGACCGAGCAGCGTGTGGCCTGCGAGCAGACCCTCGGACAGATGACCCAAGACCCACGAATTACGTATGTGCCCACCGCCGCCGGAGCCTTGGTAGCGAGCCTCAGGGCTACGGCCGAGAGCTGCCGTGGGCTCGCGGGGCCTCGGGATGTTCGCCGCTTGTTTGCGGGGACGAGCGCTGAGCGGGCGGGCTGCTCCCCCACAGACAGCACCACGCGAGCGCTCGCGACCGCGCAGGCCTCATGCACCACCCCCACGACCTGCAGGCTCACCCTTCGTGCCGACGGAGCCTCGGTGGGGATCTGCGAGCCGCGTGGACGCGACGACCTCGCGTGCTCGCACCCGTTGGATTGTGCGCAGGGGCTCCACTGTGTACTCGGTGCCGACTGGCAGCCCAGCCAGTGGGGCCGATGCGAGCCCCCTGCGGCCGACGGCACCTTGTGTACCTCGGACGCGGCGTGTGAGAGCGCTTTTTGCAACGCGATGGGCCGCTGTGAGCAGCGCACACCGGCTGCTTTTTGCCTCACACAGCGCTATCCCCAGCAGGTGCTTCTCGAGCGCCCCGAGCTCTATCTGCGCTTGAGTGACTCACCGCCGCGCGCCGCGTTGGACAGCAGCGGCGCGAGCCAAAACGGAACCTACCAAGGAACCCCCGCGCGCGAGCCCACCGGAGCGCTCGCGGCCTCGGACGACGGCGCTGTGCTACTCGACGGGACCTCGGCCTGGCTCGCGGCCCCCCTCGCGATGCAACAGACTCGCAACGCTGGGTTTGCGATCGAGCTCTGGGTTCGCACCCGAGGCACCACGGGGCGCAGGCCCATCATCGAGCTCTTTGACGCCAACCGCGGAGCGGGCTTTAACCTATGGACCGAGGGGACCACGCTCACCGCGGACTTTGTCGGGATCGACGGAGCCTCGCACCGGGTGATCGCCCCCGAGGGGCTGCTCGTGGCAGGGCAGTGGACCTACGTCGTGGCGACCTTTGATGGCGCCCTCGGGCGGCTGTTCATCGACGGGCAGCTGAGCGCGCAGATCGCTGCGACAACACTACAGATCCGCGGCGAGCTGCGGCTAGGTCACCGCGCGGCGACCGCGCCCGCGATGACGGGCGGCATGGGCACCCCGGCGAGCTATCTCAGCGGCGCCCTCGACGAGGTCGCGATCTATGGCCACACGCTGCCCGCACAGACCGTGCGCAGGCACTATCTCGCCGGTGTCAACGGCCGCAGCATGGTGAGCTCGCCGGTGTTTCGCTGGCTCGAGTGAGCGCTCACGCTCACGCTTGGCTCTCGCGCACCGCCCGCGCGACCGCAGCAAAGCACGCGTCGGCCTCGGCGCCACCGAGGCCAAAGAAGTAACTCGCGGGGCGGCCCGCTTCGTCCCCCGCGAAGCCGGTGATACTGATCCCGTCGTCGTCGGGCTCGGCGGCTCCGAAAGCGCCCACCGTCGCCCTCCCTCGCGTGACCGTGGCGTCTCGCAGGGCGAGCCCCAGGACCGAGGCTCCGCGGCGCGCTCCGTAGGTCGCCACGATCAAGTGCGTCGCGAGCAGCACCAGGGCGGTGTCGTGCGAGGCGTCGGGGTCGACGGTGTTGGCTCGCCGCCCCAAGAGCCGCGCGACCAGGGCCTGGCCTGGCGGGTTGACGCTGTGGGTGCACCACACGGTGACCGCGTCGAGCGCGAGCCCTTGGCGACGGGCCCATGCCGCGAGCGGCTCACTGAGGGCGGGCTGAAGCGAAGCGAGCGTGACCGCGCGGGTCTCACGTTGGTAGAGCGAGGGCATCGCGCGAAGGTCGCACAGCGCGCCGTGTGTCGGGTTATTTGCGCAGGATGGACGCGAGCTTTTTGCCGCGAGCGAGCTCGTCGACGAGTTTGTCGAGGTAGCGGATCTTCTGCATCAGCGGGTCGGCCACGTCCTCTACGCGGACCCCACAGACGACACCCTTGATGAGCCCTACGTTTGGATTGAGCGATGGACACTCTGCAAAGAATGTCTCGAAATCGACCTTGCTCTGCAGGGCTGTCTCAAGCGACGGGCCCCGGTAGCCGGTGAGCCACGCGATCACCTCGTCGACCTCGGCCTGGGTGCGTCCCTTCTTTTGGGCCTTGGCGACATAGAGCGGGTACACGCTCGCAAACGACATCGTGAAGATCCGGGGTCAATTTCATGACGGCACCTTGCGCAAAGGGTGGGAGTGAAGGGATGAATCGCCGAATGATTCTTGGGCCTCCCTCGGTTTCACTAACACCGACCGGAGTCCCCGATACGCACACGTCTGAAGCAGTACACCCCGATCTGCCAGCCAAATTCTCGCACAGTCGTGCGAAGCTTGCGTGGCGGCGGACTCTTCGACGACGCGCCTCGACCTCGTCGAAAAGCATCTGCAGATCATCCAGCGGTGTCTCGTCAAGAAACGAACTGCGCTGCAAGGGCGACCTCGGCGGCCACGCGAATACTGCGGACGAAGAAGAGCTCACCCTCGCCGCGAACACCGCGCGAGTGGCGCTGCGAAAGCTACTGCAGTGGCTCGACGCAGACTGTCTCCAGCGAACGCCGCCAGCCGTGGTGCCGAATTTCACCAGCGCGACCACCGCGCGCACATCGCTCATCGCATCGCCGCAGACGCGCGGCAATCGCTCTGCGTTCATCGTGTTGTCCGTTGGCTTCGCGCTCGGCCTGCTCGTCGGCGGAGCGGTCAACCTTCGTCGCGCGAACACCCCGCAAGTGCAGGCCGCGACCGCTGCGAGCGATGGGCACTGCATGCGCGGAAACGTCTTCGAGTGCATCGCTGACGGCTACGCTCCATACGCTGCGCAGCCCGCGAGCAATCCCATCGGCGACCCCGCGAGCACAAAGCGAGCGGTCCTTGGCGGAGGCTGGCGCGACGACGACCCCGAGCGCGGCACGCTCACCTACCGCGAGGGAATCGTCCCGGCGTACGTCAGCCCCAACCTTGGACTTCGCTGCGCCAGCCACCGATGAGCGCGTTCTCGAGTCAGCAACGGCCACGGTCGTTCGTCTTCGTTACGAGATGAGCACCCGCAACGTTCGACGACGAATCGACCAGTTTCTGCAGAATCCCTCCTGCGAGGCCAACATGCTCTCCGTCGCCATGGACGTCGCCATGCGCGATGTCGCCGAGGTCGAAGGAGACCCTTCACGCGAGGCGCAGTCTCCGTACGCGTTGCGTCGCGGCGCGCTCTTCGAGAACGCCCTCTTCGACGAGGACGCCGAGCCTCTTCGCAGCGCGCTCGCGAGGGCGAACGTGATCCCGTCGGAGCAAGCCGTCGTGATCGATCTAAGACTCACACGGAATCAAGGCCCATCGATGAAGAACCTCGACATGGCCCGGCGCGCGTTCACACAGTGGATCGATGGGGAGCGCGCTCGACCCGAGAAGACGCACATCTTTCTCGCCCCTGCGATCGACGCGCCCACGCGGGACCCGCGGCACGCGTTGATGCACGACGCATTGACTTTGACGGCGCGGGAGACAGTGGGTCAGGGATGCGCGATCGGCGAAGGCATCGTCGCGCCGGACATTGTCGTGGCACACCCGATGGGTGATGATCGCTGGGAGCTCGAGATCGGCGAAGTGAAGGTCTATCCCGATCGCGGAGGCCACACGGACACGAGCGACCTCGCGGCGACGCGCTCACAAGCGGGGCTCTATCTCTTCGCGCTGCGAACGGCGCTCGCGAGACACCCGACCATCACCGTTCGACGCACCGGATTTCTCGTCCTCTCGTGGGCAGGAACGAACCGCCCCTCTGTCCGCAGCGGCGAAGACCTCGAGTTTCGCGCGCGCGCAGCCGAGCGCGGGATCGCTCAGCTGCGCGAAGCGCTCGCGTCGATCGCCGCGCCGCCCACGGAGCCCAAGAAGAGACTGTCGGTGATTTCTCAGGCAAACACGGCGTATCGCGAGGCGTGCATCTCGTTCTGCGCGCGGGCCACGCGCTGCCATCGCGAGGCGTGCGAGCAGGGGTCGCCGAGCGCTCTCGGAGACGCCGCGGCGAGCGCGCTGCGCGACGTCGCACTCGACCAAGCGGTAGAGCTCATCCGCGGGCAAACACCATCGAACGAACGCGAGGCTGCCGTATCGCGGCGATTCGGGCAGCTTCGCGCCCTAGTATCCTGAACCGTGTCAGCAACGTCCGACTTTGTTCGTCTCTCGGTACATGAGCGACCTCGACACGATGATGCAAGTGCGCGCGTGGGGTGAAGGGCGCGCGATCGCGACCGCAGAAACGCTCGCATGGCCACGAGCGAGCCAAAGCTCCGTGATGATCCTTGCGTTCGTTCGCATGGCCGGCGAGGCGACGCCGTGGGGCTTCGCAGTCGGCGCGCCAGGTCAAGAGCCGCAGATCGTGAGCGTCCCGGATCCGCGTGACCAAAACGCGACCGCTCACCTTTGCGTCGCGCTGGCCGACGCGCTGCTCGAGCACGTCGGTCATCCCGAGTTCGGTTCGGCCGGCGAGGACGCAGCTCGAACCCAGCTGTGGGTCCCTGGAGCAACCCATCTCGACGCGCTTCACCTGCTCGCGCTTCGATACACCCGCGCTCGTCACGGAACGCGCGAGCACATCACCGCCCTCCGACGCCTCGCACGCGCCGCGGGCTTTCTCTTTCGCGAGAGCCGTCGCGACGGGCAGATTCGCGTGTTCGACGCGTCCGCGAGACTCCGAGAGACCTTTGCTTTTCCGGGGGAATCGCTGCGCCAACAGCACCTGGGCTACCTGCTCTCGTGGCTCCGCCCCTTGCCCGTCACGACGACCGATGAGCGTGCGCACCGTCAGAATCTCGCCGAGATCGCCGAGCGCGACGCCGTCTCTTGGACGCTCGATCCCGAGCTCGAAGAGCGCGAGTTCGAACCGCTGCTCACCGCGATGAACGCCGCGAAGAAGGCGCAACAGCCAACGGATGAGCTCGACGGTGCGATTCGCTCCGTGCTCGAGCCAGAGCTCGCGCGGCGATGGAAGCTCTGCGAAGAAGCATGGATGCTGCTCGACCGGGATCCTCGGCCGAGCAATCGCTTTCTCGAGCCCCTCGAAGCACTCACGCGCGAAGAGCATCAGTGGCAGTACGTCCGCACGGAAAACAAGCTCGCAACCGTCGACGAGAGCAGCGACGACCCGGGGGTGTTCGTGATCGACCCGGAGACTGACCGCAGTCCCGCGGCGGCGTCGAATCGTTATTGGTCCACCGTTCGCAGCGCAGACCTCGCGGCAGAACTCGTTCACGGCGACCGTTGGTTGCTCGCGCAATTGGCCGCCGAGGGCGCTGCCATCTCCGGCGTCGTTCGCTCGGTCCGAACCGTCAAAAGCGGTCGAGCACAGGAGATTCGCTGGGAGATCGTTTGCTCGAGCGCGTTCGCGACGAAGTTTCGCGAAGGCTCGGACCTCGCGATGCACGGGATGCCCAAGCGCACGGCGACCATCGTCTCGATCGAAGAGTGCGACGGCGAGCGCGTGATCGTGCTCGAGATCACCGGGTGGAAGAACGAGCGAGTCGCCGAGCGGGTTCCCGCTGCATCGGATCGCGTGTACGAGGGGCAGCGCGTCGCGTTCGTCGCGCCCACGATCCCAGATCTCTCGCGTCGCAAAGCCATGCAGAGCTGGAACGCCGACGGCCCGGGCGCCTGGCTCACGCACTCGCGGTCGAAACCTACGCCGAGCCGCCCGAGCGCGAACTCGAGCGGCGATCGCAACGCCCTGCTCGAGCTCGTTCAGAGCAGTCGATAACGCGGCCCGCGCGCGGAGCGTGTCAGCAAACCGTCCCGTGAATCGTCCTTCATTGCGAGAACGATGATGGACCCACTCCAATTAGACACCGTGCGATCACGACAGACGATGCTCGCCGCGAAGCGCGACGAAGTGCTCTCGACGCTGCTCTCGCGCGTCGACCGCAAGGATCCCCTCGTCATCCTCCGAGCGCCTCCCGGCTCGGGAAAGACGTACTCCCTCACCTACGCGCTCGCGCTCTGCGCTCTGCGCGGCCGCCGCATCGCCGTCGCGACCTTCACCAACGCCCAGTCCGACGAGCTCGCCGCGCGGCTGGCGTCGAGCTTCTCGAAGGTGAGCGTCGTTCGCTGGTGTTCGAGCAGCCACATGCCCGAGCTCGGCGACGCTCCGGTGACCGTCGCCCGCGGCGGCAGCGATTTGCCCGACGGCCCGTGCGTGATCGTCGCGACGTCGGCGAAGTGGGCGACCAGCGACACACCGCTGTTTGACGCGCTGTTCGTCGACGAGGCGTGGCAGCTTCCGTGGGCGGAATTTCAACTACTCTCGAAGCTCGCCGCGACGTTCGTCCTCGTGGGAGACCCTGGGCAGATCGAGCCGGTGATCTCCGTGGAGACGCTACGCTGGGAGACAGCGAACCGCGCTCCACATCGCGCGGCACCGGAGGTCTTGCTGGCGGACTCTGCCGTTCAGTGCGACCCGCTCTCGTTGCCGGTCACGACACGACTGCCGTTCGACACGGCGCGATTCGTTCAGTCGTTCTACGACTTCGACTTCGACTCGTGGGCGGCGGATGGGCAGCGAAAGATCACGTTCGACGCGCTCGAGCAGACACCGGAAGACCGCGCGCTCGCCGTTCTCGCCCGTGGAACCATCGCAGCGCTCACCCTCCCCACCCCGGACGACGCAATCGAAGCAGATGACCGCGCCGTGGCCGAGACCGTCACGAGGCTTGTTCGACGCGCGCTGGAAGCACGAGCCACCATCCACACCGAAGACGGGACCTGGGCGCTCGAGGCCAGCGACATCGGAATCGTCGCCACGCACCGAGTGATGGTCTCGCGGATCACGCGTCTGTTGGGACCGCTCGCCGAGCACATTCGGGTCGACACGGCAGAGCGCTGGCAGGGCCTCGAACGCGCGCTGATGATCGCCGTGCACCCGCTCTCGCACGTGACCGAGCCGAGCGCGTTCGACCTCTCGACGGGACGACTGTGCGTGATGACCTCCCGCCACCGCGCGGGGCTGATCCTCGTCACGCGAGATCACGTTGGAAGAACGCTGGCGGAGTGCAGCGTCGGCGGCGATCACGCGTTGGGGCGCGACGACGACGCGGGGCACGGGCACGCGCGCAACGAGGCCGCGTGGCGATGGCTCGAGGAGAACCAGCGCATCGTCCGCGGCGCCGAGTGATCGATGCTTGAGACGATCGCGACTCGCGGCAACATCCGCCGCGAACCGCGCCGCGCGACCTGCTCGGTGTCAGCATCCCCGGCACAACGTCGTCTTCAACCGCGCCTGGAGGTACTCGCCATGACGATCGGAGCTCGGTTTCGTGCGCTGTTGGACGATTGCGGAATGAAGCCCTCGGCGCTCGCAGCGAAGTACCGCAAGCGCGCGTTGAGACGAGCGCGAGACTTCCCGCAAGACGTCATCGAGACCCACTTGTCGCGTCTGGAGAAGGACGAGCCATCGTCGGTCCGGTTCTTCTTCGCGAACGCTCCCGATGCCGTCGACCTGCTCGAGCTTCTGAGCGTTCCGAAAGAGAACCAAGACGCGTTCCATCGCGAAGCCAGAGACTTGCTTCACCGCAAGGCATCGCGGATCCGAGTCGTCATCGATCTCTCGGACAAGGCAGAGGGACGCGCGATCCGCGATGCCTGCGACGCGTTGTTGGACAAGATCATCCAGCCGATCTCTGATCGAATCGCGCTGGTGGTTACTCACGCTCAGCGCGACTACCTCCCGCCGCGATGTACTCCCGAAGGACTCGTCGACGTCCAAGTGGTCGAAGACGCCGGGCAGGGCTGGATTCGCACGCGGAAACTCGCGGGCAACGGTGCAGTCGTCATCTCGGGGCGTCGATTCGAGCCGGTGTTCCGATGGATTGCGCTTGAGCAGCACGGTGATTGTCTCCTTCTGGAACCTGCCGACGGCATCATCCGAATCATCGCGGGCGACCCGTTCGATCCGCCGAAAGCGAGCGTCTCGCTGCGCAGGCTCGAGCTGCTGGTCGGCGACGTGGCCGCATCGAATCCACCGAAGGAACTGACCAACACTCCGCGCGCACTCAGGTCGCTGCTCGCGAAGCTTGAGTCAGGACAGCCCGTCCTCATGCGACACAGTTATTGGGGCTCAGACGTGAGCGTCGATGCGAAGACCCGCGCCGCATGGGGCAAGGCGCTCGAGGCCTCCGCCGTTGCGACTGCATCGGAGTGGGGCGATGCGCTCGTGACGCGTGTGACGGACGCCGGCGTTGCGATGTGTGTGGCAGGCGGAGCGAGCGACCTCGACTCCCATCTGGCCGCCGTAGCTCGGGGCGGGAGCACCCCGAGAGCGGTTCGCGTCGGAGGCAAAGTGCATGTCATCAACGCCTCACCCGCGCTGCGCGCGAAGCTGCAGGACCTTCACGGGGTGCGGTTTCACGACGAAGCGCGACGTCAGTCGCCCTTCGAGCGCATCGAGAAGCTCGTGCAAACCATATCGTGGGAAGCGTGGCTCGACGATCCCTACATGGACGCCGCGATGGCGCGCATCGACCCAGAAGGTCGGGATCGCGAGGAGTTGGAGTTCGCGCGTGCCAGCTTGCTGTTGCACGACAAACTCGCGCCCGTTCACGCTCCATGCGTCCGAGACTGGCGGACGACCCTCACCGAAATTCTCGCGCACGAGTCGCCAGCCGTGGGCGTCAGGGTGTCGCCAACGTGCAAGGTCCGTGGGACTGCAGCGACGCTGCTGCCCGAGTCGGAGGTCCGTCGCCGGGCCTCTCGAGGCGGAGTGGAACTGCACGGAATCCCCGCGCTCGTCCCTCCGAGAGTGGTTCGCAACAGCCCTCTCCTAGCCTTGACGCAGCGACTCTCACCGTCGCGAAGAGGAGACCGGTTTCAGAACAGTTCGTGGGGAAGCGGGTCTCGCTTCCTGCTGCCGAGGGCAACTGAGCTGGGGGATCTCGAAACGCTGCTCGATCTACTCACCCGTTCCCCGGCGAGGGTGGGGTCTTCGAAAGCCAGCCATTGTTGGTGGAAGGAGAACGAGAGCAAGCACCTGCTCGGTCTCGAATGGGAGGAGGCCAGCGTCCCAATGGATGAGCACTTCTGGCGCGGGGCAGATGCGACGCTCGCTGCGTTGTGGATCGCGCTTCGGCGCGCAGCGCGGGACGCCCACGCGACGGCGCTTCCCGATGGGACAGCCATGCTCGAGATGGGCGGCGGAGTCGTCGCTCTGATTCAGGTCACGCTGGATCGCACCGCCGCCGACGAGCGCGTCGAGGCTGACTTCTGGTGCGACACGCATTCCGTTTCGTCTCGAGGGAGAGTCGAGCATCCCACCGCGTCGATCCTGCGAAAGGTCGGAACGCGCGTCGCGCAGGTACATGGCTACGAGACGCGCATCGCGACGGAGGTTCCGACGCGGCTCTTTCTCTCGCAGGGAGCCGCGTGTCTTCAGATCACCTTCGAGGCAACGCCGTGGCAACCGATCCGCGAGCCTCTGAACGAGTCGGAGCTCGCCGCAGCGGTCGCGGCCGTTCGACGTGTCGAGCACGACCGACGCATGCTCGACGAGTAGGCTCCACGCTTCGGTGCGCAGTCGAGACCAGCGTACGAGCTACGAGCGCTGGGGTCAGTCAGAGCGCTGCTCGAGTTCAACCGCTCAGCGCGGCGCGACCAGCGCGAGCATCGCGTTGCGCTCGATCTCGTCCTTCATGCCCTGTCGCACGAGCTGCTCGGTGATACTCGCGACCGCCTTGCGAACGCGCGATCTGCGCGCTAGCAGCGCGTTCGGCGTGGTGCTCAACGACTCTGCGAGCTCGCGGTCGTCCATCTTCGCGGGCTCGGTTTACTCGAGCATTCCGAGGGCGTTCAAGTGAGCGACCAGAGCTCCGTCGATCCCGCAGTCGTGCAGCGCCCGTGCGGTCTTCGCCACCGCCTCGCGCAGCTTCAATCACCGCGACGTTCGAAGGCTCGCGATCGAGCTGATGATGGCGGCCCGCACCGAGCGAAAGCCGCGTCGCATGCGCGACCGCGTGGCGACCGAGAGCGAGCACGTGCGCTCTGCGCTCGCGCGAACGACCGAACGCGCGAGAGGGCCACGACCGAGACGGCGCCGCGAACTGGCAGCGATCCGTGGACGCTCGATCTCGGGTTGGCGCCGAGCCAGGCGATCGCAATGCAGCCGCGGCGTGGAGGCTGCTCGTCGATCGAAGGACGCTCGAGCCGGGCCGAAGTGCAGACGCAACGCGCAACGAGAGTTCGGCCTTCGCACAGCGGTGGCAGACACTGTACGGCAAGGGGGTGCGGCTGCCGTAGGCGATGGCGCTACCGCGCGCGAAGCAACGAGAGCACGTCGGAGCACGCAAGGCTCGCTCGCTGCAATCGCTCGGCGCTCACCTCGCGGACGTGCGCGATCTCGTTGCGCACGGGAGCGATCGCATCGATTGCGCTCTGCAACTTCGCCTTCACGTCGGGCGCTGCCGACGCGAGCGAAACGCGTGCCTTCTGCCAAGGCTCTGGCAGAAACAGAAGCTTCGGGAGCTGTCCGAGATAGAGATAGTCGACGACGCTGAGCGGGTCGGCGGATGCAGGACGCGACCGCAGCGCCCGATCGAACGAGTCACGCTCTGGTCCACCGAGCGCTTCGCGAATGCGCTGCGCCGCCAGGGACGGATTCGACGCGCCGTACAGCTCGCCATACACCGTTCGCACGAGCGCTCGAAGAGAGCGCTCGGTGTCGACGATGCGTCGCCAGACACTCTCGCTGCCGGCGACGAACCACGGAGGATCGAGCGGCGGGGCGTCGCTCTCTCCGCCGAGCTTTCGGTACGCCACGCGGGTGAGGTCCGCCATCCTGCGGCGGCGCTCGGTGAGAAACGTCTCGTAGTCAAGCTCTTCCCAGCCCGGCGGAAGCGCGTGTTCGGCGCACATACGGCCCCAGCGATCGTCGTCCAACTCGCGCTTCTTCCGAACGAGGGGGACGTAGCGCTGCGGCGATTGCCCGCTGATCATTGCGTTTTCATACCAGCCAACATCCGCGAAATTCGCCACTTGATTGAGCTGGCGTCGATCACGGAGCCCCTTCGACTGCAGCCATGCTGTGGGAAATAAGTGGTGACTCTCGACCGCTGCGCGCGCCCCGTGTCCGTGCGGATTGAGCATGTCGCGCAACGACTGATCACCAAACAGCGCGCGCGCGCCAAGCACGACCTGCGCTGCTCGAAATCCGAGGGCGGCCGGCGCGCGGCCGCGCTGGGTCTCGAGGTCGCGAACGAGTCGATTGGTCCAGTAGTCCCCCGAGAGCACTTCGCTGAGCGCGCGGTCGAGCGCCGCAGCGAACGCCTCGCCCTCGCCCACTTTCAAGCCGGCAATGCGGCTGAGATCCTCGTCGAACCGCGTCTCTGACGAAGCAGAGTACCGAGCCGAGAGCATCGAGGCGAAGACCCAACGCGAGATGAGCTCGTCCAGCTTGTGCCGTTCGACGCCGATCCTCCGTCCGAGGACATAAATTGCGAAGCTATTGAGGATGGCGTTGTTCGACGCGATGAGCGCATCCGACACGAACCCTGCATGAACAACGCGAAGCGTGAAATCTCGCCAGATGGTCTTGTCGATGCACTCGTCGGCGGCCAGGTCCAGTGTCGCGAGCCGAGCCTTGCGCGCCTCGACGCTCACGTCTCCGCTCGCCGGGTCGACCCCGCGAAGAAAGCGGTAGATCGCTGACATTTTGGCGCGATGAAAGCCGACTGCGCACGTCACCCGGAGCAGCTGTTGCGCGTCGATCTCGACGACCGACTCGGTGGACATCTCTCTCGCACGCTGCTCGATTCGGTCTCGTAGCCCTCCATGAAAGACCGAGAGCAGCGTGAGGACGAAGTCCGTCTGTCCGAGGCGCTTTCCCTGGTTGTTCAAGCGAACGAATATCTCGGCGATGTCTTCTTCGTTCGAGTCGTCGACGCCAGCAGACTTCTGGACGGTGACGACGGGAAACGCGTAGTTCGCGATGCCTTGTGCGCGATCGAGGTTCTCTTCGACCGCGCGCTCGTACTCGTCATTGACGGCCCTTTCTTTCGCACGCAGGGCGTCGAAGATGTCGCGCGCGAGCCGGCTCTTGCTCCGGGTGCCGCTCCAGATCTCGCGCACGTCTGCGATGAATTCTGGGTCGTTGCGCACCGCTGCATCGGCCACTTCGAAGCGACCGTCCCTCGGACGAAACGCAATGGTGATTTTTCTGCGCTGGCCGTCTTGATCGACGACTTCGGCTCCGCGCATCACGGCATACAACGAGGTCAGTCGTTGCTGTCCGTCAATGATCAACATCGTCACCTTGAGCCGCTCGGTGTCTCCGACGACGCGCGCTTCTTTGCCGTCGCTTACCTGCCAGAACACAAGCGTTCCGACCGGAAATCCGACGAACAGCGAGTCGAGCAGGTCTCGCACGTTCTTGTCCTCCCACACGAACGGCCGCTGCAAATCCGGCAGCGCGAGGGTCTTGTGCTCGATCATCCCCAACAAGTGCGAGAGCTGCATGTTCGACACGTTGAAGATCTGCGGACGCCCTCGAATTGCGATCCGCGGGCTCTCGCGTCCGTCCGCCGGCTCTTCGTCGGGCTCGCCGGACAGCTCGAGCGGAGCGACCGCCGGCTTCGGCAGTTCTCGCCCCACCTCGCGAGAGAGCCATTCGAGCGCGGCGGCGCAATGAGCCTCCAACGTGATCGCCTTGCGCATCCTGCTCATCGCAGCTTCGATGAATCGCCGTTGCGCCACCTCGAGCTTCTCGCGCGCGAGGTGCGCGCTCGCGGCGGGCACGTTCAACGCGATGCCTCCGGGAATCGCGCGCCACGCTTCGTCTTCACGCGTCTCTGAGCCGAGCTCGGTGCGTAGGCTGTCCTCGACCGGCCCCATCACGCTGAAGTGAATCCGCCCCGGTCGAATGCGAAATGCCTCGAGCCGCGCCGTCATCAGCGACAAGCCGTTCGCGGACTCTTGTAGGTACCAGCCATCCGCGCGCTCTTCGTCCGCGCGCTCGATCGTCCGCGCGAGAAACTCCAGCGCCGCCGCGCGATGCTCGCGCATAGGGAGCGCCTTCTCGATCTTTTGCTGCAAGCGTTGCTCGTCGCTCGCGACCACGTCATTACTCATTCGTTCCTCCCAGATTGTTGATTCAGAGCCTCTACGGGAGCGATCAAGAGCACCCGATTTCATGCAGATCACGACTTTACACGGCGATCGCTGACGACGCCTTGTCGGGCCCGATCCCCGCGACCCGCGGATCCGATGTAGCTAGCTGTTGTCTAGACCGCACCCGCGACGCGCATCGAAGATGCCCGAGCGAATCCGCGGGTGGAGAGACCGTTGAAATTCAGTCTCAACCAATGCCTCGAAACGCGAATCCTACGACGACCGTCGCGATATTGGCTGAGTGAACCTCCACTTCAAGGTGTCGTTGGGTGAGCCCTGTTCGGCGCGGTCGTGTCGAGATCCGTCGTTGACTCAGCCGGCACCGACGCGCCTTGCTCTGCCGGTGACTCGCGCTCGGTCGAGGGCGGTCTCGTCAACGCCTGACGCTGAGATGTGTGACCTTGGGTAGACCAAAGGTACAGCGTCTCGCTGTACGGAAGGCGCACGATGATCTTGTCGGACATCGCGCGGAGTGCTGTTGCGCGGCACAGGAGCGAGACGCCTCCCATGCGCCGCTCGCATAGGGCGTCGGGCGAATCGATGAAATTCATCGCATCCGTGCGCCACACCCACACGGTGACTCCGTCCGGGATCGCTCCGATCGGGGGAACCACGACGAACGCCGTTGCGAAGTACGTGCCGACACCAAAGAGCAGTACGAGCACGAAGAAGAGCGCAGAGAGCAGCCCGCGCGCGGAGACGTTTCGGCGCTCGGGCGCCTTCGATGCAGAGTCAGACATGGGTTGATTCTCTCGGTGAACGCGTCGCGCGCTCGGGGAGAGAGACGAACCACTGTCACTACTGCTGACAGAGGTTCAGCACGAAGAGGCGTCGTGAGAGCCCCACGTGATCCCGGCAGGGGAGGTGGGCGATGGCAGCTGACAGCTATGCAAACCAGGTGAATATCCACGGTTTCTCTACCCTGCGGATCCGCTCGGGGAGCTACGGTGCCCGTCGCGCGAGGGCCCCCTCACACAGGCCGTCGTTGCTTTTTCTCGGTGCCGCTCGACGACGCCATCATGTCGATCTTCGCTCCGGGCTCGAGCGAGAGCGATCGCGCGACGAACACCTCCGATGGCGGAGCGCCGCCCGTCGCGGCCAACAACAACAGCGGCTCCATCCGCAGGATTTCGCCGGACTCTGTCAGGAGCCAGCACCACTCCTCGCTGGCGGCGTGAGGCAGTGTCTTTTCTTCGCACGCGAAGAACGCGCTCGACCCGTGCAAGACTCGAATCGAACATCGCGCTCCAGTGCCGTCGGGGCGAACGTCTTTAATCTCGGCTCGCGTGAAGAGCGTCGCGCGACGCAAGGGCGCGAGGATCGCGCGCAGGGTGTTCCAGCGCTCACGAAGGGGACCTTCGACTGGGAGGCTCACGTCGTCGCTCACCACCACGCCGTGCGAGAAGCGATTGCGCAACGGAATCACCTCGGACTGCAGCTCGATCGCGAGCGAAGACATCTTGCCTCGCTCGTCCACGAACGCTCGGGCCATCTTCACCAGCGGGTCCGCCGACTCCGACGAAAGCAGCGCCGCGAGCTCGCACAACAGCGACAGCCACGCTCCGAACGAGAGTGGGCGCCCCGCGTATTTGCCCACCACCCCAGCGGCGTCCGCGCGAACCGCGCCCGACCGATCGCGAAGTAGCCCGAGACAAACCGCGACGATCGAGACCAGCGCGCGCTCGATGCTGTCGAGCCGGGTCTTCACGCGCAGGTAGCCAGCGACCTGACTGGCGATGATCGCCTCGAGCACCGCGAGCGGGTACGGAAGCTCCCTCCGAGGCAACGCGAGCGAGTCGACCACGGCTTCTGCAGTCCCCCCAGGATCGGTAACACGTCGTTCGCCGTCGTCGCCCCCAGCGGCCGCAGGCGGTGCTGGCGGTGGCGGAACATCCCCCGCGCCCCCCTCGCTCACCTCGATTCCGAGCGCCCTCGCTTGCGCGAGCACGAGCTGCACCGCCTCGAGCTGCGCGTCCGGGGGGTATCCCCATTTCTTCAGCCGCTTTTTGATCTCGACCCGCAGCCTAGCCTGCACCGCTTCGCTGCGCGTCCAGTCGATCGTCGCGTTGCGACGAATCACCTCGGTGAGCTCGCGTGCGATCGAGACGAGCTTCTTTTCGCCCATGTCGCGCAACGCGCTCTCGTTTTCGGCGAGGGCGTCGTAGAAAGCGGACTCTTCTCGCGTGAGCCCGATCGCCTCACCGCGCGCGTCCGCGTCGCGCATCGCGGTTGCGAGCGCGATGAGCTCTTGGATCACTTGCGCTGTGTCGAGAGCGCGGTTCTGATAGCGCTGGATTGCCTGCTGCAACAGCTCCGAGAAGCGCTTGCCCTGAACGACATTGTGCTTCGACCGCGTGCGCACTTGTTCTTCGAGCAGCCGCTGCAACAGGGCGATCGCGATGTTCTTTTCGGGCAGCGTGTTGATGTCCGCGAGAAACTCTGTCGACAACACGCTGATGTCCGGCCTCGCCATGCCCGCCGCGTCGAACACGTCCACGACCTCGTCGGAGACCAACGAATTGGCCACGATCGCTCGCAACGCTGCGTCGATGTCTCGCCGCGTGAGGGCGCCGGGTGCCGTCGCATTGAGCTTGACCAACGAGACACGCAGCGCCTGAAAGAAGGCCACCGTGTCTCGCAGTTCGTCGCAGGCTGCGTCGGGGATCGCCATCGCGAACGCCTTCGTCGCGACAGACGCAGCCTCCATGAAGCGCTCGTACGGGCCCTTCGCGCGCTTCGTCGATCGCAGCCCGCCCGCAGAGGACGCGAGCTCGTCCAGACGCTTGCTGAGTAGAAACTCTTTGCATCGCGCGAGCACTGCCAAGCGCTCACGTGGGTCTGCGCTGAACACGCCTCGGTAGTCGCATCCCTCGAGAGCGGCTTCACAGATCTCGACGGATTCGTGCAAGAGCTCGACGGCCTTGGACTGATCGCGCGTCAGGTCCCCGCGGCCGCCAGCGTTCGAATAAGTTCCCATTGCTTTGCGCAGCAACGGCGCGATGCCGATGTAGTCCACGACGAGCCCGCCCGGCTTGTCTGCGAAGACTCGGTTCACCCGCGCGATCGCCTGCATGAGGTTGTGCCCCTGCATGGGCTTGTCCACGTAGAGCGTGTGCATGCACGGCGCGTCGAAGCCCGTGAGCCACATGTCGCGCACGAGCACGAGCTGCAGCGGGTCGCTCGGGTCCTTGAAGCGCCGCGCGAGCTCTTCGCGCTGGCCCTTGCTGGTAACGTGCTGGCGCAGCGGAGCCTCGTCGCTCGCCGAGCCGGTCACGATGACCTTCATCGCGCCATGCGCGGGATCGTCGTCGTGCCACGCCGGGCGCAGCGCGCGAAGCTCTTCGTAGAGCCGCGCGGCGATCATGCGGGACATGCACACGATCATGGACTTGCCGCGGAGGGTCTCTTGTCGTCGCTCGAGGTGCGCGACGATGTCCTGCGCGACGCGGCGAAGTCGGTCGGGCGCGCCGACGATCGCTTCGAGCGCGCTCCACTCGGTCTTGAGGCTCTCTCGCGCCTCGACCTCGACACCCTCGGTCACCTCTTCGAACTCGTCGTCGAGCACCGGAGCCCGCGACGCGTCGAGGTACACTTTTGCCGCTCGGTTCTCGTAGTAGATCGGGACCGTCGCCCCGTCGCGAACCGCGCGCTCGATGTCGTACCGCGAGACGAGCGGCCCGAAGACCTCTTCGGTCGAGCGATCGTCGCGCTCGATGGGCGTCCCGGTGAAGCCCACGAACGACGCGTGAGGCAGGGCGAGACGAAGCTGATGCGCGAGGCCGTAGGTGCGCTTTCCCGTGACAGCGTCGAGCTTGCTCGCGAAGCCGTACTGCGATCGGTGCGCTTCGTCCGCCACGACGATGATGTTCGAGCGCAGGGAGAGCGCGGGGTTCTTCTCGCCCTCGATCGGCGCAAACTTCTGCAGCGTCGTGAAGATCACGCCGCCCGACGCGCGGGTCTCGAGCATCGTTCGGAGCTCGGCGCGCGACTCCGCTTGCACCGGCGGCTGACGAAGGAGCGTCTGGTTCTTCGAAAACGTGTCGAAGAGCTGGTTGTCTAGGTCGTTGCGGTCGGTGATGACCACGAGCGTGGGGTTCTCGAGGGCTTGCTCCACCGCGAGGCGCGCGGCGAAGAAGACCATCGTGAGGGACTTTCCGGAGCCCTGGGTGTGCCAGACGACGCCGATCTTGCGATCGCCCTCGGGACGCGTGGCTGCCACCGCGCTCTTTACCGCGCGTCGCACGGCGTGAAACTGGTGATAGCCCGCGACCTTCTTCACCCAACCCTTCGAGGCAGACTCGAACGTCACGAAGCCCTGCAAAATCTCAAGCAGACGACGCCGGTCGAACACACCCTGGATGAGCACTTGGAGCGGATCGGACTCGGTCGGCTCGACGCCTTCGTCCGACACCACACGCCAGGGAAGAAACCGCGACTCGGGCGCACCGAGCACCCCGAGCAGCGCGTTGGCTCCGTCCGCGATCACCAACAGCTCGTTGCAGAGAAAGAACGCAGGGACTTCTCGCTGGTAGTTCTCGAGCTGAACGTACGCGTCACGCGTGGTCGCGCTCTCACGCGAGGGGCTCTTGAGCTCGAAGGCCGCGATCGCGAAGCCGTTGAGGTACACGACCAGATCGAGCACCACGAAGCCTGACCGCGTGGGGACACGCACCTGGCGCGCGACGAGCCAGTCGTTCTTGTCGGGGTCGTTGAAGTCCACGAGCCTCGCGCGAACGCCTCGCACCGCGCCGTCGCGGAGCACTTCGAGCTCGACGCCCTCGGTCAACATCCGGTGAAACGCGCGGTTGTCCTCGAGCAGCTCTCGGCCGTCGAGGACGGTGACTCTCTTGAGCGCGCGGTCCACGGCGTCCGAATTGAGCTCGGGATTGAGGCGCTCGATCACCTTGCGGGCGTCCGCTTCGAGCACAGGCTCGAAGCGCAGGTCGACGGCGGCTCCGGGCAGCTCGTAGTGCCGCGCGTAGCCGAGGTCGGCGAGGTGCTGCAGCGCAGCGTCTTCGTAGTCGCGTTCGGTGGCGAGGGTCATGATCGGGTACCTCCCCTGGGAGTTGGGCTCAACATTCGCGTACAGTGACGAGCAGGTCAGACCGATGCTGACACGCGATGGACGGGGTATGTCCAGCGGGAAGCGCAGCGTGGCCCAGCACGGTTAGGCTGTGAATCCTGCGATGCGACGGAGCTCGAGGTCCTTCGCGCAGTTCGTCGTGCTGTTCGTCTTGCGAGTGTTCGAGTCAACCTACGTCGCGCGCAACGATCATGACCCGAGACGCGCACGGGGCCGCTCTTCGCTTGGGCTTCAACCGCGAGGGCGCGTCACACCGCGCGGCCGACGAAGGTCTCCGCGTCCCGGATCGCGAGCTCGCCCGAGAGCAGCTTGGGCAAGAGCGTGTCGCGCAGGGCGGCGAGGGTGCGGGATTGTCGCTGCTTCAAATGGACGAGCTCGATCCAAGGAGCAACTTCACGTGTGAACGCACCACGTACAGCACTTGTTGGATGCACGGTGAGAGCTGTTTCGAACGTACGTCTCGTTATTGTGTCGAATACGCTTCCATGTGCCTGTTGCACTAGGCGAGCCAGCAAAGTTTCTGCGATAAACGCAACGTACCATCGATCGGTTTGCTCGTGAGCGACGAGCGCATAGCAAGTCTGGTTGATCGCCATCTCCGCGCCGAGAACGACATGCCTTCCACATGTCGCTCCTCTTGCAACGACAACGACAGAGCCCGCAGGGATCAACTTCGCCGCCGAAGAGGCCAAACCATGCTCGGTAATCGTGCGCTCGGATTCCATCAGAAAGAGCGACGAGCTGCCTTGCGAAACGTCCTTTGCAGACGCCCAAAAAATCGAACCTCCCCAGTATTCTGCGACCTCCGTCTTTGGCGTCCCTCCGGACACCAATTCGAATAGCCCAAGCGCTGGCGAGTATCGCCACCCCTTCGGCACGTCCCCCAGCTCGCTCTTCTCGAACTCGCTCGGAAACAGCTTCGCCGTCGCCTCGTCCATCCCCGCGGGCGCGCGTCCCGCGGCCTTCGCGCGCACCGGGTCGAAGTTCACGAACCAGCTCTCGAACAGCGCCCGGGCCATCGCCTCGAGCGTCTCGTTCGTCTTCCGGTTCAGCTCGATCTTGTCATCGAGCGCCCCGAGGATGTGCGCGATCGCGCGTTGCTCGGGCAGCGACGGGATAGGAATCTCAATGGACTGAATGCGATCCGTCGGCAGGACGCCGGTGCCGTGCCCCGCCTCGCCAACTAGACCGAGAATCTCTTCGGTCCGTGCTTTGATGGCATACGCCAAAAAGTCAGGATTGACGCCGTCAACAGGCACGAGCGCCTTGAGGTCCTGGTTGAACGTGACCGGACGAGTCGTGATACCCATGCGGAACTCGCTCTTCAGACTCATGCCTCGAACGATGAAGAGGATCGTGTTTGCTGGCACCAGGCGCGTCCCATTGCGCGCGCCGTCCTCTGTGACGCGGTCTTCGGAGTCCGAGATGAAGAAGCCGGTGATACTTTTGGCGCTAATCCACGGGATAGTGCCGCCCCAGTAGTGCGGCGTTGCCTTGTTCGGTGTGCCGCCTGAATACCAGACGGCGCAGTCTTGCAACCGACGAATTGGCCAGCGATTGCTACCGACCATACCCAAGCCCCCTTAGGTTCTTCCGAATCACCTTCTGCAGCCGCTCGCCCTCTTCGAACTGCGTCTCCAGCGTCCCGACCAGCCGCTTCATCTTCGCCTCGAACGGTTCCCCATCGTCCTCCACTTCCTCGGCCCCGACGTAGCGCCCTGGCGTGAGCACGCACTCGTGCTTTGCGATTTCTTCGCGCGTGGCGCTCTTGCAGAAGCCCGGCTCGTCTCGAAACTCCCCGGCGTCCTTCTCTCCGCGCCACGCGTGGTACGCCCGCGCGATCTTCGCGACGTCGTCTTCGGTGAGCTCTCGGTGCGTCCGATCTACGAGCCGCCCCATCTTGCGCGCGTCGATGAAGAGCACTTCGCCCGCGCGCGCCCTCAGCCCCTTCGCGCGCTTGTTCTTCGCGAGGATCCAGAGGCACACTGGGATTGGCGTTGCGTAGAAGAGCTGGCCCGGGAGGGCCACCATGCAGTCGACGACGTCGGCCTCGATCATGCTCTTGCGGATCGCGCCCTCGTTGTTCTGCTGCGAGGACATCGAGCCGTTCGCAAGCACGACGCCCGCGACGCCACGATCGCTCAGCCGCGCGAGGATGTGCTGCAGCCAGGCATAGTTGGCGTTGCCCGCCGGCGGAACGCCGTACTTCCACCGCGCGTCCGACGCGAGGCGCTCGCCGCCCCAGTCGCTGATGTTGAACGGCGGGTTGGCCAGGACGTAGTCCGCGCGCAGGTCCGCGTGCTGGTCGTCGTGAAACGAGTCTCCCCAGCGCGGGCCCAGGTTCGCAGAGATCCCGCGGATGGCGAGGTTCATCTTGGCGAGGCGCCAGGTGGTGGCGTTCCACTCTTGGCCGTAGATCGAGATGTCCGTGCGGCGGCCGCCGTGCGCTTCGACGAAGCGCTCGCTCTGCACGAACATTCCACCCGAGCCGCAGCACGGGTCGAACACGCGCCCCTTGGTGGGCTCGATGAGCTCGACCAGCGTGCGCACCACGGACTGCGGCGTGTAGAAGTCCCCGCCCAAGCGCCCCTCGGCGCTCGCGAACATCTTGAGAAAGTATTCGTACACACGACCGAGCAGGTCCTTCGCCCGCGCGTTCTTGTCGTAGAGCGTCACCGAGGCGAAGAGGTCCACGAGCTCGCCGAGCCTGCGCTTGTCGAGCTGCGGCCGCGCGTAGTCCTTCGGAAGCACCCCGCGCAAGACCGCGTTGTCCTTCTCGATCGCCTCCATCGCCGCGTCCACGCGCGTCCCGATGTCCGGCTGCCGCGCGTGCTTCTGCAGCTCCTTCCACCGGGCCTTTTCAGGCACGAAGAAGACCTCTTCGGCGGTGTACTCGTCGCGGTCGTCGACGTCGCCGCCCTCGGCCTCGATCGCCGCGCGCCGCTCGTCGAACGCGTCCGAGACGTACTTGAGAAACAGCAGACCGAGCACGACGTGCTTGTACTCGCCCGGATCCATGCTCCCACGCAGCTTGTCCGCCGCGAGCCACAGGGTCTCTTCGATGCCGATGAGTGCGCCGCTCGGGGCGGCAGCGGGTTTGCGCCCGCGTTTGGGCATTTCTGCCGCGTACCCGGGCAGCGATGCCTCGGCCACCTTGGTGCTTTTCTTGGTCATGGTGAGAATCGCTCGGAGGGTAGCGGGTCGCCGCCGAGAGGGGTCAGGTTTTCTTCAAGCGCGCGGGCTTATCCTTCGGAAAGCGCGGTCGAACGCCGAGCGATCGAATACGCTCAGCGATCTTGCTGGCCGCCGCCGGGTCGCCCTCGCGCGTCGTGTCGAACTCGATCCAGTTCCACGATTGCCAATCGGAAGGGAGCTTGGGCTTCAGGTTCGCGGGAACGAGCGGCAATACGCGCTCGCGGCCGACGTTGCCCATGAACAACCCCGCTTCGAAGACGACGTTGTCCCTCGGCGCGGCAGACTGCTTCTTTCGCGAACGAAGCACATCATCGGGCGAGAGGATCAACACCGCGAAGTCCACGTCCGCGGCGACGTCAACGAGCCGCTCGAGCGTGAGATCTCCCCCGCGAAAGGCGGTTCGCCAGTCGATGTGATCGAACACTGCGCCCGCAGAACGCATCGCGTTGGAGAGCGGATCGAGCGCGGCGGCGTACTCTCCCGACGAGCCGAAAAACACCTTGGGCGTGGCGTTTTCGCTCGGCACCATCCAATCGCGCTCACGGAGCCGCTCGCTCAAGCGCAGCCCCACCCCGCGCCACAGGGCAGGATGTTCGTCCGCGATCGTCTCGAACGTTGGGCCCGCCAGCTTCCACACCGCCGTCGGTTCGAGCGTCTTCATTGTGGCGGATCGCTTGGGCGAGTGGGCCAGCAACGACATCTCTCCGACGAGCTCGACCGGCTCGCGCCGCGCGATCACCGAGCCGTTGTTGAAGATCCCGACCTGCCCCGCGAGCACGAAGTACACGCAGTCCGACGGATCTCCCTGCGCGCAGAGCGTCACCGCGGAGCCGTGCACCTCGAGCGCGCCGTCCGCAACGAGCCGAGACACCACGGCCTCCCGTCCTGCGCTCACCCGCGAAACGACGGGGCATCCGTCGAGCGCTTTTCTCACTGCGCGATGCTGGTCTCTTTCGAACTGCTCGCGCAACTTCTTCACCTTCGCCTCGTCCATCACTCAACCTTCCTTCTTCAACAGACAGCCGTTCATCGTTTGGCAGCACGTGCCCCCGCTCGCCCTCGCGCTCTCCCAGAACTCGCGCTCTGCATCGAGCTCGGCGCGCGCCCACCCGAGCAACTCCGTGACACGCACGCCGTGGCACCGGATCAACGCGCGCCCGCTTCCGCAGGGGCACGGGTCATCCCAAGTCATCGAACGCCGCCCGTGACGAGCGAGCGCGCGAACCGCGGACAACAGCCCGGGCGTGTCCGCGCAGGCGCGTTCGAGCTTCTTCTGCCACCGAGCGGCATCACCGTGCTTCCACTCGACGCCACCGGGCCAGCGACTGAGCAGCGCCGCGTCGAGCTGATCAATCAGGTAGCCACGCACGCGCTGCCACCACTCTGTCGCGCGCTCGATGGTGGTCGGGCGCAAGAACGCCTCTTGGTAGCCGAGACAGAACCAGCCGTCCGCGTTGATGTGCCGCTCGGGACAGTAGGTCGGGAGCAGTCTGCGTTCACGTTCGCGGACCCGCACCGCACCCTCATGCTCGACCACCTCGAGACAAAATCGAACCTCGCTCTGGTCGGGCCGCACGATCACCACGTCGGCCCCTAACGAACGAGGCCTCGCGCTCGTCGCCCGCAGTGCAACGCGTTCGATCCCAGCCGCAGCTTGCTTGATCCATTCGATGGGGTTCATCGTTCGGCTCAGCGCTGGTGAGGCTTGACAGGCAACGAGCCCGACGACGGAGGCGACCCGCCACCGCCGCTCCGAACGCGCGCGTCCCGTCGCAGCGCGTCGAGCTTGTTCACATCGAGCCCCACGAGCTTCACGCCGTCGCACTTCACGAGCCTCTCGCCGTCGCTCTCGAAGATCCGCTTCGCGACGGCGTCACCCTTGCGCCGAAACACCGGCCCGAATCCCGTGTCGCGACCGCCGCACGCGCGTTGGACCTCTTCGGCCTTCATCAGCGCTCGGCCTGCGATCACGCGATCGCGGTTGGTCTTCACCCCGACGCGCGTGATCAAGAGCGGGCCGTACTCGACGCCGATCGCGAGCCCAAGCTCCTTTGACGCAGCGAGCTCTTCGTGAATGATCGCAAACGAAGACCGCATCCGCGATGCGATGTCCATCGCCGCGTTCACGGACGCCTCCTCGTCGGTCGCCTTCGATCCCTCGAACGCGGCGCCCTGGAGGCAATCGCCGATGTAGCGAACCTTGCGGCCGCCCGCGTCGTTGAGCACGTCGCGAAGCTCCTTGCGGATCACGTGCAACACCTGGACGGCCTCGGCTTCGCCGCGCTTGTCCGCGATGCGCTTCGCGACGAACTTGGTGAAGCCGTCGATGTCCGCCATGAACGCCACGCCTTCGAACCGCCGCGAGTTTGCTGGGGTCAACGTGACGACGTCCAACGCCGAAAGCGGAGGCGTCGGTCGCACGAACTGAACGTCGCTGAGCGCCGTGCGCGAGAGTTCTTCCTTCCATTGCGCGAGCAACCGATCGACGTCGAGCCCGAGCCCAGCTTGCGCATCGAGCGCATCCAGCTGAGCGGTTGTCAGAGGGTCGCTCTCGCTCCCCCTAAAGTCGTTGCCGAGCACAGATCGCGCCCTGTCGCCCAGGAAGATCCCAGAGCGGTCGCAGAGCAGCTTCGCCGCGTGGTTCGCTGGAGGTCCGAGAAAGAGCAGCTCGCGGTCGCCCCGGGTTCCGTTGGTGACGGCGAGGGCGACACCGGACTCGACGCCGACGCACACCTTCGCGTCAGAGAACTCGCCATGAAGCGCGTCGACCTTCGCGAGCAGGGTGTGCAGCGCGCGCATCACCGACACCATGCACGCGATGCGCTTGCGCTCGTCGTCGTATGGCTTGAACTGCAGCAAGTGCAGTCGGTGATTCTGCTGGTCGATCTTGAAAACGTCGGTCTTGGTCAGCACGGTGGCGTGCAGAACCCGGCTGAGAATGTTCAGATAGCGTACGAATCGCTTGTGCGACCGTTCGCTCTCGGTTTCGGTCGATTCGAGCAACTCATCCGCGTTGACGATGTCCAGGTACGCGTGCACCCCGTCCACGCGATATGCCTTGGACAGCGGCAGCTGCGCGTTGGCGAGGTCGATCTCGCGGGTGAGGTTGACGACCTCAATAGAGTTGGTGGCCTTGATTGCTTCGCGAACGCGCGAACGCACTTGTTCTGGGTTCCAGGACATCGAGAGCACTCCTTGGTGCGGGTTCGATGGGGAGACGAGCGTGCCCCACGCTTGCTGACGCCAACAACGACGATTGGTTGATCGCCGCGCCGTCGACATCACCCGTTGACAGACGAGACGCAGCGCATCTGCCCCAAACGTCACTTGCCGCGATCGCGTCGCCTCGGAGGATGTACGCGAGCGAGCTGTTCGATTCGTTTCTCGCGTCGCTCACCGAAATCGACGACCCGCAACCCGACGATCGCGTCCTAGCGTCAACGACCGACCCAGACATTCCGTTCTGAATCTGGGGTTCTGCCTACGGCGCTCCTCGGGACGAGCGCACCTCGCCATCCCCTTCGCGTCCCAATTGTCATGACGCGGTCGCTCGTCCACCGCATTCCCACGCTGGTCAATCTCTTACAGCGCTGTAAGGACTTCGCAACGCGTCGCGTCATGTTCGCCCGTCACGGCGCTGTTTTCCTGCGGTGCAACCTGAGCGATGCTCTCGCTTCCGATGGTGACCTCTCAAAAGACGCCTGCGATTTCGTCCAAGACCGCAACGCCAGTCACGAGCAAGACCTCCGCGCTCGATCGGGACATGGCCCCGCGAGCTCTGTCCACGGAAGAGCGCGCGGTGCTCACCGAGGCGATCAGCCGCTCCAAGGGCGTGCAAGCTGCGATCGATTCGCAGTGGGTCGAGTTTGGCCAGTGGTTGTTCACCAACGTGTTCGGCGAGGACACGCGCTCGGCGATCGAGCATCGCGACGACAACCCGCTGTGGAGCGCGCTGTTTGCGCTCGCCGACAGCGCCAAGGTACGCGTGCGCCACGAAGAGCTCGAGCGAGCGCTGCTCACCGCCGCCTACGACAAGCGTCTTAACAGCGACGCGTGGAGGGCGCTCGATTACGGCCGCAAATGGCGACTGCTGCGGCTCGCGGACGAAAAGCTCTTACGCAAGGCGGCCAGCCACGTGCTGTCGGCCAACCTCGACACCCGCGCAGTCGACGCGTACGTGCGCAACGTGCTCGCAGAAGAGGGCGAAACGCCCGTCGTGCGCGTGAGCGTTCCAGCGCTGGTGGGGCTGCTCGATCGACTCAGCGATCGCACTGGCAGCAAAGGCTTCGGACGACTGCTCGAGTCGGCGGCGAAGAAGCTCACCCACGACAAGCGCGAGGCGCTCTTGACATCGCTCGAGTCCGCGCGCGACGCGCTCGACGGGCTGCACGCGCGCATCAAGAAGTCCTCTGGCGACTGAGCAGAGCCCTCGCTCGCGCTCGTCGCGAACGATGAGCGACGACGCGGCAACACTGGGGCAGATCCAACCCGTTCGCGCTGCAGCATGTCGCGCAGCATGTCGCGCAGCATCCGGTGCGCCGTTCGGCTTCGACGAGTCCCCAGCGATACCCGCGCTGGTAGCGCGCCACGCGAAACGTCCCGCGGATGTCTCCGACCAGGCGCAGCTCAAGCTGCGCGTCAGTGTTCACTCGATCCACCCCCATGGACGAATTGACGATACCGCCGCAGCCAGGGACAGGTACGATCGAGCGGCCAATGAACGACCAGTGGGCGCAAGCCATCGAGCGTTGGCGCGAGGCGCAAGGGCGAGCCGCGCGCATCGACGCAGAGCGAGCGTTGCTCGCGCTCGCGTTGCGATCCGGGTTCCGCGCGCTCGCACGGTTTCGAGAGATCCCCGAGGACGAGCGGCGAGAGCTCGTACACGACGCGTTCGTGCGGCTGTTGCAGAGCTATCCCGAGGACTCGTGGTCGTTGGCGCTGTTTGTCTCAGTGCTGACTCGACTCGCGATCGACACTGTGAAATCCAGCGCGCACAAGACGCGACGCGACGCGGTTCGCGAGCGAAGCGCGGACTTGGATGAAGGGCCGTCCGGGTGGGACGCACTAAGCAGCGAAGGGGACCACGCGAGCGCCGAGCGCCGGATCGACGCACATGCGCTCATGAAGCACGTCCGTCCGCTGCTCTCTGCGCGAGATCTCTCGTGGCTCGAGCTGGTGCTCACGGGCAGCACCCACCAGGAGATCGCCGAGCAGCAACGGGTCGCCAAAGCCCTCGTCGACAAAGCCATGCAGCGAGCGTGGGAGAAGATACGCTTCGCAGTCGGAAGCGAGGCGCAGCCATGAGCGTGACCGTTCCTTCGAGAGAGTTTCGCCTGCCCACGAATCCAACGCTCGTCGCGTCGCCGCTGGTCCTAAACGTCCGGCCGTGGGTCGGTCACATCGTCAAGCACCCGCTCGGCGCCCTCGAGTCCCCCACGCAGTGGAACGCCGAAGGCTTCGACCGTCTCGATCCTCCGGTCGTGAAGGCATCCGAGCGCGACGCGTTCGTGACGTTTGTGCAAGACAGCAATGCGCGAGGAGGAGCGTGCGGCGTCCCGTCGATTTGCGATCCTGTGAGCGGCGAAGCGCAACTCGAGCAGCCCCTCCCGTGCTTCGGCGTCTGCCCATCCGTGCTGGTTCTCGGCTGTCGTCAACAGCTCAGCGCGCTCAGCGATCGATACGCCGCGCTCGTCGACGAGCTGCTCGCGTCCGTGAGCGATGGCGTCGTAGTCCCGCGTGCAAAGGCCTTCGCCGCCATTGCCCGCGCTGCCACTCCCGCCGGAACGCTCGACGGCCTCGCCGTGCTCGCCGTCGGAGTGCGCATCAACTCGTCGTACACCGATGTCGTCGCAAAAGTGAGCCGCGCCGATGGAGTTCGCGTGGACTTCTACGTCCGGAGTCGAACGCTGCGGTGGCGGACCACGATGCGAAGAATTCCACGGTCGCCAACGGCGGCGGCTCGACAGCTGCTCGACGTTCCTCGAGACGATTCGATGTCAGCGACGGTTCTCGTGGCTCGTTCCTGGTGGCAACAACAACAGGTCCCGAACCGATGAGCATCTCTCTTCACGATCATCTCCGCTCTACCCTCGACGAGCTCGCCGCGAGCGATATCGCGATGACCGCGCCAGGGGCGAGCCTCTTGGTGCAGCAGTACGGCGACGCGCTGCGCGCCGGGATCACCGTCCCAACGGCGCTTCGCAAGCGACTGCACAGCGCGAATCTCGA
Organism: Deltaproteobacteria bacterium; assembly: GCA_030694465.1. Classification (GTDB taxonomy): domain Bacteria; phylum Myxococcota_A; class Polyangia; order Polyangiales; genus JAUXYJ01. The sequence goes on along the minus strand of JAUXYJ010000083.1, from coordinate 32,164 downwards.
GACCCTTCGCGCCCTCGCAGAAGAAGCAGAGCACGACGTCGAGCCTGCTCCATCGTCGGTGGACCCGTTCGACGACCCCACGGTCGAGTTCGTTCTTCGCGCGCGCGATCAACTCGAGAGCGTGCTGGTCGGCCTTCGTCGCATCGCGCTCGTGCACGGGCTCGTGTCCGACGAGTTCGACCCGATCTACTCGCTCGCCCAGGCGCTCGCGCGGTTCGACGAGCAAGCGTCCAAACATCTCGCACGCAACCGCGTCGAGCAGCTCATCGCCGAGCGGATGAGCTTTCAAGCCGGCGACGGGTGGCTTGCGCGCTATCCACATCGCGACGCCGTCGTCGATCGACCGGAGGTCACGCTGCACGCGGAGACCTTTCGTCCGACGAGCGAGCAGCTGACCCACTGGGCGACGCAGGGAGTCGGCGCACACAGAATCGAAGCGTGGGCAAAGGACGACGAAGCCACGCTCGAAGCGACCGCCCTCCTCGAGGCGCTCGACGCAGAGCGCGTCCCTCTCTCGCTCAACGCGCTGCGGTGGAGCCGCGCGCAAAAGCGACTCGCGCAGATCGAGTGGGCCGCCCGACCCAAGGCCTCTCTCGCGGCTGCGACTGGCACCATTCATGACGCAACGCAGACGCGCACGATCGACCTCGGCCAACTCGGTGATACTCGCGCGGTCGGTCGCTTGATCGTCACCGCTGCGAAGACGACCCTGCGCGTTCGCGCCGAGCGTAGCGCGGTGAGATCGGTCCAATTCGGCGACCGAACCACGAGCGAACCCGATGCGCGCGACCTGTGGAGCGTCGACCTCGACGCCCCCCACGGGCCAGTCGAACTCGTCGTAACCTCTGCGAACGGCGAGTCATTTCGCTGCACGATCGTCATCGGGCCGGCGCTCGAAGAGTGACCATGCTCGATCGCGCTTCCGTCGAACGCGCTCTCGCAGCGCTCGAGACCGGCCGCGTCTCGGGCCTCGCGGCGATGGACGAACTCGACGCGCTCGAGCTTCTTCTCGCCCATCGTCCGCGGTGGTTGAGCCCTGGACTCGCGGCGCGCATCGCACGTGTGGTGGCGCTCGACCCGCCGTCGATCGAGCCGCCCGCAGCGGGAGAGTCACTGCTGCTCGTGCGCGAGGACACCAGCGGCCGCGGCCGAGCGCTTCGCTTCGCGATGACGACGAGCGCTGACGCAACCAAGGCGTTCGGCGAACGCGCGCTCATGCAAATCCGTCAGGCGCAGCGCGCGGTGCTCGACCTCGTTTACCAGCGTGGGCGAGCGTGGCCCGAGGGCATCGAACGACCGGCCCTCCCCGCGGTGTTCGGGCTGTCGTCGTCGGAGCGGATCGACGAAGAATCGCTAGGATTGTCCATTGCGATCGCCGAGCTCTCGCGTGCGACGCGAACGCCCGCGCGCCCTACGGTGGCCGCGACAGCGCGCGTTTCCCGCGACGGAACGCTCGGCTCCGTCGCGTTCGTCGCCGAGAAGATCGCGGCGTTGCGCGAAGAGTGGCCGCTGATCGACACGCTGATCGTCGCAGAAGACGCCGCAGCGATCACAGATCTTCCCGCAGGATTTACGGTGGTTCGCGCGCGAACACTCGCCGAGGCGATCGAGCGCTTCGGGCTCTCGGTCGATGCACTTGCGGCTTCGTCCGTCGAAACCGCAGAGATCGTCGAGTCCCAGCTCGAGCGCCAATCGAAGCAGCCGCACAGTCCCGAGGACTGGGGAGCGCTCGCGGACGAGGCGACCGACGCGAGCCTGGTGCTCCTTGCGGACGGCCAGCGCGACCGTGCCATGCGCGCCAGAGCCTGGGCGGCGCTGTTTCGCGTGCACGCCGGGCGATCGGACGAGGTCGACGCGAACGAAATCGAAGAGGACACATCGCGCTACGACCCGCGCGTGGTCGCGGCGATGGCCGTGAGCCGAGCGTCCGCCGCGATCGACGCCGCCCCGGACACGTGCGTCGCTGTCGCCGAACAGACGCTCGAACGCGCCCGCGCGTGCGGAGACCGCGCGATCATCGCCCGTGCGCTCGGCACACTGGGGAGAGCCCACACGCACACGGGGACTCCCGAGCGCGCCGAGTCGTTGTTTCGCGAGGCGATCGCGCGGTGGAGCGAGGTCGAGCAGCCACAGATCGCGCAGACGATGTGTTACCTGGCGACGAGCCTGCGCCGCGCAGGTAACGCGCAACGGGCCATGGCGGTCGCCACGGACGCGCTCGCGCAGTGTTTACGACGAAGCAGCACAGCGTACGCGGAAGAAACCGCGCGATTCGCGGTACTCGAGCTCGGTCGCTGCCAGCTCGAGCTGCGGCTGTTCGAAGAGGCCGAAGTGTCGCTCACCAGGGTGATTCGCGAGGAGTTCGGCGACGCGAGCTACCCGAACATCGGAGCGCTGGCGACGCGGTGCATCGCGCGCTTCGAGCGCGGCGACGAGGCGGGCGGACGAGCGGACCTCGCGCGGTGTCTTCGCGTGGCCGAGACACCCGGGCCCATCGGGCGAGTCGCGTTGCAAGCTGTCGGCTTCAGGGTGCTGCGCGGGGATGCAGACGAGCGGGCGCGAAGATCGTGGAGCGCGCGGCGGCTGTCGACCGATCGCGAGGGCGTCGAGCGCGCGCTTCGGGCTTGGGTGTACTGAGCGATCAAGGGTGGGCGTGATTGCGATAGAATCGCGGATCGCGAGTCGACGCGTCGCACGGCGCGTTCACGATTCTCCGGGACCACCCCCCGCGCTGCGGAACAAGCAGAGATCGCCGCTCGACGATGGGAGCGACGAGGGGAGCGACGAGGGCTGTGTGCGGTGTTACCCGCAGGCGCCTGCGGCATCCCGCGTCGACGGAGGGGTTACATGAGACTCCCTCGCTTTCGTGCACATCGCGCCAAGAGCCTCGGCGCGAGCGCCGTTCTTCTCTCCGTCATCGCGGTTCGCCATGCTCGATCCTCTCTCTTGCACCAGACGAGGACGGTCCTGGCTTGCTGACGTGCGCGCCAACAACGATGCGCTGTCCGGAGGGGTACTGGCGTCGCCGCGCGAAGGACCTCTGGCGCATTCAGCTCGCGACCGTGTCAGCACGGGCCCCTTGCAGTCGTTTATGACCGGAAAGGAGTTGCGCCGCCCATGAAACATTCTGACCCTGACTCCGTGCTGCTTCGTGCCGCTGCACGCACCTCGCCAACGGTAGGAGTGACCGCGCCCGAGCTCGCGCGATACCTTCGGGTATCGGTCGCATCCGCCACGAAGCTGCTCGACCGGGCGGCACGCGAGGGAACCGTCGAAATCGACCTTTCTGCGACGACAGAGCTTCGGAATGTCGTCTATCGCGCCGACCCCGCGATCCTTGCGGCGGAGGCCCCCGATGGCCCTCTTGCTTGCGTCGCGTCGAGCCCGCGCTCAAGATCCTCGGCTCGATCAGCGCTCGCGCATCCCGCCACCCTCTGCGTTGTGCTCGTGTTTGCAACCGTGGGCGTGTGGCTGCTCGCCCTGAACGCGTGGCGCTATGAAGACCGTCGCTCGATCGAGGCCCGCGCCGTTGCTCACCCTGCGTTCGCTCGCTCGAGAGAGCTGAACGGCCCTTGCGCAGCATCAGCCGCGCCCGCGGCCGAACGGGCGCTCGCGTTCGTTCGCCAGGAACGACTCACGCTCGAGATCGCCACGCTGCGAGAGCGGATCGAGCGCCGCGAGTCGCTCGAGAGCCTGTGCGCGCAGGACTGGGCGAGCCCTGATGGCCGTTGCTACGTGTCTGGCCGCCTAGTGTCCCGCGCCACGTTCGCGGACGAGCTCGATCAGCTTCGCGCCGACCTTCGTCAGCGCCAGAGCGCGCAGGACGTCTTGGTGGAGAGGTCCTCGCAATGAACCGACTCAGAGTGCTCGCGCTCTCCGCCCCTGTGTTTGTCCTCTCGGGCTGTGCCTGGGACGGGACCAGCCTGGCGCTCGGCGGAGTCACAATCGTCTTCGCGCTGCTCGTTTTGCTGGCGCTGTCCGAGGGTAGCGGCCTCGGCGCGGTGCTCGCGCTCGTCGCAGCTGCATGCTTCGGGACATGCTGGCACGAGCACACGTTGGAGGCACGAAACGCTACACGCGCAGTCGTCACAACCGGGGGCAGGTCCGAGAGCGGGCGGGGTCTCTCCGCGGATTCAGACGAGGCCGAGAGCGCACAGGATCCGAGCGCGCAGGCGCCACGAACGATCGCGAGACTCGACGCGCGCCGGACGCAGATCGAGCCCTTGCTGGCAGGCTGGACCGTCGAACGGGATTCGACGCTCCATGCGCTCGCGCGTTTGGCGCCGCAGGTGCCGCGCTCCATCGCTAGCTACGAGCACCTACTGCGCAATCGCGCACAGTTTGCCGAGGTGATCGTCTACCTCGAGCGGCTCGCGATCCTCGAGCACAGCATCGAGCATCTCAGACAGCGGATGCACGCGCTCCGCGTGGCACGCCTCGAGCTCGAACATGTCGCGTGGCGTCGAAGCCATGCGGATGCTCTTCGTGCCGTGGGCGACGATGCGCGGTGGATGGACCGAGTACGCGCCCAGGTGCGCGTCGGGCAGCAACTCGCAGAGGAGCATCTCGATGCCGCAACCCACGAGGATGTCGGGAGTAGGGCCGAGCAAGCATTTCAGCGGATGCGTCACGAGCAAGCTCTCGAGCCCAAGACAGATGACGGGTTCTCGCAGGTGCCCGACCCTAATGACAGCGACGTGGCTAGCCCGGAATAGTCGAGGAGGTCTCCCCCTCGGCTCGCCCCGCCGAGCGCTACGGCCGCAAGTCCAGCATCACCGCAGCCCGCTCTTCGCTGGTGAGTTGGCTTCGGTCATCGGTGACCACGATTTCGGTCGCCCCGTCGGACTCGGCACCCTCGACGCGCATGTCCTTCGCCAGCTCGTCCCGCTTGGACCCGATCATGATCTGAAACCATGCATCCCGCTGCATCACCGTGTGAAAGATTCGCTCTTCGTACGTGTCCTTCAGGAGAAAGAAATTCACCCGCACCGCGCCGTCGTCGCTCGTGCGCCGACCCTCGCGATCGACGCGACCTTCGCGCTGCTCCATCTTCGCAGGGTTCCACTCGACGTCGTAGTGCAAGACGTAGCGAGTGTGTTGTTGCAGGTCGATGCCCTCCTCTCCGACGGCGCTCACCAGCAGCACCACGGGGGCGTAGGGGCGGTTGAAATTCTCGCGGCGCATCTCGCGGTCATCCGTGTCTACGTCCCCGTCGTATCGCCCGACATACTGCGGCGCGGCGAGGATGCGCGCGAGGCGTCCGATTTCCCGCCGGGCCCGCTCGATGTTCTCTTCGGACCAGGCCTCGCCTTGGAGCGGCGTGTCGTCGAGGTAGTGATCCACGATCCGGTCAAGACTCGCGGCCAAACGCTCCATGATTCGCAGCGTCAGAAAGTCTCGCACCGCGTCGATGTCTGCCGGCGTCCCGGTTGCGACGCACCAGCGCGCGAGCCGCAGCACAAACAGCGGCTGGATCATGTGATTGATCAATCGGTCGAACATCACGTCCACAATCTCGCGCTCTCCCGACTCGATCTCCACCCCGGTCCCCTTCACGTGCTCGGGGCGAAGCATCAGGTGGTCGGCCGCGAATTTCGAACGGAGGCGGGCGCGTGGGGCGGCATTACGTGCCGCCGCTCGCGGGGGACGCCGAGTTACTGGAGCGGTTCGGGCTCGGCCGGGTCCAGTCTGGATTCGTGGTGCTGTTGCCTGAAGAGCGCGTCGCATTGGAACCCGCCGAGCGAGCAGCGTTATGGGCGGCCGTCCGAGAGACTCGCGAGATGGCGGAGCGAGAGAGGTTGCCGGCTCAAACGCAGCATCGTAGGTATTGCGCGGACTGGGAGTTAGTGAACGACTGCGGGGATGTCGGGAGAGCCCCGAGAGGAGGGTTGTCGCGATCGCACAATTGGCGAACCCCCGGTCCAACACGCAGATTCTGGGCACGCTGAGAATCAACCGCGGACAGCGTGCACCTCGCTGTAGAAATCAGAGTGCCTCCGAGAGCCCCCCGCAGAGGACGCCCCGATCACGCGGTGTCGATGTCCGTTCGATTTCCAGGCGCGCAACAGTAAGCGGGCTCGACGCAGATTCGGCATGAGATCCCCGGCCGGCCCGATGGCTCCGTCAAGCCCACGAGGTTCATGTCAGCAAGCCGCACGCTGCGACGTGTCCCTGTCGAGGAACAAGCATGAGACATCTCGTACTGAAGGCGTGTGAGCGGGTGGCGCAGATGCCCGCGTGGCAGAAGGGGATCGTCGTAGTTTTCGGCGGGACCGCCGTAGCGGGGGTGGCGATGGTCGCAGCTCCACTCGTGGGTGCTGCGGCGTCCGCGATCGGCATCGGGGCGGGCGGCGGCACCCTCGCTGGCGCTGCCGCGGCGAACGCAGGCCTCGCAGCGTTGGGCGGTGGCAGCCTCGCCGCGGGTGGCTTCGGGGTCGCCGGTGGCACCGCGGTCGTGACCACTGTGGGCGGCGTCGCCGGTGCAGCGCTGACGACGAAGGTCGTATGCGACGCCGACGAGTGCGGCGCGGACTCGCTCGAGAAGGTCGAGCGAGCGCGGCACACGGCCGTCTCCGACGACGATGCGGTGTTCTTTGACGAAGAGGATGACTCGGTGCGGAACGGAGGAGCAGGAGCATGAGCGGGCGTACAGTGGAGGACGTCGCGGCAAGAATCGTGCGCCAGCACAGGTCCGGGCGCGACATCGCGGTCGATCTCGCGAACCACGTCGCCGAAGGAGTGCTGCATCTGCTCCGTCGCGAGGGCTACGCGGTCGCGAAGGACTGCCTCGACCAGATCACAGACTCGAGGCTCCGAGACATCGCGCTGACGATGGTCGGGTGCACCGCCACCGGCGCGATGACTGGGGCCGCGCTCGGCGGGCGCATCGCAGGTGAGACCGGAGCCCTCGCCGGCGCGGTCGTAGGCGGCGTGCTCGGCGCTGCGGTCGGCGCGACTGCAGTGCTTCTCTGGGTCGAATCGGCCTCGCCGGGACGCGTGCGCATCAGGCTCGCGGCTCGCTGACCGCTGCCGCGTCGAACGCGAACTGTGCTCGCGGATTCGCAGGCCCCTCGCGCGCGGATGCTCGCGGCGGAAGGCTGGCGTGGAGCACCTGGAAAACCGGCTCGACGTCACGGTGTCGGCGGTCCTCCCGGCGGCGCTCGCTGCCGTGACCGGCCGCGAGGCGGTGCTGTACGACAAGTGGGTTCGGCACGAACGGGTCGCTGGCGGACCAGTCGGATTCTGGCGCTTCGGAAGTGATACTGTCCTCGCTGGAAGCCACAGGTCCTGAACGCCAAGTCCGGTCGGCGCGTTGCCCGAGGAGGTGCCGCATGAACACCACCCACGCACTGTCAGCAGCGAGTCTGCGCGTCGCGAACTGCAAATTCTCGGAGGACGAGCGTCGCTTCGTCGACCAGCTCGCGACCGCGATTGCAGCCGCCGAGAAGTCGCTCGTCAACGACCCGCGCAAGCTCGAGTACCAGCGAAACGCGCGCATCGAGGCTGGGCGGACCCTGGCCGATCTTCTGCACAGCATCGTGCTTCATCGACTCGACCGTTGGCTCACCACACCGGAGGGAAGAGCTGCTGTCGAGAGCGTAACGGGACCGAAGCGTTCGAAGGACGTGCTTGTTCGCTACCTCAAGGACCGCCAGCGCGTCCGAGACAAGCAAGACCCCAAGGCAATTCCATCCCTTCTGGACATCGCACACTGGATCTTCACGGACTCACAGCTCCAGCCAGCGAACGTTGCGCGCGAGCTGACCGAGGCGCTCGGCAATGGCGAGCGCGACTTCGGCATCCTGAACTTGTTTCTGGCCGGACAATTTCGAAACGTCCTGTCCCATCGAGCCGACTACGAGAAAGTGGAATCACCGGCTCCGGTTGAGCCCGACCTTGCGGCGTGGGTGTTTCGCTCGGCAAGTCACATCGACGTGTATCCGGGAGCGCTCCAAGCGATGTACTCGCTCATGTTGCGTCTCTTCGGATCGAACGAGCTGCTCGAGCCACTCCACGCATCTTCGACTGCTGTCCCCGTGGAACGTGCGCCAGTCCCTGAACCAGCACCCGTCACACAACCGCCAGCTTTCCCTCCAGCAGCCCCAGCGGCCTCTCCCTCTCCACAGCATCTCTTCTCAGCCCCCCCCTCGCTGAACTCGCCCCTATCGACCCATTTGCAGTTCGTGCACACAGCACCGTCGCCAAGCGCGACGACGCCTGTTCGGGCCAATCGCTCGCTCGCCGCGCCGGTCGCGCTCGTCGTCTTGCTGCTCGGTGGATCGATGGCGGCGACCGTCGCGCTCTCGAACGACACGCGTCTCCACAGCGAGCACCGCGCCGCTGAACGACCAACGACGCTTTCAGCGCCCCACGCGTACAACTCGCCCGCAGGATCCAGCGCGGTTGAGTCGCCCGAGTCGGTGCTCGCTCGCTGGGATGACAGTGTGCAGCATCCCGTGGGACACGCGTTCGAGGATATGTACACGCCGTTCGCATCGATTCACGGATCCCGGCAGACCCCCGATCGCAATGTCGCCGAAGCGCTCCGAGGAACGTGGCGCGGCAGAATCGCAGACGGAGGCTGGTTTCGCTCGCAGCGTCGGGTGCGCAACGAGGACCTTCCGTCGCGCCGACCCAGCGAGGCAGCCCGTGTGTGCGTAGACCCCGAGAACCCCAACGCGCGAGTCGTTCGCTTTCTCGCACACGCGGAGTGGCGCGACCCCTCCGCAAGCAGAAATCGCAATGTCCCCTGCGAGGAGCTGCGGGGCACGTTCGTGTGGCGACTCGTCGAGACCACCGCGGGCTGGAGAATCTGCCAGGAGTCCTGGGACATCGCAGACGCGATCTGTCTCAGCTGTCCGCAGGCCAGTGTTTGTGCGCAGAGATAACGGCGTGACCGCCGCGGCGCGCGGGCTCGCAGGTCGACGGCTACGCGGACACGACGTCGGCGCACCGGGCGCAGAAGATCGGGCACAAACCCGTTGATCTTCGGGTCACAGACAAGCCATGCTCGCCCGATGGGAAGGCGTGGCGAGGGCCAAACGTGGCGGCTGTACGTCGACGAAACCGGGGCGTTCGACGGCGAAGACACCTCCGCTGTGGTCGGTCTGCTCCTGCGAAGCGCGAACCACCACGAGCTCGATCGTGCGCTGCGTGCGCAGCTGTCCACGCTCGTTCCGGAGGTGCCATGGCCCCTGCATGCGAACGCGCTCGTGTACGCAACGCAGCTCGTGATCGCGTGCAAGGATCTGCCCGACGACCGATGTGCGCGATCTCCGGTGGCGTCATCGATCGATGCAGCCTGGCGCTGGATGCAACAAAGCACGTATCCTGAAGTGCAATCCCTCGTCGAGCTCTCGAGCAAGTCCCGTCGTATCGATCACGACCGGCACGTTGAGGCGACGACCGCGCTTCGGCACGTGCTTCCCGAGGAGACGGCGTGCCTGCGCGCGAGGCTCGACGCGATCGCGAGCTCGCTGAAACAGACACTCCTGGGGCTCAGGAAGACTCTCGGAGAGGACTCGGTGTTCGTCGTCGCTGCAGTGTCGTCGCAGTCACAGCCTTCCGTCGATCCACACGCGGATCGGTACCTCGACACGCTGCGCGGATTGTTCGAGCGCACATTTGCGCTGCTGCGCCAGCGGCCGAGGCGACGCGAGTCCGTGCGAGCCCTCGTTGCACGGAGACATGTCGCCACCGAGCGCATCGGACGACACACGCTGCACGTGACCGACGTGCAACTCGCGGCGCGCGCGGCGCGCGGGACCTTCCCGGACGGGGAGTCACCGGACAAACCGTGCGAGAGCACGTTTCTCAATCCCGAGCTGCCGGTAGACTACCGAGCCAACCCCGAGGCGGGTCTGGTGCTGGTGGACTTTCTCGCGCATCGGCTCCGCAGAGTGCTGCGCGCCCAATGCGCCGATTGGACCCAGTTGGCCACCCAGATGGAACAAATCACCGGGCTGCGCCCGCTCGCTGCTCCGCAAATCGAGCCAGGGGCAGGCCCCATTCCAACGATCGCCCTCCCGGATCCGTGGAGAGTTCGATTGACGGACATTGCAGCAGGTCGCCAAGGATCCGCGGTTCCGCCGAGTCCAAGGTGGGCTCGTGAAGCGACGGCGGCGATGGAGAACTGGGTCGGAGCCCTTCGATGACGGCGATCTATACGCTGGTGGAGGGCACGTTTGACCGCGGCGACGCGAATTGCCTGGCCGTCCTCACCAAGCAGGTTTCGGCGTGGTTGCGCCCGAAGGTCCCCAGGAATGATCTCGACGACCGCGTCCAGGACGCGCTCGAGAAGCTTATGAGCTTCTGGCAGAAAGAAGGGCGCGAGCGCCTGCGAGCTCAATCAGACGACGAGGCGCGAGCCTATTTGTTTCGGGTCGCGCAGAACGCAGCGATCAGTGCGTGGCGGAAGGAGCAGAAGAGCGCGAAGCCAGCCATGGACGGGTACGTCGACACAACACCGACGCAGACCGTCGACGGGCACGAATCCTCCAGCGAGCAACTCGGAGAAGATCTTCGACGGGCGCTGTCGTCGCTCGATAAGGCGGTCGTCGAGAGGTATCCAGCGCTGACGGCAGTGTTCGCGCAGGTACAGCAACTCGCGAGCGATCCCTCGATCTGCAACGACGACCTGCTCGGAGAAGTATCAGGGGATCGTCCCACCCTTCGACTCACCCTGCAGCAGCATCACTGCCGCTGGCGCAAGAAGATGCGAGAGTACGCATCCAAGTGGCTCGAGTCGGGCAAGTTCGATGAGTCCGAGTACAGGCTCGTGCTGGCGTTCATCGAGCGTTCGCGGCAACGGAGAAAGAGCCGCTAGACGAGGGAGCGCGTGTCAGCAAGCCTGTCCCTGAATCGTCTACCTGTACGAAACGACGCCTGGGTCCTCGTGGCCGCCAGCCCGCGCAGACCCACGCGGCAAGGAACACAGCGATGAGTACGAACGCACGCGATTTTCTTCGAGCACACGGGATCGAGGCTTCCGAGCCGACCCTTGCCGTCGAGCTCGATGTCCCTGCAGTCACGAAGCATCGAGGCCTCGCGTCGCAGGAAGACCTGCTCAGGCTCGCCGATGACGGAAGACTGCGCGATCTGTCCCCCGTCGCAGGCATCGCGCCGGCGCTGGCATCCCTCGAAGGGGCGGGTGAGCGGCTGTTTCACTCAAACCAGTTTCCGGGAGTGTGGCTCTTCGACGTCGAGGGCATGGAGCTCGTCGCGTTCGAGCGCGCGGTTGCGAACGCGCAGGGCACGTTGGTGTTGGACGGCCGCGACCCAGGGCATCCCGCGTTTGCGTTGATGCAGCACGGTGGATCGCACATCGTGCTCGAGCTGCTCGGATCGCACGTTCGGGTCTCGACCGTTGCGGTCGCGAGTGAAGAAGCAGTGCGGCTCGGGGATCTCTCCGCGCCGATCGAGGTTCCTGAAATGGAACAGGTGATGGGGGAGTGTTCGATGGCAGACTGGATGGAGAAGAAGCTCTCCATCGCGTTGCACGCGGGCCCGTTCGAGAGGGTCGCAGCGGTGGGGACGGCGGCGCGGTTGTGGTCCACCGACGCGGCGCGCCAGCGTGGCGTCGACGTGTTCGCGCTGCTTCGCGAGCGTCGAGGTCCGCTGGACCGGGCGCGCGACTGGTTCGGCTCGCTCTCGGACGCACACCGAGGAGCGGTCTTCGACGGCGGCTACGCCGAGATCGACCGTCTTCACGACGAACTCGCGTCACTGCTCGCTGCCTGCGCGGACTCACCCGAGCGCGCCACGCGACTGGCGCTCTCGTGGCTCGAACGCCGAGACGACCTGCAGTCGGTACTGGTGCTCGCCGAGCGCGGCGACAACGCTGCTGCGCTGCGTGCCGCGCTGACCGACCTCGATCGAGAGGCGCAGACCTACGCGACCACGTGGGGCGAAATCGACCTTCGTGGCGCCAGCCCGCAGCTCGAGGCGTGCGCGGACGAAGAGTCCTACCAGTGGTGGGCGGAGCTCGTGCTGTGAACGCAGGACTCTCGCTGCTCGACGAAGTGAGAGGGACGACCCCCGTCCGTCGATTGCGCGGCGATCTGGCCCGCGAGGCTCTCGCGAAGCCGTGGGGATTTCCTGCGGATCGCGCGCTGCAGGCCGCATCGTGGTTCGCGGACCTTGAGTCGCCCTCACCTCCTGCGCCGGGGATCGTCGCGGTGGTGACCGCGAGCACCAACGTTGCGTCGAGCCCCGAACAGCGAGGTCGTGTGTTCGTCCTCGACCCTTTGGGGCAAGACCGGTTTCGGGAGGACGCTGAACACGCGTGGGACCTCGCCGGTCAGGCGGCCGAGCGCAAGGCGCCGTTCACCTGCTTCGTCCGTGCGCTGCAAGCGCCCACGCCGACGGCCAAGCCACTCTACGGCCTCGGGGACAACGTCTCGCTCGAGGGCCTGTCGTTCGGGTTGTCCTTCGCGCTCGCGAGGATCTCTGCACTCACGGGACACGCCGTCCCGTCGCACATCATCGCGAGCGCAAACCTCGCGGACGCCGACGGGACCCTCACGGGCGTCCAGGGGTTGGACGCCAAGCTCGCGGCCATCGCGCACACAGCCCTTGGAGTCACCGACGTCCTCGTGCACCCGAGCAACGGGGCAGAGGCCAGAGCGATCGTCGCGCAGCTCCCGCGATCGCTCGAGATCATCGAGGTCGAGTCACTCTCCCAGGCGATCCCGCGGGTCTTCGGCGGACGGCTCGATCAGCCCCCCTCCGACCCGATCGAGCCGTCCGCGCTCGAAGACGCGCTGCAAGCGCTCAGGGCACGGACGCTGGCAGGGCACGGACTCAACTGGCCCGCGACGCTGCGCGCGCTCGAGTGGCTGCAGTCGCGCATCGCAGAGCACCCACGGCTGCGCGCGCTCTCTTCGATCGCGCGACGACATGCGGGCGTCGCGGGTAGCCGAGGCATCGCGCTGGACTGGGACGATGACGCCATTGAAGACATCGGCAACGAGTACGTCGCGCAGATCGTGCAGGCCGCAGCAGACGCAGGGGACGAGCGCTGTCCCGAGTACGTCGCGCGCGCGAGAGACCGCGTCCGCCTAGCGCCAGCGGAGCCGGGATCGATCAAGGCGTTGGGCGCGTGCGCGAGGGCGCTCGCGATGCTCCGTCGCTACGACGACGCGCAAGTCGCAGCGGACGAGGCCGTCCGACGCTGGCTCGCGAGAGACGAGCTGAGCGCATGCTCGTACGCGTTGTGCGAGTCGATTCGTGTGGCGGGGATCCGTCGCGATCGCGGCGCCATCGCGCGGGCAGAGTCCATTGCGCGACCGCTGGCGTCCTCACCGTACGTTCGCCTCGCGCTCGCCGGGGCATGGACGCGCGCGGGAGAGTTCGATCGGGCGCTCGGCGTGGCACACGAGCCGTCCGCAGCTCAACGCTATGTCGAGCGGGCGCACCATCGCTGGAGGGCGCTGGCCTACGACGGAGTCGAGAATCACAGCACCGCGAACGCGATTCGCGAGGCGCTGCGCTCGATGCGCTCGGATCGACCCGGGGAGGAAGAGAGCGTGTGTGTCGAGTCGAAGATGGCAGACCTCGACGCAGTGCTGGCGCAGGGTGGAGACTGGCGATCGGCGCTCGAAGACCTTGAGCGTCGCGGTCTGCAGGGGACGCGGTGGATAGTCGAGGGAGTCACCGGAATCGAGCGGGCCAAGCGGCTCGCGTTCGAGTACGCGTACTGACACAACGACGGGATTGGCGACGAAGGGGAAGCGACGATGGTGTGGTTGTATCGATACGAGGCCAAAGGGATCCAAGCGTGGGTCCTCGGGACCGGGAGACTGCGCGAAATCGCCGGTGGAAGCGCGCTCATCGAGAGCCTCGGCCACGAGGTCGAAGCGCGCGCCTCGCGGTGTGGTGGGACCGTCCAGACCGCGGCCGCAGGGAGCGCCACGATCGTCTTCGAGTCGAAGGACAAACTCGAGTCCTTCGCGAAGGACTGGCTGCTCAAGTGCGCTCAGACGCTCCCGGGGCTCACCATGATCCACGGGTGGATCGAGGTGGACGCTGTGGTGCACGCCGAGCACTGGGGCCGCCTTCACGAGCGGCTCGAGGCTTGCCGACAGAGAGCCACGAAGCCGCTGCCCGCCGCTGGCCCGCTGGTCAATCGAGCGCCTCGCAGCGGCCTTCCGGCGACCGGAGCCGTTCGGACCCGCGGCGCGCCGGTGATCGCCGACGCGATCGCGATCGCTCAATCCGGAGCATACAAGGACGGAATCGACGCGCTGCTCGACCGTGCGCTGCCGAAGGATCGAGGGGATCGGCCCCAGAAGACCTCGCGACCGGTGGAGAACTTCGAGGACTTTGGCGACGAGTACATTGCCGTCGTGCACGCCGATGGCAACGGCATCGGCAAGCTGTTCATGGACTCGCGCTGGACCTCGAACGATCGGAGAGAACTCTCGACCGCGCTGTCGAAGAGCACCGAGGCAGCCGCCCAGATCGCGGCGAGGTCGTTGATCGAGCGTCTCGGGCCGGACTGGGAGCTGGGACGAATTCCGCTGCGACCGATCGTGTTGGGCGGAGACGACTACACCGTCGTCCTGCGCGCGCGAGATGCGGTGCCGTTCACCGAGTGCTTCCTCGACGCGTTCGAGCAAGAGACCCGGAGACTCGTGCCCGACCGGTTTCACGAAGGCAAGGGGTTCACCGCCTGCGCGGGGGTCGCGCTGGTCAAGCCCGAGTTTCCGTTCGTGCAGGCGTACGCCCTCGCAGAAGAGCTCTGCGCGCACGCCAAGCGGACGACGCCGACACACGAGCAGAGAAAAGCCAGCGGCCTTGTGTTTCATCGCGTGACGACCGCGTCCGTGCGTCGCTACGACGAGATCCTTCGAGAAGAACTCTCGTCGGGGCGCGCCCTGGAGTCTGCCTCGGATGCGAGTCCGGGCGACCTCACGTGGGGCGTGTGGACCACTGGAACTGACGGCACCCTGTCGAGCCTGTACGACCTCGCGACGGGGCTGCAAGACGAGTCCAAGGGCGCGATTCGAGAGTGGCTCACCCTCGCGGCCCTGGACGTGGGTCAGGCCGAGAAGCACTGGAGGCGTGTGCTGGACGTTCGTTCGCTCCGCGGCAGGCGCGGCACGCAAGCGTGGATCGACGAGCCGCTACGAAGGCTCGAGGTCGATCCCGACACACTCTGGCGTGGCACGGGATCATCGCGCCGGAGTCCTATCAGCGATGCGCTGGTGTTGTTCAGCGTGTCGAAGGGATTTCCCGAGCGCTGGCTGCAACCCACGGGAGGGCGTTGACCATGCACGAGATCACGATCGCGTTCGAGCTGCTCGCGTACTGGCACGTCGGAACCGGTCGAGGGAGCGGCCCTCTCCTCGACGCGCAGGTGTTTCGTACGCCCGCGGGACTCCCGTGCATCCCGGGCCGAACGCTCAAGGGACTCTTGCGTGAAGCCGTCGAGGCCGCGGAGGCCGCGGGTGTGTACCGGCCGCCCGCAGAGAGCACGGCGCGAGCGGTCCAGTGGTTCGGCAGCGCGCTCGACCCCGAGGGATCCGAACTCTCACCCGCGAACGGCGAGCGGCGCTTCGCGACGCAGGCGGGCAGCGTCTGGATCGGCGACGCACGGCTGGGACAGAGCATCGCCGACTCGGAGGCATGGGAGCGCTGGGCGACGGGGGCGAGCGCTCGACTCGAACGAGACTCGATGTTTCGCTCGTTCGCCTCCACGAAGATCGACGAGGACGGGATCGTCGCAGACAAGACGCTCCGTTCGATCGAGGTCGTGGTGCCCATGACGCTCCACGCACAGCTGCGCGCGGCAGACGAGGGCGCGCTCGACGCGCTCGCGCAGGCGCTCTTGTTCATCGACGGCGTGGGTTCGCACCGAACGCGAGGGTTCGGACGCTGCCGGGCGACGGTCGTCGCGCGACGATCGCTCGGCTCGCAACACGCGGGCACGATCGAACTCGGTCAGGGTGGACCCAGCGGGCGCGAGATCCGCTGCGCGTTCACGCTCGAGACGGACGTCGCCGTCACAGAGCGTGCGGCGACCGTCGGCGGTCACCGGTCGCTCGGATACCTGCCGGGCTCCTCGATCCTCGGCGCGATCGCCCGTGGGCTGTACAGCAGCGACGAGGCATGGACCCGCGCGCACGACTGGGCGCTGTTCTTCTCGGGAGGCGTGCGGTTCGGCCACGCCACGATCGAGGGTGCGACTCCTGCCCCATTGTCGCTGCACGTTGCGAAGGGCGGCGCGCTGGGCGGGAACGTTCAGTCTGCGACCAACCTCGCCGCGCACGAGCGAAGCCAGAACGATCCTCAGTGGGTGCAGCTACGCGATCGCTGGGTAAAGGCAGGCGGGTCGCTGATCGAGCCGAGACGTCGCAAGAGCATGCGGACCGCGATCGAAGCCAGGGGTCGCGCGCGCGACGGGTACCTCTACGAGATCGACGCGCTTGAGCGTGGGCAGATGTTTCGCGGAACGATCGCGATCGACACCGGCGACCCAGCGCTCGACGAGGAGATCGAGCGCAGGATCCGAAGCGTGCTCGCCCGAGGCCGCATCGAGCTCGGAAAGTCCACTGGACAAGAGTTCGGTGTCGTCACGGTCTCTCTCGATCCGGCTCCGACCCAAGTGCCCGAAGCCGCGGGGCCTAACACGCCGAGGACCGTCACGGTCTGGTGCCTCTCGGACGTTGCGCTGAGCGACGCGCACGGACAGCCAACGTACGCCCCGGAGGCGGCCATGTTCGGGCTTCCTGCTGGATGGCAGTGGTCCGCGGAGCGATCGTTCGTGCGAACGCGGCAGTGGGCACCGTTTCGGCATCGTCGATCGACGGTGAGCCAAGAGGCGCGTCCCTACGCGCAGCGCCCGGCGACAGAGCGGTCGGTGCTCAGCGCGGGCAGCGTCCTGGTGTTCGTCCAGGGCACCCATACGGACGGCGTCGATCTCGACGCGGTGCGGGCGAGCGTCCGTCGAGGGGTAGGGCTGTACACGAGTGAAGGGCTCGGGCGCGTCTCGGTCGAACCCGACCTCCTGTGCGATCGGAACAAGCTGCCCGAAGACCTCTCCGGTCCCAATGAGCAGCCCGAGGACCGTCGCAAGGACGCTCCGCTGGTCGCGTGGCTGCGCGCGCAGGCGGAGCAGCGGACGCTCGAGCTCGCGGCGTGGACCCACGCGCAGAAAGGGCTGCGCGCGCTGCGACAGGCGCGCGTGCGGCTGAGCGCGACGCAGTGGGGGGCGCTTCGCGGAGAGCTGCGCAGGCTCGGGGCGACGCCCGATCGAATCGACGGATTGAAGAAGTACCTCGATCCCTCGCGAAACACGAGCGCGCCGAGCGACGGCAAGGAGAAGGCGCAGGGGCACGGGCAACGTGCGCACTTCTGGAAAAAGGAGCGCGTCTCGGGCAAGAGCCTCGCGGAGTGGATCGTCGAGTTCGTCGAGTTCGTCGACGTCGCCGAGATCCCAGAGCGACACGTTCGATGGGAGGCCCTCTCGCAGATTTGCGAGTGGGCGCCGAGGCAACAACGGGCGGGAGAAGAGCGAGAGGAGCGTCGGTCGTGAAGGCGAAGCGAATCGCAGTAGCGCGAGTCACGCTCGAGGCGGTGAGCCCGCTCATCGTCGGCAGCGGTCGTGGCGACGCTGTGAGCGACGCGGTGTGCACGACGGACGCGAACGGAGTTCCGATGATCCCCGGCACGTCCATCGCGGGGATGCTGAGGCACCAGGGGGGCAAGGCGTCGCTGTCGGCCGAGGACGAGAAGAGTCCGGTGAAGAATCCTTTCGGATATCAGCAGCGAGACCTCGGCGCGCGATCTCGGATCGTCGTCCATCACGGGTACGGCCACGACGCGACCGATCGGCCCGTGAGCCCCCAGCCAAGCGCGCGGCGCGGGTACGACGCAGTGCTCGAAGCCATGCGCGACGGGACGATTCGCGACCACGTGAAGCTCACGGGAGCGGGCGTCGCGGACGAGATGGGCAAGTTCGACGAGCGGCTCGTTCCGCGGGGAGCGCGGTTCACGTTCGACGTGCTGCTCGAGGAGCCCGACGTGGATGGCGGGAGCGAACGCTCGAACGTGGAGGCGCTGTGCGCGGAGCTCGAGGCGATCCTCGCTCCGCTCGCGCACCGTGACGCGGCGCTCGGCGGACGAACGCGTCGAGGCTTCGGGCTGGTGCAGGTCGTTCGCGGCAAGCTCGCGGGCATTGACTTGTGTCGCGCCGAGGACCGCGCCACGTGGGAGAAGTACATCCGCGGCGAGGATTTCGGCGGTCGAGACCTGAAGCTCGTCGCGGCTGCGGATGAGGAGCGCTCGAGGGGCATGCTCGAAGTCGAGCCCGAGGACTTCTGGATCTTCGGGCGGGGAGAGGACATCTTGGAGACGATCACCGATCGGCAGGGGCGCACTCGGACGCGTCGCACACAGATGACGCCGAAGCGCGAGGTGGTGATCAAGTGGGAGGGCTCGCGCGGCGTGGTGGTCGATCGCGACCTCGAGAACGTGAGGGACACCCGGCCCGCGGTCGTACCGGGGAGCGGAGTCAAGGGCGCCCTGCGCCACCGCGCGCTGTTTCACGCGCGACGACGGACGCGCGAGTGGAACGCGAACCGCCGGCCCGACGCACCCACCGACGCAGAGCTGTGCATCGATCTCTTGTTCGGCCTCGAGCCTCGATCCGGATCACGAGAAGAGCGAGGACTCCCCGGCCGGGTGTTCGTAGGCGACGTCAAGTTCGTCCCCAAAGAGAAGGGACAGGGGAGGCTCGATCACGTGAGCGTCGATCGCTTCACTGGCGCGCCGATGGACGGGATGCTCTTTGGCGAAGAGCCGCTGTACCGCGGACGCTTCGAACTTTCGATCGCGGTCGACCATCGCGTCTCGCAGAATTGTCCTGCGGGAGACCGAAGGCTCCTCGCGCTCGCGCTGCGCTCGCTCGTCGATGCTCTGTCGGACCTCGAGCAAGGCCGACTTGCACTCGGCGGCGGATCCAACCGAGGTCACGGCTATGTGAAGGCGAAGTGCGAGGGGCTGAAGAAAGCGATCGAGGCCGCTGCGGACAAGGTCGAGGGTGCCGAGACGGAGGACACGCGATGACGACGGACGCTGGAAGGTTCGAGGCAATCCCGCTCGAGGGCAGCCCGACGCGGGATCCAGAAGTGGTCCGACGGTGGCTCGGCGAGCTGGCCGGCGAGGGCTGGATCGAGACGCACATCGAGCTCGCCCCATGGAAGGCCGGCGATGAACTGCCGCAGGGCAACGTGCTCGCCGCCGAGGTGAGCGTCGCGCCGGACCGGAGCGTGCACATTCGGTGGAACGGCGCGCAGTGGATCGGCACCACGATCGTCGAGCACGCGGGCGACGAAGCGGGCCGCGTTGTGGCAACAGAGTTTCTCAGCTCGCGAACGGGGGGACGTTGGACGATGCGCTACCGCACCTGGTGGAGCCCCGTGCGGCGAGAGGACGACGTCGCCGTTCTCGAGCCGGCGATCGCGCGTTTCGCAGGCTGGCAACGGTCCCAGGAATCGAACGAGGGAGGTCGCTGACGATGGACAAGGTACGTGCTCCGTACAACTTCGTTCCGCTCGACCCGGAGGTGGTGGAGGTCGGGGAATTGGTCGATGCGCAGGACTCTCCCTTCGAGGACGGGATTTGCGGGACGCTCGAGTACGAGCTCCGAGCGCATACTCCCGTGTTCGTTCGAGGATCGAACCACGAGCGGCCCGACCAGCCGTTTGCGCTCCCCGACGGCAGCTATGCGATCCCCGGCAGCTCGTTGCGCGGGATGCTCCGCAACGTGGTCGAGATCGCGACGTTCTCGCGCTTCTCGCGGTTCAACAAACACACCCTGAGCATCCGCGACCTCACCCCGGCCGCAGCGCGGATCTACGGGCGAGAGATGTCCGAGATCGCCCGCGACATGCGCGGCAAGAACACGGTGATGCCAGTGGTGAGCGCGGGCTGGCTACGCCCGGTCCAGCGCGAGACGAACCGGGACCACGATGAAGGGGTCGAGCGAGACGAAGACATCGTCGCGAAGATCGAGGTCTGCGACTTCGCGAAGATCGAGTACGCACTGTTGCAGGGTCTCGCGACAGCGCGCGGGATCCAGCGCTTCTCGCCGGGTCGAAAGCAATCAGCGGTCGACAAGTACCGCGCCTGGGAAGGAAAGAGCCTCGAGGTCCGGGGGTCTTGCTACCGCATCCGACACGGTGAGACATCGATCGAGACGAAGGTCCCGCTGCTGTCCGAGTACGGCGAAGTGCGAGAGCTGTCGGAGCAGGGCACCATCACGGGTCACCTAGTGTTCACCGGTCAACCGAGCGAATGGAATCCGGCGGAGCGTGGCGTTCGGCGGGGAGGCAATGCGAAGCATCACGACTTCGTGTTCTACCGACGCGACGCCCAGCGCAAGCCGTTGGTCATTGGAGTCACTCGGAGACAACTCAGGCAATTCGAACAGGCGCACGCCAACCGTGGGCAGCAGGGGCGCCTCGACGACAACCCCAACGCCGAGTGGAGCTTCTGGCGCGACGTGCTGCGCGGAGGCGCGGGCCCGCTCGGTCACCCGCAGCACGCTGTCCCTGTGTTCTTTCTGCCGAAGCGGGACAATCCCAGCGAGCTTCGCGCGTTCGGCCTGGCGATGATGTTTCGCCTCGCGTACGACCACGACATCGAGCACTCGGTGACGACCAGTCAACCGTTCGCCGTGGACCCGAGCGTACTGGACCTCACGTGCGCAATCTTCGGCCGCGTCGAGCGCGGCGCGGATGAAGACCCAAAGAAGCGAACCGACGCGCGGCGCGGACGCGTGAGCATCGGGCTGGCGCGGCTGATCGGCGAACCGAAGCTCGAGCCGCTCGAGCCCCCCGTGCGCGCGGTGCTGGGCGTCCCGCGGGCGACGTACTACCCGAACTACTTCGAGCAGGGCGAGGTCCCGTCGGCGAAGCGTGCGCCCGACGGGTATCGCACGCTCATGTCCGATAGGACCCGCGTGCGGGGATGGAAGCGGTACGTCCCTCGGAAGCGCGCTGTCACTCAGCCACCGCTGCCTCCGAAGTCCATGGGGCGCGCAGGATCGTCGAGCGTCCACAACGACGATGTGGCGTCGACGTTCTGCCCGATCGCAGCCGGGGCAGTGTTTCATGGCAAAATCCGCGTGCACAACCTGCGGCCCTGGGAGCTGGGAGCGCTGCTGTGGGCCCTCGACTTCGGCGGCGAGAAGGAGAGCTTTCACCTGCTCGGTCTGGCGAAGCCGCTCGGGTACGGCCGCATGACGCTCACCGTGAAGAAACACGCACTCGACCGCAATGATGGCGGCGAGCTCGACCCGACCGCCTGCGTGAAGGCCTTCGAAGACAAGCTCGACGCGCACTTCGGCGGCCCGGGGCGCTGGCGAAACAGCGAGCCGATCCGGCAGCTGCTCGCGCTCTCGAAGATGGCGACGAAGCCCGAGGACGCCAGGCACATGGAGCTGCAGCACCCGGACTTCCGCAACGAGTTCGTCGAGGCGAAGAAGGCGGGCATGGCTCTCGCCCCCGCGACTCCTTTCGAAGCGCAAGCCTGGCGTCTGAGACTCGCGACGAAGCTCGAGAAGGCCCGTCGCGTGCTCGAGGGGACAACGGCTCACGGCCCGATCGCACAGGACTCGAAGAGCACACCCCACGCGCCCGTGGCGGCCGTGAACCACGTTGTGCCGTTGCGATCCACGTGTGAGCGGTACGCGAGACAACTGCAGAACTGGGGCGAGGTGACCCAGGCGTTCGCGACTGCGGTCGGTCACGGCGTGAGTCGGAGCGCGCTCGAGGAGGCGTTCGCGCTCGCTCAGCAGGGGTCTCGCGATGAGTGGAGGCGCTGGCGCGTCGGGCCTGGAGGGCTCGAGCGAATTCCCGAGCAGGAGCTCGCGCTCGAGTGGACCGCAGGGTTCGCGTGGGTCGAGGGCAAGCGGGAGTTCTGCTTCGTCAGCGAGCTGGCGGGCCCGAAGGAGCGGCCTGCGCGGGAGAAGTACCAACGGGGCAAGATGCCGCTCGTCGAGGAAGAACCCGCGTTGAGCGACGCGCTCGAGCGCGCCACCCGGCCGATCCCGCAGTCAGTGAGCGTGGTGTTCGACGGCAAGCGAATTCGTCGCGTGCGCGCGAGGTAGAGGAGATCGCCCGAGCGCAACATCGCATCCATCGTCTCCATGCATGTCAGCTTCGCTCCAGCGCGATTGTTTTCACCGCATGACCACCCACGATCGCGCTGTTCGACTCGTTCGCAACTACACGCAGCTCGCGATGGCGACCGGCAGCATCCCGCTGCCGATGGGCTCCGTTGTGGTGCTCGGCGAGGGGGCCACGATGATCACGCACATCGCCGCGCCGTACCGCCGCTGCGAGCTCACTCCGACGTCGGTGCTCCAGGCTCTCGGCGCGGTTGCGATGATCAACATGATTGGTCGTCAGGTGTTCGTCGAGGGCGCGCGTCTGCTGCTGGCGCTGGCGGGCCCCTACGGACTACCGCTCTCGTGTGGATTCGGCGCAATCACGGCTGGCTGGCAAACCTGGATCCTCGGCCACGTCACGATCGCGATTGCCCAGAGCCAGGAAGCCACGTCGCGCGATGAGATCCGCGCCACGGTCGCATCTGCGAAAGTGAATTTTCGCCCCGTGGTCGAGGGCTTCGAGCGCGGTGAGCGCAGCGAGAACGAGTGAGGGACCGTGGCCCGCCCGGAATACCGCAGATCGCCGCATCCTCGCAGTGGTACAACCGGTGGGCGCGGACGGAAGTCACCGCCGGCCGAGCCTCGTCACACCGCGGCGCGCGTCGGTGTATCGCGGAGGATAGAATGGAAAACGGCGATCAATCGGTGTTGGTTCACCTCATAG
This sequence comes from Deltaproteobacteria bacterium, assembly GCA_030694465.1. Lineage (GTDB taxonomy): Bacteria > Myxococcota_A > Polyangia > Polyangiales > JAUXYJ01. Next base: position 9,326 of record JAUXYJ010000083.1, on the reverse strand, counting down.
GCCACCACGAGCTGTACCTCGAGCTGGCCACAGGGGCGCCCTCGCCCGTGCTCGTCGCGCACAACGGCCACGCCGCTTGGTCCGTCGGCGAGGCGATCAGCAGAGCACTCGCGAAGACACAGACGCTCTCGGTCGTTGGCGACGCGATTCGCCTGCAACCCGAGCCCGCGCTCGACTGGACGACGACGAAGGTCCTCGCGCGACTGCACCGCAAGGGGCAGACGAGCGCGCTCGAGTCCGCGCGCGGGTTCACTCTGCGTGGCGTTCGGCTGCCGATCCTCGCCCCTGTGCTCGCTGCGCAGCGCTCGCACGCCGACCGCGCGCAGCGCTCGCTCGTGCTGGTCTCGACCGGCCCCACCAGGGACGTTCCCGATCGCGGTTCGACCACGCGGACCGTGGCCGCAGCGATCGTCGAGTTGCTGCGACGGTCTTCGCTCGGAGAGGGACTCGAGGTGCAGCACATACACCACGAGACGAACTCGCCGCATCACTACGAGGACCTCCCTGTCCTCGTCCGCAACGTAAACACCGTCCTCGCTTCGCTGCGACGCAGGGTCGTCGAATCGCACCCCCACCAGTGGAAACGCCACTGGAACGTAGCGCTTTCGCTCAGCACCGGTCCGACGGCGGTCATCGCGGCGCTCGCGCAGGGGACCGGGGAGTTTCAGCCGCAGCTCATTCACGTCGCCGACGCCCGACGCTGGCCCGAGGGCCCCGAGGCGACCCCGCTCGCGTTCGAAGCCGTCAGGCTGGACTCGGACGTCGTGCGCCAGCATCCGCCGAGCGATCGCGCCACGTTCGCCGCGAATCCTGCGGTGTCCCTCGCGTGTGAAGAGATGCTCTGCTGGCAGCGCGAGTTCGTCGCCGCGCGTCCGACGCGTCCCGCGGAGGCGCTCGAGTCCGACGACGACGCCGAGCCGTACTTCTGGTTTCGCAAGGGCGCCCAAGAGGTGCTCGCGGTGCTCGTCGTGCACGATCCCGCATCGCCCGGAAAACTCCGCACGTTTCGCGGGGTCAACCTTGAGGTCTCTCTGCCAACGGGATCCCTCTGCGCCGAGCGCAACGCGATCGGCAGCGCGTTCGCCGCATTTCCGACGCTCGAGCGTCGTCACATCGCCGCGGTCGCCGTGTTGAGCCTGAGCAAGTCGCCGCGCCTCGGCCCCTGCGGAGCGTGCGCCGAGTGGCTCCGCAAGATGGCCGAGGCGAACCCCGATCTGCGCGTGATCACCTTCGCAGACCCGTCGTGCGAGCGCATCTTCGTCGATCCCGTGCAGTGACCCGATCGAGCCTCGGGAGCGGCGTTCAATGGATCCCTCGGGGCTCTCTCAGCGGCTCGCACTTCGTGCAGCGATAGTCCCGCTTTCCTGCATCCGATCGCGCCGGATGCCACTGGTCTCGGCCATGCACACGATCGAGGTCCACGACATCATCGGGGCAACGGACCGAAACGCCATCGTCCAACACCGCGAAGCGCGCGCGACAGAGGCCACAACGCCGCAGCCCCCACGCGGCGCTGCACTCGAGGCACTTGCACCAGAAGGTCCGATCCGCGAGCCGCTCTAACTCCGTGCCGCGGCCCTCGATCGATACCCGTTCACGCTCGCACACGGGGCAACGCGTGAGCCAATTCAGCTCGGCGGACTTTTCGAGCAACTGGCGAAGCGCCTGATCTCGCTCGCGCTCGGGCGACGCGCGTGCTTGTTCTCTCGGGGGCGTCGCCCGGTCCAACGCCTCGATCGCCGCAGACCGCTCGGCCTGCGTGATCGGGCGCGTGACGCTCAGTCCCGAAGCCCTCGCGTCCAGCCACGCCGGGCGGTACGTCCACTCTCCCGCGAGCGCCGCTCTCGTCGACACCGAAGGCGGAAAGCTCTCGAGTCTCCCGCCGGCATCCCACGCACCGACGACCCTCGCCACGCGTTCGACCGAATCCAGCGCCCACGGCGACACGAGCAGAGCCCTGGGAGCGTCCCAGCCCGACAGGCCCAGACGCGTGTCGGCCCCGCACTCGTCTGCCACGCGCAGCACGCCAGGTCGCCCATAGAGAAGATAGAGCGCATCGCGATGGCCCGAAGTGCGAAGCGCCGTCCACAACGGAGAAAGATCCTCGACCGACGCCGCGACCGGTAGCGCAACCACCGCAAGCGGCTGCGCTCCGCCCTCGAGAATCACGCTTCCATCGGACTCCCTCGACACTCGCAGCTCCCCCCGCACAGACCGCACGCGCGTCGAGCGCCCATCCTCGGACACGAGGGAGTAGCCCAGATTGGACAGCGCCTGCGCCACGAGCATGAACGCGAAGCAGTCGAATCGCTCCGCCGACGCCACCCTTCGGGCGACCTGGTCCGCGCGCGCCCCAGCGGACTCACGGCGCGCATCGACCAACCGCCGCCAGAGCGCGGCCAGGCGACGATAGCGAGCGTCGTTCGCGAGGACGTTCGTGACCCGCAGTGAGTCCTCGACGCCCGCCGAGCGCGGCACGCTCTGATAGAGCGGTGACGACGTGAGCATCCGCACCGCGCGGATCAGCCCGTAGACACGCAGATGGGTCGACTTGATCGCCGCGAGCAGCTCGTCACTCCGCTGGACTCGCGCCCACGCGATCGACATCCGACGCGCCCTCCAGTGCGAACCACACGTCTCGTGTGTAAAGTCATGGCCCTCTGCGAGCAGCGCGAGGATCTCTCGCAGCTCGTCGAGACGCAGCGTCAAGGCCGAGATCAGTCGATCGATCAACCGCGCCACCATGCGATTCTCGTACAGGTCGACCTCGTCCTCCGTCGTCACTGCCAACACGCGCGCCGGACGGATGCCGCGCAGCGTCCGGTGCTCCCAGTCAGCAGGCCGCGAGACCAAGTCCGACACCGCCCGAGGCGAGACCCGGCGCGCGCGCGACACCGCCACGCGCTCCTCGTCGTAGCGGAGCAGCATCCTCGGCGCGTGACACACGGCTTCGAGCACACCGAGCTCTGCCTCGAGCGCCTTCTCGAGCGGAGTCGACGCCGCACACCCCTCGAAGGACACCACCACGGGACTTGCTTCGCACCATCGCTCCCATGGCGCACCGGCCGAGAGCCCACTGGTCACGTCATCGAGAGCCTTCGCGTCCGTGGCCGAGAGCGCGGCGCCGACGAAGTCCTCCTCGTCGACGCCGTCGACACCTCGAAGCACCGTCTGCAAGAAACCGTTCGAGCCAGATCGACACGCGAACATCCCGGCGACGACTTCGCGGTCCGGCAACGTCGAGCCAACAGTCGAGCCGCGGCGCACGTACTCCATCAGTCAGCCTCCGCGCCACGAGCGCGCAGCTCGCGCTCGAGCAACTGGAGCGATCGCTCGGGGAGGCTCGTCGAATCGAGCCACTCTCTCTCGAGAAACTTCGAGACCGCAGCGAGGCTCTTCGCCCGCACGTCGTGACGATCGCGGAGCCGTCGAAGCACCTTCGTTTGCAGCAGGTGATCCACGGCCTCGCCGATTGTGCCGCCACACGCGCACACCACCGGGACGTACTGGTCGATGTCGCGCTCGAGCCGGTTTCCCCAGGTAATCTGACACTCTCGCTCGAGAATCCCCGCCAGTCCGTCGGAGCGAGAGAACCACTTGCGCGCCTCGTTCTTCTCCTTGCTGCCGCTTCGAATGGCGTCGCTGAAGAGGCCCCGCAACACCGTGTTCGAGACCTCTGCCCTCTTCGGCGTCGACGCTTCTGCGGGAGCAATCGCGGGATGCCGCGGGAGCTCCATCACATGTGCGCGGTCGTAGGTCTTGTCCGCGAAGGCCGTCGTCGTCTCGTCGTGGTTCGCCGTCCCGACGAACCACACGTTGGTCGGCAGCGCGAGGCTCCTTCCGTCCAAGAGCAGTCTCGGAGGCAGTGGCACCGCGTCGGACATCAACGTGATGAGCCGATCCCGCGGGGGCTTCTCCATCACTGACAAGAAATCCGCGAAGAACTGCTCCACACGCGAGAGGTTGATCTCATCGAGCACGATGAGCGTGACCCGCTCGCGATGCGCCTCGGTCCCCGCGCGATACAACGCGCGCAGGAAGTTGCTCGCGTAGTAGTGCTTGTGAAACGCATTGTAGTAGCCGAGCAGGTCCTGGCGATCCCTCCACCCCGCCTGCACCTCGATGACGTCGTAGTCCCCGCCCATCGCGACCGCGGCGGCCACAGGAAGGCTCGTCTTCCCCGTCCCGCTGATGCCCTGCAGCAGCAGCAGTGGGCTCATCGCCATCCCGCCCAACAGTGACCGCACGTCGCGCTCGCTGTAGTACAGCGGCCGTCCCTCGATGGCGGTCGAGATCCGCTGCCGGAGCGCCGCCGCGAACTCACGAAGCGAAGCAGGGGCGGGCGTCGGCTGTGGCGCAGCCCGGCGATCGCTCTCGGCATCGCTCTCGGCATCGATCTCGATCAGCGCGCTCAGCGGGTTGCGCTGATGGTCTTGCTGCGTGAGCGACTTGACCTCCGCCAGGAGATTGTCGTGCTCTGCGCGAAGGAGCTGACGACTCGTCTCGAGCGTCTCCTTCTGTGCCCGCAGCGTCTCGAGTTCGACCGCAGCGATCTCGCGCGCCGTCAGCTTCGACCGCAGCTGCCCGCACTCATCTCGCAGCGCTCGCTCACGATCCTCGTGGCTGATCACCGCCTGCTCGAGCTCGCGAAGCCGTGAACGCCAGTCCGGCGGAGGGCAGTTCGCGTGTGTGTCTCGAAGTGTCCGAAGCTGCGCTTCGAGGTCGTCGAGTTGCTGCAGGATGAGCTGCGGCTCTCGTCCGCCAAGGCGCAACCGGAGCTCGCCAAACTCGTTCAGCGCCCCCTGCAGTCGCTCGCGTTCGGATCGCGCGCGATCCAGGTCCGCGCGCAACATCTCGATGGTGTCTCGCGCATCACGAAGCAGAACGCCCGCTCTGAGCTCGCAACGCCTGTCGAACCCAGCGAGGTCCTCCTCGAGCAAGTCGCGATCGGCCTCCAAGCTAGTTCGCTCGATCCGAAGATCGCGCTCGCGGTCTCGAAGCGCGAGTTCGTCCTTGCGCCACTGCTCCTGTGCGACCCCGAGCGCGCGATCGGCCTCCTGGCGATCGCGCGCGATCTTGTCCTGCGTCTGCCTCCGAAGCGCGTCGCACCGCTCGGTGCACTCCCTCTCGGCTCGCTGCTGCTCGGCCTCGGCAGTGGCCCGCCGCTCGTCGGCGAGCTTCGCCCACTGCTGCCGCTGCGCGTCGAGCTGGCGCGCGAAGTCCTGGTCCAACGCGCTGCGCCGCTCGTTGGCCTCGCGGAGAAGGTCCGCCAGCTCCTGTTGCAGCTTCGCTCGCTCGGATTCGATCGGCTGCAAGATCTCTCGCCTGCGCGCGAGAAATCCGTGGTCAGCGTCGCGCTCCCTCGCCTCGAGTCGGTCGTTGCGCTGCACCAACTCATCCTCACGAGCATCGAGTCGTCTCTCGATGTCCTCGCACTTTCGTCGCGCGTTGTCTGCCCCGCGCTGCGCATCCTGCGCCTTTGCCTGAAGCGTCTCGAGCTGCTTGCGAGCGGCCTCGAATCGCTGTCGAGCGGCTTCAGTGTCGCGGAGCAACTCGACCAGAGAGCGTCCCACCGGCGCGACGTCGGGCAGCGGTACGGGCTCGAGCGCAAGTTCATCCAAGGCGCTCTGCGACAGCGAGCTCACCATCTCCACCTGCCCGACCTCTGCCTCCGAGGGAGGACTGGGAGTAGGCGGGCTCTGAGCCGGGGCCGCGGTGACGAGCGAAGGACCACCGCCGTTCGAAGCCCCCCGGTTTTTGTTCTTCTTGCCCATGATCGCCACCTCGGAAAGAGCTGTGGGCTACTCGGGCAGCAGCGCCTCGAGAGCCTGATACGCATGCTCGACGACGTCGATGGTCTCTTGCTGACGCGGACTCTGCCCACCATGCGCAGCGGGGTCACGCGTGCTCGCAACGGAGTTCAATACCCGAAGCAGCGTCGGACAGCGACCCGACGCGAGGCGAAACGGGTGCGTCTCGCGCGCGCTCGCCCCCAGCAACGCGGCGAGCACGAGAGGCCGCAGCGAGCCCTGGCGCGACTCGAACGCCTGGCGAACCTTTCCCGCCCGGGCGCCGACGAGCGTCTTCGGAAGCGGCGTCTCGAACCCGCACTCCTTCGCGCAGGCCTCGTACAACTGCTTGTTGAGCGCCTCGTCCGTTTTGTGCAGGCGCGTCAGGTCGTCTCGATGACGATCCTCGCGGAGGATTCCCGCGACCACGTGCTCGAGCGCCTGTTGTGCCTTCACCGCCACGTCGTCGTGCTTGTCCGCGGGACTGCCCACCAGGTCCGCCTCGAGCCGAGCCCGCTGCATCGCGACGATCCGCTCCCACAGGCCCTGATCGCCACAGATCGCCGGGCGGGGTAGCCGATTCTCCGCTGCGTGGCGAGCGCTCGCCTGCAGCGCCCCCAAGGTCGGATCCGCGTCTTCCAATGGGGGCACGAGCCAGTCGGAGAGAGCGCTCGATTTCCCTCTCTTTCGCTCATCGTCGATGCGCTGCTCGATCATCCGTTGAAAAAACGGGTGATCCCCAACATCCACTGGATCATCCACCGTCCATTCGCCGGACAGAACGCGCACCCGAAGCAGCACCAACGCTCGCTCGGGCTCCGCGTCGAGACACTGTGCCCCAGCGAGCCTCGCAGGCGGGAGTTCGTCTCGCTCCTGCTCGTCGTAGCCACGGCGGTGTTGCCGCGTCGCCCACAGGATGGCGTCGGGGCTCGGGGGCTCGACGCGCGGAGGATCCGGCATCGAAACGACGAACGCCGACTCCCTTCGCGGCGCTCCCGCCGAGCCCGACACCACCTCCGGCCAGCCCCGTGGATTGACCTCGACCTCGGCCACCGAGAACTCTCGCTCGATGAAGCGCGGCCACAGCTGGCCCGAGAACGGGTCGCTCACCACGCGCCCGACGACGAGATCAGCGTCGAAGTCGTCGTCGTCCGCGAGGGCCTTGGCGCTGCGATCGGAGATCGGTCGGTGCGACGCATCCAACAGCCCGAGCGACGCGAGTTGAACGAGGATCAACGCCACGAAGTCGCGGTGCAGCACGAGCCGCTCCGAGATTTCGACGGCGGTGCGACGCCCAGCCAACAACAGCCCGAGCACCGCGCGCTGAAACAAGTTCAGTCGCCTTTGGCGATACTCTGGTCCGAGCGCGCGCCACAACAGCGCAGGCCACGCGAGCAGACGCACTCTCTCGCCGGGCCTGCGGCCCGCGGCGCGGGGGCTTGCCCGGTAGATCGGATACCGCCGCCACTCAGCGGATGACGCCATGCTCACCCTCACAGAGTTCAACGAACGCGCGCAGCGCCGACAGGCGCTCTGCATTGCGCACGAAGTCCAGATCACCCACGGCGACCAGCAGGCGTCGCTGTCGGCTCATGGCCACGCACAATCGATTGTCGAGCAGCAGGTGCCCATACTTGCGGCGGACCTCTGCGTCGGACCGCTGCGGCAGCATGTTGCTGCGAGTGACGGAGAGGAGCACCACGTCGAACTCCTTGCCCTGAAACGCATCCACCGTGCCGACGCGCAAGCGCTCCATCGGACGGTCGAAGCGATCGCGACCGAGGCGGTACGACTCGGCGATCGACCACCCTTTGTCGTCGCGCTCGACGACGCCGAAGCGGCTCAACTCATCGGCGATCGCGTTGACTTGCGCCCGATAGAAAGAGATCACGCCCACGCTGAGCGACGAATCCGCCTCGAGGATTCGCTTCGCGAGTTCTGCGACCCGCCGAGCCTCGGCCGGACGGGACTTGCTCTCTCCTCTGCGCTCCTGCCCCTCGCGGGCAGCAACATCCACCCAAGCAGCGGCGGCGTCGCCGTGGCGGGATCGAAACTGCGCCAGCCCATGCGCGAACTCCGCCGCGCCCCGGGGCGAGCGCAGCGCCTGGTCGCCCTTGCGCTCGTAGAACTGCGCGCTCACGAAGTCTCCGAGCGCGGGATGCATTCGAAACTGCTCGTCCAGCATCACCGTGCGCGCAATCCCGTCGAGCGCTTCGCGTGCCTTCATCAGATCCCACAGCCGTTGAAACAAGCTGTCCCGCAACGCGCGCTCGGTCTCGGCTGGGAGATCCCCGTCGCGCAGCGCGCGCTCGACCTCGGGCTCGAGCATGTGCGGCAATTGCCGATGATCGCCTACCAACACAATCCTGCGGCGAGCCATCCCCATCGGGATGAACAAGTCCAAGGGATGCGCCCGGGCAGCCTCGTCCACGATCACCGTATCGAACTGCACGCCGGAGCCGTCCGCCGTCTGCAGCACCGCGCGCATCGGCTTGGCAGCAGACTGCTGCAGCGTCGCCGCGAGTACGGCGGTGTACTCTTCGAGCACGTCGCGCACGGCCCCCGGAGCGTGCTCGATGTCGTACAGCAGGTCTTCGAGCACTGCCTCTTCACTCGTCCGTCGCTGGACAAGCCCGTCCCGCACCGCGTCGACGACGGCATGCAACAGCGCGTTGGTCGCTGCGTCCAATGCTCGTGACGGGGTCTCGACTGGCGGCGTGAGGCGATCGAGCAGCGCATCTCGAACCTCGCTCACGTCGGAGATCCACTGCGGCGCCTCGAGCTCGACCCAATCTCGACAACGCTCGAGCAACGCTCGCTCGTGAGCCTTGAGCCACGGACCGCAGCGATGGAGCACCTTCGCGGCCTGCTTGGGACCGTCGTCTTCGAACGCGGCTCGAGTGCAGCGAAGCGCCTCGACGGCAGCCCTCGCGACGGCGCGCGGCTCCTCCTCGACCGGAACCGTGCGTCGTAACTCCCGCACTCGATCGAGCAGCCTGTCGCTGAGCGATGGCGGGATCAAGTCCCCTGCGATCTTCGAGAGATGCTCGAGCCGCGCAGCGTTTTCGAGCGGAGTTCCCGGGTGCGCGAGCGCGGCAGCGATGTGCGCCCGTGCTTCGCGAAGGCGCACATACTCGCCATTGGACTCGAGCACGGCGCGAAGTTTTCCTGCCTGCTCCTCTCGATACACGTCGACGCTGTCGATCCCTTCGCTGTCCCCTCGCCTGCGTCGACCGATCTTCATCGCAGGGAGGCCAACCACCTGTGTCCGGACCGCGACGTTCTCGACCGCGTCGTGCTGCGCGCTGGTCACGAGCACGCGGTGTCGCAGCCCCTCGGTGGCGCCGTCCAGCTCCGCGAGCCGGTGCTGAATCGCGGCGATGACAGAGGTCTTTCCTGTGCCGGGCGGTCCCTGGATCATCGCGATGTCCGGGGCGTTGATGGCCACGGCCACCGCCTTGATCTGCCGCTCGGTCGGCGCGCGACCGAACACCGCTCGAGCCGCAGCGCTCATCGGCGCATACGACTTGTGGAGCA
>JAUXYJ010000076.1 GCA_030694465.1 Deltaproteobacteria bacterium | reverse complement strand
CCATGCGGCTCTCGATCAGCTGCCCAGGGGATGTGCGGGCCGTGACCATCCACGTTCTGAGGCTCGCGCCTCGTTGTCCTCGGATGGTTCTACCGGCCCATCGCCCCCCTGGGCTCTACTAACCCGGCGACGTCGCCGGGTGCCCACTTGTGTGGGGCGCTCAGTGAGGGCAAAGTGCACCCGATGACGGCCGGGGACACACGATGAAGACACGGGGATGGGTCACGTGGGTGCTGGGATTTCTCAGGGCAAAGTGCTGCTCGGGGCAGCGCGTGCGCACGGCCTCGCGGCCTACGGTGACCCAGGGGGGACGCGTCGTGGGATGCGGATCCCGCGGACACAGCACCAGTCGATGCCTCGGCAGAGTTCGCGCCCGTGGATGCCGCGATCGCCCCGCGCTTTGTCTCGGTGTACTCGGAGCTCGGTCGCGAGGACAACACGTTCTGCGCGGTGGATTCACGAGGACGCAACATGTGTTGGAACTATGATGCTTGGGATCGCCGCGTCACAAACCCCGAAGTCTCAGCAGCGGACGCAAACCTTCGGTTCATCAGCGAAGGGCGTTGGCGTGGCGTTAATACCGGCGCGGTAGACGAGTTGATCTCTAGTCCGGCGCGTAGAGGCCGCCGCGTGCTGCGATTTTCCAGGTCAATCGAAGCGTTGAGGGTTCAGTCGATGGCGATGTCAGACCAGGACTACTGCGCGGCGGTGTCTGAGCGTGTCTGGTGTTGGGAGCGCCCAGGGACGGACATACGCTCGCAACGCGTGATGCCACGGTGGCTCCACGAGGTCTCGGTGCCCGAGCCTGTAGCGCAGATCATCGCGACGGACACGGCGTTTTGCGCGCGGACCACGAGCGAGCACGTCTACTGCTGGGGCGTCGGGACGTGGCACGTGCTTCAGACACCACACTGTCGTTCGTCGAGAAGAGCGCTGTTGATTCGGGGACTTCCGCAGGTACGTGAGCTGGTCACACGCCGCGAGTTGGTCTGCGGAATCACAGCAGATCGCGCGGTATGGTGCTGGGGATCGCTCGCATGCAATCTTCCCACAGCGCCGCGGTATTGCCTGGCAGAGAACTCCGTTCCAACGCGCGACACCCGGCTCTGCGAGGCGCAACAGCTCGCGATCGGGTGCTGGGAAAAGTGCGCGATTCAGCCCGATGGCTCTATGCGTTGCGCATTCGGGGCACCAGAGGACAATCCCTTAGACGGCGGGCGCGGCACGGCGCCCCCTCCGATCCACGTGCGGCTCACGGACTGAGTGAAACGAGCACAACCGCTCCCTTCAGGCTCTTGGGCTGCATCGGACAGCCACGAAGACGTAGCGCACCCCGGGTCCCGTTCACCCCTCGCGCATGCACCGAAACGTGAGGCTCACCCTGGGCTCGCGGCAGCGGCGGCGCACGGGGACGCGGTGGTGCAGCACCCGCTGAAAGCTCCCGGACATGACCACGAGCGAGCCGTGGGGGAGCGGGGCGCTGTGGATCGCGGGCCCACCCTCGCGGAGGCGCACAGCGAAGTCGCGTTCGGCACCGAGTGAGAGCGCGGCGACCGGGGCATCGCGCGCGAGGTCGGGCTCGTCGTCGGCGTGCCAGCCCAGGCCCGCGTCTCCGTCGGGGTAGTGATTGCAGAGCACAAAGCCAAACGGCGCGTTGAGCTCTTCGCGCAGCCGGTCGCGCAGTCGCTCGAGCTCCGTGGGCCAGCGCAGGGCCTCGCGACGGAGCCCCGAGTAGCGGTACCGCAGCCCCTCGTCGCCGTACGCACACGAGGCGCGTCGCACGGTGACCGCGCGGCCAAAGATCACCGGGGACTCGCGCTCAAACGGCGCGTGGGCCAAGAGCCAGGCCAAGAGCGCATCGGCTGCTTCGGGCGCGAGCCAGCCGTGCGCGAGGGTCATCGCATACCCACGCGCAGGGTCATCCAAGAGCACCAAGGGCTGGGTCATCGCTGCGGCGAGATACTCGGTCTGCGGGCCGGTGCAAGGGGTGGGGCTTTGGGCCCAACGCGCGGGCGCTCGCGCTGCGCGGCACTGGGGTGGCGTCGCGCGGGGCCGATGGCTACCCTCGCGGCCTCGATGTACTACCCCGATCTCTCGCCATACCAATACTGGCTCCATCCGACACGCTTCTCAGAGCTGGACCTAGCGACGGTGCCGGTGGACGGCCTCTTTGAATGGGAGTGGACAGCGCTGTACTTTGAAGGGCCCAACGTGTCGCTTGGGTGGCTGGACGCCAAACACCCTTTTGAGCGCAGCGCGGTCCCACAGACCGGGCTCTGGGTCGATCGGCTGCTTGAGTACTGCAGCAAACGTCGAATTCATCAAACGCGAGGGTTTGGAGGCTGCTTTATGTGCGGCAAAGCGGATCCTGTACTCTATGGTGGTTCTGCCGAAATCGCGGTGCAGGGGGAGGGGCGCGTGTTTCGCTGTCCAAACATGATTGGCCACTATGTGACGTGTGGCTACGTGCCACCGCCGGACTTTGTGCGCGCGTTTGAACTCAGCGCAGACCCTTATCCGACCGAGGCGCCGGTGCCGCAGTTCGATGTCGAGTCGCTGCGCGAGGCCTTCACCGATGAAGCGCTAGAGGCCGCAACGCGAGCCTATTTCCCCGCTTATTCGAGCTGCTCACTCGATCGCTTCGAGTGTGGTCCCGAGGCGATCACGATCGCGGCCACCTGGAATGAGAAGCCGTATCCTCAGGCTTCTGCCACTTGGACGATCCCGCGGCGTGTGTTTGTTACGCTCTTTCAGGCTTCGGTTTGCATCTACGGGGCCGTGCAGGAGTGGTCCCAAATTCAGCTCGGGTTGAACGTCCCGCGGATCCGTGAGAGCCAGCTTGCCACGAGCGCCTACCGCGCGAGCATCCGTGGCAGAGAACGCGAGGTCATCAAGGAGCTGATCAAGTCCTTCAAGTGATCCCGCGCCCTACGCTCGGCCCTCATGAGCGCCCTCGAACACGTCGACGCGCAGTCCATGGCCAGGGGGGGCGCAGATGTGTTGGCTCGATGCAGGCAGGTGAGCGTGGCAGCTCGTCACGATGGACGCCTTCGAGCGCGTCTTGCAGCAGCACCGCGTCGTCACTGACCTGCTCGGTGTCTTGTGAGTACGGTCATGTCGGATCAACGCGGGATGACCTCGTGTGCAGAGCGGAAGGTCTATCCGTATCGAGCGCGACTTGGCTACTATCGTTTACGCGCGCAAATCCACATGTTTGAAGACAAATGGTTGTCCGAAATAAACCTCTGAAAGGCTTCGCCCAGACGATCCCACTCGTCAATCAAGACACGCCTGAGAAAACCATCTTTGAGATCGAATTCACCATCGATCACTCGATTACGAACAATGTCCGCGTCGAGAATTCCAGGGGTCTGAGTCTCCAAAACATCAAAGCCCAACCTGTTCAACAACAACGACAGAGAGGCAGGATGAAAGTAGTTGAGATGCTCAACATCGACGGCAGGCGAAGCCGGACCGAGAACATCGATATCAAACCCATGGATGTTGGGACAGGTGAACACAACGAGCCCACCGATCGGGAGTCGCTTGTGGCACGAACTGATAAACGCGGCCGGGTCAAACAAGTGCTCAATGACTTCGAAGCTCGCGATGACATCCACCGGCTCATCGAGCACTGCGTTCTCGATTGTGCTCTCGCGGACGTCAATCCCCTTCTTTCGGCAAGTCTCAGCGAGACTCGGTGTCGGCTCGACAGCAATCACGCGCTCAAAAGTACCCGCGCGCATTGCCTCTTCACAGAAGGTCCCAAAGCCCGCGCCCACTTCCAGCAAGACCCGCTGCTTAGCCCCATGAGCCTTGCAGAGCGCGTCTAACTTAGCGACGCGTGGTACAAAAATTCTCGCACGACGCGCGTCTTCCGAAGCCGGAAAGATCACGTCATTCCAGAACGCGTAGTTTTCAGATGTCTCGTAGTAGCTCTGAAGTAAATCGGGTGTGGGTCGTGGCGTGATGTAAACAGTGCTGCAGTCAAGACAGCGTTTATACATCAAAGAGTACTTCTCAAAGTGATCAGTCGGCTTATCTGCTCCGCACGCAGGGCAAACGACATGAACAAACTCAGAGCGATGCGTGAGCAAACGTGCAACATCTGACTCGTAGCGACGCTTCTGCTCCGCGCCGTGGTCCGAGGGACGAATATCGCGTTCTTTTAATGGTTTCATAGTGATTCAGTCCCAGAGGTTGTCCTTAACCCACTCGCCGCTTGCGTTCTTGCTCCACACACGCGAATCGCGAAACGTGTCCGCGACACGATCAAACTCAGCTTCAGTCATGTCCACATAGTGTAGCCATCGCGCCAAGTCCGAAGACTTCACGTGGTCATACTTGCGGACCATCTCAATGCCCACTTCGCGAGTCATTCTACCGGCGCGGATGTCCTTGCACGCATGATCTGTGGCACGGCCATATCCAAATTTGATGTACTTTAGATAGTCATGCATCCCGTTTTCGTGCATGTCGTCCAGGTTGGACATGCGTCGATACGTACGCTCAAATGGCTCAGGGCTCTGCTCCCACCCATACTCTTTCTCAACAAGCGCCGTGTGCTCATTGGCCTCCCACGGCACGTAGTTGAAGATATAAATTCCCCGGACTCCAACTTCGTCCAGCTGGTCATCCGTTGGATACTTCGCCCACAACAGGTCTTTCTCGCGGAGCCCCTGTTTGCCCACAAAATCGTGCCAATCATAGCCACGCTGTGCGTGCTCGAGACGGTATTTGGCAGTCATCTCGACGTAGTCATTCATTGAGAACATGCCGGCAAGGTCTGTGTAACCGTGCTCACCCCAGATGAGCAAAGGGACCTTAAATCGGTAAGCGGCTTGTACCGGATACGTAAAGATCCCGCAGTGTGCGTGCCAGTTCATGTCCCCCATCTTGTAGAACGCTTCCCGGTTGAGCTTCTTGAGAACTTCAACGGACGGTTCGAAGATGTGGTGATCGCAGTCAAACACCTCGCGCATCCTGCGAAGATTGCGCTCTCCTACGGGCAGATAGTTGTTGCCATGGTAGGTAACAAACAGCGCCTTGAGGCCAAACTCTTTTACGATCACATGAGCCTGATAGTAGCTGTCTTTGCCGCCACTCACCGGGATGATGCAATCGTAGTCGTTGTCTTTGCTGCGGTACGAATCGAGAAGCTTGGCGAGCTTTTCACGTCGTGGCTTCCAGTCGATCGACTTGCGCTGTTCGCTAGCACGGCATCCCGAACAAACGCCATTGGCATCAAACGTGAGTGGGGTCGCAGCGGCCGCGGGGTACACGCAACGAGTGCAGTATCGCATTGAAAAGATCCAGTCTATTTGCTAGTGGGTGGACGAACATCGATGCCCGCGCGCGCCATGGCACGCTTCGCACGACGATCGCTGAGCTCGATAAAGTGAAAAATGTTTGCTGCGGCCGCGGCGTCTGCGCCGCCCTCGGTGATGCACGTTGCAAAGTCATCCAAAGTCGCAACTCCCCCTAATGCGATCACCGGAATCTTTGTGACTTCGGTCACCGAACGAATCAACTGATTGTCGTATCCCAGCGCGCGTCCGTCACGGTCTACTGACTGTAGAACGATCTCACCTGCGCCCAGAGCTTCGACCTCTTGGGCAAACTGTGCTGGGGTTTTTCCGGTGGATTTGCTCGCATGGTCAAACACTACTTCGTAGCGTCCATCGCTCGTGAGTTTCGCATCGATCACAATCACAATCGCCTGCCGACCAAACTCCGTGGCCGCGCGGGTGACGAGCTCGGGAGTTGTGATCGCAGCCGTCGCGAGGGTGACTTTGTCCGCACCGCGCTCGATCCGCGCTCGCACATCGTCGATCGTGCGAATACGCCCACCAAAGGTCAGCGGCATAAAACAGTGGGCGGCAACCGACTCAAGAATTCCTAGTGCGGTCTGCTCGCGCTGGATCTTCATGTCCGATCGACCGTCGATCTCGTCGTCGTCGCTGATATCAAGGTAAATCAGCTCGTCGACAGACCACTGATTGAAACGCTCGACTTCATGAACGGGGTTGCCAATCACTTGGTGAAGCGCAAAACCCTCGCTACGAATGAGCTGGCCATTCTGCAAGAGCAAGACAGGGATGAGTCGTTTCTTAAGCATGGGCGAGGCTTAGAAAATTACGAAGCAGAGCGAGTCCATGACGGTGGCTTTTCTCTGGGTGAAATTGCACACCAAACACATTCTTGTATTCGATGGATGAGCAGAACGTCTCTCCGTGCTCGGTCGAACCTGAGATTACCGAAGGGTCTAAAGGCTCAACACAATAACTGTGCACAAAGTAGAACGCGGACCTTGGTGGGATGCCCTTGTAGAGCGCCCCCCTGCCGTCCACATCGTTCCAGCCAATGTGCGGAATCCGTAGGCCTTCGCGCTGCGCTAAGTGCCGCACGGTGCCATCGATCCATGAGAGCCCTTGATGCTCCCCTAGTTCAAGCCCCACGGACGCGATCATCTGCATTCCAAGGCAGATCCCCAAAAAGGGCACCCCCTTCTCGATCACCCACTTGTGCAAGATGCCGTCCAGCCCGCGCTCTCGAATCCGCGCCATTCCCGCGCCAAACGCGCCCACGCCCGGCAACACCATCGCTCCGACGCTCGCGGCGTCACTCTCGGTCCGCAGCGCGATGACCTCAGCGCCCAACGCTTCGAGGGCATTTCGGACACTCCGCTGGTTTCCCATCCCATAGTCGACCAGCCCGATTTTCATGCTCGGCCCCACTTCGTTGCACTCAAGGTTCGGATATTCATAGCTTGCCGAAGTTGCTCTCTTCACACGCTTTGCAGGGACACGAAGACACTCACGTCTACTGATTTGGGCGCATCGGGGCTGCCACAAACGACAATTCGATCGCTCTGATACTATCGTTCAACAACGCACGCAACGTAGGGATTGCGTCCCGTCGAGAGCACCTCACCCCCACACTCCGCGCGTCACCTTCTGCGCCTTGAGTGAGTGTCCGCCGTCATGAAAATGGGTCGCGTGGACCGAGACGGCAAAATGGCGGGCTGTGATCTCGAGAGCATCACGTTGTACGCGGGCGCATCGGATGTCCCGTTGATCGCGTGTGGCGGCGTGGCGAGCCCCGAGGATTGCGTCGCGGTCGTGCGCGCGGGGGCCTCTGCGGTGGCCGCTGCGAGCATCTTTCACTTCACCAATCACACGCCCGATGACTGCAAGCGCCGCATGGCCGAGGCGGGCATCCCTGTGCGATTGCCCCCGGGGCTGAGCACGCCCGAGGTGTAACCCAGCGACGTCGCCGGGTGCGGGCCAAACGGGGGACGATTGACAGTTTCGTGATGCTGTGATCGCATCGTTTTCTCTTTCGAAAGGCGGTGGGCAATGGGCAGGGTTCAAGCGTTCAAGCGTTCAAGCGTTCAAGCGTGAAGCATTCGCGCTGCAATTTTTCTCGATTTTTGTGATGTGGGTCGTCATTCCGTTGTTTGGAGGGTGTGCGTACGATCGTCAGACTCCAGGACGGAATTGGGTAGCTGCGTGTGGTGCGGGCACACAGCGCGTCTGCAACGGTCCATGCGTTCGAACCGCGACGCTCAATCAGCCTTGTCGCATTGACGAATGCGATGGCCTTGCTCAGGCGGGTATGGCTGCGATCGGTGTGTGCAGCGAGGGACTGCGTTGTGATCCTTCGCAGGTAGATCCCAACAATCCGGCATTTCGGGGGGTGGGACGTTGTCGCTCTGCAGTGGCAGCCATCAACGGATGCGACCCAACGGCTCGGCTTGGGACCGGCGCCAACGCGTGTCCGACCTTGAGCTTTTGCCGTGCAGTGGGCACGCCCATCGGGGGAACGCTTCCACCCTCGGCGTGTGGTGCTAGGCCAAGCAACGTGGTCGCCAACGCGCCCGGGATCTGCGCGGCGCCGAGTCAGGAAGGCTCAGGCTGTGATGGCAACTGGATCGATGCTCTCTCGCCAACGCCTAGAGTGAAAATCTGCAGCCCTTGTGGGCCTGGACTGACTTGCCGCGAGGGGCTCTGTCGACGCTCTTGCGGTCCACAATTGCAGCTCTTGGATGGTGGTCTTGGAGCCTGTCAGCCGGATCCCACATCGGGCGAACGTTATGCCTACCAGTGTCGTGGTGTCGGACTCCAGGCGTCTGATGCGTCCGCGCCCGATGTCCTGAGTCGCGAGTGTGTGCGATTGGCGGGGCATGGTGAGGTCTGCCCCACGCAGGCGTCCTTTGAGACCTTGCCGACTGCTACGCGTGTGGGTTTGGGACCAGGGCCCGGCGTGGTGATTCCGGTGGGCCCAGGCGTGCTTGAGAGCACCGTCCGCAACACCGATGGAACCTCTCCTTGCATCGATCCCATGGACACCTGTGTGGGCCGAAACCCTGCGCTGGTTCCGCGATGTTGCCGGGACTTTAACGTGCCGTGTGCGATCAGCGACGACTGCTGCCAACCACCCGTCAATCGTGGATATCAAGCGAATGCCCTAGGGCAAACGGCAGTGTGTGCTTTGATTCCAACCGGCAATGGCAGCAGCGGCAGACGGTGCATCGATCATCGCCCCTGCACTCTTGGGCTGTGTCCACCGTTGAGTGAGTGTCGCCAAGAGGTGTTGTCGCAAGCAAGCTATTGTCATCCCTGTGGCCGACAAGCGGGCGACCCTTGCTGTGCTGGTCCGTTGGCGGTTCGATGCATTCCAGGGCTTCTTTGCGGCGCTTCGAATCGATGTGGGCCTTGTGGCGTCGCCGGAGCGCCGTGTTGTGACGGGCGAGCATGTGTCGCGGGCAACGTCTGCGCGGGTGGTGGTGTGGGGGTGTGCGAGCCATGTGGCGCCCCTGCAAGCAGTCCTCGCACCGCAGGAGAGCGTTGTTGCGCAAACAGCACGTGCCAGACCAACGGGTTTTGCGCACCGGCTCCAGACGGAAATCGCTGCTTTTTGTGCGGTGTTTTGGGTGCAACTTGTTGTGCCCAGCGAAGCTGCACTGGCTTCTCGACCTGTACCGGACCCGGCCGAGGGACCTGCACGAGCTGTGGCGACCCCGCGCGTGGCGAAGCGTGCTGTGAAGGCAACGTCTGCAGCGCAGGTGGGGCTTGCGTCAACGGGCGCTGCAGGCCATGCGGCGGTGCAAATCAGGCATGTTGCGCAAACGACACATGTCAGGTTGGGTTTGACTGCATCGCGGGCACCTGTCAGCGACCCTGTGGCACGCAAGGCGGGCCGTGTTGTCCTGGGCGACGATGTGGTTCGCAGCTCGTCTGCGGCCCGGCAAACACCTGCGAACCCTGCGGCAACGCTCCTGGACAGACCTGCTGTCCTGGGGGTGTTTGTGCAGCGAATCTAGAGTGTCTTCGCACAAGCATGACGTGCTTCGCTTGCGGGAGGGAGGGACAGCGATGTTGCGGTCTTACCACCTGCAATGACGGGAGCACTTGCGACAGCGACTTCACCTGCAGACGCTGTGGCGCACCAGGGCAACAGTGTTGTGCAGGCAGCCGCTGCGACCGACTGCAGGGCGACTGTGATCGCGCAGTCAACGTGTGCCGATCCTGTGGGCTGCCGCAGCAAGCGTGCTGCACCGGGGACGTTGCTCCGTGTATGGACGGAATCGAGTGTCGCCAAGGGAGTTGTGGCGGATGAAAGAGGACATCAATGGTCAACTCGTGGCCGTTTTACTGCTTCTTTCTGGATGTGGACAGCGGGTGAACGGCACCGCGGACGGCGCTGATACGGGTGCAGAGGCCGCCCTGCATGATGTCCATTCGACTCAAGACCTAGTCCCTGAGCGCGATGTCGTTGCCCCTCACGACGCATCGACTGACGTCGCGAGCGACACATCCCCAACTGCTCCGATTTTACTGAGTCTTTTTCGAGCAATTCAGGGGACCAGCGACGCGGCTGGTACGATCCAGTTTCGTACTGGCATCGCGTTGTTTGCCGAGTCGGGGGCGCGTGATCCACGAACGCGTCGCTTCGAGCGTGATGGTTGCGAGTGGTACGAATCGCCCGAAATTCCGCGCTCTGCCCAGGTAGGAGAGGTCAGCCTGCGCGATTCGACGCGGACGATGACGTTGCCCTATTTAGAACGACCGATGGGGGGCGTGTACTTCGCCACCCAGAACGATCCACCCCATTGGAACACTGGCGAAGGCGTCGAGTTTCGCGTGCCGAGCCTGGGGCTTCGCGAGTCGTTGCCCTTGGGGCCGCGCATCATGGCGACGATCCCAGACCGTCGCGTGATGCTCACCTCGAACGAGTTCGTCATCATGATCACCGACGTCAGCACCGCCGACACGGTGCAGATCGTGATCTCGGGATTCACAGACCGCACGTTCGCAGTGGGCCGTCGCGCGTTCTGCACGTTTCCCGCGCGTGTGGGACCTCTTGTGGTCCCCCCTGCGGTGATCGCCGCCTTTCGTGACGGAGGCGAACTCCCGATCCTCGTGAGCAGCGGGACCCACCGGTTTGTCTCGTTGCCTGGCCACACGGTTTCGTTGCGAATTGACCGGATTGCTGCGCAAAATACCTATCAGTTTGCACCCTAAAGTGTAACCCAGCGACGTCGCCGGGTGCGGGCCCTCGCTCGCCGGTGGTTCTCGCTGCGCTTGATCTGCTCTACGCTCGCTCGCCATGAGCGCACTCGATCACGACGCCGTCGATGCCCTCCTTGCGCGCGCGAGTGCCCTGCGCTGGCTCGCACCCGACGCCGAGATGGCCCTGCCTTCGCCCGCCGCGGTCCAATGGATCGAAGACCGCGTGGACGAGCACCGCGCCGCGCTCGATGCCCAACTGCGCGAGGACGAGCCTCGCTGCGAGCCTCCGCTGCAGCTCACGCGGTCGATGTACGACGCGCGCTTTGCGGCGGGCTACGTCGGCGACGAGGGCGGACGGTTCGCGAGAGATATCCCTGCATTTTCACCTCGCGTAACGCGCTGGGCCGAGCTCCTCGATCGCGCCAGAAGGCAGGTGTTTCACGCGGCGCGCGCGCAGCTCGGTGACACAACGTGCGCGGTCTTGCTCGCGCGGATGCAGTCGGTCTTGCTGCAACAGGGTACGGCGCACGCGGGGATCGAGCGCTCGTTGGTCGATAAGCTCCGGCGATGGATTTCGCGTGATCCCTCGGCGCGGCTGATGCCCGGTGGCGAGCTCTGGTGGTGCGAGATCCTTCGCGTCGCCTGCAAAATCCAAGGCCAATCTCCTTGGGCTCCGCTGCTCGCGATGTGGGAACGCGGCCTCGCCCCGCTCGCCACACTGCAAGGCGAACTCTTGGTCTATCTGCCCTTGTATGCATCGCACGACACGCTCGATCACGACCCAGACCTGGGTCCCGACAGCCGACAAACACTCGCGCCCAACGACCTCGCCGCGCGCTTTGCCAACCCCTTGGACAGCGCGGGCAAAATCGATTGGCGCAGCAAAAACGCAGGCTTCGCAGACGGCTACCGGTTTATGCCCGGCGAGTGGACAGGGCCCGACAAGAGCCTCGCGCACTGGCTCTTGGTCCATCGGTTTGCACGTCACGGGCTCGCGCCGGTGTTGGGCATGGCGTGCCACGCGGTCGACGCCGCGCCCACGATGGTAGCCACCAACACGCCGGCCATCGCGCTGTCGACGTACATGCCCAGGCTCTCTGAGGCGCTCATGGACACGCAGGGTTTCGCGGCGCTGTGCGACGAACCCGAAGACCCTGAATGTTTGCTCCGGCGTGCCACACCCGAGGGGCTCGCGATTGCGTGGCGTAGGCCATTTTAGCCAGCGAATGGTGTGCTCGATCCCCGCGTGCGCGCTTTCAGAAGCAACAAACTTGCCGCGATGACCCTCGCTTTTGTACGCTGTGTTTTCTAATGAATCCGCAGCCCCAAGGGCCGACGCCTGATGCGCCCTCAGGCCATCCAACACATCCACAACAGCCGGCCATGGGAGCGCCCTACGGTGCGCCGCCCAACGGGATTCAGCCGGTGGATCCCAGCGCCCAACAGGCGGCAAAGCTCGTGCGATACTCGTCGCTCCTTGGGTGGGGAGGCTTGCTGCTCGCGACCGCCGGGGCCTGCGGAGTGGGTGCTCTCACACGAAACAGCACGCTCATCGCGGTTGTGGTCGCGTTGGGTTTTGGCGGCGCGATACTCGGTGCGATCGTGGGTCAAATCGGCCGCGCGATGCAGGGACGCGTGATCTGAGGCCACTGCACGCGCTGCGGTTTGTTTGCAACGCGAGGCTCGCATCCGTGGGCGCTGAGTGGGATCCACAGTCAGCAGAACATCGGCTCTCAAACACGCAGGGTTTCGCGGCGCTGTGCGACGAACCCGAAGACCCCGAGTGCTTGCTCCGGCGTGCCACACCCGAGGGGCTCGCGATTGCGTGGCGTAGGCCATTTTAGCCAGCGAATGGTGTTAGCCTTACGCCGCGCACGTAGGCCAAACCCGACGCGCAACAGCAATCCAACCGACAGAGGGAGCAGCGATGAGCAAGGACACCGAACAGACAGCGTCTGCCACGAGTGATAAGACGCCCGCCGCGGCAGGGGACAAGAACGTCCTCGAGGTCGCGCACGCGATGCGCTACGCGGGCTATGGCGGCCTCGCCGTGGGCGCCATCGAGCTGGGCATCGCTGCGGTCGCGCTCTCGCGTGGGCTGAGCGGGGTGGTGGTCAGCATGATCGCTCCGGGGGCCCTCGCGCTCTTGATGGCCGTGTTGCTCATGCAAACCGCGACGTCGCTCGAGAGCAAGGCCCAAGCGAGCGACGCTGGGGCGTTGGTTTTGCCCGCGGTGACGCAGCTGTTTCAGAGCCTCGCGCGGTATCTCACGCTCACGTTGGCCTTGTGTGCGGTGGCCTTCTTGGTGGTCGCGTTTGATCGCTGAGCGAGCGCAATCCTTGTGAAGCATCTGCCCGCGAACTGCTTGATTCTATTAGGTTTTCTGTCGCAATCTCAGTGCCGACGGGCGGGCCCTTGCGGCAACGCCAACGAGCCCGTGGGTGAGCGATGGGCTGAGCGCAGCGACGCCGAGGTGCAGCAGCGCGTGACCCGCGCGCTGTCGTGCGGTCGCGCGCGTGGCACCCGTGTGTTGCTTGAGTTCACCGCGCCCTGGTGTGCCGACTGTCGCGCGATGAGCGCTCTCGAAGAGCAGCCCGAGGTCGCCTCGGTGCTCGACACACAATACGAGCGCGTGCGGATCAACGTGCGCCGCTGGGACGCGCACCGTGTGCTCAGTGAGCGCTACCAAGTGCGCGCGATCGCGACGTACGTCGTGCTCGATCCGCACACGCAGGCGGTGGTCGCCAAGAGCACCCGCGAGCCGGTCACGGGCTCGGACGGGACGCTCACCGCCGCGCAGTGGGCCGCGTGGCTGCGCGCACCCACGGGACACTAAGACCCCCCACGGTGACTCGCTCTGCGTGCCGCGCTACGAGCGCGCAGAGAGCACGCTGCGAGTGTCGACGTGGGTGAGCCGCTCGATGAGCTCAAAGCACAATTGCTGCAGCCATCGCTGGCCATCGCGGCGCCGGTGCAGGCTCGATTCGTCCAAGTACAGCGCGCGGTTAAGCTCGATTTGGACCGCATGAAACCCATCCGAGACCCGCCCCCAGCGTGCCGTCGTCGCGCCGCCACGGTAGGGATCGTCGTGGCGTACGCTGAGCCCCGCGGCGCGAAAGTGTGAGTCCACCACGTGGATCACGTCGCGATGCGCGGTGGTCTGCCCACGCGTTCCGGGGACGATGTCGGCGCGCCGCACGCGAGATCCATCGGGGCCTCGGCCGTAGCCAGGCATCGAGTGCACGCTCACGAGCATCACAAACCCATGCATCGCGTGCAGCTCGCTCAAGCGCGCAGCGAGGGCCCGATGGTAGGGGGCATAGTATTGATCGATGCGCGATCGGTAAGCGATTTCGCTCAGCGGTTGTCGCAACAGGTTGTACCCCTCGGTGCTCTCTCGCCAGATCACTCCGCGCGGCGCGTGATCACACACCCCCGCGGCGCCGTGTGGACAGCGCGCGCCCACAAGCGACGGGACACTCAGCGCGTCAATGTCGCGCTCGGTACGGTTGAGATCGACCACGTAGCGAGACACATCAGAGACCAACAACGTCGCGCCCGTGTCAGGAGTCTGTGCGACGAGCTCATCGACGTACGTGTCACTGTCGCGCAAGACATCGCGTGGCGTGCAATCAAGCTCTGCCGCAATGGACGCAGGGATTTGCACTCCCGCGTGGGGCACCTCGACCACCACAGGGGCTGCTCTACGCTTGGGCAACACGAGTCGAAAGCTCACCAGACACCCTCTACCGACACAACCGATCTGCGAGATAGCTATACCGTGTTTATGGGGCGATCGCCGCACCGATACGCACGTCGTGAGCTACCCACCACGCATCCGACGGACAAACAGCAGCGTCGTGATGCTCAGGCCTACGAAGGTCACAAAGCCCCGCACGGTCTTGGCCCCGAGGCGCTGCGCGATGCCCGCTCCGAGGCGCCCGCCCGCGATCGCGGCGAGGGCCATGACGGCCGCGAGGGGGAGATTCGCTGTGCCTTTGCTAACAAAAATCACGATCGCGACCGCGTTAATCACCGCGGCGGCGAGGTTCTTCAGGCCGTTCATTTGGTGAATGTCTGAGAAGCCTACGATGGCGAGCGAGGCCAACATCATGATGCCGATGCCCGCGCCAAAGAAGCCCCCGTACGTCGCGACCAGCAACTGAAACAGCCCGATCACGACGAGGCTTCGTGCGGACAGCACATCCGATCGGTCTGGTGATTGGCTGCTCATTCGATCGGCCATGGCGCGCAGCGGCTGCTGCAGCGCGAAGAGCAACGTGGCGCCCAAGAGCAGCCACGGGACGATCAGCGCGAACCACCGCTCGCCCACGCGCAGGGCCAAGACGGCCCCTAGGACCCCGCCCACGAGCGAGGGGACCGTCATCGCGGCGATCACCGGACCCTGTCCACGCAGGCGCGCCCTGTAGCCCCACAGGGCCGCAAATGAGCCCGGCATGAGCGCTACGGTGCTCGTGGCGTTGGCCCCGAGGGCGCTCAGCCCCGCGCCCAAGAGCGCAGGAAAGGTCAGCAGGCTCCCGCCTCCGGCCACCGAATTGACGGCCCCCGCGGCAAACGAAGAGAGCATCAAGAGCGCGAGTTGAGCAGGCGAGACCAGCATGAGGTTGGCTTGTAGGCGAGCATGCGCATGAAGGCACGTGCGGACGCGCGGCCGAGGTGTACGCTCGCGCGCCACGAGAGCCAACGATGATCGAGGATGAACTACAAGATCAGCCATTGACGGTGCGCGTGCGGAGACTCCACCGGCGTGATCTCAACCGCGTGTGGGAGTTTTTGAAGCGCGTGTTTCGTGAGGTCAACCGCGAGACCGTAGAGTACCAGCGGCCGCGGACTAAACAGCGCTTTGCCGACGTGTACGAAGAAGACGGGATCGAGCAGCTGCTCTTTGAGCTAGAGATTCCGCAGGGCGAAGGGCAGCCGCCCAAGATGGACATCGTGGGCTACGCCGAGTCTACGTTTCAAATCTCGGGGACCGACAACTGGATGAACGAGCGCTACTTCGCGCGCCGCGAGATGCGCCCGCTCTACGTCGAAGAGCTCGCGGTCTCGCCCGACTACCAGGGCCGCGGCATCGGCAGCTTTATCATCGAGCAGCTCGAGCACCTCGCGCGCCTACGAGGCTGCACTCACCTCGTGCTTGAGGTCGCTGAGAACAACAAGAACGCACTGCAATTTTACCGAGCAAGACACTTTCAGCGCTTGGACGCTGCGATCTTCTTGGCCAAAAAAATCGGCGCCGACGATGAGCTCTTGGCCCCACGAACGCTCACCCAGCGCGCTCGCCAAGAGACCGACGCCAAGCGCCCCTCGCAGGCTCCGCCGCGAAGCAAACGCGCGAGCAAGAGCACCACGCTCACCAAAGCTCTCGCTCCTGCGAAGAAGCCTAGCAAACGCAAGCTCAGCGACTGAATCACCGTTCAGCGCGCGGTGGGGCGCACGTCGCGGACGGTCCATGAGCGATCACTCTGTCGCTCGACCGTGACGATCCATGGCATAAAATCCAGCTCAATCTGCGTGTCACTCGCGACCCTCGCCGACACCAACGTGAGCGAGGTCCCGCTCTCAGGGCCCCCAAACGCGTAGAGCCACCGCGTGGTCGCCCGCGCGGCCTCGCTCCCCAAGTGATCCAGGCCGAGCGTGGTGACCACCTGCGGCGCGAGCCCCTCGGGCACTCCCTCACGTCGCCCTGCCGCGAGCGCGTTGAGCTCTACCAAGACCCCGACAGCCCGCTCAATCGCCCGTCGATCGACCCCGAGGCCCACGCGCGCGCTCACCGCCGCAGACACGCTCTCTTCGCTGTTGGCGCTCACGACCCAGCCGGTCTGTGGGCCGTGCAACCCGAGCACAAAACGGCAGCTGTCTTGAGGAGGTGTTCCCGCGTCTGAGGTCTGCACATTCGTGGGGCTCTCGAGCGCGTCCATGCGCCCAGACGTGCGCAAGACCGTGGCCCAGGGAGCGTCCCGTGTGACCGCGCAGCGCGCCTCGAGGGCGAGGGCTTTGCTCTGGGTGAGCGTCGGGTCTGTGTGCAACAGACACTGCCCCACACGCACGGTGGTCCCCGTAGGGATCCGCGTGCTCACGATCGGGAGCGCGGCCGAGCTGCAGGCCTCTAAGGGCACCGAGAACATCGCGGCGGGGTCGCTCCGCCAGCGAGCCACCAGGGCGCGTGTGGCGAGCGCCCGCGTGAGCGCCTCGCGTGCAACCGACGGGGTGACCGGGCCCGTCGCGAGCGAGGCACGCACCTCTCGCTCTTGGTCACAGCGAATGGCCACGCCGTCTTGTGCCAGCGTGATCTCGGCGCGCGCGCACTGCGCTTGGCGCAGCTCTGCGAGCACCGCGGGCTCGTCGGTCGACCACGTGCGCAGCGTCGGCGAGAGCTCAATTTGTCCGTTATTTCGCAGATCAATCGCGATCCACCGGTGGACGCCGACCCCGTCGTGGGTCACCCGTGAGCGCCCCGTGAGCAGCTGATCGGCGAGCGGGTGGTCGGTCGTCAGGGGATAGCGCGCGGTGAGCGTGTTGCTCTCGAGCGCCGCGATCGCGAGGGCGAGGGCCTCTGGGTAAGCTGACAAACGTGTGCGAATTTGCTCGCGATCTCGCTGCGGATCCATCGCAATGGGGGCCTGCCGGGGGTGCCCATCGCTGAGCACATGGAGCGTGCGGAGAGACCGCGCGATGCGCGCGATGGTGAGCACGTCTGCGCTCTCGGCGCTGAGCAAGAGGTGCCTGGGTCTCGCGCAGGGCAAGAGCGCGAGTGCGTCAATTCGCCAGCGATTTTGCTCGTGAGAGAGATAACCTCGGATGAGCGTTGAGCCCTGAACGAGCCTAAACTCGCCGCGCTCACGCGCGTGAAATCTTGGCTGGTCGCCCACGTAGAGAGACACCAGGTCCGCGTCGCGCCCAGTGCGAACGCGATACGCGGTGTAGTCTGGCCCGTCGACGCGCGCGGGCCAAAACGCAGCCGGAAGTGACATCGCGAGGGGCCCATCGCGAAACTCACGCAGGGGCTCTTGTGGCGGCAGGGCCTCGGACGCGGCGCGCTCCAGAGCATCGAGCTCGGTCGTGCGCGCAGCGAACCCCTCGATCGCGGGGCGCTCAAGGTCGCATCCCGTCGAGGGAAACCTCGCGGCGTTTGCGGTGCTCCGTGACTGTGTCACTGGCGGTGCCTCGCGGTGCGCGCCCTGTCCGGACATCGGGCGTGCGGCGCGGGCGCATTGCGTGAGCGACAGCAGCGCGAGCGCGAGGGGGGAGAGTGCGTTGAGCGAAGTGAACCGGGAAGCAATGCGAGACACAGGGAGTGGGGTGTCTCACTAGCCTTGCGAGCGCACGAGGGCAACCAAGATGACTGTGTTTGGGGCCCAGATGAAATCCGCAGTATGGTCCACGCGCGGGCGCTGTGTGGCTCAACGGTTGGGATCTCTCAGGGCGCGCGCAGAGCCGGTGGCTGATTGTGGGTGACGAGGGCGCGACCTTCGGAAATTATGTGCTCGAAGAGCGGCTCGCTGTCGGGGGCATGGCCGAGGTCTTTCGTGCGCGGAGGCTCGGTGTCGCGGGGTTCTCGCGGCCGGTGTGCATCAAGAGAATCCTGCGGCATTTGTGCGATGACCCTGCGTTCGTCGAGATGTTCGTCGACGAGGCCAGCATTGGCGCGCAGCTCCGGCACAGCAACATCGTCGCCATCGAAGATTTTGGCGAGGTCTCGGGGCAGTACTACCTCGCGATGGAGCTTGTGCAGGGCGTAGACGTCTCGCGGTTGATCGCCGCGCTCGTCGCGGATGGTCACGCGTTGCCCTGGGAAATCGCTGCGTACATCTTGCGCGCGGTGCTCGCCGCCCTGGACTACGCGCACCGTAAAAAGGCCCCCGACGGAGACGCCCTCGCCGTGGTGCACCGCGATGTCTCGCCCCACAACGTGCTGGTCTCGTACGCGGGCGAGGTCAAGCTCACGGACTTTGGCATCGCGCGAGCGAGCACCCGCAAACACCAGACGACCCAGCAAGTCGTCAAGGGAAAGCTCGCATACATGGCCCCTGAGCAAGCACGCGGTCTCGCGCTCGATGGCCGCGCAGATCTCTTCGCTGCGGGCGTGAGTGCGTACGAGTGGCTGGCCAATGAGCGACCCTTTCGAGGCAACAACGAGAGCGAGCTTGTGCAGCGGTTGCTCCGTGGCGAACGCGCACCGATCCGCTCGCGTCGCGAAGACATCCCAGAGGCTCTCGCCGCGGTGATCGAGGGGCTGCTCGAGCCCACGCTGAGCGCGCGCATTCAGAGCGCCGCCGAGGCCCTCTCGCTGCTCGATCCGCTCGTGACGACCTCGTCAGCGAGGGCTCTCTCGACGATTGTGTCTAGGTATTTTGCAGATCAATCTCCGTCCTCGCCCAGGCTCTCGGATGTCGCAGTCAAGCTCGTTCCGTCTCCACGGCCGCGCAGCGCTGCGCCTCCGGCGAGCATCTCGGTGCCTCCGGCGCGGCTCTCTTCGCGGCCCGCAGGGGCACCGTCCCACGCGCCACAGGCCCCCACGCAGCTCTCTGCACCGCAGCTGAGCCTCGATGCCCCGAGCGCAGACATCGCGCTGGACCGCACGCTCGAGGTCTCGCCCGTGGCCGGCAAAGAGCTTACACCGACCGATCGCGCCGCGGGCGATGGCACGGTGGTGAGCCACGTCATCGAGACGCACCCTTTGCAGACACAGACCGCCGCGGTGCCCGCGCGCACAGTGGCGCAACCTCTGGCCGGAGTCTCGCCACAAGACGCGACGCGGACGATGGTAGCGGCGGGCAGAGATCATGATTTGGATAGTAAAATTGCAGATCAGAGTGTCTCTGTCCGGACAACTCAGCCGTCGCTCTGGGTGGTGATCTTGGTGCTCTCGGTGGTGATCGTCGCGACGGTGTTGCTGACGCTGGCGTTTGCGCGACGCTGAAGTGTCGCGTGCTGCTCACAACAGAGATCCAAGGTGCGGTATGAGTGACCTCACCGTATGCCAAGGTTTGCAGCAATCGATGTGGGTTCGAACGCCATGCGCCTTCGGATCGTCGAGGCCAACGAGCCCACCCAGCGACAAGAGATTCACTCAGAGCGCGCGGCGGTGCGCTTGGGTCGCGAGGTGTTTCTCTCAGGAAAATTGGCCGCAGGTGCGCTCGCGGACGCCGTCGACGCGCTCAAGCGATTTCGCGAGAGCATGCGCTTGCACAACGTCGAGGTCTACCGCGCGGTCGCGACGAGCGCCGTGCGTGACGCGAGCAACGGAGACGTCCTCGTCGAGCGCGCCGAGCGTGAAGCGAGCATCAAGCTTGAGGTGATCGAGGGGGTCGAAGAAGCGCGCCTCGCGCGGGTCGCGGTCCGGCACGCGCTAGACCTCGGACAACGCAGAGCGCTGCTGATTGACATCGGCGGAGGGTCCGTCGAACTCACGATGATGGCGGGCGAAATTGCACGCCAGAGTGTCTCTCTGCCCCTCGGTACCGTGCGCCTCTCCGAGGCTTTCTTAGAGCGCGATGTGGCCGTGAGCGCCGAGCGCGCAACGCTGCTCACCGAGAACATCGAGCGCTTGCTTACCGAGGCGCGCTGGCTGAAGAAGGCCAAGGTCGAGATCGCCATCGCGACTGGGGGCAACGCCGAGGCCATCGCGACTCTAGCGCCCGCGCAGACGCCCCTTGGCCCTGGGATCAACGTCGATGTGATGCGCGCCCTGCGCACGATGCTCTCGGCGATCTCGGTCAAAGAACGCCGTGAGCGCTACGATCTCCGCGGGGACCGCGCGGACGTGATTATTCCTGCGGCGTATGTGCTCACGGCCGTCGCGGACGCTGTGGGCGTGCGGCAGATCGTGACGCCCCCAGTGGGTCTTAAAGACGGCATCTTGGTCGAGCTCATCGAGCGCGCGTTTCGCGTGTGGGACGAGCAGGGCGAGGCCGCCGCGGTCGAAGCCGAAGCGATCGCTCTTGGGCAGCGCTACCGTTTTGACGAAGGCCACGCGCGGTTGGTCGCAGACCTCTCGGCCTCGCTCTTTGATCAGCTGCAACCGATCCATGGGCTGGGCCCTGCAGAGCGCTCACAGCTGCGTCTCGCTGCGATTTTGCACGATGTCGGTGATTTCGTCGGCTACGAAGCGCACCACAAACACACGTACTATCTCGTGAGCAACTGCGAGCTCATGGGGCTCTCGCCCGAGTCCAAAGAGATCGTCGCCAACGTCGCGCGGTATCATCGCAAGGCCCTCCCAGACCTCTCGCACTTGGGCTTTCGCAAGCTCGATCGACGCGGCCGCACCGTCGTCCGAAAGCTCGCCGCCCTCCTGCGAATCGCTGACAGCTTCGACCGCGAACACCTCGGAAAAGTCCACCGCGTCGACGCGCTCATCAGCCCCACAGCCGTGCGATTTTTGTCTCACGGCGAAGGCGACCTTGCCCTCGAGCGCTGGACGGCCCTACGCAAGGCAGACCTGTTCGAAGAGATCGCCGAGCGCCCCGTGATCGTCGAGGGCGCCGAGGCCATGGGCCGCGTGCCGCGATCCCTGTAAAATCACACTTCATTCAACGAAGGCGGTGCAGTCCATGAAGCTAGAGACCGTATGCGACGACGTCTGGGCCGTAGGCACTCAGCTGCGGTTGAGCCCAGGGTTTTGGCTCCCGATCCGCGCGACCGTGTTGCGCAAGCCCGAAGGTGGCTTGGTGATCCACTCGCCCATCCGCTTCGACGACGCCGTGGTCCAAGAGATCAACGCCCTGGGCCCTGTCGAAGTGATCGTCGCCCCGAGCCTCTACCACCACCTGTTTGTCGCCGACGCCAAGGCCCGATGGCCCAAGGCGCGCGTGCTCGCACCCAGCACGCTCGCGGCCAAGCGCAAAGACCTCGTGATCGATGGCGTGCTCACAGAAGACGCACTTGGTGAGCAAATTCGCTGCATTGCGATCCAGGGCGGGCCCATGGTCGACGAGTTTGTTTTCGTGCATCGTCCATCCAAGACCCTGCTCGTGACGGACCTGCTCTTCAATATTCACGAGACCCAAGGCGCGCTCACCCCGTGGGTCTTGCGCATGATGGGCGCGTGGCAGGGGACGGCGCAGAGCCGCTCGTGGCGGTGGCTTGTGGTGAAAGACCGCGCAGCGTTCGCTGCGAGTGGCCAAGCCATTTTGCGTGAAGAAATCCAGCACATCGTCTTCGCCCACGGAGACGTCTTGCACCACAACGCCAAAGAAACGCTCAGGCACGCGCTGCAGTGGATGCTCAGCGGCGCAGCGCCTCAGCTCACCGCGTGACATCCACGGTGTAGGTCCCATAGGGGCTCGTGACGGTGCCCGTGATGCGTGTGCCGTTCGGCACTCGCTGAAAGCGCGTG
Organism: Deltaproteobacteria bacterium; assembly: GCA_030694465.1. Lineage (GTDB taxonomy): Bacteria > Myxococcota_A > Polyangia > Polyangiales > JAUXYJ01. Next base: position 108,259 of record JAUXYJ010000076.1, on the reverse strand, counting down.
GGCATCCCCATGGGGGACTCGACCTGTCCGGCGAGGACAAGGTTAAAAGTGACATCCCCTGCCAATTCGCCCGCCATTCGCACGGTGCCCGTGAGGGTCCCGGTAAACATCGGCGGCCGCAGCGAGATCGTGAGAGGCAGCGGCGTCTGGCCCATCACTGTGCTGTAACGGTGGCGCAGCGTGGTGCCCGCGCCCGCGTCGTCGGGCATGTCGACGACCATGTCTTGGTAGTCGGTGACCTGAACGGTCAGGCGCATCTCGCGGTTGGTGCTCGATCCCTGCGAGACCTGTCCGGCGACAAGCATCGTCCCCATCACGTCGCCCGCGGCGGTCTGCTCGGGGATGTTCGCGCTCGAGGCGGCAGTGAGACCGTCGAATCCTAGCGAAATCGCCCGCGAGACGCCCTTGTCAAAGCCCACATACGCGCGCCTCGCGCTGTCTGCGTTGGACACCCCACCACCGCACTGCACACACGCCAAGGTCAACACACAACCGAAAGCGCTCATCGCGTTAAAATTCATCGTCACAGCGTAGCGCCGCTCTCGACATACGTGACAGCGAATCGCCTCTAAAATCCCAGACCGTTAGCGACGCATGCCTGCAGAGGCTCCGGTCGTGACGTACTGACCTCGTGGCCAATGTCGGTAGAACTGCGTGCGCAAGATGGGTCCGCCCTCGCGGTTGTACTCACCCTGCACAACAGCGCCGTACACATGCATCATCGAGAGCGTCTGCACGCGGTTTTCGCCCGCTTGATCGTCGGGTGTGAGCTGTACCAGCGCGGTAAATGACCCGCCATCTCGCTCATTGATCGTGACCCGACACGAGGCGTCGGTCTCGTCGGCGCACAGGTGCCGTGGCTGGTGCGTCCGAAGCTGCATGGTGACCCGCGCGCTGCCGTTGCTCGCGCTCTCGACCTCGGTCACGACGCCCCACCACGAGAGCGTGCGGTCGGTAAATCGATCAGGCAATCGCCGCACTTCGTCGTAGACGGCGGTCTCGTCGGCGCGCTCGGCGATGGCGCGCTCGTCGGGCAAAAAGACGTACTCGCGCGAGTAGCCATAGCGGCCTCCGCCTCCGCAGCCGGTGCCAAAGAGACTCAAGGCGCTAGCCAACAAGGTCACAACACGCAGGACGCTAGGGGTCTTCATCGCTCTGTCCGCGGTGGTAACAGAAGCGCCTGTTGCACCGCAAATGACTAGGCAATCAGTGGTTGATCGCCGAGGTCTCTGCGCGAGTGTCCAAGAAGCCGTCGAGCACTTCGATGGCAGACTCGTAGTACTCGCGCTGAGGCATGACGTACGCGCCCGCGACACGATGGTGTACCTGCTCAAGCAATTCGCGCGCGATTCGTACGCCCTCGCGACGCGCGACCTCGCCGGTCCCGACCTTGCGCATGCGCTCACGGGTCGCGTCGGGGATGCGCATCCCAGGGACCTCGTTGTGCAAGAACTCGGCGTTGCGAAAGCTAATCAATGGGCACAGACCCACGAGTACTGGGACGCCCAACCCCTCGGTATCTTTCAAGAATCTCTCGAGCACCGCGGGCTCGTACACCGGCTGAGTCATCACCAACTCGGCTCCGGCTTGGATCTTACGGCGCAGCTTCGAGAGCTCGCCCTCATAGTCCATCGCTGCGGGCTCGGCGCCGGTCGCGAGCAAAAAGCTCGTCGCGCCACCGACGGGTTTTCCGCCTGGATCCCTCCCGAGATTAAGCCCGCGCACCATGCGCAAGAGCCCCACCGAGTCCATGTCGTACACGGGCGTGCACGAGGGGTAATCGCCCATTTTGGGCGGATCTCCAGTGATAATCACGAGGTTGCGCAGACCCAGCTCGTGCGCACCCAGCACATGCGAGACCAAGCCCAGCGTGTTGCGGTCGCGACAGCACACATGAAGGATGGTCTCGATGCCAAGCTGCTGTTCAACGCGCACGGCCATCGCGAGGTTGCTCATCCGTGCGCTGGCGCGAGGACCGTCGGCGATGTTAATCGCGTCGACGCCCGAGGCCTGGAGCATCTTGACCGCAGCGAGGGTTTTCTCTAGCGAAAGATGGGGCGGAGGGTTGACCTCGACGCTCGCGACAAAGCGTCTTCCGAGCTTGTTCGCGAGGCGAGATTTGCTCGCGATGGGCGTGACCAAGACGCCCGGCGCGGGCACGAGCTCGCCGCCCTCTGCGCGCAGGTGCGAGTCGTCTGTGTCCGCCGCGCTGCTTGCCGCTGCGCGCATTTTGACGCTGCCCACCATCTCGCGGATGTGTGCGGGGGTTGTGCCGCAGCAGCCTCCCACCACGCGCACGCCCAGCTTGAGCAAGCGCTTGGCATACACGCCAAAGTACTCGGGCGTGGCCATGTACACAAAGCGCCCATCGAGCCGTCGCGGGATGCCCGCGTTGGGCATCGCGACGAGCGGGAGCCCTGCGCCACGCATTTTCTCAAGGTTGTCGTACACGCCCGCAGGGCCGTCCCCGCAGTTGACTCCGATCGCGTCGGCGCCCCAGGTACGCAAGAGGTCAGCCATGCGGTCAGGCAGCGTCCCGTCGGCCATGGTCCCAAACGTGTCGTACGAGACCAAGACCACTACCGGGAGGTCAGTCACCGAGCGCACCGCGCTGAGCGCGATCTGCACTTCTTCGGGGTGCCGCATCGTCTCAATGAGCAGGCAATCAGGCGGCAGATCCGCGCTGAGCATGCCCTCGACCTGCTCGACAAAGGCCGCACGGATCGCGTCGCGCTCTTCTTGTGGGAGCTGCTTGAGGTTGAGCCCTGTTGGACCAATCGCACCCGCGACAAAGGCCCGGTGCGCCGACTTCTTAATCGCGCTGTGAGCCAGCTCGATGCCCTTGCGGTTGATCTCAAGGACCTTGTCGCCGAAGCCCGATTTGCTAAGCCGAAATCGGTTGGCTCCGAAGGTGTTGCTCTCGATGAGCTGTGCACCTGCCTTGAGATAATCGCTGTGAATTCGCTCGATTAAATCAGGTCGAGACAAACAGAGTTCATCGTAGTTGGTCGTGAACAGCACGCCGGCGTTGTAGAGCTGTGTGCCCATCGCTCCGTCGGCAACGAGTGGCGCGTCACGCAGCGCCTCGAGAAACGTCTGGCTCATGATGTGACCGCGCTTGGTACTCTCGTTGCGTACCTCGCGCAATTCACCCCGTGCGCTTAGGGTGCTGTTGTCGTAGTCGGCGCGGCTTGTTTGAGCAGCCAAGCTTGCACAAATTGTCGCTGCTCGGCGCGCGCCAGCGCATCACGAATACGGCCCACCATCACCGTGGGTGTGATCACGAGGGCTACGCTCGATGCCAGCAAAAATCCTAGCGTCGCGCCCGCAGGGAGCTCAAGCGCTCTGGGCAAGAGCACCAGCGTATGGTCTCGAAATACAAAGCTGGGCGCGAGCACCCCGAGCCACTCAAGCACCACAGGCATGAGCACCCCAAACACTCCGGCGAGCGCGACCATTACGCGCCACCGTCGCTCGGCGTAGAGGGCAAAGAACATCCCATTGGTCGAGACCAGGGCAGGGACGACCATAAATGGGCTCACAAACACGCTCAGGCTCGCTGCGGCCACTGTCGAAGTGACTAACAACAGCCCTCCCCAGCGAAGATCCACGCGCTCGGTCTTGCTCATAAAAAACGCGAGCAGACTCGAAGCGCAGATCAGCACCACCGCGACCAACGACGCCCCCACCGAGCGCACCCCCATCGCGAACAACAACGGCGCGAGCAAAAACCACGTGGCATAACGGCGCGCTCCCACCCGCGCCCCGTCGACCCGCGCGGCCTGCGTTTGCGCAGCGAGACCCTCGCGCGCCTCGGGCACAAGCCCCTCAGGGACCTCGGTGAGCAACGACGCGAGCACTTGCTGCGCCTGCACGTTGGCCGGGTCGAGCGCGAGCGCCCTAAAGACCGCGCGGAGGGCCGCGATGTGCGACTGCGTGGCAATGACCACATCGGGCGCTTGCTTCGACTGCTGGGCCTGCTGGGCGGCATGCTGGGCACTCTGACCGGCGAGCTCACGGCGCAGGGCGAGGTCTCGGTCGCCATCGAGGTAGCGCTCGATCGCTTCGGACAGGGCGCGCGCGGAGGGAGTGCGCTCGCGGGGGTCCAGGGCGAGGGTGCGTTGGCAGAGTAAATCCAGCTCGGGCGAGATCTCTTCGCGTGGGTTGCGTTGGCTTGGGCGCCCATCTACGGCCGCGGCGTTGCACGCGATCATCTCGAGCATGGAGGGCGCTGTGTGGAGCTTTTGTTCTGCGAGGATCTCAAAGAGCAAGAGCCCGAGGTTGTAGACATCGCTGCGCGCATCGAGCGTATCGACCTCACCGCGGGCCTGCTCGGGGGACATGTATCCAGGGGTCCCCATGAGCGATCCAGCGAGGGTCTGCCCTGCGTTCTCGGTGACATCGTGAGTGATCGAGAGTCTCTCTGTCTGCCCCGAGGGATCGCCCTGAGCGCGCACCTTGGCGATGCCCCAATCGAGCACGTGCACCTCACCAAACTCACCCAGCATCACGTTGGCCGGCTTGAGGTCCCGATGAACGACACCGCGCGTGTGCGCAAAGTCCAGGGCCAACGCGAGCTGTGAGAGCGCCGAGAGCAAGCGCCGGCGTGAGTGCTTTGCGTTCTCTAACGTGCTGGTTTTTCGCTGATAGAGTGCCTCTTCGAGGGTGAGCCCTCGCACGCGCTTCATGGTGAAGTACGGGTGCCCCTCGGGCGAGACCGCCATGTCGTACACGGGCACAACGCTGGGGTGCTCGAGCTGCCCTTGCACGCGGGCCTCGCGCACGAAACGCTGTAGCGCATCGGGGTTCTCATGCGGGTCTGCGAGCATGAGCTTGACCGCGATGTCTCGGCCAATGTGCGCGTCGTGAAAGAGCTTGACCTCGCCCATGCCGCCGACCCCGAGCGTCTTGCGAAGCAGATATCGCTGCGAAAATCCCTGGGTTTTAAGCGGATCGTGCGTGCCCTCGACAAACCCGCTGGGCTCGGACGTGTGTCGCGTCGGAGCTTGCCCAATCCCTTCGTCGTCTACAATCGCAGCGTGGATGCCTGCGATCGAGGGCTGCACCTGCATCATCGTGTCCATCGAGGACAAGACATCGTGCGTGGGGGAGTCTGCAACGTGAGGCACCTCGGCCAGGGTGTCTGGCGTGCCCTCTGGGCTGTCTCGATCTGTCATCGCCTAGCGCTTCCCTGAGCAGTCGCACATTGTGCTGAAAATTATCTCGCAGAGCTGCCCACGCCGGCGTCTGCTGTCACCGCCGCACGGGGCGCTGGAGTGCCTGTCGGGGCGCTCGATGGCGTGCCTGTTTCGCGCACTCGGATGAGCCCGCGCAAGAGCTGATACCCGGTGCGAAGGGGGAGATCACGAATGTCGCTGCCGGGGACCGCAGAGGGCTCGGGGTCCCCCTGCTCGCTCGACGGGAGGTGTTGCTCGAGGTCACGCTCGCGCTCGGGATCGCGGCCCTCGCGCGCGGGCACTTCACCGTCCTCGATGAGCACATCGGGGGCGATGCCTTGGGCCTGGATGCTGCGTCCGCTGGGCGTAAAATACCTAGCGATTGTGAGCTTGAGGGCGCCACCGTCGGGAAGATCAATCACGCTCTGGACGCTGCCTTTGCCAAACGTGCGGGTGCCCACAATGAGCGCGCGGCGATGGTCTTGAAGCGCGCCTGCGAGGATCTCTGCGGCGCTCGCGGTGTACCCGTTGACGAGCACTACGATCGGAAAATCAGGCCGTGTTCCCGCGGCACGTGCGCGCGCTTGGTCTTGCGCGAGACCGTTGCGTCCGCGGGTGCTCACGATCACGCCTTCGCGCAAGAACTGGTTGGCCGTAAACACCGCTTCATCGAGCAATCCGCCTGGATTATTGCGGAGATCTAGCACGAGCCCGCGCAGCCTCCCTTGGCTCTCTCGCGTCAACCGATCGAGCGCCTGAGACACCTCGTCGCTCGAGCGATCTTGAAAAGCACGCAGGGCGATGTAGCCCACGCCCTCGGGCATCGCGCGGGCCTCGACGCTGGCCACATGGATCACTTCGCGCACGAGCTCAAGCCGCAGAGGTTCGGGCGCGCTGCGTCGTCGCAGGGTCATGCGGACGCGCGTCCCAGGCCGCCCGCGCATCCGTCGTACGGCCTCGTCGACGTCAAGTCCACGCGCGTCACGCCCATCGATCTCAAGCAGCTCATCGCCCGCTCTCACGCCCGCCCGCGCCGCCGGTGAGCCCGGAAACGGAACAAGAACGGTAAGGTAATCTCCACGCGCATCGATCTCGACACCGACGCCACCGAACTGCCCCGAGGTGTCCGCTTCGAGCAACGCGTACTCGTCTGGTGAGAGATAGCTCGAGTGCGGATCGAGGGTGCCGACCATCCCGCGCACTGCGCCGTCGATCAATCGATCTTGATCGACCGGGTCGACGTAGCTGTTCTCGATGTGAGCGAGCACCATCGCGACGACACCGAGTCTGCGATACGGGCTCGCGCGCGGGCCATCGCTGTGTGCGTTGCGCGGGGTCACCGTGCCAAGCGCGAAGGCGGTCCCGAGGGCTGTGACCAGCGCGGCGCTGCGGCCGAGTGTACGAAGAGAAGGGCGCTTCACGATGCCGTGGTGATACACCGCGCGGGCCCTCGGTGTCGCCCTCTCTCGTCCTCCCTTGGCCCCGTTCTGCCGCGAATTCAGTTGGGAAAAGACTGAGAATTCTGCAACATCGAGATAAAGATGTAGAGCCGAATGGCCACCGCGGGGATAAACAGTCCGGTCCCCGTGAGGACGGGTCCACCGTCTGAGCGCTCGGCGTAGCTGCCAAACATGGACATCACAATCGCGAGCGAGCTCAAGAGTGAGAGCACGCACGAGACAATGCTCAGCGTGCGCCCCAGTGAGCGTCCTTTGCGCGCGAGGTTCCCAGCGATGGTGTCAAACACGCCCGAGAGCAGCACCGGCACGCCGACACACACGAGCGCCACCGCGCCCATGCCCACCAGCAACGCGAACAGACCATCCCAGCCCGTATGGTTGCGGCCGTTCGGTAGCACCTCCGAGGCGAACACCATAAACGCCCCACCCAATAGACCGAGCAAGACGCCGCCCAAGAGCTTGAGAATCCCGATGAGCCACAGCAGCGTCGCAGAGAAGGGCACCGGCGCGCCCATCATGGGAGGCTGCGCGTATCCTTGGGGTGGTTGGCCGTAGGGCGGATAATTCATGATCGAGGTCCCTCACTCTTGTTAGAGAATTTGCTCACAAAACTCGGTGCGTGATGCGTCCATCGTGCCGATCGACGCGGAGCAGAGCGCCATCGTCGAGAGTGTGCCATGGGTCCGTGTCTGACCATGGCTCCGAGGCCGCGACAAACTGCGATTCGTCCGCGCGAAACGACAACGACCGGCCAAATCGGTGGACAAACAGCGTCTCGCCATCGCTCAGCATAAAGTTGATCGCGCCAAACTCGGGACGTGAGATCGCAGCGTCGAGGGCGCGCAAGAGCACGCGCTCAATCGCAGCGTCAGGCGCTTGGTTGGCCATGCCCTCGTGGTCCAAGTGCGAGAGCAAATACGAGAGAAAAAGCTCGCTGTCCGTGGTTCCGCTGCGCTGGGTGAGGCGCGCGGCAGAGGTGTTAGCGAGCAGAAAATCTTGGTCTTTGATCGTCCCATTGTGCGCGAAGCACCAGCGGCCTCGCACAAACGGGTGCGTATTCTCGAGGTTGATCACGCCCACTGTAGCGAGCCGTACGTGCGCGATCCACGCGTGGGTCTCGCCTTCGCACGCGTGGCGATAGGCTGAGTCTGCGTGGGCTGTGTGAAGGCCCAGCTGGCAGCGCCACTGCTGCCCATCGTGCTGGCCCACGCCCCACCCGTGAGGATGTTCGCTAGACAACGCGAAGAGTGAACGAGGAGCCTCGACCAGGGCAGAGCCCATCGTGCGAGGCGAGACGGACAGAGCTGCGACCATGCGGCACATGCGGATGTTGCCCAACAGCATTGCATTGATCGCATGGGCCGTGTCCAGCGACATCGCCGGATCAAGACTGCAGGGCGCACGCGATGGATTCGTGCTGCTATTTGTGCAGCAGAATAAACGCGATGGCGCCGACGAGGGCGAGCAGCCCGACAAGCGCAAACGCGATCGCGGCTTTCATTCCGGCGCCCAAGGGCTCGTCGACGGGGACGGGTTGCGCGACGCTCTGGTGCGACTGCATGTCAAAAGGCGTCCCAAATGGGTCGCTGCTCTGGGTGCTGTGCACGAGCGGCACGGGCTGCGGCGCTTGGTTGACCAAGGGCAGAGGGAGCGACGCTGTCTGAGCCAAATGCGAGCGCCCGTGGGTGGCAGCCGGAGGGGCCTGAGGGATGTCTCGCGCGTGCAAAGCGCCCGGCGGGAGCGTGTAGTCGGGGCCACCGGGCTTGTTGAGACGTTGCTCGCGGTAGGCTTGCACTGCTGCCACGTCCACGGGCCGACCATCAGGGCCTGTTGCGGGCTGTTGTCTTGGCGGAGGGCCTCCGCCAGGTGTCACTGCAGGCGGACGTGCGGGAGGCATCGCGGGGCCCGTCGACCCTGCGCGCTGCTGCTGTGGGGGAGGCTTGGGCGAGCGATCGATGGGGGAGGGCGCGTTGGCGGCCTTGGCCATGGACGCCATCGACGCGGATTTGATCACCGGGAGGAGCATGGACATGCTCGCGACGCTGGTGTGCTCGTCGTCTTCGAACTCGTCGACTTCGCCCTGCTCAAGGTATTGCCGAAGCTTGTCGGCAAACGCGTCCGCGTTGTGAGGGCGCTGTTTGGGGTTGGGGCGAAGCGCGCTCAAGAGCACGGGCCACAGGCCTTCGGGGACCGAGGCTGGGCGCCGAAGATCTGAGTCTTTGATCTCGGTGCGCGAGCGAATGTACGCGAGGAGCTCTTTGGCGTACCCCCGCTGGTCTTTCGCGGTGGGCTTAAACGGAAAGAGCTTATCGCCCGAGAGCAATTGCACGAGGATGAGCGCGGTCGAGTACACGTCGGTCCACGTGTCGGTCTTGGCCTGGTTCTCGTCCTCGATCATCGGGTCCGAGAACTGCTCGGGGGCCATGTACTCGGGGGTCCCGGCGAGCATGGCCTTGTCGATGTTCTCAGCGAAATCACGGCCCTCTAAGATGTCTTCGCTCTCGAAGAGCTTGAGCAGTCCCTGTGCATCTTTGACGAGACCGAAGTCCATCAAGCGCACTTCCCACTCGCGCGTGAGCATCACGTTCTCGGGCTTGAGGTCGCGATGCGCGAGGCCATACATGTGCAGCCCGTGCAGCGCTTCGCAGAGCTGAAGACCAAACTTGAGCGCCTCGTTGACGTCCCAGACGCCCTGAAACTTGAGCGCGTCTTTGAGCGTGCAGCCGTCGATGTACTCCATCGCGAGAAAGGGCGTGCCCTGCTGCATGATCCCATCGCCGACGTACTTTACGCAGTAGCGATTCTGAGGCAATTGCCTCAGAATCTTAATCTCGCGCGTAAACAAAGTGCGCGCCTCAGTCGAGTCCGCGGTGAGCACTTTGACGGCGCACGGCTGGCTGCCCCCTTTGACGGCGTAGAACACCCAAGCAAACGCGCCGGCGCCAATGAATCGCTCAAGGCGATAGCCTCCGGGGAGTGTCTGTTGAAGAAGCGACTTGGGGTCGTTGGGCGCTACCATGCGTGGGCTCTAAGTCACTCTGCGGGTCGATGGTGACTTTCTCAGTGCGTGCTATCGGTGAGACTACGTCGGATTGCCGTGGTGAGGTAGACTTCTATGTTGCCACAGTGACTTTTTCTAACGTGAGTCAACGTAGGGTTTTAGGCGTACATCTCAGGACTTCGTGAGATGCGAGAGCTGCTCGGATGCAGGCGATTCCGTCACCACTGAACGTATTGGACGACGCGCTGGCCAAAGCGAGCCCTGCGCGGGGGATCGTGAGAGCGCTCGGTCGCGTAGCCCGCAGCGCGACCCGTAGCGCTGTCGAGCGCCACGGCGTGAGACTTCGGGCTGCACTTCGGTCAGTGTTTTTACAGCACGAATCACCCCAGCAAGCGCACGACTCGCTGCGTGATGCCCAGGCCCAAACCCGTGAGATCTTGGATGACTCGCGGCGCTCGGGCTCTGAGCCTGCGGTCGCCGCGGCACGCTGTGTCCTTGAGACTCTGGGCGTCGCGTTCGCGCTCTCGCAAGGTCAGTCGGGCAACCGGCCCTTGGCCCAGCGTGCGCTCGACGCAGCGGTGACCGCGATGGAGACCCAGCGCACGTGGCCACGCAGCGCGGCCGATCATGTTGCGTGCATTTTGGCTGCATTTTTGCCCGCATCCATCGCAGGTTGGCCCGAGTATGACTCGGTCGCAGAGGGTGGACTCGACGCGCTCAGACCCGCGCTTGGCGAGGTCACGCGCGCGCTCGCAGGGGTCAACGACGGCGACGAGGCGTGGGAGGTGCTCGCGGCACGTGGGCTCATTCCGGTGGAGTGGTATGGCGAATCCGCGCGGTCGTTTCGGGGCGGGCGACGCGATCGTTTTGGCCGCGTGCAGCGGATTTCGCTCGCCGAACCCCCGGATGTTCTCTCGGCCATTGCGCTCGGATCGTCGCCCCAAGGGGTGCTCGCAGCCGAGCAATTGACCCGCGAATTTGCACTCGCTTTGCGCGCATGGGGCATGCAACAGCCCACGCACTTTGAGTGGGCCGTGCTCGACGGTCGCGCGATGCTGGACCAGTACAAAGGCTCGTGGCCCGCGGCGCTTGAGACCGCCCTGCGAAAGACACGCTTGTCCAACGTCGAGCGCGCGTGGGCCGAGGGGCGCGCCGCGTGCGCGTCCGCGGTCGAGTGGACCGACTCGTATGTGCCCACGGGGCTGCGTGAGGCGATCTCGCTCACCGAGCTCTGGCGTGTGCTGGTGGAGCTCGACACGAGATTTCCGGACGCAGAGCCTGTGCCCGAGGCCTGGCACAACGAGCGAATCGCAAGCATTCCGTGCGCGTTTGCGCCGCTGATCAGCCTGTCGAGCCACGGGTTTACGCTGCTCGGTGTGCACGGCGCGCGCGCGCAGTTGGCCATGCCGCTGCCCACACGCGAGCAGCTCGCGCCCTTTATGTGAGGCCTCATGACTGACTTTTCTCCTACGCAGCCCATCGCCGAGATCGCACAAGCGCGCGCCCTCGCGTGGCAGCTCGTGACCGTCGCGTCGCTCGCCGATCGCGTCGAATTGCGTGAAGAAAACCAGCCCATTGCGCTCAGCGTCTCGGGCCCCGATGGCTTCGGATTTTTCGGCAGCACCGCGTGGCGCACTGTGCGTGTGGTGCTCCCCACCACTCCGCGCGCGGTCGCGGTGGCGGTCGCGCGGTTTGTCCTCGGTGAGTTTTGGGCCGAAGACCACGAAATCACAGCGATGCATGCACAGCTTCCGCTCGCGTTTGCGCTGGCGTTGGTGTCCGCAGAGGGTGCGTAGAAGAGGGCCCTGTTGTGGGCAAGTTTCGTGCGTGACACCGGCGTGTCACATGCGCGTGCTACCAGTTGCATCCTTGTGAGCGCCCTACCCCTCGATCGTCCGCGCATCATGATCGTCGAAGACGAGCCTGACCTCGCCCGCTTGGTCGAGTTTAATCTCCAGCAAGCGGGCTTCGCGACAGAGGTCCATGGCCGCTGTAGTGACGCCCTGAGCGCAGCGATGGAGCGGCCTCCGTCGCTTGTTTTGCTGGACCTTATGCTCCCCGATGGGTCGGGCGTCGACGTGTGTCGTGCGCTCAAAAACGACCCGCGCACACGCTCGGTTCCGGTCATGATGGTGACGGCGCGAGGCGAAGAGGTCGATCGCATCGTGGGCTTCGAGCTCGGCGCCGATGACTATGTCGTCAAGCCCTTTAGCGTGCGCGAGCTCGTGCTGCGCGTGCGCGCCATCTTGCGCCGCGCGAGCCCCGAACGAGACGACACAGACAGCAGCGACGCTTCGGTCACGTTTGGTATTTTGCGTTTAGATCGCAGGGCTTATCGCGTATTTGTCGAGTCTCGTGAGGTCGTCTTGACCGCGCTAGAGTTTCGCTTGCTCGACACCTTGCTTGAGCGCAAAAACCGCGTTCAATCGCGTGAGACCTTGCTCGAAGACGTGTGGGGCATTCGCTCCTCCGTCGAGACGCGCACTGTGGACACGCACATCAAACGATTGCGCGAGAAGCTTGGCCCCGCGGGTGCGTATGTGCACACCGTCCGCGGCGTCGGATATCGCTTCGCAGAGAGCCCTGAGGACCTCGAGGTGTGATTCGGTTTTCAGGGTTCTATGCGCTCGTTCGTCCTGGGTTGCACAGACGACTGCTGCTGGTCTCGCTGGGGCTCTTATCGCTCGCGCTGGTCGCCGCGGGGCTCTACGCCAAGCGCGGGTTGACCCAAGATCTCGCCCACCGCGCAGAGCGAGACCTCGCGACGCGAACACAGACCGTGGCCACCGCGCTGCAGATCTCTCGCGCTCTTGACAGCTTTGAGTCGCTTGACGCGTCGGGCTGTGATCGCCTCGTGAGGCCCCTCGCAGAGGGCGCCCAGGCGCGTATCACCGTGATCGATCCGCATGGCTTTGTGCGCTGCGATTCGTCCATGACGGGCGCCCAGATCGCGCAGAGGGTCTCGCACAATGATCGCCCCGAGGTGCGTCAGGCGCGGGCGCTGGGCTTGGGCATCGCGACGCATGAGAGCGAGACGCTGCGACGAGCCTTTGTCTACGTCGCGCGGCGAGTCGAGCGTCCCCATGGCGCGTGGATTGTGCGCCTCGCGATCGAGCCCATGGCCCTCGCCGATGAGCAAGCGACGCTGCAAAGGATGCTCTTGTTGGCCTTGCTGGTAGCGCTCGTGGGTGGCGCAATTCTCGCGCCGATCGCGTCTCACTGGGTGGCCGCGCCCGTGCGAGACCTCACCGACAGCGCGCGCGGGATGGTCCATGATCTGTCCGTACGCACGAGATCGACCGCGCAAGACGAGGTGGGCGAGCTGGCGCGCACGCTGGACGAGCTCGCCGATGAGCTCTCGTTGTCGATGTCCACGTTGCGCGATGAGCGAGACCGCTTGGCGACCATCTTAGACGCGATGCTTGAGGGCGTGTTGGTGACCGACGAGCAGGGGGTCGTGATCGTCGCAAATAGAGCCCTGCGCGAGATGTTTTTGCGCACAAAAGACGCGGCAAAAGGGCGCTCTCCTGGCGACGCGATGGACTCGCGGTTGCTGCAAGAGGCCATCGACGAGGCGGCGAGTGAGCAGCGACGTACCGCCGTCGAGATCGCGATCGAGGGCGTGCGTCCACGCATCGTGGCAGCGAGCATCGCGCCGCTGCAATCGCAGCATGGGGCTGGAGGCCGTGCGATCGTCGCGGTGCTCTCGGATGTGACCGAGCTGCGGCGGCTTGAGTCGATGCGGAGGGACTTTGTGGCCAACGTGTCGCACGAGCTGCGGACGCCCATCGCGGCGGTGCGCGCGGCGACGGAGACGCTGCTCACTGGGGCGCTAGAATCGCCGACATTTGCCAGAGAATTCGTCGGAATGATCGAGCGCCACGCCGAGCGTCTGCGCAGGCTCGTCGAGGACCTCCTTGAGCTCTCGCGGATCGAAGCCAAAGAGCTTGAGCTGCGCCCCGAGCTGCTGGATCTCTCGCTTGAGTGCGAGCACGCGGTCGAGCTCTTTAAGCTCGCCGCCGAGCACAAGGGCGTGACCTTGCGAGTGACCCGCGAGCCGGGTGTGGGGCGCGTGTTTGCAGACCGTCGCGCGCTCGAGCACGTGCTGGGCAACCTGATTGACAACGCGATCAAGTATGCGGGCGAGCGAGCGTCGGTGGTGGTGCGCGCGGGGGCGCTCGAAGACCGCGCGCGGGTGTCGGTGACGGACACAGGGCCGGGGATCGAACAGCGTCATTTACCCAGGCTATTTGAGCGGTTTTATCGCGTCGATACCGGGCGATCGCGCGCCCTCGGAGGCACCGGGCTTGGGCTCGCGATTGTCAAGCACATGGCCGAGGCGATGGGAGGCCGCGTCCAGGTTGAGAGCGAGCTGGGGAGAGGGACCACGTTTACCGTGGAGCTCCCGGATGCACCGCCGCAGCGCAAGAGCGTGAGCCTCCCGCCAGCGATGGGGACTGCGCCTGAGGTGCACTGAAGTGCATGTTGGCTTGATGATTCGCAGCGCTTGCGGACGTTCGCGGGGCGAGCTCTCGCGTGGTGATGCGCCTGCCTTGCTGTGGACAGGGCCGACGGTGTGCTAGGGTACTTGCCGGTCACGATGAGCGAAACTGAAGCAAAATCCACGGCGCGCAATGTGTTGGGCACCGAACTTATCACCTGCTCGCGTGAGCCCCTGACGGGGTGGTTTCGAGACGGCTGCTGCAACACCGATGCGCGCGATACGGGTGTGCACACGGTGTGTGTGCGCGTCACGTCGGACTTTTTGGCGTTTAGCAAGTCCGTCGGAAATGACCTCGGCGCGGCGGTGCCAGAGTTTAAGTTTCCGGGACTTCGCGTGGGGGATCGCTGGTGTTTGTGTGCTTCGCGCTGGCTCGAGGCCTACGAAGCTGGCAAGGCACCCTTGGTCGTGATGGCCGCGACGCACGAGCGAACGCTCGACGTTGTCCCGCTCGAGTACCTGATGAAGCACGCCGCAGACATGAACTAAGGGGGCGCTAGGCCTGTCACAGGGTTTGGTGACGAAGTGACCGTCTAGGGGTGAGCAGCCGTTGATTCTGCCAGTTATTTCTCTAGACTTGTCGGAGATGACAGCCATCGGCAAGCCGCTCCCGCGTGAGGTCTTTATGCTCTTGGCTGCGGTGGCGCGTGCAGACGGGGTGCTCGCGGACAACGAGATCGACGCGATCGCGCGTGCAGCGCTTGATGAAGGCTTAGAGCTCGAAGAGGTCGAGGCGCTCGAGGCGGCCATTCGCGACGGTGTCGCCATCGATGACATTGACGTGCACAAGCTGGCGCCCGAAGACCGCTTGTACGTCTATGCGGTCGCGTCATGGATCGCGCTGGTCGATGGTGAGCGTGTCGAGCGCGAAGAAGCCGCGTTGATTTCGCTCGCGTACGTGCTGCGGTTGACGCCGCGAGGCAAGAGCGAAGCGGACGCGCTTGTGCAGCATTTGTACGCACAAAACGAGGGTGAGACCTTGGCACGCTACGATCTGGCGACGCTGCGTCGTGAGCTTGATCAACGGATGAAGCGCTCGATGATGCCGCCGTCGAGCGTGTAATCGCGGTACAGTGTCGGTCACCCATGAGCGAGCGGGCCGATGCGTGTGCGGGGTGGTTGCGCGAGCAATCTCAGCCAATGTCCAGCGCGTTGCGTGAGCTGGTCGAGCAGACGAGCTTCACCGACGATCGTGAGGGCGTGTCGATCGCGCAGCGGTTGTTTGCGCAGATGGCGACAGAGCTCGGGGCCGCAGAGCACGTCGGATCGCCGAGCTCGCGCTATGCGCACACGCTGGTTTTGCACGGAAATATCCCCGCATCCGAGGGGGGCGTGGTGCTCGTGGGGCACATGGACACGGTGTTTCCGAGGGACGTGTTTGCGGGCTATCGCGAAGAGGGTGAGCGGGCGCGCGGGCCGGGGGTGCTCGACATGAAGGGCGGGCTCATCGTGTGTTTGTGGGCGCTACGGGCTGCGTTGCGCGAGCAAATTCTCGCGCGATTGCCGTGGACCCTGGTCGTGGTCGCGGACGAAGAGGTGGGCTCGCCTGAGAGCACCGAGGTCTTGCAAGCGTGCGCATCGGGCGCGCGCGCGGCGCTGGTCTTTGAGTCCGGCCGTGCCCACGATCGTGTGGTCACCGCGCGCAAGGGCACGGGGTCACTCACGGTCGAAGCGTTCGGTGTGGCCGCGCACGCGGGCAACGCGCACGCCCAGGGCAAGAACGCGCTCTGGGCCCTGGCGCGCTTTATTGACCGTGCGCAATCACTGACGGACTACGACTCGGGCATTACGATTAATACTGGCAAATTGTCAGGCGGAACCTCGAAGAACACCGTCCCTGACTACGCGCGCGCCGAGCTCGATTTGCGCTACGTGCACCCCGAACAATTGCCTCGCTTGCGTGCCGCGCTCGCGCAGTGTGCGCAGGACAACAGCGTCGAGGGCACGCGCGTAGTGCTCACCGATGGCCCCGGCAGAGCGCCCCTGGTGCCCACAGAGGGATCGCGCGCGTTGCTCGCGCGATATGCTCAATGTCAGCGGCTGGCGGGCCTCGGTGACGGCGAGAATCCCCTGGTGGGTGGCGGCAGTGACGCGTCGACGACGAGCGCGATGGGAGTGCCCTCGCTGGACGCGTTGGGTGTCCGTGGCGAGGGTTTTCACACGCTTAACGAGTACGCCGAGCTGCGCACGCTGGGGCCCAAGGCCGAGGCGCTCGCGCGGTTTTTGGCAGAATTCTCAGACGAAATGGTCACACCGTGACCCGCGCGCGCTAACGCGCACACACGGTTTTTGGTGAGCACGGAGGCTCGGGCAGCATGAAACAACGACGGATTCTAGGCTCATTGGGAGGCGCGCTCTTGGTGCTGACGCTGCGTTGTTCGCCTCCTGCGCCGACGCCCACAGACGCGAGCATGGACAGCGAGCCGCAGGGTGACGCGGTTGTCATCCCGACCGAGACCTCCACCGTGGACAGCGGTCGCTCGCCCTTCTGTGGTGCCAATGGGCAGCCCACGGTGGCGTATCCGCCGGGGCCCTACGAGGTCTTTGACGACGCGATCTTGCCCAACCTGTCGCTCTCGGACGGGAGCGCGGTTCCCGTGCAATTGGCCCAGTATTTTAATCCCTGTGCGCAGCGCTCGAAGCTGCTGGTCATCCGCGCGATGGCGTCGTGGTCGGGGCCCTCGCGATGGCACGCCGAGAACACGGCGCGCGCGGTGCGAGCGCTTGGAGACCGCGCCGAGGTGCTCGATTTGCTTGTCCTTGGGCAAGAGAATCTGCCCGCAAACGCTCGGGATTTGGCCTCGTGGCGCGCACGTTATCCGCAGCCGTTGACCCACCGTGTGGTGCTCGAGCCCGAGTATTTGTTTCGCACGCTCTATCTCGGGATCAGGCAATTGCCTGTGATTTTGGTCGTAGACACACGCACGATGCGCGCGGTGCGCGTGTTGACCGGGCCCAATCTTCACGAGGTAGACGAGAACCTCGCCCGAGCGATCGCGATTGTGGACGGGCAACCGATGCCGCGGTCCATGCCGTTGGGCGAGCACGAGCTGGCCGAAGACCAGATGGACATGGTGCGGGCCATGGCGCGGATCCCTGCGCCGCCGCCCTCGCTGGGCAATCACTATGCGGACGATCCTCGCGCGGCTGCGATGGGAGAGCGGTTGTTTCGTGACACCGCGCTCTCGTCAGGGGGCGTGTCGTGCGCGAGCTGTCACGATCCAGCCAGAGATTTTACAGACGGAAGGGCAACGGGACAGGGTGTCCGGGGGCTCCGAGGGGGGCGCAACACGCCCACGGTGCGCTTCGCGGGCTACACCCAGTGGCTCTTTTGGGACGGGCGCGCGGACTCGGCGTGGTCCCAAGCGATCGGCCCCATCGAGAACCCCATTGAGATGGAGGGCACGCGGTTGCAAGCAGCGCATGTGCTCTACGACCGATACCGCACCGAGTACGAAGCGGTGTTTGGTGCGATGCCTGCGCTCGCGGACAACGTTCGGTTTCCGTTGCAAGGCAAGCCAGGCGACGCGGCGTTTGATGGCATGGCCCCTGCGGACCAGATCGCCATCCACCGTGTGTACGCAAACCTAGGAAAATCCCTCGAAGCGTACGAGCGCACCCTGCGGTTTGCGCCCAGCGCGTTCGATCGCTTTGTGATGGGAGACCGGACCGCGCTCACGGCGGCTCAGCAGGTCGGGATGCATCACTTTTTCTCCACTGGGTGCATCCAGTGCCATCACGGCCCCATGATGACCGACGACAGTTTTCACAACATCACGATCCCCACGGGGCGCGCGGATGGCATGGCCGATGTCGGCCGCTACGACGCGATCGCGCAGGTAATGGGCAGCCTCTTTAACGCCGGTGGGATGTTCAGTGACGACCCCGTTGGCGCGCGTGCGCACCTGGATGGGCTCACCGCAGTGCCGCTGCAGCGAGGGATGATTCACACGCCGGGGCTGCGCGGAGTCGCTCGCACAGGGCCCTGGGGGCACGGCGGGACCTTTGTGCGGCTCGAGGATCTTATGAAGCACTATGGCAGCGATTTGCTGCGCAACATGGTGCCGCGCCGTGAGGGTGTCGAAGACATTCACCTAGGCAATTTTCACACGGATGACCAGACCATCAACGAGCTCACCCAGTTCGTGAGGGCGCTCTAGGGGGGACTGATCCGTGGGGCCCGGCGACGTCGCCGGATGATCGGCATCGATGCCGACGGATGCGCACTAGGTGCGGCCGCGAGGCTGCACCGACGGGTGATCTTGCGAGACCAGCCAGCGGCACATCGCCCAGTCGGGGTCGTGTTGCTTGGACAAGGTCATCGGGCGGACGCGCAAGTGGGCGTCTTTGTTGATGTCTTTGACCGCGCGTTGGTACGAGCGGCGCGCATGATCGAGGCCCTTCTCGACTTCGCGGTCGAGCGGAAACGTCTTGCCCAAATCACTGGTCGAGCCCAGGTCGCCCCACTTGAGCCACTGGGGCTTGTCAGGGAGCGCTGCCCCGCGGCCCAGGTCTGCCTGCGGGCACTGAAACTCCGAGACCACGACGCCGACGAAGATGTAGTTTTTCTTCGGGTCAAACACGCCAAGCTCTGACACGCCGCCGAGGGCCATGTCGATGTTGTGTTCTTGGTCGACGAAGGCTTCGAGGGCGCGGAGATAGCGCAGGCGATCGGGTTCGTGCTTCTTGTGTTTGGGGGCTTCAAACCGCAGCGCTTCGAAGAGCGTCTCGGGGTCGCAATCGGGTGCGAGCTGAAGCGATTGGATAAATGCAGCGTGAAGGGCAATGGCAGCGTCGGGACGCAGCGGAGCGCCGACACAAATGCGCGCGAAGAGCTCAAAAGACACAGCGAGGCACCCTTACCACCAAACGCACCGCAACGGTCTCGGTGTGTCAGCCCGCGTCGTGCAATTGCTGCGAGAGAAAGATATTTTCGCCCAAGGTCTGTAGCTCGCGGAGCTGGGTCTCGATCGCCAAGAGGGTCTGCTGTGCGCTCACCAACAGAGACTCGGCCAGCTCCGCGCTGGCGTGGTCGTTGGCCTCGAGCGCGACGTGGGCGAGGGCCTCGAGCCGCGCACAGAGATCACTCTGGAGCGTACAATCTGCAGCGATTTGCGAGGTAGAGTCTTCGGCTGCGGCGATCTTTCCCATGCGCTGGAGGTTGGGGAGGCCGTCGAGAAACAGCACGCGCGCGATCACGGGTTCGGCGTGCTTCATGACCTGGATCGAGTGCTTGTAGGCAGCGCGACCGAGCTTGGTAAAGCCGCGATGCTCGTGCACTTTCGCAGCCAAAAAAGTCTGATTGATCGCGGTGAGCTGCACGGTGAGCACCGCGTTGAGCGCCTCGATGACTTGCGGAGAACCCTTCATGCGCGCAGCGTACTCGCTTCTGGCTCAGGCATCACGCAGAGCGTGACAATCCCCGCGGTTGTCCCGCCCGTGGGCAGCCCGCACATCCCTCGGCTACGGGGCTCTCTCCGTCGATCATCGCCTGGATTTCGTCCCGGCAAGAGCCACAGTCTCCACCAGCACCGCAGGCGCGTTCGATGTCGTCCACCGTGCTCGCGCCCGATGAGATCGCGCTGCGAATTCGTGACTCGGTGACGACGCGGCAGATGCAAACAAACACAGCGTGACCTCCGCAAAGGGTGCAACGAAGAGCGTGTCGCGCGGGTTCAGTCGCCGCTCCCAACACACGCACTGGTTGTAGCGATGTTGATACTCGATTTCAAGACGCATTGAGACAGAATCCCGTGTAGGGATTCTCTGTAGACAGACCTAGAGCGTCGGCGTACATTGTTAGATTGCCTCTGAAATCACTCAGAGAATGACCACAGCGGAGGCTCTGTCTGTGTCTCCGCGAGTGACCCACACCCTGCCGGCCTTTGGGTACCTACCCATTCACCCCACCAAGAGAGCTCACATTCTATGACCACCCAGGCCTCAAGTTTTGCGTCCAACCACGCCACCGCCGAATGCATCGCTGAGCTCTTGGCGTGGAGCGAATCGAGCTTTGGCGCCCAGGGCCCGAAGCTCTTGTTCTTGTTCGCGTCGACCAAGCAGCCGCTCGCAGAGCTGCAGCCCGCGATCGCGAAAGTGCTAGGCAATACGCTGGTGCTGGGCGCATCGACGGCGGGAGAGTTTACCGAGCGTGGCGACCACAAGGGGGCTGTCACTGCGGTAGGGTTTGTGGGTGACTTTGAGGTCGCCTCGGCGTTTGCGACGACCATCTCGAAGGACCCCGAGGGCTCGCTCACACGGGCGCTCGAAGGGGTCTCTCTCGAGCGCTCGGGGTATCCATTTTGTACTGCGATTTCTCTGCTGGATCCCTTTGTAGGCAACGCCGAAGAGATCACGCTCTTGCTCGCGTCCATGCTTGACCCGGGCGCACGCATCGCAGGCGGCGCAGCGGGGGACGACCTCGCGATGAAGCAGACCTTTGTGGGCCGCAATGGGGACGTGGCGAGTGACGCCGTGGCTGTAGGGTTGATCTTCTCGAAGAGGCCACTGGGTATCGGAGTGAGGCACGGTCATCGTGCGTTTTCAAGCTACTTTGAGGTGACCGAGGCAGAGGGTTCGCTGGTCAAATCGCTTGATGGCAAGCCCGCATGGGAGGTGTGGCGTGAGCACGTCCGCCCCGCCGCGGCCGAGGCCGGGTTTGACGTGGACACGCTCACAGGTGACACGGTGGGCGCGTTGCTTCTGCGCTTTGAGGGCGCGCTGGATGTGGGCGACTCGATCAAGGTCCGCGCGCCGCTTGCGCTGGATGGCACCTCGATTCGCTTTGCGAGCGATGTGCCTCAGGGAGCGCGCATGCGCATCACGGAGAGCACCGCGGACCGCCAGGTCGCCAGCGCACTGGAGGCCGCACGGGGTGCGCGCAAACAGCTGGGCGAGTCCAAGGTCGCGGGCGCAGTGGTCTTTGACTGCATCTGCCGAAACCTGATCTTGGGCGCGCGGTTTAATGACGCGGTCCAGGGCATGGCGCACGTGCTGGGGGATGTGCCGCTTGCGGGCTTTGAGACCTACGGAGAGATCGCGTTGGACGAGGGAGAGCTCAGCGGCTTTCACAACACCACCAGCGTGGTGCTCGCGTTTCCGGAGCAAGATCATGGATGAAGAAGAAAAACGCTATGACGTGATGAGCCTCGCGGATTTGCTCGCCCCCGCGGTGGGCAACGAGCGCGCGCGCGCTGCCGTGCTGAGCGCGTTGGGCGCGTTGGGCATCAAGGCAAGCTCGATGGGTGCCGAGACCGTGCAGAAGGTGTTTGCCTACCTCGCCACGCAGGGAGGCCTCACGGGAGCCGCCTCGCGTCGCGCAGCGGCCACTCTGCGCGTGCAATCGCGTGCCGGAACCCACGGTCTTGAGGACCAAGCGGTCTTCACGCGCTCTTCGCGCCAGACCGCGGCGGATGAGCCGCTTCCGTTGATGTCTGCGACTCCGCGCGCGATGAGCGACCGCCCAGCGAGCCCGTCCACGGAGGCCGGAGACATGATCTCGCGGCGAGAGCTCGCGACCCTTTTGGCGCACGCGATTGGTGCAGAGCAAGC
Organism: Deltaproteobacteria bacterium; assembly: GCA_030694465.1. GTDB lineage: Bacteria > Myxococcota_A > Polyangia > Polyangiales > JAUXYJ01. The sequence continues at coordinate 86,569 of JAUXYJ010000076.1, read as the reverse complement.
GCTCAGCGTGGTCGAGCGCACCTGCAAGACCATGAGCTTCGGTGAGTCGGGCACCGTCGCCGACGGGCTTCGTGTGCTTGAGCGCATCGCGCAAGAGCCGGGGCTCGTTGGGATCACTGCGCGGTTTGCCAAAGCGCGGTTTGCGCTGCGCGTCGCGAGCTGAGAGAGGTTGACGCGCAGAGGTGGGTGCGGTTGTGTGCGGCCCATCCCAGTGAATGCTCTCTCTCGGTGGACTGTTTGTGCGCTTTGGCTCTGTGCGTGTGGTCCGGTGACGCCCACGATGGACGCATCCGGCGACGTCGCCGGGTCGTCGATGGATCAGGTCTCACCGGACGCAGCCGAGGCCTCTCGGCCCCAGCGGTGTGAGCCTCACGAGCCGCGCTGTCAGAGCGAATCGATTGAGCAATTGCCGCTCTTGATCGAACCCAGCAGCGGGAGCATCGTGACCGAAGGAGAGCTCACCGTGGTCGACGCGCGGGCGGGCGGACAGACCCCCAGCGAGAGCTTTGTGTACGCGCGGTTTACCGACCGCGGGCTCGTGCAGGTGATGCTCGACGACGAGGCCTCGCTGCGGTCGCTCGATTGGGACATCGCGTTTAGGCGTCTTGTGATCCGGCTTAACAGCGGCGTGTCGGGGCCCTCGTGCGTCGAGGCGACAGAGGGGCCCGAGGGGGTACGCTACGATGATTTGACCAGGGTTTTGCCTGGGACAAGCTATCGCTACGAGGGATACTTTACGACCCCGAGTTGCCGGCTGGTGGACGACGGGACGCTGGGCGTTCCGGGGACGGTGATGCAGGGCTTCTGGTCGTTTGTGGGCTGTTTGCGCATGACGGGCGAGGTGTACCTCGTGCGTCTGCGTGATGACCGCGTCGTGAAGCTGCAGGTCATGAGCTACTACGACCCAGAGGTCCAGGTTCAGTGCGATCGAGACTTTCGCGTGCCGATGCGTGACAACGGCTCGGGCGTGCTGCGATTGCGCTGGTCGTTTATGCCGCAGTAGCGGCTGGGGGGTGGCTAGAGCGCGAGGTAGGTCTGCTCTTTGAGGCCTTTTTCGTACTCGGCCAGCAGTCGCATGCCCTCGGTGGGCTTGAACTTGTCCTGCTTAATCGCCGCGTCGATCTGGGCTTTCATGCGTGCCGTGAGGTCGCGCGTGTCGTACTGGACCATGGCGAGCACATCGGAGATCGAGTGACCTGAGATGGTCTCTTCGATGTAGTACCCGCAGTCTTCGTCTTCATCGAGAAAGACGTGGACCTCGTTGACCCTGCCGAAGAGATTGTGCAGGTCGCCCATGATGTCTTGGTAGGCACCGGTGAGAAAAATCCCAAGGTAATAGGGCGCTTCATTGAGCGGGTGCAGCCGCAGGGTCTCGTGCACATCCGCGTCGATCGCGATGAACTTCGAGATCTTTCCGTCCGAGTCGCAGGTGATGTCGACGAGGGTGCTGTGCTCGGTGGGCTCTTCGTTGAGCCGATGGATGGGCAAAATCGGAAACACTGCGCCAAGAGCCCAGTGGTCTAGAAGCGACTGAAACACGCTGAAATTGCAGATGTGTTGGTCCGCGAGCTGTCTCCGAAGATCAATCAGATCGTCGGGGACCTCGCTAGGGTCACGCAATCGCGCGAGAGCGTCGATGCGCTCGACCGTGTGCCAGTACAAGACGTCCATCGCGGCTTTGACGTCGAGCTCAAGCATGCCGAGCTCAAACATCTTCTGGCCTTCTTCTTTGACCTGCAAAAGATCATGCAGACTCTCAAGAAGGTTGCGGTCATTGAGGTGATCCGCGGTGTGCTTGAGGTTCTCGATGAGCTTGTGCTGGAGCGGCGTGGTCCCGGGCGCGTCGCCCTGCGCTTTCTCGATCGAGCCAAAGGCTTCGACGATGAGTACCGAGTGCGGTGCGACCACGGCGCGGCCTGATTCGCTGACGATATTGGGATGCGGGACCCGCTCTTCGTCGCACACGTCGCCGATGTTGTAGACAATGTCGCGCGCGTACTCTTCGACCGAGTAGTTCATCGACGCGTGAAAAGTGCTGCGTGAGCCGTCGTAGTCCACGGCGAGACCGCCGCCGACGTCGATGTACTCGATTTGGCAGCCCATTTTGCGGAGCTTTGCGTAGTACCGGGCCGCCTCGCGCACAGCGCGCTTGACGATGAGAATGTCCGGGACCTGCGAGCCAATGTGAAAGTGCAAGAGCTTAAACGAGGCCGCCATGCCCTGCTCGCCCAAGAACTTTACGGCCTCGAGGATCTCGCTGACGGAGAGACCAAATTTGGCTCCTTCGCCTGCACTTGTGGCCCATTTTCCGGCGCCACGTGAGACAAGACGGACGCGCATGCCGATGTAGGGCTCGACGTTCATCTCTTTGGCGATGCGACAGATCGCGCGGACTTCGCTGAGCTTCTCGGCGATCAGGATCGCCTTCTTGCCGAGCTTGCGACCCATCAGGGCCATACGGATAAAGCCGTCGTCTTTGTATCCGTTGCACACGATCAGCGAGTCGTTGTCCGTGTGCACGCTCAGGCCCGCGAACATCTCGGGCTTGCTGCCGACCTCGAGGCCATAGTGATACGGGCGGCCTGCGTCGAGGATCTCTTCGACGACCTCGCGCAGCTGGTTGACCTTGATGGGGTAGACCCCACGGTAGACCCCGCGAAACTTGTTCTCGGTGATCGCGCGCGAAAACGCCTCGTTGAGCTGTCGCACGCGGTAGTGCAGCATGTCCTGAAAGCGAACAAGCATGGGGGTGCGGAGGCCTTGGGTAAAAGCCTCTTCGACCACGTTGCGCAGGACCACTTCGCCCTGCTTTTTGCGCAGCGGACGGACAACCAGGTCGCCTCCCGCGTTGATGTCAAAGAACCCGCTGCCCCAGCGGTTGAGCAGGTACAACTCGCGGGAGTCGTCAATGCTCCACGGTCCGCGCGGAGGCGGCGCCGTTTTGGGTGGTGGGGGCGGGATCGAGGGGCCGGCATCCGGAAAATCTACCGCGTCGATCTCAGTGCTCACGCTCGTGTTGCTCCTGCGCACTGTCGGGTGAAAAATGCTCCGGCGCGCAAGGGCGTGAGTGTACTTGTCTTGCGCAGATGTCAAAGCGTCCGCGCACCCCGGCGCGATTTTGTTGCCGAGCCCCTCGAGTGTCACGCGCGGAGTGAGCGAAGCGGATGCAGACCGAGAGGCGTTCTGCGATGATGCAATCTGTGCGTCGCGGTGTAGCGCTGTGGTTCTTTGCGCTGGGAGGCTGCTCTCCTGCGAGCGCCTCAGGCGTCGGTGATGCGCAAGTCCGCCACGACGCCGGGGCAGAGCAGACGCAAGATACTGTCACTCCACCTGGAGAAATCCAAGAATCTGTCGCAGACGTGTCCATGCACGCGGCGTCTGTTTCGCTCGGTGAGCAGACCTGTCGCGCGGGTCGTGGTGGGCGCTATGAGCTCTCGCTCGCGGCGTGCCCGCAGCGCACGGTGGACCGCGTGGGGCAGTGGTCGCCGGACACGCTGGTGATCTTGGGCGGAGGGCTTCGGCGCAATGGGCAGGCCAACTGCGCCACGGCTGAGCGAGGCTATGTGGCAGCGCAGCTGTTTACCTCGCTCAGCGCCCGGCCCCGGTTGATCTTTAGCGGGCGGGCGTCGCGATGGATCCGCCGCAGGCTCACCGCGCACGACGTGCAGTGTGTGAGCGCTCGCGTCGCGCAGGGCGTCCCAGGGCCCTATGCGCCGCGGTGGACGAGGCACCAGGGGCCCATCGCGGTAGGCCAACCTTACGCTGTAAGCGAGGCCGAGACGCTGTGCTCGGTGATGCTCAACGTCTTGCCCGAGTCGCTGCACGCCGAGGTGCTGTCCAGGGCGCTCTTTGAGGTGCGCTCGGGCGACACCAGCGCCAACGCGCGCAGGACGGTGTCGCTGATTCGGAGAGCCCATTCGCAGCGTGTGCTGGTGTTGTCTTCGCCGTTTACCAACTCACGGACGCACGTGTACGACGCGCACGGCGACCGCGCGCTGAGGGCCTTTCGTGGGGCGCGGCGGCGGGTCCATGGGAGCTATGCCCTGGCCGCGGTGGCCTGTGAGCGACAAGAGCACGCGATGCCGTACTTTTATTTTGAGCCGGTCGCTACGATGCCCGAGATCGTACGTTCGCGTGCATTATCGCAGCAAGAACGCGCGCTAGAGCTCGGCGATCAGGCTGCGCGCGAGCCCTAAACGACGCTTGGGTCGTTTTCGGGAATGTCATCTTCGGTGTGCTTCGTTAGCGTCGCCACTACGAGAGCGATGGGCGTACGGGTACGGCTGCTGTGTGCAGCGGCAATAGTCAGCTGGCTCGCATGGACACCCAGCGCGCAGGCCCAGCGACGTCGGGGGCAAGCGAGCGCTGTCTCGCCTGCGATCTCGTGCTTTACGATCGAGCGAGCACAGCCCGTCCCAGGCGTCGCAGACTCTGTGATTTTCTTGGCAGATCGTGTCCGCGTCGATCCGCGGTGTGAGCTCGCGCTCAGCCCCGATGCGAGCACCTGGCGCGGGAGCGCGCCCGAAGACACAGGGCGCGCGCGCAGCTTTTTGCACTGGCTTGAGCGCCTCGGGGTGCCTACCGCGGTCCCTCTGCGCGCGTTGCCACGGACGCTCTATGCGCGAGCCCACAGCGAGCGCCATGGGCAGGATGACGCGCTCGGATGGCAAGTGATTTTGCTCTCGCATTGCGTTGACACGTTGTTGTCGCCCAGCACGCTTGTTGTGCACACCGCCGTGGGGGCGACGCGCTGCGAAGACGCCCTGCAGGTGCGCGCGCAGACTGCGCAGTGTCCGGCGCCCTTGCTGCTCCATGATCAGCGCGTGGATTCTGCACAGGTCACGGTCACGCTGCCTTGTCGGGGCGAGCCGTCGCGTCCCCTCGAGCTTGTCTCACGGAGCGAAGACAGCGCGATGGTCGTGCGCATGGGGAGCGTCTCGGCGCAGGCGCAGCAGACCGCATTGCAGCAGTGGTTTGCAGACGCCCAGGTCTCTCACGACCCGCGCGCGCTGTGGTCTCTTGCGCACGATCGGGGAGCTATTGCGCTGCGAGTCGTTCGAGAAGTGTCAGCGAATTTGCTGGATGAATTGCGTCTTGCCTCGGCGAGTGGGCAGCTTGTCATCGCGCGCGGAGAGGCCATCGTGGGGCCTGTGCGTTTTGCTGGAGAGGCTCCCACTGCGCGTGTGGTGGACGACGTGTTTTCGGCGCTGTTGCGGCGACACTATGGTGGGGTGGGTGCAGGGCTCTCACCGACGATGCGTGAGGCTCGCGAGGCGCTCTTGGGGCTGTCGTTGTGCCTTCCGAGCCGGTACGAAGCGAGCGTGAGGCCGGCGGCCGTACTGAGCGCTACGCATCGGTGTGTTGCGCTTGAGCGTACGCTCGGATCGACGGGGGAGAGGGCTCTTGTGGTGCGTGCGCGCGTTGTGCGAGCGCAGTGGGCGGTGAGTCCGCGTGGGGCCGAACCGAGCGCGTGGGACGCCGCAGAGTCTCTGGATCTCGCGGGCGGACAGAGCGTAGCGCAGCGCGTTCTCGCGGTGGGAGATCGGGTCGCTGTTGAACGCAATTCACCTGATCATTTGCAGCTCTTTGTCTGTGACGAGCGAGGGTGTCGCGCGGGGCTCTCGGGGTGGACCTTGCGGGTGCACGGGGTGACCGAGCTGCGCGCTGCGCCAGACCTCGCCACGGCGCAGAGCGTCCAGGCGCTGACGCTCGCGCGCTGGGTGGTGATCGATCCATGGACGGACTGGGCGCCGATCGGGATGCAGGGCCACGCGCGTTGGGAGCGAGGGCCCGTGTGGGCTCAGCTTGCACAAGAGAGCGCCGAGACATTTGCGTACATTCGCAGAGAAAACACTGGGGATTCGCGTGTGCTCTTCGGTGAGCGTGCGGCGCGCTTGTGGGGCCACGCGTATGCGCAAGGGGCGGTCTCGCGGGTGCTCAGTGAGGACCTCGCGCTTGGCGAGGGGGCGACGGGTGGAGGGCAGCATGCGCGGAGCGTGTTGGGCGTGCGTGTGACCGAGGACGCGGCGTGCCCGAGCGAGGCCGAAGGGGCGCTGCGTGGGCAACGGGCGGTGCGGCCCGAGGGGCTGGCGCCCAATGCGTACTTCTATGCACATTTGGTGCAATTAGGCAGGCCCGATGAGCCTGTGCGTTGCCTCGCAAGGGCGGCGTTTCGGGTGTGGCCCCAGAGAGTGTTGGCGGTGCGCGGGCCCTTGTTGACCGGTGTCTTGGGGGGCCTGCAAGGGATGGGATCGCAGGCGCTTGTGGGGAGTCGCAGCGGGTGGGGTGTGGGGTTGCTGCTGCCGCTCGTGTATGAGCGCGCGCGAGTGAGCCCATGGATCGAGGGCGAGGTCTCGCTGGGGCTGAGCGCGAGCTACGTGATCGAGCGCAGCGTGCTGGACCGAATGGGGCCTGTTTTGGCAGCGCAAATGCGGTTCGCGTGGCTCACTGTGGGTGTGCTTACGCACTGGCCTACGATCAGCAGCGACCGCGGGGTGGACGCTTCGGTGAGCGTCTCGGCGTACGCGGGGCTGGATCTTGGCGCGATGCTTGATCACTGGAGGGGACGATGAGGGCGCAAGGGACCGCGTGGGCCGCGCTTGGAGCGAGCGTGTTGAGCATGCTCGGGTGTGCGAGCGCTTCGCCTGTGTTTGTGCTGGCCGAATCGACGGCGACGTCGCCGGGTGTGCGGTTGCATCGGGTCGTGAGCGCCCCCAGCGAGGCGCCGCTTGGGCGTGTGCGGTCGTTGCATCGGCAGTGTCGCGCGCGGTTGGTGCACTCGGTGGACACGAGCGCGTCGCTCGATCAAGTGCGCGCTGCGATCGCGCCAGGGTGTGTGTTTCGGTCGCTTGAGCAAGGGACGGGTCGGCTGAGGCTCACGTGCCAAGATCGCGCTGTGTTTTCGCCCGGAATCGATCGGATCAGCGTGGGCTTTGACCGCGAGATTCCGGCAAGCGCGGTGTGTCCACGAGCCCGCGCGATGGCGGAGCCTTCGAGGTTTGCGTGTGTGGGCGAAATTCTCGGCTCGATTCGCACGCTCGCTGCGTTGCGGGTCGCGGTCTTGGGTGGCGTGGATCTCGAGAGGCTCGCGCGGGCACAGCAGGGCTGTGCGGACGTGGGTCAAGGGATCGAGGCGCTGGCTCCGTTGGCGCAGCACCCTGCAGCGCGTGGGGTGTTTAGGCCCGGAGACCCGGACGAGCGAGGGGCCAACGATCGCTTGGCCTATTGCCGAGCTGCGCGGGTCGCGTCGCTCTTGTATGCTGGAATTTTGCAGGCACAAGTTCCCTCTCGTGCGGCCCCTGAGCTCAGCGTCTTCGCGATGGGGGTGAGCCACGCGTTGGCCGACGACGCGCAGTGCACGTTGGTGCGTTGTGCAGCGCGAAGGCGCGTGGAGGTGCTGCTTGATCTGCAGCTGCAGCGCGAAGAGCGCGCCCATGAGTGCACGGTGCAAGACGACGATCCCGCGCGCGCGCTGCACTGTTTGCAGACGTGTGACGACGAAGTGGGCGCGGTCTTGCAGCCCACGGTCGCCACTGAAGATCGCTCGATGGATGTGGGTCTCGACCCACGCATTTTGTCGTGTTGGCACTTGGCTGAGAGCTCGCGCGCCACGCGTGTGCCGTGGCTGTCCCCATGGGCGCTCCTCGGCGCGCTCGGAACCCCTGCGAGTTACCGATGTTCTACCAGCGAAATCACAGGTCCGTTGACACCATGAAGACTACCTCTATCACCTCTTCGCTTGTGCTCTTTGCCCTGAGCTCTGTCTCGCACGCGCAGACCGCGCCCACAGCTCCGACGGCTCCTGCGGTGCCTCGCCCACGCGCCGAGGTGGCCGCGAGGCTCGCGAGCTCTCCGGCGCTGATGGCTGCGGTGGCACGATGTGGCGAGCGTCGCAGCGGAAGTGACTGCGAATTGCTTGCTCAAATCGATGCAAGCGCGACCGTGTCCATCGATCAAGCGCAGGTCGATGCGTTCTTGCAGGTGCAGTCCTCGGGCGACTCTGCGGGAGTGTCCGTGCGTGTTGGTGCGCCGCGCGAGGCCGGCGGAGCGACCGATACGGCGCTCAACGCGAGCGCGGTGCTCGATGTGTTTGCCCAGGGAATGACCGGGTTTTTGCTCGATCGTGCGCGTGTCGAGCTGCAGCGTTCGATCGTCGAGCGCGTGGCGCGGGACGCGTGCGGTGAGGGCGGCCCTCTGCGCAACACGTGCGCGGTCTTGGGCGGCTCGGGGCTCTCGATGCCCATGCCGGGCTTTGGTCCTGGGCTGCGCGCGGGCTTTGAGCGTGACGTGTTGTCGCTCCCACGGTGGAGCCTCGCGCACGCGGCTCCTGCGACCGACAGCGCCACGGCGACGCAGCGATTCGCTTTAGAAATCGCAGTGTTGCTCTTGGATGTCTCAGGCCCACTCGCGCTCTTTGATCGCCTCGATCAGCGGATGGCGCAGTGGCCTTCAAACGACCTGACGGTGCTAGGTCTGCAGCGCACAGTGCGCCTCTTGCGGCTGCTCGCTTTGGCGCAAACTGTGAGCGAAGACACCGCCGAGGTGAGCCCGTCTGCGCGCACTCGCGCGGTGCAGTTGTTGCTCTCGTTGGATGGATCGATCCAGCAAAATCACCTGCAGAGTGCCCTCCCTACGGTGATCGAGCTCACGCGCGGACTGTACGAGGCCGAGCGCGCCGCGCGCACGTTGGCCGACGAGAGCCTGGACGAGAGCACGCGACGTGCGCGTATCGCGAGCCTCGGTGCGAGCCTGGTGAGCTCGCTGCAGTCCATGGCAACGCTGCTCAGAGTGCCCGCGAGTTCGCTTGCGGGATTGCAGCGTGTTGTGCAGTTTGCGCAGGCGATGGCGTCGGGAGACCTCGCGCGTGTGATGACCGCGTCCGTGGCGCTCTTGCAAGAGAGCGGCGTGGCGCTCAGTGAGCCATGGCAGCTCTCGCTGCGGGTGCTCGCGATGGGGGCAGAGTTTGCAGCGGCGCGCACGCCGAGGCAGGCCGAGATGGCCATCGCGGCGTTTGCGGCTCCGCCTGGATCTTGGCAGGCCAAACACGAGCATCCGTCGCTGTCGCTCAACGGGTTTGTGGGCATGGGAGGCGGGCTCGAGGTGCTCTTTGCCGGGAGCTCTGGGACCGCGCAGGGAGGCTACATCGCGCCCACCGCGGCGCTGGGCTTAGACCTCACGCGACCGGGCTGGGCCAATGGGTGGGCACATGGCTTATTTGTCTCGGTGATTGACCTGGGCGCGCTGGTCAATGCGTCGACGGCGAGCCAGCACATTGCTCCGTCCATGACGACCATGACCCGGCCCGAGGCGCGCACTCACCCAGGGCAAATGCTCGCGCCAGGGATCTTTGCACGTGTTAACATTGCACGCAGCCCGGTGGTGTTCTCGCTGGGCGCGAGCTTGATGCCGTTTGGGCGCGAGCTGGACTATGGCGGAGGCAGAGTAGACACGGTGCCCTCGCTGCGGGCGGGGGCGACGCTGAGTATCGACGTGCCGATTGTTCCGTTTGGATTTTAGCTGTGAAGATGGATCGCCGACCACGCGGCGACGCCCGCTGAAACAAACACGGCGCGCCGGAGTCTTCGCAGCTGGGGTGCGGCTGACACGTACCCGGTGGATCCCGCGAGGCTCGCGGTGCGGGCGATGATCCGCAGGCGGCGCGCGAGGGCGTGGTGGAGGCCCTGCAGCGCGAACACCGAGAAGAGCGCGACCCAGAGCCATCCGCTGGCCCACAGCGGGCGTCCAGAGCGCGCCCCGGCCAAGAGCGCTGCCACCGCCGAGGTCCCAAGCGCGAGGCTACGCCAAGGGTCACAGACCCACTGCTGGACCCGCGCGAGGGCCTTGGCGAGGGCTTTTTGCGCGAGGGGTTCGTCGCTCGCGTCCATGAGCTCTCCCACGCGCAGGCTCACCATGAGCGAGCCTAGCCACATCGCGGCGGCGAGGAGCTGTGCAACGAGCGCGAGGTTGTAGAGGGTGCGAAGAAGCATTGGGGATCGCGAGACGCGTAGTGCGAGCGCGTGACTTCATAGACCGAGCGCTGCGCTGCGGTCGAACTAGCGGCAGATTGGACAAACGTGTTGCCTTGCCGGAGGGCGATCCCTGCTATGAATGCCTGCGAATGGGCGACCCCGTGCCGCGCGTAAAGTGACAGATGACTGCAAATAGACCCACAAAAGACACCAGCATCGAGCTCTCTCGGCGCGCGCTCCTGCGGAGCTCCGCGGTGGCTCTCTCGACGGTGTACAGCGCGTGTTCGAGTCGCTCGCGGTCGCGTGTGACCTTCGGCGTGCTCGCCGCGAAGACTGGCCCGCGTGCGCTGTGGGGCAACGATCTCTTGCGTGGGATCGAGCTCGCAGCCGAGCGCGCGAACACGCGTGGCGGCGTCCATGGTCGGCAGGTGCGCTTGGCGGTGATGGACACGCAGTCGCGCGACGAGCTCGCCGCGGGGCTGACCACGAAGCTGTGTGAGCGCGAAGACGCAGCGGTGCTCTTTGGCGAGCTGAGCACGCCCTCAAGTGAGCGCGCGGCCACCGTGGCGATCAGCAAGAGCGTCCCGTTTGTGGCCGTGGGCGCGACGTCTCGTGACGTGTCGCGCGTGGGAGAGTTTGCCTTTCGTGTGGCGCCCACCGAGCAAGAGCACGCGCTGGTTTTGGTGCGATATCTCAGGCAGACGCTGCAAAAGCGCAAGGTCGCGGTGGTCTATCGTCGGAGCTCGATCTTGCAGCTTCAGCAAGCCGACGCGTTCGCCGAGGCCCTTCGCCGCGCGGGCGGAGAGATCGTGGCGCGAGAGACCTTCTCGGACATCGATGTGGACCTGGTGGGGCTCGCGAACCAAGTGCGCTCTGCAAACCCTGACGCGGTGTTTGTCCCATGTGCGGCTGCGGACGGCGCGCGCGTGGCCCTCGCGCTGCGCAACGCGCGGGTGAGCGCGACGATCTTGGGCACGGACGGGTGGCGCAGCGACGCGGCCTTCTCGGTGGGCGCCGAGGCCGTGGCTGGAGTGATCGTCACTGACGCGTTTGCGCCGACAGCGCCGCGGATCGCGATCGAGGATTTTGTCAGGGCTTTTCGTGACAAATATCGCGCGGAGCCAGGCACATTTGCGGCGCTCGGGTATGACTCGGTGCGCTGGGTGCTTACGGCCGCGATGCGGGTCCCCTCGCTTGAGCCGCGCTCGCTGCGTGACGCGATGGCGGGCTCACAGTTCGACGATGGGGTCACCGGCGCGCTGGTGTTTGATCCACGGCGTGCGCTCACACGCCCTGTGCAATTGCTGCGAATCGAGCGCGATCGGTTTGTCTACGTCGACGCGATGACCCCTGCGTAGCGATCGATCCGGCGACGTCGCCGGGTCTGCTAACGGCGGCGCGCGCGAGGCGCTCGCGGGGGGCGTGTGACGGGCGGTGTCGTTGCAGGCGGTGGGGTGGTTACGCGCGGGGCGACGACAATGCGTCCACGCAGCATGTTCATCCAGCACTGAAACGGGTGCTCGCCGACGGAGAGCGCGGGCAGCTCGATCACGACGCGCTCATTCGTAGGCAACATGCGCCGCAGATTGAGCGACGGAAACACGACCTCGCGCGAGCACGGAGAGTAATCTTGCCTGATAAATACCAGCCGAAGTCGCTCTCCCTCGGTCACGTTGATCACCGCCGGGCTGTAGGCTCCGTTGACGGCGATCTCGACCTCGCGTACCGCGCTCTCGGGCTGGGTCGGCGGGGTCTGTGCAGCTTGCGCAGACGCAATCGTCGGACACAAGAGCGCGGCGATCAGCAGCAGGGACTTGGCAAAGTGCGTCATGGACTGGGTTCTAGCGCGAAGCGCGCGGGGTGTGACCTGCGCTTTGGGCAAAGTGCGCTGCGACGGAGCCCAAGAGTGAGATACAGTGCGTTGTATGGCGAGCTGCGATTTGGCTGAGATTCACGCGATTCTTGACGCACATCCAGGCGGGATTGTCGCGTTTGATTGTGACGGGACGCTCTGGTCTGGGGACGTCGGCGATGACTGGTTTGACCAGCTCACGTTGCACGAAGGGCTGAGCGAAGTAGCCCATGCCGCGGTCTGTGCCCTCGCGCAAGCGCATGGTGTCGCGACGGACGGCGACGCTGGCGCATTGGGCGCTCGGTTGATCGCTGCGGCGCACGCCGGAGAGTTTCCCGAAGACGCGCTCTACAGCATGATGGCCTGGGCTGCGGCTGGGCGCGATCTGGCGGCGTGTGAGGCGATCGCCGAGCGAACGTTTGCGCGATTTGGCCTCGCAGAGCGCGTGCTCGACGAGACCAAGCAGGTGCTCGACGCCGCGCGTGCGCGAGGGTGCGCGTTGGTGGCAGTGAGCGCTTCGCCCAAGGTCGTGATCGCGTGTGCTCTCAAGCGGCTGGGGATCGAGGTCGAGGCGATCTGTGCGGCCGAGGCGCGATGGGTCGACGGCGTGATGTCGACCGAGCTGGTGAGCCCATTGCCCTATGGTGAGCAAAAAGCCACGCTATTGCGCGCTCAGGCGCGGGGCCGTGCGGTCGCTCTTGTGCTCGGCGACAGCGCGTTTGATGGCGCGATGATGTTGCTCGCGGCGCAGGGGCTCATGGTGCGACCCAAGCCCGCGTTGCGCGCGTTTGCCCAAGCGAATGTGGGCGAGAGTGCGCCGATTCGAGAGCTCGCGGCGGTGCACCACGAGCACGAGCAGGTGTTGGACTTTTGGTTTGGCCCGGCGTGGCGCAAGGGGCGCGCGGCCCATGATCCGCGCTGGTTTGTGCGCTCGGAGGCGTACGACGAGGCTGTGCGTGACACCCTGTTGGGGCTTCACATTCGCGCGCGCGAGGGCGCGCTGAGCGCGTGGCGAGAGCGGCCGGACGCGTGCGTGGCGCTTGTGATTTTGCTCGATCAGGTCCCGCGCAATGTGTTTAGGGGCAAGGCCGAGTCCTTCGCGACGGACGCGCTGGCTCTTGCGACGGCGCGACACGCTGTATCTCAGGGATTTGACAAGGCGATCGCGTGGCTGCCGCGCTCGTTCTTTTATCTCCCGTACATGCACTGCGAGTCGCTCTCCGTGCAGCACGAGAGCGTGGCGCACTACACGGCGCTGACCGACATCGCGGGCAAAGAGAGCCAGCTCTCGTACGCGCTGAGCCATCGCGAGAGCATCGCGAAGTTTGGCCGATTTCCGGGGCGCAACGAGGCGCTTGGGCGCGAGAGTACGCCGGCAGAGCGCGACGCGATGGGCTGATCCGGCGACGTCGCCGGGTGTCACTCAGTGAGGGATCGTGGGGTCGTGATGTGCAGACGCGCTGCGAAAATTCAGCCCAGCGCGGCGCGACTCGATCTCGGTACGTAGGCGCTCGGCGTCGACCACGTAGGGGTTGGGCGGCGTGACCGAGTCGAGCTTGGCGCGCATGCGGCCCACGCGGGCGGCGCTCTCGGTGATCCTGCGACGGAGCACCGCGTCGGTCTCGGCGAGGCGCGCGAGGTGCTCGATGGCCTGCCGGGCAAACTCGGCGTTGTGGGCGAGCATGGCGAGGTCGCAGCCTGCGCGGATGGCGAGCTCGACCGCGCGCACGTGGCCATGGGTGCGACGAATCGCGGTCATTTGCAGGTCATCGGTCATCGCGACGCCGTCGTACTGGAGGCGCTGCCTGAGGATCCCGTCGACGATGGCGGGCGAGAGCGTCGCGGGGTTGTAGGGGTCGATCCCGGCGAAGACGATGTGGCCGACCATGACGCTGGCGACCGAGGGCAGCGCTGCGCGAAAGGGCACGAGCTCGACCTGCTCTAAGCGCGCGAGGTTATGGGGCACGCGAGGCAGGCCTGCGTGTGAGTCCACGGCGGTGTCTCCGTGCCCCGGAAAATGCTTGGCGCTCGCGAGGACCTTGGCCGACCAGAGCCCATCGATGAAGGCGACTCCGTGCCGCGCGACGCGCTCGGGCTCACGCGAAAACACTCGGCCAAGCACGACGGTGTTGCGAGGGTTTGTGCGGGCGTCGAGCACTGGCGCGAGGTCTACGTCGACGCCCACGGCGCGCAGCTCGTGACCAATCGCAGCGCCTGCGCGGTGCGTGAGGTCTAGGTCATCGACGTTGCCCAGCGCGGTCATCGAGGGCATGCGAGTGAGCGGTGGCGAGAGGTGTGAGACGGCCCCGCCCTCTTGGTCGACGGTCACCAAGGGCCGAGCGTTGCGGGGGCCGAGGCCGCGCAACAGCGTGGTCATTCGCTGCAGTTGTGCGCGGTCGGCGTAGTTGTGGCTGGCGAGCAAGACCGCGCCGAGTGCGCCCATCGAGGCGAGGGACTCGACCGCGCGTGGGACTCCGCGACCGTGCCAGCCCGTGAGCACGCACTGCCCCGCGAGGGCGAGCAATTCGCGAGGGGGTGCGGGGCGTGATTGCGCGTGTGCGAGCACCGGCAGGGCCGCGGCGAGAGAGAGAACAGAGCGGCGAGAGAGGTGGACCGACACGGGCAATTCGCCTGCGAATACGCTAGAGATTGTGATGATGCGAGCGCGAGTGATTGGGCGCGCGGCGCGTTCGACGGCGTGCCTGCGAGACCCGAGGCTGGTTGTACCTCGAAATCCTTGGCGGCTTGCACGCAAGCGTAGTGTCAGGTATCCGCCCCATGGATTCGGTCGGTGTCTGATCTTGTCGAAGGTGCTGCGAGTGGGCTGTGATGAGCTCGCGACGCAGACCCAGACTGCGGCTTGCGCATCGGTGCGTGGGCGCAACGTGAGGTCAGTGAAGCGACTGCTTTGTGTGGATTTTCATGGCTGAAACCAAGACCGCTGCCAAGACCACGGCCGCCGTGGGCGCGCGCAAGACCGGGGCGCTGAGCAAGGCACCTCCCACGATGGATTTGCTTCAGGACCCCACCGCGACCCCTGCGGGCCTGCAAAAGCGCAACCTGATCATCCTTGGCGGCGCGCTCGTGCTGCTCTGGATCACGGCGTTTGCCTCGGGCAGCAAGCTCTTTGTCGGGATCATCGCGGTCTTGACCCTCGCGGTCGCGGGGCTGCTCTTTTGGGTCTGGCGCTGGGTCCAGAAGCAAAAGAGCGTGCTCTCGATCATGCAAGAAGCGACCGGCGGCAAAGAGTCCCGGGCTGCAGCGATCGCCAAGCTCGACGCGCACGATGTGGGCGGCAAAGATGTGGTCTCGCAGCTCGCCAAGGCGCAATTGGTCGCACAGGATGACCCCGACGCCGCCATCGAGATCCTTGAGAAGATCGACATCGCCAAGGCCCCGAGCCCCATCCAGGACGAGGTCCGCGCGATGCGTGCGCAGCTGTATCTCGTGCGCGATCGGCCACGGGATGCACGCGAGCTCGCGGACGCCATCACGATCGCCAACGCGCAAGACCCCGCGGCGCGCGGGATGCTCGCGGCGGTGGTCGCAGAGACGTGGGCGCGCACGGGCAAGCACAAAGAAGCCGTGGATCTCTTGGGCACGATTGATCCAGACGAGAGTGCCTTTGAGAAGGTGCGCGTCCCGTTGCTTATGGCCAGGGTTTTTGCTCACTTTATCAATGGCCAGCGCGAGCTTGCCCGCAAAGATCTTCGGGCCCTGATGGGCGAGAACTACAACTACCTCGCGCGCTTTGCCAACCCGCAGTCCAAGGTCCACCCCGAGCTGCAAAAGATGGCGCGCGAGATGCTGCAAAAGCATCCCGAGGTGCAAAAGATGGCCAAGCAGCAGCAGAACCGCGCGGCGCGTCGCGCGAAGTAGCCCGCCACGGGTGGCAGGACACACGCGCTCTGTCCCGTGCACTCCGCCGTATCGACCGCGTGCGTGGGGCGTGTACGCTCGGGCGCATGGTGAGCGAAGACACGCTTGAGCACATTGCGGCGCTGGTTCGGTTGGCGGGGCGCGAAGAGGCCCGCGGATACGAGCTCTTGCGGGGGCTGTGCGACGATGTGGGCCCGAGGTTTCCGTGTACTGCGGGCGACGTGGCGGGGGTGGCCTGGGCGCGTGAGGCCCTCGCGAGCGCGGGGCTCGTCAACGCGCGCGCAGAAGAGGCCCCGGCAGAGCTGTGGGAGCGCGGGCACGAGTCGCTCACTGCGTATTTGCCCCGCGCACAGCGTCTCATGCTCACTTCCCTTGGGGGCAGCGTGGCGACGCCCGAGGGTGGGCTCTCTGCGGATGTGGTCGCGTTTGACTCGCTCGATGCCCTCGACGCGGCCTCGGTCGACCAGGTCGAAGGTCGCATTGTGTACCTCCACCACGTGATGCCCAGGCTGCGCGACGGGACGGGCTACAACGCCGGCTCCATGGCACGCACCGCGGGCCCCTCGCGTGCAGCACGCAAGGGCGCGGTGGGCTTCTTGGTGCGCTCGATCGGGACCGAGACGGTGCGCTCGCCGCACACAGGGGCGCTCTTTTACGACGACGCCACAGCGAAGATCCCGGCGGCTGCGCTGGCCATTCCCGACGCCGACCAGCTCTTTCGCGCCGCGCGTGCAGGCCGACGTGTGCGCGCGGATCTCTCGCTCGGCTGCAAGCCCCTGCCCATCGGAATGTCTGCCAATGTACTCGCCGAACTCCCCGGCGCCACCGATGAGATTGTGCTCTTGGGCGCACACCTAGACTCGTGGGAGCTGGGCACGGGCGCGCTCGATGACGGCGCCGGCTGTGTCATCGCGATCGAGGCCGCGCGCTTGCTCTCGGCGCTCCCGGTGCGCCCACGGCGCACGATCCGTGTGGGGCTCTTTGCCAACGAAGAGCTCGGCATTGGGGGTGGGCTCGCGTATGCGGGCTCGCGCGGGGACGAAGCCAAGCGCCACGTCGCAGCGATCGAAGCAGACCAAGGCGACGGCCGCCCGTGGGCGCTGCGCGTCCCTGCAAACGGCCGCGAGACAGCGCTCACCAGGTCGCTCTGCGAAGCGCTTGGTTCGCTAGGGATTTCGCTCGATGCCGGGCCCTCGCGTGGCGGCGTAGACATCTCGCCCTTGCGCCAGTTAGGCGTGCCCTTCGTGGATCTTCGGCAGGACGCGACGCGGTACTTTGACTTTCATCACACGGCCAACGACGTGATCGACAACGTGTCGCGCGAGGACTTGGCTCACGCGACGGTGGCCTTCGCGATCACCGTGTGGATCCTCGCGAACGCGCCCGAGCGATACGCTGCGGGAGTGTGACCCGGCGACGTCGCCGGGTGAGCGCGCGCTACCCGATGATCATCGATTCGCTCTTTAAGAGATTGCCTTCGGCAAAGCGCCGGAGGTTCCATTGGGCAAAGAGCGCTGAGGTCTCTTCGGTGGCGATATGCTCAGCCAAATGGCGGCCCATCACGGGGGCCATCATAAAGCCGTGGCCCATAAACCCACACGCGAGGACAAAGTTCTCGCAGCCATCGACGCGGCCCACGATGGGGCTCTGATCGGGCGTGAGGTCATAGCAGCCCGCCCACTGGCGCAGGACCTTGACGCTGGCCATCGAGGGCACCGTGCGCACCAACGCCTGCGCATACGTCGCCAAAAACTGAACGCTCGAGCGCTGGTTGATCCCGTGGGGCACCGGCTCGACCGAGACCCCGCCCACGATCTCGCCCCGCGCGCTCTGCGAAAAATAGAGCCCATTGCTCAGGTCCGCGACGAGCGGTCCGAGCCACGGCTTTAAGGGTTCGGTCGAGCAAATCTCGTGGCGGTGCGGCACATTGGGAAGCGAAATATCTAACATTTTCGCGATGTTAGGGCTCCATGCGCCCGCGCAACAGAGCACCGTCTCGGCGCTCACCGAGAAGCGCTCTTGCACAGGGCGCTCGGTGTGCGATTCGGGAGCGAGCTGCGGTCCGCGGCCGTGTGCGCTCGTGCGCTCTGCGCGATCGTGCGCTGCGAGGGCGTCGTGCGCTGTGCGCGCGAGGGCGAGCGACGTGATGCGCTTGCCATCGGTCGCGAAGCCCTCGACCTCGGTAAACGTCGCGAGCTCTACGCCAAGAGCCTCGGCCGCCTGCGCATAGCCCCACAAGAATGGCCAGGGAAACACCACGCCGTCGTCTGGGTTAAAGCTCGCGAGCTCGACCCCTTGCGTGTCAATTTCGGGCACGATGCTCTGGACCTCGCGGCCCGAGAGAAGCCGCGTCGCGAGCCCACAGCGCTTCTGCAATCCAGCGCTCGCTTCGAGCTGCGCCGCCTGCGCTTTGCTGCGCGTCAAAAAGAGATACCCGCCCTGTCGAAACCACACGTTGATCTTCATCTCGGTGGCAAAATCGCGGCAAATCTCGATCGATTCGCGCATGAGCCGGATGTTGGTCTCGCTCGAAAACTGCGCCCTCACGCCCCCGCCGTTGCGCCCCGACGCGCCTCCGCAGAGATACCCTCGGTCGATCACCAGCACATCGGTGATGCCTCGCCGAGCCAGGTGATAGGCAGCCGAGAGCCCCATGATCCCGGCACCAATGATCACCACGCGGTAGTGCTTTTTCACTGGGATTCTCCCTCGCCGTTGCCCACGTTGGGCTTGCGCACGGCCCCGCGCTCATGGTGCGTCACGCGCTCGGTGCTCACCACGTTGGCGAGCCCCGCGAGCATGCCCAACGGCATCGGGTGCACTGGGGGTCTGGGCGTAATGGGCGCCAACGGAAACGCGCCGGTCTTGTCCTCGATCACGCGCGCACACGCGATCAGGCACTGCTTGCCTTGGCACCATCCCGTAGCAAACCCTGTAAATCGCTTGACCGATTCGATGTCCGTGTGTCCCTTCGCGATCGCATGTTCGACCTCATCGAGGGTCACGTCTTCGCACCGACACAACAACGTCTTGCCGCTCATCGCGAGGCTCCAGTCTGCGCTGCGGTCTCTTTGCACAGGGCGATCACCGACGCGCTCACGGTCGCGTCCCAGTCTGGCTCGCGCGTGTCGCCTTCGCTTCGCACGCTGCCCACGACAAACACATCGCGCCGCTCGGTGCGCCCTGCCTCGTGCGAGTGCGCGACGAAGCATCGCCGCGTGAGGCTCGCCCGAGGCTCAACGCCAGCTTGCCCTGCCAACTCAAACGCTGGCGTCCGCACATTCTCCGCGCCGATCGCGTCACAGCTCACCGTGCGCTCGCCCTTTGGACCCACAAGCACTGCGCCCGAGACGTCACCCATCCCTTTGGCTCCACGCAGGGTCTCGCCGGGCTGTACGCGGTGCACGGTGGCGTCTGTGTGCGAGAGGGCGAGCGCGAGCGCATCGGTCTCGTCGGACCCGCCCGTGAGCAACACGGTCGCGCCTACACGCACGCCCTGGCGCAACGCACGAGCGACCGCGCGCTCTGTATAAATCCCCGGGAGATCGTTGTTCTCGAAGTTTCCGACGCTCTCGTGTGAGCCGTTGGCAAACAC
Source organism: Deltaproteobacteria bacterium (assembly GCA_030694465.1). GTDB lineage: Bacteria > Myxococcota_A > Polyangia > Polyangiales > JAUXYJ01. The sequence continues at coordinate 67,275 of JAUXYJ010000076.1, read as the reverse complement.
GCGCGCGCGGGCTCGCACCCACAGCGCTCGCTCGCCGGTGATCACCAAGGTCCCGTCGTCAAACGTGGCGCACGCCGCGGCGCCCAGCCGCACGCTGACGCCCAACGCGCGCAGCTTCGCCAGCTGCAGATCGCACCACGCCGGAGCGCACACGCGTGCGCCCTCATGGGTGTGCCACTGCAGAGAATCTCGCAGAAATCCCCCGACATCGGGCTCTTCGTCCACGGCAACTACCTTGAGCCCCGCTTGGGCACACTGCGCCGCGAGCGCGAGCCCCGCGGGACCCAGACCCACCACAAGCACATCACAGTCCATCGCGAGCGGAGCCATGGGCTCGGACGCGCGCGTCGGGAGCGTCCCGAGCCCTGCCATTTTGCGCGCAAACGACTGCATCACTTGGTTGATCGCGGGGCCATACCGCACCATCAGGTGGTGATGGTCGAAGCTCTTCGGAAAGAACCAGTCCGTGATCCGCAGCACATCAAGCTCTGCGCTCGGAAATGCGTTCTGTGAGCGAATTTCCCGACCATCGTGCGCTCTCGCGACGCACGCCATCGTGTTCGGGTCGTCGTCCACGCGTGTGAGACAGCCCTCACAGTTGCCTCGCAGACACATCGGCCCACGCGGCCGGTGAAACTTCACGCTGCGCGAGAGCGTGTCGATCCCGTTGGCCAAGAGCGAGAGCGCCAACGGCTCGCCCACGCGCGCGTCGAGCGCCCGCCCGTCGTAGCGAATGCCACACGTCTGCGCCGAGTCCAGCGCGGCATAGTCGTACACCGCACGCAACACACCCTCTGGGTGCTGTGCGCGCACCGCGCGATGATCAACGCGTCGAGCCGTCATATCGTCTGAGGTTCGCATGGTCCCGCGTGTTCTTGCGATGCGTAGTGCGCCCGGGGCGCTATGGTCTGTGGGCATCGCGACGATCTCCCCACAGCGCGTTCGAACCGAGTGCCTTGTATGAGCCTGACCCAGCCTCCGCAGACAGCCCCGTCGCCGCGCCCCGAGGGCGCACACGGCTTGCGTCGGTTTGCTGTTGGAGCTCATTTCGCCTGCTTTTATTGCCGCGAACGATCGTACGTCTCGGGCCACTGCCCGCGCTGTCATCGGCTGCTCCTTGACCTGCGGAGGCCCGATGCACAGGGCCCCTTGGTGCGCTTGGCGCGCCGCGTCGCGCGGGCCAACCAACTGCGCGCAGGGTTGCACAAGCGCGAGAACAAGCTCGCGATGGTGGGCCACGCGTGCGCGATGGCGGGCGCCATCCTGGGGGCCGTGTTTGCTCCGTTCATTGTGGGCCCACAGAGCTCGCTCGCGATGAGCGCCTTGATGGTGGGCCTTGGGATTTTGCTGGGCGCTGCGCTGGGTTACCTGGCGCTTGGGCTCGCCATGATCGCGCTCTTGTTGGCCACCGCGGGCTGCGCGTTGATGGCCTCGCTGTGGCTCATTCTCTTCGCGGGCTTCTTGTATCTCTTCGCGAGCGTGGTGCCCGGCGACCCACGGCGGGTCTTGCGCGGGCGCATCGAGCGAAGGACTCTGCGGATGATTCAGCAGGTGTTTTCGCCGGTGTTTTATCTTCGCGGGGATCACAACCGCGGCTGGGAGAGCCGCCCGAGACATGAGGGTTTGCGCCCGGTCGCGTTGCCCTTGGTGATCCCTACAACCCCTGAGCGCGCGATCAAAGCTACGCTGGTCAGCGGCTCGGTCCCCGCAGAGTTCGCCCACATTCTGCAGACGACAGCGCCGCTGGTTCTTGTCGAGGGCTGCACGCTAGGGGCGCGTGTGCGAGACGCTCTTGTGGCCCATTTTTCAGCACAAACCAGCGATGGTGACCTCATCGAGGTCGAGATGCTCTGCGGCGAAGTGCTCTGTGAACGGTCCCCGGATGCGCCTCGCCACGAGAACGTCTCGCTGGCCGAGCTCGGGATCGCCAAGAGCTTTCGCAAGCCCGAAGAGCTCGGCGAAGCGTCTGCGCTCGCGGTGGAGTCTGTCGATTTAGAGACGGAGGTGCTCTTCGAGGGAGGCCAGTTCGAAGAGCATGTGGCCCACGCGGGGGCGAGCAATTATCGCACTGGCGCGTACCAACGGACGTTGCGCGGGACGCCGGAGTTTCCGCTACGGATCACGGTTCTCAGTCGACCTCACCGATCGCGCACCTGAGCCCTGTCATGGGTTGGACGCGCGGGCGGCGTGGTGAGAGATTTGCGCACATGGCTCCTCGTGCGTTGTTGCCCTCGTTTTGCTTGCTGCTCTCGGTGACCGCGACGCTCCACTGTGGTGCACGCTCTGCGCTGCGCGTCCCCGATGTGCGCGTCCCTGACGCACAACGCGACGCGATCGATGACCTCGCGCAAGACACGCGCGACGAGCCCGATGTGACAGACGAGCCCGACGTGACAGACGAGCCCGATGTCACGGACGTGATGGACGTGATGGACGCCAGCGATGTCGCAGACGCGGCCGATGTGTCCGACGTTGCGGACGTGGTGGACGCGGCCGAGGTGTGCGTGCCCGTGCAAGACCGCTGCAATCCGGTTGAGATCTGTGGCAACGGGCTTGATGACAACTGCAACGGGCGCAGTGACGAGGGCTGCGACTGTGAGCCCGGGATGGTGCAGCGCTGCTTTGCCGGACCGCCTGGCCGCCGCAACATCGGGATCTGCCAAGACGGGACGCAGCTCTGTCTTGGCTCGCGCGCTTGGACCGCGTGCTTGGGCGGGATCTCTCCGCGCCCCGCCGAGTGCAACGGCGTAGACAACCTCTGCAACGGCTGCTCGGCCGACCGCGATTGCGAGATCTTGTGCCCCGAGCCCGACGACCCTCGCGTGCCCGTGGGCCGCCCATTTGCAGAGTATCCCTTGCGATTGGCCGACTTTTTCGCAGCGACTCCGCGCTCGGTGCAGTGGCGCATTGAGGGCGGGCCCTGCGATCAGCTCTCGACCCGCTTGCGGAGCTTTGAGCTGCGCAACCCGACGAGCGCCAATGCGACGTTTGTCCCGCAATTGAGCGGAGATTACACGGTGACTCTCACGGTGATCACCGCGGGTGGGCTCACCCGGACGTGCCAGTGGGTGGTCCACGTCGAGGGCCCTGGGCTGCGCATCGAGATGTGCTACCCCGAGAGCGAGGTCAGTGACTTAGACCTGTTTATTCACAGGCCCATGAGCGTGACGAGCTGGTACCCGCCACCCAGCGATGTCTTCTTGCCCACGGTGGACTCGTGCGGGTGGCACAACTGCGAGGCGACCATCCGAGGCGCGGGGTATGTCCGCGCCAATTGGGGCTATGCCAACAGCCCCCTGCGCGAGTGCGAAAATGGCCCCCAAGGCTCCCAGTGGCGCGCCCTGGGCTTCTGCGCAAACCCACGGCTAGACATCGACAACAACCTCTCCGAGGGCACCGGCGTCCCCGAGAACATCAACATCGATCAGCCACGCGACAACGAGACCTTCAGGATCATGGTGCAAAACTTCAGCGGTCCGCGCGCACGCCCTGTGGTCAATGTGTACTGCTCGGGCCGCCGCGAGGCGACGTTGGGGGCCGCCCCCGACGAGCTGCCAAGCTTTGCCGCCACCCGTACGGGCAACAGCGATGTGGGCGCCATGTGGAGGGTCGCGGACGTGCGCACCCGCGTGGACGCCACGGGGCGCACACGCTGTGACGTGACGCCCTTGCACGCTCCTGGCATGACCACGGGCTACTGGGTCACCGTCGGCGATCCACGGTTTTAGCCCGCAGCCAGCATCCCCATGGTGAGCCACCCGTGATGCATCGCGCTTAGCCAGCATCCCCATGCTGAGCCACCCGTGATGCATCGCGCTTAGCTCAGCATCCCCATGCTGCGTGCCCCCACATCGCGCTCGCTCAGGGAGCGAGGGTGATCACTTCGAGGTTGTACGCGCCACCCGTGGGCGCGCCGCCACCGCCGCCGCCTGCCACGCAGGTGTCGACGAAGATCCAGTAGGTGCCTGCATCGAGCGTGCGATCAAACGCGCCGTCTTGGCCGTAGTAATCGTCGGCGCAGAGCAACGAGCTGCCGCCGCCGCCGCCGCCGCCGAGGTTGTCTTGGCAGGTCATGCCCGTACGGACGTACATGACCGGGTCATAGCCGGTGGTGCCGCTGCGGAGCGTCGCGAGCACGCGGGTGCGCGCGGTGAGATCCAAGCGGTAGACTGCGTCACGACCGGTGAAGGTGTTGCAGCCCATGCACGAGCCAGCGCCGTTGAAGGGAGCAGTGGTGTTTGCTGCCATCATGGCGGTGTTGCCGGTGAAGACGCCACCCGCGGTGGGGATCAAGCGTGCGCTCGCGCAGGCTTCGTTGCCAGTGATCGCGACGGGGGTGAGCGGCGGGATGTTGCGAAACACCACGTCGAGGTTGCCCGCGCCGGCGTTGGAGCCAGCGTGCACGCTGTAGGACTGGCCCGCGGTGAGGCCAGAGTAGCGGCGCCACGAGCGGCCTGCGACGCCCGTTGCGGTGCAGGACATCGCGTTCATGCGGCAGGGGGACTGAAGCTCGAGGGCGGTGCGCGCGGTCGAGTTGGCCTCGACGAGCACGTCCTGCCCAGCGGGCGCGTTAAACGAGAAGTTGCCGTCGGCGGTGCTCTCAGGAAAGCAGCCAAAGGCCTGGTCTTGCGCGAGGGTCGTGACTCCCGCCGAGGCGGTGACACCGGCAGACAACGGGATGCCTGGGCACATGTCTGCGGGGCCCGCGGCGGCCGATGGCACGGTGCGGACGTTGGCCAAGAACGTGGGCGGGGTCATGGTCGAGACCGCGGCCTGGGTGATCACGTAGTAGGTCCCGGGCGCTTGGCGGTTGACCGTGCGGCGGTACGAGTTGGTGTTGACCGAGCTGCAGGTCCCCGAGGTGCTCATGGTGTCGCCACAGCTGGTCTGCAGCGTGTGGTTCATGCGGGCAACCGAGCCGCCGGGAGCCAGCACATCAATGGTCACATCGCTCGTCGTCGCGATCGTGTACGAGAAGACAAAGTCCAGGTTGGGCATGATGTTTGCGCAACCCGTGGTGGGGATTTCGTTGCCGGTGCGTCCAAACATGCTCGCGTTGATCGCCGTGTCTCCACCGTTGATCGGGACGGTGACGCCTGGGCACACGTCGCCGGCCATGCGCGGAGGCGCCGCGGTGATGGTCGTGGTGACGTTGATGCGGGCGGGGACGGTCCCTGCCATGTCGGGCTCACGCGAGAACGAGACCCAGTAGGTTCCGGGCGCGAGGTTGGTCGCGTTGAGGGTCTGTGCAGCGCCGCGGTTGGTGTTGACACACCCGCGCTGCGAGCCCGGGAGGCCGCAGCCATTGGGCGCATAGAGCGCTGCGGTGACTGCGCCAGTTCCGAGCGCTTCGACGCGGATCGCGACGTTGCTGTTGGCGGTGATCACGAGCGGGATCGCGCCGTCGGGGCCTGCGCCAGTGCTCATGCCTTCGCACGATGCCGCGATGCCTGCGGTCATGCCAGAGAGGTCAAGCGTACGGGTCCCCGCGGTGAGCGGCGCGCAGATGCCCATCGAGCCCATGGCGGGGCAGCTCTCATTGAGCCCGCTGCTGGGGCACATCGGCGCAGGGGGGCCATCGTCGACTACGTCCGGGGGAGGGACGACCACATCGGGTGCCGCGTCCATCGGGGGCACAACCACGTCCATCCCGACCGCGCCGTCCATCGGCGGGACGACCACGTCGTCGCTGGTCACGACATCGTCGCCGGGGGTGACTACGTCATCGCTGGTCACGACATCGTCGCCGGGGGTGGCGTCGTCGCCCGGAGTGACGACGTCCTCGCCTGGGTCGCTGTCTGGAGGCACAACGCGATCGGGGGGTGGCGTCACGCGATCGGTCATGATGATGGCGTCGGTGCCAGTGACATCACCGCCGTCGTCGGGTTGCGTTGAAGAACCACACGCCGCGAGCACTGCGGCGGTTGCCAAGAGACCTAATGATCCACGAAATTTCATGGAAACTCCCTACTGAATTGAAATGATTCGTTAAAGCAAATGCGTTGAGACAGTCTGTCACGAAAGACACGAGTGAGCGGCACCGCGAGGGGTGCCTCACACGCTTGAGCCGCGACCGCGCGCGATTCTAACGCAACTCGCGTGCGTGCGTGCTTTGTATACACAGTTGAAGTGAGCGGGGCCGCAGCCACGCTCGCCAGCGTGAGTGTGTTGGTGCCAGTGTTCCTTCAAACAAATCTGCAAACGTGGGCGGAGCGCACCTAAGGCAGGTGACTATGAGAGGGAGACTCATGCTTGTTTCCGCATAAATTGCAGGGCAAAATACGCATTCGCGTGACACCTTGTGAGTCCTCTGGCATCCCACTCTGCACACGCACCGCGTGCGCTGGATGCACAGACCTACAGGCTCACCCAGTGTGAGACCCCACACAGGAGAGACACTCGATGAAGGGCCACCCAGAGATCATTGCAGCACTCAACGAAGTGCTTCGCGCAGAGCTCACCGCATCCCAGCAGTACATGCTGGGCGGCGCGCGCATGGGGCACGCGGGCTTTGCTAAGCTCGCGATGCACCTCGCGGCCGAGTCGCTCAGCGAGTTCGAGCACGCGCGGTTGGCCACAGCGCGGGTGCTCTTTTTGGACGGGCTGCCCGACGGGCGGCCGCTGAGCGAGCCGGTGAGTGAGAGCTCACCCATGGCACAATTTCGTGCAGATCTAGCGCTCGAGAGCGCACACGCGACGCGGCTCAACAGCGCCCTCGCGCTCACGCGCAAGCTCGGCGATCACGGCAGCGCGGACCTGCTTGAGAAGATCTTGGTGAGCACCGAAGAGCACGTGGACTGGCTCGAGACCCAGCTCGATCTCATGGAGAAGCTCGGCGAAGGGCTCTACCTCGCGCAGCAGATGTGACCTCTGCGAGCGGCACTTCGCGTACACTCGCGCGGCCATGAAAGTGCTTGTTCTCAACGCAGGGTCGACTTCGGTCAAATACAACCTCTACGAGATGGACACCGAAGCGGTGCTCGTCCGTGGTGTCATCGAGCGTGTAGGGACTCCCGCCGCGCAGCACATCGCGCGTACTGCGGCAGGTCGCACCGAGTCCGCGGTGAGCGCAGGGACGCACCGCGAGGCCATCGATCACATTCTCTCAAGCCTCACCGTCGAGGGCGGCGCGCTCGCGGATCGCTCCGAGCTCCGCGCCGTGGGTCACCGCGTGGTGCACGGCGGCGAGCGCTTGTTGCAGCCCGAGGTGATCACCGACGAGGTCAAGCGCGTGATCGCCGAGTGCGCGAGGTTTGCGCCCTTGCACAACCCTGCGAACCTCTCGGGAATCGAGGCTGCCATGCAGGCCCTGCCCGATGTGCAGCACGTGGCTGTGTTTGACACGGCTTTTCACGGCGAATTGCCTCCAGCTGCGTATTTGTATGGGCTGCCGTATGAGCTCTATCTGGACAAGGGCATCCGTCGCTACGGGTTTCATGGGCCGAGCCACCAGTTTATGGCGGCGAGCGCGGCCGAGTTTCTCAAGACCGAGGCGAGCGAGCTCAAGCTCATCACGTGTCACCTCGGCGGAGGCGCCAGCGTGGCCGCGATTGATGGCGGGCGCAGCGTAGACACCTCCATGGGAATGACCCCGCTGCAGGGCTTGGTCATGGCCACCCGCGCAGGGGACGTAGACCCTGCGATCGCGACCATGCTCATGCGCGACGGGATGAGCGCGGACGCGGTCGAAGAGCTGCTCAACAAGCGCTCGGGGTTGCTCGGTGTGTCAGGCGTTTCGCAGGACTTTCGCGACGTCGAGCGCGCCGCGGCGGACGGAAACAACCGCGCCCGCTTGGCCATCGAGCTCTTTGTCAACCGCGTCAAAAAGTACATTGGTGCGTACGCCGCGGTGCTCGGGGGCGTCGACGCGATTGTCTTCACGGGAGGCATCGGCGAAAACAGCGCGCGGGTCCGCCGCGAGGTGTGTAGCGACCTGCTCTTTATGGGCGTCTCGCTCGACAACGAGCGCAACGACAGCGCGCAGCCCAAGGCCAACGGCGGCGTGATCGAGGTGTCTGCTAAGAAAGCCCCTACGCGTGTGCTCGTCGTGGCCACCGACGAAGAGCGCATGATCGCGCGCGAGGTCGTGCGACGCATCGCGGGGCCCACCGCGGCGCGGCGCCGTGTCACCGGCGGAAGCATTCCCGTCGGGGTGTCCGTGCGTCATGTCCACTTGTCTCGCGCGGACAGCGATCAGCTCTTTGGCGAGGGCTACGAGCACACGGTCAAGCGCGCGGTGTCCCAGCCGGGGCAGTACGTGTGCCGCGAGACCGTCGACCTTGTGGGCCCCAAGGGTGAGATCCAGCGCGTCGCGATTATCAACCCCTTGCGCAAAGAGACGCAGGTCGAGGTCGCACGCACCGACGCGATTACCCTGGGAATCTCCGCGCCATTGCGCGAATCCGGAAAGCTCCAAGACACCCCCGGGATCACCCTGCGTGGGCCCAAGGGCACCGTGTCCATCGCGCGCGGCGTGATCATGGCTCACCGGCATGTACACATGAACCCCGCCGAGGCCGCGCAGTTCGGCGTGACCGATGGCGCGGTGATCCGAGTGCGCGTCGAGGGCGACCGCGAGACAACGTTTGGCGACGTGCTCGTGCGTGTGCGTGACGACTTCGCGCTCGATATGCACGTAGACACGGACGAGGCGAACGCCGCTGCGCTGAGCAACGACAGCGTGGCCGCGTTTGATGGGATCCAAGGTTCGTAGCCCAGCAAAGGTTTGAGCAACGATGAGCAGCTATCAAGTCTGTCCCTGTTGTGCACGGCACGTACGCGCGAGTGAGAGTGCGTGTCCATTTTGTCAGCAAAATCTCAGCGCAGATGCGCCGCGCACGCCGGGGCTCACGCCCTGGTACGCGCTCGCCGCGGTGGCCTCGACCCTGGCGCTCGGGGGCTGTCCCATGATGATGGCCCGCTACGGCGCCCCGCCCGAGCCCTCGACGGCAGCGGCTCCCGCGGCACGAGACACTCCGGCGCAGCCCGCGCAGCCCGCGCAGCCCGCGCCGTCGCAGCGCGAGAGCTACGAGATCTACGGTGCTCCGCCGCCGCCACCCGACCACGATCACTGACGGCGCTTCGCGCTTGCGTGCGTACGGGGCTCTCGTACCCTGCGGCGCAGCTATGACTGATCGAGCGCTTCGGTACACTGTTTCGTTTGACCTCGCGCGACACTTGGTCTGCGTTGAGCTCACCGTCGAGGGACCTTTGCAAGAGCCTCTCGTGCTGCAAATGCCCGCGTGGACACCGGGGAGTTATCTCGTCCGCGAGTACGCGCGCCACGTGCAAGAGCTCTGGGCGTTTGTGGTCGATGACAGCAAGCCCGATGGCGTGGGGAGTGTGATCGCGGCGCGCAAGACGGACAAAGACACGTGGGTGATCGCGCACGGGGGAGCGCAGACAATCCGGGTGATTTATGCGGTGTACGCGCACGAACTCACCGTGCGGACCAACCACGTGTGTGAGTCTCACGGGTACTTCAACGGTGCGGCGACCTTCTTGCGACCCATCGAAGACGGAGACCCCTGGGACGCGCTGCCTATCACGCTGAGCATCGAGAAGCCTTCGCCCACCTGGCAGATCGCGACGGGGCTCAAGCGCGCCGAGGGGCGCGGAGAGAGCGTGTTTGTCGCGCGGGATTTTCATGAGCTCGTGGACTGCCCTGTGGACGTGGGCGTGCATGAGCGGCACGAGTTTGTCGTCGATCACAAGCCCCACGCGCTGGTGATCTGGGGCTCGCCTGCGCGCTTTGATCGCGAGCGATTGCTGCGCGATATGACCAAGATCGTCCAGACCGAGTCCGCGCTGTTTGGTGGGCTCCCGTATGACAACTATCTGTTTTTGCTTCACTTGAGCCCAGGCGCGCGCGGTGGCCTTGAGCATGACAACAGCACCTCGCTCTTGCTCTCGCCCGATGTGTTCGAGACCGAGTCGGGCTACGAAGACCTGCTGTCGCTCATCGCGCACGAGTTTTTTCACTTGTGGCAAGTGCGACGCACGCGCCCCGCGGGCCTGCGCCCGTACGACTATCGCCGAGAAAACTACACGCGCATGCTGTGGCTCTTCGAGGGCGGCACGAGCTACTACGACTGGCTCTTGCTGCGGCGCACGGCGCTGGTCTCGCCCAAGAAGTACCTTGAGCATTTGGCCAGCGAAATCGCACGACTCGAAGACACTCCGGGGCGCTTTCTACAGAGCCTCGAAGAGTCCAGCTTTGACGCGTGGATCAAGCTCTATCGACCCGACGAGCACTCGGTCAACAGCACCGTGAGCTACTACCTTAAGGGCGAAGTGGTCTGCGCGCTCTTGGACCTCGAGATCCGCAAGCGCAGTGACGGAAAACGCAGCTTCGACGACCTCTTGGGATATCTCTGGCGCGAGCACGGCTCGCAGCAATTGGGGGTCCCCGAGGACTCGATCGAGGCCGTGATCGCCCGCGCGACGGACGTCGACGTGAGCGATCTCATCGACACGATGGTCCGCGGCCGAGGGCCTCTCGCGTACGACCAGACGCTCGCGGATCATGGCCTTGAGCTGCGCGCAAAGCCCGGCAAGGGAGCGTCCCTCGGTGTGCGAATTCGCACGCACGACGGGCGCGTGTTGCTCTCAAGCGTGCTGCGAGACTCGGCGGCCGAGAGAGCAGGCCTCGCGCCCGGTGACGAGGTCATCGCGATTGACGGGCGCAGGGTCGATGACAGCGGCCTACGGAGACGGCTTGAAGCGCGCAAACCCGGTGAAATCATTGAGGTTCTCTATGCTCGGCGCGAGGCCATTGGGCGCTGCAGTGTGACGTTGGCGGAGAGCGCTCCGGAGGGCTACGAGCTTCGGGTGCTTGAGCGCGCGAGCGAGCAAGAGCGCGCACGTGGCGCACAGTGGTTGGGCCCTGACGCCGAGGCTTTCTTCGCGAAAAAGAGCACCGAGGGCCCTGCGCAGTGAGCGCGGGCAAGGCGCCCAGCGTGTCGCGTACCGTGCAGACACAGCTGGTGTTTCCCGAGCACGCCAACGCGCTGGGCAAAGCGTTTGGGGGCCAGGTGATGTCTTGGCTCGACATGGTGGGCGGCATCTGTGCGATGCGGCACGTGGGTGGGCTCGCGGTGACGGCCAGCGTCGATGACCTGGTCTTTGAGCGACCGCTGGTGATTGGCGATGTGGCGGTGATCGAAGCGCGGGTCAACGCGGCGTTTCGCACGTCGCTCGAGGTCGAGGTCACCGTGCACGGAGAGCGCATGGACAACGCGTCACGATGGCGCTGTGTGACCGCGCGCTTCACGTTTGTGGCCATTGATGGCGCGGGCCAGCCCTGCGCAGTGACCCCGTTGCAGACCGAGTGCGACGACGATGTGCGCCGCGAGCGCGCAGCGACCGTGCGACGTGACGAGCGCTTGGCACGACGGCGCAGCGGCGCTGAGTGAGCTCAGCCCTCGTCCGACGCGCTCTCGGCCTTTTTGGGCGGCGGAACCCACGCGGTCTCGGCCAGATCTCCCTCTTGATACCCAAAGTAAATCGCGCACTGGTCGAGCATGAATTTCTGCCCCGACGCGATGCCCAGGTCCACCCGGTAGGTGTTGATCAGCTTGACCGAGTCTTTGAGCCACTGATCCCAGGCTTTTTGCGACACTTCGTTAAAGAGCTTCTGGCCCAGCTCATTGCGATACGGCGCGCGCTTCATCGCCGGGAGCGACTCTTTGAGCTTGCGGCACTCAACCATCCGAACGTTGTCTGTCATTGTCGTAGACCTTTCTCACAGTCTGCTCAGCGCGTCGAAGCGCCGAGCGATTTCACGCGGATCCCACGCCGTACGTGGGTCGTCCAAGAGCGCGCCCTCGCTCTCTACCACACGGTAGGTGCTGAGCTTTGTTCCAGCGATCGAGAGCACCTCGCCAGAGAGCTCACCACAGAGGCTTGAGCACAAAAAGAGCACCGCGGGCGCGACGAAATGCGCTCCGTAGGTCTCGTCAGGCATCGCCGCAAACATGGGCTGCCCCTCGGTCATACGGGTGCGCGCAATCGGCGCAATGGCGTTGACTCGTACGCTCTGCTTCTTGAGCTCAATCGCGAGCGTGCGTGTGAGCCCGTACACCGCCGCGCTCGCCGCGCTGCCGTTGACCTGCCCATAGTTGCCAAACATCCCCGCGATCGAGGTGCAAAGCACAATGTGCCCGCCGCGGCGTTGTTGTGCAAACACGCGGCCCGCTGCCTGCGCGCAGAGCATAGAGCCCTTGACCACGGTGCGATAGACCGCGTCAAAGTCCTGCTCTTCCATCTTGAGCACCGTGCGCTCGCGCTGAATTCCGGCGAGGCACACGAGCCCATCGAGTCCTCCAAAGTGGGTCACTGCGGACTGCATCAGCGCGCTCGCTTCGGACGCGATCGCGACGTCTCCGTGGTGAGTGATCACCTCGGCGCCCTCTGCACGCAGCGATTCTGCGAGCGAATTCACTGGGTCTTCAGAGTGCCCCACGCCATCGACCGAGCAGCCCAGATCATTGAGCACCAGCTTGGCGCCGTGCTGTGAAAACAGTGTCGCCACCGCGCGCCCGAGCCCGCCAGCGGCACCGGTGATTGCGACTACGCGCCCTTCGAGCCATCGATCGGTCATTGGTTTGTTGTGCCCCAGGGCATAGCGCAACCGCGCCCCGCTGAGAACCCGCGATACACTCGGTGTCTTCATGCGCCCCGAAGCCCCCGAGCTCCTCGCGAATTTTGTCCTCACTGAGACTCTCGCTGTGGGCGGCGCCGCGACCGTGTGGCGCGCACACGAGGTCAACACGGGCTTGCCGGTCGCGCTCAAGCGCTTGCACCCCGCGCTCGCCCACGTGGCCGAGGTCCGCGACGCGTTTGCGCACGAGTGCTTGCTGCTCAAGACCCTGGGCGCTCCGCACGTGCCCCAATGGTTAGCGCAAGACACCGAGTGCTCGTTGCCTTGGGTCGCCATGCAATTTTGCGAGGCAAAATCCTGGTCCGATGAGTCTCTGTCTCTTCACGATGAGCCCACGCTCTGCGTACGCATGATGGCCCTCTGTGATGCGCTCGAGGCCCTGCACACGTTGCGCGATGCCCAGGGCCCGCTGGGCGCGGTGCACCGTGACCTCTGCCCCGCCAATGTGCTCGTGAGCGAGTCCCACGTGGTGCTCGTGGACCTCGGCCTCGCGACCAGCCGGCTGCGACCCCGAGGCCCTGACGCGCTCTCCCACGCGACCCTGGGCTATGCATCGCCTGAGAGATACACCGGCGAGGGGCCCCTCGATTTGCGCGCAGACCTGTGGGCCTTGGGCGTCATGGCCTGGCAATCGCTCGCGCAGAAGAGGCTCTACGTTGGGGACAAGTTCGGGGTCGCTGGGGCCATTGTGGATCACCCTGTGCCCGATGTTCGTGTGCAAAATTCCAGTGTATCCGAGGCTATGAGCGAGCTCATTGCGTCGCTCGTTGCGCGCGATGTGCACGCGAGACCCGCGTCGGCCATCGCAGTGCGCGAGGCCCTCGCGCGCGTTTTGCGCGGCTAGCTCTTTCTTTGTGGTCAACGCGCTCTCTATGCTCGCGGGCACAACCCTATGAGTGACACCGCGCACCCCGAAGACCACAGGCCCCACGTTGTCATCCTTGGCGGAGGCTTTGCGGGACTGACCTGCGCGCAGTCGCTGGCTCGCGCAGACGTGCGTGTGACGCTGGTCGATCGCACCAACCACCACTTGTTTCAGCCGCTGCTCTATCAGGTCGCGACGGCGGGACTCTCGCCTGCAGAGATCGCGGCGCCCATCCGCTCGGTGCTGTCACAGCAGCGCAACGCGATGGTGATTTTGGACGAGGTCCTGCGGATCGATCTCAAGACAAACACGCTGTTTTTGCGTGAGCAGACGCTGTCATTTGACTATGTTGTGGTCGCAGTCGGGGCGGTCAACAACTACTTCGGCAAAGAGGCGTGGGCCGAATATGCCCCAGGGATGAAGACCCTCGACGACGCGGTCGAGCTTCGTCGTCGCGTGCTCCTCGCGTTTGAAGAAGCCGAGCGCGAGACCGACGAGGCGCAACGCGCTGCGCTGCTCACGATGGTAGTGATCGGCGGTGGCCCCACCGGGGTCGAGATGGCCGGCGCCCTCGCGGACCTGTCCAGGACGGTGCTCGCCAAGGATTTTCGCAGGATTGATCCAGCCAAAGCGCGCGTGCTGTTGGTCGAGGGTGGTGAGCGCGTGTTGTCGAGTTTTCCAGAGCACCTGAGCGAGAGCGCGGCGACGCAGCTGCGTGAGCTGGGCGTCGAGATTGTCTTGGGAGAGCGCGTCACGCGCATCGACGCGCGAGGGGTCACTGTCGCAAAGAGCGGGCAAAAAGAGCGGCTCATCCCCTCGCGTACCGTGGTCTGGGGTGCCGGCGTCAAGGCCTCGCCGGTGACCGCGACGCTGGGTGTGCCGCTCGACCGAGGTGGACGCGTGATCGTCGAGAGAGACCTCTCGGTGGCGTCTCATCCCCACGTGTTTGCCATCGGAGATTGCGCGCATTTTGCTCACGACGGAGCGCCGTTGCCCGGTCTTTCTCCAGTCGCAATGCAAATGGCGCGCACGGTCGCTGAGAATATTTTACGCGTGCGCGAGGGCCTCCCGGGCAAGCACTTTCGCTACAAAGACAAGGGCGCGATGGCCACCATTGGTCGCTCGCGCGCCGTGGCCAAGAGCGGCCCGATGGAGCTCACGGGGTTTGTCGCGTGGCTCGCATGGATCTTTGTGCACTTGTGGTTTCTCGTGGGATTTCGCAATCGATTCGTCGTCTTCTTTAACTGGGCCTACTCGTACATGGCCTATGGCCGAGGCGCGCGAATTATCACCGGGCAGCGCTTTGACGCCGGCGCACCGTCGCACGCTTCGACGCAAGACGGCGACATGCCCGCATCCAGCATGCGCGCACAGCAAGTCGCGAGCGCCCCTCCCACGGATCTTCACTAAATCCCCTGCGCGTTTGCGCTCAAGCAGCCCCACCCCTGGGCGCTGAGCTCAGCGGATGGGCTCGAGCTGTCCGCGGATCTCTCCGCCCATGTTGGTCACTGTGTGGATGTTGACGTAGAGACCGCCAGCTGCGAGCGCGGCGCGGTTGGCCTCGGGGATGGTGACCATGCCGGTCATGGGTGACATCGGCGAGGTAAATGCCACGGCAACGCCGCCGTTCGCGCCACGTGCGCCGATGTGAATGTGTGCTGCCGTGGGGGTCACCACCGAGTGATCGATCGCGTACGTGAGCACGCCGGTCATCGCGTTATAGTTGGCCAAGCCAGCGCCATTGGCGGTGGTGGTCACCGCGGGCGACTCTTCGGAGCCGAGCAAGAGCACGTTGTACTGCGCCGGCAGGATCTGTCCGCGGATCTCTCCGCCCATGTTGGTCGCGGTGTGAATGTTGACGTAGAGCCCGCCGCTCATGAGGGCCGCGACGTCTGCTTCGGGGATCTCGACGCTGCCGGTCATGGGTGACATCGGCGAGGGAAATGCCACAGCGACGCCGCCATTGGTGCCACGCGTTCCGCGGTGAATGTGGGCAGCGGTTGCGCCCGTGACGGTGTGGCGCACGTTGAACGTGAGCATCCGCGTGGCGGCGTTAAACGTAAAGCCACCGACGCCGCGCGCGGGAGTGATCACCGCGGGGGTCTCTTCGGAGCCGAGCAAGGTCGCGCCCATCGAGATCGGTGCAGCCATCGAGGCGTCCGAGGGGAGCACATCCGCCACGACGACGTCGGGGCTGACCACGTCGGGGAGACCCGCCTCACTGCCGGCCTCTGGAGCGCTGGCTTCCATCGCGCCGCTGTCTGCTGCTGCGTCATTGCTGACGGGGGGAGGGCTGCATGCCCCGAGGAGACCAAGCGCCAAAACCGAGAAAAAATACTGATGTTTCATGATGAAAGAGCTCCTGACCAAGTTGGATAAGAGAGAGAACGAGGCGGACTTTGCAACAACTGTTGGATTGCGCAACATCGCGCCGCAAATTCGTCCAATCCGCGACAGCGATGTCAGCGCGTGGGCTCGCGCATCGCGATCAACACCAGCGACAACGTGAGCTCTTGTCCTGCGCGGCGGACGAGCACGGTGGCTTGGTGGCCGATGCCTGCGTTGCTCGCTTGCCACGAGAGCTCGCCTGCGTTGTGAATCACTGTGCCATCAAACGTGCGGATCACGTCGCCGGGCTGCATTCCACCAAGCGCAGCGGGGCCCTGTGGGTCGATGTCCATCACGAGCGCGCCGTCGGTGTCGGGCAAGTGTTGAGCCTGCGCGACGGACTCGTCGACGTCGTTGATCGAGATGCCAAGATACGAGCGAATGACCCGGCCATGTTGTCTGAGCGAGGGCAGGATTGTTCGCACCATGTTGATCGGGATCGCGAAGCCGATGCCCTGGGCTTCGCGGTTGATCGCGGTGTTAATCCCGACGACCTCGCCGCGAAGATTGAGCAGCGGACCGCCCGAGTTGCCAGGGTTAATGCTCGCGTCCGTTTGGATAAACGAATAGTACCCCGCGGGGTCGAGCGGAACATCGCGTCCCGTTCGCCCTTTGGCTGAAATAATCCCGGTCGTTACGGTCTGTGAGAGCCCATACGGGGTGCCCATCGCGACGACCCAATCGCCCACTTCGGCGACGTCGCTGTCTCCGAGCGTGATGGGCTGAGTTTGGGCTCCGGTGGCGCCCGTGAGCCGCAAGAGGGCGACGTCTGTACGTGGATCTCGGCCCACGATTTGTGCGGGATATCGGTGCCCATTGTCGAGCTGAACTTCGATGTGCTGCGCGTGCTCGACGACGTGATTGTTGGTGAGAATCTCGTTGTTCTCGATGATAAATCCCGTGCCAGCGCCACGGCGAACGCGCTCACTCGGGTCTGCAAATCCCCACTGTGGCATGACCATCTCGACCTGCGCAGTGAAGATACTCACGACGCTGCCACGCACACGGCGCACGATGGGCGCGAGGGACATTGGGACAGCGCCCGGCGGCGCCCCGAGGATGCCTTGGTTCGCCACCAGTGGCTGGGGCGTCGGCGTCGTAGGGGCTGCCACCCCGGCCTCGGGGCCTGCGTTGGTCACATCCCCCTGGGGCTGGGGCAAAGCCGCCGTGCCGGGCGCCTGGAGGCCCTCTGCGCGCGGTCGCGTGCAACAACCCCCGAGGCTCCCGAGCGCAAAGAGCGCACAGAGAGGGACCGTGAGGGCGAATCGAACGGGCCGCGCTCCAGGCGCCGTGTTGGCGCTGGGCGAGGGCGCAACGGGACCCTTGCCCAGCGCGCGTAGCGGAGCAGAGGTTCGAACACGTGGAGTAAACATGGTGATGTGGGCGGAGCTCCTTTCGGGGCGTCGCCGCGGTCACGGTTTTTTGTTCGCAGCCGCAGCGTCGACAAACTTCATGCGGAGATCAAAGAGCACTTGGTTGACTAGACGCTCTTCGGCGCCAGAGAGATTTCCCTGGGTTTTTTCTTGGAGCATTGCGATCTGGTCGATGGTCTGGCGGGCCATCGGGAGGTCGATCCCGCTCTCACCCTCGGGGCCGTCGACTTCGCCCAGTGAGACAAAGGCAGAGGTCGCAAGGGAGAGAATAAACGTCGCGAAGTCTACGGGAGGCAGGCCCGCGTTTGCCCCTTCGGTGACACGTTCGTAGGCAGCGTCCGGAGTCGTTTCGTCGGTGCTCATAGTGACGAGGCGGGTAGCATGGTCGCCCGCCCTGCGACAATGACCCACGGGACCTCATGGCTATTCCAGCGCGCTTTGCTCAGGCGCGCATTGCGCAGGAGCGCGCTAGCGCATGGCGTTGCGCGTCCGTCGAACAAGAGCGCCCCCGTGTGCGAGAGTTATTCGTCGCTGTCGTCGACGGACTCTTGCCCGTCGAGCTGCGCGGTCATCGTGACGGAGTGTTCTTCGACGTCGGGGAGAGACTTCAGGTGCGCGTCGAAGCTGGACTGCGTGACGTGACCGTTGCGAATGTTGCGCTCAACGACGCGCTTGTCGAAGAGCAGCGCTGCGGATTGATTGGTGGTGGTCGTGCTCATGAGGGTCGTGGACCTAACACTTTCTGCCGCACAAACCAAGGGAGAGCCAGTGGAGTGCACACCAGAGAGCTTGTGAACGCGTGTGTGCGCACAGCGATTGAGCGAAACGTGAAGGATTCGCTAGGGTTGAGCATGGTCTAGTGTAGCGTACTGAGCTGCGGAAACGTGATCCCACCTTGGGTCACTCACCTCACCGAGGAGCGCCGTCTCATCCCATGGACAGCCTGTTGAAAAATCGTTCTGCACTTGCCGCAATCGGGCTTGTTGCGCTGGGCGTGATCGTCGGAGCGACACTGCAAATTGCAGCGACGCTCGCGATCACCATTGTTGCCGCTGCGGCGGTGGTCGGGGTGCTGATGACCAGCGCCGAAGGGGCCGGGAGCCTCTTGCGCGCCGGAGAATCCGCACGCGAACTGATGACCCGCGCGACGAGCGCGGTGCGGCGCGCGGCCGAGGGCGAGCGTCCCCAAGTGCCTGCAGAATTGCCGGCCAATGTGCAGCTCTTGTACGAAGAGATCGACCGCGTCGCGGTGCGGGTTACGCAGTCGCGGAGCACGGACGGGGTGATCCCAGCGATGCTCTCAGCGATGCGCAAAGTGGCCCAGGGCGAGCAGCCCACGCTCAGCGAGACGCTGCCTGAGCGCGAGGCCATTAGCACCGCGCTGGACGACCTCAGGAGCAAGCTCGTGCAGGGCAAAGACTCGCAACGCGAGTGCGAAGAGCTTCGGCGCAAGGTCCAAGACAGCGAGCGCGATGTGCGCGAAGCCCAGCGTCGCGGAGACGACCTCGAGCGCAAGGTGTCTGAGGCCGAATCACGCACTCGCGACGCCGAGCGCCGAGCCAACGATCTCGACGTTCAGTTGCAGACCCGCCCCGTGGGCATGGGCAACGAGGTGCGCCGTGATCTCGAAGGTGCGCTTGGAGAGACCGACGAATCTCTGCGCATGGCCATCAGCGCGATGCGCGGACAGGTCGACACGGTCGAGAGCGTTAACCGCACACTGCGCGAGATGACGGGCAATTTGGCCGAGGTCGCGCGTGGGATCGACAAGCTCGCGACCAACGCCGAAGAGTCCTCGAGCTCGATCCTAGAGGTCTCGGCGACGAACCAGGAAGTAGCCGAAAACATTGCGAATTTGGCTCGCTCGGTCGCGCAGACGGTCTCGAGCATTGAGCAAATGACCGCGTCGATTCGTGAGGTCGCGCGCAACGTGGACGGGCTCTCGCTCACTGCCGAAGAGACCTCGTCGAGCATGAACGAGATGGACGTCTCGATCGATCAGGTGCAGTCCAACGCCAACGAGACCGCGCGCTTGTCCGAAGAAGTGTCCCTGGACGCCGAGCGAGGCGCCGACGCGATCTTGCGCACGATGGTTGAGATCAACCGCATCAAAGAGACCTCGATGCAGGGCGTGAGCGTGATCAGCTCGCTCGGTTCGCGCATTGAAGCCATCGGGCAGATCGTGAACGTGATCGATGACGTCGCGGAGCAGACCAACCTGCTCGCGCTCAACGCTGCCATTATCGCAGCGCAAGCGGGTGAGCACGGAAAGTCCTTCGCAGTGGTCGCCGACGAGATCAAAGACCTCGCCGAGCGTGCAGCGCAGAGCACCAAAGAGATCACCGACCTGATCAAGACCATTCAGACCGAGTCGAAGAACGCGATCACCGCGGTAGAGCGCAGCGCGACCATGGTCGACCGCGGCGTCGAGGTGTCCAACGAGGCCGAGCGCGTGCTCAAAAAGATCCTCGAGAGCTCGCGCAAGAGCACCAACATGGTGCGTGCCATCGCGCGCGCTACGGTGGAGCAGGCCAAGGGAAGCAAGCAAGTGACCGACGCGATGGGACGCATCGCAGAGACCGTGCAACAGATCGCGGCGGCCACGGCACAGCAAGCGCGAGGCTCTGAGCAGATCATGCGCAGCGCCGAGCAAATGCGGATTATCACGGAGCATGTCGAGCGAAGCGCGCAGGAGCAATCGCGCGGGGGCCGGCAGATTTCGCAGGCAATCGAGTCCATCGCGAGCGCGGTCACGCAGCTCAATGAGACCCATCGTGGCCAAGTGCGTGCGGGCGAGGTCGCGCTGCAGACCTCTCAGCGAATCGAAGAGACAGCGCAGAGCGCCGAGCTCAATGTGCGCAACATGAGCAACTCGCTCGAGCGAATCCGTCGCATCGCGCGCAACTGAGCGCGGACGTTTTTGCCGAGGGGGTGTGGGTGGGACCTTAGGTGCGCCGTGCGCGGCTCGTGATCCGAGAGCTCAGGGCAGCGCGGAGCGCGGCGGCGATAGAGCTCGGAGTCCACGGCGCCACGGCCACGGCCACGGGGAGGTCGCTGCCGCGTGCAAAGACCTCGCGCGTGAGGGCTGCGTCTTGCTCGGTCTGGACCGCACACAAGACCGCGCTGGCGTTGGCACCAAACACAAGCCAGAGCGGCGAATTCTCACGCGAAGAGAACACCCGAAGGAGCTCTACGCGTGTGCTGGCGAACGCGAGCGTCCCGAGCGGCGCGATGGGCCCGCCGTCGGGTGAGCCCACGCCCTCGGCGCTCACGAACCCTGCGACGCCGCCGAGCGCACGAATGAGCCCCATCTCTGCGCCCGCGTCTTCGCCATCCAGGAGCACAAGGACGCGCGCGCCTCCTTGCTCGCTGACGAGCTCTGAGAACGTGCGGGCGAGGGCTGTATCAAGCACCTCGACCCAGCCCGAACGCGCGCCTCCGGCGATGTCAATCAAGCCCTCTCGGCGCAGCTCATCGAGGGCTTCGAGCAGGTCCGCGTCGGGCAGGGGTGAGGCATCCAAGAGGGTGCCCAACGTGCGCGCGCTGTCGAGCAACCGCGTGACCTCGAAGAGCGCCGGTTCACGCTCAAATCGCTGCAAAATCGCTTGTGGCCACACCAGGCGTGCCTTGCGCACTTCGACCCACGACTCGGGCATTGAGCGCTTGAGCCGCGCGATCTCGTCGATGTGTCTCGTGGCCTCGAAGAGCATCGGCCCTAGGGCCATGGGCTCGACGTTAGACTGTGTGCGATCAAACGGCTGATGCGTAAAAACAAAGGCTCCCTCGGTGAGCGCGAGCAAGCGCACGAAGGCCTTGAGCGCGGTGGCCACGCCGCAGGTGATCCATTGGATCTCTCCGGCGTCCAAGGTGACGGACCCAAAGCGCCCTGGTGCGTCGATGCTCAGCACGCCGCTGTTGCGGTTGACTGCGAGCAATTGCAGCAAATCGGGCAGCGAAATCTGTGACAAATCTCCGCGGAGCTCGCGGCTATTAGACGCCGCACGCAAGCGAGTGATCACCAGCGCTTCGATACGCCCCGCGGCGTCGTCGGCTTGGATCGGTTTGCTGAGCGTCAGTGCGAGCTCGCGTCGCGCGGGGATCTCGCGCGGATCTCCGCTGGCGAGTGCCACAATCAAGGTGTTGGTTGTGCGCGGGTCCGCACGGAGTGACTCTACGAGCACACGCAGATCGAGCGAGGGAGAGTCTGCATCGATCACCAAAACGTCAGCGTTTTCGCGTGCGAGAGCGTCGATCACCTCGTTGTCATGGTCGAGCCGTTCGAGCGTGAATCCCCGCGCGCTGAGCGAGGCGGCGAGGGCCCCGCCTTCGCGCGCGCGAGGTCCCGAGGCGCCGACGTCGAGAAGCACTGCACGACGCATGGGTTAGTTTCCCTCTCGTTGGAGGTGAAAGGTCTTTTGCACTTCGGCGACCAGCGCTTCGACAAGCTCAAGATCGCTCGTATGCATGATGCGCTTGTAGCTCCCCTGCGCGCTCGAGACACACGCGTACGCCCACGACTCGGTGAGCACCGCGAGCGTCGCAAAGGGCCCCACGCGCCCAGAGTCCACCTCGATTTCGATTGGCAATAGCCTCACCCCTGGCGCGCTGGGCTCGTGGCCGTCTTTGGGATTTGGGCGCAGCCAATAACACGGTAGCGCGCCACTTGGCGCTCGGCGCATGGCCTCAAAAGCTCCCGCTACCAGAGGGTGCACACGCTCGCCGATGAGGTATGCGACGCCGTCCGCCGGGCCCGCCGTGCGCAACGCTTCGCGAGCGACCTCGAGGCCGAGGTTGTGTGCGGCCTCGGACGACAAAGCGCACTGGCGCAGGGCCCAATCATCGCTCTGCGGACGGAGGCGCAGGAGGGCCCCTAGGACCGCGTCCAGGGTGTTGTGCTCGCCGTGCCAGACCTCCGAGTGCTCCTCGGCGCGTCGCCCCCGCGAGGCCGCCGCACGCGCCAGCGTCGCCAAGTCTCGACCATCGCGCGGAAACGTCGCGAACCCAATCGCCACCGAGAGCGACGCCCGCTGCTCGGCCTTGGCCAACGTGGCGCGACGCCGGTGCTTCTCGGTGATTCGTCTTCGCAACGCGAGCCCACGGAGCCGCCCAGACTCAGGCGAGAGCAAATAGAGCTCGTCGTCCTCGACCAGCGCCAGCACGTCCGTGTCCGCGGCCGTGTCCAAGATCGTGTCGACCATCTCTCGTCGCGCTTCACGCACCGCGTGTTCACCCAGGCGCTCGCGCTGCTCGGACCAATCTTCGATCTGAAAAGTCATCAGACCAAAGCGCCGCTGGTGTCGCAGCGCGCGCTCGACCTCGCGCCCTGCCGCGTCGACAAAATAGGCAAACGTGTACGCGCTCGTCTCGGGGTCTTTGATCCCTGCGCGTGCGGCGGCGTCTTGGTTGCGCAAGAGCACTCCGACTGCGGCCGCGCTGCGGACCAAGTGCTCGATCTTGGGCCGCGTGAGCGGGGTGGTGGTCACGTAGAGCGTGCCCAAGGTGTCTTCGCGCGAGGCGAGCTCGATCTCGTCGTAGACGCTCGTACTGGGAGGCCCCGCGGCGGCCTCGAGGGTCTCGAATCGCGCGTTCTCGATGCGGACCCGAGCGCCGTGTCCCGTGAGCAAAAATGCAGCATGTGCGATGCGCTCGGTCAGCTCTGTGAGGTCACTGGCGTCCAGCACCTGCGCGATCTCGTTGACGCCAAGATCACGCATCAGCTCCCCAGGCCGATGGCTCTCGCGACGGACCGAAGGGGTCTCAACCATCGCGCGCGCCTTGCGGATTGTCCCAAGCGCCACGAGCAAATCGTCGCCCGTAAGGGGCCGCGCGAGCACTTGTTGCACCCCTAGCGCTTGGGCCACGCCGTCGCCGTCGCCATCGCGTCCGGTCGAGAGGGCCAACACCGGAGCAGAGTCACTGCGAGCAGCCAAAAAGTGCGCGACCGCGAGCCCCGCGCCGTCTGAGAGCGCGAGGTCTACGAGCACTGCGTCTTCGCCCTCACCACGGTCGATGGCCTCGATGGGCGCGGACTCTACGATCACGTGGTCGCCCCAGGGCGCCACGCTGTCACGCACGAGGGTCACCAGCGCGGGGTCCTCGGTCACCAAGAGAATGGTCAGCGCGGTCACGAGATCGCTCCTTCGAACACACACACCGCGGGGCCGATCATGGTCGTCTCAAACACGTCTTGTGTGCTCTCTAGGGTGGGCTCAAGATGCGATATCGCAGCAGATTTCCAAATGATTTCGAGAGACCCTCCGTCCAGTTCAACGGTGGTTTCTCCCTGGCTCTGTGTGTGCTTCGCGGCATGCACAGTCGCCACGGCGCATGCGCCAGTGCCACACGCGAGGGTCCATCCTACGCCGCGCTCATGGACCTGCACGCGCAGGCCTCCCTCTGCGCGCCCAGAGACAAACTCGACGTTGGTCCCTTGCGGATACTTTTGGGTCTCCTGGCGTATGCGCGCGGCGACCGCTTCTCGGTGTCTCAGTGGGACCTCTGAAAACACAACGGCGTGCGGATTTCCTGCGTCAGCGAAGAACACCGGGACCCTGAGGTCTCGCACGTCCAGCGTCACAAAGGGCTGCGACTCGACCCGCAACAGACCCATCGCGACCGCGTACCGATGCTCGCCACGTGATTGCACGGTGCGCTCGCCCGCGTCGGTCATAAGCGAGAGCGTCTGCCCTTGCGCCATCCACCCGCGGTCTACAAAGAAAGCCGCGACACAACGCACACCGTTTCCGCACATCTCGGGGCGCGTCCCATCGGCGTTGACGATGATCAATCGCGCAGCCAATTCGCTGGTGCGTTGAACCCAGAGCACCCCGTCCGCGCCCACGCCGCGGTGACGATCGCAGAGTGCGATGGCCCGCTGCGAGGTGAGCTCTTCGACGGGCCAAGTGTCCCCATCGAGCACGACAAAATCGTTGCCCAACCCTTCGTATTTCGCAAACGAACGCTTCATGAATCTCATCGTGCTAGCGCACGCACCCGTGGAGGACACGCTAGCATTTGCTGAGCATCATTCGCGTTTTTCGAGGCGAGTCACGTGCACATCTGCGAGCTGTCCATCGCTCACTGGGCCAGGCGCGCCCATCATCAGGTCGAGCCCTTGTGCTGTCTTGGGATAAGCCACGACGTCACGCAGCGATTCGGCGCCAGTCAAGAGCATCACGAGCCGGTCCATCCCGATCGCCAAGCCTCCGTGCGGAGGTGCGCCGAACTTGAGGGCGTCCAAGAGAAAACCAAACTTCGCTCGGGACTCTTGCTCATCGATGCCGAGCACCGAGAACACGCGCTGTTGCACTTCGGGGTCGTGCAGACGAATCGATCCACCGCCGACCTCAACGCCATTGAGCACCACATCGTAGCGATAACAGAGCACGCGCCCTGGGTCGCTCTCAAGCCACGCGAGCGAGTCATCCTGCGGCCGCGTAAACGCGTGATGCGCGGGCGACCAGGTCTTGTGCTCGTCGTCCCACTCAAACAAGGGCGGGTCGACGACCCACAAGAACGAGTAGTTGTGATCGCGCGTGCCAAACTCCGGGATAAACCCGAGCTTTTTGCCCAGGTGCAGCCGGAGATTGGCCATCACGGTCTGCACGAGCGACTCTTTGCCCAGCTGAAAGAGCAGGATATCCCCAGGCTTTGCGCCGGTCGCTTCGTTGACCGCGCGGACAAACTCGGGGGTCGCAGACTTCCACGGGGTCTGGGCCCAGGTGCCATCGTCAGAGACCTTGGCGCGAGCCAACCCCTGCGCGCGCATCTGTTTGACAAAGAGCTCGAGCTCATCGAGGTCTTTGCGTGAGAGAGGCTTCTGCGCGGGGCCGCCGTCCGCAGGGATCACCATCGCTTTGACAATGTGCTGCGGAAGATCCCGTCGATCTTCTCCGCGCTCGAATCTCAGGGCGATCTCTTCGAGCAGCGGGACGCCGCCGCCCTTGTGCGCAATGGCGAGCTCGGTGAGGTCCGTGTGCTCCATTGCGAAGCGCATGTCGGGCTTGTCGTTGCCAAAGCGCCGCATGGACTCTGCGAAGGTCATGTGCGGAAACTTTCCGCCTGCGAACCGCTCGGAGAGATCCACGCCGAGGATCTCTTTGAAGACCTTGCCCAAGAGCTGCTCGACCACCGCGAAGATGTCTTCTTGCGTGACAAACGACATCTCGACGTCGATCTGTGTGAACTCTGGCTGACGATCGAGCCTGAGATCCTCGTCACGCCAGCAGCGCGCGATCTGAAAATATCGGTCAAAGCCCGCGACCATAAAGAGCTGCTTAAACAGCTGTGGGCTCTCGGCCAGCGCATAGAACTTTCCGGCCTGCATGCGCGACGGGACAATAAAATTGCGCGCTCCGCCCGGCGTGTATTTCACCAACGACGGCGTCTCGATCTCGGTAAACCCGAGGTCGTAAAAGTGCTGCCGAGTCACCTGGTTCACTCGGCTGCGCGTGCGGAGCGACTGCTGCAGCTTGGGCCTTCGAAGATCCAAATAGCGATACTGCAGCAAGAGCTCATCGCGCGTGCCGTTGTCATCCGTGATCTCAAACGGCGGGGTCTCTGAGCGGTTAAACACAGTCCCTTCGTGCGCGAGGACCTCGATCGCGCCCGTCGCGATCTTGGGGTTGCGCATGGTCCCGCGGTCGCGCACTGCACCACGTACACCGATCACCCACTCGCGCCGAAAGGTCTCTGCCAGCGCGTACGCCTCGGCGAAGTCTTCGCGATCAAAGACCACCTGCGTGATGCCATCGCGATCGCGCAAATCGACAAACACCACCCCGCCCTTGTTGTGTGCGCGCTGCACCCACCCAAAGAGCACAACATCGCGTCCGATATCACCCTCTCTGAGCATGCCGCATGAGTGTGTCCGCTTGATTTCTTCGAGCCACCTGGCCACCGCAATACCTCCGAACCATTGACAACCCTCGCTGGGCGCGCGCGGCGATCGCAGACAATCCTGGCGACCACACAGCCTGCGACGAGGGGGCGGTACAGTACCCTGCGCACCGCACAGATAAAGCGCCGATGTGTGTCGCGCTGCGATCGTGGCAAGAGCTGCGCAGACGCTCAGCGAATCCAGACGGTCGCTACGCTGCGAAGGTTGCGGTCGCCCCCTGAGTTCCAGCGTGCGACGTTGCCTACCGAAATCTCACGCGCGTCGCCTAGCCAACCGCCAACGCCCACCCACGAGTCGTGTGAGTCGCACTCGGTGAGATCATTGTTTGCGATCGCGCCGATCCGCACTCGCGCGTTGTCCATGCGTGGTGCGCGCTGATTGAAGCCCGCCCGCTCACAACGATTCTGCAAGTCTGATCCGGGCACAATCCCAGTAAAATCAGCCGTAGACCACATGTCACGCGGACCACCCATAAAGATCGCGCGCAGGGTCTGCTCGGTCTCCGCGCCTCCCCACGTCACCGTGCCGCTGAGCGTCCGGGTCTCACTCGCCGTCCGCATCTCGATCACAATATTCTGAAACGATTGCACAAAGAACCCACGCCCTTTGTACTCGACGTTGTTTCGATCCAGCGCCGTCGGCTGCCACGTCTCGAGGTTGGTCCAGAGCGTCGAATCGTAGGTAAATCGCTGAGCTCCTCCGCCCGCGACCGCCACCCCGCTGGCCTTGAGCGCCATCGTGTAACGCGCTCCAGCCCCAAAGGTCGCACAGCGGCCGCACCACGGCACGGTGCCCACCGTGAGCACGTAGACCCCATCGCGCGTCGCGTCCGCACACGTTGTGATTGTGCCTTCGACGCGTCGGCACAGGCCGTCGCCGCAGTCAAAGCTCCCGGCAGGGCATCCGCCGTCTGCGCCACTCTCGAGGGGCGCGATCGCGTCGCTTGGAGCAATCGCGTCGGCGTCCAGGGCTACGGTCGCGTCTTGTCCGCCATCGCTGGCGGTCGCGTCTGTGACGTCGCTCGCATCGAGGACATCCAAGGCAACGGCGACGTCGCCGGAATCGGTGACATCGGTCGCGTCATCGGTCAGTACGTCTGCCGCTGTATCGGTGAGCTGCGATTGATCAGTAAAATCACTGTCTTCACGTGTGTCACTGAGCGCTGAGACGTCCTCGGGGACGGACGTGTCATCGCTCACGAGCGCCCCATCCTCGCTTGTCGCGGCCTCAGCGTGTGGCGCGCGCGCGTGGGGCAGCTGGCACGCCGACGCCATCACACACAAGAGCACGAATGGGATGAGAATCTTCGATTTTCGCTCTGCCATAACTGCCTCCGAGCGCCGTCGTTGCATGGGATGCGTCAGCGCGGACACGATCGCCTAGCGAAGCCAAATTTGCACATGAGAGGGCGTGCGACGGAAGTTCACGCCAAGCGGATCGCTTCGGTTTCCTGCGGTGATTGTGGGCTCGAGTGCCCCGGTCGGGGAGATCCCGCCGACGCCGAGCCAAGAATCCGGGCTGCTGCAGTTGGTCTCGTTGTTGCCAATGATCCCGATACGAACGCGCTGTGAGCTCGCGCTGCGACCCTGAGCGTTAAAGCCCATCTCGCCGCAGTTGCTCTGGACAAAACCTAGGGGCACGAGGCTTGTCCAGTCCGTGCGCATCGTGGGGACCGAAGCAAAACTGCCCGTCATAAAAATCTCTCGGAGCGACCGAGCGCCCGAGGCAAACGCGAAGTCCACGGTCTCCATTTGATCAGGTTGGAGCACGCGTGCAGTGACAAACACCAAGCGCGCTCGCGTAAACGACAGCGTGTTAAATCCCAGGTACTTCGCGCTCTCTCGGTCGACGGTTACGCGCGACTCGTTGACCAGCGAGGTGTCTGACCATCGCGCGCTGGTGTAGTCCCAGTTCGTGTCCCCTGGCTCGACCTTGGCGACCAGCGTCCACGGACCATTGGGCGCAGTGTAGTCACAGTAGGCTCTCCACGAAGTGGCTCCTGCGTACAGCGTGACCACTTGCATGCGGGCCGCGGCCGCAAGGTCCGCACAACGCACCGGCAGCCCAGCGTCCGGTGTAGCGCTGTCTGCGCCGGCTTCGACCGCCGCATCCGGGGGCACCACGTCGGGGGGCACTGTGGCGTCTATCCCCGCTTCGATTGCATCCTCGCGGGCATCACTGGCATCACTGGCATCCCGTGAGTCCGTTGCGACATCCAGGGCATCGGGACCCGCGTCACGTGTGTCTGTGAGCACAACGTCTGCGTCCGTCGGGGCGTCTCTGGCGTCCCCTTCGTCGAGCACGTCGAGGGTCGCATCGGACGCGTCTTCAGCATCTGCACCGTCCGTGAGCTCTTCAGCGTCGGCGACATCGCCGGCCTCGCGCCGGACATCCTCGCGATCGGAGGTCCCATCGATCGCGAGGTCTCTGGCCACGTCTCGCTCGGAGTACACCGCGTGGGGTAGCGCACATTGCCACAACGCCAGCGAGGCAATCCCTAGTGAAATTCGGGCGAGAACGCGTGGGGTGCGGAGTGCCTCGGTCATGTCTTGGGGCGTCCTTTGTCAGAGCAAGTTCAAGTAAAAGCTGCACGCCTAGAGTGCCACGGGCATCGCGCGGTGCCTATTGGTGTGTCAAGCGATGTCTTTGCTCGCGAGCAGGCGCTCAAGTCGTTCGGGTTCGGTGCGCAGAACCAACACTTTTTCGTGGTCAAAGGTCACCGCACCGGGGGCGCTGCCACGAGGCTTTCGTACGTATTTTCGCACGACATAGCTCACCTCGCAGAGCGCCTCACCCCGCGCGTCGCTGTAGTGTACAGCGAGCGTCGCGGCGTCGATCAGCGTCTCGGCAGGGCAGCTCTGGTTCTTGTCCAGCGGAACAATCACGTGCGCGCCCGTGTGCCCCTTGGCGTGAAGCCACAGATCCCACGGCCGCGCATGTCGCGTGGTGAGCGCGTCGTTGTCCGCGCCCCCGCGACCGACCAAAATCTTGCGACCGGTTTCGTCCAAATGGCAGGTAAATGGCTGGCGCTCTGCGCTCTTTACGCGTGCGACCTCTCGCCCCGCTTCGGCGTTCGCAGAGGGCTTTACACCGAGCGAGCGACAGCGCTGAAGCAGCCCACGCCAGGCCTCGTCCATCGCCGGATCCGCGCGATCACAGTCCACGAGCAAGCGCTCCAGTGCGCTGCGCGCCAGCTCGGCCTCCCCCAGTCGTTTGCGCATGACCTTCTCGCCACGCTGCAGCCTTCGGGCCTTGTGGAAGAACGTCTCTGCCTGTGATTTTGCTGGTCGATTCGGATCCAGAGCGACCTCGATCGTGCCGCCCTCTTCCCAGTCTTCGAGCGTCGCCGAGGTCACTCCGCGCGCGATCCCGTGTCCCTGCGCCAAGAGCAACCGCCCCACACGCTGCAGTCTCCCGATGTCTCCTAGGCGCGCGAGGTCTCGTCGCACCGCGTCGACCCTGCGCGTGCGCGCCGCGAGCTCGTGGCGCACCGTGCGCAACAGCGCCACTTTGCGCCTGCCGAGCATGAGCGTGTCACTCTGTGTGACCAGCCAATCTCCACGCGAATCGGGCTCGTAGCTCCCCTCCCAGTGCGCGACCCACGCGTCGGCTGAGCCCTCTCTGCACACCCTGCGGCCGTCGACCGCAAAGATCTCAACGCCGCCCTTGCGCCCAGGTGTGATCGCACATCGCGCGATCGCTCCGTCCCCACCCACCGTGAGCCACACCACGCCATCCTCGATGTGCACACTGCGCACACGGTGATCGACGATGTGTGCACGCAAAGAAGCAGCGATTTGCCCGCGAGAGTCATCTCGAACCCGAGGCGCGCTGCGCGCGAGCCCCACCCCCTCGAGCGTCGGTCCGATCGCACACGCGAGATAACTTCGCCCCTCACTGCCGTAGCAAGACAAGACGATCAGCCCGGTCTCTTCGACCGTGTACGCCTTGTCAATGCGCACGCCCACCAGCGAGTCGAGCACACGCTGCGTGGACGCGATGAGCGTCATCGTGACAGCGCTTCTTCGCTCGCGCGAAGCTCGTCGCCCGTCTCGCGCACAAGCCAGTAGGACATCCCGCGGACTCCGCGCGGGGCGGCGCCCTGGGCCAATCGCAAGAGCTTGCCCTGCACCAGCGCGTCGCAGCCCGCGTCCAGCGCGCCCTCGCCCGAGACCGCCGCTGCGGCCCACACGCTGGCCGCTGTTCGGACGAGGCACAGGGGGGTCGGCATCGCGATGCGTGTGCCCGGTGCGCGGCGGGTTACGCCCTTGGTGGGCGCGTTATTCAACGACGCCCCTGAGAGGCCGAATTCGCCCTCCAGAATGCACGCTTCGCCTGCGATTGCCCAGGCGGCTGTCGCAAACACGCCGTGCATATCTCCCGCGATGGCTACCCCAATCGGAGTCGCCGGAGGCGTCGGAGGCGCAAAGGGCGCTACGCGATCGGGCTCCATCGTGAGCAGCTCATGGTGCTCGACCGCGAGGGCCTTGAGCTCGATCACTGGCGCCGCGACCGGCTCAAGATCATCACGCCCCAGGACACCCTTGGCAGGGAGCCCGGCGGCCTCGAGCAGGGCCTGCGCGACGCCCGTCTTGGCCATCCACTGGGGGCCGTGACGGTGGACCGCCTCGAGACACGTGAGCCTCGCGCGGAGCTGCACATCTTTGTTCTCTTCGTGCTCTTTGACCGCATCCATTGCGGCTTTTACGACACGTGAGAGCACCAGCGACCCGAAGCGATTGTGCGCAGCGAGCGCGCCCTCTACCAGCCCAGGGACCGCGACGCTGTCCCGCGTTGGCGGCGAGGCAGGCGACGGCATGCGTGGCATCCCGAGCCCCGGAGCGCGCGCGCGACCATCGACCGCGTAGGCTCCTACACCGAGCCCAGCCACCGTGATCACTGCGCTGCCCAACAGCGACGAAGGGCTGCCTCTTACAGCGCCCGCGAGCATGGCGGCGAGCACCGCGTCGACCGCGTTTCCACCCAAGACAAGCGCGCCATTGCCTGCATCTTGCGCTGCAGAATCGCTAGAAATAAGACGATTACGCATCAAGCGTCCTCTTCGTCCTCGTCTTCGTCCTCGTCTTCGTCCTCGTCTTCGTCTTCGTCTTCGTCTTCGTCTTCGTCTTCGTCTTCGTCTTCGTCCTCATCGTCGAAGTCATCTTCGTCTTCGTCTTCGTCGTCCGCATTGAGGCCGAGGAGCCCCAGATCATCGGACTCGTCGGCGGACGAAAACGCAGGGACCTCGACGCCTTCTGCGGCGATTTTGGCGGTGCGAATCGCGGTCCGGTAGCCGTCTTCGATCGCGAAGACCACCCACGCTTCTTCGCTCTCGCTGAGGGCGGTGACGAGCTCTTCGATCTTCGAGGGGCCATAGCGGCGGTCGGTGCCGAGGCCACGAAGGCGCACATACACGTGCGATTCGCCTGACACATCGTCGCGGAGCGGGTCGGCTGACACGATGAGATTGTCGTAGGGTGCGGTGACCTCAAGGGCGCCCTCGCGGTCCCACACGCCCGAGGGTTCCCACGCGACGACGCGGGCCATCTTGCACAAGCGCTCGCTGCAGAGCGCCAAGAACCGATCGAGCGCAGCCGAGCCAGGACGCACCGACGGAGGCGTTCGCAGCACGAGCACCTCGGGCTTGAGCGTGCTGAGCGCGTTCTGCAGACGGTCGCACTCTGCGCGTGAAGCCTTGGCATCACGGAGGGGCGAGTCTTTGTCTCCCCACAGCGCGACCGGAGCTACAACGGCGAGGCAAAATTCAGGTCCAAGCTCAGCACGAAGCTTCTCAAGGCGCTTGGGCGGTGGGGGCGGAGACTGCAGCTCGATTTCGACAAAGTGCAGTTTGCGAAGGTAGCGATCGCGAGGGCCATCAAAGCCCGCGGTTCCAACGTGAAGAATGCTCATGGGATGTCAGTTGTCTTCAAGACGCCAATCGGGTCCTGCGCCACACGCGCAGACGCGACAGGGAGCACTCCGGGTAGCCCGTATGCGCAACGGCTTCAAGGGGCAGCGCACATTCTTGCAAACAAAATGCAGCCCAGCGCACGCGTCGCGCGCTCACGCCACATGCGACACGCAGCGTCGTCGGTGCTTCCCCCCCAACGTCGATCAGAGCTGGCCGCAGCCCGTGATGCTGACCTTGCCGTTGACCTTGCCGCTCGAAGATCCGAGCGCTTCGACAGCCTTTACGACGTCCATGCCTTCGACGACTTTGCCAAAGACGACGTGCTTGCCATCGAGCCACTGGCACACGACGGTGGTCACAAAGAACTGTGAACCGTTGGTGTTGGGGCCCGCGTTGGCCATCGAGAGCAGGCCCGGCACGGTGTGCTTGTGGGTGAAGTTCTCGTCTGCGAACTTGTTGCCGTAGATGGACTTTCCGCCGGTGCCGTTGTGGTTGGTGAAGTCACCGCCCTGCAACATAAACTGCGGAATTACCCGGTGAAACGAGCTGCCCTTGTAGCCAAAGCCGGGCTCGTTGGTGCACAGCTGACGAAAGTTCTCTGCGGTCTTCGGGACGGTGTCCGCAAAGAGCTCAAACACAACGCGACCCATCGCCTGGCCATTGTTGTCGATGTCAAAGTAAACGCGGGGATTAGCCATTGAAAATACTTCCTTCGAGCAAGTGAGTTTTGCCGCACAGTTTGCAGCGTTCGATCGCAATCACGGGTGGGCTTGCACAGACGCTCGCGCGCTGTCCTAGAGACCCCTGCGATCGCAGGCGGAGCGTTGGTATCACAAAACCCCTACAGCGCGCAGCGACCCCCTCGTACGTGCGTATCGCCTACTGACGGCCGAGCATGTTGCGCGCGATGACAATGCGCTGGATCTGGCTCGTTCCCTCGTAAATTTGCAGCAGTTTTGCGTCTCGCATGAGCTTCTCGACCGGATACTCTTTCGTGTACCCGTAGCCACCGAAGACCTGCACGGCGTCCGTCGTGACCTCCATCGCAGAGTCCGCGCTAAAGACCTTCGCGTAGGCCGAGATCACGCTGTCAATGTGGCCCTTGTCCACCATGTACGCGGCCTTGTGGCAGAGCAACCGCGAGGCCTCGTACTTCACGGCCATGTCCGCCAACATGAACTGAATCGCTTGGTGCTGTGCGATCGGGACCCCAAAGGTCTTGCGCTCTAGCGCGTAGCTTCGGCTCTCTTCGATCGCGCGACGCATGACGCCCGCGGCGCCCGCGGCGATCCATGGACGCGAGCGATCAAAGGTCTTCATCGCGACCTTAAAGCCCTCGCCCTCGGCGCCCACGATCGCGCTCTTGGGCACGCGCACTTCTTCAAACAAGACGTCGCACGTGTTCGAGCAACGCTGCCCGAGCTTGTCTTCTTTCTTGCCAATTTTTACGCCCGGCGCGTTGGCATCCACGACAAAGCACGTGATGCCTTTGTGCTTCATGCCGCGGTCACGCGTCGCAAGAACGGTGAACCAGTTGGCCACGCCACCGTTAGTAATCCAGCGTTTTTGCCCGCTAATCACGTAATCGTCGCCGTGCTGCGTGTACTTCGTGCTCATGCCCGCGACGTCTGAGCCCGCGTCGGGCTCCGAGCAGCAATAGGCCGCGTGCACAGGCTCGTTGACCAGCATGCCGAGGTATTTTTGCTTCTGTTCGTCCGAGCCCGCGATGAGCAACGGCATGGACCCGAGCATGTTGGCCGCGAGCGTGGTGTTCACACCGAGACAGCCGTACGAGACCTCCTCCAGCACAAGACAGTGGTCAAGACAGCTCAGCCCTAGGCCGCCGTACTCGGTGGGAATCTCACAGTTGGCCAGGCCCAACTCCCACGCTTCTTTGAAGATTTCTGTGGGAAATGTCCCATGCTCGTCAAGCTTGCCCGCCACAGGGACAATCTTGGCTTTGGTAAAATCCCGCGCCGTCTTAATGAGCTGTTCTTGCTCTTCGCTCAGGTCGAATCCGATCATAGGGTGACTTCGTTACCACAATCCGCGCCCTCGGGAACACGCACGCCCACTTCGCTCGTTTCGCTTGCCGAGACCGTCTGCCCTCTATGAGCCCACCTCGTTATGCCCCGCGCGCGCCCCTCGTGGCGCCCTGGTTCCCGCTCTTTTTTCTCGCCGCATGCGCGACCCGCGCCGTGCCGACTCGCGTAGAGCTGCCCCGTCTGCCGCCCATTTCAGATCGCACCTGGGTGCTCCAAGGCCCCACACAGCCCGAAGGCCCCGGTCGGCTCGCGCCCCTCGCGCAGCCCGGCGTGATCGCCCTTGACGACGGCGCGTTTGCGCTCCTCGCCGGGGACCAACGGGTGGTCTTTGCCGCGGTCAACGCCGAGGGCGCCCTGCGCGCGGCGCCGAGCACTGCGACCCTTGCTCCGCTCGCCAACAGCGCGTGCACACTGCAGCCCGCAGGTGCGGGAGTGCTCCGGGTGTGCCCCGACGCTACGGGGACCACCGCCGTGATGCACTTTGTGCAACGCGAAGACGCTCAAGCGGTCACCGGGACGCCGCCCACGAGCGTACAGAGCGACGCCGAGGGGTCGAGCTTGATCTACAGCGGCCGCTGCAATCCCACCGAACCCGACGACGGAAGCACATTCTGCTGGCAGCAATACGGCGACCCCACGTGGCGCGAATGGACTGCACCCATGCGCGCTCGGTTGCTCAGCGCGCGCCGTGGCTCTGCCCTGCTCGTGACACGCCGCGAGTCCAGCGAAGGCGTGATGCTCTTTGATATATTGACCTCGGGACAGCATGCGGTCTCTGCGACGGATCCATCGCTCATCCTCGCCTCTGCCTCGGTGATCCCCGACGGCCACGTCGCGCTCCTCGCGCATCGTCCGCGTCGCGATCGGTCGCTCGAATCGCTGATGTGTGTCGCGTCTCCTGGGGTGCCTTGCTCCATGCGCAGCGTGGGGATGCACGTGTATGACATGCACTTCGCAGACGCGCGCCGAGGGCTCGCGGTCGGTGCCACAGCCGAGAACATCGCGGTCACTACCGACGGAGGCTTCACCTGGACGCCCATCCGACCCACAAGCACTGTGCCGCTGAACTCTGTGCGATTTGAGCCACAGACTCCTGCGAACCCGAGCCCCACACGCGCCCCGCGCATCGTGCTCGGCGGACACACCGTGCGCTGCAACAGCATCGGCTGTGTCGCCCCAAGCCTCGTCCATGTCTGGGAAGCCACAGAGTAATCCGAAATTCGGGTGTCCGCGTTCTTCTAGGTCTTTCGCTGACAGATCACTCGGTTAGCATCTTGCGAGAGACTCACACACGCGGATCCTCGTTTCACGAAAGCTCCTCCCATGATGCGCAACCCACTTGCACTCGGTGCATCGCTCGCCCTGCTCTCGCTCGTGCATTGTGGTGAAGCCGCTGGACCCGGCGACGTCGCCGGACTCGATGCGACACGCGAGGCCGCCTCGCAGCCTGACGGCACGGCGACGCCCGACGACGTCCCCACGCGATCTCCCGACGCATCGGATTTCGACAGCAGTTTACCAGCCGAAGACGCTGAGGCACCGATGGATGCAGTGGGCCCTCGTGACGCGACCGCTGCCAGTGATGCGCGTGGCAATGACGCAAGCGCGCCCGATGCCGCCGTTGATTCGGCTGCAGACTCGGGTGCTGGCGTGCGCCTCGCGGTCAACGCGAGCTGGCACATTGATCTCGAAGCGCCGGTCAATACCAGCGTCGACGCCGACGTGTTTGACATCGACCTGTTTGACAACTCTGAGTCGGTGATCCGCGCGATCCACGCGCGAGGACACCGCGTGATCTGCTACTTCAGCGCGGGCTCGTACGAAAACTGGCGCCCTGACGCCTCGATGTTTCCTATGGCCGCGCTGGGACGTGACCTCGATGGGTGGCCCGGCGAGCGTTGGCTCGATGTGCGCAACACGGCGCTGCGTACGGTGATGCAGCGCAGGCTCGATCTCGCGCGAACCAAAGGCTGCGATGGCGTCGATCCAGACAACGTAGATGGCTATACCCAGATGAGCGGATTCACGATCAGCGCGGCCAATCAGCTGGATTATAACCGGTTTTTGGCCCGCGAAGCCCACGCACGCGGGCTGCTCATTGGCCTCAAGAACGACCTCGACCAGGTCACATCGCTCGTGGGTGATTTTGACTTCGCCATCAACGAGGCGTGCTTTCGCTACAACGAGTGCGCACGCGAGACACCTTTTGTGCGCGCGTCAAAGCCAGTCCTGCAAATCGAGTACGGCACTATCTCTACGCTGCAGCGCACGGTGTGCCCCGAGGCCATGCGCTTGGGCTTCTTCTCGATCCTCCCCGGAGCCGATCGTCTCGCTGGAGACTACACCCGATGCAGCGACGGTCGCGCGATTCGCTAAGCGAATTCGCTGGGCTAGATCTGGGTCTAGTTGCCGATCGCTAGTGCAAAGTTGTCTCCCGCGCGCATGCCTGAAATGACCGTCATGGGAACGCTTGTCGTGCCAGCGCGAGTCCCACTGAAAATGTTGGCATTTCCAGCAAAAGTGGGAGTACTGAAGGCTGCTCCTTGTGATCCAACGACGAGATCCAGCATCCCGTCGCCGTTGTGATCGCCAGTGCACGTGAGTGAGCGTCCGAAATCATCGCCGACGTCAACGCCATTGAGGACAAGGGTTGCACTGTTCGATGGACCAATGTCGCGACCTAAATAAATCCCGACGGATCCCGCGTGCATGGTCCCAGCAGGGGAGGCCATGGGGGTGCCCACAGCGATGTCCGCAAATCCGTCGCCAGAGAGATCTCCAACGGCTACCCGGTCTCCAGCGCGGTCGCCAGCTGTCCCTCCGGCCAGAGTGACGAACATGGCCCGCACAATTCCTGAAGAACCGCCTGTGAATAAGCTCGCACTGCCTGCGCCACTCCTTCCCATCGGTGAAGCGTTGGGAGCGCCGATCAGCAGGTCTGCGTAGCCGTCACCATTGACATCGCCGCCAGCGATCGATGCACCAAAGCGATCATTCGTCGCGATGCCTTCAAGGACCAGCAAAGGCATGGGATTAGTCGCAAGGGGACCTCCATGATGGATTTGTACGATGCCTGCTTGGCTGAGTCCTCGGGGTGATGCTGTTGGGGCACCCAGCGCAAGATCGCTGAAGCCGTCACCGTTCAAATCGCCTACGCCTGCAATGGCACTGCCCAACTGATCGTCCGCGCTCTGTCCATGAATCACTACGGCTGCCATCGGGTTGATGCCGGTTCGGCTGCCGAGAAAGATCCGAACGGTGCCTGCAGATCTGCGGCCGCTGGTCGAGTCCGTGGGTGCTCCAACCGCGATGTCGGCAAATCCGTCACCGTTAAGGTCTCCCGCAGCCACGGCCGACCAGCCAAAATTTCCACCTGCGAATGACCCTTCAATCAGAACGCTTGCGACAGAACTGATTCCGGAAGGGCCACCAAGGTAAACGCTGATGTTGCCGACGTTGAACCCTGCGCTCGTTACGGCGTTGTTTGCCCCGATCAGCAAATCCGCAAATCCATCGCCATTGACGTCGCCAGCGGATGCCACTGAGCGGCCAAAATTGTCTCCGCTGCGCGCTCCGCTCAATACTGTAGGACTTGTCGTGCGAATGCCTCCAGAGGCTCCGCTGTAGATCGTGACCGTGCCTGCATTGGTACGGCTGTCGGGAGCAGCATTGGGAGAGCCAACGATCAACTCCGCGCGTCCATCTCCATCAAAATCCGCCTGGGTGCCCCAGGAAGTGTCCAGTGCCGAATCCCTTGCACCCACCGTGAACTGCCAGGTTGGACCTGCCATGGACCCAGGGGTGCCACCCAAAACACCACGAATTCTCCAGAACCAGAACCCAACCGCCAATGCGCCTGTGGGGCGGTAGCGATTCCCCAGGACAACCTGCGTTTGACAGTCGGTTGTCATGGCTCGGTTTCGACAGAGCTCGACTTGTCCGTGCGTTACGCCCAATGGCAGCGCCCAGCGGAGTGTGGGTCGTGTCGAAGAGACGGTGCTGGTGCTCATTGGGGCGAGCTGCCGCGGAACGCGCAATTCGCATCCCGCACCAACGCGATCGTATCCATTTTCGCACAAGAAACCGCAGACATTTTCCTCGCAAG
The DNA here is from genome assembly GCA_030694465.1 of Deltaproteobacteria bacterium. Lineage (GTDB taxonomy): Bacteria > Myxococcota_A > Polyangia > Polyangiales > JAUXYJ01. The sequence goes on along the minus strand of JAUXYJ010000076.1, from coordinate 29,028 downwards.
TTGTTCGCCCGCCAAGAGGTGCCAATGGGCAAGGCGTACAGCTCGTGCCACACGAATTGGGCGAGCTGTTCTCAAGGCACCTCGAATCGCAGAGATGGCGGCTCATTTCACACGTAATTGCACAAGAGCCCGTTACGCACTGTTCGATCCCGCCCAAGACAACAGGGCAACTGCGTCCACAAGAGCCACAATTTCGAGGGTCACTTTGAGTGTCGACACAACCGGTACTGCACATTGTCGAGTCAGATTCGCAGGACATCCCATCGTTGGGTGTCTCAGCGCGGTCTACCAATCCTGAGTCGATATTCGCATCAACAAAACCCGAGGATCCGTCGCGTGACGCATCACTCGTTCCCCCTTCCAAGACCGCGCCATCAGCGCCGAAACACTGCTCGTAGCTCGCTGCTGCCTCACAAGGCCGCAAGCATTGTTCGATCGATTCGATGTAGATCGCAGCAGGTGCATCACATCGCCTCGATGGCCCACTGCACGCTGCATGTGAATAGGCCCACACGCACAACAGCCCCCATCCAATGCGGTTTCCACCCATATTTCCTCCACTGAAACGTCCATCCCCGGTTCGCTCGCTAGCATCGCGCATAAATGTCATCGCTGTCCACGCGGCCGCCCATGTACTGGCTCCATGCGCGCACAGGGCGAGCTAGGTTGGCATGAGTCGTCGTGCTCGCGGTGCGGCTCCGGTCGTGACGAAACATCGGCCAGTCCGCGCTGGCGCTTGTCATCACCGAAGACACACACGCAAACGAAAGCCCTGCTACGAGACGCCTACAAATCGCTTGTCTATTGGCCATTGTGAGTGTCTTGCACTATGTCACGGCCCGCTGGTTTTCGGCGTACGGGATCAATCGCTCACGTTGGAGAGTTGTTCTCGCACAGGTTCAAGCCGTAAGCGCTGGGATGCTGTACCCTTGCGCGCCCGTCGATTCCTCAGCGCGACTGTTGACGTTGTTGCGAGCGAATAGGACCCCACATCACGACGCTGTGTCGCTGATGCCCTTTTTTTGACCCCTTCGAGAAGACCGAAAGACGCCTCATGATCGCCTGGCTGTTGCAGAAGATCCTCGGGACCAAGCACGACCGCGAGCTCAAAAAGTTTCGCCCCAAGGTCACTGCCATCAATGAACTCGAGAGCAAAATTCAGAAGCTCTCGGATGACGAATTGCGGGCAAAAACTGCTGATTTTAAGCAGCGAATCGAGAACGGAGCCACCGTCGACGACCTCCTCGTCGAGGCGTTCGCCGTGTGCCGCGAAGGCAGCAAGCGTTCGCTTGGGATGCGTCACTACGACGTGCAGCTCATCGGTGGGATGGTGCTCAACAAGGGCAGCATCGCAGAGATGCGCACCGGCGAAGGCAAGACCCTCGTGGCCACCTTGGCGGCGTACCTCAACGCCCTCGAAGGCAAGGGCGTCCATATCGTGACGGTCAACGACTACCTCGCGCGACGTGACGCCGAGTGGATGGGCAAGCTCTACGGCTTCTTGGGGCTCACCACCGGTGTCGTAGTCAATCAGGGCGGAGACCGGGAAAAATACCTCGCGTATCGCTCGGACATCACCTACGGCCAGAACAACGAGTTCGGCTTCGACTACCTCCGCGACAACATGAAGTACTCGATCTACGACTGCGCGCAGCGACCGCTGCACTACGCGATCGTGGACGAGGTCGACTCGATCTTGATCGACGAGGCGCGCACACCGCTGATCATCTCGGGCCAAGGCGAGGCGAGCACGCACTTGTATGGCGAGCTCAATAAGATCGTCCCCTACCTGAAAAACGACGAACACTACGTGCTCGACGAGAAGGGGCACCAGGTCACGCTCACCGATGAAGGCATCGAAGAAGCCGAGCGTCGCCTGAAGATCGAGAACCTCTACGACCCTGCACACATTGAGTCTCTGCATGTGCTGCAGCAGTGTCTCAAGGCGCACACGCTCTACAAAAAGGGCGCGCAGTACCTCGTGCAAGACGGCAAGGTGAACATCGTCGATGAGCTCACTGGGCGCGTCCTTGTGGGGCGCCGCTGGAGCGATGGCCTACACCAAGCGGTCGAGGCCAAAGAGTTTGTCCGTGTTCAAGAAGAGAACCGAACGCTGGCGACCATCAGCTTTCAGAATCTCTTTCGCTTGTACAAAAAGCTCAGCGGAATGACCGGTACGGCAGAGACCGAAGCCGAAGAATTTCACTCGATTTACAAGCTCGATGTGCTGCCCATTCCAACCAACAAGCCCATCAAGCGCGTCGACGCAGACGACCTCGTCTACAAGACCGAGGGCGAGAAGTTTGAAGCGGTCGCGCAAGAGATCGCCGAGTGCGTCAGCAAGGGACAGCCCGTCCTCGTGGGCACCACCACGGTGACCAAATCCGAAGGGCTCGCTGCTCTTTTGGAGCGCGATGGGATCGCACACGAGGTGCTCAACGCCAAGCAGCACGAGCGTGAGGCGTTTATCGTCGCGCAGGCAGGCCGCAAGGGCCGCGTCACGGTCGCGACCAACATGGCAGGCCGCGGGACGGACATTTTGCTGGGCGGCAACCCCGAGATGCTCGCGAAGTGGCACCTCAAAGCCGAAGGCAAGACCCCCAGCGACCCCACGTACGAGGCCGACGTCGAAGCCAAAATCGCTGAGCTCAAGGCCGAATGTGACGCCGAGCGCGAAGAGGTCCGTGCCGCGGGTGGGCTGCACATTGTGGGCACTGAGCGCCACGAATCGCGCCGTATTGACAACCAGCTTCGTGGCCGCTCGGGTCGCCAAGGTGACCCCGGAAGTTCGCGCTTTTTCTTGTCGCTCGAAGACGACTTGATGCGCATTTTTGCAGGCGATCGTGTGCAGTCCATCATGGACTCTCTCGGCATGGAAGAGGGAGTGCCCATTGAGCACCCCTGGGTCACCCGCTCGGTTGAGAACGCACAGAAGAAGGTCGAGGCTCGCAACTTTGACATCCGCAAGAACCTCCTCGACTACGACGACGTGATGAACCAGCAGCGCAAGGCGGTCTACACCTTGCGCCGTGATGTCTTGGATGGTCACTACACGATCCAAAAGACCGGTGACGACGAAGAGACACGCGGGATCGCGCCGCTCGACGCCGAGGCCAAGGCGCGCGTGGCCGTGATCTGCGAAGAGATGATCCGCGCGTACCCCGAAGAGCCCGACACGATTGAGAATCTCATTATTGAGGAGCTCGCAGGCAACCAGGTTCAGCCCTTGCTCGAGCCCGTCAAGACCCTCGAAGAGGTCAAGGCGATCCACCCGTTTGCGGTCGAGCGCGAGGCCTATGCGTTCTTCGGGATGCGCGCAGAGGGACTCGAGAAGCACGCCAAAAAGCCTGAAAAAGCGCTGGCCGTTCTCACTGAGTCCGCGTGCCAGTCTCTCGCAGAACAGCGCGAACGCTTGCTCGATCTCTGCGACGCCGTGAGCGTGCACATTGTCACGACCCACGCCCCCGAGCGCTCAGAGCGCGACGACTGGAACGTGGTCTCGATGGCCAACGCCTTCGTCGATTCGTTTGGTCCGCTCGTGAGCGAAGACTCTGATCTTGACCGTCGCCAAGACGCCGCTGAGGACGACGAAGAGGCAAAGAAAATCCGCGCCGCACGCGACGAGCGCGCCAGCGCCCTCGGGTTGGTCAGCAAAGCCCTCGCGGTCTACGAGATCATCGATCCGCTCGGATCGCGCGAAGACATCGTCCACGCGCTCTACGGAGAGGCCGAGAAAATCGTCGGAGCGTACGAGAGCAAAATTGGCATCGAGCAGCTCACGCGTGTGTTTCGCACGCTCATGCTCGAGGACATCGACAAGGCCTGGATCGACCACCTGACCAACATGGACCACTTGCGTGATGGCATCGGTCTGCGTGGATATGGCCAACGTGATCCGAAGCTCGAGTTTAAAAAAGAGGGCTTCGACATGTTCAACGCGATGATGGCCAACGTGTCGGCCAACGTCGCGCGCAAGCTCTTTCACCTTGAGCTGCAAAACAGCGCCGACGTGGATCGGCTCACCGATGACGAGCGCCTTCAGCAAGAAGCCCGCGCGCGCTCGATGCAGGCCTCGCATCCCTCTGTCAGCGCCGAGCTCCCTGTGGGGGATCTCTCGCCCGAGGAGTTCGCGCAAGGTCTTAAAGAGCTCGGGATTGACCCCGAGCAAATCAGCGCAGTGCGCTCGCGCAAGCCCAAAGAACGCGGGCAACCGAGCGACGCCCAGAACCCCGCTGCGAGCGCGAGTGACACCCCCGGCGACAAGCCCGAAGTCCTCGACCCCATCCGTCGCACGCAGCCCAAAATCGGCCGCAATGATCCTTGCTTCTGCGGCTCGGGCAAGAAGTTCAAGAAGTGCCACGGCGAGACCGAGACCACCGCCGAGTAGCGCTCTCCGTGCGTCAGCGCTGAAGTCCCCGCGGGTGATGGCCTCGCGAGCATCCCCAATGCTCGCAGCTCCCTTGTGCTCAGCGCGCCTCATGCCGTGCGGCCGCCAGGGTGCGAATTTGCTGCCCTGCCTGTAACTCTTGATCAGGCATTTCGCGGTATTTCTCGACGCTGAGCGCGAGTGACAAATTGGTCCGTAGTGTGCTTTTCTTCTGCCCCACTGGCCTCTGGGAGGGGCGCTCTTTCACCGCACCATTTACCGAGCGAAACCGACGAGCATGGAATCACAAAGCACGATTGCGCACATCGACGAGGCCTGCGCTTTTGGGGCCCGCGAGAACGTCACTTTCTCGCTCTGGCATGGCATCCCAACAGTGGCGCGGGTGAAGGCGCAGCGGGCGCTCTTTGATCGGCTGCTTCGCACTCACGACAAGCTCTATTCGCTCACGCTGTTTCGGCTCGAGGCGTTCTCGTTTAAAGCGATGGCGGACTCGCTCGTGCGCCCCGAGTTTGACGCGATCGCTCGCATGTTGGACGGCAAACTCGCTGCACACACGCTGGTGGTGGAGGGCGACGGCTTCGCTGCCGCGACCGTGCGCAGCGCGGCCACCTCGGTGGGCTTTGTCTTTCGCTCTCGTGTCGTGAGCAAATCGTTTAACGAACTGGGCCCAGCGGTCCAGTGGCTGCTGAGCACGCGTGAGAACAAGCCCACCGCAATAGAGCTCCGAGAGTACGAGAAGTTCACTCAGAGCATGCAGCTGCTACTCACCGCGCTCTCCAGCGACCGAGTCAGAACCGGCTGAATCATTGCTGCGCGTTCGCCTAGTGTGCGCGACTCGGCCGCAGGGGTTCCCACAGCTCATCGAGCCCAACAAACTCGTACGGTGGCAGCCCGCGCGTCCGTCGCTGCTCATTGCGCGCGGCGATCTCGTCAAAGACCAACGGCAACGCCTGCGTGGTCCGTGGAAGTGTGTCGTGAAAGAGCACCACACCACCTCGGGGAGATTCGTCGAGACCCGCTCGAAAATTCGCGAGCACTTCTTCGGGGCTGTGTGCCGCCCAATCCCGAGTGTCAATGGCCCAAAAGACCGGCGTTAATCCACGCGAATAGACCGCGTGCCTCGCCGCTGGGGTCTGCATCGCGCCGTAGGGCGCACGAAACAAGAACGTGCGCACCCCGAGTGTCTCTGTGATCACACGATCGGTGCGCTCGATCTCGCGGGTGATCGATCGCTCATCCAAGCGGTCCATCAAGGGGTGCGTGTACGTGTGGTTTCCGACCATGTGCCCGCGACGCCATACATCGCGGAGCACCTCGCGGTTGCGCTCCGCGATAGGCCCATCCCCATCGAAGCGGCGCCCTACAACGAAAAATGTCGCACGAACTCCGCGGCGATCTAGCTCATCGAGCACCCGCGGGGTGGTGCTGTGCTCGGGCCCATCGTCGAAGGTCAGCGCGATGCAAGCCCTCCGCGCACACGGTCCGCGGATCAAGCCTCCGCCGCGAAAGCGATCGAGTCCCCAGAGGTTTCCATCGGCGGCTTTGTGTCTCCGAGAGGTCTCGCCGAGGCCGACCGCTGCAAGCGAGATCACCGCGAGAGAAATCACAATGGATAGAATATTTGCTGGACTTACGAGCCGCACACGACACTCCGGTTGAGCCCAGGAAGAGGCAGCACACCGCCGCATCGGAGGACAAAGTGATAGAGCGTGTTGACTCCCACGACCCACATCCCGACGCCCAACGCGAGCGCAAGACCCGCGATGACACGTCGCGATCGTGCCGAGCGAGCGAGCCCCCAAGTGTCTCCCGCTGTACGCAACCCGTTGGCAAAATGCACAATGGTCGCGGTGATCCCTGCAAGATAAAGCGCGAACATCCCAGGCGTGGACAGCGTGCGTTCGACCGCTGAATAGAGCGCGCTGACCTCAAGAGCTCCGCGCACACGCGCGATGTGAAACTGCCACAAGTGAAGCAGCACAAAGAGCAGCGTGAGCACGCCTGTCACGCGCTGAATCGCAAAGAGCCAGTTGCCCAAGTACGGATAACTGCCCACGTTGAGCTTTGCCTTGCGCGCGATGAAAATCCCATAAATCGCATGGTATCCGAGCGGAACAAAGATCCCCAATAGCTCAAGCCATGCGAGGCCCGGCAGCCGATGGATGCGCGCGACCGCTCCGTCAAAGGCCTCTTGCCCGTAGAGCATGGTCGCGTTGGTCCAGAGATGTTCGACCAAAAAAAATCCAAGCGGAAGCACACCCGCGAGCGAGTGCAATCGCCGCAGCACAAACGCTCGCGTCATCGAACCACCAAGAGCCACACGAGCCCCAACGCGACCAACCCAAAGACCGCAAATCCGCTCGCCGCCCACAGCGCGACGTTGGGCCGCTGAGGCTCGGGATATTGCTCCGGTGCATGCTGGTAGGGCGCCATTCCCTGCGGAGAGCCCATCGATTGCATCGGTTGCATCGATTGCATCGACTGCATCGATTGCATCGATTGCATCGGGCCCATGCTGTGTGAGGGCCAGGGCTGGAGCTGGGGTTGGGGCTGCGGCTGGGGCGCGGACAACACGGTGGGGGCGTGTGGCAACGGAGCCTGCTGAGCAGGTGGCTGCTGCTGAGAAGCGTACGGCGGTGCAGAGACCGTCGGGAGTGTGGGCGCGCTCGCTGTGGGGCCCATGGGCGGGCGCTGGCGGCCCGGTGGGGGCACGGTGGGAGCTGTCCGATGTGGTTCGCTTACGGGCGTCGGCGGGAGAGTGCTTGAGGCAGAGAGACGACCCGCTGCGCCGGGGCTCCGGACACGCGCTGCGCCGGGTGGGGGCGGAGGACGCGCCGCGGTGTTGAGGGGCTGCGAGGGGGGCTCGTCTTCTAAGATGTCGTCGGTCGAGGGGCCTGAAGGGACGCGCTTAAACGCACGAGTTTGCTCGTCGCGCGCCACGGGCGCTGCGGTGCTGGTGCTGGGCGCCATTTGTGGCAGAAGCTTGTCGACCATGCGCGATCGCATGACCGAGACGCTCTCGATTTGCGTCGAGTCGTCAAAGTCATCGTCCAGGATCGAGTGTTCCATTCCGAGTGGCGGAATGCTGGGCGTAGACGCTGCACCGCTCAGCTCGTGGATCAACGCGCTAAGCTCCGCCTCGGGGTTGGGCGGGTAGTTGTAGAGCAAATCCGTGAGCTCATCGGCCATGGCGCGCGCCGTAGCGAACCGATCGTCTGCGCGTGCCGAGAGAGCCTTCTTGATCATCGCGACGAGCTTGGGCGGAAGATCAGGGCGTGCTTGTTCGGCGGCTTGATAGACCGCGCGTGCGACCCGATCAAGCATCATGGGCAGAGGCATGCTCGGATACACGGGTTGCCCTGTCGCGAGCTCGTAGAGCACACAGCCCAACGAAAACAAATCCGCGCGAGGATCAATGGGCTGCGCACGCGCTTGTTCGGGCGACATGTACGCGTACTTTCCCTTGACCACACCAGCGCTGGTTTGGACCGCGCGGAGTGAAGCCTTGGCGACACCGAAGTCCGCGATCTTTACCTCCCCCGAGGTATTGATCAGGATATTAGGCGGCGAAATGTCACGATGAATAATCCGAAGGGGCTTGCCATCGGTCCCTGCCTTGCGGTGCGCGTGATCGAGGCCGTCTGCGATTTCGCGGGCTACGTAGGCGGCCACACGTGGCGAGACCCTGAGCTTGCGCTCTCGCAAGAGCATGAGAAATCGCGACAGATCCATCCCATCGACGAACTCCATCGCGATGTAGTGCGTGCTGTCGACCTGCCCGAGATCAATCACCTGAACGATGTTGCGGTGAGACAACTGCGCGGTGATATTGGCCTCTTCGACAAGAAGCTGCGTAAACTCAGGGTCCGCCGAGAGCCTTGGATGAATTGTCTTGAGCGCGACGATCTTCTCGAAGCCAGCGACCGAGCGTGCGCGCGCAACGAAGACCTCGGCCATGCCGCCCACGCCAAGCTGGCGCACGAGCTCATAGGGCCCAAACATCCTGGGAAGATCGAGCGAATTCGGCCCACTCACCGCAAGCTCACTGTACCCCGAACCCAGCCAAATGCTCTCATCTTCTACAAGTTCTGACGTGGCGTACCCAAGCGCCGTGAGTCTGTGAGACACGATCTGTCATGAGTGAGCGACGAAGTGCTTCTGCGATTCTGCGACGAGACCCTCTGCGCGAGATTGGCCTGTTCGGTGGGCTCAGTGACACCACCCTCGATTTGCTCCTCGAAGACCTGAGCGTGGTCAACGTCGAGGCCGGGAGCTTTGTGCTCAAAGAGGGCGAATCTGCTCGCGAAATGTTTGTAGTGATCGGCGGCGAGCTCGAAGTGCTCAAGCGATCTCCGAGCGGCTCCGAGGCGCGCGTCGCGATGCTTGGGCCCGGTGACTGGGTGGGCGAGATGTCCATCCTCGACGTGATGCCACGGAGCGCGTCGGTCCGCGCCCTTGCGCCCTCGCTCATGCTCGTGGTCAGCGCGAGTGATTTTGACAAGCTCTATCGCCGAGACATCCAGAGCTACGCCATGCTCGTGATGAACATCGCGCGTGAGCTCTCACGCCGATTGCGCGTCGCAGACGGCATCGTGGCCAACGTCGCGGCGACCGTGTGGGATGAGTACCTGGGACCACGCAAAAAGCCCGCGCTCCACGAGTAAGCCAGCACCCTCGTGGCGCCCCTTGTCAGCTGACCCGGCGACGTCGCCGGAGCGCTGCGTCAGCGCGCGTTAGTAGAGCGCTCGGCCGCGCTCTTTGAGCAAATCCATGATGATCACTGCGGTCTCTTCGATGGCACGACCAGTGACCTCAATGACCGGCCACTGGGGGTGACTGCGGTAGATCGATTGGGCAAAATCGAGCTCTTCTTGGACGTGTTCTCGCAGGCCATAGTTGGTGTCCGCGGGCATCCCGAGCTGTCGCAGACGCTCACGGCGAATGTCCAACAACTGGTCCAGGCCGATGGTCAGGGCGACCACGCGATCCTGAGGGATTTCGCTGAGCTCAGCCGGCAAGGGGACCCCAAGGACAAGCGGTACATTGGCCACTTTGATCCCGCGATTGGCGAGGTAGGTGCTCAACGGAGTCTTCGAAGTGCGTGAGACTCCGACCAGCACCAGGTCTGCCTTGCGAAGATTGCGTGGCTCTTTGCCGTCATCGTTCTTCACGGCAAATTCGACGGCCTCAATGCGGCGAAAATACTCTTCGGACAGGGGCAGCGAGACGCTGGGGAGCCCCAAGGGAGCCGAGTCCAAGAAGCTTGAGAGCTTGCCCAGCATCGCGCCAATGACGTCGACGCTCTCTACTTTTTTCTCGTAACAGACCTGGTGAACAAACTCACGAAGCTCTGGCGAAACGATCGTAAAGACCAGCAATCCACCGTCGCGAGCGCAGGCCTCGATCACCGACCGCGCGGCATCTCGATCACGAATCCGCGCATGAAACCGGATCCGCACCTTCTGCTCGGGAAACTGCAACAACGCGGCACGTACGACGCGCTCGGCGGTCTCACCGGTAGAGTCACTCATCACGTCAATGGGTGCTTTGGCTCGCTCAATCACTGTCATTTCGCTTCTCACGCGAAGCCTACACTGACACGACGCGATTGCGCTGCCGATCGCGTGGACGCGGTGCGGCAGACACGTGAGATTTTCGCACGCCGCGTTGAAGCGACCGCGTGATCTCTGTCCCCTACGTTCCCCCAAAACACGCGCTGCGTTGCAAACGCAGCCAGCGATCAAGCCTTGAGCATGCGGGCGCGGCGGTTGGTGTTCTTGCGCTTGAGCTTTGCGCGGTATCGCGCGCTCTTGTTGCGAACTTTGGTGCGCTTGACCTTGGATCCTGACAAGTACATGGACGTCTACCTCTCTGCAGTCATCGTCTCAAACAGTGCGGTTTCGGGACCGAGCGGAGATTGGAGTGGTGTTTTCTCGCGCAAAAGCGCCACATACGCACTCTAAGCTCCAGTGGGACAGAGGGGTGTTGGAGAGAGACTAACTCCAAGACCTAGGCCAGCAGACCCTTCGGGCAATGCCGCGTTTACTGTTCTCACGGGGTTTTGTCAACGCAGAGCAACACACTCGTGCTTGACCTTTGTTCTCGCACACCGCTAGCCTGCCTGCGACCCTGATTGACCAAGGCGATGGATCTCCCACAGCCCAAACCACGACACTTTTCGCTGCGCTTCATCTCGGGGAAATACCAGGGTGGAGAGTATCCTGTTGTGCCCAATCATGAGCTCATCGTGGGTCGCTCCAACGACATCGACATTGTCCTCATTGAGGACATGGTTTCACGTCGGCACGCGCGCATTTTGTTGCAAGATGACTCGCTGATTATCGAAGATCTCGGGTCGACTAACGGCACATTTGTTAACGGTGAGAAGGTCCGCCGCGCGAGACTCAAAGAGGGTGACAAGGTGCTCATCGGGACGAGCATTATTCGTGTCGCGCTCGAAGAGTCCGCGAGTGAGGTCACCGTCGCTTCCGCGAAGCTGAAGCTCCAAGACAGCGCCACCATGCGGCGTACGCACAACAATCAAGTGCGGACGATGGCTGGCTCACTCTCTGAGATCTCGCTGGTGGACCTGCTTCAGCTGTTTTCGACCAGCCGAAAATCAGGGATTTTGGTGGTTCGACGTGACGAAGATGCGGGCCGAATTCATCTCCGGCGTGGCGTGATCGTCCACGCGACGCTCAATGAGAGCGCAGAGATCCCGTCGCTCAAGACCATGTATCGCTTGCTCACCTGGCAGCACGGGACGTTTGAGCTCGATCCCCCAGACGACAGAGAGTTCTCGGACGCGCTGGATCGCCCCACGGAGGTCATCTTGATGGAGGGGATGCGCCAGATGGACGAGCTTGAGCGCCTGAGTGTCTCGATGCCTTCGCTCACTGCGCACCTGTCGATCCCCTCGCCGCTGACGCCTCCGCTGAGTGAGCTGTCGGCCAATGAGCTCGACATTCTTCAGCTCGCGTTTAATCACGGACACGTCGAAGCCGTGATGGATCGCTCGCAGTGCAGCGATCTCGAGGCCTCAGAGATTCTCATCAAGCTCTTGAGCGCTGGCTATCTGCGCAAGAGCTGATCAGCTGCGCTCGAGAAGCAGCCGATACGCGTCGGACAAGAACACCGCGAGCGCGACAGCTGCTTGGTGCTTATCCGGCTCGCTGATGAAGCGATCGGGGTGATCTCGGCGCAATTGCAGCCGAAACGCCCGCTCAATCTGCGCCCGCGTCGCTCCCGGTGTCAGCTGCAGATACGAATAGCTCTTTGAGACGGTGAGCTGTCGCATGCGCGATTTGTTTCCGGCGCTGAGCGCGTCGAGCTCTTCGTCGGCTGCCGAGCGTCGATGCGCTGGCTTACCGCGGAGCCTCCGGCGTCGCTCCAGCTCGGCCGCCAGGGACGCATCCGAGAGCCGAGTGAGATCGAGTCGTTCTGCGAGCGAAGGAGCCGCACGAGGGCGCTGAGGGCCCTGCGGGGGCTCGATGGCGTCACGCATGCGGCCGCTGATGCGATCCCAGAGTGTCATGGTGCCTTCGTGTTCTTTGCGCGCTCGAGGAGAAGCTCTAGCAGCGCAGCGCTCTGCGCATCCAGGGAGCTGAAGAGTACGCCCATGCCAGGTGGGTCGTTTTGCACGCGGATCACTTCGCCTTCGCCCTCGACCTGCTTGAGATCTTCGTCGATGACCAAGAACTTCACGCGGACGCGGGTGCCAATCGGCAACGGATCAGGGCAGCGAATAAACGCTCCTGATCGCGAAATGTTGGCGACGTATTCGCGCAAGAAGCTCTCGAGTGATTCGAACTCTTGGTTGATCGTGACCCGCTCTTCGATCCGCCGGCTCTCGTCCAGAATCATCGCTGCGCCTCCGTCCCTGTGTCAGTCACCAATGTCGCGAATGGATAGAGAATTCCCAACGATTGTACGCGTGATCGCGAGTGTTGCCTAGACGCCCGAGATGTCAAACTGCTCGATGTGATACTCGGGTTTTGAGTTCACGACGATACGGCGTTGGTATCTACGCTGCGCGTCTTCAAAGGCTTCGCGCGCTTCGTGCTTGAGCGCGTCGGCCACGGCGGGGTGCGCGTTGACCGCGATGGTGTAGCCCTTGAGCTGCGTGTGCTCGCGCCGGATCTGCCGGAGCACTTCGTAGGCGATGGTCTGTCGCGAGCTTGTCTGACCGGTTCCGTCGCAATAAAAGCAGGGCTCGTAGAGCTGTCGGCCCAGCGATTCGCGGGTCCGTTTGCGGGTCATCTCGATGAGACCAAGCTCTGAGATCCGCAGGATGCTCGTCTTGGCCTTGTCGTTGTCCACGGCCTCGGAGAGGGTCTTGTAGACCTTGTCTCGGTTGCCCTGTTTCTCCATGTCGATCAGATCGAGGATCACCAAGCCGCCCAAATTACGAAGGCGGAGCTGGTAAGCGATCTCATCGACGGCCTCAAGGTTGGTCTGCGTGACGGTCTCTTCGACGTCTTTTTGCCCGACGAATCGCCCAGAGTTCACGTCGATCGCGGTGAGGGCTTCGGCCTGGTCAATGATGAGATATCCGCCTGAGGGGAGCGGCACTTTGCGAGCCAGCGCGCGGGCGATCTCGTCCTCGATGCCAAAGGCATCAAACAGGGGCTCGTCGCCGCTGTAATGGATGATGTCTTCTTTGCGGTCGGGCATGAATCGCTCGACAAAACGCACGCAACGCGCGTGCGCTTCGCGATCATCGATGACCACTTTTGCGATGTCTGGCCCCATCACGTCGCGGACCGTGCGGAGCACCACGTCGAGCTCGGAGTAGAGCAGCGAAGGAGAGCGGCCTTGCTCGCGTTTGCGCCAAATGTCGTTCCAGAGGGTCACGAGGTAGGCGACGTCGGTCTTGAGGCCTTTCTTCGTGAGGCCTTCGCTCGCGGTGCGAACAATGATCCCGCCCTTTTCGGGCTTGAGCTGCTCGATCACTTCGCGAAGACGGCGTCGCTCTTTCTCGTTGCCAATGCGCTTCGAGACGCCCACGTGCTCGACCGTTGGGAGGTACACCGAATAGCGTCCTGCCAGCGAAATGTGCGACGTACAGCGCGCGCCCTTGGTGCCAATGGGGTCCTTGCTTACCTGCACAACGATGTCCTGACCCTCGCGCAGGAGGTCACGGATCATCGTGCGAGCGGGGCGCTCTTTGCGTACAGCGCGCGCGCCGTTTTTGCCGCGCGGATCACGGCCACGGCGGGCTCGCTCGGGCTTGGCGCTTCGGGCAGGGCTCGCGTCCTCGAGGATGTCCCCGAGGCTTGAGGACTCTTCGTCGGGCTCGCCATGCATCGCGTCCGAGCGATCGCTGTTGTCGCGAGAGGCCCGCGCGTCTTCGTCCCCGTCGTCCGAAGGCTCTTCTTCTTCTTCTTCGGCGTACACCGTGGTGTCTCGAAGTCGCTGGTCGGCTACGACGTCTTCGGAGTGCAAAAAAGCAGCACGTTCGAGACCGATGTCAACAAACGCAGCGTTCATTCCGGGCAAGACCCGTGTGACGCGGCCCAGGTAGACATCGCCTACGTTGCTTCGCTCACCCTTTCGCTCGATGTGCAGTTCGGTAACGATGCCGTCTTCGATCAGAGCGACTCGGGTCTCGCCGATGTCGACGTTAATAATAATTTGATTGCGGGCCATGCCATCGCTCGCGTGGAGAAAGTCGGGTTAATTGGCAGGGGTGCCGCGCCGAGTGGTTCTCATAACGAGGAGCTCATTCGGGGCGCCGATGCCGTAGATACTCGGTGAGTCTTGCGCAGAAACTACGTGCAACCCTACCTAGCAGCGCCGGAGCGTACTCTGGTCTTAGTCGTAGACACCAGCACAACCTCTGATTGCGCCAGAACTCCCTGACAATTTGCTCGCGCAGACTCAGTCGATTCTCACTCAGGGCGTCTACTTCGTGCTCTGCGCTGTCGCAGAGCGGTCCCCACCCACCCAAGACGCTGGCCCACTCCCCAACCAGGCGAGGTCTCAGTTGACTTCGAAGATCGCTTCGATTTCTTGCACGGTCTGCTCGTCAGTCCAGCTGCGCGCGATGGCGATCTCTTTGACAATCAGCGAGCGTGCCGTCTCGAGCATTCGGCGCTCGCCAAAAGACAAGCTCTTGTCGGTCTTCAGGCGATACAAATCACGCATGACCTCGGCGGCGTCGAAGATGCTGCCCGTCTTGATCTTGTCCATAAAACCCCGGTAACGGCGGTTCCAGGTCTGGTTGTCAAACGCGACGGTGCGCTCGCGAAGGATCTCGAAGATTTCACACACTTCTTCTTCGCAGACGACGCCGCGGAGGCCTACGGAGTGTGCGTTCTTGACTGGCACCATGATGCGGCGGTCCGAGTCCAAAATGCGCAAGAGATAGAACCGCTGGCGCGAACCCGCGATGTCTCGCTCTTCGATGCTGACTACCTCGGCGACGCCTTGCGCGGGATAGACTGCTTTGTCTCCGACCTTGAACTCGATGCTCTCGACTTGCATTGCTTTTCCTTCGGCCCCCTCGGCTTTGGATGGCTTTGGGTGCGCGCACAGCAGACCCTCCGTGCGCGGCGAAATGTGAAAATGAGCTAAGAAAAATAAGATCTTTGCGTGAGGGCGTAGGGCCCCACGTGAAGCGATTGCGCGCCACGCCATAGGCAGCGGCGCCCACGTCATGCCGTGAAGGACATGTGTGACTCCGTCGATCGAGAGGGTGGCTCCGTCGACGGGGCTGCGCGATCGGCAGGGGTCCTGAACAAGGAGTTTTTGACCCGATGTTTGGTAGTCGACGGCACAAAAAGCCGAACTCACCAAACAGGAAGCGAACTCTAGAGGAGAGTGATCGCTGGGTCAATGGCTAGAGCGATAATTGTTGTCGCGCTGCGTCGAAGTGCGTTCACATAGCACTTCGTGTGTCCAAAGAGGGCAGGCAGGGCGGCGTTGTGTGACGAAGTGACTCTGCACGGGTGTGCGAGCGCGTCACGATCGCTGAGGTCAGTGTGCGGGAGTTGCGCTCGCGGATGCGGGCGTCGATTCGAGCGATGACAGGTCGGGCAGCTCGTTGATGTTGGGCATCAACACGATCTCGACGCGGCGGTTGAGGGCCCGGTTGGGCTCTGTGTCATTGGGGACCGCGGGCTGAAACTCTCCGTAGCCCGACGCGCCCAAGCGCTCGGATTGGACGCCGTGCGTTGAGAGAAAGCGCGCGACGTTCACCGCGCGTCCGGTCGAGAGCTCCCAGTTGTCTGCGAAGCGACCGCCACGACCGATGGCGACGTTGTCTGTGTGACCCGCGACGAGAAACTCTCGATCGGGGATCTGCGACAGGACCTGCGCGACTTGTGTGAGCACGTCCTCACCCTCGCGACGGAGCCTCGCGTCGCCAGAGTCAAAGAGAATGCCCGCGGGGAGCTCGATCACCATGCGGCCTCGCACAATGCGGACACGCAATCGTCCCTGGTCGATCATCGCGCGAAAGCGCCCGATCATTTGGCGAAACGTCGCGAGCCTCGCCTCGGCTTGCTGCTGTTGACGCCGGAGCTCCTCTTCTCTTCTGCGTGCAGCCTCGAGCTCAGCCTGCGACTGCGTGTTGCTCTGCTCCAGTCGCGAGACGTCTTCGCCAAGCTCGCGGAGCCGGTTGGCCATCTGCGCGCTGGAGTTGCGCAGCGCGCCCATTTGCTCGCTGAGGCGATCGCGCTCGGCGCGCAGCGTCTCGAGCTCTGTCTGGAGCGTTCGTACGCGATTTTCTGCAGCGAGTTGCTCGGCGCTCTTGCCGCATGCCGCAAGCAAAGTCACCAAGAGACAACCAAAAACTACACTCCAACGAATTGATCTCATCTGTGGCCAACCGCCCTTCCTTTTTTGAAGGCCCGGAGACACGCATGTTGAAAACAATAAATCAATCGAAATAAAAAAGTTACACATACATACGTTGCCCTGTGTCGACTTGCTTGACAACGTATTGGACTGACCATACAACACAACACAGACAACCTCGGTACGTTACACACCACCGAGTCTCTGGAGGAAATTCAAATGGCTACTGCGAAGAAGTCGACGAAGAAGGTTGCTGCGGCAAAGAAGCCTGCAGCCAAGAAGGCAGCCGTCAAGAAGGTTGCTGCCAAGAAGCCTGCAGCCAAGAAGGCAGCAGCGAAGCCCGCAGCGAAGAAGGCAGTTGCTAAGAAAGCAGCAGCCAAGCCCGCCGCCGCGAAGAAGCCCGCAGCGAAGAAGGCTGTTGCAGCCAAGCCGGCCAAGAAGGCCACTGGCGCAAAGAAGCCCGCGAAGAAGTCCATCCCCGCGCCCGCGCCCTCTTCGATGGGCATGGACGAGAGCGAGTAAATCGCTCGCCGCATGACTGCGGAGTGAGACACCGAATGAGGCTCAACCAGGCGAGATGCTTGCGTGAGCTTTTTCGGTGTTTTTGCGTTTCTCCGGTTAGAGAATACGCTCAATGGTTCGGGGTCAACGGCCGGCCGGTGCCCCTCCGGCCTTGCGTGGGTCGCTCGAGGCGAACAGGCGGCGGGTGGGGCCGGTGCCCTCGACAGCGATCGCCGTCGCTGCCGCGAGCGGAGAGTCACTTGTGCGCACGGTGTAGCCACGCGCGAGGAGGCCCACGCGGACGTCTTCGGGGACCTCGGGCTCGAGCAAGAGTACGTCGGGTGCGCCCTGGTGATGCGCGCGGGGAGCTGCGACGGCGGCTTCGACGTTCATTCGGTGAAGCAAAAGGTTAGCGATCACTTGGGTCGTCGCGGTCGCGATGCGTGGCCCCCCCGACGCGCCGACGCAAGCTACGGGGCGGCCGTCGCGCAAAACCACGCTTGGGCTCATCGAAGACACTGGACGGCGACCCGGTTGGAGTGCATTCGGCGCAGCGATCGCGAGGCCAAAGTTGTTTCCGCTGGTGCCAATCGAGAAGTCGTCGATCTGGTCGTTGAGCAAGATATCCATCGCGGGGATCACCACGCGAGAGCCAAACGCGAGGTTCACTGTGGTCGTGAGCGACACCGCCATGCCGTCGCGATCGATGACACACAAGTGCGAAGTTCCCTGATCATTTGCAGGTGAAATCACAACTGTCGCGCGCGCATTGGACGGAGAAAAGCTCTCGTGCCGTCGTCGCAATCGCGCAGGGGCGAGCAGGGCTTCGCTGACTGTGTCATCGCTCGCGCCAGGGTCTCCCACATAGCGTGAGCGGTCATCAAACGACTGCCTCCAGCCGTCGGCCAACACATGAAACGCCGCGCTCGATCCTGGCGGCGCGATGCCCAGGCGCGACGAGAGGGCCTCAAGTTGTGTGAGCGTTTGCAGGACAATCATCCCGCCCGCGCTCGGCGCCGAGGCCGTGACCACCGTGTGTCCAAACACATTGCGCGACAGCGGTCTTCGCTCGATCGGCCGATACGCGCGCACGTCGTCCGCGGTGAGAACCCCGCCCGCGCGTGAGACGGTCTCTGCGATCGCGTTCGCCAAGGCCCCATGGACAAAGCGCTCTCCCTCGCGACCGTAGCGCTCAAGAGCCTGTGCCAAGCGTGGTCGTCGCATCCTCGCGTTGCGCACGCTCTCTCCGAAGGCCGCCGAAAAGGCAGGGTTATTGGCGATCTCTTCTCGCTCTTGGCCCAAGCGATCGAGCAAAAACGGAGACACCACAAAGCCCTCTCGCGCGAGCCTCACCGCGGGCGCCGTGGCCACCGCCAAAGGCCTCCGCCCAAAGCGCTGAGACATCATCACAAAGCCCGCAGGCTCGCCTGGCACTCCCACGCTCAAGCCACCCACTTGACTGGCCCGAGGCGCCGTCGAAGCCCTCATTCGCTCGACGGTGAGTGACTGTGGTGCGACTTCACGAAAATCAACGAATTTGCAGTTTGTTTCGCCTCCGGTGGGAGGGCAGATCACCGCGAATCCTCCCCCGCCGAAGCCCGAAGAGCTTGGGCTCACCACGCCCAACGCCAGCGCCGCCGCGATGGCCGCGTCCGCCGCGTTGCCGCCCGCTTCGAGCACCGTGAGGGCTGCGCGCGAGGCGTCGCTGTTGTCTGTCGCGACCGCGTGCGTCTGTGCTGTAAACGGCGCCGAATACCAGCCGTGTGCCAGCGGGGCGAGGGTGAGCAAGACCGTGCCAGAGGCGACCGTCGCGCGCGTGAGGAGCTTTCGATTCGTTGCCATCGCGCTAGTGTACGGCCCCGGTCGCAGTGTGCGATGCAGTCTCTGCACACAGAGCCCCTTCTTTTGTGCCTGCGATCGTGGCAACACGATAACGCTACTCTGTCAGCAAATTTACTAAGGATTTTCATGCGCATCGCGGTCATCATGGATCCCATCGCGTCGGTCAACATCGACATGGACACCTCGTTTGCGCTCATGCTTGCGGCGCAAGCGCGTGGGCATGAGCTGTTTTTTTTGCAGCAAAAGCACCTGCGCGCAGAGGGGAGCGAGCTCTTCGCGACCGTGTGGCCCGTGCAGCTCGCGCGCAAAGCGCCGCCCGCACATGCGGTCTTGGGCGAGCCCTTCGAGCTCTCTGTGGGCAAGGACCTCGACGCGGTGCTCATTCGCACGGACCCGCCGTTTGACTCGCATTATCTCTACACCACGCTGTTGCTTGAGCTCGTGCGTGGGCAGACGCTTGTCGTCAATGACCCACGCGGCCTGCGCGATGCCAACGAGAAGCTCTACGCGATGCACTTCGCGGACGTGATGCCTCGCACGTTGGTCACGCAGAGCGCCCGCGCGATCGCACACTTTGTGGCCAACGAGGGTGGGCGCGCGATCATTAAGCCACTCGATGGCAACGGTGGACGCGGCGTGATGGTCTTGCGCTCGGACGATCTTAACTACAACGCCATCGTCGAGGTCGCGACGGACGAGGGGCGCCGGCCCGTGATGGTGCAAGAGTTTTTGCCCGCGGTCGCAGAGGGCGACAAGCGCGTGTTGCTCTTGGATGGTGAGCTCTTGGGGGCCATCTTGCGTGTGCCCAAGAAGGGCGAAGCGCGAAGCAATTTGCACGTGGGCGGAAGCGCGGTCCCCACCGAGCTCACAGAGAAGGAGCTGCAAATCGTCGCGCGGGTTGCGCCTAAGCTCCGCGCGGATGGGCTGTACTTTGTGGGGCTCGATATGATCGGCGAGCGCTTGACCGAGGTCAATGTCACGTCGCCCACGGGCATCCAAGAGCTCTCGAGGTTTACGCACAGCGATCCCGAGGGCAAAGTGATCGCGTGGCTCGAAGCGCGTGTGCGAGCGATGCGCGCTACGCCGTGACGTGCGGGATGCGGTAAGTACGGTGCGTCATGCCGATTGCGCACTCTGCTCCGCTGTCGGGCCATCGCTACAGCGCGATTGAGCTCGTCGAAGACCGTGATGCTTGCCTGATGCTCGATCAGCGAGAGCTTCCGGTCCAAGAGCGATATCACCGATACGAGACCGTCGACGAGATCGCTGAGGCGATCCGCGCGATGGTCATTCGTGGCGCGCCGGCCATCGGGATCGCGGCGGCGTATGGCCTGGCGCTCGCGGCACGTTCGCCTCGTGGACGCAGTGATTTTGCTGGCGAAATCGCACGTGCGAGCACGCTCCTTGCGGCGACTCGGCCTACCGCGGTTAACCTCTTTTGGGCCATCGCGCGCGTTGGCAAACAGTGTGCGCTCTGGGCGGATCTCTCGCACGCAGAGCGCTCAGAGAGAGTCGCGGACGAGGCTCTAGAGATTCATCGCGAAGATGTTCGTGCGTGCAGAGCGATGGGCGCGTTGGGGGCTGCGTGGATGCCCGACGACGGCGTAGTGCTCACGCACTGCAACGCCGGAGCGCTCGCGACGGGGGGCTATGGCACCGCACTCGGAGTGATCCGCGCTGCAATCGCCCAGGGAAAACGCGTCAGAGTCTTGGCCGACGAGACCCGGCCCTATCTCCAGGGCGCGAGGCTCACTGCGTGGGAGCTCCGGCACGATGACATCCCCGTCGAGGTGATCACTGACAGCATGGCCGCCCACTTTTTTCAGCGAGGAGAGATCCGAGCCGTTGTTGTGGGCTCGGATCGTGTCGCGGCCAACGGAGACGTGGCCAACAAGATCGGGACCTACGGAGTCGCCTGCCTCGCGCATATGCACCGCTGCCCCCTCGTGGTCGCGGCGCCGTGGAGCACCGTGGACCTGCAGTGTGCAAACGGCGAGCAAATTCCCATCGAAGAGCGCGCATCACGCGAGGTCACACACCTCGGGGACGCGCAGCTTGTGCCCTACGGGGTCCGCGCGAGGCACCCTGGGTTCGACGTGACCCCTGCGCGCTTGGTCACAGCGCTCGTCACCGAGCGCGGGATCGCCAGCCCCGTGACCGCGCAGAGCGTGGGTGCCCTCGCAGGGTGACCTTCGTGTGACAACCACGTAGAGCCATTGCTTCGAACGCGTGCACGCACTTATGGTCCGCGCCGCAGACCCTCCCCGGGGCTTCGCGGACCGCGAGAGCTCTCGCAGAGTGTGCACAAAGGAGCAATTCGATGGCACTTACACGCGACGCAATATTCTGGGATGCCTTCAGGGACCTCGCACAAAAGGCGGTCGATGCCGCGCTGTTGGTCGAGCAACTCTTCGAGGATATTTCCAAGCGAAGCACGATCTGTGCGGACATCAAACGGCTCGAGTCCGAGGGCGACACCATCACGCACGAGGTGGTCAAAGCGCTGCATCAGACCTGGATCACACCGCTCGATCGCGAAGAGATCCACGCGCTGATCTCGGGCCTCGATGACGTGCTCGACGGGATCGACGGCGCTGCCGCGCGGGTGGACCTCTACGAGCTCAACGAGAGCGCCCCCGAGGCGCTCGAGCTGAGCGCGACGCTGGTGGCCACGACGCGCGCGCTTCTTGACGCAGTACAGAGCATCCAGTCGATCAAAGACGCAGAGGCGATCCTTGAGAAATGCCGCGCGATTGGGCGCTTTGAAGACGAAGCCGACATGGCCCTTCGCAAGGGACTCAAGCGGCTGTTTCGCGAGGTCAAAGACCCCCTCGAGGTGATGAAATGGCGTGACGTGTTCGAGCGCTTGGAGTCCGCCACCGACCGCGCGGAGGACGTCGCCAACGTCATTGAGGGCATCGTCCTGGAGCACGGCTGATGACCACGTTCTTGATCGTGGTCATCGGTCTGGCCTTGGTGTTTGACTACATCAACGGCTTTCACGACGCGGCCAACTCGATCGCGACGGTGGTCTCTACGCGTGTGCTCTCGCCGAGGGCCGCAGTGGCCTGGGCGGCGCTGTTTAACTTCATCGCATTTGTGATTTTTCCGGGGCACGTCGCGCGCAGCATCGCCAAGGGGGTAGACGCGAGCGCGGTCACGCAAAACGTGATCTTCGCAGCCCTCATGGGCGCGATCCTCTGGAACCTCCTCACCTGGGCCTGGGGCCTCCCGTCGTCGTCCTCACACGCCCTGATGGGCGCGTTTGCCGGGGCCGCGCTGAGCAACGTCCCACGGCTGTCTATTCTCAACGCCAAGGTCTTTCGCGAGACGTTTATCTTTATCGTCCTCGCGCCATTTCTTGGCGCCGTGTTGGGCTACGCGATCACGAAGTTCTTGCGTTTTGCCTTGCGCAACGCGCGCCCCGCGACGGTCAACAGGGTCTTTCGGCGAGGCCAGCTGCTCTCTGCTGCGCTGTACTCACTCGGCCATGGCGGCAACGACGCGCAGAAGACCATGGGGATTATCACGGCCCTGCTCATCGGCTCGCACATGCTCCCGGCGAACATCCATGAGCCACCCCTGTGGGTCGTGCTCTCGTGTCATGCGGCCATGGGCTTGGGCACGCTCTCGGGCGGCTGGCGCATCGTGAAGACCATGGGCATGAAGATCACCAAGCTCAAACCCCCCGGTGGATTTGCAGCCGAAACCGCAGGCGCCATCACCCTCGCGCTCGCGACCTTTCGCGGTGTTCCGGTCTCGACCACGCACACCATCACCGGCGCGATCGTGGGCGTGGGCACCGCCGAGCGCAAGCTCAGCGCTGTGCGCTGGGGCGTCGCTGGGCGCATCGTGTGGGCGTGGATCTTTACCATCCCCGCCGCGGCCCTCATGGCCTCGCTCTCGTATCACGCAGTGCACGCGATTACGGGTGTGCGATAGCTCGTTCTGTCAGTGTATTCGCTGATAGAATCAGACCCACGAGATGCTAGGGACTACGTCGTAAGCGCGCAGTGAAGGGCGCAGCGCTTTCTCGACGATGCACCCGCGCGAAGAGACCTCGCAGGCCTTGAGCACCTTGCCCTCGAGCGCTTCGCGATCGCCTCGCACAGTGATGCTCACCTCAAGGCGCACGCTGTCGAGCTTGAGCCCTGGGCCATCGGGCACGACAGACACTTTTGCGACCGCGGTCGTCGAGACCACATCGAGTCTAAACTTGTCTGCGACCAGGCCCCACGTGAGCAGCCAGCACGCGGCGACCGAGGCGCCCAGCAGGTGCTCGGGGCTGTTGCGTACGGCGTCGCTCGGGCCGTCGGATCCGGGCGGAAACGCGAAGCCCACAGGGCCCGTTGGGAGCGCGATGGTGCCGGGCGCTTTCTTGCTGATTCCGTGGAGTTCTGCTGTGATTTCGTCGGTCCAACTCTGGCTCATAGGTGCTCTCTAGGTGGGGGGGGCAGCGGTAAGGTCCGTGGGGGACAGTGTACGAGCGCGCTGGTGTCACACACGCGCATCGTGTGCGCGAATGCGCTGCATCGCATGCACGTTCGCAAAGGCGCACGGACCGTGATGTACTCGATGCCGCTGTGACAAGGTTTGCGTCGTACACGCTGTGTGGTTGCCTCGCGTTGGGGGTGCTTCAGTGCGCTCCTGAGGCGAGCTCGACCGATGGGCTCGAGGGCGCAACGGACACCCGTGAGGACGCCATTCGACTGCGAACCAGCTCGCCCGAGGCTCGGGCCCAGTATGACGCCAACGTGCGATTTGCCCTGGATTATCGCGCACGATGTACAAGCACTGCCGGGAGCACTTCGCGCAAACCCAGGGTGCTCGTCACGGGCTTTGGCCGCTTTCTCTCCAACGGGACCAACGCCACCGGACAGATGGTCTCTTCGCTCGTCCCAGGGATGGTCTATCCGCGCACCGAGCGCCCGGCGACGGGCACGGTGGATGCGCCGGGGCCACAGACCGCGGTGGGCTCGGCGCGGGTGACGCTGCCGGGCATCGGCGAGGTGGATCTCTGCGCGATGGTCTTGCCGGTGTACTGGGATTTGGCTGCGATTTTAGTGCTCAAAGAAGCGCAGAGCTTCGCCCCAGACTTTGTGCTCATGAACGGGATCGCCGGCGAGCGTCAGTCGCTCTGGATGGAGCTTGGCGGGGTCAACCGCGCGCTCTCGCTCACCGATGGGAGCAACGTGCTCGAGCCCGAGCCCCCGGCGGGCCAGCGATTTGCGCCCATTGTGCCGAGCGCGACCGCGGGAGAGCTCGCGCTTGGTGCGCGGTTGTCCTGGGCCGCTGTGCAGCGCGCTGCCCTGGACGCGCAGGCGCGCGCCGCGGGTGTCACCGAGAACGGCGTGCGACTGGACGCGGTGCTGCAGGGCGCGTTGCGCGCGGGATTTCCGCGGGATAGCAACACGTACCTCTGCAACAACACCTCGTACGTCGTGAACTACGGCATGGGTCACCCAGGGCTCACGATGACCCTGATGCAGGCGTCGCCGGCCCTTACGGGGCAGATCAACCGTGTGGGCGTGCGCGTGACGCGAGATCTTCGCAACACACCGAGAGTGTTTGTCCACTGGCCCTCGACGCTCAAGGGCGCGCACCTGAGCGCGTCCGCGGACGTGATGCGCGCGATGATCGCTGCGCAATTGCAGGCTCTTCGCGACGGTGGCGCAGCGCTTCCCACTCTTGGCAACAACACGGACGCCGAGATCATGGCGTCGGGTGGGTGGTTTTAAATCATGCACACAGCGGTCAGCTCTGTGCTGGGCGCCATTGGCAACACGCCCATGGTCGAGCTCGCGCGTGTGGGCGCGGGATTGCCAGCAAAAATACTGGCCAAATGTGAACATCTCAATCCCGGGGGCAGCGTCAAAGACCGCATCGCGCTGTACATCGTCGAGGACGCCGAGGCGCGCGGGCTCTTGCGCCCAGGCATGACCCTCGTCGAGGCCACCGCCGGAAACACGGGTCTAGGTCTCGCCCTTGTGGCAGCCGTCAAGGGCTACTCGCTCGTGTGCGTGCTGCCCGAGAAGATGTCCGAAGACAAACGCTCTGCGCTCCGTTGCGCGGGCGCGCGGGTGATCGTTGTGCCCAACGCGCCGTTAGATTCTCCTGAGAATTTTCAGGCCGTTGCAAAGCGTCTCGCGCGCGAGAACCAGTGGTTTCTCACCGACCAGTTCGCCTCGGTGGCCAACCTACGCGCGCACGAAGAGACCACCGGTCCTGAGATTTTGGCCCAGTGTGGCGGCACGATCGCCGCGTTTGTCGCGGGCGCGGGCACAGGCGGCACGATCACCGGCGTGGCCAAGTATCTCAAGCGCGCGTGTCCGAGCGCCAAGGTCCTGTTGGCGGATCCCGCGGGGAGCTCGCTCGCGCAGTGGGTCGCCACGGGCGAGCTCGGTCCGGACGGAAGCTACGCGATCGAGGGAATTGGCTCGTCAAAGCCCACACCCCTCATGGACCGCGCGCTCTTGGACCGCGCGATCACGGTGAGTGACGAAGAGGCCTTCACGATGACCCAGCGGCTTGTGCGCGAAGAGGGGTTGTTTGTGGGCGGGAGCGCTGGGCTCGGGGTGGCCGCGGCGGTGCGCTATGTGCGCGAGACCGGCTGCGAGGGCAACGTGGTCGTGATGCTCCCCGATGGGTGGGATCGCTACCGCAGCAAGCCGTGGATGAGCGCGTGGGGCGCTGAGAAATAACAGCTATTCTGCAGCTCGTTTGCGCATCTCGCGGTCCATCATGCGGCGCTTCAAGAGCGAGACCCTGTCGGTCATGAGCTTGCCGTTAAGGTGGTCGTTTTCGTGCTGCAGCGCGATCGCGAAGAGCCCGTCGGCGTTGAGCTCAAAGGTCTCTCCGTTGACGTTGAGCGCCCGCACGGTGACCCGCTCTGCCCGCTCGATCTCGACGGTGATCCCAGGAAACGACAGGCAGCCTTCTTCCCACAAGACCACGCCCTGCTTGTCGACGATCTCGGGGTTGATAAAGACCAGCAGCGCGCTCGGCTCGTCGTCGGCTGCGGTATCAATTACAAAAACCCTAAGCGATACGCCTATTTGCGGGGCCGCTAGGCCGACGCCTTTCGCAGCGTACATGGTCTCAGCCATGTCATCCACGAGCCTGCGGACATCGTCGTCCACTGTGTCCACAGGGCGGGCTTCGTAGGTTAAACGCTTATCTGGGTACTCAAGAATCGTGCGAACTGCCATGACGGTGGATGAATAGTATCCTCCATTTTAGAGAGCAAGCGTCGTACCCTCGCGCGCTGTGAAACGAGTGAACGCTGCTGCATGGTTCGCGCTCGCCCTGTGCGCTCCCGGACTCGCCCACGCGGGCGATCTACGGGGCACATTGCAGGGGACAGAGACTCTTCGTGGGGCTCCGGCGCCCGAGGTCCCCGAGCGGAGACTTTATTTTTGGATGCAATCGAATGGGGCCCTCGCGACCCGCGAGGCGCATCCCAACGTCGAGCGAGACCTCGCGGTCTTGATCTCGGGACCCAACGTGATGGAGGCCACTCAGCCCGTGGTGATCACCGTCGCGGGAGGGAGCTGTCAGCCCGGGAGCGTCGTGATCTCGCCAGGGACTACGCTCACGATTCGCAATCTGGACTGGTTTGCGCACGAGTTTTTTGTGTCCGCGCCCACCGGAGATGCGCCGATCGAGGGCTTTGGCCCTGAGAGCACCGCGCCCGCATCGCAGCGCTCAGCGCAGATCCCGCGCGCGGGGAGCTATCTCTTGCGCGATCGCTTGAATCCGCTGTTTCGTTGCTGGGTGACTGCAGGTCCGGGGCAAGGCCGTTTGGTCTCGCCGACGGCCGACGGGAGCTTTCGCACGAGCAACCTCGCCGAGGGTGAATACACGCTCAAGGTGCTCTTCGAGGGCCGCACACTGACGAGCACCACCGTGCGCGTCGGTCCGCGCGAGACCACGGTCCCGCCGATCAATGTCAACGCGCCGCCGCCCGCGGCCGAGGGTGCTGCGCCGGGGGCTCCCGCGGGCGCTGCGCCAGGCGCTGCGGCTCCCGATGCTGCACCCGCGACGGGTCGTCGTCGCGGAAGGAGACGCTAAGGTCCCATGCTACTCACACGCTTTTGGTTTTTATTGCTCTCAGCGGTCGCGGTCGTCGCGATCTCGTTTGGCATGTTGGTCCGCGGCGCCTACCAAGCAGACCGCGGCAAAGACGCCGAGACCTTGCTCGCGGGCGACCGCCGACAGATCGAAGAATATCTACGCACCGATGCGCGCGTCCGGCTGGACACGTTGCGTGAGCTCTCCACCAGCGCTGACTTCGCGCGCTTGATGAACCAAGCGCGCGAGCGCACAAGCGACGCGACCTTGCGTGACGTGGCGACACGGATTCAGCAGCAGCTCACCACGCTCAACAACCGACTCGAAGAGCCCACGCGCTCGCACGTCTTGATCGCGGTCGACCCGCGCGGCATGGTCGTCGGGCGCGATGGTTTTAACGCCTCGCAGGGCATTGGTGACTACCTCGGAGGTCTGCCCTTGGTAAGCGCGGCGCTCAACGGGTATCTCCGTGACGACGCGTGGGCGCTGCAGGGGAGTCTCTATCGCATGGCCGCGGTGCCGGTGATTTATCAGGGTCGCTATGTGGGCGCGCTGCTCGGTGGCCGGACCGTGGACGACGTGTTTGTCACGCGGATTTCGGACGCGCTTGCGGGTGCGACGGTGGGCTTTTTCTCTGCTGGGCACATGGAAGCAGCGCATGACGGAGTGGCCGAGCGTGGGCGCCCCGCGGTGCGCGGAGTGACCCTCGGCGAGATGCTCCCGAACCTCGGGCGCGACGACGCCTCGCGACCGTTTAACACCCGCGGGTACACCGACGTGATGTCCGTGGACAACGGGCAAGGCGCCGCGGTCTTCGGAAAAATCCCTGGCATGGTGGGCCTCGCAGGCGGAGGCTTTGTTGTCGCTCGACCCAAGCCCGTGCTGCCGTCGGACTTCTTGCTGCACCCGCCGGGCGACCTGGCCAAGAGCATCAAGTGGGGCCCGCTGATCGGCTTCGGGGTGAGCTCGTTTGTGCTCGCGATGCTGTGGCTCTTTATCGAGCACGACAATTCTCAGCGAAAACTCAAGCGGATGCTCACGGACCTGGCGACCCGCAAGATCGAGCGGCTCGATCCGCTCAAGCTCCCGGGCGCCGCCAAGCAGCTCGCCTTGGCCATCAACGAGGCGTTTGAGTCTGCGATGAAGGCCGAGCTCGCCCGCACCGCGAGCGCCCCGAAGCGCGCGGTCGCCGAGGACATTGACTCGCTCTTGGGCTCTGGCGGGGGCTCGGGGATGGGGATGGCGCCTGGTATGTCACCTCCGCCCCGCCCAGGGGGGCCTCCGCCCCGTCCAGGCAGCGCCCCCGTGATGGCGACTGGGTCGTCGATGTTTGTGAGCGCGGCGGACCTCGTAGGCGGCGACGCGTCGAAGTCCTACTCGCTCTTCACTTCGCCCGTCGAAGAGCAAGCGCACTGGCGTGAGATCTACAGCGCGTTTATCGCCGAGCGAAAAAAGAACGGCGAGAACATCGACGGCCTCACGTTTGAGAAGCTCTCGGGCACGCTAGAGCGCAACAAGAAGGTCTTGGTCGACAAGACCCAGTGCCGCTCGGTGCGCTTTGTGGTTCACACGAAAGACGGCAAAGCTGCCCTGCGCGCAACGCCCATCCGCTGAGTCTCTCCGCAGGGGGACGCCAATCTAATCAAGTGATCAGATTGGCTCGATGCGGATCGTGACCGTCCCATTGAACGAGGTGTCGTCGGGGGGCGGGATGGCGTCGGCTTCGAGGACGATCCGGGCGCCTGCGTCGAAGTAGGGCTTGAGGTTGACGCCCGGAGTCGGGGTGAAGACCAGCGAGGCCACGGCGCTGCCAGTGGCGGTGGCCACAGCGATGCGGGGGAGGGCGCAGCTGTTCGCGCACTCGATGTACATCGTCGCGGTGCGGATAAAAGCAAAGTCGTCCGTGTCCCCCGCGGGTTGTGCGGTGGCGGTCACGTTGAGACTAAACGCTTTGAGCAGCACGCGCCCAATGGGGATGTTGCGGGTGCGAGACTCGGACGACAGATCCACGGTGATCGCCATCGGCGCGATGGAGCCCGCTGGGAGAGCTTGCCCGGCTGTGTTGGCCACGAGATTGCCGGTGATGGTCTGTTCAGAGATCGGCTGAGTGATGTCAAAGCCGATGGGCACCGGGCCACAGCCCAGTGCACAGAGCGCGACGAGTCCTGAGAGCGAAGCCAAGGATCGTGTGGTTGCCAAGAGAGCGTCCTCCGTAGGTTATGTGAGTCGCGACAAAACGCACGCGACCCCACCGAGTGTATCGCGGGCTCAAGGGATGTGCACCCCCGCGGGCCTGTAACGAAGTTTGTGCTCGGAAATGAAAATCAATTTAAGGGGTAAGAAAGCGCTCTTCGCCGAAGTAGGCGACGAGTTGTCTCTTCGCTTCGGGCCAAAACGGGGGCGCAGCTTTCCAATTGCGCTCTGCGTTA
>JAUXYJ010000074.1 GCA_030694465.1 Deltaproteobacteria bacterium | reverse complement strand
GGTGGCTTCATGATGCCGCGCAACACCGACGCGATGGTCCCTGCGGGCTTTGGCACCAGCGACATGCGGCCGGATTATCTCGACCCAGACGACGACGGCGATGGCATCCCCACACGCGTCGAGAACACGCTCGAGGCCATGGGCGGCGCGCCGGACATGGACATGGTCCCTGCATATCTCGACCTCGACAGCGACGGCGATGGCATCCCCGACGCGATCGAAGCAGGCACCGATCCCACGATGCCGCGCAACAGCGATGGCACCGATCGACCGGACTTCTTGGACCTGGACAGCGACAACGACACCGTCGATGACCAGACCGAAGCGGGCCCGATGCCGTTGATGCCGCGCAACAGCAACGCGATGGTCCCCGCGGGCCAGGGCATGAGCAACATGCTGCCCGACTACATTGACCCAGACGACGACGGCGATGGCATCCCCACCGCGGTCGAAGTGCGTTTGGAAGGGATGATTGCAGGAGATTCGGACATGATCCCTGCCTATCTTGACCTCGACAGCGACGGCGACGGCGTGCCCGACTCGGTCGAAGCGGGCGCAGATCCCACGATGCCCGCCAACAGCGACGCGATGGCTGGCGTGGGCGACCGACCTGACTTCTTGGACACCGACAGCGACAACGACTGCGCGCTCGACAGTGACCCGCGCGAAGCGGGCGCAGCGCGCACCAACGCCGCGGTTCCTAACGCGATGAACAACGCCAACTGCACCGACGCCGCGCTGCCGATTTGCTCGGCCGTGCTTGGTCGCTGCGTCAGCGATTCAGACAGCGACGGCGATGGCATCCCCAACCTCGACGAGGTTCGGATTGGCACGGACCCGATGAACCCAGACACGGACATGGACGGCGTGCCCGATGGCGCAGAAGTGGGCCCAGGACCTGGGTTTATGCCGCGCGACACGGACATGGACGGGATCATCGACGCGCTCGATCCTGACGACGACGGCGACGGAGTGCCCACCCGCGATGAGCTCGGGCCGGGTGGCTTCATGATGCCGCGCAACACCGACGCGATGGTGCCCGCGGGCATGGGCATGAGCGACATGCTGCCCGATTATCTCGACCCCGACGACGACGGCGACGGGATCCCCACGCGCACCGAGCGCATGCTCGAGGGCGACATGCCCGCGGACGCAGACATGGTGCCCGCGTACCTCGATCTGGACAGCGACGGAGACGGCGTGCCCGACTCGGTTGAAGCGGGTGCAGATCCCACGATGCCCGCGAACTCGGACATGACCGATCGCCCGGACTTCTTGGATTTGGACAGCGATAATGACTGCGTGCCCGACAGCGATCCACGCGAAGCGGGCGCGGCGCGCGTAGACCCGGCGATGCCGAGCATGTCAGCAGACAGCAACTGCATGGAGCCCACCCCCGTGTGCGACCGCGCGGTGGGTGTGTGCATGGCGCGCGCAACATCGGACGCGGGCGTCGACGCGAGCGCCGAAGCAGGCGCAGAGGCAGGCTTTGACGCAAGCGCAGACGCGAGCATCTCGGGCGACGCAGGCAACCGGATGGACGCCTCGGCAGACGGCTCCACAGCGCCCGGTGTGCTCACTGGCGACGGCGCGTGTGCGTGCCGTGTGGCGACGGCGGGCACCACGCCTGACACACGCAACGCGAGCATGTGGGCAGGGCTCTGCGCGATGGGCTTGGTGCTCACCGCGCGACGCCGCGCACGACGCTCACGCGCGTCTCAGTAGGCGAGTTGCCCGACAGGGCTCTGTGCACGAGTGGGGGACCGCGGGAAGGATTCCGGCGACGTCGCCGAGATTCCGGCGACGTCGCCGGGTTGCACGTTGCGCTAGCCGATGCTGCGGGGCGAATCGAGCAGACCCTTGCCCACGAGCATCCAGCCGATGAGCGCATAGAGCGCGCGCGCCGCGATCGCAGCGCAGCGGCTCTCTCCGTGGGGGCCCTGCACAATGTCCGAGACGGATGCGCCGACGACGACACGCCCTGACCGATGGAGAGCACGGAGCAAGAACCGCATTTGGCTCCACGTGAGACCAAACGCTGCGGGCGAATCGTGCAGACCTGAGCTGGCCTCAGCGAGGGCGCTCATGTCGAGCGCAACGAAGACCTTGTTGGGCAACGGCGCGATGATTCGCTCGCATTGTGCCATCAAGGTCTCGCCGGCGAGCCGCGCATACTCGAGCTCGAGCGCCGAGAAGAGCACCACACGCGCGTCCGATGGATGGGCGACCGCGCGCTCTTCGGCCTCGATCGCGTTGGCACCCACGTGGACGATTTTGTGCACTCCGACGATGTTGTCGAGCACGTCGATGTTGAGCGAGCGATGCGATGGCGCAAAGCCCATGTGCGCGCGCAGCAGACCTGCGCAGGGCCCCACATGAAGGACTCCCATGTTGGTCGTTCGCGAGGCGTGGGCGCGAATGGTGCCGAAGGCGACGCTCGGGTCGCCGCCGACGACCGCGACGAGCTTGCCTTGCTTGATCATGAAGCGCGTCGTGTCGTGGACCCACTCGTGTGTGTTTTGCGCGAGAATATTGACCCGGGAGAGCGCCGCGATGAGCGCAGGCGAGTCTAGGATGTCACCGTCTACGGCGAGTATTTTTTTAGCGTTTTCACGGGCATCGACGTGCCATCGCGTGACCGCCTCGGGCGTCGGGAGCATGTGGATTCCGGGCTCGAAGACTGATCCCAGCTCAGGATCGGCGCGCTCGACCTGACGCGACGCCTTGAGAAGAGCCTCTGGACCGCTCGAAGCGTGCCCACCCGGCGACGTCGCCGCAAACGGGGAAGGCAGCACGATGACGCGCGCTTCTTGGACCGAGTGGGGGAGGCCAAAGATCCCACGCTCACTGGGCAGCTGCGTGCTGGGGTCGAAGGTAGGTCGCTGCGTATCGTCCATCATGGGTCTGTCTAGGTTCTCACTCACGAAACTATAGGCTCGTTCAGAAGCGTCACAGCGTACACCCGCGGCGGCGCTGCGAAAGTGCACGAATGCGGTCTGCGGTGACCGCGTTGCGCGATCGCGCGCGCCATCGCGAGAGAGTGCGCTAGTCTCTTGTCTGTGGCGCTCAACATCGATCAGGATCACGCGCGTTTTCGCGACATTGTGCGGGGTCGCGTGCGAGAGAATCTTCGCAAATACATCTCGAACGGCGAGCTCATTGCGCGGCAGGGTCAAGACAAAGTGTCGATCCCAGTGCCGCAGATTGACGTCCCGCGGTTTCGGTTTGGAGACAAGAGCGCCGGGGGCGTAGGCCAGGGCTCGGGCAAGCCTGGCGACCCCATTGGCGAGGGCGAAGGCGAGGGCGAAGGGGACGGCCACGGTCACGGAAAAGCGGGCCAAAACGAGGGCGACCACGCGCTCGAGGTCGAGGTCTCGCTCGAAGAGCTCGCGCAGATTTTGGGCGAAGAGCTGCAGCTTCCGCGGATCGAAAACCGTGGAAAACAACAGATCGCCGCGAGCAAAGAAAAGTACACCGGGATCCGTCGGACGGGACCGGAGTCACTCAAGCATTTTCGGCGGACGTTTCGCGAGGCGCTGAAGCGACAGATCGCGTCGGGCGTGTACAGCCCTGAGCGCCCGATGATCGTCCCGACGCGGGATGACAAGCGATTTAAGAGCTGGAAGGTAGCCACTCAGCCGGTGGCGAACGCGGTGATTGTCTACATGATGGACGTGTCGGGCTCGATGGGTGACGAGCAAAAAGAGATCGTCCGTATTGAGTCATTTTGGCTCGATACGTGGTTGCGCAGCCAGTACAAGGGCATCGAGAGCGTGTACATCACGCACGACGCGGCAGCGCGCGAGGTCGACCGCGACACGTTCTTTCGCACGCGAGAATCCGGGGGCACGATGATCTCGAGCGCATACAAATTGTGTGCACAAATCCTCGACGATCGGTTTCCGCATCAGCAGTGGAACATCTATCCGTTTCACTTCTCGGACGGTGACAACTGGAGCGTCGATGACACCACGCTCTGCATGAAGATCCTGCGTGAGAACATCCTGCCGGTGTCCAACATGTTCTGTTATGGCCAGGTCGAGAGCCCCTACGGGAGCGGGCAGTTCATCAAAGATTTGCGCGAACAGTGGGCCACCGACGAGCGCGTTGTGACCAGCGAAATTCGTGACAAAGACAGCATCGTTGACTCTATCAAGACCTTTCTCGGGAAGGGGCGCTAGCGCACACCATGGCCTTTGGAACCCAACGCGAGTTGCCGCTCTATCTCTCGGACTGGCAGCAAAAAATCGAGGACCACGCGCGCAAGCTCGGGCTCGATTTTTTTCCGCAAGTGTTTGAAGTCTTGTCCTTCGACGAGATGAACGAAGTCGCAGCCTACGGGGGATTTCCCACGCGATATCCACACTGGCGCTGGGGCATGGACTACGAGCGGCTTAAGAAATCCGGCGAGTGGGGGCTGTCACGCATCTACGAGATGGTGATCAACAACAACCCCGCGGTGGCCTACCTGCTCGAGGGCAACTCGCTCGTAGACCAGAAGCTCGTCATGGCCCACGTCTGCGGTCACAACGATTTCTTCAAGAACAACTTCGCCTTCATGATCACCGACCAAGATCGCCGGACGCCCCACAGCGCCGAAGACATGGTGGTCTCGCGCGCCGACAGCCTCCCTTCGCGCAAATGGATCGACGCGTTTGCCAACCACGCGACCCGCGTGCGACGGCACATCGAGCGCCACGGGATCGAAGCGGTCGAGAGCTTTCTCGATGTGTGTCTATCGCTCGAAAACCTCATTGATCCGCACGGGCGCATGCTCGAGGGGCGCATGCGGACCAAGCTCGAGGACGAAGAGCAGGGCCCGGTCGAGGTCACGCGCTTCGCTGCGAGTGAGTACATGCAGTCGTTTGTCAACCCGCCCAAGGCCCTCGCGGCCGAGCGCAAACAGCTCGAAGAAGAGCGCGACCGCGCGAAGAAGTTTCCTGAGCGCCCCGAGAAAGACGTGCTCTGGTTTTTCTTAGAGCACGCGCCGCTTGAGCGTTGGGAGCGCGATTTGCTCGAGATCGTTCGAGACGAGGCGTACTACTTCTGGCCCCAAGCGCAGACCAAGATCATGAACGAGGGCTGGGCCAGCTACTGGCACTCGAAGATCATGACCGGCTTCGCCGCGGACGGCTCTGAGATCGTGGACTATGCAGACCGCAACGCGAGCGTGATGTCCACCGCGGGCGGGAGGCTCAACCCGTACAAGCTCGGCGTTGAGCTCTACAGGCACATCGAAGAGCGATGGAATCGCGGGCAATTTGGCCGCGAATGGGAAGAGTGTGATGTTCTCGTCGAGCGCAAAAATTGGGACAAGAAGCTCGACCTAGGCCGCCGCAAGATCTTCGAAGTGCGCGCGCACTACACCGACGTGACCTTCATCGATGAGTTCTTGACCCCAGACTTTGTCGCCGAGCAAAAGCTGTATTCGTTTGGCTGGAGCCAGCGCAACGACCGCTTTGAGATTGATTCGCGCGCGTTTCGCGAGGTCAAAGAGAAGCTGCTGTTTCAGATCACGAACTTTGGCAGTCCGTTTATCCACGTCGAGAACGCGAACCACGAAAACCGAGCAGAATTGCTTCTGTCTCACAGTCATCAAGGCGTCGATCTCGACGTCGAGAAGGCCAAACGGACCCTCGAGAACGTCGTGCGCGTCTGGCGTCGCCCAGCGCTCTTGCAGACCACGATTGAAGGCAAGACCACGCTTTTGCGCTTTGACGGCAAAGAGCACACCTCGAAGCCGCTGAAGTAGCGCTCACGCCCCTCACGAGCCCACCGATGCAAGCGCCCACGACCCTCACGTTTGTCGACCAACAGCCGGTGCGAGACCCGGTCTCGGGTCGCAATTATCTCCTGCGATTGCGCGGGCAATTTGTTGGACACGGCATCGACGCGCGCGAAGTCGCCACGATGCAACAGTGGCTCGGGCAGGCGTGCTTTGCCTCACTCAGCCGCTTTAGACGCCCACTCACCGAGCTCTCGTCCATGCTCTCGTACTGGAACACCGACGTAAACGCGCTCGTTGCCCCAGTGTTTATGCAGCACTTTCGCGCCCAGGGCGTGGTCTCAGTGCTCGCCCTCGAGCTGCTCGATCCCCCCACACAAGCGCCCGCACCCGCGCCTGCGCCCCCGCCTGCGACCGCGACGGCTGCGCGGGCTGTGACACCCGCAGCCCCTGCCCCGGTGATCTTAGAGGGGCCGGCCATCGCGCGCGATCCGTGGGTTATTTCGCTGGGGGATATGACGGATGCTCCGACGGGCGCGACCGTGTGTCCCGAGGCCACGGTGACCTTTGATGGCCCCGCGCTCGATGATGCACGCGAGCGTGACGCGCGCGCGTTGGCGATGGAGTGCGTACGCGCGGCGGTGCTCGAGGCGAGCGCCAAGGGAGAGAGCGTGCTGGATCTTTTGCTCTTCGCGAGCAAGCTCAACGGCGCGATTGAGCAGTCATTTGGCAGCGAAGTCTCGAAGCGCGCGCGAGTCAAAGGCACGCTACGACTTGACGCGATCCACCTGTCGCAAGAAGACGCGACCCAGCTGCGAGACCTGTACGCGCAGATCGCGATCGCTCGCGGAGGCCGATGAACCGAGCGTGGAGGGCGTGCGCGCTAGGCGTCTTCGCGTGCGTCGCGCAGGGCTGTGCATCGCGTGATCGCGCGCCGATCGCAGACCCATCGTCGGTCAGTGTGCGGGCGATTCAGCCTGCGCGAGCGCGCGTGGGGCAGCTCGACGACCCCGAGATTTTGGCCGCTCTCGCGGAGCATCCTAGCTTTGCGCAGCGGACGCTCTTGCCGCTCTGTGGGGCGAGGTTTGGGACGCGCATTGCGCTGGTGGTGTGGCCCATGTTTGACCCCCAAGGAGCGAGCGCTGAGGGCCTGCGGTTGGCCACAGACGACGCGGTAGGCGTCACCCTGGACCGCGGGCCTGATGGGAGCTTGGTGGTGCTCAGGGCGGGCTGGAACCCTCGAGATCACTCGGGGCGGACGCTCATCGCGCAGCTTGGGAGCGAGAGGTACACGCGGATGGGTGTGAGCGAGGGCGCGCCGCTGCAAGCGCTCTCTTCGCGGGTGTTCGCGCACTATGCGGGCTTCTCGAACGCGATGACCGAGCAAAATCGCACGCAAGCGTACGCTCACGCGCAGGCCATGCGGGCGCTCTTTGCCTGGGATGTGCTCGCGTACGAAGACGTCTTGCCCGAGATGTTATGGGCGGCTTCGACGGGCGAATACGTGCTCGAAGAGCGCAGCGTCGAGGTGCTGAGCCCGACGCAGGGGCGCATCGTCGGGAGCATTCGGTACCGTGGGCGACAGCACCCGATTGAGGTCTTGGCGGAGCAGACGGACTCACACGAGGGGGCCGCGCGCTTTGTGATCCGCAGCGAGCACACGCACTAACAGTCGCGGCGACGGAGTGGAGACTCGGCGTACTCGCGCGCGATGGCCTCGCGCAGAGAAGGTACTTCGCGTCGCAAGAAGGCTCGCACGGCGTCATCGAGCCTCGGGTCTCTGAGCAAGTGGGCCGAGAAAGTGCGCGTGGGATCAAAGCCCCGGACGAGCTTGTGCTCGCCCCCTGCGCCGGGCTCAAAGACAGAGAATCCCTTGCGAATTGCCTCGTCGATCCCGTGGTAATAGCAAACATTGAAGTGCAAAAACGCGTGCTCTTCAGACGCGCCCCAATAGCGTCCATAGAGCTTGGATCCGCGCGAGACATTGAACGCGCCCGCGATCAGATCACCGGCCTCGTTGCGCGCCTCGACCCACTGAATGCGATGGGCCCAGGTCTCTAAGAGCCGCGCGAACATGCGCTCGTTGAGATAGCGCCGACCCCACATGAACTTGTCGACGGTGCTGGCATAAATCTGGTGAATCTCTCGCGCACGCGTCGGGGTCACCAGGTCTTGCGGCGCGACCGTCGCGACGGTGATCTTGTCCCGCGCGGCCTGCGCGCGCTCGCGCTTGAGAGCCGTGCGGCGCTTGGACGAGAAGCGCGCCAAGAAGTCGTCGTAGGTCTTGTAGTTCTCGTTGTGCCAGTGAAATTGCACACCTTCGCGTCGCGCGAACTGGGCAGCCTCGAGCGCATCGCACTCTTGCTCGGTGCAAAAGAGCACATGCGTCGAGGACAACTGGAGCGCACGCATAAGCTCTGTACACGCCGCGTGGACGAGCTGCGCGACCTCAGAGAGCGCGATCCCCTCGCGACGCAACAGACGGCGCCCTGTGACCGGCGAGAAGGGCACGGCGAGCACCAGCTTGGGATAGTACGCGATGCCTGCGCGCGACGCGGCGTCGGCCCAGCCGTGGTCAAAGACAAACTCGCCCTCGGAGTTGGTTTTGATGTACGCGGGCGCGGCGGCGACGAGCTCATTGTCGCGCCAGAAGGTCAAGTGAGAGGGGGTCCACCCGCTGCGTCCTCCTACGCAGCCCGAGTACTCGAGCGCGGACAAGAACGCGTGCTCGACAAAGGGCGAGTCTTCTTCGCCGTGAAGTGCGTCCCACGCGGAAGCAGGGACCTCGTCAATTCGCGAGAAAATTTGCAGTACAAACGGAGATGACTCTGACATTGGGTCTTGGGGCTCGGAGGGCACGTGGCGGCCTCGCAGTGTACGCCGCGATCTTCGGCGTGCACGGCCGCAAATGCGCGAGCGTTATGGACGAAACTCGAACGCCCCGACGTCAAAGCCTGGCAATTGACGGACATAGAAAGGGCGCGCCCGCCCGTCGAAATCCTGCGTAGCGGTATCCAAGATCCCAGTGTCAATGCAGGGCGAGCTCGGAGTCAGTCGGTAGGTCCCCGTGGCGAAGCCAGGCGCCATCGCGAAGTTGCCCGAGAACAGCGCCCCGAGGGCGTTGATCTCTGCGAGCGTGAGCGACCGACTGGCGCCGTCACGATAGAGCGAGACCCCGAGGCCGATCGCGACGAGGTCGTTGTTTTGGACAACGCGTGGGTCATGTCGCGTGGCCTCTTCGCGCACGACCACCCCGTCGCGACACACACTCGTGACCGACAAGATGTTGTTGTGCAGGACGCCTCTGGGCGCGAGAGGGTTGGTGTGGCCCAGACGCGCTCCGAGGCTCACGGCCGAGCTTGAGACGCACGCAGCCGCTTGCACAACGTCGACGGAGTTGGACTGAAACACCCACTCTCCCGCGCCCGATCCAGCCACGAAAACACCAGCCAAATCTGCTGGCGCAGCCCCGGTGAGCGGCAACGACGAGCGCGCGATGACTACGTTGCTCTCGAGGGTCGCTGCGCTCGAGAGGAGCTCAACGCCATGTCCTGACACGATGCCTTGGCCGCTCGTGATGACATTGCGACGCACCCGCGGGGACGCGTTGAGCAGTCGCAAACCAATGCTCGCGTTGGCGTGGCCACCGAGGATGCCAGACTCTCGCATCGCCGGATCGACCACGCCGTTGCCCTCGATGCTCGCGCACGAACCAGGGTCTACACAGTCCACACCTGTCGCGCTCAGCAGGGTCCCCGCGACGCTGCCCGCGATCAGTCCATTGTTCGCAATGACACAGGGACTGGCTTGCCTGCATTGGATCCCTATGGCGCTGCCCTGCAGTCCGTATTCGTTGCCAAAGATCGCTGTGTTGCGCGCGATGCGGGTGTGACAATTGGGCCCCTGCGAGCGCACACCGTACGACTCACCCGTCCCCAAAGTGCCCGCCGAAATCCGCGGGTTGTCCACAAGAAACGGTCCACGCTCGGATGTGGATTGGCAGTCGTCCAAGAAGACCCCGCTCGCTTCTGAACGGGAGGCCGCGCCGATGTTGCTCTTCTCGATGACAATCCCTGCTGAATTGCCCGCAATGTGAACTCCGATCGCTTCAGCACTGGACCCCGTCGAGACCCCGCAAATCGCCGACCGTGAGATCCGTGTGTTGCTCGCATTCACGAGCCGCACCGCGGACACGCTCCCATCGCCCATCAGCCCAAGCTGCACGCCACGAATCTCTGGGCCCGAAGGGCCACAGGGCTGACTGCAGCGGCCCTGCGTATCCAGCGACCTGCAGCTTGAGTCGACCTCGATGGCAGAGCGCTCGACAAACAGCCCCGTGGATACGTCCGCAGCGTTGCCTCCCGCCGCAGCCTCGATGCGATTGCGTAGCAACAAGGGCACTCCCGCGGCGTCATTAGAGCCCGTCGCGACCTTCACGCCAGTGCTTAAGGCAGCGCGTCCTGCAGAGATCACGTTGTCGCTCACACGCGCGCCACGGCCCTCGATGAAGAGCCCAACGCTCACTGTCCCCGGCGTGCCATCGCGCGTCGGTCCGCGCAGGGTCAGACCGCTGAGCAAGGTTGGGTCCGAGACACTCGCAGGAAACGCCACGGCAAACGCGGCAGTCGCCGCACGTGGGGGTTCGATCACAGCCTCGCACAGGGTGCCGTAGCGAAGCGCGCCGTCGTAGCCTCCGATCACATGCACCCCGTTGCGCATGATGACGGACTCGGAGAACGGCATCAGGCGGCTGATCGGCATCCCCGTGCCGCACCCGCTGGGGCCCATCACGCAGACCGAGCGCCCAGGCGTCATGGCCGCGCGATTAATCGCCCAATTGATCGTTCGGCAGGGGAGCGCTGAAGAACCGCACGCGCTCGCATCGGTCGCCGTCGCGTCGCTCGACACATAGACACACGCGCACCCATCGCCCACCACGCCGTTGCAGTTGAGATCCGCTGGCGCGGCCCCGCACGAATCGCTCACCATCGGGACACCCGGCACGCACGCCTGCGTGCACGACGTGGGGGTCCGTCGGCAGGCTCCCACGCCGCAGGACGGGATCGCTAGGCCCTCGTCTACGCTCCCATCACAGTCATCGTCGAGCCCATTGCAGACCTCTGGGCTCGGCAGAACTTGGTTAAGACACGTGCTGCTGAGCGTACCGGACTCACACAGCTGTGTGCCGACCTGACAGCGTCCAACACTCTCGGTCCCCACAGCCCCCGTGTAGCAACGCATCGGTCCAACACAAGCGACTCCAGCCTCCACCACGATCACGCCACCGTCGCTTGCGTCGCTCGAGATCACGCCACCGTCGCTTGCGTCGCTCACGTCGTCTTCGAGGCTCGAGTCGCTCAGCGCGGCAGCGTCGCGCTCGCGGCGGACCACAAACCGAGGCTCTCGGACGAGGCCGCACCCCAGCTGAAACAACGTCAATCCTAAGCAAATTCTCGCGCAATGTTTCATAAGTATCCAGAGCGTACACCGCCGTGCACCTCTCACGCATGCCCTGATCTAGCGCGAGCGCGACAATGTCGCAGATCAAGATTGCCGTGGAGCCATCGGACCTCAAGGTGAGCTACCCTTCGCATGCTTCAAGACGCGCAATCTTCACTCTCAATCGCCGTGCAGCGACGATGCACGAAGCGAGGATGCTTTGAAAAACCTTGGTGTATCGCTGGTATTTTTGCCCATTCTGTTGACGAGCGCGTGTTCGAGCCCGCCCACGTTTCCCGAGGCCTCGCTGGCGGACCGCGTCGACGCCGTCGCGCAAGATCACAGCATGGAGGCGGCGACGTCGCCGGATGCTTCGATGGACGCGGCGATGGAGGCGGCGACGTCGCCGGATGTGGCCAACGTGCCGGACACGCTGAGCGCAAGTGACGGCGCAGCGGTGTCGGACGCAAGCGATGCGGCGGCGGACGTGGTCGTTCCGCTTGAGCCAGAGACAGGGAGAACGCTGGTGTTTGTGCTCGATACACTCACGATCGAAGAGACCCGGAGCCCCACGCGCGCAGGGTTTAACATCGACGGGATCTACTCGCACACCAGCGGCTCGACGCCGCGATCGTGCATGAAGGGCGACGCGGTGTCGTCCCTCGACAGCGACCAGAACGCGAGCGAAATGGCCCTCGATCCCGCCACCGGACGCGCTACGGCCCCAGGCAGCATGTGCGTACCCGGCGTCGGCTGTCGCGGCGGCGTAGACAACCAGCTCCCCGCCATCGCCGACACCATCATGGGCTTCGGAATGAACGTCCGCGCCGAGACCCAACGTCGCGTCACGCAGAGCGAAAACGTGTTCGTCATCCGAGTGACCGACGTCGACGACCTCACGAATGATCCGGCCGTCACGATCAAAATCTACGAGGCATTTGCCACGTTTTCGAGCAACTGCACGAGCGTCCTGCCCGACCGCCAGTACGCCATCGCCCAAGAGGCGCTCTTGCCCGGCACGATGGACATCGCACAGGCGCGGTTCTCGCTCCGCGCGCGAATTGTCGACGGCCGCGTGCAAGCGCTCTCGGGCGCGACCCTGCGTCTCCCCGCGGCACCTGGGCTCGTCCTCGACGTGCTCTCGACCCAAATCCGCGCAGACCTCACCGAGACCACCCTGGCCTCTGGCAACCTCGGTGGCTACGCCCGCGGAGGCCAATTCTACGATGGCCTCGTCGCGATGAACCCGCTGCTCGCCTCGCTCGCGGGCCCGCTCGTCGCAGACTTCTGCGACCTCGAAGAGCCTCTGCCCACGCCCGGCTCCGCCATGGGGCTCTGTGCCCTCGGCAACGCGCGCCCACCGCGCTTTGGCAACATCGGCATCGGGGCACGCTTCACCGCCGTCCGCGCGACCGTCGCCGCGATGCCTCTCTCCGCACGCCCCGCAGGCGCCTGCGGCTCGCGCCCTTAGTCTCCAGAATCGCTCGGCTTTTACCGAGTGTTGCACATCGCCACAGAGAGACAATCTCTGCAAAAAGACAGCACTTTACGATCTCTCGGAGAGCCCTCGGGCTCCTTGATCGAAGGCTTCTTTGCGACAGGTCACACAGCTCTACGCACCGTCCTCTCGACAGTGCGTCCACCGACAGAGCGTGTGAGCTTTTATGGCGCAATCTCCTATCCGGGCGCGAACCCAAGGTCGCAAAGCCCACTGGCCTCCAGGGGCATCCCTTGGCTGGATCCTTGGCTTCATCGCGGGCCTCCTCGAGGGCCTCTACGTGCTCGGCCAAGGGGCCAGCCCTCCCCTCGTCATGCTCTGCACTGTGGTGCTCGCGGCGAGCTGCAACTCGCTCCTCGGGGCGCTGCTTGGCGCGCTAGGGTCTGCGATGGTGACGGCCCTTTGCTGGCGCGCCGAGGCCCCGCTCACGCGCTGGGCTCGCGTGGCCGCGTGGACCGCAACCCTGATGATTACCTGCACAATCGCAGATCGAATTACCTCTCTCGTCGCAACCAGGCATCACCGCGCGCTCTCTTCGCTGCTACTCGGGGTGTGCGCTGGGGCCATGACCCTGACCGTATGGGGCATCGCGCGCGTGACAGCGCGGCTGCTGTCGGCACTGAGCCGCAAGCAAGCCGTACAGCCCCCGGACGAGCCTCGGGGTGAGCTCACAGTGCGTGATGCGTCGGTCCTGCGTGCGCTGTTTGTCGGGCTCATCGCGAGCACAGGGCTCTTTGCCATCGGCTACACACAATCGTGGCCGCTGAGGGGGCATGGACATCGTGTGGTTCAGCTCTCGCTTACGCTCGGTGCGTTGCTCTGCATCCTCGGCGGAGTGGCAGCCCGAGGGCTCTTTGAGCGCGCGAGCAAGCGGCTACTTCGCGTGGGAATTGTCAGCTACATCGCGCTCTTCAGCGCGCTGGCACTCTGGGCCAGTCGCGACGCGTGGGCGCTCATCCCGTGGGGGATGCTCGTGTGGCTCGTCGCGGTCGTGCTCGTGCGTCCATTGGTCTCGCCGTGGCATCGTGGGCTCGCCTCGCGACGCGCACAGATCGCCTTCGTGCTGGTCTCGGTGCTGGTGTCCAGCGGGCTACTGTTCGTCGTCGAGCGCAACGAGTCGGCACGCAAGCTGATCGCGCTTCGGGCGCCCTCGACCGAGCTCGCGCTGCGGGTGATTCGTCGTGCGTTGGACCGCGATGGGGATGGTCATCCGCGCTGGATTTCGGGCGGCGATTGTCGCGACGATGACCCAGAGATCCACCCCGGCGCAGCAGACTGGCCAGGCGACGGGATCGACAGCGACTGCGACGGAGAAGACAACCGCGTGGGATTTCCCGAGGCACAGCCCATGGTGTCATTGCCCAGGGGAGCACCTTCGCAGCCCAACGTGCTGCTCATCACGGTGGACGCGCTGCGTGCAGACCACCTTGGAGCCTACGGGTACACGCGCCCGACGAGCCCCGCGATGGACCGACTCGCACGCGAATCCGTGCGATTTGACAGGGCATTTGCGAACGCGCCCTCGACACGCTTGTCCATGCCTGCGATCGCGACGGGGCGATGGCCGCGTACGATCGACTGGGACCGCTCGATCTGGTGGCCTCGGTTTTCGTCTCGGCAAAGCACGCTCGCAGAGATGCTGCACGGGCAGGGATATTTCACCGGAGCGATCTACAGCATCCCGTACTTTGCTCGCGGAGATCGTCGCGGATACGAGCGCGGGATCGACCTGTACAACGACCGATGGATCTCACTTCACACCGAGGTCAACGGCCCGCAAGAGTCCCTCGGAACGTCCGCGCAACAGGTCGCCGACGACGCCATCGAGTTTGTCTCTTCGCATCAAAATCAGCGCTGGTTTCTCTGGGTTCACTTCTTTGATCCACACCACGCGTACGTCTCGCACAACGACGGGATCACGCCGTCGTTTGGCGACGAACCTGTCGATCGCTACGACAGCGAGGTCGCATTTACCGACCGACACGTGGGGCGCTTGCTCGACACCCTTCGCAACAACGGACAGTGGAATCGCACGGTCGTCGCGCTCACGGGCGATCACGGCGAGGGCTTTGGAGAGCACAACGTGAGCCTCCACGGCTATCACTTGTACGCAGCCCAGACGCGGGTGCCGCTGCTCTTGCGCATCCCGGGGATCGCACCTCGCGCGCTGCGCACGCCGGTGAGCCACGTAGACATCGCGCCGACGCTAGCGAATCTCGCGGGAATCACAGAGCCTACGACGATGCTCGGGCGCACGACGCTGGGGCTCTTGGATGGCCGCCGCCGCGAGGCCGACGGGCGCGCGGTGCAAGAGGTGACCTATGATGGCTCGGTCCATCGGTGGGCGATCGCGTCGCGTCGCTACCACGTCTTGTGGAACCAGAGCCCCGAGTCTACCCGCGAGTGCTACGACCTCGATCTGGACCCGCACGAGGTCCACGATCTGTTTGGGACCGCAGCGGGTGCACCCTGTGACTCGCTCTTCGAAGAGCTCGAACGCACGGCCGCTTCACACTCACTGAGCCCTGATTTTTCAGAGCGAATGTCGTTTGGAATCATCGCACCTGGGCGCCCTCGACCGACCCCGCAGCACCCCACCGAGATCCACATTGGCGACGTCGTCCGCGTCGCGGGCTGGGACGGTCCCGACACCGTGCGCGCGGGCGAGTCCATGACGCTGGTCGTGCACTTTGAGGTCCTCAAGCGCATTGAAGCCAGCTGGGACATGTTCGCGCACCTGACGGGGAGCCGCATGGCGCGCAACCTCGACCACGAAGTGATCGAGGGCGTCTATCCCATGGCGCGCTGGCAACCAGGCCAGTGGCTTCGCGATCGCTGGACTGTGAACTTACCCGCGGATCTCGCGCCAGGCGAATACACTTTTTCGCTGGGATTTTACAGGGCAAACGAGCGCATGCTCGTGACCCCAGAGAGCGCCACCGACGCCACTCGGCGCGCGCTCGTGGG
Source organism: Deltaproteobacteria bacterium (assembly GCA_030694465.1). Lineage (GTDB taxonomy): Bacteria > Myxococcota_A > Polyangia > Polyangiales > JAUXYJ01. The sequence goes on along the minus strand of JAUXYJ010000074.1, from coordinate 82,952 downwards.
CCGGATGGTCGTGCTGCCTCCGCAGGCACAACAAGCTACGCCAGCGCCGACGCCAACGCAGTGAGCGCGTCTCCGGCCGAGGCGTTGACTCGCACATCCGCGAGCGGATCCCCGCGTGTCACGCCGCGGTTGATCACGACGATGGCTTTGCCCTTCGCGTGCGCGTGACGCACAAACCGAAGCCCCGAAAACACCGTGAGCGAAGTGCCCACCACAAGCAGCGCGTCGCTGGCCTCGACCCACGCCATCGCGGCGTCTACGACTGCGCGCGCGACGTTGCCCCCAAAGAAGACCACGTCGGGCTTGAGCGCTCCGCCACAGCGAAGACAATCGGCGACGATGAACTGCGAAATCACTGACGAATCTAGATCCGTGTCTCCATCGGGGGCCATCGCCGCGCACAGATCAAGCCAGCCCGGATTGAGCAACAGGTGCCGGTACTGCACTGACTCGCGGCTCTCGTGGTGGGCGCACACGAGGCAACGCACGTCGGCGAGCGCGCCATGCAGCTCGATCACGTCACGATGCCCTGCCTGCTGATGCAATCGGTCTACGTTTTGCGTGATGAGCCCACGCACATTTCCCTGGCGTTCGAGCGTCGCGAGCGCGCGGTGGCCCGCGTTGGCCTGCGCATTCGAGAACCGCGCCCAGCCCAAGGTCGCGCGTGCCCAGTAGCGCTGACGAGTGCTGGCCTGCGTGACAAACGCGTGGTGCTGGATGGGCGTGCGCACGCGCTGAGAACTCTCGGGGCCACGGTAGTCCGGGATGCCGCTCTCGGTGCTGATCCCAGCCCCCGAGAGCACGCAGAACATGCGCCCCTTTAACAGCGCAACGGACTGCAAAAAACCAGCTTGTATGTCACTCTCGGGCGAAGCAACCATCGTGAGCTCAGGCGACATGGCGTGGATCATCGTAGCGCATGCGTTGCGATGCACGCAGGCACGCATGAGTTGCGCGCAACGGGCTGCTTGTGGGACGCATCGCACAGGACACAACGATGCATGTGGTGATTGTAGGCGCGGGCCCTGGCGGACTCGCAGCGGCGATTAACTTAGCCGGACGTGGGATTACGGTGACCGTCTTGGAGAAAGACGCGATCCCTGGGGGGCGCATGAAGGGCCTGACGTTTGGCCAAGACAACGAGTACACGGTAGACACCGGGCCCTCGATCTTGCAGCTGCCTGGGATCTACGAGGCGCTCTTCGCGCGAGCCGGAAAATCCCTTGCGGATTACGTCACGCTCATGCCTCTTGAGCCGGGCACCAAGCTTCACTTTTGGGACCAGACCTCGCTTGAGACCTCTCGCGATCCCGAGGTGATGGCGCGCAACTGCGAGGCGCTGAGTGCGGGCAGGGGCGATCGGTTTCGCGCGTGGATGGCCGAGTCCGAGGGCAAGTACCGGATCGCGTACGAGAAGTTTATCGCGCACCCAGCAGACTCGCTGGACTACTACAACCCGCTGAGGCTCTTGCCGACGCTGCCGTATCGCCCGTGGGAGTCTCTGTACAAGCAGCTGGACCGCGCGTTTGACGACGACCGGATCACGTACGCGCTCGCGTATCCGTCGAAGTATCTTGGTCTGCACCCGACGACTTGTTCGAGTGTTTTTTCAGTGATTCCGTATATCGAGTTGGCGTTCGGGGTGTGGCATGTCGCGGGCGGTTTTCGTGCGCTCGCGCGCGGAATGCAGCGCTGCGCCGAAGATCTCGGAGCCACGTTTGTGATGAACACGCCGGTCGCACAGCTGTGGGTCGAAGACGTCCCCGGCAAGAGCCCACGCACGCGCGGCGTGATCTTGACCTCGGGCGAGCGCGTCGAGGCCGACGCCGTAGTCATCAACGCAGACCTCCCCTGGGCCGCCAAGAACCTCGTGCCCGCACGCTACCGCCGGATGGGCCGCACGAGTGACACCGTGCTCGAACACAGCAAGTACTCGTGCAGCACGATGATGCTCTATCTCGGGCTCGACCGCGTGTACGACGAGCTGCCGCACCACATGATTTATCTCAGCGAATCTGCACGCAGAACCGACCGAGACGCGATCGAAGACCGCACGCTGGACACCGTCGATCCGCCCTTCTACGTGTGCAACCCCACGCCCACCGATCCGTCCGGAGCACCCCAAGGGCACAGCACCCTCTACGTGCTCGTCCCCACGCCGAACACAAGCCGGGACATCGACTGGAAGCGCGCCGAAGAGGTCATGACCGAGAAGATCCCGACGTGGCTCGAGAAGGTCGGGATCCGCGATGTGCGCTCTCACATCCGCGCGCAGCGTGTGTTTACCGCAGAGACCTGGCGCGATGACTTTAACGTCGCGCGGGGTGCTGTGTTTAACCTCTCGCACACGTGGCTCCAGCTCGGCGCGGCGCGGCCTCGCGTGCAGAGCCCAGACATCGACGGGCTCTTTTATGTCGGCGGAGGGACGCACCCGGGGTCGGGCCTGTTGACCATCCTCGAGAGCGCGAACATCGCCGGAGACTACCTCTCGCGGGCCGCTGGCAAGGGCCCCCTCCCCCAGTGGCCTCACGTGCCCTAAGGGATGCTTCTCAAAGCACCCACAATCGCGACGAAGCGCAAATCGACCTCACTGCAAGGTTGACTCCGTGACAAGAGGGAGTTAGACCACCGCTCCCTTCGGTGTGGTGCGGTTTTGACCCGATGATCTTATTCGGGGCTGTAGCTCAGTTGGGAGAGCGCGTGAATGGCATTCACGAGGTCGTCGGTTCGACCCCGATCAGCTCCACCGCCGCACACAAGACCCAGGTAGGGACAGAGAGCCGCTGAGAGAAATCCCAGCGGCTTTTTGCTTTTCTCCGCCGCGGGTCACCCGCTCCGCGGCGGCTCGTCCGCGGGGAATTTTCTCCCCTGTTGGGTCAAAATTGCGCAGGGCGTCCAGACCGGTAGCAACCACGTTGTGCTGTGTTTTACCTCGTCCATCGCGTCCGTGTGCCAGCGCGCTAAATGCTGGCACAGTCTCTGCGAGGCACACACGCCATGGCGCTCAGCCCCTTGAGACGATCCCTCGCGTGGGGATTGACCTTCTTCTCTGTCCTCGTGACATCGTCCACGCTCTTCGCCCAATCGCAGCCCGTCGCGCTCGACACGCTCCCGGTGACGCAGCCCGCAGCCACTCCCGTGCAGCCTGCCGCTGAGAGCCCCTACGAGGCCGGGATCTCACCGAGCGAAGGAGCCTTCGTGCGCACCCGCGACCGCGCGTGGTCGATGCGCATGGGGGTGCTCACCCAGGTGCGATTCTCGGCGTCGAGCACGCCCGATCCGTCGCGGGCGCTTGAGTTCGTACCTGTCTTGGGGAGGCTGATTTTGCAGGGGACTGTGGGCGCTCCGTGGCTGCGATATTTCACGCAGATCGAGTTTGCAGGGCAGCAATCACCGGCTGCGATGGGGCCCGTGCCGCCCTCGCCGCGCTTGCTAGATGTGTACTTCGAAGCGCAGCCCACGGACGCGTTCGGTGTGCGCGCAGGGCTCACGCGAGTGCCTATTTCGCGCCAGTGGATCATTGGGCTGCACAAGACGCTCTTGTTTGATCGCAGCGACGCGAACTTGTTCTTTCGCAACCACGGCCCCGTCGCGCAAGGGAGCCCCGCCGGCACACCCCTCATGCCCCCTTGGGATCGTGACATTGGCGCCTACGTTTTCGGGACGCCCTTCAACGGAAAACTCGAGTATTTCGCAGGCATTTTCAACGGAAACGGTGCGCTCTTTGGCCGCAACAACCAGCCCTGGCTCATGCCCGCCGCGCGCATCGCGATCAACCCTTTGGGGCGCATGGCCGCCGAAGAGACCACGGCCCTCAGCAACGCACACCAGCCCCTGCGACTGCAGTTCGCGGCGAGCGCTTTTTACAACCAGTACGGCACCACGCGCACACCTGACGCCACCATGCCCACGGTGATCGAGCGCGATCGCGAAGGGCAGCTCATGGTCGAGCTCGAGGCCACGATGCACGTCGCGGGGGTGTATCTCTCGGCAGAGGGCTATGCACGGGACCGCCACACGAGCGGCCCCAACGGCTTTGACAACCGCCACATGGAGCTCGGCACCACCGTCACCGCGGGCTGGATGTTTGTGCCCCAGCGACTTGAGCTCGCGGCACGCGCGAGCGTTGTGCACACGAACATGTCTGTTGTCGCGAGCAACCGACAGAGCTACGACCTCGCGCTCAACGGTTATGTGTTTGGCAACAACCTCAAGCTCCAACTTCGCTACACCGCCGCGCTCAGTGACGCACCTTTGATGGGCGGAATCCCTAGCGAAATGATCTCGATCCCCGGCGGTCTGCTCGTTCACACCGTGGGCCTCTGGTCGCAATTGCAGCTCTGACAAGAGCCCGCCACCGGTGGCTGGATCTCCACGCTCGCGCGCTGTCTTTCTTAGCGCATTCTCTGCGCGCTCTCGCCCCGCGGTGGACGCAATCCGCGGTGCTAGCGTCTCGCGATGATCACGCTTCACCGAGAACTTTTGGGCCCTGCGATCGCGCTCGTTCTGTGGACCTTTGTGATGTGGACCTGGATGTACGCCACGCGCATCCCAGCGATCACCAAAGCCAAAATGAAGCTCGACGCCAACGCCGTCCGCGGTGAGCAAATGGCGCTCTTGCCGCCCGAAGTGCGACGCAAGGCCGACAACTACAACCACCTGTTTGAGCAGCCTACGCTGTTCTACCCCGTGGCGATCATGCTCGCGTTGGTCAGCCAAAATCCAGGACTGGATGCGCTCATCGCGTGGGCCTTTGTGCTGCTTCGCGTGATGCACAGCCTCTGGCAGTCGCTCAACAACACCATCGTCGTGCGCTTTGCGCTCTTTGCGCTCTCGTCGCTCGTGCTCATGGGGTTGAGCGTCCGTTGTGCGATCGCGGTGTTTGCCTCGGGCTAGACAGCGCGCACTTCACGCGCAACACTCGTGCGTATGAAATCCTGGGTGGGTCGCACGGTGTTTGTCGGGATGAGCTTGCTCGTCTCCGCCTGCAAACCAGTCACCGAGATCGTCGTGCGCGTGTTTCAACACCCACGAACCGAGGCTGACTTTCGCGTGGTCACAGTGCTTCGGGGACAGCGCATCGGGCCGGCCTTGACCGCACACTTTGACCCAGCCCGCCCGGCCACCCCAACGCGCTTGCTTGCGGTGATCCCGGCCGTCGAGTTTAGGCTCATCCCAGCAGGGCCGATGTACGAGTACGAGCGGCTGTGCCTCGACGTGCAGCGCCGCGCGAGCGGCAGTACGCGTGTGCAATCGGTGCGAATTTGCACGCAGTTCTTATTTGCTCAGCGCGCAATTCAAGACGTGTATTTCGGCTGGTCGACACCTGGACCCGGCGATCCCTTGGGCGGCCGCGCGGGGCCAAACTGCCCGCTGCCCGCGCCCAACTGCTGGCAGCCCCCACCCCACGAGCAAGCGCGCCTCGAGAACAGCACGGCCCCGTTGCCGGCCAGCGCAGCGCTCGTGCACGACCCAGACTGGGGCGACCTCGACAACACGGCACCCGAAGACTCTCCGCGCGTCTGTGCCTATCAGTGCCCTGCCCTTGTTGCACAACAAGTGCGTGCACACCCAGACACACCCGACGCCAGCGACGCCCGCGATGCAAGCGATGCAAGCGATGCAAGCGACGCGCGTGACACAGCCACGGATACCCAAACGAGCGACAGTGAACCGCATTCGATGCTGCCGATTTGCATGCAAGATGCGTCACGTGATGTTGACGCTACGGACGCGGCGTGCGCGATCGCACCGCCATAGCGCCGATCCGGCTACGTCGCCGGGTCGCAGTGGCTAGACAGCGCGCGCTTCACGCGCAACACTCGTGCGTATGAAGTCCTGGGCGGGTCGCTTGATGTTTGTCGCGATGAACCTCGCGATCTGTGGCTGCCAACGCCCCACGGAGATCGTCGTGCGTGTCTTTCATCATCCGCCCACCGACGCAGACTATCGCGTGGTGACAGTGCTCGGCGGCCGCCGCGTGGGCACCCCTGTGAGCGCGCACGCCAACCCGCCGTTTAGCTGGCGTCAGCCCGCGCTCGCGCCCGATCTAGAGCTACGCCTCCAGCCCCTCGGCGCGTCGCCCACGTACGACGCGGTGTGCTTTGACGTGCAGCGCCGCGGGCGCTGGCCCGAAGGCTCACAGACCGTGCGAATTTGCACACGGTTTGACCCGTATCACGAGGTCCATCAGGACGTGTACTTCAACTGGGAGGCGCTCTGTATCCGCGCCAACCTGGGCGAGGTCGCGTGCCCCATCGCGGCGCCAGGCTGCACAAGATTGAGCGCCTCGGCCCTGCGTGAGCTCGAGCGCGCGACCGCGAGCCCTCCACGCGGCACGGGGACACCACAAGACACAAGCTGGGGCGACGTGATCGCTGCGCCCTCCACGGCCAGCGACGCCCCCTGCGCCTACGAGTGCCCTTCGCTCGCAAATCCACCGCAGCGGCTGCGACCCTGAGCGAACCGGCGACGTCGCCGGATACAGCCAAAGACCGCTGGACATAAGCGCTCTCAGAGGCGAAACTAGTGCGCATGAAATCATGGGTGGGTCGTGTGGGCGTCGTAGGGTTGGGGCTGTTGTCGGTCGCGTGCGACACGCCTCCGGATATCCACATCCGCGTCTTTCACTCGCCACGTACCGAGGCCGACTATCGCGTGACGACGGTCATCGGTGGGCTGCGCTATCGCCCCAAAGATGAGCAGCATTTTGCCCCGCCGTTTACGCTCGCGATGCCGCCGCTGCCCGACGTGCCGAACCTCACGCTGAGGCTCACGCCCGCGCGAGCGTTTCGCGAGTCTGAGCCTGTGTGCATGGATGTGCAGCGCCGCGGGAGATGGCCCGAGCTCTTGCAGACCGTGCGGATTTGCACGTCGTTCGTCGCAAACAAGCACCTCGTGCAGGACGTGTACTTCGACACGGTCTACGGCTGCCACCGAGAGCCAGGAGACGGCCCAACCAGCCAGTTTGAGTGCCCCGATGTCCCTCCGGGGTGCCGACGATTGACGCCCGCAGAGCTCGCTCGAATCGAGGCCCGCGTGACACCTCCCCCCAGCGGAGCGCAGCCTCTCAACGACCCCGAGTGGGGCGACCCGCTCCCTCCAGCGCCCAACGAGGCTCCGTGGGTGCCTCCCTGCGCGTACGAGTGCCCGCCGCGCGATCAGCAGCCCCCGCGCCAGCCCCCGTACGTGCCCCCATCGGTTGACGCAGAGGCCATGGACGTGCCCGAAGACAGCCCCATGGCAGACGTCGCCGAAGAGCCTGATGTGCCCGAGCTTCACGACGCCTCGGATGACCTCGCTCACGACGCGAGCCTGCCCTACTGCGCCCACGACGCAGCCATGGTCAACGAGGCCGGAGCGGTCGTCTGCGTGATGATCCCTCCGTAAGTCACGGAGGAATTCAATACTGCAAATTCACTGGCAACGTAGGTTTCCGTTGAGACCCGCGCATGAGCGCGAGCAGCAATCGGTCGACCGCGCGCAGCTCGCACCGATGGGCCGACAGCTCGTGCATGCGCACGCTCCGCCGCCGGTGACCGCTCCACACGCGGCGCCCGCGGTGCAGCCCGCAGCGCAGTCCCCACAGCGCCACGCTTGCGCGCTTGAGGTACCGCACGCGTTGAGCTCGGTTCCGCCTGCGCAGCGCCCGCCCTGACAGCACCCGGTGTTGCATCGCCAATCAAACGAGCACGACGGCGTGCACTCGCCCCGCGCGCTGCACGCCTGGCCCACAGGACAATCGCGCCCAAGATTGCTCCGGCACCGGATCGCCCCGTCGCTCACGGCGCTGTCTTGCGCCACCATGGCGTCGCGCGGAGGCGTGACCGAGGTGTCTTGCTCACTCGCATCCATGAGCACCATCGCAGCGTCTTCTGCGACGTCGTCTACGATCGCGACGTCCTCACTGGCGCTCACGTCGTCAGTGATCGCCGAGTCGGCGACGTCGCCGGGTGGGGCGCTGTCCTCGCTCACCACCGGCGGCGCGGCGCACGCGGCGAGCAAGATCAACCCTAGGCAACACGCGCTGCGGAGCAAGTCAGTCATGCGCGAGAGTCTATCGCGCAGGGCGCTTACTTCGCGACGAGGTTGAGCATTTTGTTCTGCACAAAGATCACTTTGATCACGGTTTTTCCAGCGAGAGCGTTGAGCACGGTCTCGACTTTTTGCGCGGCTTCGTAGACGTCACGCTCGCTCGCGTCGCGGGGGACCTCGACGGTGCCGCGGAGCTTTCCGCTCACTTGCACCGGGATCACCAGCACGTCGTCGATGGTCAGCGCTTGATCAAACGTAGGCCATGGCGCGTGGCAGAGCAGCTCGCTGTGGCCGAGCTCTTCCCAGCAGGCTTCGCCCAAATGGGGTGCAAATGGACCGACCAACTGCACCAGAGCCTCGCGGTCTGCGCGCGTGCTGCCCTTGCTCTGCAGGGCCGAGACGTACTCCATCATGGCCGAGATCGCGGTGTTAAACTTAAAGCCCTCGATGCGCTCGCCCACCGCGCGGATGGTCTTGTGCCGCGCGCGGACGTGAAGGTCCTCGGCGAGGTCTTTGGGCTCAAAGACGACGCTGTGCACGTTGGCCAAAAAGCGCGTCACGCCCTTGATCGCGCGCGTGTCCCAGGGCTTTGATTGCTCAAAATCCCCCATAAACATCTCGTAACATCGCAGCGCGTCCGCCCCGTGCTCGCGCACCACGTCGTCGGGATTGATCACGTTGAGCTTGGTCTTGGCCATCTTCTCGACGGCGGCAGACAAGGGCAGCCCGGTGCTCTTGCCGACCCAGTTTTTGCCGTCGACCTGCTCGATGTCGTCGTAGCCATACCAGCGGTCGTTGGCGTCTCGGTACGCGTAGCTAAGCACCAGGCCCTGGTGACGCAGCCGCGCGAAGGGCTCGGTGGTGCTGACCACACCGAGGTCGTAGAGAACCTTGTGCCAAAAGCGCGCGTAGAGCAGATGCAAGACCGCGTGCTCGGCGCCGCCGATGTAGAGGTCGACGTTCATCCACGCTTTTTCGCGTGCAGAATCCCAGGCGTTTTCGCTGTTCTTGGCGTCGAGAAAGCGCAGATAATACCAGCACGACCCCGCCCACTGCGGCATGGTGTTGGTCTCGCGGCGACCTGGCCCTCCGCACTGTGGGCACGTCGTGTGGACCCACGCGTCGATGGTCGCCAAGGGGCTCTCGCCGGTGCCGCTGGGCTCGTAGCTCACGACATCGGGCAAGCGCACGGGGAGCTGGTCTTCGGGCACCGCGACGGTCCCACACGCGGCGCAATGGACCACCGGGATGGGCTCGCCCCAGTAGCGCTGGCGCGAGAAGACCCAGTCACGGAGCTTGTAGTTTACCGTGGCTTTTGCCAGCGATTGTGACGCGAGGTCCGCGACGATCTTGCGCATGGCCTCGGCGCTGCTCTGCCCGGTGTACTGCCCCGAGTTGACCAACACGGCCTCGTCGCCGCTCACCTCAAACGCGCGATCGCTCGGCACCGCGGCGCCATCTTTGGGCGCGATCACCTGCACGATGGGCAGCGCAAACGCGGTGGCAAAATCAAAGTCGCGCTGGTCGTGGGCGGGCACGGCCATGATCGCGCCGGTGCCATAGCCCCACAGAACATAGTCCGCGATCCACACGGGGACGGGCTGGCCGTTGGCGGGATTGATCGCAAAAGCGCCTGTAAAAACACCGGTCTTTGTGCGCGCTGCGCCCTCTTGGCGCTCGCGGTCTGACTTGTTCTTCGCGCTCTCGACGTACGTGTTGACCGCTTCTCGTTGGGCCTCGGAGGTGCAGGTCGCGACCAAGGGGTGCTCGGGCGCGAGGACCATGTACGTGGCACCAAAGAGCGTGTCGGGCCGCGTGGTAAACACGACGATGGGCTCGCCCTTGGAGGCGCCATCCGCGAGCACAAACGTGACCTCGGCGCCCTCGCTGCGGCCGATCCACTCGCGCTGCATGGTGAGCGTGCTCACGGGCCAGTCGAGGCCCTCGAGGTCTGCGAGCAAACGGTCCGCGTATTCGGTGATCTTGAGCACCCACTGGCGGAGCTGCTTGCGCTCGACCAGAGACTCGCAGCGCTCGCAGCGCCCCTGCTTGACCTCTTCGTTGGCCAGGCCGGTTTTGCACTTGGGGCACCAGTTAATGGGCAGATCCGACTGGTAGGCCAAGCCCTTGTGAAAGAGCTGCAAGAAGATCCACTGTGTCCAGCGGTAGTAGTTGGCGTCGGTCGTGTCGACCTCGTGCTCCCAGTCGTACGAGAAGCCCAGGCTGTCGATCTGCCGCTTAAAATTCGCGATGGACTCTTGCGTCACGATCGAGGGGTGTGTGCCCGTACGGATCGCGTAGTTCTCAGCCGGAAGCCCAAACGCGTCCCAGCCCATGGGGTGGAGCACCCGAAAGCCATTTGCCCGCTTAAATCGCGCGAGAATGTCCGTCGCGGTGTACCCCTCGCAGTGGCCCACATGCAGCCCCGCACCCGAGGGATACGGAAACATGTCGAGCACATAGAACTTGGGTTTTGAGGTGTCTTGATCGGTGGCAAACGCGCGGGAGGACTTCCATCGAGCTTGCCACTTGGGCTCGATCTCCGAGGGTACGTAAGGCATTGCGGTGGCTGTTCGCGTACAACCCGCGCGTGCCATGCGCAAGGGTAGAGCGTCTGCGCACACTGGAGAAATGCAGCGCGCCGCGAGGCTCGTGAGAGCGCATCGCGGCGTGCTGGGAGTCATTGGCGCGGTGGTTGAGGGTCGCTAGCGACCGATGGCCTCGGCGCGGTTGACAATGCGTGGGGTAAGAAAGATCAGCATTTCGCTTCGTCGATCGTTGCTGTTGCGGCGCTGAAAGAGCACGCCCAGGATGGGGATGTCACCGAGGCCGGGGACCATGTTGACCGTACGACCGGTGTTGCGCGTAAAGATCCCGCCGATGACCGCGGTGCGACCGTCTGGGATGAGCAGGTCGGTCTCGGCTTCGCGCTTGAGAATCGTGGGGTCGCCACGGGCGCCAGTGTTGTTAAAGTCCGGCTCGTCGCGGGTGATGCGTACGTGCATGGACACCGAGCCGTCTGCGGTCACGTGCGGTCGCACGCGGAGCTGCAATTTGGCTTCTTGAAAAGCGGTCTGCACACCCTGCGCGCTGACCTGCGAGTACGGGATGAGCGTGCCCTGCGCGATCATGGCTTCGCGGTTATCAAGCGTGAGAATTCTGGGCGAGCTCACGATGCGGACCTGGTTATTAACCTCGGCGGCGCTCAAGCGAATGTTGAGGTTCACGTTGCCGTTGATGGCACCGAGCGTGAGACCGATCGCGCCACCGTTGCCCGACCCAACGGTGGGCGCGGGGAGGTTGACCGCGAAGTTTGGGTTCGGGACGATGTTGCTCGTGGGCGAGAGACCCGCGGTCTGCGTCATCTGGTCCGACGCGCCGCCGGTGAGCCCGACCGAGCTCGGAAAGCTCAGCCCCGTTGGGTTGCCAAAGCCCTGGCCAAACGAGACGTCTCCGCCCCACTGGATGCCCACATCGCGGCTAAAATTGCTGGTCGCTTCGACAATGCGTGCCTCAATGAGCACCTGTGGCGTCTGCGTGTCGAGCGAGCGTACGAGGCGCTCGACTTGGTTGAGCACCGCGGCGGTGTCACGCACGATGAGCACGTTGGTGCGCTCATCGACGCTGACCGAGCCACGCGCCGAGAGCATCTCACGGGCACGGGGCTGCAGGTCTGCGCCGAGGGCGTAGCTCACGGGCACAAGGCGCGTCTCGAGGGGCTCGAGCGAGGCGAGCTGACGCTGTCGCTCAATGAGCAGCTCGCGCTCTTTGTCGAGCACGGTCTGCGGGGCGACACGGATGATGTTTCCGTTGCGCTGCATGCCGAGGGTGCGGGCGGACAAGATCACGTCGAGCGCTTGGTCCCAGGGGACGTTGCGCATGCGGATGGTGATCTGGCCGCTCACATCATCCGAGGCGACGATGTTGACCGCGCCGACTTCGGCGAGCAAACGCAGGACGTTGTGGATGTCCGCGTCGCGGAGATCAATGTCGACGCGCCGACCCGTGTATCGTCGAGCACGTGCCCCCGCGACCTGCAGCGGCGCCACCGAGAGAAACCCGGCTTCGTCGCCGGTCTCGTTGACCAGCGTCTCGGCAGACTCTCGCGCGATGAGCCTTGAGGCCGGTCGGGAGGGCTCAGGCGGCAACACGTCGGCGCCTTGCGCTGCGTTGCCACCCCGCGGCTCGGCCACCGGGACAATCTGCGCGCCCGCTTGCGCGGACGTGAGCAGGGTGAGCGCTGCAAGCGCGAAGGACAAAATCTTCGGGGGAGCGAGCGTAGATCGCATTCGTCGCATCGGGGGTGACCTCATAGGAGCGGTAGCCTTGGTAGGAGGCTTCGCTTGCACCCTAGAGTGGCTTGGCGGCGAGCGAGAAGTTTTCTGCGAATTTGGCTGAGCGCCGAGCCGTCCATGAGCGCTTGGCGGTCGCGCGCCCACGCATCACAAGCAGCAATTTATCTGATATTTATCGCTTCTCGAACGTAATCAAGTTGATCTTGCCGCCCTGCGGGTCCCTGAGCGTGGCCATCGTCCCGACGCGCGCGACGAGCTTGGGCTCGACCAAAATCTTGGCCCCGAGCGAGCGCGCAAGAGCGACCGATTGGCGCGTGTCATCGACCTGAAGATAATGTGACCAATGAGTCGGGATTTCTCCCCACGCAGGGTCGATCAAGAGCATGCCTCCGACGTTCTTGTCGCCCACGAAGGCTTCGAGGTAGGGGCGGTCGCCGTTGCGCGAGGGCTTGAGATTCCAGCCCAAGACCGCGGCATAAAACGGCGAGGCGACGGTGAGATCGTGGCTCGCGAGCTCAAACCAGCAGGGCGCGCCGTGCTCGTCCATGACCTCAAAACCTGTGTGCTCTCGCGACTGCCAGAGCGAAAACGTGGACCCGCCAGGGTCTCTGCACACCGCCATACGCCCGTAGCGCATGGCCTCGATGGGCTGCGAAATCACAGCGCCTTTGTGTGCGATCACTGCGGCCGCTGCGGCATCTACGTCGGGGACCTCGACATAGAGAGACCACCGCGTGCGGTCGCCCTCGCGCGCTTGCAATTGCTGCATCGCGCCGACATCGCGCCCACGGATCTGAGCGCGCGCATAGATAGAGCCATCCGGCAGCGCCGACTCGAGGTAGGTCCAGCCGAACATCTGCGAGTAAAAATCCTTGGCGCGCGCTACATCGTGGACCACCAGTTCGGCCCAGCAAAACGTCCCCGCGGCGTGTCTGTCAGTGTTCATGTTGAGAAGGTAGGAGTCGCACGATTGGGTGCCCGCGGACAACGCAGCGAGCGCAGGCGATGGAGGACAGTTCGCCTTTGCGTGTAGGTCCGTTTTCCAAGATGATGCGGCGCTTTTTCTGGCCCGTAGCCCATCGGCTTCGGCCTTAGATCTCGCGATCTCACAACACCAAGGATGACCATGAAGACCCTACAGCGTTCGCTTTCAATTCTGACCCTCTCACTCGCGCTCGGCGCATGCGCTGGGCAGCAGACCCAGACCACCGTGCCCGTAGAGAGCACTCCTCCGCCGGTCGCTCCGACCCCCGAGCCCACGCCCGCGCCCACGCCCACGCCGGCTCCAGTGGTCCACGCCGAGGCCCACCTCACAAACGGCCACATCACGCTTGAGCACCAGATCATGTTTGACACCGACGCGGCCCACATCCAAGAGGGCCCCTCAAGCGCGGTGCTGACGGACCTCGCGGCGCTGATGCGCGAAAACACTCAGATTCGCCGTGTTCGGATCGAAGGTCACACCGACACCCGCGGCGTCGCAGCGCGCAACCAGACGCTCTCGCAGCAGCGTGCCGAGGCGGTTGCGGCGTACTTGCGCGGACACGGCTTCGAAAACATCCAGTTCGAAGCGGTGGGCTACGGCGCAACGCAGCCGCTCTGCCGCGAGACCACGGACGCGTGCCACGAGCGCAACCGCCGCGTCGAGTTCACCATCACCGATCCCGCGCCTGCGCCCGCAGCACAGTAGCCAACGTACACCGCGCCTGAGCGTTGTAATTTTGGGGAAATTTGCTGATGCTCGCGCGTGTGAAATCCATTCGCGCCGCGCTGCTTAGTTCGCTGATCTTGAGCGCGTGTGGCGCACCGCTTCCGAGCATGATCGATGGCTCAAGCGACGGAACCTCGCGAGACGATGCTGCAGACGGCGAAGCGCGCGCGGCCCAAGACGCCACGGTCTCAGACGACGCAGACCCTGACACCGACGCCAGCGGCTTGTCCGACGCAAGCGATGATGCTGCGCGCAGTGACGGAGGCGACGCAGGCATCACCGAGGGGAGCCTGATCCCGGCGACTCATCCCCGCGAGATGCGCGCCGCGTGGGTCGCGTCGGTCTACAACCTCACGCTGCCCTCGCGCACGGGGCTCACTGCGGCGGAGCTCCGCGATGAGCTGCGCGCGTTGGTGGCCCGCGCCGCGAGCACCGGGCTCAACGCGCTGTTCTTTCAAGCGCGCCCCGAGTCCGACGCGCTGTATCGCTCGAGTATTGAGCCATGGTCACGATTTCTCACGGGCACGCAAGGGCGCGACCCTGGGCTTGACCCGCTGCAAGAGCTCATTGATTTGGCCCACGCCCAGGCGATCGAAGTGCACGTGTGGATCAACCCTTACCGTGCCCAAGCAGACACGCGGTTTACCCTCGCGAGCAACAGCGTCGCGCGCACGCTCTCGGCCCACGCGATCCCCTACAACAACGTCGTCGTGATGAACCCCGGCGTGCCCGAAGTGCGCGCCCACGTCGTGCGAGTCGTGCGTGACATCGCGACCCGATACGCGGTCGATGGCGTGCATTTTGACGACTATTTCTATCCGTACCCAGACAGCATGAACAGGCCATTTCCGGACAGCGCGACCTACAGCGCGTACCAAATGACCGGCGGAACGATGAGCCTCCAAGCGTGGCGCAGAGACAACGTCAACCAGCTCGTCCGCGACGTCTCTGTGGCCATCCGCGAGGTGCGCCCAGGCGCGCGGTTTGGCATCTCGCCCTTCGGGATCTATCGCCCCGGGATGCCCGCTGGCATCAACGGCCTCGACGCCTACAACGCCATCGCGTGCGACCCGCTCGCGTGGGTCCGAGGGGGCCACGTGGACTACATCGCGCCGCAGCTGTACTGGCCCAGCACGCAGACCGCGCAGTCGTACAACACGCTCTTGCCCTGGTGGGCCCAGAGCGTTGCGCCACAAGCGTGGCTCTTTGCAGGCAATGACATCACCAAGATTGGCACCTCGAGCGCGTGGACGCTCGATGAGATCCGTACGCAAATTCGCACTTCAAGAGCACAACGCGACCGAGGCTCCATGGGCAACGTGTACTTTCAAGCACGGCAGATCCTGCGAGACACCATGGGAGTCGCGACGATGCTCCGAAACGAATTTTACAGCGCCCCCGCGCTGCCTCCTGCGCACGTGCGCGCCACCGCGATGCTCGAGGCGCCGAGCACCACCGGCGCGGTCGCGAGCGTCACGGTGAGCCACCGCACACCGAGCGAGCTCCGGGCCTACACGCTCTACCGCGAGCGCAGCGGGAGCTTCGTGATCGAGCGCGTGGTCCCAAGCACCACGGGCCCCACCACCGTCCCGCTCACTGCCGGCCGCTGGGCTATCGCCGCGGTGTCCCTTGATGACCGCGAGAGCCTCGCGCGTGTTGTGAGCGTCCGATGAGCAGCGAGCTACGACGTCGCGGCGCGCTCGGTCTTCGCTTCGCGTTTGACCCCGTGATCCCAGGGGTGCGCATCACCGAAGTGCTCGAGGGCTCGGCCAAGTTCGCCGGCGTCCGCGTGGGGGATGTGTTGCTCTCTGGCAACGCGTGTCGCTTCGACAATGAGCTGATGTTTCGCTCTTGGGCGGGCGATCTCCGCAGCGGCGAGAAGGTCTATCTCTACGTCTCGCGCCCAAGCGGCAGCGAAGGCACGGGCCCTCTTGAGGTCGTTACGTTGGTCTGCGACGTGCGCGAGCGCGAGCGCGAGAGCTCCGTGGCCATCATGACGCTGTACACCCAGGCGACCATGCGAGATGGCGTCCGGCTGCGTGTCATCGCGACCACGCCGGTCGAGTGCGCGGCGCGAGGGACGATCTTGTGGCTCCCGGGGTTTCATCGCGCGAGCTGTGACTGGGCCGCGACCCCGGACTATCCCATGCGTCGATGGGTCGAAGACTGCACGCGCGCGGGCTACGCCGTCGTGCGACTTGAGCGCCGAGGCCTGGGCGACAGCGAGGGCGACCCGCTCGGGGATCCCGGGCTTGAGCAAGAGCTCACCGATTGGATCGATGCTGCAAAAACAATGGCCGAAGAGGTGTATGCCCCGCGTCCGTGGGTCGCGTTTGGCTACTCGATCGGGGGACTGTTGGCGCCACGGCTGAGCGAGCCTCTCGCGCTCGACGCCCTGGGTGTCTATGGCTCGGGGATCGACACATGGACCGAGTACCTCGACGCGCTGACCCGGCGACGGATGTCCATCGAGGGTCGCTCAGAGGTCGAGATCGAGCAGCTCGTTCGGGCGCAACAAGCCCTCTCGAGCCTTGTGATCGTCGGCCATCACACGGTGCAACAGGCGCTCGAATCGCGCGATCTACTGCGAGACCACGCGCGTATTCTGCGTGCGAATCCACAGACCAATACGATCGACGGTCGCAGCGCTGCCTACTGGCAAGAGGTCTATCAGTGCCCCACGACAGGGCCGCTCGCGTCCCTGCGCGCTCCCCTGCTCGCGATGTGGGGACAGAGCGACTGGGTGACCAGCAGCGCCGAGCACGAGCGTATCGCGGCGCTCGCGCCCAAGGGTCGCTACGTGAGCGTCGCGCAGTGTGACCACGGATACGCGACCCATCACTCGATGCGCGAGTCGCTGATGCATCACGGCGCGGGTCCGTATCAGCCGGCCGCGGCGTCGGCGTTTACGCGGTGGATCGCAGACACGATCACACGCAAATAGTCAGCGAATTTGCAGTCGCTAGCGCTATGCGTTGCGATAGAGCACGTCGGTGCGCAGGACGTACTTTGCGCCTCGGGTCACCTCACACGCCTCGTGCAAAATCCGGTGCTGAAACAGCAGCGCGCGTCCCGCCTGCGGCACAATGGACTGCTTGAGCTCGACAAAGTGGGTCTCGCCGCCGTCGAAATCGTCGTTGAGATAAAACACCAGCGTGAGCATCGAGTGCAGCCCCTCGACGAGCTCGACCACGGTGTCCCAATGCGCCGCGTGGCGCTCACCGACCCCGTAGCGATAGAGCCGCAGCCTTGGGTTCGCGCACACCAATGCGCACCCTCCGAGCACGGCCGGGACGCTGGCTCGCACGGTGTCCAAGAGCGCGTCGGCTTCGGCTTGGTCGTCCCACTGCACGCGCGTGTTGTTGCGCGTGGAGAGCTCGACGACAGGCTCGCCGTCGTGCCCCACGATGGGCGCACGCTCTTGAGCTTGGCGCGTCATTTGCGCGATGTACGCATCGCAGCGAGCACGCGAGAGCGCACGGTCTACGGTCCATTGTAGAGGCTGGGTGAGGTCGAGGTAATCGATGTACATAGTGCACACGTGACGAGTTATTTTAGTCTGTCCATTTGCAGTGTCTTTAGGATCACTAAGCTCACGCTCGACCCTGGCCTACCGGAGGCGATTCGGGGATCGGACGCGCGGCTAAGTCGTGACAAACGGCCGCCGATCAGAGGATAACGCGACTCGTTGTGACGCGCCCCGAAGCCAAAGCAGAAACCAGAAGAAGACTACGCGATTGCGCTGCGGAGCTCTTTCGCGCTCAAGACGTCCGCACGACCTCGATCGCGGACATCACGTCCAGCGCGGGCGTCGCGTTGGGCACATTCTACGTGCACTACAAGAGCAAAGACGAGCTGGTCGACGAGCTCGTGCGTGCTCGCAACGAGAGCCTCGTTCGCGCGCTCGTTCGCACAGCGCTCGCGAGTCAACAGACGACACTGCGGGGTCTGCTCGGCGATTTGTCTCAGAGTTATCTGCGCTTTTGGCGCGAGTTCGAGGGCGATTTCGCGATCTTTATCGACTACCTCGCCCGCCACTCGACCCGCGAGACCTTGGTCAACGGCAGCAACCCTGCGCTGCTCGCGACCCTTGAGCGCACGCAGCGCAAGCTCAAGGGAGTGCGGCCCATCATCGCCCCGTCTCTGGTCGCCGGGGTCGTCTCAACGCTCTGGCGCACGTTTGCGTTTCACCTGCTGTCTCGCGAGGCGGCAGAGACTCCCCTGGAGTCCCAGGCCAACGCGCTGACCGACGGGACCGTGGCGCTGTTGCAGGTGTACATTCCTGGGTTCGTCGAGCTCGAGCCTTCTGAGCTGATGAGCGCGCTCGCCGAGTCCGCGACCGAAGCAGGGATCACACTTGAGCTCTAGCCTTTGCCCCTTTTAGGGAGGCACACCCACACGAGAAACCCTGGGTGATTGTGTCCTTCGTGCACCCGACATTGAGAGTATAAGTACGGACGCGTGCATTCTATCTCTGATCAAAACCTCATCGGCCAGCGCATCGCGGGGCGCTACGATGTGCTTCGAGAGATCGCCGAAGGGGGCATGGGGATCGTGTACGAAGCCGTACACGTAGAGATCAACCGACGGGTCGCGCTCAAGGTCTTGCACTCGGACATCGTGGGCGACGGAGAGAGCGCACAGCGGTTTCTTAACGAAGCGCGCGCGGTCAACGCGGCGAGGCACCACAACATCGTCGAGGTCAGTGACTTTGGCTACGACGGGGGTCGTACGTTTTTGGTGATGGAGATGCTCGATGGGGCGACGCTGCGCGAGTGGCGAGAGGCCCACAAGGACACAGACGCCAAGACCCTCGTCTCGGTGATGCTACCCATCGGTCGCGCCCTCGCTTTTGCGCACGAGCGAGGCTTTGTCCATCGCGACGTAAAGCCCGAAAATATTATCATCGCGCGTGTCGAAGGCGCCCCCGCGCCGACGCCCAAATTGCTGGATTTTGGCATCGCAAAGCACCGTGCCAGCCTCGAACGCTTGACCCGCACCGGCGCCACGTTGGGGACGCCCATGTACATGGCCCCCGAGCAAATCGGCGCCTCGCGCGACGTGGGCCCCGAGGCAGACCAGTACGCGTTTGGCTGTGTGCTCTACGAGCTTCTCTCGGGCAAAGCGCCCTTCTCTGCCAAGTCACTCCCAGCGCTCGCGATGGCCAAGGCCACCCAAGACCCGACCGCGTTGGCAGACCTCGCTCCTGCGCTGGACCCCACGCTCGCCGCGTTTGTCACCCGCGCGATGGCTCGCGAGCCCGAGGCTCGGTGGCCGCACATGCGAGACCTCTGCGACGCGATCGAGCCCTTCGGGGGCGGAGAGATCCCGTGGATCGCTGCGCGCGAACGGCCCGCGAATGAGCTGATTGTTCCCACAAAATCTGTGCCAAGCCCGGTGATCCCTCGCGTCCCGTTGGTGCCACAATTCGCAATGAGCGAGCTGCTCATGACCCAAGACTCAGCGCCCGAGTCGCTCACTCCGCCAAGCGACAGCGAGCGCCCTGCCCACATCCCGCCAAGCTCTGAGCGACCGCACCCGAGCATCAATCGTGTGGACCCCACCAAGCGCGTCCGCGCGTTGAGCGAAGTCGAGAGATCCCAGACGATCGAGCCGATGCCCTTGGCCTCTGCGTTGGCAACGACGGCACGCAACCGCGGCAGAGGGCTGATCTTGTTGGTCACCGTCGCGACGATCACCTTCGCGGTGGTGGTCTTGGCCGCGATCGCGCTGCGTAGAACGTGAGCCTCAGTCCACGCTATTTGCGCGTGGGAGTGAACCAATCTTGGATCACGTTCCACAGCGAAACATGCAGCGAATCTCTAAACTCGCCCGCATCAAACCACACCCCACCGCACGTCGCGCACGACTCGTACCAGATGTGCGGTTGCGGCGCGTAGACCATGCGCACCATGCGTGTGCGACACCGCGGACAGTCCACGCGGGTCATCTCGTTGAACGGCTTGGCCAACTTCGGATCGCCGATGTCAATCGCAGCGGCCCCAGGGCTCTTGCGCAACCGTGTGTCTTCACCGCGGTCAAACCAGAGCCCATAGCAGCCCGTACAGCGATCGATTTTGACGTCGTCAAAGATCACGATTTCGAGCGCCGCACGACACTTTGGACACTGCACAGAGCGACGATCCTAGGGGCGAACGCGCGGGCGACGCTACGCAAATTTGCACTCCCCACGGAGATACGGAGCCATTGTTTGCCACGTCCGTCGTTGCGCGCTCAGGGCATTGCGTGAAAGCTCTGCCCATGACCGACGTGGCGTTTTTGACCGATGTCGAAGGGCGCTGGGAGAAGCTCAAGAGCTTTACAACCAACCACCCACTGATCTCGTGGGTGGACGATCAGCTGGTCGTTCACCAAGGCGCACACTTTGTGTTTGGCGGGGACGCGGTCGACCGGGGCCCGTCGAGCCTGCGGATCATGCAGACGCTGCTCGATTTGAAGCAACGACAGCCCTCGCAAGTGACGTTGTTGGCGGGCAACCGAGACCTCAATAAGCTTCGTTTTTCTAGAGAATTGCGGGGATATCCGCCCACGCGCACGCCCGACGAAGCCCGCGGAGACACCGTCTCGCTGGTGCGCTGGATTCTCACAAACACCATGGGCGCGCGCGACGCGTTTGAGCACCGTCAGCGCGAGCTCGAGGCCCTGGCGCACGGCGCGATCGACCCACGTGAGGTCGCCGAGAGCTTCGCTCGGGATGTCCAGCGCGACGGCCTGATGCTTCGCTATCTGCGGGCGTGCGTGCTCGCGTTGCGCATGGGCGACACGCTCTTTGTTCACGGTGGCGTGACACCCGAGAACCTCTTTGCGGTCCCGACAGAGACGTTTGGCCACGAGGGACATCCGGCCGTGACGCACGCTTCGGACCGCAACGTGGACGCATGGATCTCTGAGCTCAACGCGTTTTATCGCGACGGAATCGCGCGCTTCGACGCAAACCATGCGAGCCCAGTGCGCGAGGGCCCCCCACCGTGGGCAGGGCTCGTTGCGTACCAAGCGCCCCTCCGCGGGCGCCAGGACAACCCCTTTAGCGTGGTGTACGCGAGGGCGGCGGACGAGCACAATAACCCCAGGTTGCCGGCTCTCTCGGTGATCGAGACGCTGCAGCAAGAGGGCATCGATCGGGTGGTGGTCGGGCACACTCCCTCGGGAGATTTTCCGAGTGTTTTGCGCTTCGGATCGTTTGTGCTTGTGCTCGCAGACAACTCGTACGGGCGGATCGAGCTAGGCTCGCGGGTGCAGCTCTCATCGCGCGATACGCACATCGCCGGAGTCGCGAGAACCGACGACGCCGCCGAGCTCACGATCGACGCGCACCTGGTGACAGGCGACCAGAGCCTGATCGGCCAACGGATCTCGGCCTCGCAAGAAGTCATCAAGGCCGGCGAGACCCCTGAGGACTATGTGCTCTTTCGCGGCCATGAAGGCTACCGAACTTCGCAGCGGCGCGTCCGTGCCGAAGCGCTCAGTGGTCTTGCGCTTGAACCGGCGTTTTAGCGCGACACGCTGTGAAGAACCGCGAGCATCCGAGACCATGCATCGCGCGCGGCATCGGGCGCGAACACCTCGGGGCGGTGGTCGTTAAAGAAGGCGTGAGACGCGCCTGGATAGATGTGAACGCTCGTATCAATCGCCCGCTCACGCTGGGCTGCGGCAAATTTCTGAGCGTTGGGCACCGAGAAAAAAGCCTCACTTTCTCCGAAGAGGATCAACCCTGGGGCCGAGACCTTCTTCAAGTCCGCGGCCCCCTCTGGCGGAAACCCATAGAACGACACATACGCTTCCACCGAGGTGTTGGCCGCGGCGAGCACCGCGAGCGCCCCGCCCATGCAGAAGCCTACGACCACGACGTGTTCGCAGCGTTCGGTCACGCGAAGATGCGCGATCACTGCGACAATCTCTTGGATTGCGCGCGACCAATCGAGCGTCGAGGCCAGGTGTGAGGCCTCCTCGGCGTCGACCGTCGAGGCGCCGTGATAGAGGTCTGGGGACATCGCGACGAAGCCCTCGCCTGCCACCCGCGCGACGACCTCTTCGATGTGCGCGACCAGCCCCCACCACTCTTGAATCACGACCACGCCCACACGCGCGCTGGCGCCCTCAGGACGCGAAATCACTGCAGAAACACTGGACTCTCCGACGGGGACATCCACTCGATCAAGGGTGCTCATGGTGCTCTCTTACTCTCACGGTCAGGCGACCGGTCCGCGCTCGGCGATCCCATGAATATCCATGAGCGCTCATTGCGTGCATGATCGTCGCCACCCATGCCCAACGATACGTACGAGAGTGTCACGGTAGAGATCAAGCACCACATTGCCACGGTCACCATGCGCGCGACGGGCAAGGCGCCACGGATGGGGCCTGCCTATTGGCGTGAGTTTCCGCAAGTGTTTGCACAGCTCGACGCGGACGACACGGTGCGTGTTGTGCTGCTCCGTGGCGAAGGCGCTCACTTCTCAACGGGCCTTGATCTTGGTGCCATGGCCGGTGAGCTCGCGCCTCTGTTACTCGAGCCCTCGCTTGTGACCGCGCGCCGAAAGCTCTACGACACCATCGTGCAGATGCAGGCGGCTGCAGACGCCGTGGCCGCGTGTCGCAAGCCCGTGATCGCCGCCATCGCGGGCCACTGTCTTGGTGGTGGCGTAGACCTAGCGACCGCATGCGACGTGCGAATTTGCAGCACAGATGCGACGTTCAGTGTACGCGAAGTGCGCTTGGCGATTGTTGCGGACGTGGGCACGCTCGCGCGCTTGCCCATGATCGTCGGGCAGGGGCTCGCGCGCGAGTGGTGCCTCACCGGCGATGACATCGACGCCGAGACTGCCCTCCGAGCAGGTCTTGTATCGCGCCTGAGCGCCTCGCCAGAGGCACTGTTTGCCTCGGCGCAGTCGATGGCCGAGCGCATCGCAAAGAACCCGCCCTTGACCGTGCAGGGGATCAAGCACGTGCTCAACGACCGCAGCGAGCGAGAGGCTCGCGAGAGCCTCCGGCACGTCGCGCTGTACAACGCTGCTTTTTTGCCCAGCGAAGACCTACGCGAGGCGCTGAGCGCGTGGATGGAGAAGCGCGAACCCAACTTCGAGGGACGCTGAGGTCACTGGGATTTCACCCGCGAGAGCACACTCTCGATGCGCACTGGGTCCAGCGTCTCGTCGCTCACGACACGCAGCGCTTGTTGCGCATCGGGCTCGACGAGCCCCTCGGCGACCGCGCGGAGCTCGGTGGCCACCGCGTCCCCGTGGCGCGCACGCAGGACCAGCGCCGCGGCCATGCGGAGCTCCGCGGTGGACTCGCTGT
The DNA here is from genome assembly GCA_030694465.1 of Deltaproteobacteria bacterium. Taxonomy (GTDB): domain Bacteria; phylum Myxococcota_A; class Polyangia; order Polyangiales; genus JAUXYJ01. The sequence continues at coordinate 59,594 of JAUXYJ010000074.1, read as the reverse complement.
CGCAAAGCACTGCGCGCAGGGCTTGGTCGGAGAGAGAAACAGACCTATAGTCATCCTGCGAATGGGCTAGCATCGTGAGCGCTTGATGCCATTGGTCAAACGTGCGCGAGCCCCGTGCGAGGGACGCGCGGACCTGCGCAGAGGCCTCGCGGCCCGCGAGGGCAAGCGCGCTTTGGATGCGCTCGAAGACCACGTGCCGCTCGGGCCCACTGTCATGGCCGAGCCAAATGCTACGCGAAGTGCCGTCTCGGAGCGTAAGCACGAGCGTGCCTGCGTCGACGATGCTTGTGATGTCCGCCCAGCGAACCAGACGACGCGTGAAATGCGTGCGGATCATCAGGCCGTCGGTCCCGATGGTCAAATCGACTCCGAGCCAACGTCGGTAAAACAGTACGAAGAGGGCTGTCCCTGTGACCAAACCCACGATCGGCGAGAGCGACGCGATAGGCACAACCGCCGACGCGATCGCGATGCACGCCCCAAGCAGCCAGGGCAACAAGAGCATCAAGCTCAGGATCTGGTGAAAGATCCGCCGGAGCTTCATCTCGCTTCGGAGGCCCAAAATGGGCGCGACCGACAAGATCTGCTCTACAGATCCGGCGGGCAATTCGCAGGTGATTTCGTCGCCGTATTCGAGCTTGGCGGTCAGCGTCTCGAGCGAACCACCACGGGTGAGACTGCTCCAGACAAACTTGCGCCAGTTGTAGGTGCTATTGCCGAGCTGCAGCGTCCCGTCCGACGCGATCTGCAGTGGCTGGTCGCTGCGATGGGTTGGGTAGCGGAGAAAGATGTTCGCGATGAGCGTCGCGAAGGGCAGCGTGAGCATCATGATGCCGACGCTTGACGGTGAAATGATAGGGATTTCACCCAGCAAAGACAGCAGGCACATCGACGACCCTGCGAGCACGCTGAGGAGCGTAAGCAGGTTGGCTGCCCGATGGCGAACGCGCCGCACTGTCGCGTGGATTGTCACCACCGTCGGGGGTTGGTCCGTCATCGTTGGCCCCCGAGTGTGGTTACTCTTGAAGAGCCCCACAAGCACTGCACGCTGCCCAATGAACAAACCATTTCACTGATTTTTCACTCGCGAGAGCGCACTCTCGATGCGCACTGGGTCGAGGGTATTCTCGGTCACTACGCGCAGCGCTTGTTGCGCATCGGGCTCGACGAGCCCCTCGGCCACCGCGCGCAGCTCGGTGCTCACGGCGTCTCCGTGACGTGCGCGCAGCACGAGCGCGGCGGCCATGCGGAGCTCTGCGTTGGACTCGCCGTCTTGAAGGACCACGCGAAGCGCCTCGTCCGGGATCGGCGCAGAGCGAAAATCCCCCTGCGAATTCGCAAGCGAAGTGAGCGCTTGGTGCCATTGGTCAAACGTGCGATCGCCGCGCGCGAGGGTGTCGCGGACGTCACGCGACACGCTCAGACGCGAGTCGTTAAACGCTTTGGTCATGCGCTCGACGACCTGCTCGGGTTTAGGACCCGAGTCATAGTCGAGTTTCACCTTGCGCACGCTGCCATCGAGAAAAGTGATCACCAGCCCGTAGTCTGTGCCGTAAAAGTCCTGAAGGTCTCGCCAGCGAATGAACTGAGAAAACAGCCGCTCTCGCAGAACAAATCCCTCGGATCCCACGGTGATGTCGACCCCCTCGATGCGCTTGTATCCCGCGGCATATCCCAGCCCACCGAGCGCGAGCCCGAGGACCATGTTGAGCACAGAAAACGAAGAGACCGCCCCAACGAGCGCCACCCCGCACGTGAGCATCAACGGCAAGATGAAGATGCCTGCCAGTGCCTGCCGATGGAGGTGCCTGAGCTTCATCTCACTGCGCATCCCCTCGAACGAGACGAGCTCGCGGATTTGCGCGAGCGACCCCTGGGGGAGGTTCATCCGCGCCTCTTCGCCGTTGGGCAGACCGATCGTGAGGCTCTCGATGCTGCCTTCGTCAAGCCGACTCCATCGGACCTTGTGCCAATCAAATCGCTTATCTCCGATCGTGAGCGTCCCATCCTCGCCGAACTGTACGGTCTCGGTCTTGGGAAACATGGGATTTGCGAGGCCGCCGAGACCGCCGAACAGACCCGCGACGCCCACAAACATCATGAAGGCGAGCCATTTCGCGTCGGTGCCGAGGCTCGGATCGCGCAGACAAAGCATCCCGACAAGCACCGCAAACGAGGCCACCGAAGCGAGACTCACCAAGGTGCCTAGGCGCCTGTGAGTCGTCGCGACCTCAGCCTGCATCGTGAGTGACTTCGGCTTCTCTGAATTCTGACCATTCACTGATTTTTTACTCGCAAAAGTGCGCTCTCGATGCGCACGGGGTCGAGGGTATTCTCGGTCACTACGCGCAGAGCGCTCTGCGCTGTGGGGTCTACGAGCGCGTCTGCGACCGCGCGGAGCTCGGTGCTCACGGCGTCTCCGTGACGTGCGCGCAACACGAGCGCCGCGGCCATACGGAGCTCCGTCGTGGACTCGCCGTCCTGAAGCACCGCACGGAGGGACTCGTCAGAGATCACCGTGGCACGATAGTTTGCGTGCAAATTGGCTAGCTCTTGGAGGTCTTGCTGCCATTGATCAAAGCTGCGATTACCACGGGCAAGCGCGTCGCGTGCTTGGCGCGAGGCTTCTTGACGTGAGCGCTGGAGCGCGGTCTTGATGCGGTCAACGACCACGTGCGCGCTTGGGCCACGGTCGTGTCCGAGCCACACCCTGCGACTGCGGCCGTCGCGCAAATGAAGATGGACATAGAGCGTGTCCATGGTCAGCCGATCGATGGATTTCCAGCGAATCAAGCGAGAAAAAAGCAACGTACGCAAGAGCACGCCGTCCGCGCCTACGGTGACATCTACTCCCAAAAAGCGCGTGTGAAAGACCCAAAACAGCGCGATCGCAGCGGCGAGACTGACCACCGCGGTCGCTGCATCGAGGGACGGCTCGGCGTGTCTCACGGCGCTTCCCATCGCCATCAAGAGCAGCACCGGAAGCACAAACGCGTAGCTAAGAAACTGCGCGCGCGCCTCGCGCAGCTTCATCACGCTGCGTAGGGCATCGAGAGGGACGACCGTGTTAATATTCTTCAGGGATCCTTCAGGCATTTCGAATCGGATGGTCTCGCCGCTGCCCAGCCCAAGCTCAAGACGCTCGGGGGGGCCTTCGTGGCGGTCACTCCATCGAACATCACGCCAGTCGTAGCGCACGGCACCGACGCTCAGGGTGCCGTCCGTGTCGAACGTGAGCCTCTCTTCGCGCGGCTTAGAGAAGCCTTGCAACACGCGGCGCGCTGCGAACACGGCCACAGAAAACCCCAAGAAGAGCACCCAGAAGAAGCCTCCCAAGTGAGAGAGCAGGCCCAAAACACCAAACATCGAGCACACGCTCGCAAACACGGTCACCACGCCGAGGCTGAGCAACGTGGCCACGCGCCGACGTGTCTTCGCGACGCGTGCAATCACCGACACGGACTTCTCCCCCGTGGTGCTCATGATCTGCGCGCGTTCTCGGGGGTCTTGATCACGGCCTCGAGCGAGGGCTCTACCGCGATGCGATCGTCGAAGACAAAGCAGGTGCCTTCGTAGTGCGCGCCGCCCTCGCGCTCGAAGTAGCGCAAGATGCCTCCGTCGAGCTGATAGACCTCAGGGACGCCGATCTCTTGCAGATAAATCGCTGCTTTTTCGCAGCGGATTCCGCCCGTACAGTAGCTCACGACTGTGTGCCCCGCGAGCTTGTCACGCAGCCTCTCGACCTCGGCCGGAAACTGCCCAAAGCGCTCGATCTCCATCGTCACGGCGCCGCGAAATCGTCCGTACTCGACCTCGAACGCGTTGCGCGTGTCCAGGGTCACTACGGGGTGTCCGTGGTCGTCGTGTCCTGCGTCGAGCCAGCGACGCAACGTCTGCGCATCCACCGCAGGAGCGCGCCCTTCTTGCGGCTTCACACCGCGCTCGTTCATGCGGATGATCTCGGGCTTAACCTTCACAATGAGCCTGCGAAATCCCACGTTGTCTGCGTACGATCGCTTGCCCTCGAGCCCCGCAAAGGGCGGCTGCGCGCACAGCCAAGACCAAAACGTGTCCATCGCGTCCATGGGTGCGCTGAGCATCACATTGATGCCCTCTTCGGCGAGCAATACGGTCCCCAGCACACCGTTCGCGCTGGCGTGTGTGAGGATTTGCTCGCGCCAATGGGCGGGGTCTTCGAGCTGAACAAAGCGGTAAGCCGCGATATGGCAAAACAATGACATCGGCGCTGTGAGCGCAATGTACACGAGGCATGCGCGCGGTCGAACAGGTTGGTTCACGGAGGCTGTGCGTCCGCTGAGCAAAAATGCAAACCTCTCCGAGGTGAACCCTCGCGAAGCGTCCTCGCTGGCTGTGCACAAAGACCTCCCGTCGCTGGCCCGGTTCGTCGAAGCGCTCCCGCGAGGCCTCGACTCGTGTCCCGAGTACGAGGTCAAAGGCTCGCTCGTGCGCGAAGTAGCGGCACATACGACGCTACAAGACGCTGAGATTTTTCCGGCTGAGCTGCTCTCGCTGGTGCGCAATCCCCCTGCGGTGAGCACCTGGGTCCGCGAGGCTCATTTTAACGCGCTGATGTTGGCGATCTTCGATCTTCAGGTGGCGCGGACGGGCAACCCTCGGGTGATGCATGAGGCTGCGTATGCTCAGACCAAAGCGCTGCTCAACACAGCGTTGTATCGCATTTTGTTCGTGCTCATGTCGCCCGAGCGATTGCTCAGCGGACTCGAGAAGCGATGGAGCGCCCTGCGTCGCGGGACACGAATCGAGCTGCGAGAATCGACCGCTGGGATGGCGTGCATTCGGATGCACTACGCGCCGCACTTGTATACGCAGCTCCTTGTCGAATTTCGGGCAGAGAGCCTCCGCGCAGCGCTCGAATGCGCCGGGGGAAAACACTGCAAATCACGCGTCGCGCTGTACACCCCGACCCTGTCGGACTTTGTGCTCGTGTGGAGCTAGCCCTGCGCTGCGCGGCCCATGATGGACTCGATGCGGCTGCGCATCCCACGCTCGCTCGCGAGACGTAGCGCGGGCGCGAGACTCGGAGCCATCACGCTCGAGAACTCTGTCGCGCGCAACGCATGAACGAGCGCGTACTGGAGCGCGATGGCAGGCACACGTGCGAGGGGATCATCGCCGTATCCCCTGCAAAAATACTCGCGCCACGAGGCTCTCTGGACCTCGGTAGCCCACGACGCCCAGCCCGACTCAAAGAGCGTCTCGACGTACGCGAGCTCAAACAAGGGGTCGCCCCCCATGGCGAACTCCCAGTCAAGCCACGCGACGATCTTGCCGGCGTGGACGAGCACGTTCATGGGCTGCGCGTCGCCGTGGAGCAACCGCAGCGAGGGCGGCTCTACGAGGCTCCCACGCAGCCTCGTGAGGGTCGCGCGGGCGGGATCGACGAGAGATGCTAAGGGCGAAATCCTAAGGGCCTCCAGCGCGTCGTCCGCCATGGTCTCAAAGCACTGCGTCCAACGTACAAAGCTGCCCTCGCCGCCCTGCAAGAGCCCCGCGCGCGTGACCGTGTGCCCATGAACCACAGCGAGCCCTCGCCCCATGGCTGCGAAGTAATGGTCTTGATCGCGTGGCAACAATCCACGCAACGCGGCGCCCAAGGGCTGTCCTCGTACTTCTCGCTGCGAGACCACCTCGAAGCGCTGCGCGAGCGCGCCATGCTGCACTCGAATCGCTGGCAACACGACGACTTGATCGAGGCATCCGCTCTCGCGAAACCGCTCGTACACGTACGCTTCACGTGCCGCACGCGAGGTGTCTCGCGAGCTCACTCGCAGCACTCGCACAGCGCCCTCTTCGCTCTCGACGCGGTAGACGCGCGCGCGGGCCCCCTGCCCCAAGGGTGTGACCGAAAACACGGGCTCACGCAGGATCTCTTCTGCGTCTGCGTGCGTGAGCGTTGGCAGTGTGTGCGCGTAGTGCATAGCCTTGGCTCAGTCTACGCGCACCGGGACTACATCGAGAGCCCGCCGTCGATGTCGTACGTGCGCCCGTTGGCGTAGTCGCACTCAATGCAGAACTTCACGCCCAACCAGATGTCCTCGGGCAAACCGATGCGTGCCACGGGGATCGCTGCGACCAACGCGTCTCGGGCCTTTTGGTTCATGCCCTGGGTCATGGGCGTCTCGATCATGCCCGGAGCGATCGCGCACACGCGGATCCCAAACACACCGAACTCACGCGACCAGGTCACGGTGTTCGCGGCCAAAGCGGCCTTGGCTGCGGTGTAGTTGCTCTGGCCACGGTTGCCGTGCCGCGCGATCGAAGAGATGTTGACCACAATCCCTGGCTTTTGGCCGGTAGTTGCCATCTTCGCGACCACGTCACGCACCATCAGGGTCGCGCCCGTGAGGTTCACACCGATGACGGCGTCCCACTGATCCTTGGTGAGCTTGGTGATCTCGCCGGTGTCACGTGCTTTTTTGACCAGCAATCCGTCACGCAGAATGCCCGCGTTGTTGATCAAGCCGTTGAGTCCACCCATCGCTTCGTGGGCCCACTCGACGTACTCGCCCACTTCGGCTTCGTCGGCCACGTTGAGCTTGCGTGTGTGAATCTTGCCCTTTGCACCTGCAGATTCGCTGGCGAGCGACGCGAGACCTTCGAGGTCTACGTCTGCTGCTGCGACCTGCGCGCCGGCTTGCGCCAGCTGCATGCAAAAGTGTCGTCCCATGCCGCGTGCGGCGCCCGTCACAATGATCTTGAGATCTTCGAGTTTCATGGCGACGCGCGTTCTACCGCTCTCGCCGCGCTTCGCCAAGGGCAACTGAGCACAACGCCGACGCGCTCAGCCTCCGAACGCGAGGTTGTACTCAAACTCGACCTCGCCGCCGACGGGCGCAGGATAGCGCCACAAGCGAATACGCTCCTGCACACACTCTGCGAGGGGATCGCTGTGGGTGGTGTTCTCGAGGACGCGCGTGGTGCGCACGTGACCTTCGGTTGATAAGCGGATTCGCAGGCGAATACGCCCGGCGATCTCGACTCCGCTGCGCGTGAGGTTCGAGTGACAGCTCGTGACCTGCGATCGGTAGTGCCGATACACAAAGGTAAACGAGCGCGGGTCCGCGGTGCCCGTCGCGTCTGTCTGCTCGCCCTCGGAGTAGCCCCCCACCGAGGGCCCACGCGGCCCCGCAAGACCCGATCCTTCGGTGCCAATCGCCTGGTTGCGCGGGAGAGGGTCTGGGGTGGCGTTTGCGGCGGTGTTGCCCGTGGCCGGTCGCGCGGTGGTGGGAGTCGGCGCTGCGGCCGTGTTGCCTGCTGTTGCGGTCGGGCGCGTCGCGGCAGAAGGCACACGCGGGGTGCCCGAAGAAGTCGGAACGGTCTGCGAATTTGCAGTATTTTCGGGTTCTTCAGTGTCAGCGGATCCAGCGGCTCCGTTGGCCGAAGTGCCCCGCGCTGCGTTGGGCGAGCCTGCCCCGCGCGGTGCCCCGGTGCCTCGCTGAGCCGCCCCCACAGCCCCCCCAGCCCCCGCTGCGCCCGCGGCGTTCTCGCGTTGCGGTACGAGCTGAGGCATCTCCATCAGGGTGACCGTGGTCTCGGGGACCAGCGCTTGGGCCGCCGCGACGGGCGTCCGTGAGCGAAATGCCCGCCAAGCCGACGCGCCCCCTGCCCCTGCCCCGAGCACGACCAGCACGAGGCCGCCCATGACCAACGAGCGCTTGGACGGTCCCTTGATGGGCAGCACGATCTCGTCGCCGCCATCGGGGTTGACATAGACCTCGATTTTCTCACCACTCATGGTGGTCGCGGTGGTCTTTACGACGCGCGACGCACCCGACACGCTCGCAGGCGGCGAGTCGCTCGAGGCGCTCGTGGCAACGGCAGCGCTCGCAGCGTGCGTGTGTGAGGGCGCCGTGATCGCAGGCGCAAACGAGGCCATCCGCTCACCGCACTCAAGACAAAACTTTGCAGACTCGGGCAACGGAGTCCCACATGCTGGGCAAAACACCGGCAGAGTCTACCCTGTGGGGCATCTGACGGACCACCCCACAACGAAGCCGCCCAACGCAATGGGCACATCCCCTTTCGATGACACGGAGAATCACAGGACATGCGCGTTCATAACTTCGGTGCAGGCCCCGCGGCGCTGCCTCTCGCGGCGCTCGAGCGCGCGCAGCGAGAGCTCGTGGACTTCGAGAACACGGGCATGTCCATCATGGAGCACTCGCATCGCGGCGACGCATACGACCGAGTGCACAGCGAAGCGACTGCGTTATTGCGCGCGCTGTTGGGTCTCGGAGACGACCACACGGTGATGTTTCTCACGGGAGGCGCGAGCCAACATTTCGCGCAGATTCCCATGAATTTCTTACATCCCGGCCAGAGCGCGGACTACATCGTCACGGGCGGCTGGAGCGAAAAAGCGCTCGAAGAAGCCCAGCGCGTTGGCACCGCACGCAGCGCGGCGAGCACCCTCGAAAACGGGCGCTACACACGCATCCCAAGCGCCGAAGAGATCTCGATTGATCCGGCTGCGGCCTACGTTCATGTCACGAGCAACAACACACTCTACGGGACGCAGTGGCACCGCGAGATCGACGCAAAAGGCCGACCGCTGATCTCGGACATGTCCTCGGACTTCTTGTGGAAGCCCACGGACCTGAGCCCCTATGACTTTGTCTACGCGGGCGCGCAGAAGAATCTCGGGCCCTCGGGCGTGCTCATTGCGATCGCGCGTGACTCGTTCGTAGCGCAAGGTCGCAAGGATATTCCCACGGTATTGCGATACGCGACGCAGAGCAAAGCGCGCTCGCTCTACAACACGCCGCCCACGTTTGCGATCTACATGGTGCGCAACGTACTGGCTTGGCTCACAGACCTCGGCGGCCTCGCAGCGATCGAGAAGATCAACCGCGAGAAGTCCCGACGTTTGTACGCCGCCCTGGACTCACAGGGCGATTTTTACCGTGCTCCCGCCGCGCTCGACAGCCGCTCGACCATGAACGTCGTGTGGCGCTTGCCCACCGAAGCGCTCGAAGAAGAGCTCGTCACCAAGGCCACCGCCGAGGGGCTCATCGGGCTGCGTGGGCACCGGAGCGTCGGCGGGCTGCGCGCGTCGATCTACAACGCGGTCACGCTCGAGTCCGTCGATGCACTGGTTGATTTTCTCAAGCAATTCGCAAGAGCTCATCACGCGTGACCGCTGAGCACTCAGCCCGCAAAGAGCGCACTCGACGTGAGCGTATGCGCCGCTGGCTCGCCTATCGCGCCGATCGTGTGTTGGCTTGGCCACCCCTGGCCTTGGGCCTGCTGATTGTGGGCATCGTGCTCAGCCTCCTCGCGATGTGGGCGCTCTTGCTCCGCGTGATGTACCCCAGCGATCCGAGCGCGCGCACCGGAAGCGAGGCGCTCTTTTGGGCCACGACGCTCTTTCTCGACCCGGGCGCGGTGACCAATGTGCGGGCCGGAGAGCGCACCCTCGCGTTGACCATCACCGCGACGGGGATCGTGTCGTTGTCGTTTCTCACAGGCGCCATCGCGGGTGCCATCGGCGCGCGGTTGGATCTGCTGCGCTCAGGGACCACCCCAGTGGTCGAGCGAGACCACATTGTCGTCCTCGGCTTTGATCCAAAAGCCGCATGGATCGCACGAGAATATCAGCAATCAGGGGTATCCAAAGCCCTCGTTTTGCTCGCGACGCAGAGCAAACATGTGCTCGACGCGAGCCTTGAGTCCGTACGCCAACAGAGCCGCGCGCCGCGCACGCTCTTGACCCGCGTGGGCGACCCTCGCTCAGAGGCCGCCTTGCGCAATGTCAACGTCGAGTACGCCCAAGCGGTCATCGTGGTCGCCCCACAAGATCTCTCGGATGAGCAGGCCGCGCGCTGGTCTCTCGAGACTATCCTTGCGCTCAGGAGCGCGATTGATACTGCAAATTCGCCAACCATTGTCGTCGAGGTCCGACGCAGAGCGCATGCCTCGCTTGTGATGCTCGCGGCCGAGGCGGGCGTAGCGGGCGAGCGCGCGCTCCCGGTACGGGTGCTGTGTACCGAAGAGATTCTGGCGAGGATTTTGGCCCAGAGCGCACGGCAGCGTGGTGTGTACGCGGTGCTACGCGCGTTGCTCTCGCGTGGGGCGTTTGAGCTCGAGGTCTGTGTGCTCCCCGAGTCGCTCGCACAGCAGACCTTCGCGAGCGCACAGCAGCGAGTGCTCCATGCGCTCGTGCTTGGGATTTTTCGCCGCGGCACCCACACGATGCTCAACCCCTCGCAGGACGAGGTGCTTCGATGGGACGATCAGCTCATCGTGCTCAAGCACGACTACGACGAGCTCGAAGTGCGCGCAGAGCCCACGAACATCGCAGCCTTGAGCCACACCATCACGCAGGAAATTCACAAGCGCAATGCGCCGGTCGAGAGGCTCCGCGTGGTCGGATACAACGAGACGCTCGCGCCTCTGGTGATGGAGCTCGATCACATCTTGGGCTCGGGATCTTCGGTCGCGATCACTGCGCCACCGTCCGCACAAACAAGCGCGGCGGCCCAGGTCGCGGCGCTGCAACAGCGCGTGCGCTCGGTGAAGCTCACGTTAGAAGTTCGCGAGCCCACCGAGCCTCTCGAGGACGCCGATGACACGCTCTTGTCGTCCGACGCCGTGGTGATTTTGGGAGCCGAAGACCCAACGGATCTCCACGGAGACGCGAGCGCGTTGAGCTATCTGCTCTGGCTTCGGCACGGCATGCGCGCGACCGGAAAACGCCCTGCGCGCGTCGTGACCGAGGTCCAAGATGTGCGCTCGGCGTCCAAGGTGAGTAGCAGCGCGTCGGACCTGCTCGTGAGCGGCGATGTGGTCGCGATGTTACTCGTCGCACACGCCCTCGCGCCCCAGTGCTCGGATGCCTACGAAGAGCTTCTGAGCGCGCAGGGGCAAGAGATCGTGCTGTGGCCCGCGTCTCGGTACACCAGCGAAGCGACCAGCAATTTTGCAGAGATTCATCGCTCGGCACAGGCTCATGGAGAGCTCGCGATTGGGCTCGTTCAGGGCGATGACACGCTCTCGCTTCGACCCGATTTCGCATGTGTGGTTCGACCCGACGACGGGACACGCGTGGTTGTGCTCTCGCCGCCGGCCGAGGACCTCGCGACCGACAGGTTCGTGAGCGATTAGTCACACGAATCGATCGAGGAGCCGTGCAGTGACGCGATGCTCTGGGCTGCAAGCGAGCGACCTCGCCGGGCAACGGTTTTCGATGGGTGTACGACCGCTCGATGCACCAACCACTGCCTCGGCACGCTAAGTGCAAACCTAATTTTACCAATGAAATCTCTGCAATTCGTCACTCTCTCCGCGATCGCCCTCGGACCCCAGCTGCTCGCCTGTGGCAGCTCGTCAGTCATTGGAGACCCCGTCGGTGTCCCGCGCGGTGCTCAGGTGCTCGACGCCAGGACTGACGCGCCGACGACCGAGGTGCTCGCGCAGGACGTCATGAGCGTTGACGCAGACGGCAGCGCGACGCCTGACGTTGCAGCGCCCTGTGGTGCGATCTATCAGCCTTGTTGCAGCGCAAACACGTGCATGGGCGCTGGGTTGTACTGCAACACGATGGACTCGCACTGTGGCCCGTGCGGGGGTCCTGGCCAGCGCTGTTGTGCGTCGGATCAATGCAACAGCGGCACGTGCAGCGCGGGAGTGTGTCCGCGACCCTCGTGCCCGACGCCAGGGGCTCCGGAGTGTACTGTGGTCGAGGTCGCCGGCGGGACGTTTACCGTCGCCGAGAACATCCCTGGCTCCGAGCAGCGAAACATCCAGCTGAGCCCCTTCGCGATGGACGCGACCGAGGTGACCATCGCGCGATTTCGCAGGTTTTTTCCGAGCGAAAGCATGCCTCCTCGGTTGCCTCCGTTGACCGTGCAGTATCCCGGTGGGGTCTTCAGGACCGAGCAACAGGTGTTCTCACCGAGTGATCCCATGTGGCGCTTGGCGCCGGGCGCGGCCGAGAGCCATCCCATCACGCGCGTGTGGCCCAACGCCGCGCAGGCGTTCTGTGTGTTCGAGGGTGGCAGGCTGCCGACCGAGGCCGAGTGGGAGTTCGTGGCGTACGGGACCCGGGTCGACGGTCGCCCCACGCCGCGGCTCTACCCCTGGGGAAATCAAGCGCCGAGCCCGACCTGCGACCTCGCCCAATGGAACGACTGCCCAGGTGACAACGGCCTGCCCACCCGGCGCGTCGCGAGCTTCGCCCCTACCGGTGGCTTCTACGATCTCGCCGGCAACGTCGAAGAGTTTGTCGCAGACGAGCTCGTCCCCTTCAACGACCCACGCTGCTGGGGCGGCACCGCGAGGATCAACCCCGTGTGCATCGTGCTGGGACAGACCGCGTCGCCCACGACACGCGCGATCACCATCCGCGGCGGTGACTTTGGCAACACCAACCCCGCGCCTGAGCTACCCTCCGCTGCGCGTCGCCGCGCGGGATCGGCCAACATCTCGAGCGAGGGCACGGGCTTTCGCTGCGCGTACAACCGCTAAGCGAATCGCAATGGTGTGCGTTCTTTTCCCGTTCGCGATGGGTTGTGCCACACTGAAGAACTCGTTGCGGTGACTTTGGAGCCAGTCTTCTCAAGCGCATTGTTTCCGGGACAGCGTCTCGGTTCGTATGTCCTACGCCAGCGACTCGCTGCAGGCGGAATGGCCGAGGTCTATCTTGCACAGAAGCTCGGGGACGAGGGCTTCGCCAAGTGGGTCGCGATCAAAGCGATCTTGCCGCACCTGGCCAACGAAGAGCGCTTCATCAAGATGTTCTTGGCCGAAGCGCGCATCGCCGCGCGCATTGATCACCCCAACGTGTGCTCGGTCACAGACTTCGGCCAACGAGACGGGACCTACTACCTCGCGATGGAGTTTCTTCACGGCCAGCCCCTCGCAGGGGTCATCCGCCGTGCACGCAATTTCAAAGGCATCCCCGTCAAGCTCACCGCGCGGATCATCGCCGAGGCCGCGCGAGGGCTTCACGCCGCGCACGAAGTCCGACGCGACGACGGCACGCTCGCCGAGGTCGTCCACCGCGACGTGAGCCCGCAGAACATTTTTATTCTCTACTCGGGCAGCACCAAGGTCGTCGATTTTGGCATCGCCCGAAGCAACGAAGCGATCGCCGAGCGCACCGCGACGGGCATGCTCAAGGGCAAGGTCGCCTACATGGCGCCCGAGCAAATCCGCGGCGTCGCACTGGATCGCCGCGTCGACGTGTTTGCCCTCGGGATCATCCTTTGGGAGCTGCTCACGGGCCGCAGGCTCTTCAAGCGCGAGAACGACGTGGGCTCAGGCTTCGCGGTGCTCGAGGCCCCCATCGTCGCGCCCAGCACCGTGCGACCGGGGATGCCCGTCGTGTTTGATCACATCGTGCTCAGGGCGCTCGCTCGCGACCGCAACCAACGCTATCCGCACGCGCTAGACCTCGCACGTGACCTCGAGGCAGCCCTCGCAAACAACGGCGTCGTAGCAGGGATCGAAGAGGTCGGCGAGCTCATGGCAGAGCTCTTCGCGGGCGAGATCGAAGAGCGGCAAGAGCAGCTGCGGATGTTCGCCAACACGCCCATCGAGGACACCCCTCTGCTCGCGATGCCCGCGGTGGACGTGACGACGGACCCGAGCGCCGAGCTGTCCCGCGCCGCGACGAAGATCCCCGTCCCGATGGGCCAGTCTGATCTGCGCCCCGCCCCCATTGTCGCGCCCCCGACGAGCTCTCAGCAGTTTTTTACCGAGCGACAACCCACACAGCACGAAAACCAAGCCGCGACCGATCGCCGACGAGGCTCGCTCGCGCTCTTGTTGTTGGTGCCCTTTGTCTCCATTGCGTGCGCCGTGATCGCCGTGGTCTTGCTGCTCCCATACCTCCGCACCATCATCGAGCGCCGCGTCGTCGAGGTCCAAGTGCGCGAGGTCCGTGTGTACGCCGATGCTGGAATTTCAGTGACAGATGCGCGCCGCGTAGTCATCGCCCACACCGTGCCTGTCACAGCACCGACACCGCCGCAGCCCCCGACCGTGACGCCCCCGCGCCCACCGGCGCACCCGACATTTGTACGCAATGGCTTTCTGACGCTGATGGCGACTCCTCAAGCCGATGTCTTCGAAGGCTCTCGGCGACTCGGTCGCACGCCCCTCACGGACTTTCAGCTGCGTCCCGGGCAACACGCGCTGCGGATGGTGGCAGGCAACGGGCTCCCACCGCAGACCGTGAACATCGAGATCCGCCCCGGAGGCACCACCATTCGCCGCATCCGATGGGAATCTAACGAGTGACACGCAGCCGCATTCGCCCTGCAAATTTGCTCGCGCTTACCGTACTCAACGTGGGCGCTGCGCTCGGCGTGGCTGCGCTCTCGCCCAGCGTCGCGCACGCGCAGGTCGTCTCGCGCTTCGCGCTCCACACCGAGCTCGCGGGCGGATCGATGCTCGCGAGCTACCAGCAATCCCAGGGCTTTCGCGCGCTCGCCGAGGGGCGCCTCGGTGTGTCGTTTGCGCTCGCGGGGCCGCTGGCGTTGCAAGTCGGTGGAGCTTCACGGTGGTTTCCGCGCGACGCCCAAGACGCAGGGCAGATCTACACGGTGGGCGGCGGGCTGCGTCTTGAGCCACGCCTCAACGGCTGGCTCCGTGTGGTGCTCGATGCAAACGCAAACCTAGGGTTTTCAGGCGCCAAACAGCGTTTTGCGTGGGACCTCAGCGCTGGCGCGCAGTGGCAAGTTCACCCCGCCGTGGGCGTGGGCGTCTTCGCGCGCTTTGGTCACATCTTGTCGGCCTCGACGGATTTTCCGAGCGACGCGTACTGGCTCACAGGTGGGCTCTCGCTCTCACTGCGAGTGCCCGCACCGCCACGTGACGACGAAGACGACCGAGACTCTGACGGCGACGGAGTGATTGATCGCGAGGATTTTTGCCCGGTAGAGTCCATCGGCGAGGGCAGCACAGCCGACCCGTTGCGTCCCGGCTGCCCCGCGCCCTCGACCGATCGTGACCACGACGGCGTGGTCGATCGCGAAGATTTTTGTCCCGAGACCGCCGCCGGCCCACAGCCCGATCTCTCACGACGCGGCTGCCCCGCGAGCAGTGACACGCTCGACAGCGACGGCGATGGGATCTCAGATGCGCAGGACGCGTGCCCACGCGAGGCCGGAGTTCGCGGGCGAAATCCCAGGAGAAACGGCTGCCCCAGGACCTTTCGCTTCTCGGTCGAGGGCTCAGAAGACTGGGTGACCGACCCGATCTTTTTCGAGCGCGGCGAGGCCGAGGTCTCTGCACGCAGCACCGCGACGCTGCCCAATGTGCTTGAGGCGCTGCAGCTGATGCCCATGATCCGCAGAGTCTCGGTGCAAGGACACGCCGACGAGACCGGCACACCCGAGCACAACATCGCGCTCTCTCGCACGCGCGCTCAAAACGTCTATCAGTGGCTCGTTTCGCACGGAATCGCTCCAGAGCGGCTCACGGTCGAGGCCCTCGGCACAGAGCACCCCATGATCGACGAGCGCTCGGCGCGCGCGTACGCGGTCAACCGCCGCGTCGAGTTTCACATCCTCGAAGTCGACGAGCGCTCCCCGGTCTTGACCACACGCTCTGTGACCCATGTACCCGCGAATCCCCGCCCTCGACGTCGACCGCGCTAGGCCTAAGGATTAGCCATTCACCAGCGAATCCGCTGATGAATGACACTCCCCCCACAGCTTAGCTCACCCCGCGTGAGACCCTGCGTTAGACCCCGAGGATGCCTCGGACTTGCGTCTCGAGTGCACCGCTCTTCGGGATGATCCGGCCGTCGCTGCCGACGAGGTAGTAGCCAGGAGTGCTCCAACCGCCGACCTCAAAGATGTAGCTCGAAGGCACGAGCACTGCGGGATACGTGATGCTCGTACGTGAGGTCCACGCGCGGCACGTTGATGTCGAATCGGCGCCAGAGTTCTCAAGAAACAAGTGAACAATCTTGAGACCGTTGGCTGCGTAACGCTGCTGAAGTTGCTGAAGCTGCACGGCTTCAGTGACGCAGAGTCCTCAGGTAAAACTCCCGGTGGCCACGATCGTTAGTCGTGCTCCACACCAGACGTTGTTTCGGTAGTTCACCGAGGCGCCATCCGAGCAGCGCCGACCGTTGAAGTCTGGGATGCTCTGGCCGTTATTGCGCCCAAACGGAGCGCTCAGCGCCGGGCACATACCCGGCGGAGGCGGCGGAGGCGTGGTCACGTCACGCACACCCGCGTCGGTGGCTGGTGGCGGTGGCGGTGGTGGTGGCGGCGGGTTTCCGGTGCCGGACAGACACGCAGAGAACTCTGCCGCGCCACACGTCATGGTCGAGAGACACTCAACGTTGTTGCTGTAGCGTGAATCGCCAGCGCACATCGTCTCGCACTGCGCCTGTGTGAGCGTGCTGCCGTTGGACGACAAGCGCGCGTTGCACACGGTGTAAATATGGGCGCACGCGGTCGCGCAATTGTAGGCGGCGGGCGGCGGAGGCGGCGGAGGCGGCGGAGTGCCCGAATCAAGGATCGAGAAGCCGCCATCGCTTGGGCTGCCGCTGTCGACGCCTGCGTCAAGAGTCGACGGGGGCGGATTGGTGGGACGTACAGGGACCGAGAGAAAGCAGCCGGCGACCGCGTCGCGGTTGCAGCTCACTTCGGACAAGCAGGCCTCGTAGCCGTCAATGCCACCCGCGCGACACTGCTCAACACACTGCGAGCGACTGAGCGCGCCAGACGAGGTGCCAAGGGACAAGTGGCAGGTGTCGTAGATCCGAGCGCAGGCTCGCTCACAGAGCGAGCCCGAGTTGCGCATGGGCATCTCCCAAGTCTGCGCTTCCATCGCGCAGTGCGAGAGACTGAGCGCCAGTAGGGATGCAGTTGTGAATCCGGTGAGTTTGTTCATCGCCGACCTCTCTTTGTGCGTGCAAGTACAAACTACGAGGAAACCCTGAGATCGCCTACTGATTTTGCTGGGCATTTTCTGCACACACACGGGCACATGCGCTGAGCAAACTCTGCTCAACAGAGCGTTCTCTCAGAGCCCACACAGCGCACAAAGAGCGCTCACTCCTCGTCGCGCGTCTTGCCTACGCTGCCCTTGGTGAGGCCCAACTCTGCGAGGCGAGCGACGAGCGTTCGCCTGGGCATTCCCAAGAGAATCGCGGCCTGCGACTGGTTGCCTCCGCACTCTTCGAGGGCATCCGCGATGCGCGCATGTTCGAGCGCGCGGAGCTCATCTTTGAGGCTCTGCTCAGTCTTGCGTTCGCCCGGCGCGGGACGAGCCATCCGTGAGGGCGCAGCGGGAGCCATCGTAGGTCTCGAGGCCAATTGCGGTGGGTGCACAATCGGATTGAGCTGCAAATGTCCTACCTCAATGTGCGCGTTGCCAGAGAGCAACACCGAGCGTTCGATCACTGTGCGAAGTTCGCGCACATTGCCGGGCCACGGATACGCCCTGAGCGCCTCGAGCACTCCCACACCAAACGTGGGCTCGGCCCCGCGCAAGACCGCGCGCGCAAAGTGCACAGCGAGGACATCAATGTCGTCGACGCGCTCGCGCAGCGGCGGGAGCGTGAGGGTGACGCCCTGGATGCGATAGTACAAATCCCTGCGAAATGTCCCAGATTCTACCATCGATGCGAGATCACGGTGCGTCGCAGACACTACGCGGACGTCCACCGAGCGAGGCTTCACTGACCCGAGCCGCAAGAGCTCGCCGGTCTCTAGTACGCGCAGCAATTTGGCCTGCACATCCATCGAGAGCTCGCCCACTTCGTCAAGCAAGAGCGTCCCTTTGTGCGCGGCCTCGAAGAGCCCTGGTTTGCTCGCGACAGCCCCCGAGAACGCGCCACGCTCAAACCCAAACAGCTCGGCTTCGAGCAAGTGCGCAGGAAGCGCCGCACAATTGACTGCCAAAAACGCCATCCGAGCGCGGGATGAGCCGTCGTGAAGCGCGCGCGCGATGAGCTCTTTTCCGGTGCCAGTCTCTCCCAAGACGAGCGCGGGCATCGGCGAATCCGCCACGCGCGCAAGCAACGAGAGCACCGCGCGCATGGACGCCGAGCGATGAAGAATCCCGCTCTCAGGCGTGCTCCCCGTGCGAGGCATGGGCGCTCTTCGCTCTTCGCGAACGATCACCACGATGTCGCCAAGCGCAAACGGAGCGCCGAGCGCGATCTGCACGGGCTCAACCCCATCCATCAGCGATTCGCCTACGCGAATGGGTCCACGACTGCCCGCCACGCGCTGAACAAACACCTCGGAGCCCCGCAACACAAGCAGCGCGTGCTGTCTCGAGACCGTTGGATCCAACAGCACCACGTCGTTCTCGCGCGATCGGCCCAACGTCAGGGTCATCGTCGTGTCAACCACCGGCGGAAGCTCGATCCGCACGGTCTGCCCAGGCACAAACGCCTGGAGCACCCGCACACGCGCGGTCCCGTGCGCGGGATCAACCTCGGTCTGTCCAACCCACGTTGCCTCGTCGACAGATCCGCCACTCGATCGCAGTTTCGACACGCGAGATACCTTACCCTGCGTGCGACTCTGTGGGGGCATTGATCGCAGGCCCGACACTTGCACTCGCAATTTGCGCTCACACCTGAACCCCTCCGGAGCTTTGCACTCACCATGACTCTCTCCAACGCGCGAATTCGTCTGCTCCTCTCGTTTGTCGCGATCGCCGCCACGCATTGCGCGGATGTTGCAACCTCGATGACAATGCAACCGACGGTGCCCGCGCGGATGGACACCGGCGGCACGGGCTGCACCGAGACCCTCGGCGACGAGAGCCCTCGCTTGCTGTGTGTACAGCGCGTGAGCGGTCGCGTGACGGACCTCGCAGGGCAACCCATCGCGGGCGCGACGCTGACCTTGTGCGGCGCTGGGCGCTGCATCGATGTGCAAGTGAGCGCGACTGGGACCTTTGATCACGCGCTCAATGGCCGCATGGATCCTGCGGTCTTTGCTGTCCACGGCGAGGTCCTCGCGCAGCCCTACGCCATCGTCTACGCGACGCTCCCCAACGTGCAGCGCGGCATCGCACGCTACGAAGAGCCCATCCGGTTGCCCTCGCTGTCGACCGCAGGCACGCCCATCGTCTCGGGCGTCTCGTCTGGCACAACGCTCACCGCGGGAGACGTCTCGCTCACGGTCGCGGCTGGGACAAGGCTCACTCCCTCGTTTGCCGACGAGGGCCGCATGCTCAGCTTTCGCGCGCTGGGAGTCGCTCGCTACCAAGGCCCCGCGTTTGCGCAGACCACCCCACTGGATGCGCTCTATGCGCTCGGCCCCGCGGCGCTCACGAGCTCAACTCCGATGCGGTTGTCCATCCGAAACCGCGCAGAACTTCCTGCAAATACGCGAGTAGAGTTTATCACCATGGGCCACGAGCTCGAGTCCGATCGGTTCGACGCGGGCTTTGCCAAAGTGCTCGGCACAGGCCGAGTGACCGCCGACGGACAACGCATTGAGAGCGACACCGGGGTCGGACTTCGCGAGCTCTACTGGGTGGGTATCCGGCGTCGGTAGGGTGCTAGGTCACACTCCAAGATAGCGATACTGCTGGACAGATTCCCGTGCGACTTTGCTAGGCGAAACACACCTCCATCGTGCAGACTCCGCAAGAGTCTTGCCCCGTAAAACGCGCGTGTGCGTGCCCGGGCAACAGTGGTTTCACTCCCACAGGAGCCGATGCTTATGTCGCGACCTAAGGTTTTGTTTGCAGGGCCCCTCAGCTTGTCATCGCGCCGCGGCGTCTTGGCGATGAGTCTTCTGGCGTTGGCCGGATGCTCAGACCCCATTCAGCCTGGCGAGGACGGTGGGACGGGCAACGGCGACGTGGTCAACGACCTCGGCGGCGGCAACGGCGACGGCGCAACGACCAGCGAAGATGCTGGCGGAATCGACGGAGGCTCGACCGGCGAGGACGGCGGGACCTCGGGCATGGACGGCGGCTCAACCGGCAGCGACGGCGCTGGAGGTGGCGGCGACGGCTCGAGTGGCGGCAGCGATGGCGCTGGAGGTGGCGATGGGGGACCGGCGTTGTGCACGATTACGCCCTCACCGGAGGCATTTCGGAGCCCGAGCCTGAGCCTTCATTGGCGTGCAAATACACCGGGAATGGCCTTTATGGGCGTCGACCAAGTGTGCTCAACACCGGCGGTCGCGAACATCATGCTCGAGGCCCCCGACGAGAGCCCTGTGCCCGAGATCGCCTTCATGACGTTTGACTGTGCCAACAGCTACCGCAACGCGGTCTTGCGCGTGATCTCGGGCGCCGCGCCACACCGTTTGCTCTGGTCACAGACGGGCACGGCGATGCCCAACGACGCGACCGGAACCTCGATTTTGCGCTGGGACGGGCACGTCGCGGTGGGCGATCTCGACGGCATCCCGAGCAATGGTCTTGAGATCGTTGCTGTTCGTTCGGACGTAGCCACGTTTGGGCTCATCGCGTTTTATGCCGACGGTCGTCGCTATTGGATTTCGTCTGGTACGGGCACGATCGGCGGTGCAAATCCAGCGATCAACATCGCGGATCTCAATGCCGATGGCATCCCCGAGGTCGTCGCGGGCTCTGCGGTCTTTCACGGTCGCACCGGCGGATTGCTCTGGCGTGGCACCGGCACCACCGGCGTAAACGGGCAAGGTCCGCTGAGCGTGGTGTCCAATTTGGACAACGACAACTCGCTCGAAGTGATCGCCGGCGGCACGGTCTACGAGGCCAACGGCACCGTGCGGTTTAGCGCAATGGGCGACGGCTTTGCGGCCGTAGGCGACGTGCTCAACGCGGCCAATCGCTCGGGGCACGATGGCGTCGCAGAGATCGTTCGCGTGCGCGCAGGGCAAGTCGAGATCCTCGATCGCAGGACGGGCGCAGTGCGATGGACCGTCGCGGTGCCCATGACGAGCATCGGCGGGGCGCCCACCATCGCGGACTTCGATGGTGATGGCGAAGCAGAAATCGGCGTCGCTGGGGCGCTGCGCTACAGCGTGATTGACCCGGGATGTCTGGACGCGACGGGCGGCTGTGTCTCGCGCGGCGTGCGATGGTCTACGGTCACCGAGGACAGCTCGAGCGAGGTCACCTCGAGCACCGTGTTTGACTTCAACGGCGATGGCGCGAGCGAAGTGGTCTACAACGACGAAGAGCAGTTCTTTGTCCTCGATGGACGCAACGGCCGCGTGCTCTATCAAAACTGGAACCCGTCACAGACCCGCACAGAACAAGCGGTCATCGCAGACGTGGACAACAACGGGCAGGCCGACATTATCTTCGGTGCGAACACTTGCGCGGCGTTCGCAGGGGACAAGATCCCCGCGGCGCTTCAGGCGACCGAGCGCGTCCCGGGGCTCGAGATCTGGAGCGGTGGCTCGTCGATCTGGTCCGGCGCGCGAGGCATCTGGAACGAGCACGGCTACCACATTGACAACCTCCTGGACGACGGCCGCGTCCCGGTCCGCGAGCCCGCCTCGTGGCTCACCCACAACACGTTTCGGCTCAACCGCTCACGCGAGAGATTCTTGCTCGCGCCAGACCTCGTCGCGCGCCCCGAGCCCTCAAACTGCGCTGCCGGCATGGCCCAAGTCTGTGTGACCGTACGCAACGACGGCAGCTCAAGCGCGCGCCCTGTCTTGGTCACGGTGTACGACCGCGACCCTGCGATGGGCGGCATGCGCATCGGCGCGGCGACCACGACAGGGATGGTCACCCCGATGGCCTCGCAGCGTGTGTGCGTGAGCATCCCTGCGCCAGGCTCGACCCGCGATTACTTCGTACGCTTGGACGACGACGGCGCCAACGCTGAGTGCAACGAGACCAACAACAGCACCACGGTCACCGTCACCTGCGGCCCAGGCTGATCGCGCGCGGGGGGTTCCGGTCTTGCTTGCGTCCCGGGGGGAGCGGTGTAGCCTGCCACTTTCGTTAAACTCTCACGCGGTCCGGCGCTGGCCGTTTCGCGCAGAGAGCACCGAGTTTCTACTGATATTTTGCAAGGAGAACACACATCATGGCCGCAATCGACATCAGCCGCACGCACGCCCTCGGCAAAGAAGAAGCCAAAAAGCGCGCAGACCAAATGCTCGTGAAGCTCCAAGAAAAAATGGGCATCAAGGGCACCTGGGCCGACGACGTCTTCAACATCACGGCGCCCGTCACGGGCACCTTCAAGGTCACTGAGACCAACGTCCGCATCGAGCTTGAGCTGTCGTTCATGATGCGCGCGATGAAGGGCACCATCGAGGGCAAGATCAACGAGTCCCTCGACAAGGCCCTGTCCTGATCGTCCGCGCGTAGCCTCTGGTGACGCGTGCGAGAGCGCACAGCGTGCCCACCAAGGCGACCTACGCAGCGCCAAGCTCATTGTTCAGCCGCTGCCGAAGAGCGTCCCCTGGGGCCCCCCTGGGGGCGCCGCGGGAGGCGATACCCCCAGGTGGTTGTACGCTCGCAGCGAGGCATGCCGCCCACGTGGCGTGCGCAGCAAGAGCCCCTGTCGCAACAAGAACGGCTCGTACACATCCTCGATCGTGTCTTTGGGCTCGGCGAGGGCCGCCGCGAGGGTCTCGAGCCCCGCGGGGCCCCCGTTAAAGTTCTCGATGAGCACCCGCAACAAGCGACGGTCCATCTCGTCGAGACCCAGCCGATCGACCCCCAGGCGATCGAGCGCCAAGCGTGCGATCTCGCACTCGACCTGGGATTGCTTTGCGACTTGTGCAAAATCTCTCGCGCGGCGAAGCAATCGGTTGGCAATCCGCGGTGTGCCTCGCGCTCGCGTCGCGATCTCCATCGCGGCGTCGTCAGTGATCGCGATCTTGAGCATGCGCGCCGAGCGATGGACGATCAGCGCGAGGTCCTCGGGGGGGTAGAAATCCAAGCGGATTTCCATGCCAAAACGTGATCGCAGCGGGCCCGTCACGAGCGCCGTGCGGGTCGTCGCGGCGACCAACGTGAAGGGCTGCAGGGGGAGCTGAATCGCCTGCGCGTGAGGGCCATCGCCGGTCACAATATCAATCCTAAAATCTTCGATCGCAGGATAGAGATTCTCTTCGACCGCGGGCTGCAAGCGATGGATCTCATCGATGAAGAGCACATCGCGCTCACTCAGGCGCGTGAGCATCCCCGCGAGCGCGCCCTTGTGCTCAATCGCCGGGCCGCTCGTTGCGTGCATTTGCACCCCAAGCTCGTTGGCCAAAATCTGCGCGAGCGTGGTCTTGCCCAGCCCCGGAGGCCCATGGATGAGCACGTGCTCAAGGGGCTCTCCGCGCGCGATCGCGGCCTGCACAAAGACCTCAAGGTTCTCTTTGTGCGCGCGCTGACCGATGTACTCTCTCAGCGTTTTGGGCCGCAGCGTGAGATCGTAGCCCACGTCGTCTTCGCGCTTCGTGCCGCTGATCATGCCTTCTCGTGTGCTCTCGTCCGCCATGGGTTCACTCTCTATTTTCGTCTTGTTGCGCTCGGTGCCACGGCTCGTCAGCGCGTTAGCTCGTCAGCAATCGCAGCGCGTCCCGCATGAGCACATCCAGCGGCTCCGTCGCTCGGTCGCGGAGCTCAAGCGCAGCACGCTCGGCCTCCATTGGCTTAAAGCCCATCTTCGTGAGCGCATCCACCAAAAGCCCCGTGGGCCCCGCTCTGCCCAACGCAGGGGCCCCTGCGTGTGCGCCAAGGCTCACCGCCGAGGTGCCCGAAGGGACGGCGCTGCCGAGCTTGTCTTTGAGCTCAAGCACTAGGCGTTCGGCGAGCTTTTTTCCTACGCCTGGCGCGGTCTGCAGGCGCTTGATGTCCCCGCGCGTGATCGCGCTCGCCAGCTCGACCGGAGCGAGCGCACCCAAGATCCCAATCGCGATGCGTGGCCCCACTCCGGTGACGCTCGTGAGGTAGCGATACACGTCCCTCTCAAACGCATCGGCGAACCCATAGAGCGTGATCGCGTCCTCACGCACGCTCGTGTGAATCAACAGCGTGACGCGCCCATCGCTCTCGCGTGGTGCGCGGCCCAGCGAACCCAACGGCACCCACACTTCGTAGCCCACGCCCCCGACGTCTACGACCGCCGAACCATCCGCGCTCTCTGCCACCACAAGGCCATGCAGCCGACCAATCATAAAGGCACTCTAGCCTAATCTTGCATCGGTGAACGGACGTAGTGGACAGGCAATGTCACGAGGTCCGCGCTATTGTACGCCCCACACGCGAACCGTCGCGCGACCCGCCCCGGTTTGAGTGCTGCGATACACCCGCGTGACGCGCGCGATGTTGCGCTGAAATCCCGGAAAATCAAACGCGCGTCCGCGTCCCAGGTGCGAGGCGAGATGTCCCCCCAATGCGCAGCTTTGGCGCTTAGGGACGCAGCGCGCGATAGTAAATGTCACCGTTGACGTTGTCGGCGCGGCGGTCGACCCACGTCACATGGCCTACGCTTCCAGCAACAAAAACGCTGGGGGTTTCACTGTCCGCGGCGCCCAAGACCCCCGAGTCAAGTCGCACATCCTCTGGCTGAAACGTCGCGCCGCCATCGAGCGAGAAGTTCGCGTAGATGTCTCGGCGACCGTTGCGGTCATCGCTCCAGGCCGCGAGCACGAGCGCGCTCGTGGCGCTTGAGACAAGGTCAAACGACGACGAGCGCCCTGGAGTTCCGCCCATCACTTGCGCGTCACGCGCGCGCCACGTCGCCCCTCGGTCGCTGCTCACGTTGGACCACGCGTTGGGCCGCCCTGCGCGCACGTCGGTCCACACGGCGACTGCGCGGCCACCCGTGAGCGCGTGCACCGTGGGACGGATCGAATCGAGGTCTCCCGGCGCAGTGTCCACGCGGCGATCGGGGCTCACAAACCCGATCCCACGATCGTTCGAAGCGCGCCCATAGATATCAAACGAGCGCCCTGTGCGAGCGTCTTGCCACACCACGTACACATTGCCCGCAGTGTCAGCAGCCAGCGAAACACCACGCGAATCACGCGCACCTGCCGTGTCACTGTCCACCCTCACCTCGGGGCTCCAGGTCACCCCCGCGTCGGTCGAGCGCGAGAGATACACATCGCCGAGCCCGTTGCGCGTGTCACTCCACGCGACAAACACATCGTTGCCCATGCCCACCGCGATCACGGGCTCTTGGGCGCGGTTGCCCGCAGGTCCGCGATCAATGCGTCCATCCGTCCACGGCGCCGATCCATTGACCGAGCGCGCGAAGCGAATCTGCCGAGAGCGATCGGGCAAGAGCTCTTCCCACACGGCCACAACAGGGCCCGAGGGCAAGAGCGCGACGCGGAGATTGAGCACATCGCCCGTGCTCATGTTGGCACGTGATTCGCCTGCAAAACTCCCCGCACTGTTGTTAGACACGGTGGTCCAGAGCTCACGCACACCGAGCGTCGTCGAGCGAATGTCTCCCCACACGGTGCTCACGCGGGTGCCCGCAAATCCGAGCACTGGGTTGATGCTGGCGCTGAGCCCCATCGCGTCGCGATCGAGCCGCATCTCAGTGCCCCACGAGGTCCCATCGTTGGTCGAGCGCGCGAGATAAATATCCGACTGACCATTGCGCTGATCCATGAACGCGATGGCCAATGTGCTGGTGCCATCTCCGGCGATCGTCGGTCGCACGCTGTTGGTCGCAGCGGCGCCCGTTCTGTCAATTCGCACGTCGTTTGCAGGCGTCGCGCGGAGGCAGCCCTCGTCCACCATGCCGTCGCAGTCGTTGTCACGACCGTCGCAGAGCTCGGTCGAAGCACGACACGCGTACTCGCATCCATTGCTCGGGTCTCGGTCGAGATCCACAAAGCCGTCTTGGCACGCGCCCATCACGCAGCGACCCGCGACACAGTTGCGGCCCGCGCGGTCAAAGAGACATTCATTGCCGCACATCCCGCAGTTGGACACGTCGGTCATACGGTTGACGCCTTCGTCCACCTGGCCGTCGCAGTCGTTGTCGCGCCCATCACACACCTCCGTGACCCCCGACGGAACACACGCGTACTCGCAGCCATTGCGCGGATCACGGTCGAGATCGTAGAAGCCAATATCGCAGCGCTCCACGCGACACGCGCCCATCGCGCAGGTCGAAATCGCGCGCGTTAACAGACACGCGTTGTCGCACGCGCCGCAATGTCGCGGGTTGGTTTGCAGGTCAAAACCATTGTCAATCACGCCGTCACAGTCGTCGTCGACGCCGTTGCAGCTCTCCATCGTGGACATGCTGCACGAGGTCTCTCGCACGGCCATGTCTTGCACGACCACGTCCACGTTGGGCACGGTCACGTCGGTGCAGTTCAGGCAAAACGGGCGCGCCTCGCAGCCGGACATCACGCCCACACAGACCGCGCCCAAAGAGAGCAATCCCTGTGTTTTTGCAGCACGTTGAGCGCGACGACGCGAGCTCATCCAGAGCGCAGCGAGCGCAAAAATCATCGGAGCCCACGACACGACACGCCCACCCTGAGGCGACGCGCTGCAGCCTCCGCCAGAGCCCACGACTTGATCGGGCTCACCCAGCGTGGGCAGGTCATCGCGCACGCAGTTGCCACGCAGGCATCGCTCGGTCGCGCCTGGACAACGCACGCGCGCGCAGGGGTCATCGATGCACGCTCCTTCAGAGCACACGCGACCCACGCCACATTGGACCGACGCGCAGGGGTCGGCGACACACGTTCCCGCGACGCAGGTCTGGCCCGCGAGGCACTGCGTACCTAGGCACGCGTTGGGCTCGCAGACGCCTTCGTTGCACGATTGCCCACGTCGACAGAGCACCGTGCCGCACGAGCGCACGCATGTGCCTGCGCGACAAAACTCGTTCTCGCCGCAGGTCACCGAGGTACATGGATCTGGGACACACGCGCTCTGAGAGCAGACCTGTCCAGCCGGACACCCGAGTCCGTAACAGTTGTTCTCGACACACTGTGCGATGCCCGACGGCGAGCGACACACGGTGCCTGGCATGCACGTGAGCGTCTCGCAGGGGTTGACGCAGCGGTTCGCAAGGCAGCGCTCGTTGTCTCGACACACCACACCGCCACACTCGCCCGGCAAGCAAAATCCCATGCGACACTCGAGGCCTGGCGAGCACGGAAACTCGCCCTGAGCGCACGGTGTCCGGCACCCACACGCGATGCAACGACCCCCGCCAGGACAGAGCGAGCCTGCCGCTTCTTCGTCCACCATGCCGTTGCAATTGTTGTCGAGGCAATCGCAGATCTCTGCGGTGCCACGGACGCCTCCCTCACACACCAAGCGTCCGGCGCGACAGCGCAGCGTCCCGGGGCGACACAGGGGCTCGGTGCCTCCGACCGTCGCGCAGCTCGCGCCTCCGCCTGGGTCCCCCTCGTCGACGGTGCCATCGCAGTCGTTGTCGAGCCCGTCGCAGATCTCGGCCGACCCCGTGGTGCCACCGACGCACTGAAACCTGCCCATCATGCACTGGAGCGTTCCGCCTGTGCAGACGCCCACTGCGGCGCCGCACGAGCCTCCTGCTGCGACGCCGTCATCGACGAGCCCGTTGCAGTCGTTGTCGCGACCGTCACACACCTCAGGCGAGGGCGTGCAGCTCGGCGTGAGCCCCGTCGCGCGCACCAACATGTCCTCGAAGTCGTTGTCCCCACCGCGAAAGAGGTCTTCGAACCCAAAGTAAAACGCGTTGCGGTACGAGCGCGACGTGTAGATCAGAAAGTGCACGTAGTCGCCGTCGTCATTGATGGTCTCGTCGGTGCTGTACACACGCGAATCCGTCGTGGTCGCGGGCGCACACGCGCCACCGATCACACAGCGACCGAGGCCCATCGAGCAGTACGATCCCGCACCCAAGAACGCGCACTCTGGCGTGCTCGTGCAGCGGACCTCGCGCGCTGGTTCTGGGGTCAAGAGATAGAACGCGACGGGCCCACCGCGCCACGAGCTGCTCGTGCGAAGGCAGTCAAAATCCAGCTCAACCGTGTTTGCATTGATCCAACGTTGGCACGCTCCAGCAGCCGGGACAGCCAAGCGAGGACCTGCGGTGCAGGGACACCCGCAGCCCGCCGCGACGTTGGCGTCACGACAGCCGTAGATCTCGCGACGCGACGCGGGGACCGCGGGATTGTCTCCCACGTTGTACCAACCAAACCGGTTGCGAAACCCGCCGCCCTCGCCCAACACGGTCACGTTGACCAGCCGGCGTCCTGCAGTCACCGCAGGAATAAACGTCTGCGGAAACGTCGATGCGTCCCTCACGGCGTCCAGCACGCCCGCCCCTTCTCCAGGGGCCGGATTGGCGCCGCTCAGCGTCTGTGACTTATCCAGACACGACTGAAGTCGCACGGACTGAGGCACGATGCTGCCGTCGACCTGATTGACGATGGCCCGAGCAGACACCGGCCAAACGGTCACAGCGAGCGCTATGACAGCCGCCCAGAGCGCGAGAGACCACACGGGATTCGGAGCGCGCCTTGGCGCAGTCGCGAGCAATTTACCAACTCGAACGAACATCACTACGCGGACTCTACCGCGACAGACGGCCCAACGCGCGAGGCAATCGGCAACCGTGGCCTCCTCATGGCACACCTGACCACTTCTGCGCACACGCTGCGCGTGTACACTCCGCACACTTTTTCTCTCCGCCAAAGAGGCAACGGTGATTCGATGAAACGCACGTTTACGTTTGCAGCAGCGGCCCTCGCCCTGTGCACATTTCAATCTTCAGCGCAGGCGCAAGCGCAGCCCCAAGCCGCGCGACAAGCGCCCATTGCGGCTGTAGCCCCAAGCCAATTTGTGACCGCGCCGCAGCTGCCCTTGCAGCGATTTACCCTCGACAATGGCCTCGAGGTGATCGTGCACGAAGACCACCGATCGCCAGCCGTCACGGTAAACGTCTGGTACCACGTGGGCTCCAAAGACGAGCCGCGAGGTCGCAATGGCTTCGCGCACTTGTTTGAGCACCTGATGTTTCAGGGCTCGCGCCATGTGCCCGAAGATAAATTCTTCGAGATCCTTGAGAGCATCGGAGCGACCAGCGTCAACGGGACCACCGGCGACGATCGCACGAACTATTTCGAGACCGTGCCGCGATCACGCCTCGCGACCGCGCTGTGGCTCGAGAGCGATCGAATGGGATTTTTGCTCGACCACGTCGACCAGCGCACCTTCGAGAACCAACGCGAGGTCGTGCTCAACGAGTACCGCCAGA
The DNA here is from genome assembly GCA_030694465.1 of Deltaproteobacteria bacterium. Lineage (GTDB taxonomy): Bacteria > Myxococcota_A > Polyangia > Polyangiales > JAUXYJ01. The sequence goes on along the minus strand of JAUXYJ010000074.1, from coordinate 30,451 downwards.
ACTACGAAAACGCTCCGTACGGCGCGGTCTGGAGAATTCTTCGCGAGGCCGTGTTTCCTCAGGGCCATCCGTATCACCGGCTCGCGATCGGCACGCCGCAAGACCTCGCGGCTGCGACCCTCGACGACGTTCGCCGGTTCTTTCGCACGTTTTATGTCCCCAACAACGCCACGCTCGTGCTGGCCGGTGACATCACCCTGGCCGACGCGCGCACGATGGTCACACAGTACTTCGGGCCCATCCCGCGTGGCCCGCAGCCACCGCGTCGTGAGCCGGGTCCCGCGCGCCCCTTGGCGTTGCAGCACCTCGATGTCGAAGCCAGCGTCGAGCTCCCACGCGTGGTGATCGCTTGGCAAACACCACGCTATTTCGCTCCCGGCGACGCCGAACTCGACGTCATCGGAAACCTCCTCAGCAACGGCCAGAGCTCGCGCTTGTTTCGCCGACTCGTGCGCCAAGAGCAGGTCGCCGTCGACGTGAGCGCGTTTCAAAACAGCATGGAGCTCGCGAGCATGTTCGTGATTACGGCCACCTTGCGCCCCAACCAATCCCACGCTGCGGTGCGCGACGCGATCGACGAAGAGCTCGCCACGCTCGTGCAAACGCCGGTCCAATTGCCCGAATTCGATCGCGCCCGCTACGACCTCACCACGTCGCTCATCTTCGGCATCGAGGCCATGTCCAACCGCGCGGACCGCTTTAATCTCTACCGACAGCACGTGGGCGATCCCGACTATCTAGCCCGCGACGTCGCCCGCTATCTCACGCCCACGCCTGCCACGATTTCGAGCAACGTCGGAGCGCTCTTGCCCAGCGATCACCGCGTCACGCTCTTTGTTCACCCGGTCGCCGACGCGCCCGTCGCGGGTCGACTTCGCGCACCAGATCCCTCGGCCGCGCGTGCTCGCCTTGCCTTCGGTGAGACCGTGGACGAAGGCGCGCTGCGCCGCCCTAACAGCCCCAGCGCACCGGCCGGAGGTGCACAGTGAACCGCCATTCATTCGCACGACAGAGCCTCAAGCTCGGCGTCTTGCTCTCGCTCGCGGCATGCCAAACGCAGAGCATTGACAACACCAACACCAGTAATTCTTCTGGCAATACTGGTTTTGTCGACGGTGGCGCCCAAGACGCAGGGCCCCCTGACGCAGCCCCTCCGCCCACCGTCGCAGAGCTCGCCCCCGAAGAGCTCCCTAACCCACCCGCGCTGGTGACCCCCGACGCAGCGTTTCGAACCAACGCGCCCCCTGCGGGCCCGACCACGCCCTTTGTCGCGCCACGCGTCGAGCGCATGACCCTGCCCAACGGCATGACCGTGCTGCTCGTTCGGCAGCCACAGTTGCCCATCGTTTACGCGCAGTTGGTGTCGCGCCGCGGCGCCGACGACGTCCCCACCGCGCAGTCGGGCGTCGCATGGATGACCGCCGCGCTCCTCGAACAGGGCACCACCACGCTCAGCGCCGAGGCCCTCTCAGATGCCTACGCGGCGATCGCGGCGCAGCACGGGAGCAACGTCGATTGGGACAGCGCCGAGGTGAGCGTCCGGGTGCTCCCGTCCAACGTCCCGCGCGCCATGGAGCTGCTCGCAGACCAAGTGCAACACCCCGCGTTTGCACCCGAAGAAATCGAGCGACTCCGCACACGACGCCTCGCCGCGATCCGCGCAGAAAAAGACTCGCCGCGCTCGGTCGCCGCCATCGTCGGAGCCCGCGTTTTGTACGGCAACGATCACCCCTACAGCCGCCCCGTCAACGGCGTCGAAGGCAGCGTCCGGAGCCTCACGCGCGAGCAGGTCGTGAACTACTACCGCGCGCACTATGTGCCCAACGACTGTGCGCTCGTAGTCACTGGCGCGATCACCATGGGCGAGCTTCGCCCCTTGGCCGTTCGCTTGTTCGGGAGCTGGCGCCAAGAGGCCGCGACACCGGCGGTCGCACGCCAGGCAGCCGTACCCGCGCCTCCGTCACAACAAGCTGGAGTTTATCTCGTCGATCGCGCGCGTGCCCCCCAGTCAAGCGTTGTGTTGGCCATGCATGGGACCACGCGGGCAGATCGCAATTACCCTCGGCTGCGCGTGATGAACGCCATCTTGGGCGGGATCTTCTCGTCACGCATTAACCTCAATCTTCGCGAGCAACACGGCTACACCTACGGCGCGCGATCCTCGTTTGCGCTCCGCCGCGGCGTAGGTCCGTTTACCGCGGGCGGCGCGATCATCACGGCACACACCGCAGACGCCGTGCGCGAGATCCTGAGCGAGATCGAGCGCATGCGGAGCACCAACGTCTCGTCGGCAGAGCTCACCACCGCACAGACCGCGATTATCGAGGGTTTTCGCGCGCAATTCGCGACAACCGAGGCCACCGCGGACGCTGTGAGCGAGGTCTTTGTGCACCGCCTCCCTGCGGACGAATTTGTGCGACTCCCACGAGACATTCAGCGCGTGCGCATCGCCGACGTGCGAGCGATCGCGACCTCGCGGATCACCCCCGCGCGGCTCAACGTCGTCGTCGTGGGCGACCGCGCCACCGTCGCGCCCATGCTTGAGGGGCTCTCGCGTGGCGCGGTGACCCTGCTCGACAACGAGGGTGCTCCCGCGAACGCCGCGAACGCTGCAGCGCCTACGACGGTCCCCACGACAGCCACGCCTTAGAGCCCCCTCACAGAGTCTCGCGCGGCGCACAACCCGCGCCCCTCGGCGGTGGGCCTGCGGTGAACCTTGCGCTGCCCTGCGTGGAGTATTTCGCACTTAAGGATGCTCTTCGCACCCCTCGCGTGCACGCGCGATTCGGTGGTAAAGAGCGCGCTGCTATGAGCTGGATTGAAGACAAAGCAACGGTTGAACTCACGCGCATTCGCGAGGCCAAAGACGCGGGCGTGTACCCCTTTTTTCGGCCGTTTGAATCAGGGGGATTGCGCACCACGGTCGGTGGTCACGCGATCGTGAACTACAGCTCCAACGACTACATGGGGCTGACCAATCACCCTGACGTGATCGCGGCGGCGCACAAGGCCTTGGACACGTTCGCGTGTGGGCTGTCTTCGTCGCGCGTGCAAGCCACGACGACGATGCACGTCGAGCTCGAAGAGCGATTGGCCAAGTATTTTGGCTTCGAAGCTTCGTTGATCACCACCACGGGCTACCAAGCCATGGTCGGGACCATCGCTGCGCTCGCGGACAAAGACACCACGCTGGTGCTCGATAATCTCTCGCACGCGTGCATTCTTGACGGCACGTTTCTCGCGGGCGGGACGCCCTCTCGCGCGGCCGAGATTCGCTTCTTTAATCACAACTCGGCGCGCAGCCTTCGGCGCGTACTCGAGTCACGCGAGCGCAAGAATGCCTTGGTTTTGGCCGAGGGAATCTATTCGCTCGACGGCGACCTCGGCACACTCCCCGAGCTCGCGCAGGTGTGCAACGAGCTCGGCGCGGTCTTCTGTGTCGACGACGCCCACGGCTCCGGAACACACGGTGTCCACGGCCGCGGCGCCCTTGAGCACTTCGGCATTGAAGGCCAAGTGCCCTTGGTAGTCTCGACCTTCAGCAAGGTCTTCGGCGGCATCGGCGGCATCATTTTGGGCAGCCAAAACGTGATTGATCTCATCAAGCACACGGCCCGCTCGTTTGTGTTCTCGGCCACGCTCCCCGCGCCCATCGTGGCGGCCGCGGCGACCATCTTGACCATGCTCGAGAAAGACGGCCCCGCGCTCGTCGAAGAGCTGCACGCCAAGGCGAGCTACATGCGCAAGAAGCTCATCGAGCGCGGCTTTGATCTCGGCCTGTCCAACACGCACATCATGCCCGTGATGATCCGCGACGAGACCAAGTGCTTGCTCATGCACCACATGCTCTACGAGCGCGGGATTCACATGGTCCCGATCACGTATCCCGGCGTCAAAAAGGGCGAAGAGCGCCTGCGTCTCAACGTCACTCGCGGGCACACCTACGAAGAGCTCGACCACGCGGTCGAGGTGCTCACAGAGCTGGCCACCTTGGGCGGAATCCTCGGGCAAGGCACCGAGACCCAACCAGCCTCTGAGTGATATTTCAGCCTGTATTTTTGCTATTCATTTCAACCTAACACTCACCAGAGAAGCCATGAATTTTTCTCGCAATACCGCCGCGCTCTTCTCGGGCCTCGCCCTCACGCTGGCTGCATCCGTGGGCGCAGCGCAAGACATCGCCGCGACCCCGCCGCCCCCACCTCCGCCAGCGCTCCAGAGCGTCAACGCGTCGGTCGCTGCCAACGCGGGCGGCGGGACCGATCACGACCGCGTGCTCAACCAAATCGGCCTGCGCTATTTCGGCTTTGTCGGCGCCCCCGGGGGCATGGGCATGCCGGGTTTTGGCGTGCACAACGTCGGCATTCGCTACTGGATGAACCGCCAGATCGCGATCGAAGGTGGCCTAGGGCTCGCGCTCAGCGCAGGCGCAGGCGGGACCGCGTTTGGCTTCGCCCTCAACGCTGGGCTTCCGATCAACGTCGCAGCGACGCAGCACCTGGCCATTCACATCATCCCCAACGTGCTGATCGGGCTGCCCAGCGTGAGCCCCACGCTGTTGATCATCCGCGCGAGCGCTGACGCCGCAGCAGAGCTTCACTTCGGGTTCATTGGCGTGCCGCAGATGTCTTTGCAAGCGCGCATGGGCATTGGCGTAGACCTCACGCTCGCGGGAGGCAACGCGCAGTTCAGCTTGGCCACGACGCCCGGCAGTGGCGGCGATGTCTGGAGCGTGATTTCAGGCTCCATCGCTGCAACGTACTACTTCGGTCGCTGAGAGCTCTCCGCCACCGGTGGCTGGACCACGCGCTAGCGCGCATTTTTCGGTCGGCGCGCTAGGCCAACCAGTGCCCCACGAGCGCGCCCACAGGGATCGCGATCACCGTAGAGGTCCACGCCGCCGCCGAGAGCGAGAAGGTCTCCTCGGGTGTCACCGGAGCGCCCGCGCGCAGCTTGCGCACAAACCCTACGAGTTCACGCGCGTGCACGAGCATCTCGCTCAGCCAGAGCACCACGCCTACGCGAAATCCCGCGCGAAATCCTCCTCCGCCCACCGCGGCCAAGAACGACGCCGTCGCGAGCAACAGCCACGCGCCCAGGGCACTTAAGAGCAAGAATCGCATCCATTCGGTCGCGCTGCGCTTGCCCTCGAGGCCGCGTAAATAGTTTCGAAATTGCTCGATGATGAGGCCGTACAGCCGTAACACCACCAGCGCGATCGCGAGCACTCCCTCTGTCCAACCCATATGCGTTGCATCGCAGTGTGCAACCAAAAGCCCCAGACGTCACGTAGCTCTTGATCACAATCTCGGGGAATTTACGTAATCAACCCTGCGCGACGAGCTCAGCGAGAAAGACCTTGGCGGCCTCGACGCGGATGGTCCCGCTCTCGACCATGCGCCGCGCGACACGCTCGACCAGCTCGCCACGAGCGCCCGCGGTCACCGCGACACAGCGCGCGTGCATCGCCATGTGGCCCTTCTGAATGCCCACAGAGCCAAGCGCACGGACCGCCGCAAAGTTCTGCGCGAGACCCACCGCGGCGATCACGGTGCTGAGCTCACGAGCACCAGGATTTCCGAGGATTTTCAGGCCCAATCGCGCGGTCGGGTGCACTCGAATCGGCCCGCCCACGGTTCCCACCTGCAGCGGAAGCTCAAGCCGCCCGTGCAGGTGCCCATCCTCCATGCGCCAAGTGGACAGCGGCCGATAGCGACCGTCACGCGCAGCAAACGCGTGCGCACCCGCTTCGATCGCGCGCCAGTCATTGCCCGTCGCGAGCGCCACCGCATCGACGCCATTCATGATGCCTTTGTTATGCGTCGCGGCGCGGTAGGGGTCTGCCTCTGCAAAGCGTGACGCCTGCCAAACACCGTACGCAATGCGCTCGCCCGACTGCCCAAAATCCTCGAGCAATCCAAACGGGATCTTGCACGAAGCCCGCGCCAAACGACGATCCGCGAGGTTGGACAAGATGCGCAAAAAGACCTTGCCGCCCGTACGCTGCTCGACCATCGCCGCGACGCCCTCGGCCATCGTGTTGACGATGTTGGCCCCCATGGCGTCCTGCGTATCGACAAGCAGCTGCAGCACCAAGAGCTTCTCACCGCTGTCGCCCTCGGGGGCATCGAGCACGCGAATCTCAATGTCAAACGCGCCGCCGCCGCGCGCAACGAGCGTCGGGTGAAAGCTGTTTGCCAGCACCAAGAGGTCCTCGCGGCTGTCACGGATGCACGTGATCGCAGCGTCTAGATCGCCGTACGCCGTGACCTGCACTTGGCCCAGCATCACTTGGCGATCGGCCTCGGCGACAAAGCCTCCAGCCTCGCGCACGATCTTCGCGGCAAACGAAACCGCGGCGACCACGCTGGGCTCTTCGATGGCCATGGGGACCAAGTAGTCGCGGCCATTGATCAAAAAGTTAAGACCGATGCCGACCGGAATCTCCAGCGTTCCGACGGCGTTTTCGATCATGCGCTCAGCGATGTCTCGCGGGAGAGCCCCCGACGCGAGCAGCGTGGCCACGTCGTCGGCATCGAGCCCACAACGCTCTGCCAACACGCGCACGCGCTCGGCCCCCGAGAGCTTATAAAAACCAGCGATGCGAGAGCCTTTTTCACTCATTTCGCCCACTGCCGTCGCCGGCACCCCGTTGCTTCCCACGCTCACTGATCCCTGGCTCATAACAATCCTCCGCGCGACACTCGCTATTGCGTGCAGGCGCTCTGCCTACGCAAAGCACTTCTTGCACCGACGTCGCCAAGACCTGCGCGTTGTGCGCGAGAGCTGCGCCCATCGTCAAGTTTAGCTGAAAAAATCCAGCAGATTATCGTTTGTCACTGTCACAAGTCACCGACTGGCGTACGTCACCGACGCGTGTCAAACCGAAGTGTGATCGCTTTGTCCCGTTTCGGATGCGCGCAGCGCGGGCTCGGTTGCGCTCTGTGTACCTTGCAAACGCAGCGTATTGGCCCTTAAGGCCCGCACACGCGCGAGGCATCACGAGAGGTCTTCAAGGGCGCCTGGGCGGTAAGCTCAGAACGCGCGCTTGCGATCGGACAAGAGCGCCGCCAGGGCCTCTTCGCGGGTCACAAACACGTTGGCCGCGGCACCATGAATCACCGCGCTCGTAAACACCGCGGTCGTCGTGCTGCGATCTCCGCCGTAGCGATAACTGCTGAGCGTGTGGAGCTCAAGCACGCGCCGCCGGCTCAAGCCAAAGGCCGCAGAGGCAGCCGCTCGAACCACGAGGCCATCGAGGCCAATCAACAGGTCCACGGGGCGCCCAAACGTGGCCAATCGTGCGCCGACCTCGCGCTCCCAACGCTCGACGTCTTTGGGGGTCGCCAGCAGGCAATCGCGAAACTCCGCGATCACGACGTCGTGCTGAGCGTCGTAGCGAAACTCCATCGACCAGACCATGCGCAGCCCTCCAGAGTTGGCGCTCAACTGTTGGCCAAGAACGCCTCAAGGACCGCCAAGGTCTCAGCAGATCGCTCGACCTGGGGATAGTGCCCCGCCCCCGGAAGGTAGGCGATTCGCCCGTTTTGCACCTTGGACGCGATGCTCTGTCGCAAAAAATCCACGGGCAAGAACGGGTCATCCGTCGCCACGATGAGCGTGGGCACAGCCACCGTCGCGAGGTCTCCTTCAAAGCCCGCGGCCCAGGCATCGAAGCCCTGCGAGATGGCCGCACTTGAGACCGTCGCAGCGTCGTCGAGCATCACTTCGCGGCGCTCTTCGGTGAGGCTCTTGCACGCGAGCGACAGGATCGTAGCCTGTTTGCCGCGATCGCCACCGCTGGTGCGAAAGAGCCCCTTGGCGTCCTCGGGCAGGGCCATCCCAGACGCCGGAACGGGGCACAACCCGACCAGCGCGCTCACGCGATCTGCGTGGTGAACTGCTAGATATTGTGCAATCTGTCCGCCCATCGAGTGCCCCACGACGGTCGCCTGTGCGCACGTCGCGTCCTCGAGCACCGCGACAAGGTCCTGCGCGTACGCGGCCAACGTATACGACTCGGTAGGTCGCCCCGAGGCTCCCGCCCCGCGCAGGTCAGGGACGATCACACGACGTCCCTTCAGATCAAGCGAGGGCAAGAGCCACTGCCACACCGCGCTCGACACCATCCACCCGTGAACAAGCAAGACCGCCTTGGGTCCGTCACCATAGGTTCGGTACGTGATCTCGATTTCGTTTGAAGTGATCGTCTTTGAGTTCATGGGTCAGCCCTCCAACCATGGGTTAAAAACGCCCAGCGCTTGTCTTGGCCATTCAACATAACAGACCATTACACGGTCTCAGGTGCATAAAACGCACATTGCGCGCTCAGCGTCTGTCACGCAGAACAACGCAAATTTGCAGCATTCTGGCCGTGAATCCGCGTCGTTGATAGCTCATTGCGACCATGACCATGGCTCCCCACGATCCGCCGGCCTCGCGCCCTCCCACAACGGTCCGCGCGCGATCATCGCAGGACGAACCACGCGCAGGAATCCAGCCCTCGCAGTGGATCGAGCAGGCCATTCGCGAAAAGATCGTGCGCTCTGAGACGAGCGTCGAGCCTGCGCAGATCCAGCCCAACTCGCTCGATGTGCGCTTGAGTCCACGCGGATGGCGGCTGCAGTGCTCACTGTTGCCAGGCGACGAAGGGATTGTGCGCAAACTCGAGCGCTTTGGGTGGCACGCGTTTGAGATCGGCGCAGAGGGCTATGTGCTCGAGCGCAACGCGGTCTATCTCTTTCGGTGTGACGAATCGCTGGCGCTTACGCCGGGGCTCTCGGCCCGCGCCAACCCCAAGAGCAGCACGGGGAGGCTCGATGTGTTTACTCGGTTGGTCACCGAGAACGGGGTGTCGTTTGACGAGATCCCCGAGGGCTACCAAGGCACGCTGTACCTTGAGGTTGTGCCGCGCTCGTTTCCGATCATTGTGCACGTCGGGGACACGCTCGCTCAGCTCAGGTTTTCACGCGGGACGGCCACCCTCACCGACGACGAAATCCGAGCAGAAATGCAGGCAAATACTCTAATCGTAGACCGCGCAGGGCGCCCCATGGATGCGCGCTCCATGCGCCTGAACCAGGGCCTGTTTCTCTCGGTGCATCTGCGCGGGGCGTCGGGCGACACCGTGGGATACCGCGCGCGCAAGACCGCGCGACCGATTGATCTTCGCGCACGTGAGCTCCCACGCGAGCGCTTCTGGGAGCGCGTCGCTTGGTCCAAGGACGAGCCCGTCATTCTTGAGCCCGATGAGTTCTACATTTTCGCATCGCGTGAGCTCGTCCGGCTGCCCCCCCACGTGTGCGCCGAGATGGTCCCCTTCGACGCGGGCTCAGGCGAGGTGCGCACGCACTACGCGGGCTTCTTTGACTCGGGATTTGGCTACGCGCCCGATTGCCCCGCGTCGGACACCGCCGCCGCCGTAGTGCTCGAAATCCGCAACCACGACGTGCCCTTTCTGATCGAAGACGGCCACCCGCTCTTTCGCCTTGTGTTCTTTCGCAACGCCGAGATCCCCTCGGTGCTCTACGGTCAGACCAAGGCGTCGAACTACCAGGGGCAGCGGCTCAAGCTCGGCAAACAGTTCACCTAGCGAGACACCCGGCGACGTCGCCGGGTTGCGCTCCGGCGACGTCGCCGGATGCAACACCTACGCTCTAACTCCGTCGCGCGCTTGCTTGTACTTATTGATCAGTCGCGCCTCAAACCGAGTCTGATCCACACCGAGCGCCTCGCGGATCAGCCCTCCGCTCACTAGGCGCCTCGCTTTGGCTGGGAGCTCTTTGGCGAGGGCCGTGAGACCGCCCGCAAAGCGCCGCTCGATCCCGCACATCGCGCGGAGATAGCTCTGCGACTGTGGCTCTCGCGTGTGCCCGTCCAAGAGCGCGTCGAGCACATCGGCGCGATCGCTGAGGCTCAGCGACGGGTGCTTCGCGACGACCTCGCCCCACGCGTCCATCATGGGCCCCATGGGCAGCAAGAGCGCGCGATGAGAGCGCAATCCCCTGGGTTTTCTCAGAGGAATATAGCGATGATTCTCTGGCGCCATCACGGCTTTGTTCACGACGCCCGCCACGCGAAACGCGCGCTCACCGCCGCCGTCCTCATGGCCCAAGCGCACCCACGCTGCACGCAACGCGTCGGCGCGTGGGCTGCTCACCTTCCAGCCATCGACGACACGAGAGAGGTCACCGAGGTTGTGCGCGATCACGCACGCGACCCGCAGCGCATCGAGCTCACGATTGGCGCTGCGCTCGACCGCCTCGAAGCAATCGCGTTCGCGGGCCAATTCGCTGCTAATTCTCGCCTCAATCGAGTCTGCGAGGTCCTCGAGGCCGAGCTGCAGCGCGCGCCCCAGGGCACCGGCGCGCACAGCCATCCACTCGCCATCGTGGCCAGACAGCGGCCCAAGACCAACGTCCACCACACGCGCGCTCACCCACCGTGCGTCCCACGCGTCGGTCTCGTCGAGCACCGCGAGCAAGCGCTCGAGCCCCTCGCGCCCAGGGCTCTCTTGCCACTCATGAAACCGGATCCGCGTGTCTACGTCCGTCGGAACGAACGTCGCCACCGTCACATAGTGGGAGGCCAACATCAGAGAAAAGTACGCTGGTCGCATCTCGGGGGATCGCCACGAGCCCTCAAGCGCCGGCGCGCGATCGAGCGCCTCGCGCCATGACGGGGCGCCCTCCCCCAGAGGCTCTTGAAGCGTCCAGGACGCGGTGTTCTCGACCTGTGCGCGCAGCAGAGTGGGCGCGATGCCGCTGTAGCGTTCCATGACAACAGGGACGTGTAGCGCAGGTCGCGCGCGACCGAAACCCTCGTGTGCGGGCAGGGGCGAGTCACCACGTCATGGAAGAACCTGACAGCGCGACCTGCGCCGGCCAATGCAATCAAACCGATCATGAAGTCACATCACTTTGATGGATATGGTCTAAATCATCAGAGGGATACGGGGATCTCGTCGCATAAAACGGAGGGTGCTGGTCGCGGCTCGCAACATGCAAGCCGCCTGGATCGACGAGCCAAGCACGTGTGCTGTCCCGTCGAACTTCAAGCCAACTAACACCGAACACTCGAGGTCCTTCATGTCCACGTCCACACGCGACGCCCACCACGCACGACACGACGTCTTGCCAACGCATTCTCTCACAGCGAGGCGCGTCGGCCCATGCTGAGCCTCCTCATGTACCTTGTCTTTGGACTCATTATTGGGGCGCTCGCGCGGCTCATCGTCGGCGGAAAAGAGCCGGGTGGCTGGGTCGTCTCGATCGGGATCGGCATCCTTGGCTCGATGCTCGGCGGCTTCTTAGGACGCGAGTTTGGCTTGTATCGCTACGGCCAGTCTGCTGGCTTCGTGCTCTCGCTCATCGGCGCGATCATCGTCGTCGTGATCTACCACGCCATCACGAAGACTCGGGGCGCGGCGTGACCATGGTGAGACCCCCCTCCGGGACATCGTGTCGGCAAGGTGTTCGCGCCGGCGTTGCGGCCCGCTTGCCTCGCTTCACGCTCGCTCGCGGCGCACCAGCGCTCGCGGCGGCGACCTTCTCACTCTTCACCTTTGGCTCGGCTGCGCAGGCACAGACCTTCGTCGAGCGCTTCTCGCTACGCGGCGAGCTCGGCGCCGGCACCATGCTCGCGACTTACCAGCGAGACACTCTAAGATACCACCTCGCGGTGCAGGGATCGGGGCGACTGGGCTTCACGCTCATCGGTCCACTTGCGCTGCAGGCTTCGTTTTCGAGCTGGTATTTTCCTGCTGACACGGCGCTCGGATTGCGAGCAGACGGGCAGCAGATGTCCGTCACCGGCGGGCTCAGGCTCGAGCCGAGGGTAGGGCAGGTCGGGCGCTTCTTCGTCGACGGCAACATCGGGCTCGGCGTCACCGAAGTGCGCAACCGGCTCGCCATCGACGCTGGGCTCGGCTTTGAGTTCGCGTTCGGACGCGCGCTTGGGCTCGGACCCGCCGTGCGCTATGGGCACTTGGTCGCCGCTGGCCAAGACGTCGCCCGTGATGCGATGTACTGGACCGCAGGACTCTCGCTCTCGCTCCGCGTCCCCGAGCCGCTGCCGTCCGTCGTGATTGTCCCGCTCGTGGACACCGACGGCGACGGTGTCCTCGACACCGCGGATCAGTGCGTCACCGAGCCCATTGGAGCGATCGCCGACAGGCAACGCATGGGATGTCCAGCGCATGATCGTGATCAGGATGGCGTGATCGACTCCATGGACATGTGTCCAGAGCTAGCTCAGGGCCTGCACCCCTCGCCAGTGCGCATGGGCTGCCCCGCGGAGGACTCCGATGGCGACGGCATGTTCGACTATCAAGACGTCTGCCCAACGGTGGCCGCAGGGGCGCATCCCGACCCGCACCGCGCAGGCTGTCCGGACGGCGACACGGACTCGGACTCGATTCTCAATCAGTCCGACCTTTGCCCTTGCGAACCACAGGGACCGCACCCTGATCCGCAACGCGCTGGCTGCCCCGTGGCCGACCGCGATCACGACACGGTCGCAGACGCCGTGGACGCTTGCCCGGACGTCGCAGGCGCCCCACACGTCGAGCCGAGGCGCAACGGATGTCCTGGCCTTCTCCTGATCCGAGATGGGCAGATTGTCATCCTGCAGCCGGTGTTCTTCGCCACTAACCGACACACGATCCTGCGGCCAAGCTTTCGCGTGCTGTCCGCGGTAGTCGCCGCGCTCAACGCGCAGCCAGAGATCCGCAGAATTGGTGTGGAGGGGCACACCGACGACGTAGGGAGCGCAGAAGACAACCTGCTGCTGTCGCAACGACGCGCGCAGGCCGTCTCGGTCTGGCTCACGCAGCACGGTGTCGACGCCAATCGCATCGAGGCCCACGGATATGGCAACACGCGACCGCTTATCCCAAACGGCGCGGTCGCCGCGCGCGCGTCGAACCGACGCGTGGAGTTTCACATCTTGGCGCCCCAGACGAACAACTCCGTCGACGCCAACGGGTCCGCGAGCGCACCCCCGACGTCGGGAGGAGCTCAATGAGCCCGACGCCACGCCCTCGGGCCTCTTGCACGAACATTCAATCCAGCAGGAAAAACACTATGCTTTCGAGATCCTTCAAGGGCTCGTCTGCCGTGCGTCGACAGGTGCTCGCGTCGCTCGGCGCGCTGCTCCTCGTCGGCTGCGGCCCACGCTCGATCCTCGGCTCAGAAGAGCCCGACGCAGCGGTCGATAGCGCGATGGATACAAGGGACCAAACACAGTCCGACGCCTCCGACATCACGGACGTGCCCGATGTCACGGACGTGCCCGACGTCATGGATGTACCCGACGCCATGGACGCCTCGGATGCCATGGACGCCTCAGATGTCACCGACGTGCCCGATGTCATGGACGTGCCCGATGTCATGGACGTGCCCGATGTCATGGACGTACCCGATGTCATGGACGTACCCGATGTCAGAGACGTACCCGATGTCATGGTCGTACCCGATGTCATGGACGTGCCCGATGTCAGAGACGTGCCCGATGTCATCGATGTGCCCGATGTCATGGAAGCAGCGATGGACACCGGACCGATGCGAGCCGGAATCCTGGGTTCTGCCGCGCAGTTCACGATTCTCGGCGGAGCGACGGTCAGCAACACCGGCCTCTCAACGATCGTCGGAAGGGTCGGAGTCAGCCCCGGCCTCGCGCTCGTCGGGATCCCCGCAGGCACCGTCGTACACGCTGGTGACGGCGTCGCGGCGCTCGCGCAAGCCGACACCACCACGGCGTACAACTACCTCGCGGGGCTTCCGTGCGGCACAGTGCTTACGGGGCTGGACCTCGGCGGGCGCACCCTCGCGCCAGGCGTCTACTGCTTCACCTCGTCCGCGGGTCTCACCGGGACGCTCGTGCTCGACGGCCAAGGGCAGCCTAACCCGCTCTTCGTCTTTCAGGTCGGCAGCGCGCTCGTTACCGCGAACGTCGCCCGCGTCACAATGATCAACGGCGCGCGACCCTGCGGCGTGTTTTGGCAGGTCGGAAGCTCGGCAACCATCGGTATAGCCAGCAATTTCGCAGGCAACATCATCGCCCTCGCGAGCGTCACGCTCGGCACCGGCGTGAGCCTTGATGGCCGCGCCCTCGCTCGGACCGGCGCCGTGACGATGGACACCAACTCGGTCTCCAACGCCTCGTGCCCGGATCCCCCACCGCCCGTCCCCTGAGCCCGCAGCGCCGTCGCGCCACGCCGGGGGGCGGGACCGATGGTGCTCTACGAGCGGCGCCTGTTTGTGGACGAGCTCGTAAAACCGATCGAGCGCCTCCTTCCCCCCCGCGCCCCCCCCGCTTCAATCGCTACGGCACGATCGACGCACACTGCGCCGAGCATTGAAACGCAGAGGCCGCACAGGACATCCCGGCGAGGCAAGCTTGGCAGCGGTTCACCCTGCTGCGACCATCCGCCGAGCCGTTGCCCAGCGTATCGCAGCGGCCTCGGCACGCGGCAGCATCGTACGAGGTGTCGACACAATCTCGATAGCGATTGCACACGGCGTTGCAGTCAAACGCGTTGTCAATGGCGCCACACCCGCTGAGCAGTGCAGCGAGTGAGAGCGTGGCCGCAGCGAGCCCGAGGCGCGCGCGGAGGATGTTGAACTTGAACATGTTGATCTCTCTTCTGTGTGCAAAATCCCAGCGCTCGTCAGGCATTGATGCCAGCGCGAGCGCTACGTGATTCGCAGCAAGAGCGCATGCACGGCGCGGGCCGCCGGCTTAGCTGTTCTTCACCGCGTCCACGAGCCACGCGCGCACCTCCCGCTCATCGCCGAGCGAGAGCTCAGACACCCCCGCAGCGCGCGTCTCGATGCTGCCTCGTGTGCGACGCCCTGAGCTCGCGAGCCACGCGACCGCTAACACCATCGCGCGAAGCGAATCGGGCACAAAGCCCACCCGATCGAGCAACAACAAGATCGCTTCGACCGCTTTTTTCACAGGGGTTCCGTACATCGCGTGCGTGCTGTCTACGCCCTGCTCGACGAGCGCCCACAGCGTCAGCGCGTTGTGCCGAAGCGCCGCTTCAGTGCTCGCGTCGTCCCACAGCCCTGACGCCAGCTGCGCTTGCACGGCGCCCTCAGGCGTCCGCGCACGCGGCGACTCGTCACGTGATGCAGTCCCAGAAAACGAAGCCAGAGACTCCTCAGCATCCATCGGCGCGTCGTCTGCTTCGCTCGCACCCAGACCGAGCCAGCCCTTCGCACGCGAGAGCAGAGACCCGGACTCTTTGGCCTTCGCGCTCTCAGACGATGCAGCGCGTGATTTCTCTTCGAAAAACGCAGGCGGAGCCGCTGGGACCATGCGCTGCGCGCGCGCCGGAGAGGGCGCCATCGGGGCGGGCGGCGGGCCTCCCGGCGGCGCACCCATCGGGGCACCATACGACGCCGGTGAAGCAGGTGATGGAGGAGGTGGCGGGCCCATCGCGCCCCCCCTGGGCGCAGATTTCTTCATCGGCGCACCCTGCAAAGCAGGCGGCCCAAGCCCACCAAACATCACTTCAGCCTCGCGCTTGACGCCTCCGTGCGATGCCCAACCAGCGGGCGCATTTACAGGGACCACGCGTGTGTCTCCGGCGCCGCCCTGCGCCCGACGATCGCCGCTGCGCCGCTCGACCACGACAAAGCTCGTGTACTGCGACGAGACCCCGTGCTCGGTCGAGAGCGCGATGATCCGCGCGCGCATGGCGTCCGCACGACGGCCCTCGAGCTTCTGCCGCTCAAAGTCCGCGATGCGCTCTGTCGCCCACAATTTAGCCACCGAAGGCCGCTCGTTTTGCTCAGCGAGCGACAGCGGAACCCGAAGCTCAAACGGCACCGCCCCCACGCGCCCCGTGACCACTGCGCGCCCCTCGCCGCCACGCTCGTAGCGCCCATAGACCACCCACGGCTCCGCATCGACCAACGCCGGGAGCTCGCCTGGCGCCATGTCCACCACATCCACACCCTCAAAACGCAACGAGAGATCCTCCACACGAGGCGCCAAAGCGCGTGCAAATTGCGCCACAACTTTGCTCTCGATGCGCTCACCAGGGTGCACAAACTCGACCGCGCCTCGGGTCTCTCGCGCCAAGTCCCGCAAGAGCTGGTCGGACACGTTGGTCCCGATGCCAAACGAGTACACCCGAGCCTGCGCGCGTAGCTTGAGCACGGACTCGAGAATCTGTTGCTCATTGCCTACTTGCCCGTCGGTCAAGAGCACGATGATCCCCGACGGAGAAGCGCGCACGGCGTGCTCAAGGGGCGCGAGCATTTCGGTCCCGCCCGAGGCGACCAAGCGTGAGACCCAGACGTCTGCGCGCTCGAGATTTTGCTGCGTAAACGCGAGCCCCGACCCCGCCAGCGCGGTGAACGTCGTCGAGAACGCCAAGATGTTAAACCGGTCGCTCTCGCGCAAATGACGCAGACACAGCCGCAGCGCGGCCTGCGCTTGCGCAAGCGATTCGCCCTGCATCGAGCCCGAGACGTCGATCACAAAGGTCACGTCTTGTGGCTGCAATTTGTTCGAGAGCGCGAGCAAATCCGGCAGCACCGACAACGCGAGATAGCCGTCACTCTCCGCGCGTTTGTGCACGCACACCGCGCTCAATTGCTCGCTCCCCGCGCCACGAACATCAAGCACGATGTCGCGATCGAGCGCCTCTTGCGCAGCAGCAAACGACACGCGCGTGCGCCCCTGTCCTTCAGCGTGCGAAATCACCGCGTGCGAGGGCGAAGACACAAGCACCGCGCGACCGAGATCAAGCAAGAGATCCAACGTGACCGCGTAGCTCACGGGGCCGATCTTGGGCGTGATGCGGTCGGCGTCGGGCACCGTGGCGGTGGGCTCTGCGTGACCGTGCGCGCTGCGGGTGGCCTGGGCCTGTCCGGGGATGTATCGAGGCGCGACCAACGTGGGAATCATCACGCGAAGTGAGCCTTCGTCGAGTGACAGACGTTGCACATACTCGACCTCGACAATGGTCTCTTCGAGAGGCAATAGGTTGCCCACCGACGCGGTAAACACGTTCTTGCGGTCTTGCTCTAAGAGCGCCGCGCCGTGGCCAGAGACAATCGCGTCGTCGTACGTGCGAAACGCCTGCTCGCGCTCTTGCACGATGCCCTCGACCACGCGCCCGCCACACGTCATCCGAAAGCCCGCCAGCGTCGCATCCGCGGGCAACGGAAACGTGTACACACTCTCGACCGCGCGCGCCTCTCGGTTGCGATAGGTCTGGCGCACACGCACATGGGCATGCCCGCCCAGCACCTCGCCCTCGATCGCCACGCCCTCAAGCGGTACGCGCTCTCCGGCTTGCGTAAACATTCCGCCTGCGTCTTCGCTCCACTTCATCTTAACACCCTCACTGTCTTGTTTGTGCTCTGCGACCATGTCCCCCGTTGACTCTCCAACGCCCTGCGCTCACCGCAGTGCCAACGCCTCGCGCATCCGCCGCGCGAGCGCCTCGGGGTCCACCCCGGTGTCTTCTCGCACATGCACTTCGACGCCGTCTTGCAGTACGATCCGAACCCAGCGCGGCGCGGCTGGGCCGCCCCCAACGATCACCGCAGGAGCACGATAGGGACCACCGTGATGCGGCGTCCCTGGCGCGACCGGTGTGATCGGTGTGATCGGGCGACTTTTGGCGTGTTTTTCACGCTCTAGCCACGCATAGACCTCTTGGTCTGTGCGCCCAATGAGCTCAGACTCGATCGCATCCAGAGGCATAAACCGCTCCTCTTGCAGATGCTTGATGAGCTTCAGTCGCCACAGGTGCCCCTCGCCATACGAGGTGTCTCGCCCGCGAAAGACCGGGGCCGCGAGCAACCCGCGCTGCACATAGTACCGGACCGTCCGGACGGTCACGTCCGCGGCTTCGGCCAGCTCATCCAGTTTGTAGGTTCGCTCCATGACTCTCATCCGTCCTGTCTGTCACCGAGACTCTAAACGTTACACAGAAAGTGTCAAGTAGACATCTTCATTTCTGTGAAAGTGTCGTGTTGTTGCAGCACTTTCCGAAGACAAAGACAGTGGACAGCGAGGGCGCCTCGTGGCTGTGTCTGCGCCGTGAACCTCGCGCCCGCGAAGACCACCGCGCTGCTGGTAGGCACGACGATGGCTTTGATCGCTCCTGCTGCCCTGGCCCAGAGCGCAGCTCCGACCGATGTGCTCGCGCCTGCGGCGTACACGTCGGCCACCGAGCCTGTAGAGACCCAGCTCGCGCGCGGAGAGATCCCACGGTGGGCCGCACGGTTGGTCACAGCAGACCAGCAGCGCATCGCGCGTGAATCCGTGCGTGCCTGGACACTCTTCGCGTGGGGCACCGCGAACATGGTCGAGGGCGCGGGCTTTGCGCTGCCTTGGCTCTTGGATCCACGGCGCGCGGACGAGCGCGTAGCGAACTACGGAGCCATGACCGCGGCGTGGGGCGCTGTTAACTTTGCCCTGGCGATTCCCTGGGTGTTGCGCATGCCGAGAGAGCGCGCAAGGGCCTCTCGTTGGACCACCCTCCGTGGGGACGAGCACGAGCGCGCGTACTTTGAGCTGCGCGAGAGGCTGCACGGAGATGCCTCGGTCTTTGCCCTGATGTGTGGGCTCGATGTCGCCTACGTCGCGACGGGGGCCTTGATGTGGCACATGGGCGACCGCCCCGAGACGCGCAACGTCTCACTCGCAGGAATGGGCCTGTCGATCTTCGTCCAGGGCCTAGCCCTCCTCGCCGTCGACGGCTGGAACTGGGGCGCACTCCGCCACGACCTCCACCAGCTTGATCGCGCGCACCGCCCCAGCGAAGAGCCTCCGAGCGAACGCTAATCTGCGAGCGAATTCGCAGCAATTCGCAGCAATCCGCAGCGCATCACCGTACGTAAGATCTCTCACTCCGCGCGGTGTATTCTGTGCGCATGAACACCCTGCCACACTGGCTGCGCGTCACGCGCACGCTCGCCCTCGGGACGCTCTCTCTCGCGAGCACGCTGGCCGCATGCGAGAGCCGCACGAGCACGTCGACCGCGGGCATCTACAGCCAGCCCATCCCCCCACCGAACCGCCCTCCTGTCGTCCAGCAACAGGCCCCGCAAACCCCGCCCGAAGACCCGCCCGAAGACCCCAACGATGAGCCTCCACCCGACGCCGGAGCCCTCGTCAATCGAGGCGTCAGACCGCGCGAGGACCGCATGATCGGCCCGCTGCCGCCACCTGACCTCGCCAACGCTTAGCCCATGTGCGCAGCTGCCGACGGCACCTAAGGTCCCCCGTTGTCGTGTACCCTTCGCGGCCATGAACACCCTGCCGCACTGGCTCCGCGTCACACGCACGCTCGCCCTCGGGACACTCTCTCTCGCGAGCACGCTCGCCGCGTGTGAGAGCCGCACGACGGCAACGGCAACCGCCATGGGCACCACAACATCG
Source organism: Deltaproteobacteria bacterium (assembly GCA_030694465.1). Classification (GTDB taxonomy): domain Bacteria; phylum Myxococcota_A; class Polyangia; order Polyangiales; genus JAUXYJ01. The sequence goes on along the minus strand of JAUXYJ010000074.1, from coordinate 11,044 downwards.
CCCAGCGAAAACACAACCGCTCAGAGCACTCCCCCCGCAGAGCCCGTGGGTCCTGGCACGCCACCTCGCTCGGGCGACCTCTGCGTGCCTCCTGCGAACCCCACGCCCACCGCGTGCCCGTGTGTCGCAGATGGCAATGGCGGATACCGAATCCAATGCCTGACACCCATCGGAGGGCCGATGCTTCCGCCCGAGCTTCGCAGCATCGCGTAGGTCACACGAGCCTCTCCGTGTACCCTCCGATCCATGCAGACCCTACCTCACTGGCTGCGCGTCACGCGCACGCTCGCCCTCGGGACGCTCTCTCTCGCGAGCACACTCGCCGCGTGTGAGAGCCGCACGACCTCGACCACCGGCCCCCTCGGCAGCACGACATCGCCCAGCGTAAACACTGCCAATCAAGGGACCGTGACCACCGAGCCCGTCGTCGCACCCCCGACCACGCCAGCCCGCGAGGGGGACCCTTGTGTCCTCGCAACACCCACCAACCTCCAGGACTGCAACTGCGTCCAAGACAGCAGCGGGCAACCGAGAATCCAGTGCGTCCAAGTGATGGAGGGCCCCTTGCCTCCTCCCGAGTTTGGCATCGCTTGATGCGTGCGCTCGTGTTGGATGGGACGCCTTCGCTGCGCTCGGATTGGCCCACAAGCGCGCGCGCGCCGGGCGAGGCGTGGGTGCGTGTTCGTCTCGCGGGTGTGTGCGACACGGACCTGCAGCTCGCGCAGGGCTACATGAACTATCGCGGGGTTTTGGGCCACGAATTCGTCGGCGAGGTGATCGCGTGCGACAGCCCCGAGTGGCTCGGGCGGCGCGTCGTGGGGGACATCAACGCGGGCTGTGGCCAGTGCGCCGAGTGCCTCTCGCGCGGAGGTCACCACTGCCCAACGCGTACAGTCCTGGGCATCGTGGGACGTGACGGCGCGCTGGCCGAATCCCTCGTGTTGCCCGAGCGATGCCTCGTCGCGGTCCCCGACAGCGTGACCGACGAAGAGGCCGTGTTTGCCGAGCCGCTCGCGGCCGCGTTGCACGTCGTCGACGCCATCTCTGGACACACCCCGCAGAGCGCCCTCGTGGTCGGAGACGGAAAACTCGGGCTCTTGTGCGCCCTCGCCCTCCGCGCATCGGGCATCGCGACGCTTGTAGTGGGTCGCCACGCGCACAAGCTCGCCATCGCCGCCGCCGCACACTGCGAGACCGCGCTCGAACGTGACATCCAAGATCCCCTCGCCCTCCGCGCGGACCTCGTCGTCGAAGCGACCGGAAATCCCCAGGGACTCGCGCTCGCCCTGTCTCTGACGGCCCCCCGCGGCGTGCTCGTCCTCAAGACCACCGTGCACACACCCGCGGCAATCGATCTCAACCGATTGGTCATCGACGAGATCACCCTCACTGGCTCTCGCTGCGGAGATCTCGCGCAGGCCATCGCGTCCATGGCGCGCAAAGCGATCGACCCAAGGCCTCTCATCGCCGCGCGCTATCCATTGTCCGACGCCCTCGAAGCGCTCGCGCACGCGGGCCGCAAGGGCACGCTCAAGGTCTTGGTCGCGCCCGAATGATCGAGTTTAAGAACATCCGCAAAGCGTTTGGGCCAAAGCTCGTGTTGGATGGGGTCGACCTCACCATTCACGACGGCGAGGTGTTCTTTATTATCGGCGCGTCCGGTGCGGGCAAGAGCGTGCTGATCAAGCACTTAATTGGGCTCATCAAGCCCGACGATGGCGAGATCATTCTCGATGGCGACGACGTGGCCAAGCTCACCGAGACGCAGCTGTACCGAGTGCGCAAGCTCTGCGCGATGGTGTTTCAGCACGCGACGCTCTTTGACTCGATGACGTGTGCTGAGAACGTCGCGCTCCCCCTGAGAAAACACAGGGGATTATCACCTAAAGACGCCCTCGACGAGGCGCGCCGACGGCTCGAGCAAGTGCACATGCACGCGTACTCCGAGCGCTATCCCGCCGAGCTTGGAGACGGGATGCGCAAGCGCGTCGCGATCGCGCGCGCCCTCACGGTCGACCCTCGCTACGTGCTCTTTGATGAGCCCACGACGTCACTCGATCCCGTCAACGCGCGACGTGTCGACAAGCTCATTCGTGAGCTCAGTGACAAGCTCGGCGTGACGTCGATCGTGGTGTCTCACGACCTCGCGAGTATCTTCGCCATCGCAGATCGTGTGGCTTTTCTCTACAAAGGAAAGCTCCGTAAGGTCGGCACACCCCAAGAGTTTCTCGAGCAAACCCAAGACCCCATCGTGCGACAGTTTATCCGCGGCGAGGCCGACGGCCCCATGGAAGTGTGAGCCAGACAGCACGCGCAAACTGCAGTAGTCTTCCGCCGTGGCAGCCTCAGCCCGATCGATCGAAGTCAAAGTGGGTGTGCTCATTCTTGTGGGAGTAGCCCTCCTCGCGGGGCTCATTCTCGTGATGGGTGGCATCACTTTTCAGCGTAAATTTCAGCTCTTTGTCGACTTCGAGAACCCCGGCGGGATCCAACCCGGAGCCCCCGTCAAGATGGCCGGTGTCCGCGTAGGCACCATCGAAGCCCTCGAGTTTCGCGCGTCCACGCCTGACCCGCTCACGGGCCGCCGCACCTTGGTCCGCGCACGCATCGCCGTCGAAGAGCGCTACCACCGTGAGATCCACCGCAACTCCGAGTTCTATGTCACCACGCAGGGCGTCCTGGGCGAGCAGTTCTTAGCGATCGATCCGGGCACCGGCTCAGACCAAATCGCCGCAGGGAGCACCGTCGTCGGCTTGGGCCCTCCGCGCATTGATCTGTTCGTAGCGCGCGCGTACACGCTGCTGGACGAGGCCGTCGCCGGAGTCGCGAACAACCGAGACCAAATCCGCACAATTGTCAGGGATTTGGCTGGCGTACTGCATCACACCAACGAGCTCATGGCGCGCAACACCACCCGCGTTGACCGCTTGCTCGACAACACCGACCAGCTCATCCGCGACAGCAGCGGCCTCGTCAACGGAGCCCGCGCGCGCTACGTCGACGGCGCCGAGGTCCGACGCATCCTCGCCCGCACCGAGAGCGTGCTTGCGACCCTCGATCGCGAGGTCCCGCCGCTGTCTCGCGACGCGCGCTCGCTGATGGCCAACGCCAACCGCATCGCCAACGGGGTCGGAGACCAGCAGATCCAAGACGTGCAACACTCGCTGCACGATCTTCGCTCGATCGCCGCGCGCGGAGACGCCATCGCGACCGACGCCCAACGGATCACCCAGCATGTGCGCCAAGGCCGCGGGACCATCGGATCACTCATGATGGACGAAGAGGTCTACGACGACCTCCAAGAGCTTGTACGAGACCTCAAGCACAACCCGTGGAAGTTCTTCTGGCGCGAATAGCCTAGCAACCTCCCCGTTCGCGCAACGCTCACTCCGCGTCGGGCATCTCACGGCTTGGATCGTTGCCCACAAGCTCCAACAGCTCGCTCGCAAAAGCGACCATGTCTGTACGTCCATAGCCCCCGCGCTCAAGCTCTTTGAAGACCGATTTGGCCAGGATCCTCAACGCGCGCCGTGTGTCTTCGCTGTGATTCGCCATGGAATTCTCAGTGTTCATCGACATGCTTTTTGCTCCTCTAACGTTTCGCTGATCGGTTTGACGCAGCACGAAGACAGCGTGGTACCGGCAGCGGCTGCGTTGCCCCATACAGTCTTCGTGCCAGCGCGCGAATTACAGGATTTTCACTGGTAATTCTGTCTTCATTGTCGCCTGGTGCGTAAACCCTTTCGCGAGTTTACCCACGCGTGCGCGGCCTCTCTGCGAACACCGCTTCGCGTCCATGTGCGTCAGCGTGGGCCTTGTTCTCGCCCTCGCAACAATTGCCTCTTGACCCGCGCGCAATCCAGCGATACATCCCCGCCCTCGCTGCGAGCGTGGCGAAATTGGCAGACGCGCTGGATTCAGGTTCCAGTGGGGTAAAACTCGTGGAGGTTCAAGTCCTCTCGCTCGCACCACTTAACTCTTATTTGCTTCATCCAATGTGCCGCGGGGGGCACCTTGGAGGTCCACACTCAGCCGGCTCAGGCTGGTCGTCGCGATTCATACGGCGACGTCGCCGGGTGAGCACAGGACGCCGCTCAGTCAGTGGGCCCCCAGCGAGTAGAGGGCACGCGAGGTTGGTCTTGCGCAGGGCTGCAATCACAGCGACCTCTGGCTGCTCGGTGTGACAACAGATCCATGTCGCGCGTGGGGTCCCGACGCGCGTGCTCGCGCTGTTCACCAGTCCAATTGCTCGCAAAATCATCAGACCGATACCACACGTCACTGACGATCCACCGAGACACACTCGACCACAGCCAACATCACGCAGCCCCCTTCGGCACCTCAAGTGTTCATTCGCCAAGTCCCCTTGTTGACGCCGCTTCGCCCAACGCGCGCTGGCCACGCACGCTCGCACCCGGCGACGTCGCCGGGTCCGCCCTCCCTCTTGAGGTACCAGGTCATACGCCCGCGAGTGTTAGCATCGCCGCCATCATGCCCACGCGAACTCGGAGCCTGGTTGGGATCACGTCGCTGTTGCTTGTCGCTGGGTGCCCAGGCCGCGCTCCGCCACGCGACGCCAGCGCACACGACGCAAGCGCTGACGCATCCATCGAGATCGACGCGCCCGAGGACATCGCACCAAGCGACGTGGGCCCCACGGTACGCCCTTGTACACGCAGCCCTCGCCGCGAGGTCGTAGGCACGCCCTACACCCCCACGCAGGCCATCGAGGTCCGCCGCGACAACCTCGGAATCCCGCACATCTACGGCCAAACCGACGAAGACACGCTCTTTGGCTCGGGCTATCTGCAAGCGGTCGACCGGTTGTTTCAGATGGAGATCTTGCGGCGCACGGCCTATGGCACCACCGCCGAGATCTTTGGTCGCGATCGACTCAGCACCGATCGCTTGCTGCGAATGGTCGACATCGCCCGATGGGGACGCGAGAGCAGCCAACGCAGCCAACGCGAGACGCCCGAGAGCTACGCCCTAGTGCAAGCGTGGGTCTCGGGAGTCAACCGACGGATCCGCGAGGTGTCCGCGGCCGGTGCAGAGCGACCCACTGGATTTCGTGCGACCGAGTTTCATTTTCTCCCGCGCGCGTGGACCACCGACGACGCGTTTGCCGTCGCGCGGCTCGTCATGTTTCGCAACGCAAACCAGCTCGAGTTCGACATCCTCGCGTCCATTGTCACCAAGTACATCGAGGTGGTCGACAGCAACCTCCCGCTCTTCGCCTCGCTCACAAACACCTTTGTGTTGCCTGCCGACGAGCGCCCTCGCCTCGCGCCCTCGATGCTGCGCGCGCCCACCCCACGACCCCCGCAGGCGCTGCCCTCAAGCGAGACACTCCGCGCGCGCTTCGCAGAGTTTGCGACCACGATGGCGTCCATTCGCTCGGGAGGCAGTAACAACTGGGCCGTCGCCGGACGCTTCACCGACAACAATCGCCCTCTGATTGCAGGGGATCCGCACCAGCCGCTGAACTCTCCGCCCGTCGTGTGGGCCCATCATCTCAGCACCGTTGGACCCAGCGCTGCTCCGCTGGATGTGATCGGGTTTGCCTTCGTAGGCACGCCCGGTGTGCAGCTCGGACACAACCGCCGCGTCGCGTGGACCGCGACCACAACCTATCCCGACATGATGGATCTCTTTGAGGTCCGCACAAACACCGCCAACGCCACCATCACGCTAGGAAACCGTGACGCGCCCGTCGAGCGCTGCGTCGAGACCATCGCGATCGCAGGGCAAGCGCCAGAGATGTACGTGGTCGAAGACGTGCCCGGCGAAGGAGTGCTATTGCCCAGCAATTTTGCACCTCTTCCGCTTACTGAAGGTACGCGCAATCGGGTGCTCTTTCGGTGGTCCGGCTTTCGCGCGACCATCGAAGCCGATGTGTTCTTGGGCTTCGACCGCGCGCGCAACGTGGGCGAGTTTGAGTCGCACGTAGACCGCATGGAGAGCGGCGCGTTTAACTTTATCTCCGCAGACGCGCGAGACATCTCGTACCGCGTGCACGTGACCATGCCCGACCGAGGTCGCCCGTCCGAGCTGCCGCACACGCCCAACCGGATCTTGCCAGGCTCAAACGAGCGAGCGGTGTGGCCGATGGACCGGCTGCTTCCGACGGCGTTGTTTCCGCATTCGCGTGGAGAATCACAGGGATTTTTGGCGAGCGCCAACAACGACCCCTATGGGTTTACGCAAGACGGACGCACGGACACCGATCCGTTTTACTACGGCGTCTGGTTTGACCCAGGCACCCGCGCGCTGCGCATTTCGCAAGAGCTCACGCGGCTCACCACACGCGCGGCCGGCGGCGGAGCGCGCGTCACAGCCGACGAGATGCAACGGCTACAGCTCGACACCCACTCGGTGCTCGCAGACACGTTTGTCCCGATGCTCGAACAGGCCCTCACGCAACGAAGCACTGACAATTCGCTCGCCGAATTTCGCGGCGATGCAGCCCTCGACACCTGCGCCTCGGTGATCACCACGTGGGATCGCAGCGCACGTCGAGGCTCTTCGGGCGCGGTGGCGTTTGAGGGCTTCGCGCACTTTCTCGCCAAGCGTGTCCTCGCCGATGACTTTGGCCTGATCTTCGACGCGATCTACGGCGGCGACACTGTGACGATGTTTAAGTTTGTCGCGCTCGCCCTCGACGGTCGCTTTGCGAGCGCAGGGCGGCTCGCACAAGAAGGCAAATCGCGCCTGCTTTTGCTCGCACTTCGCGACACACGCGAGTGGCTCAGTACGCGCTTTGGCGGGGTCGAAGCCTCGCGATACCAGTGGCAAGATCTTCACCGCACGACGTTTCGGCCGCTCTTTGCGTCTCTGAGCGATTTCGACGGCGGCGAGTACGCGACCGACGGCAGCATCGGGACGGTCAACGTCTCGGCCGCGACGCTGCTCAACAGCATGGGTCTCCCCGGCACACAGATGCTTCACCGCGCAGGCTCGGGCGCGGTCTATCGCATGGTCGCGAGCTTTTTGCCCGACGGAACCCCGCAAGCCACCATCGCGTTCGCCCGCGGAAACGCAGGCGATCCGCGCTCCCCCCACTACGCCGACCGCGTAGAAGACTGGGTCGCCGGGCGCTATCAGCCGCTGCACTTCACCCGCGCGGACGTGACCGCCAACACCACCGAGACGCTCACCGTCGCCCCGTAGCGTGCACGCACCCGGCGACGTCGCCGGGTGACCGCCACGAGGGGACACCCGCCATGCCTCGTATGGCCCGCGCCCTTGGGACCGCAGCCCTCCCGCCCCATGCACACGACCCCCCTCGTATTCGACGTGTGAAATACGAAGCACTCGGTCTGCGATGCTCTTCGTATGCCCCTCGCGCGCGCACTTTGGGCCTCGCCCCGCTCCTCGCTCCTCAGCACGCACCGCCCTCTTGCACGACATTACACGCCCTTGTGTAATGTCCTCTGCCGACGTCGCTCGCTTACTCTCCGCGACCGATGGTCGAAGCAACAGCACTTCTCGATGGGCTCGGTGTCGCAATGACCGAGTCCCCACGCGAAGCCTCAACCCCCGAGGCCTGGCTCGCAGCCGCCCACAACCGACCGCAGTGGCTGCTCTGGGGCAAGGCCAAGCCTACGGGCGTCTGTCCCGCGCACCCGATGATGTCGCACATGCTGGACGTGGCTGCCGTCGCCGCCGTGATGCTCACCCGCACGCTCGCGCCCTCGCTGCGACGACGTCTGCTCTCGGCGGTCGACGGGGACGAATCCCAGGCGCTGCGCACGCTCTTGTTTGTCATCGCGCTTCACGACTTGGGCAAAGCGTCTCCCGCGTTTCAGACCAAGGTCGCGTGGGCCGAGACGCTCTTGCCCACGCACGGGTTTGATCTCAACGCACCGCGCGACGCACGCCACCACGGCGACTTGGGCTACTGCCTGCTCCTCGATGTCCTCGTAGCCCGCGGCGCAACCGCAAGCACAGCGCGCGCACTGGCACGCGCCGTCGCAGCCCATCATGGCCAGTTTCCGACAGACAGCCAGTACGCCAAGGGAGTCGCTGCACGCGAGCGCGGAAAGGCCCCCCATTGGCAGACCTCACGCGACGTAATTGTCAGCGAATTCGCTGATTTCTTCGAGATCACCACGCTCCCGACGTTTACCTTTGATCACGCCTGGGTGGCGCTGCTCGCGGGGCTCACCTCGGTGGCCGACTGGGTCGGCTCGATGGACGAAGTGTTTGTCTACGAGACCGCGCCGCAGTCGCTCAAGAGCTACTGGCCCAGAGCCCTGGCGCGCGCCGAGATCGCCCTCGCCCGCGCGGGATTTTCCGAGCACGAAGAGCGCCCCAGCGAGAGCACGTTCTCGGGGCTTTTTCCAAGTTATTCACCCTGGCCACTGCACACCGAGGCGGACCGTATCGCAGGCACCCTCGACGCACCCTCGCTCGTGCTCATCGAGGCCCCCATGGGCGAAGGCAAGACCGAGGCGGCCCTCGTGTTGGCCAACGCCTCGGCCGCGCGCGTGCAGACCCATGGGCTCTATTTTGGCCTCCCCACACAAGCCACCGCCAACCAAATCCTAGGTCGATTGCAGGAGTTTCTCACCCGCACACGCAAGCACTCCACGCTCGTACTCGCCCACGGCGAGGCCGACCTCAACGAGCGCTTCACCAAACTCTCGGCCGTCTACGACCCCTCGGACACCCTCGGCGGCGAGCGCGCCGACGGAGTCCGCGCCCAGCGCTGGTTTCTCTCGAAGAAGCGCACGCTCTTGGCCGAGTACGGCGTCGGCACCATCGACCAGACCCTCTTGTCCGTCATGCGCACGGGGCACTTGTTTGTGCGCCTCTTTGGGCTCGCATCCAAGACCGTGATCCTCGACGAAGTCCACGCGTACGACACCTACACTGGCACCCTTCTCGACAGACTCCTGGCGTGGCTCGGGGCCCTTGGCGCTACCGTCGTGCTGCTCTCGGCCACGCTCCCTTCGTCCCGTCGCAGAGAGTTGGTCCGCGCGTACCGACTCGGCGCGGGAGCCTCTCCGGTCGACCTCACCCACGAGCCCCCCGTGGTCTCGTATCCGCGGATCACCACGGCCTCTGCACACAGCCTGTCCGAACACACCTTCGCGCCCCGCGGAGAGCCCGTCGCGGTCACCCTCGCCCGCGTCGACGACGACCTCAACGACATCGCACAGACCGTGCGCAACACCGTGCAGACCCAGGGCGGATGCATCGGCTGGATCTGCAACACCGTCGCCCGCGCACAGGCCGCTTACGAAGCCCTGGGGACCCTCGAAGACGTCACCGTGTTGCTCATGCACGCCAGACTGCTCCCCGAAGACCGCGCAGCCCGCGAGCGCGCCCTTGAGGCCATGTTGGGCCCCGAAAAACCAAGCGTCTCGCGACCCACACGCTGCGTCGTCATCGGCACCCAGGTGCTCGAACAGAGCTTAGACATCGACTTCGACTGGCTCGTCACCGACGTCGCACCCATCGACCTGCTCTTGCAGCGCGCTGGACGCCTGCAGCGTCACCGGCGCTCCAACCGCAACACGCACTACCCCACGCCCAAGCTCACCCTCGCAGCGCCCTCCGGACACTGGGCCAAGGTCTCTCTGCGCGGGCTCGCGGGCGTGTACGCCGAGGCCATCGTCCGACAGACCCTCCGCGTGCTCGAGGGTCGCCAAACCGTCACGCTTCCCGACGACATCGAGCCCCTGGTTGAGCAGGTCTACCTGCACGCACTGCCCCCGAGCACAGACCCATTGCACGAGGTCTTTGTGGCCTTTGAGGGCGAGCAACGCGCGGCCAACCAAGACGCACGCAAGCGCTTGATCCCGCTGCCCACGGACGAAGACGACCTGTACGGATCGCTGCAGGTGCACTTCGACGACTCGGACGACCCCACGCTGCACGAGCAGCTTCGTGCGGTCACTCGCAGCGGGCCCCCGTCGGTGGACATCGTGTGCCTCGTCCAGCGTGGCGAGTCGCTCTTTGCCGACGAGGCATGCACTGTCCCGGTCTCGCTCGACAAAGAGCCCGACCGCGCCCTCACCCGCGCCCTCGTGCGCCGCACAATCGGCGTCTCGCGCCCCGCCCTTGTCAGCAAGCTCCTCCACGACGCGTCTGCCGCTCCCGAGCCGTGGAAGCGCAACGCCCTGCTGCGATTTCGCCGTGTCGTCGCGTTTGCTGACGGCGTCGCGGTCGTGGGCTCGACCCGCTTAGTCCTCGACCCAGTCTTGGGTCTCTGTCTCTCAAACGCCTGAAAATTCTCTCACCCTTCGCAAGGACGCCAACGCCATGCCTCTGTCCTTTGACCTCCGTGACACGCCCTGGATCGTGGTCGAAACCCACTCGGGTGCCTTCCTCGAATGCTCCACACGCCAAGTCCTCCGCGACGCCCACACGCTTCGCGCCATCGTCGACGAATCCCCGCTCGTGATCGCCACGCTCACGCGCCATCTGTTGGCCATTTTGCACCGCGTGTACGACGGCCCCAAGACCCTCCGCGCGTGGCAAACCATCGTGCGGGCGGGCCACTTTGACCCCGCCGCCATCGACGCCTACCTCGACAGCGACTCGGTCAAAGACCGGATGGACTTGTTTCACCCGACGCACCCATTTGCTCAGACACGCGGTCTGGTTGGGGCATTCAGCAAATACACCCGCGCGATCGACGAGCTTGAGGTTGTGCGGTCAAGCTGGGGTGGTGGTCGCGTGGTCTTTCGGCACCGCCCGGACGATGGCACACCCATCACAATGGCCCCCGCACGTGCCGCCCGCGCCCTCTTGGCACACCACGGATTTGCGACGGGTGGACTGATCAAGTTTCCCGGCGAGCCAACCTCCGCAACCAACGCGCCCTTGCTTCGCAATGCCGTGATCGTTCTTCGAGGTCACTCACTCTTTCAGACACTCGTCTCCAACCTGCTCCCGGGCCTGTAACGAAGTTTGTGCTCGGAAATGAAAATCAATTTAAGGGGTAAGAAAGCGCTCTTCGCCGAAGTAGGCGACGAGTTGTCTCTTCGCTTCGGGCCAAAACGGGGGCGCAGCTTTCCAATTGCGCTCTGCGTTA
>JAUXYJ010000073.1 GCA_030694465.1 Deltaproteobacteria bacterium | reverse complement strand
TAACGCAGAGCGCAATTGGAAAGCTGCGCCCGCGTTTTGGCCCGAAGCGAAGAGACAACTCGTCGCCTACTTCGGCGAAGAGCGCTTTCTTACCCCTTAAATTGATTTCCATTTCCGAGCACAAACTTCGTTACAGGCCCGGTTCCGGTGGTGGCATCGCTGCGTGCGTCCGTGGCGCTGTCGGTCATCGAGGCGTCACGGGGGCCTGCGTCTGTCCCGGCGTCTGCGCAGTTGTATCCGCGCGGGGTGCAAACGCAGCCGGGGGGAGGGCGGCCTACGCAGGCACACTCACTCGCGGGGATTCCGCGTTCGCATTGCCACCGTCCATCGCGGCAGATCGCCCGAGTGAAGAGATCCCCGCATTGGCCACCCGAGACGCCCTCGGCGCAGCTAAACTGCTCGCCGGGACACGGAGTGTTTGAATCTGCGGTGGCGTCACCGGCTGCGTCGAGCGGGGAAGTGTCCTCAGCAGCGTCGGAGACGGACGTATCGTTGGTTGTGTCGGAGAGCGACGTCTCGCCAGCCGCGTCGGTGCGTGATGCGTCGCCGTTGGGCACCACGCCGTTGCCGCATGCGGTGAGGGTGAAGAGCGCGAGGGCGCCAAGCCAAGGGTGTGAGTTCAAGCGGGTTGTCATGATCGCGCAGTGTGCGCGCGGTGATCATGGGTTGACAAGCGCTAGGGGCTCACGGGAGGGGTTGGGTCAGTGAGCTGCGGCGACGCCGTTGGTGGCCGTCGGAGTGGGTGCGGCGGCGGCGTCGGTCTCGGGGCGGACTTCGTAGAGTTTTTGGCCGGTCAAGAGCTCGCCCCAGGCGACGGCAGCCCAGACGGGGCCGATGGCGAGGTAGCGGAGGTCGCTTGCAAACGAGGGCTTTTTTCCTTCGAAAGCGTGTCCGACGAACTGCAGGGTCCAGCCCGCTGTGAAGAGCCCGAGGCCCACGGGGGGGGCGAGCGGGATCAGGGGGAGGGAGCCTACGATCATGGGGATTCCGACCATGTGCAGGGCCTTGTTGACCTTGTTTTGGTGGTCGTTGGCGTAGCTGCGCATGTAGTCGTGAAAGCTCATTTTGCTCATGGCGATGAAAGAACTCCTGGCGTACGTGCGGTGAGAGCCTCACCCGCGGGACAAGCCGTGCGATGCGCGCGCGCAGCCAAAGTGCTGTCACGCGAGCGCGAAATGATAGCGAATATTCCACGTGTTGGCGATACGAACGCATAAATACCGTGGCCAACGTGGGACTTCGTGCGCAGGGTGCGTGGGCTCTTGGAGACGGCGCAGTACAGCGATTGTTTCGCGGGGGATGTGAGCGCTCGTGCCACAGTGCGAGCCACAAGAAGGGAGCTGCGAGAGGTCGTTGAGCGAAGATCACAACCAGGCGAGCGAGCCATTGGACACAGCAAAAGAGCCGCTGCTTGCGAGGCACTTGCCGAGGCGTGGTGCGAGCGCCGAAGAGATCTTGGATGCCTTCTTGGGGTACCTCAAAGAGGCCGGGATCACGCCGTTTGCCGCGCAAGAAGAGGCGATCTTAGAGCTCGCGGATGGGCGCAATGTGGTGCTCAACACGCCCACGGGCTCGGGCAAGACCTTGGTGGCCACGGCGACGCACTTCAAGGCGCTCTCTGAGGGAAAACGCAGCTATTATACGAGTCCGATCAAGGCCCTCGCGAGCGAGAAGTTCTTTGCGCTCTGTCGTGAGTTTGGCTCGAAGTACGTCGGGATGGTCACCGGGGATGCGTCGATCAATCGTGACGCGCCGATCATTTGTTGCACGGCCGAGGTCCTCGCGAATTTGGCGCTGCGTGAGGGCGCTCGCGCGGCGGTGGACTATTGTGTGATCGACGAGTTTCACTACTACACGGACCGCGCGCGTGGGGTCGCGTGGGAGATTCCGCTGCTCACGTTGCCGCAGGCGACGTTTGTCTTGATGACGGCGACCCTGGGAAATCCCGAGTATTTCGTTGAGAAGCTCACCACGCTTACCAAGCGCCCGACCGCGTTGGTGCGCAGTGAGGTCCGGCCGGTTCCGCTCGAGTGGGTGTACAGCGAGACGCCTTTGCACGAGCAGATCGCGGACCTGGTGAACAAGGGGCAGTCGCCTGTGTACGTCGTTCACTTTACGCAGCGGGCCGCGGCCGAAGAAGCGCAGTCGCTGTTGAGCGTGGATTTTTGCACAAAAGACGAGAAGCGCACCATCGCCGAGGCCATCGAGGGCGTGCGCTTTGATTCGCCCTACGGCAAGGACGTGCAGAAGTACGTCAAGCACGGGATCGGGCTGCACCACGCGGGGCTGTTGCCCAAGTATCGCTTGCTGATGGAGAAGCTCGCGCAGAAGGGCTTGCTCAAGGTGATCTGCGGGACGGACACGTTGGGCGTGGGCGTCAATGTGCCGATTCGTACGGTGTTGTTTACGCAGCTGTACAAGTTTGACGGCGAGAAGAGCGCGCTGCTAAGTGTGCGAGACTTCAGGCAAATTGCAGGGCGCGCGGGCCGCAAGGGGTATGACACGACAGGGTACGTGGTGGTCCAGGCTCCCGAGCACGCGATCGAGAATCTCAAGCTCGAGGCCAAGGCCGGAGATGACCCGAAGAAGCTTCGAAAGATCGTGCGGCGCAAGCCTCCAGAGAACGGCTATGTGCACTACGACGTGGGCACGTACGAGCGCATGCGTGTGCGCGAGCCCGAGTCACTGAGCTCACAGTTTCGCGTGAGTCACGCGATGATCGTGCACTTGATCGAGGGGCACATTGACTCGCGCAAGGGCGGCTATGGCGCGCTGTTGGACCTTATTGAGCGCTCGGGGCTCGATGCGCGGCACAAGCGGCAAGAGCGCTCGCAAGGGTTGTTGTTGTTTAGAGCGCTGCTGGGCGCGGGGGTGCTCGAGACGTGGCAAACCCCTGGCCGAAAGGGTCGGCGTGTGCGCGTCTCGATGAAGCTGCAAGAGGAGTTTGCGCTCAACCAGCCGCTGGGTTTGTGGCTCTTGGATACGATCCCCAAGCTCGATGTGGACGCGGGGACCTACCCGTTGGACGTGGTCACGATCGCTGAGAGCATCGTCGAAAACCCTGATGTAGTGCTGTCCAAACAACTCTCAGCGGTCAAAGGTCGCACCATCGAAGAGCTCAAGGCGCAGGGCGTCGAGTACGACGAGCGGATGGCGCGGCTTGAGGGGCTTGAGTACCCCAAGCCGCTGCGTGACTTTGTCTACGATTCGTTTAACGCGTTTGCGAAGCTGCACCCGTGGGTGGGCGACGAGACCGTGCGCCCCAAGAGCATCGTGCGCGAGATGTACGAGCTCTACGCGAGCTTTGAAGACTACGTGAAAGAGTACGGGCTTCAGCGCAGCGAGGGTGTGCTGTTGAGGTACCTCAGCGATGTGTACAAAGTGCTGATGCAGACGGTGCCCGAGTCTGCCAAGGACGACTCGGTGATGGACGCGATCGCGTTTTTGCGCACGGCGATCCGGCGCGTGGACTCGAGCTTGGTGGACGAGTGGGAGAGCCTCGGGCGGGCTCCGTCTGCGCAGGTGGCGCAGGGCGAAGATCCACGCGCGATTGCGCGCGAGCTTGAGCGCATTGAGCAAGAGAATCTCAGGGCGATTGCTGCAAGGGTGCGCGCAGAGATGCACCGATTTGTCACCGCTCTGGCGAACAAGAACTACGACGACGCGTTGATGTATGTCCGCACGCCTGAGGGCGAGGCTGCCTGGACGGTCGAAGAGCTTGAGATCGCGATGCGCGAGTATTGGCAGGACTATCCGGTGTTGCGCTTTGACCGCGCGGCCCGTGAGCCTCGGATGACCGCGCTGTTGCCCGAGGGAAACAACCGCTGGACTGTGCGTCAGACGCTGCTGGACCCAGAGGGCGACGCGCTCTTTGCCGTGGTCGGGACCGTCGATCGCGCGTGGGCCGAGGACAAGGCGCAGCCGCTGGTAGCGCTCGTTCGCATCGCGACGCAGTGACATAGTCTGTCCTCGGTTTCTTGGGGTTTGCCCAGACTGCTGCGTACTGTGCGATGTAGGAGACAGAGCGAGCGATGCGGGTAAACCTAGTGCAGCGAACATCGAGTAAAAACCCTAACGAGACCATCGGCGCGGTGGTGAGTGTGCGCAGCGGCATAGCGCTGTATGCGTGCACGGGCCCTGACGCGGCGGTGGTGCTCTTGGCGCTGGTGAGCTGGTGTCACCAAGGGGGGTACACGATCACTGAGTCGGTCGAGGGGAGAGTGACCCGGCGACGTCGCCGGAGTGATGCTGCGTGAGCGCCGGGGTGGGCGAGGTCTGGGCGACGGGCCGCTGTGCGCGGTGCGGCGTCGAGGGGAGGGCTTCGCTTGGGCTCGACGCGATCACTGTGTTTTCGCAGGCGGATGCGCGGGCGGCGAGGACCCGGGCGGTGCTCATGGGGCTGCGAGATGCGGGCTGTGTGCACGCGGTGTACGATCGCGGGTGGCTGGCGGACATGGCGCTGCGGCCCACGCTGGGAGGGCTCGCGACGGCGCTCTCGGTGCTGTGCGAAGAGTCGGTCACGCGGGTGCGCGAGGTGCTTGCTGCGGGGCCTGTGCGGTGGGATTGGCGAGATGATTCGCTAGAGATTGTGAGCAGTGTCGGGACGATCGGGGCGAGCCTCGGGGCGGACGAAGCGTGGGAGATTTTGGGCGGGCGCGGGTGTGTTCCGGTGGGCTGGGTTGGTGATGGGAGGTGGGGCAGCGCTGGGGCGCCCGAGGATCTTCGGGCGTGTGTGACCCTCGCGGCGGATGTGCCTGGGGTGGTGTTGGCTGAGTCTCTCGCGAGAGAGTGCCTGGCGCGGGCCCGGCCGTGGATGGCTCAGGAAGTCACGCAGTGGCGCTGGTCCGTGGTGGATGCCTCACGGTGGGTCTGCAAGCGCCCTGTGGGGCTCTCAGAGGCCCTGCAGGGCATGGTCGCGCGCACGGCCGCGGTGCACTCCGTGCCGCTCGCAGAGGCCGCGCAGAGCGTAGAGAGCGTGGAGAGCGGGCACGCTTGGTGGGTGCAAGCAGCCGCCGAGTCTTCGTTGGCGGGCGCGTGGGCTGCTTTGAGCGCGTGTGGTGCGACGGTGGTGTTGGGGGCTCGGGCAGGCGAGCGAGTGCAGGGCTTTGCGGCTCTGCGTGACCCGATGGAGCCTCTGTTGGCGCTGTGGGGGACGGGCTACGCGTTGGGGGGGATCGATGGGCACTGCGCGACGTTGGTGGCGCCACGGATTGGGGGCTGACGTGTGACGGAGCAGAGAATGGGCTGAGTGATCGTGCGTACTCAGCTATCGCGCCACTTGACGCTGTGTCGGCGCAGCAGGTCGTAGAAGTCGGTGCGGTTGCGGCCGGCGATGCGGGCGGCGGCGGTGATGTTTCCGGCGGAGCGTCGGAGGACCTCGATGAGGTAGGCGCGCTCGAAGCTGTCGCGCGCGTCTTTGAGTGAGGGCATGGGTTGGTCAGGATCGAGCAGGCTTTGCACAGGTAAAAGCGTGCTGGGAGCGCCCTCGTTGCTTGGGCGCTCCAGGGCGCTCTGGTCGGCCGAGCCGGGCGTGGGCGCGGGGCTGTGCGCGAGGCGTTGCAGTGTGTCTGGCGCGATGGCGTCGCCGGCGCAGAGCACAAGCGCGGCCTCCATCATGTTGGCGAGCTCACGTACGTTGCCTGGCCAGGGGTAGACCATCATCCAGTCGACGGCTTCTTGCGTGAGGTAGGGAAGGGCGAGCTTGTGTCGTGCGGCCGCGCGCTCGAGAAACACCTCGGCGAGCAAGACGATGTCGTCGAGTCGTTGGCGCAAGGGCGGCATTTCGACAGGCAAAACGTGGAGCCTAAAGAATAGGTCTTCGCGAAATCGTCCGCGTGACACGTCTGCGCGCAGGTCGTGGTTGGTCGCTGCGATCACGCGGGCGTCGGTCTCGCGCTCGGTGGTGCTCCCGACGGGGATATAGCGTCGCTCTTGCAAAACACGCAGCAATTTGGCCTGCACGTTGAGCGGGGCGTCGCCGATTTCGTCGAGAAAGAGCGTGCCGCCGACGGCTGTTGTGAAGAGCCCGTCGCGGTCACGGTTGGCGCCTGTGAATGCTCCGCGCACATGGCCGAAGAGCTCGCTCTCGAGCAAATCTGCAGGGATCGCCGCGCAGTTGATCGCGACGAAGGGGCCCTTGTTGCGGTGTGAGTTGTTGTGGATTGTGCGGGCTGCGAGCTCTTTTCCGGTTCCGCTCTCGCCGGTGAGGAGCACAGAGATGTCTGTGGGCGCGACCCGCGCGATGAGGTCTCGCACAAGCTCAATCGCGCTGGATGCGCCGACGAGCGTAGCGCCATCGGCGTCCCCGACGATGCGACGGAGGTCCGCGACCTCGCGGCGGAGGGCGCTGTTTTCGATCGCGTGACGCACGCGCTGGAGCAGCTCGTGGTGATCAAAGGGCTTGGTGAGAAATCCAAAAGCGCCTAGGCGCATTGCCTCGATGGCTGTGTCGATCGCACCGTGTGCGGTGAGCATAATCACAGGGACATCGGGGCCCCGCTGCCGAAACTCAGAGAGCAATGTGAGCCCGTCTCCGTCGGGCAATCGCAGATCGAGGATCACCGCGTTGAGACCTCCGCGGGCAAATCGTGTGCGCGCTTCGGCGCAGGTTCCGGCCGTCTCGATGCGATAGCCTTGGTGCTCGAGCCGCATGGACAAGAGCACCAACATGTCTTCTTCGTCGTCGACAAGAAGTACGGTGTTGGATGGAGGCGGTATCGTTCGGCGGGAAGCGGTCGTCGTCACAGCAGTGCGTGCCTACCACATGCGGGCACGGGGCAGAACCAAGTGTCTGTCTGAGCCGACAGCGTAAGGATAAACCGACACTTTGTGTGTCGCTTGGCACCGACACTTCGATTTTGTCTAGCAAATTACCAAGTGAATCTTCGTGGCATACCGCATGAAGGATCGCACGGTCCGAACAGGACGGTGTGAATGATCAAGCGTGAGACTCGAAAGCTCGTTGAGGGAAATCTGCGGTTTCAGAGCGCAGTGTTTGAGCCCCAGCGTGAGTCATTTGAAGAGCTGTTGAGCGGGCAGGCGCCGCGAGCGCTCTATGTCGGGTGCTCGGACTCGCGCGTGGTCGCCGAGATGATTCTTGATGTGGTGCCTGGTGAGCTCTTTGTGGTGCGAAACATTGGGGCGATTGTTCCGCACGCTGAGGATCCCTCGGCGACGAGCCTTGGGGCCGCGCTGGACTATGCGATCAACGTCTTGGGCGTGCCGGACATCGTGGTCTGCGGGCACGATCTGTGTGGTGCCTTGGGGGCCATTGTCGAGGGCACCGCGCCACGTGGCTCGCATCTTGAGCGGTGGCTTCGCAAAGGGTCGACCGAGGTCGAAGGTTTTGACCTCTTGGACCACACCGAAGAGATGACTCGCGAGCAGCTTGTCGAGCGCTTTATTGCCACGCAGCTTAAGACACTGACCGAGTACGAGACGGTGCGTCTGGGGCTCGAGGCGGGGCGCTTGGGGCTTCACGGCGCGGTGTACGATCCGCGCAGTGGGCGACTGCGTGTCGCGATGCCGGGCTCGCACACGTTTATTGAGCTCAAGAGCCCTGAGCAGCGCAGCACGTTGCTGCCGGTCGTGGCGCGCACGGACGCTGTCTCTGGCGCTGAGTAGCGATCAATCGAGGGGGCGTTGATAGCGCTCGATCGCTTCGATCACGACGCGAGTGTCTACGTCGAGCACTGCGGCGGCGCCGGCGAGCGTGCGCACTTCGCTCTTGTCGATGCGCCCATCGGCAGCGGCGATCGCGGTGAGGTCTTCGATCATTCGCGCGCACTGGACGCGGGACATGGTGTGAATGAGCTTGTCTGAGAGCTCGGCCATGTGCACTTGGCGCTCTTCGGGGGTCATGCTGGCGATCCACATGGCGTCACGTTCGTCAGTGATTTTGCTGCGAATATCGAGCAGATGCTGGTGCTCGCGCGGGTCGATCACGCCGTCCGCGGTGGCGACCTCGAGGGCGGCCATCGCGAAGAAGAGCAGGGCCTCGCGCTGTGAGGGACCTTCGAACATCACCGAGGGGTTCATCATGCCGACGATGAGGCCGACTTCGCGTTCGAGGTGCTCTTCGGAGAGCTCGCCTCCGGTGCGGCCTTGCAGTGTCTGAAACGTCTGCGAGCGAGCAAAGAGCGAGAGCGCTTCGAGCCGAAGCGGGCTGTACGGGTGCGTCGAGAGCCAGTCGCTGGCTTCGCTCTTTTGGGTGGTCGCGCGGAGGTCTTGAAACTGCGCCGTAAACTCGCTCGCGTCGCGCACGCTGCGTGCGTTGGACAAGCCGCTGGTCACCTTGAAGAGCGCGCGGATGGCCACGCCGAGGTCATCGCAGCACAAGAGCCCTACGCGGTCCGCGGTGATCTCTGCGTAGCGCTTGTACGCGAACAGCCGGAGGATGGTCGAAGGGTTGATCCGGTCGTCTTTGCGCAGGGATTCGCCCGAGATCGCGAGGTGTCCGTAGATCGCGTGGCCGAGCTCGTGGCCGACGACAAAGGTGAGCTCGTCTTCGTCTAAGCGCTCGATGAGTCCGCTTGAGAAGCCCAAGAGCACCTTGCCGCTCCCTTCGCGAATCACGAAGGCTTGCATCATGGGATCGGGAAAACAGTAGCTCTCGACCGGGTCGGTGATCCCCAATTTGCGCACGCATTCATCGACGACGTTGAAGATCATCGGTTGCAATCGCGGGGTCAATCGCAGGCCCGAGAGCAAGAGCGAGCGTCGCTCACGCGAGCTCCCCGAGGCTGCGCGTGCGGCGTTGGTGCGGGCTTCGACAAAGTGCGGGTCGGTCTCTAAGAGCGAGAGCATGGCGCGCTCGCCATCAAAGACGAGGAGGTCTCGGTTGAGCGTGCTCTTGACCGGTCCGGTGGCTTCTTTGGTGCGTGCGGCCATGGACGCCGCGGCCGCGATGCCATCTCCGGGGCGCAGCACAAAGGTGCCAAACGCGAGCTCGTTGACGATGCGCCATTTGCCTTCGATCGAGTTGCTCTGCTGGTGCCACAAGCCCGCGAACGCGATGACGGTGCTTGAGCCATCGCCGCGGAGGTAGACCTTGCGCCAGGACGTCCGGCCATTGGTGGTGTCGTAGACGCCCTCGATGGTGAAGCTGCCGTCTTCGTCACGGCCATGCCCGATGATTCTGCCTGCAGAAAACGCGAGCAAAGCGCTCGTCGGGTACTCGATGGGGTCACGAGGATATTCGTACTTGAACTGCCCATGCCATGAGCTGGTGACTACCGCTGCGCCGACTGACATCTCTGGCTATGCTCCACGGCGACCGTGTTGTTCGGGACGGTCCCTTGTAGGGAGGGATCATCGCACAGTGAGGTTGCTTGGGCTTTGGTCTTTGCGAAGGACGCGCAGCACGGTGATCTTGGTGGGGTGGTTGTAGGGCGCGGGGTCTGCGGGCCAGTTGGGAGTGGGGCCCCAGCAGGTGGCGTCGATGCGTGACTCGATCGAGAGGTAGCGCGGGTCACAGCGGCGAGAGAGCGCTTCGTGCAGCGAATTTCCGGAGAGAAAGAGCGCGTTGTGCACCAGGACAATTCGGCCATTGTGGCCTACGAGGGGCTGCACTTTGTCCAAGAGTCTCAGGGGCTCTTGCACGAGGTCGACGGTGCCCGCGTCGGTCTGCGAGAAGAAGGGAGGGTCCAAGAGTACGAGGTCTACCAGCGAGCCTCGGCTCTTGAGTTTGCTCAGGACACGAAACACGTCTTCGGCGATTAAATCCCTGGGATTTTGCTTGAATCCATTGAGCTCTTGGCTGCGCGCGGCGAGGGCCAGAAAGCGCGCCGAGCGGTCGACCTGCAGCACGCGAGAGGCGCCGCCGGCGAGGGCCGCGATGCCGAGGCTCCCGGTGTACGCGAAGGTGTTGAGCACCGAGCGGCCACGGCTCTCGCGGGTGAGCCAGGCGCGCAGGGGCTCGGTGTCGAGGTAGAGGCTTGTGTCTTGGTGCAAGAGCAAATCGACCGCGTATTTGACGCCATTTTCTTCGATGTACGTGGGGAGGTCTTCTCGGCCACCGCGCAAGAAGGTTCCGGCTCGGATCGAGGGCTCACTCGCGCGGCGAGCTTTGAGCAAGACGGAGGTGAGCCAGGGCCACTGCGCGCTCATGTGTGTGGCGATCGCCTGGGACTTGCGAGGGTCTTCGTCGCTCAGGTTGCTGTTGTCCGAGATCACCAGGGTGCGGTCAAAGAGCTCAAGGGTCACGCTCCCGTCGCCCTCGGTGTGCGCATCAAAGACGCGAATGGCGAGCGGTTTTGCAGGAGCTTGGGATCCGCTAACGAGCGCTACGCGGCGCGCGAGGGCGAGGTCGATCGAGGCGAAGAGGTCGGTGTACATGGCCAGCGCGAGTGTGCGTGGATTGTGTCGTGTGGAGTGAGTGAAATGCTCTTAAGACGCGGGCGTGTGAATCCGGCGACGTCGCCGGGTGCATGGTACCGGTCGTGAAGCGGGCCCCTAAGGACGCCGTTCGAGCGCGCGTGAAGCGTGAGCTAATGCGCTTGGATTCTCGAGTATGTGCAGATCTTGCGGCACGTCGGGGCATTCAGTGCGTTTGGACGGACTCGGCCGCGCTGGTACAACGTTCGCAGTGCTGCGATCCCAATAACCGTTCTTTTGATCCGAAGAAAAACGATGAACTCACTCACCAAACAGTCACTCTCTGAGCTCCGCGCGTTTCACAACGCACCTTGTCTGTCGCTCTACCAGCCGACGCACCGACAGCATCCCGCGAACCAGCAGGACCCGATCCGGTTTCGTGGGCTCGTAAAAGAGCTGAGAGCTTCTATTTTGCAGGCCTATTCTGAGGCAGAGGCACGCTCGCTGCTGAAGCCCTTTGACGAGCTGGCGGACGATCAAGACTTCTGGAATCACGCGCTCGATGGGCTCGCGGTGCTGGCTGGTCCGGGCTTTTTTAGGGTGTATCGTCTTCCACGCACTGTCGCGGCGCTCGTTGTCGTAGCGGACAGCTTTCATGTGAAACCGCTGTGGCAGTTTTTGCAGTCGGTTGACCGCTACCAGGTGCTCGCGCTGAGCCTCGACAAGGTCCGTCTCTTCGAGGGCGATCGCGACGGTCTTGAAGAGGTCGAGCTGGCTACAGAAGTGCCGCGCACGATCGCGGACGCGCTCGGATCAGAGCTGACCGAGCCGCACCAGACGGTAGCGTCCTATGGGGGCGTTGGCGGGGGGAGCAACGCGATGCGCCACGGTCACGGAGGCAAGGCCGACGAGGTGGACAATGACACCGAGAGGTTCTTTCGTGCGGTGGACCGGGCGCTCTTAGAGCAGCACTCGCGACCTGGGGGGCTTCCGTTGATTTTGGCTGGGTTGCCAGAGCACCATCAGCGCTTTCGCGATGTCAGCCAGAACCCATTTTTGCTGGCAGAAGGGATCAAAACGAACCCGAACGCGGTGACCAGCGAGGCACTGAGTGCGCTCGCGTGGAAGCTCGTCGAGCCTCAATACGAAGCTCGCCTCGCGGCGCTGAAGGGAAGCTTCGAAAAAGCCCGAGCAGCCGGGCTGGGAAGCGACAACCTCACGCAGATCGCCGAGGCAGCCGAGGCAGGGCGGGTTGCCACGCTCTTCATTGAGGCGGATC
Organism: Deltaproteobacteria bacterium; assembly: GCA_030694465.1. GTDB lineage: Bacteria > Myxococcota_A > Polyangia > Polyangiales > JAUXYJ01. The sequence goes on along the minus strand of JAUXYJ010000073.1, from coordinate 55,857 downwards.
GACAGATCGCAGGTCGCATCGGCGAAGGGCTCGGCGATTCGGGCGCAGCGCTGAGCGACCCGCGGGTCAACGATGTCCTCAATGACCTAGGCGATTTGGTTAGCAACATGGGTGGCGAGGTCGTGGTGCTCCCGAAGGCGAGCATGCCCACCGGCGAGGGTGCGGCCGCGATCTATCGCTACTGACCTCGCGCCACGGCGCGGACTGCCGCAGGGCACGCGGGCGTGTGAATCCGGCGACGTCGCCGGGTGTGTCGCGAGTGTGCTATGCGCTCACAAGACGTATGGAGAGCTGGGACAACAGTGACGACGCCCCGTCGCGTGCGGCGCGGAGGCCTGCGGGGTGGATCGCGCCGGGGCCTCGGCCTGCGGGTTCGCAGGGGGATCTCTCGTTGGCGCCGAGCGAGGACGAAGAGCGCTCGCTGCTGAGCGGCGAGTTTCAGATCTTGCAGCGCAGGCAGGGGCACCGCTGGTCGATGGATGACCTGGTCACGGCGTGGGTGGCTCAAGACACTGTGCGTGCGCGCTGGCCTGACGCGTTAGAGCTGCAAAACAAGGGCTCGTTGCGGTTTTTAGACATGGGCTGCGGCATCGGTTCGGTGCTCTTGATGCAGGCGTGGAGCATGCCTCGGTCGCGCGGGGTGGGCATCGAGGCACAAGCGGTGAGCGCGGCGATGGCGCAGCGCAGCGTGCGGTTTAACGGCGTACAAGACCGGGTGAGCGTGTTGCACGGAGACCTTCGGGACCCTGCGATTGTGCAGGGCGATCGATTTGAGATTGTGACTGGGACCCCACCGTATTTTCGTGCGGGTGAGGGCGTCGAGTCTCCGGTGACCCAGCGTGGGCCGTGTCGGTTTGAGCATCGTGGGGGCGTCGAGGACTATGCGCTCGCGGCGAAGGGGCGTGTGGCCGAGGGCGGGCGGCTGGTGTTGTGCGCGGGGGCGCTTGAGCGCGCGCGCGCGGTGGCTGGGTTTGCGCAGGCCGATTGGCACATCGAGCGCTGGGTCGAGGTGATCGGACGGCGGGACAAATCGCCGCTCATCGATGTGTATGTGTTGCGCGAGCCCGCGGGCGCTGGGCTGGGGCACAGAGCGCCGAGCGAGATGCTCGTGGTGCGCGAGCGCGACGGTCAATGGAGCGAAGGATTTGCGCGGGTGCGGGCCCAGATGGGGCTCCCTCCGAAATCGTGACTGTCGAGCAAATTACCTTGCAGAGAGCCCGATGCGACGGCGACATCGGTTGCACATTTGGCCGCTGGTGTGGTCGATGGTGGCGACGGCTCCGCGGGCGTCGGTCATGAGGCACTGGGTGTCGCTGCAGTGGTCTAGACCGAGCGTGTGGCCGACCTCGTGGACGCAGGTGGTGACCATGCGAAAGCGCACTTGTGCGGGCGAGCGTGCGTTGCGGCGGCAGCGAAAGAGCGAGATCACGCAGGCGGGGCCGGGGAGGTCTCCGAGCCCGAGGATTCCCCAGTCGGCGACGCCGTGGGCGGTGGTCGAGATGTCTTGCTCGGTCACGCCCAGCACGCGGTTGACCGGGTCGGCGATCATGGGGCGCAAGAAGTCCAAGAGTAGTTCGGCGCGGTAGCGACGGCGGTTGGCGGTGCGAGCGCTGGCGGGGAGCGCGACGCTGGGCAGGGTGTTTACGGTGACCCCGAGCTCAGCGCGGAGGCCATACGCGATGGCGCCGAGCATGGGTGCGTCGAGGGGGCCCAAGGGGACGAGCCCCACGACGGCGCGATCGGCGCGCAGGGCCATGCGTGCGTAGTCTTGGCCCCAGGCGCGCTGTGGAGCGATCGCGGGGGCTGCGCACAGGGTGGCGGCGAAGCGCGCGAGGGCGCGGCGAGAGAGCAGCGTCGAGGCCATGGGGCCGAGAGCATCCTATGTTTTGAGTGTGCGTGCACACGTGGCGGTTGACCGCTAGGATGCGGGCACTGTGAGACCCGATCGAGACGACGACGGCGCGATGAAGACCATCTTGCGTGCGATGTGGACCAAGACACGGATCGAGATGACGCGGGCCAACGCGTTGGACTACGCGAGCGCGGTGTTTTCGCTCGATCGCGACGCGGCGCGCGTGTCTCTTGAGCGCTTAGAACACAGCGGATTTGTGATGTCGGACGGCACCGCGGACAGCGCGCTGTTGTTGCTGGTGGGAGAGACTCGCTCGGCGGTCGGGCCTCGGAGCGTGGACGACGCGATGCGGTTGGATCGGTTGGAGCGAGAGGCTGCGCTTGCAGTTCCGCAGAAGACTCCCAAGTGGTTGACGGTGACGGCGCGCGAGGCCGAGCCGTTGGTTGAGCAAAAGAGCGTGCTCGCGTCGGGGGCGTTGTCGTTGGTGTTAGGGCCGATGGGGTGGCTGTACTCGGCGCCGATCAAAGAGGCTGTGCCCGCGATGATCTTGTTTTCGCTGGCGGTCGCGGTGGCGAACTTTATTTTACCGGGGTTTATCGCGAGCGCTTTGATGGGGGCGATGTTGGTGGCCTCGGCGCTCGTCGGCATGGCGTACACCGCGCGGTACAACCGGACGGGCAAGCGCACGACGCTGCTTGAGGCCTCGAACGAGCCGCCGCGGGCCGCGAAGAAACGCTGACTACTCAGTCAGTTTACGGGTCGATGAGCTCTGCGATGCGTGTCCAGAGCGCGCGAAACTGGGCGTCGTCAAAGCGAGACTCTGAGCGCAAGAAGGTCACGCCTGCGCCCTTGTAAAAGCCGATGACGTCGAGGTGATCTGCGGACACGATCGCGGCGGCGTGGCCTTTGAGGGTCTGCGACCACGTCGGGACGATGCCGTCGCTGGCGTCGTGCGCGTCGGTGCGCAGGCCTGCGGGGCGTGGGCCAATCCAGGGGCCTGAGGGCCACCGCGCGGCCGTCGGGGGTGCGCCCCTGGTGAGGCTGTGTACGAGACGGTAGAGGGCGCTGCGGAGGGGATCTCGGGCGAGGGCCAGTGCTGCGGTGAGCGAGCGTGAGGGCTTGGGCGCGACGGTGACGAGGCTGTGCAGTCTTGGGTGGTCTGCGCCTGTGATCGCGCGGTCGAGCTCGGTCATGGCGTGGGGCGTGAGGTCGCCGACGAGGCGGTGGTCGCGGATGACTTCATCGAGAAAGCGTCGGATGTCTCTCGCGGTCTGCGCGTCGACGTTGGCGAGCTTTGCGATGAGCTCGGCCTCGGGCGTGGTGCGGCGGATGACAAACTCTTCGATGGCTTCGACGATGAGCCCAACGTGGCCTGCGAGCGAGAGGGCGTGGCGCGAGGCGAGGATGCTGGCGAGCCACAGGGCGGGGATCGCGAGCTCCATGCCGGGCCTTAGGTTTTGCGCGAGGGGGGTGCCACGGAGGGGCGCGGCGAGCGTGATGACAGAGCCGATTTGCTTGAGCAATTGCGCGCGCGAGGCGCTGTCGGGGCCGCCGGTCCAGCGGTAGCGGGTGTTGGTGACGAGCCGCGCGTCGACGCCCCCCGAGGAGTGTCCGACGAGGTGGATTTTGCTGACGGGGATGTCTTCGTGGCCCTCGGTGAGCAGGCGCTGGAGGGTGCGGTGGAGGCTCGCTGCGCGGAGCGAGAGCGGCCCTGTGGGAGGGGGCTGGTGGACGATCACCGGGAGGTCGACCGCGCGGGTGGCTTGGATGACTGTGCGCGCGAAGCGAAAGTACTCGATGAGGGGCGAGTCACTGGGGCCGAAGCTCCCGAATCCGAAGAATCCTGGGATAAAGACGAGGATTTCGCGGCCAGGATACAGTGGGGAGTTGGTCATGATATCGCGTACGTCAGAGAAAGAGCCATTGGAGCAAGAGCAGCACCGCGTCGAGGGCGCCGCCGAGGACTCCGAGCCCGGCGGAGACCATCACGGGGAGGTACTGTTTGCCGAGAAACGCGCGATATTTGGGCTCGCGCGGGAGTCCGAGGAGCACGCTGGTTCCGCCCGAAATGGCCAAGAAGCTCATGAGGCCAAAGGGGTTGTAGACCAGCCCAAGGGCCGCGGCGCACAGGGCGCAGTAGGCGGCGACGATGAAGGTGTTGGCGACACGGAGCTCGGTTCCGCTGATTTTTTCGCGGCTCGCGCAGGCGAGACAGACGCGCTCACCGGCCTCGGAGAAGGTGAGCTCGTGCGCGGTTGCGGCGATCCCACAGTAGCCACAGGGGACGCGGTCGATCGCGCTGCGGTACGCGGGCGCGGCGGACGGCACGTGGGTGGTGGCTGCGGGGTCGAGCGGCGAGTCCATGGAGGCCGAGCATAGCGCAGTGCTAGCCGCTCGGACTGCGCGCATAAATTGTGTGCAGAGCGCGAGGCGAACGGCGGTAACTTGGGGCTCTAGAAAGAGCGAGGCGGCCTGTGATTGGAGTGGTAGTCAACCCGTTTTCTCGGCGAAATCGCGGACAGACTGACGTAAAGCGTCGTATCGAGCGCATCGTCGGAGATCACGGCCGGGTGGTTGAGACGTACAGCACGGACGCGATCATTCCGGCGCTCAGGCAGTTCGCGGATGAGGGCCGAAAGTACTGGGTCGCGGACGGAGGCGACGGCGCGCTGCATTGGATGATCAACGGTGCGGCGCGGTACTTTGGGCCTGAGCAAGCGACGAAGATCGCGCGGTATGTTCCGACGGGTGGCGGGTCGGTGGACTTTGTCGCGCAGGGCCTGGGGCTCGCGAGGGATCCACGGACGGTGCTCTCGCAGCTGGTCAAGACGCTTGAGAAGGGCGGCGAGCCCAAGCGGGTTCCGTTGCGGACCATGGAGCTCAACGGGACGCAGGTGCTCTATGGGGACATCCCGACGGCGTTTCGTCGGTACGCGTTTGCCACGGCTTTTGCAGGCTATGGCGCGAATTTTTTTGGTCCCCTTCACGAGGGCTCGGGCGAAAAGAGCCCTGCGCGCATCGCGAAGCTTATGGCCACGGGGTTTGGCGCCGCCGCGGGGCGAGCGCTGCTTACGGGTGGGCTTGCGCGGTTCAAACCGCGCGTGTTGGCCAAGGCCGAAGAGTCTTTCTTGCGTGCGATTCACGCGAGGGTCCGTATTGATGGCGAGCTGCACCGCGACCGCGAGGGCAAGGTGCTCACCGAGCACACGGTGCTGCAGTGTGCCGCGTTGCCGCTGAAGTTAGCTGGAATTTTGCACGTGTTTCCGTTGGCCAACAACGAGCAATTGCATGTGCATGCGGGCCGAGTGAGCGGCGTCGAGGCCGCGCGCGTGTGGCCCTTGCTCATGACTGGCAAGCGCGTGCAGCACTTGTTGCCCGACGCGTATGACGGCCCGGCGCGAGAGCTTCAGGTGCAGTGCGAGCCCGGCAACGAGATGCATCCTGTGCTCGATGGCGAGGTGTTCTTTCGGCTCACAGAGCTCACGGCGACCCTGGGGCCGACGTTTGAGATGGCTGTCCCGATGTGAGATCCGGCGACGTCGCCGGGTGTGAGAGGGCAGGGGTTGCGTGAAGAGCGCAGTGGGCCCCACGCCCGATGGACTCTGCGCAGTGAACTACGGTCGCTCCGTGCTTTTTCCCGCCGCAGCCATCCTCATCATCAGCCCCCAGTGGGCACGCTGGACTGGGCGCCTCTTCTTCTCCTTCGTCCGGCACGAAGGCGAAGAAGAGGGGTCACTCGGTTGGGCTCAAGAGCGCGATTGTCCTGAGATTTTACTGGCCAAGTGAGCGCAGTGAGCGCGCTTGACCGAGTGACTCAACGATCCCGGCGACGTCGCCGGATCAGTGTCCGTTTGGGCTAAGGCGAAAGACGAGTCCGCCGGGGGCTGCGATGTAGGGGTGGTTGGTGAGGCCCTTGACCGCTGTGCCTCCGAGGGTCAGCAGAGTGCTCGCGACCGCGTCGGGGTCGCTCACTGCAAACTCGAGCCAGGGCGCGCGACGCATCTCGTCTTCGGTGAGGGCTTGGTCGTTGTAAAACACGCCGAGGGTCTCGCCCTTTGCAAATGCGAAGAGGTCGAGCTGCTCGTTGGGGCTCGTGCAGGTCGCGCTGAGACCCTGTGTGTAAAATCGCTGAGTATTCTCGCGTAGTGAGGGGCTGACGTTGACCTTGATGTTGGTGCCAAAGTGAGTCATGAGGGGTTCGCTTTCTGGGAGTAAAGAGGGGGTCAGTGCATGCCAAGGACAGCCGCGTAGACGGCCGCGCCAGCCATGACGAGCCAGGTGAGCACTGCGCCGCCGGCTCGCAGGGGGCTTGGGGTGGGGCCCACGCCGATGGCATGGATCACTCGGCCCAAGGTGAGCGTTGCCCCGAGGGCATAGAGCGCAGTGGCTGAGCCTCCGTTGAGCTCGACCAGCGCGAGGGCGAGCAGGGCGAGCGGGAGGTACTCGGCGTTGTTCGCGTGGCGACGTTGTGCGAGCAAAAGCTCAGGCGAATCGGCGCCACCTAGAAAAATATTGGTCTTGGCTCGCACGCGCGACACGTTGCCTGCGAGGGCGACGTTGAAGACGATATGGAGGGCCGAGAACAGTGCGGTCACAGGTAGGTGCATGGCGAGAGTCTCCGAGGGGTCGTGTGGGGGTGAGAGCGTTTGAAGGGGAGACCGGACGCGCGTGCAGAAGTCATCGCGAAATCGTCTGAGCCCTGAGCGAAACTTCGTTTGTCTTGTGAAATCAGCGGCAAGATCACCTCCCTATGGGAGAACTTCTCGATGAGCGAGGGCTCGTCGCGGCGGCACAAGCGGGTGACGCGCGCGCGTTTGAGTCGCTGGTCACGCCCCACCGCAGGATGGTCTTGGCGCACTGTTATCGGCTGCTTGGCTCAAGCGCCGACGCCGACGACGCGGTGCAAGAGGCGATGCTCCGTGCGTGGAAGTACCTCGCGGGATTCGAGGGGCGATCGAGCGCACGGAGCTGGCTCTACGCGATCGCGACGAAGGTGTGCCTTGACGCGCTCGCGCATCGCGGGCCACGGACGCTCTCGGGGTTTGACCAGACCGAGCCCTCACGTGGTGACGGGATGCCTGCAAATCCCCTACCAGAATCTCATTGGGTCGAGCCCCTCGCCGACGCGCGCTGGGTGGATGGTTCGCTTGATGTGCGAGAGTCGCCAGAGAGCCAGTGCACGCTGAGGCAGTCGGTTGCGCTGGCCTTCTTGGCCACGATTCAGCTCTTGCCACCATCGCAGCGCGCGGCGTTGCTCTTGCGCGAGGTCGCGGGGTGGAGCGCGCACGAGATCGCCCTCGCGCTTGAGCAAACAGAGGCCGCGGTCAACAGCTCGCTTCAACGGGCGCGCAAGACCTTGGACGAGCGGATTCCGCAGTGGAATCGCTCGATATCGAGCACTCCGACGGACACCACGGCCCGCGACGAGACGCTCTCGCGTTATCTCCGCGCGTGGCAGTCGCCGGACCCCTCGCTGTTGAGCTCGGTCTTGTGCGAAGACGTGATCACCACCATGCCGCCGATGCCCATGTGGTTCGCAGACCGCGACGCGATGCTGCGATTCTTCACGGGCTTTGTGCTTCAGTTGCCCACGCGGTTTCGTGCAAGCGCGGTGATTTCGGTCAACGGCGCGCCCGCGGTGGGCGTGTACGCGATGCGTCCCGACGGCGTGTTTGTCGCAGACTCGGTGCACGTCTTGTCGCTGGACGCGCAGAGCCAGGTCACGCTCTTGGCTGTGTTTCGCGGCGAAAAAGCTGTGCTTTCGTGTGGGCTCCCTGCGACGCTGGCGTGACTCAGCGCTCGAGCATCCCGCCGCGGACCCAGTCTGAGATCAGCGTGATCTCGTCGGGGGTCATGCAACGCCAGCCCGCACGGTGAAAGGGACTGCCGATGGTGCGACACTGTGTGCCTTCTGGGACCTGGATACGCGCCGCGCGGTCGATGCACTCGCCCACGGTGACGTCGGCACAGAGCCTTGAGGGCTGCTGTGTGGCTATGTAGCTGGCGACGAAGGGAAACGGGTTGTGGCCCTCTTCGTGACACCGTGTGCATTTGACCGAAAAAATGGGCCGCAGGTCTGCTTCGTAGGTCACACGCCGCACCGTGACGTCTTCGCGTGGGCCCGAGTCTGTTGCGGCGTCCGCGGGTGCGTCCGTGGGTGCGTCCGTAAGTGCGTCTGCGCTCGCGTCGTTGGCAACGGCAGAGTCACTCGCGGGCACATCGTCGGTGGTGGCTGTGTCGCGCGCGACATCGGGAGACGAAGCAGAATCGCTTGCAGAGTCACTTGCAGAATCGCTGGTCGCGTCGGACCCGGCGACGTCGCCGGGTGAGGTCATCGAGGCGCACGCGGCGAGCGAGAGGGCTAAGAGGGCCAAGGGCAAGCGGTGGGTCATGTGTAGCGATTGGGAGGGTGCGGGTGCGCTTCTCACACAATCGACCGAGGGCATGCGATGGCAGAGGTGTTGCGTTGCTACAACGTCACTGAGGCCATGGTGAACAAGCGCGAACAGACCCAGACGACGAGCTCACGGGGGGCGCTGCTGCTGGCGGTGGTGGTGACCGTGGTGGTGGGCAGCGTGGTTCCGTTTGGGAGGCTGATTCTCTATCCGTTTACGCTGATGGCGACGTGGGTCCACGAGATGGGTCACGGGCTCGCGGCGCTCTGTGTGGGCGGGGGCTTTGATCGCTTAGAGGTCTTTGCCAACGCTTCGGGCCTCGCGCACACGCGCGGCACGGCGGGATGGGGGGCAGGGGCGGTCTCGATCGCGGGCTTGCTCGCGCCTCCGTTGGTGGGGTGCGCGGTGCTGGTGCTCTCGCGGGGAGAGCGTCGCGCGCGGGCAGTGTTGCTGACCCTCGCGCTGGCGATGGTGCTGTCGTGCGCGGTGTGGGTGCGCAACGTGAGCGGCGTGGTCTCGGTGTTGGGCGTCGCGTTCGTTTTGTTAGTGATTTCGCTGACATCTGGAGCGCAGACTCGGCTCACTGCGGCGCAGTTTGTGGGGCTGCGGTTGGTGGCCGACACGGTCTCGCGGATGGACTATGTGTTCGCCGAGTCTGCCGTGGTCGAGGGCGTCTCGCGGCCGAGCGACATCGCGCGCGTGGCCACCGAGTGGGGCGGGCCGCGCATCGCGTGGAGCCTGTTGGTCGCGGCGGTCTCTCTGAGCTTGCTCGCGCTTGGGCTGTGGGCTGCCTGGTGGGAGCGTGCTGAGAGGGCCCCTGTGGGTCGCTGAGGGGGTGCGATCGATGCGATCGATGCGATCCGGCGACGTCGCCGGGGGAGTGCGGCGATGAGGGCTAAGAGCGCCGCTGTCGCTTCGTATTGGGGAAGGCTCGCACAATCCACGGGGTTAAGCGAAGAGGCGGGTGATACAAGCCTCGCTATCTAAGTGAGCAAACCTAGCGACCCTTCAGAGGGCCTGAGCAAGCGCGGGGTGCTTGCGCTTGCGTCCCTATTTTTTGTTTTGATTAGCACGATGTCTTGGGGTCGACTTCTTCTCTATCCGTTTACGCTGGTGGCTTCGTGGGTCCACGAGATGGGGCATGGGCTCGCGGCGCTCTGTGTGGGCGGGGGCTTTGGCCGATTGCAGGTCTTTCTCGACGCGACGGTCTTGGCGCACACCGCGGCGCCGCTTGGTCGCGAGGGCTTGGTCGCGATGGCGGGTGTGATGGCGCCTGCGATCGTGGGCTCGTCGATCATCGCGCTCTCACGTGGACCGACGCGAGCGAGAGCTGTGTTGCTGGTGTTGGCGGCCGCGATGGTGCTCACGAGTGTGCTCTGGGTGCGCGACGTGACGGGCTTGATCATGGTGCCTACGGTGGCGCTGATGGGGGCTGCGATCGCGCTGAAGACCGGGGCTGACACCCGCAGGATTTTTGCGCAGTTTGTGGGGCTCTATGTGGCGCTGGACACGCCGCTTCGTTTGGACAACGCGCTGGCTGTTCGGGTGTGGTGGCTTGATGGCATGACGACGCGGCCTACGGACTTCGTGGTGCTCGCGACGCACTGGGGGCGATCGCGCTTTGTGTGGAGCCTCGGAGCTTCGGTTGTGTCGGTGCTTTTGCTTGCGCTGGGGCTGCTGATCGCTTGGTGGCGCTCTGGACGGAGTGAGCCGGCGATGAGCGACATCGCGGGGTGACATTTCCAGCTTATTCGCGGTCGCGATTGGGGCTCGCGCAGGAGGCGATTGTTGGCTATGCCAACGGTCTCTTTTGCAATGGCGAGGTGATTGTATGCGTTTGCTTTCTTGTGGTGTTTTGGTCTTTGCGACGGCGGTTGCGGCGTGTGGCGCGCGTGTGAGCGGTGAGCGCGATGGCGCGAGCGGGGACGCGGACGCGAGCGCACAGGACGCTGTGGTGGTGCCTGTGGATGTGCCACCGGTGCAGCCTGTGACGTGCGCGCCGGGGGCGTGGTGTTGGCAGCATCCGCGGCCACAGGGTCACGCGATCAACGCGGTGTACACGGCGAGCGCGCGCGAAGCGTGGGCGGTAGGAGATCACGGTGCGGTGATGCATTGGCTTGAGGGCGCTTGGTCCGAGGTGGCGTCGGGGACGGACATTGCGCTCCACGGGGTGTGGGGCTCGTCGGGAGACGACGTGTGGGCGTGGGGAACCACGTCGGGCTCTGACACGCGCAGTGTGCTCTTGCACCGGGAGGGAGGGCGCTTTGTGAGCGTGCCGTTTGGGCTCTTGCCGCGGATCAACTCGTTTGCGGCGAGCGCGCGGGACAACGTGTGGATCGCGACGGCGGGCAACAGTGACGCTGCGCTCTTGCGGTGGAATGGGAGCGCTTTTGTCACGGCCCCCGCGATGCCTGCGGGCGTGCGCCCGGTGACCCTGTGCACGCGCTCGGCGGGCGAGGTGTGGGCGACGACGAACACCTCGCGAGACAGCTTCGCGATCGCGATCCATCGGTGGGATGGGGCGACGTGGCGCGAGGTGATGCGTGCGCCACAGGGCGAGCGATTTTCTTCGCCGATTGTGTGTCCAGCGGAGGGCGTCGCGCTGGCCGAGTACTTTGTGTTTGACGCCGGCGAGACCACGTACATCGAGGTCCGCGAGGGGCGCGTGGGAGGCGACATGTTGCCCCTTGGGCGCAGCCCGCGGTTGTTTCGCACAGCGCACAACGAGGCGTATTTTGCCAACGCGAGCGAGGGCACACGGTGGACTCCGGCGGGCTGGGAGCGGAGGTTTGTGCTCGATGGTCAGACGTCGGTCTTCTCGATCAACTTTGACTTCTTGCTCGACGCGAGCGCGGGCTGGTTTGCACGCGGGACTCCGACGCCGGTGCGCTGGACCGGGATGCGGTTTGACACCGAGTCTGCGCGTGAGACGCCGGCGCTCGGGGTGTTCTTTGGGCCCGAAGGGCAAGAGCCCAGCGCGGTGTTTGGTGCAGGCGTGTGGGGTCGTCGCGAAGAAAATCGCTGGGTATTCTCGGAGTTAGGTCTTGGCAACGACGGCATGGTCGCGACCATTCAGGACCTGTGGAGCCCGAGCGCAGACAGCGCGTGGCTCGTGGGTTCGACCGGTGTGATCGCGCGCTACGATGCACGGGCGGGCACGGTGCAGCCCGCGATGCTTGAGCCCGGTGGAGCTTGGCTCGACGTGGACGGAAGCGACGCGCAGAACGTGTGGGCGGTAGGCGAAAACGCTGCGATTGTGAGGCTCTCAGCCGACGGTCGCTGGGTCGCTCCGCCTGTTGCGTTGCCCACCGAGGTGGATGGGGTGCGGCTCACCTCGCTCACGCTCACGGCGGTCGATGTGCGCTCGGCCAACGACGTGTTGGTCTTGGGCAATGACCCCGCGGGGGGGCGCTTTGTGACGGTGCTCTTTCGCTTCGATGGCACCCGATGGGTGAGCGAGCTCGCGGTGCCGGGTGGGGGCACGCTGGCGGGTATGGCGCGTGGTCTTGACGGCACCGTGTACTTAGCCGGCGGAAACACCCTGCAATCGCGCCCTGCGGCTGGCGGCATGTGGACCATGTTGCCCACGGTTGAGGGCAGTGTGCAGCGCTTGCAGCGGGGCCCCATGGGGGCGATCGAGGCGGCGGTATTGCTCGGGCCAGAGCGTGGGCGAACGCAGCTGTTTTCGCTCGCGGCGGGGAGCACGCGGATGGTCCCTGTAGGTGTCCCCGTGGTCGCTGAGGGTATCGCGCAGATCCGGCGTGGTGCGGGCGCGGCGCTGTGGGCTGCGGGCGCGAGCGGTGCGATCTTGCGCTACGCACCCTGAGCGAGGGGCATCCGGCGACGTCGCCGGGTTAGCTCACGTTGCTCCATTGGCGCACCCACTCGGGGCGCAGGGGAGGGCTCAGACCCCAGGTGATCGCGATGGGGCGCTCGCCGCGCGCTTGCAGGGGTCTGACTGGGCCGAGAAAGCAAAACGCCGCGGTGACTCCGCGGGGATCTCGCTTGGTCTCGCGCACAAAGAGCAGCGGCGTGACGTTGGTGCGCTCGGGGTGGAGGTGTCTTTGTCCGAGCGGGTCGCTCTGTCTTGTCGCGGCCTGAGACTCCCAGTGAAACGCGCTCGCATGGACGCAGTAGTCTTTGTAGCGCAGGTGCTCGTGGGTCTTGGCGCCCTTGGCGAGGGTGACCAAGAGCAGGTCGTAGCGGCCGTCGCAGACGGGCTCGACGCCGGTGTAAAAATGGCGAATCTTTCCGTCGGTGTGGGTGACCGCGTTGAAGGCGGCCGAGAGCTCGACGTCGAGGTACCTCGCGTGAACGACCAGCGGAATCTCAGGGCCGAGCGCAGGCGCGTGCAGGTCACTCGCGCGGGGCTCGAGCACGGCGATGAGCTCTAAGAGCTCGGCGCGCAGGGTGGTGTCTGCGAGCCAGCGCGCGAAGTGTGCATTGAGCTCGGCCACGGCGAAGCGGTCGTAGAGCACGGCGAAGAGCATCGTGGTGAGCCTTCGCTCGCGCTCGGTGGCGGGAGGGTGGCCGAGGGCGAGCTGCTTCCATGTGTAAATTCGCAGGGTGTCGTCGACTTCGAGGAGCTTGTGCACGTTGGCGAGGGCGCTGATCGTGAGCGCGTCTGTGGGCGCATTTGCGAGCCCTGCTTCGGCGCGCAAGAGCGTCCATGAGCGCTTGGTGCGGTAGACATCGTAGAGCTCTACGCCGGTGGCCTCGAGAAAGCCCGCGAGGGTCGCGCTGGCCTCGGGGTGGGCGAGCATGAGCGCGCGAAGCCCGCGAGTGTCACCTGGAATCGCCCTGCGAATTTGCTCGAGGATCTCTTGGCGAGAGCGTTCTTCGAAGTGCACCGAGCAGCCTGACGGGAGCCTCCCGTGGTTGTCTTCGACAAAGTCTTTGAGCTCGCGTGGGGTGTGTCCCAAGAGCGCGCGGAGGTTTTGGTCAAAGCGAAACCGGGCGTGCTGTCTGCCGGTGAGGTCAAAGATGGTGAGCAGGTCTTTGTCACGACTACGGCGCAATCCCCTGCCAATTTGCTGGATAAACACCGTCGCGCTCTCGGTCGGTCGAAAGAGAAAGAGCGTGTTGACGTCCGGGATGTCCACGCCCTCGTTGAAGAGATCGACTACGCAGAGCACCTGCACGTGTCCGCTGAGCAGGTCGCTCTTGGCGCGGTCGCGCTCTTCGCGCGAGGTCTCGTGGGTGAGCACGCGCGCGGTGAGCCCTGCGTCGCGGGTGAGCCTGTCTGCGACGACTTGGGCGTGTGATTTGTCTACGCAAAACGCAAGCGCACGGAGCCTCTCGATCCGCGCGACGTGCTCACTCAGCGCACGCACGACGGTGCGGATCCAGAGGTCTGCCGCGGTCACGAGCCGCTGCGAGAGGTCTGCAGAGACGTAGCCGCCGGACCATTTGGCGTCGCTGAGATCGACGCCCTCGGTGTCCAACACAAAGTACCGAAACGGAACGAGCACGTTGGGGATCGCGTCCCACAGCCGCAGGTTGGCCACGTAGGGCCGCGGAAAAATACTCTCGTACGACAGGGCGTCTGTGCGCTCAGGAGTCGCTGTGAGCCCCACGAGCTCTCGGGGCTTGAGCGCGGTCAAGATCGCGACGTAGCTCTTGGCCGCGGCGTGGTGGACTTCGTCGACGATCACGTGGTCGTAGTGCGCAGGGTCGAGCTTGCTCGCGTCGAGCGATTGCACCGAGGCAAACACGTGCGTGAAGTGCGTGGGGGAGTGCCCATCGACCCAGAGCTCACCAAAGTTTGGTAAGCGCAATACCTGACGAAACGCGTCTCGGGCCTGCACCAAGATCTCGCGGCGGTGCGCGATAAAGAGCAGCGAGCGCACGTGCCCGTCGCGATACAAGCGCTCGAAGTCAAACGCGGCGATGAGGGTCTTGCCCGTGCCTGTCGCGGCCACGACCAGGTTGCGATGGCGACCGAGGGCGCGGGCTTCGGTGAGCTCGCGCAAGATGGGCTTCTGCCACTCTTTGGGCTCAAGCTCGAAAGAGACAAATCCTTGTGATTTGTCAGGCTCTGAGAGCGCGCGCTTGAGCCTCTGGGTGTGTGCTTCGCTGCCGTCGAAGGGCTCGAATTTGTCTGTGTCTTGCCAGTAGGTCTCGAACACGCTGGCCATCTGCGCGACGAGGTCGGGCTGGTCGGCTTGGGTGACGCGGACGTTCCACTCGAGGCCGTCGGTCTGGGCGGTGTGCGAGAGGTTGGACGAGCCCACGTAGGCCGTGGCGTATTCGCTCGCGCGGTCAAAGATCCAGGATTTTGCGTGCAATCGCGTGTGGCTCTCGTCAAACGAGATGCGCACCTCGGCGCCCAATTGATGCAAGAGCAGCACGGCCTTGTGGTCCGTCGCGCGCATGTACGTGGTGGTGAGTACACGCAGCGGTCGGCCCATCGCGCGGTGCCGCTCGATGAGCGCGCGAAACCGGTCGAGTCCGCTGAGCTTGATAAACGAGCAGAGCAAATCAACGCGGTCTGCGCTGGCAAACTCGCTCGCGAGGTGATCGAGCACGCTCTCACCCGGCGCGTTGGTGATGAGCCCCGAGGACAAGAGCGAGCCACGCGGCGCGAGGGTGCGAGGGCGGGGGTTGCCATGCACAATGGGCGCGATTTCGCTGAGAATCTTCGCTTCGAGCTGGGTCTCGTCTGCGCGAAAGAGCCCCTCGCGCACGAGCTGATCGAGCATTCGCTGGGCGAGGGCGAGCTTGTGTGTCGCGTTGGACTGCGCCCCGAGGGCGATCCGCGCAGCGTCGCGGACGAGCGTGACGAGCTGCTCGTCGACGTCGGTGTCTTTGTGGATGTCCGTGAGCGTCGCGTGGCTGCGGGTGAGCGTGGCGAGCTTCGCGGCGAGCTCGCGCGAGAGGACCTCGTTGTAGATCCCATCGGGCAGGGTGGCGGATGAGCGACGAAGGGGCGGCATGGCGGCCAGGGTATACCGAGCTCGGGCCGCGCGTGAGCTAACCCGGCGACGTCGCCGGGTCTTACCCGATGGACCCGCTCGCGCGCATCACGCAGCCCTCGCCCCAGACCTCGCGGGGCCCGCTGCCCTGCGCGAGGTATGCGCTCTCTCCCCGGCGCAGCGTGAGCTCGCCCAAGCGCACGCTCCCCTCGGTGCACAGGACGATCTCGTCCGTGGGTCCCTCGTCCCACGCGCCCTTGCCCTTGACCCGTGTCTGAGCCAGCTCAAACGGGGCCCCTGGGGTGCGCCACGCAGCCCTCGCGTCGCTGCCCGATGCGGTCAAGGGTTGCACACGCGAGGGCTCAAATCGCAGGACCTTCTGGAGCTCTTCGGGGTCCACGTGCTTGGGTGTGAGCCCTCCGCGGAGCACGTTGTCCGAGGGCCCCATGAGCTCGACACCGAGCCCTCCGAGGTACGCGTGCATCACGCCGGCCTCGAGGTAGAGCCCTTCGCCCGGGCTGAGCGTGACGTGGTGAAGCATCAGGGCGATGAGCGCCGTGGGGTCTCCTTCGAAAGAAGAAATCACTGCAAAAATCCAGGGTGTTTGCGCTCTCAAGCGCGCCTCGTTGCGTGACACAAATCGGATCAGCGCGTCCCTCCGTGGCTCTACGGGGCCGGTGATCCAGGTGCGCAGCAAGAACGCGAGGGCCTCGGGCTCGGGCATCGTGCGCGCGTCGCGCAAGGGGCCGTCGATCGCGTCTACGCCGCTGTCACTCAAGCGCGCAATCATCGCATCGGTCTGCAAAAAACCACACAGCGCGCTGAACTCACTCAGGGCTACGATGAGCTCGGGCTTGGCGTGCGGGTCTTTGTACGATCGCGTCGGGGCGTCCAGCGCGAGACCTTGGGCTTGCTCGCGGGCATAGCCTTCGCGGGCTTGCGCTTCGTTGGGGTGCGCTTGCAGGCTCAGGGGCTGCCGGGCCGCGAGTACCTTGAGGAGCCAGGGCAATTCGCCGGTGGGATGACCTTGTGCGCGTCGGTGCTCTTGCAGCGTTTGCTCTGGCGAGACGCGCGAGGGGGCCGCGGGGTGTGTGCCCATCCAGCGCTCGGCCTCGGGATGCGACGCGGGCGGGCGGCCCTCGAAGTCGCTCAGGAGCGTGTGTGATCCCCACGCGTAGGGCTTGAGCGCGTTGGAGAGCTTCACAATAGGCTGTGATTTCACAGGTAGACTCTCTCTTAGCGCCCTGGGGCGCGGAGCTGCACGGGGGTCCCCTCGAGGTGCACGTGCTGCTCGCGCGACGCGATGCCGACGTCGCTGGTCACCTCGACGCGCACGTCGTAGTCGCCGGGGGGGAGGTTGACCGTGGTGGACCATCGCGCGGGGACGGCGCTGCGCTCGTAGCGCTGTGCGACATGTCGGAGTACCTGGTTTTCTTGCACAATCGCGAGGCTTACGGTGTGCGCTTTGCGTGGGCCTTCGCGCCAATCGGCGAGCGAAACACTCAAGACCGAGTCCCGTGCGGAGGTGGTCTTAAGCGATTGGGTGACGACGATCGCGCCGATGGCGAGGGTGGCGAAAGCTCCGATGCGACGCCATTTGGGCAGCGTTTTTGCAGAGTTTACAGGGGCGTCTTGGGGTGGTGACATGCGTGTGCTTCGGGGCGGACGTGGGCGTGGGCAATGGGCGTGACGATGCACGGCGAGCAAAAAATCCAACTTGCGAACGAGCGAGCGGGGCGGGATACAATGCGCGCCTTCCGTGTGGCGCAGATGGGCCTTTCGCTCACGCCTCATGCGGCCCATAACAAATAGCATGGACGACGTCCGCGCACTGGTCTCACGAGTTACGGCCTATCACCCCAACGCTGACGTTGCGCTCATTGAGCGCGCGTGGGAGGTCGCCAAGAGCGCCCACGATGGGCAGAAGCGAAAGTCCGGCGAAGCGTACTTTACGCATCCGGTTTCGGTAGCGAATTTGCTCGTAGATCTTCGGTTGGACACAGCCTCACTGTGCGCCGCGCTGCTGCACGACGTGGCCGAAGACACGACCATTGGCATCGACGAGATCGAGAAGCTCTTTGGCCAAGAGGTGGCGTTCTTGGTCGATGGGGTGACCAAGCTCGCGACGTTTAGCTTTACGAGCAAAGAAGACCGGGCCGCCGAGTCATTTCGCAAGATGCTCGTGCACATGGCGCGGGACATCCGCGTGTTGCTCGTCAAGCTCGCCGACCGCTTGGACAACATGCGCACGCTCGAGCACATGAAGATCGACTCGCAAGAGCGGATCGCCCGCGAAACGCTGGATATCTACGCGCCGTTGGCCAACCGCTTGGGCATCTCGTGGATGAAAGCCGAGCTCGAAGACCTCGCGTTTAAGTACCTCGAGCCCGAGGCGTATCGCGACCTCGAAGAGAAGGTCTCGCACACCGAAAACGAGCGCAAAGACCACATCGTACGCACGGTGAAGGTCCTCTCGGACCGGCTCAACAGCGCGGGATTTGCCTGCGAGATCCAAGGCAGAGCCAAGCACCTGGTGTCCATCTGGCGCAAGATGCGCTCGCAAGACTGCGAGTACGAGAAGGTCTACGATGTGGTGGCGTTTAGGGCCGTGGTCGAGAGCGTGGCGGATTGCTATGCAGCGCTCGGGGTCATTCACGGGACGTACACGCCGATCCCGGGGCGCTTTAAAGACTACATCGCCCTGCCAAAACCCAATCTTTACCAGTCGTTGCACACCACGGTGCTTGGGCCTGACAAGCAGCGCATGGAGATCCAGATCCGCACGCGCGAGATGCACCGCGTGGCCGAGCTCGGCATCGCCGCGCACTGGAAGTACAAAGAGCGCGTCAAGAGCAAAGACGACGACCATGGCGGGCTGATTGATCCCAAAGATGCGCGGAGCTTTCAGTGGCTACGGCAGCTGATGGACTGGCAAAAAGAGCTCAAAGACCCCCAAGAGTTCTTAGAGAGCGTCAAGGTCGATCTCTTTCAGGACGAGGTCTACGTGTTTACGCCCAACGGAGACGTGCGGGTGTTTCCGCGCGGGGCGACGCCAATTGATTTCGCGTATGCGATTCACTCGACGTTGGGCGATCACTGCATGGGGGCGCGGGTCAACGGAGCGATCGTCCCTCTGAGGCATCATTTGCGCTCGGGCGACGTGGTCGAGATCATGTCCGACCCCAATCGTCACCCGACCAAGGACTGGATCGAGTGGGCGCTGACCGCGCGGGCCAAGTCCAAAATCCGCTTTTTTCTCAGGACCGAAGAGCGCGAGCGCTCGCTCCGGTTGGGCAAAGAGCTGCTCGAGAGGCACCTGCACAAGTACTCGATTTCGTACAACCGCGCGCTCAAGACGGGCTCGATGGCCAAGGCCGTCGAAGACGCCAAATTGCAGTCCGTCGAAGAACTCTTGATCCAGGTGGGCTACGGCAAGTACGACATCTCGAAGGTGTTGGACTCGCTCGTCCCTGCGGATCAGCGCGAAAAGCCCCCGGCGCAGCTGCGCGAGTCCATTGTCGAGCGGGTCACGCGCAAGGTCACCGGGCGCGACGTGGGTGGCATTTTGGTCTCGGGCGAGTCCAACGTGCTCGTGCGATTTGCGAAGTGTTGCTCGGCGGTTCCGGGTGACGAAATCGTGGGATTTATCACGCACGGTCGTGGTGTGAGCGTGCACCGTCGCTCGTGCGAGAAGGCCATGGATCTTGACCCCGAGCGCCGCGTCGAGATCTCGTGGGAGTCGGGCGCGAAGGTCTCACGGATGGTCTGCCTGCGGATTATCACTGCAAATCGCCCCGGAATTCTCGCCGAGGTCGGCACGACGTTTTCGCAAAACGGGGTGAACATTCAAGAAGCCAACTGTCGCGCCGGGGACGACCGTGCGACGAACTTGTTCTCGTTTATGATCAACGATCTCAACGCGCTCAAGACGGTGATTCGCGCGCTGCAGAAGGTCAAAGGCGTGCTCGCGGTCGAGCGTGTGTGACAGACAGAGAGGGACGCAATGCTGCTGGATCATGCAACTGGGACCGCGTCGGCGCGCGTTCGCAACGCGATTGTTCCGCGTGACATCGCGGGCACGCTCGAGGGACACGGCGCGTATGTGGTCTCTCCGGTGGGGCCGCCGCGCCTGTGGGGAATGATCGCGCAGACGGCAGCCAACGCCATCGCGAGCACCCCTGCCGAGCCGCTCAACACCCTCCACACGCGGGCGACCGAGCGCGCCGCGCGGGCTGTCCAGAGCCTCCGCGAGAGGCTCATCGAGCCCAGGCTCACCCTCGACGCCCACGTGGCCATCGCCGCGGTGTCCAACAACGTCGCGTATCTCTCGATGACCGGCGGCGTGCGTGTCTATCGCGTCCGCGGAAAGACCACCGAGCGCCTCCAACCGCGCGCCGAGACCTCGCTCGCGATCGGACACTGTGCGCCCTATTTGGCCACCGATGCGCTGCTGCGACACGACTGGCTCTTGCTCGGGACGCCCGAGTCTTTCTCGCTGCGCGCGGTGGGGTCGCTCACGTTCTTGCTCGATCGCAGTGAGCATTTGCTCTCGCAGACCTTGCTCGACGCGATGCTCTTGCCGGTGCATGAGACTCGCAATGGAGGCGGACTCGCGGTACTTCGCGTGTTGTGAGAGCGAAGATCCACGCGGTGTCTGTCTTGAGTGTGCTGAGTGCGCTGAGCGTGCTCGGTCTTGGCCCCCCAAGCGCGCATGCACAATCCGCGCAGGGGTGGGCCCTGGGGCGCTATGAGCCCGCCACGACGGGGGACTCGTTCTTTGCGAACGAGATGCCGTGGTACTCTGATACACGTGCGTTTGCCCTGGCAATTACCGGAGATTTCGCGCGCACCCCGTTGGTCCTTCACAACACTCGCGGCGAGCCCTTGCCTGTGATCGACGGGATGCTGCAGATGCACTTGCATGGGGCCTTCTCGGTGCTCGATCGCGTCGGGATCTCTGGGTCGCTGCCCATTTCGCTGATGCAAATCGCGGGGGCTCAGAGCGGCATGGTCGGCCTCAGCGCGTACACCGCGGGCCCGGTCACCGGAGATGCGCGCCTCGGGATGCGCGTGCGGGTGTTTGGCGACGCGCTCAACGACGCGTGGTCGCTGCACGTGGGCGGCCAAGTTTATCTGGGATTTATACCGTATTCGGGCGACGAGCACTTTGTCACCGACGAGAGCCTGCGCGGGAGAATCTCAGCCACGGTCGCGGGTCAGCCGGGCCCTGTGCGCTACAGCGCGACGGTGGGCTATCACTTTCGGCGCAGCACGCAGGTGGGCACGGCCCTGGTCGATGGCGAGCTGTTTGCGTCCACTGGCGCTGCGTTGGTGACCCTGCACGAGAAGCTGCACGTGGGGCCCGAGCTGTGGCTCACGCTGACGCCGGCCTCGTTGGGCCGAGCCAATGTGCGGCCGCAAGTGGGACTCGAGGCGATCTTAGGGATTAACTATCACCTGCAAGAGACCTGGCAGATCGGTGTTGCGGCGGGGCCTGGCTTGATCGAGAGCGTGGGCACTCCGTCGTTTCGGGCGATGCTGCGGGTGGGGTATGTTCCGACCCGAGACGAGGCGCGAAGAGACCTGCCGAGCGATCGCGATCAGGACACGGTGATCGACGAGCTCGACGAGTGCCCGGATGAGTCGGCCACGACCAGGCCCGACCCTGCGCGCCGCGGTTGTCCCGCTCCGCGTGTGGACACGGACGAAGACGGCGTGATGGATGACACGGATTTGTGTCCAGCGGTGCCCGAGGGGACCGTGCGAGACAGCGGCCGGCCGGGCTGCCCGTTGCCCGATCAGGACCACGACGGCGTCGCGGACACGCTTGATGTGTGCGTGGACTCCGCGGCGGGCGAGCACACCGATCCAGAGCGCCCTGGCTGCCCCGCGCAGGACACCGACGGCGACGGGGTGTGGGATCACGAGGACCAGTGCCCCAGCGCCCCTCAGGGGCCTCTTGGGGACCCTGCGCGGCCGGGTTGTGCGGCGCCGGACACCGACGGAGACTCGGTGCTCGACCCCGAGGACGCGTGTGTGAGCGAAGCGGGGGTGCCCAACGCGAGCAACCCCGCGGTGCATGGGTGCCCGACGCACGTGAGGTTTGTCGGTGGGACCGCGCTGGTCTTGGACGAAGTGATCGTGTTTGATCGGGACAATTCGCGGGTATCCGCACGGTCACGGGCTGTGATGGATGACCTGGCGAGGGCGATGCAGGCGCTGCCCGCGCTGCGGTTTGAGATCCAATCGCACGACGGCGTGCACGAGAACACGGCGGATTCGTCGGTGACTCACTCGCGCGCGGTGGCGGTGCTTGAGGCGCTTGTGGCGCGTGGCGTCGCGCACACGAGGCTCGAGGCGCACGGATACGGGACCAACTATCCCGAGCAGCCGACCACGGGATTGCGTGGGGCAGCGCTGCGTGATGCGCGTGCGGCGAACACGCGGATTGTGATCAACGTGCGGGTCCCGGCGACGTCGCCGGGTCGGTGAGCGCTGAGGGGCGGCGCGGGGGACAGCGAGCCGTGGCTACGCACGCGGTCAAGTGGGTGATGGGCGAAAAGGGCAACGGGTTGCGTGAAGAGCACAGAGTCCATCGGGCGATGGGCGCAGTGGGCAGTGTGCGAAAGGGCGAGAGGGGTGCGTGAAGAGCGCACTGGGCCGCAGCGACGTGCGCGGCGCAGCGGGCGATAGGCTCAGTGAGATCCGTGTGCGCCGTGTGCATACGAGCGTGCGAGCGTCGCCAGAGCCCTCTGGGCAGAGTCCATCGGGCGTGGGGCCCAGTGCGCTCTCTTCACGCAACCCTGCTCTTTCGCACACAGAATCCCTTCGCCCTTCGCCCTTCGCCCTTCGCCCACTACGCCGCGCGCGGTGCAGCGGCCCTCTGCACCGTTGGCCCGCTGCACCGCGCGCACTGCCCAATCGCTGGACGCTTCACGCTTGGCCCCTCTTGCGCAAAGAGATTGCCCTCGCGCGGGGTAGCCCTCTAGGGTGCCCTCTGTGGCGCGATACCTTGTCCCCGCGGGGCCGCATCGGGTGGAGCACGAGGTGCTTCGGAGCCGGTTTATCACCACGGTGAACCGCGCGAGCTCGGTGGACGAGGCGCGCGCGTTGATCTCGGCTCAGCGCGAAGAGTTTGTGGGCGCGTCGCACACGTGCTGGGCGTATCTCGTGGGGCCGCCCGGCGCTACGGGGACCATTGGGCTCTCGGACGATGGGGAGCCCCATGGGACCGCGGGACGCCCGATCTTCGAGGTGATCTCGCACGCCCGCGTCGGTGACATCGTGGCCGCAGTGACCCGCTATTTCGGCGGAACACTCTTAGGCAAAGGTGGCCTCGTCCGCGCCTACTCGCAGGGCGTCGTCGAGGCCCTCGCCGCGATGGACACCGTCGAAAAAGTGCGGCGCGTTCTCGTCGCGCTCGAGATCGAGTACGGGCACATGTCGCGCGTCCGAAAGCTGCTCACGAGCTTCGACGCAAGGCTCTTGAGTGAGGTGCACGGTGCCACCGTAGGCTACCAGCTCGACGTGGCCGAGCACCGCGTAGACGAGCTGCAGCGCGCCCTCACCGACGCGACCTCGGGGGACCTGTTGTTCGAGCTATTGCAAGGCGAGCCCCTAGCCTAGCGCGCAATGAGGTCGAGTCTCTCGGATCCGGCGACGTCGCCGGGTGCGAGTGACGCCTAGCGCGTGACGAGCGGGACCGGCTTCCATTGGCGCAGTGGGGTGGTGAGCGCGTAGCTCTGCGAGACCGGGTCGAGGGCGAGGGTGATCTGCTCGCAGAGGCAGGGATTTTCAAGGGATTCGAAGTATTCGACGGACCAATGAAACCAGCGCATCAAGAACAAGCGCATGGTCAACCCGTGTGTGACCAAGAGCGCGTTCGGTGGGTAGTTTTCGCGCGAGAAGTCTCGGTGCAGCGTCTCTAAGAACGTGCTCACCCGGTCAAAGACATCGGCGCCCGACTCGCCGTGTGCAAACCGATAGAAGAAATGCCCAAACGAATCGCGCGCCGCTTTCTGCGCTAACACGTGCTCGCGGACCTGAAAGTTTCCCCACTCTTGCTCGCGCAACCGAGGCTCTTCGTACACACGTACGACCTGCTCGCCCAAGGCCTCGCGCACACAATCAAGCGTCTGCCTCGTGCGCGCATACGGTGACACATAACAGTGCACCGATTCGCCATGGAGCTGCGTCGCGAGGGACTTTGCGGCCGCACGCGCCTGGTCACGGCCCTCGGGCGTGAGCTCCATCTGGTGGTCTGCTTTGGTCACAAAGAGCGTGTCGTCGACGTTGCCTTCGCTCTGCGCGTGACGCAAAAGAATGATCCGTCGCGGTCTCATGGGCTCTTCGGGCTCTCTCGAAAGTAGGACACGGCTTGTGTGATGCACTCGCTCCCGCGTCGGGCGTGCGCTCCTCCCAAATAAGCACACAAGCGCAACATCGACAGCGCCAACACCGAGTCATCGCCCGCCAGCATCGCGCCGAGGGCTGCTCGCTCGCTCGGGCGCAACACAAACGGGCCGCCGCCACAGGTGCCGCAGCGGACACCGCCTGCGTCGAGGGCGTAGGTCACGCTGCGAGTCGCTGGCGCGTCGCGGCCGCATTGTGCGCAGCGGTGGTGCACGACGCCGTGGCCCGCGTGATCAAATGCTCCGAAGAAGAACCGAATGAGCAGCCCCGCGGTCTGCGTGCGGTCTGCGTGCTCGATCGCCGAGAGGGTCTGGTCAAAGAGCACGAAGAGCCCGTCGTCACTTGTGATTTCGCCCCCTAAATCCCTCGCGATCGCGCAGATGGCCCCGGCTGCTGCTGTGCGACGAAGGTCACGCAAGATCCCGGCGAAGCTCTGGTCGACGACGGCCTCTTCGAGGCGCTTTCCGGTGCGATCGAAGCGCACGCGGTAACGAGTGAATGGGCTGAGTCCGCCTGCGAAGCGCTTGGTCGACCGGGCGCCTTTGCGCGCGCTGCACCATGCGACGCTGCCGTCGTCTCGGAGCAAACAGAGCGAGAGGTCGCCTTCGCCGCGCTCGATGCGTGCGAGCACGTAGGCACGCCAAGAGGGAGTGGCGCCGGGCTCTGTCATCGCGATTGCGCGGCCGTTAGGCGCGCGAAGTGTGCGAGGGCAAATCGCGCTGCGAGAGCTGCTCTGGGCGCTCGTTTGCGCGAGGACGGAGCAAGAAGGACATCGCGAGGGTCGCGAGGACCGCGAAGACCACGAGGGCGATGGCGAGACCGAAGCGCCCGCCGCGTTCGGCGGGGACCTGGCTGATGCGAATGGGCGCGGGCATCACGTCGCGTGCGCGCATGGCGTTGGCAAAGCGACCGACGACTTCGTCTGGCGAGAGACCCACGGCGCGTGCGTATGCGCGGAGGTAGCCTTTGACAAAGACCTCTCCGGGGAGCTCGGCGAAGCGCTCGTCTTCGAGCCGTTCGAGCTGGGTAACCGGGATTCTCGTGCGGTCAGCGACCTCAATCAGGTCAATGTTGCGAAGCTCGCGCTCGCGGCGGAGCCAGGGACCAATCGATTCCATTACGCCTCCGGACTCCCCATCACGGGGGACACACGATCGTGTGCCCAACGCGCTGTGAACATGGAGGTACGCAAATCGCAGCTCATGCTCAGGGTCCTTCTACAGAGCGCAGTGCTGTGACACATGCGCGGCCGTCTTGTGAGTCCGCGCCGAGCTCTCGGCAGCGGGTAAAATCTGCTTGCGCTTGCTCTGCATGATGCAGCCGCGCGTTGACCTCGCCGCGCAGTCGCAGGGCAGGTTGGATGTTGCTGCAGCCAGAGCCCGGCGCGCCGAGGGCGCGGTCGAGCGAGGCCAGGGCGCGGTTGTCGTCGCCGGTGCGCGTGTAGGCTTCGCCCAGTCGGTAAGAGCCCACGCAAAAATCGGCGTGCTGTGCGACCGAGCGCTCGAGCACTCGAACGGCTTCGCTGTAATTTCCCAGGGTGAGATACGCGAGCCCGAGGTTGCTGAGCGCAAGGTGGGGCTGCGGATAGTACACGTCGTGGGTGAGCTCGGTGAGCACCGTGACCGCTTCGGCCGCGCGTCCGCGGTTGATGAGTACGGCGCCGAGGGTGTTGCGTGCCTCGCCGTAGGGCGCCCGTCGGGAGGGGTCTTCTTCGACCTCGGCGCGCAAGATCTCGACCGCGCGACGGAGCGAGACCTCGGCCTCGGAGAACATCCCGGATCCGCCGTAGATCTGGCCGATCAGCAGGTGTGCGTCGCCGTTGTTGGGGTCGAGACGCACAGCGCGTTCGAGCTCAACAAGTGCGGATCGTGGCTGATTCTCGGTGCGATAGAGGTTCACGGCGAGTTCGTAGCGGCCCTGCGACTGTCGTCGCGTTTCGTCGCTCACGCCCGCGCATCCGGGCGTTGAGAGCAAGCTAGCGAGTAGAAGGGCGACCCGGCCGAGGGTCCCGCGAAGCTTCACGTTGGCGTGTGCACGCATTTCGGGGGACTCGCATCGGCTCAGAGAGCAAAAGACAACGCACAGAAGGATGTGCGAACCATTGGTCCGGTCAAAGCTAAGGGTCGTGTCTACCCGCGATGGTCCCGGGCGGTCAACCAAAAACTTGACTCGCGTCCCAGAGGTCTGGGTGACCTAGCTAGGTCGCGCGGACTTGCTCTTTCATGCCCAAGAGCGTGAAGAGCCGGCGCAGGGCGTCGATGTCATCGATGACCACTTTCTCTTCGATAATCCGCACATACTGGCCCTCGCGGAGCTGCAGCACCGAGCGCTTGACGGTGTCTACATCGAGGCCTGAGCGCGACGAGAGCTCAAGGGGTGAGACGGGGACCTGGGCGCTGCCAGACATTCGTCCGGACTCGCTGGCCATCTTGAGCAGGGCGTTGACAACCTTGGACTGGTTGTCACGGAGCATCATGTTTTCGATCTGGTCTTCGGCGTCACGGAGGCGGCGGACGAGCTGTTGCACCAAGCGCATTGCGACCTGCACGCTGCCGGACAAG
Source organism: Deltaproteobacteria bacterium (assembly GCA_030694465.1). Classification (GTDB taxonomy): domain Bacteria; phylum Myxococcota_A; class Polyangia; order Polyangiales; genus JAUXYJ01. Next base: position 29,723 of record JAUXYJ010000073.1, on the reverse strand, counting down.
AGCGCGCCGAAGGTGTCGGGGTCGAGGGCGAGGACGAGCACGTCGGAGAGGGCTACCGCGGTGGCGCTGCGGGGCGTCCCTGGGATGAGTGAGCCTTCGCCGAAGAGATCGCCGGGCTTGAGGATCTGCAGCGAGCGCTCGACCATGCGCACGCGCTTGAGCACGCGCACGCGGCCCTCCTGCAAGATAAACACTTCGGGGCCTGCGTCTCCCTCGCGAAAGAGCACTTCGCCTGCAGAATACCTGCGTCCAAAGTGCTCAATCAGTCGGTCGCGCTCTTGGGTTGGTGCTTCGGTCAAAGGTGCCTCACAGAGAGAGAATGCTGGCTCTTGTACACGGAGCGATAGTGCAATCGCAAAGCGCCCTGTGGTGATCGCCGGCAGCGGGCGTAGCGGGTTGCGTGCGTTGGTTCTGCGGGCGCTCGAAAAAGTGACACCGGCCGGAGCGCGTGGTGCAAGATTTGTTGACACTTGGGACGAGGTGACTATTCTCCGCCCCCCGCAAGACAGCTTGCATGCCGGTGTAGCTCAGCTGGTTAGAGCAGGGGAATCATAATCCCAAGGTCGTTGGTTCAAATCCGACCTCCGGCACTCAGAACCCTGGAGAAATCCAGGGTTTTTGCTTTCTCCCCGGTGGAGTGGGGTGTCCGAAAAGTCCCCTCAATCCGCGTTTGGCGCACCCTGTTGTGACGTATACGTGACCGTCCCCAGAGCGGGTGAGCCTGTCTTGATGCGAAGCCGCGTGGCCAGCTCTTCAGGCGAACGCCCGGGCCGGAGTTGAGCACGTGGCGTGGCACCTCCCATTCGACGACTCGCAGCGGGGGCTCGCTAGCCGAGGGTGCCGAGGGCCCTTGGCGGCCTCGTCCGGGCGACCGAGACCCTCGCGAGACCCTTTGGATCGCTTCGCTGGGCACAACCTAAGGGGTAGCCACGGTGGGCGATGGGCTTCTTTGGGCTCGCATCGGGGCATCCAAGGGTGCAGCAGAGCCCTCCCTGGGCCTCTAGGAACCGTCTTGGATTTGTCGCACACGCAAAAATAGGATCTGCAGGGTGTGTGAGAAGCTGTGTAGAAGCAAAAATAGGTTCCGCGGAGTGAGTCAACGGATTTGATGAAGAAGAAATGGGTTCTCGAGCATGAGTGAATGACCATTCTGAACCAATCATTGGTTACGCAGGGTGCTTCACTGGGGTTCGCGAACCAAAAAATGGCCCATTGAGCTGTCCTAGGCCCTCGGCTGCGCCTCGGAAGGGCGAGGGAGAGGGCCGCGGGGGGTGTAGGAGTGCCCTGCAACGGCGTGGACCTAGGCCGTGTCCCCCGTAGAGTCGGCCCATGGAGGGAGCGCCGATGGGTCCGGGTCCCTTAAGAGCACCGAGCCGTCGCCCAGGCGGGGGTGCGAGGGCCCTGCTGAAGCAAGAGACTACGGCCCTGAGATGACGCTGATCGATCCTGAGAAGCCGATTCGACCCATGGTGTTTGGGCTGCGTCACGACCTCTCGCTGTTCGCTGCCCGCGAATGGGTCACCATCGAAGAGGCCGCGAAGGCCGTGGCGTACTTTGCGACCTATCAGCGGCGCAACCACCGGCAGTGGTGGGCTCGTCGCGAGAGGCCCAACGCCGCCGATGTGCAAGCTGCGAAGAGGCGCTACGAGGCATCGTTTGGGGGCAAGGAATCGTATCGGATTTTCATGCACATGACCCGCGACCACCGGCGCGAGCTCGCGGCTGCGCGGGTCCAGCCACCCCGCCGCTAGCCACGCCATCTATCACGGCTCGTTTGCGCCCGCGGGCGCCAAGCGTGACGCCACGATTCATCACCGCGTACTCGCGCGGCGAGCCCTCGGGGCGGGTCCTGCGAGGCCCTCGGCGAGCAGGTCTGCCACGACACGGACGCGCCGGCTGCTGCGGACCTCACGGTGGGTCACGAGCCACATCGGGACCACAATCGCTGGCAAATCACGCAACACTCTGCGCATTTGTGGGTCCGCGTCGCCAACCTCACTGAGCATGATCGCGATGCCCAGGCCCTGGCGCGCGAGGGCCCACTGGACGTGCTGGCTTGGGCTCACGATCGCGAAGTTGGCCTCGGTCAGGGCGAGGCCGAGCGCCTTGCTCAGCCCCTTGCGATAGGTCGCGCTGGGGTCAAATCCGATCCATGTGGCGCGCAAGAGAGCTTCACGGGTGACGCGCTTGGCGAGTGTGCGAAGGTAGCCCGCGGTCGCGTACAGGTGCGCCTCGCAGTCACGGATTTTGCGCGCGATGAGCTCGGGTTCGGTCGGGCGAAAGCTGCGGATCGCCAGGTCGGCCTCGCGCTGCCTGAGGTCTTGCACGCTGTTCGACGCGACCACTTCGAGCTCGATCATGGGGTAGCGCGTTCGCAGCGTGGCGAGCACGGGCGGGAGCAGGTGCGTCGCGATGATTTCGCTCGCGGTGATGCACACGCGCCCCTCGAGCGCGAGGGCCTGGCCCGCGGCGACACGTGACACGCCGTGCGCCGCGTCGGACATCGCCCGCGCGTGTTCGAGCAGCGAAATCCCTGTGGATGTGAGCGCGAGTCCTCGCCCGACGCGCTCAAAGAGCGCCACCTTGAGAGAGGCTTCGAGCGCCGCGATCTGGCGGCCGATCGTGGGCTGCGCGACCCCAAGCGCGCGCGACGCACCCGAGTACGAGCCCGCCTCTGCGGTCGCAAGAAACACCCGCAGGTGGTCCCACTCGAACGACTGCGGTGTTTTATCCATGCAAAAATGCATAGCACAGATGCATGGCTCGCCGACGACACGCGCCATTGCTGGGTGCAAGTGTCCCTTTGCGATCAACAAGCCCTGGCGATGCCGACAGCGATGCGCGCTGCGAGGCGCCAGGGTCTGCGCACAGACCGCGAGGATGAGCTTTCGATGACAACGCAACGATCTGTAGCTACGCCGCCCGTGCGGCTCGCGAGGCTCGCGGGTGTGCTCTACGGGGTGCCCTTGGTGCTCGCGCCGCTCAGCATGATGTACGTGCCCTCGGTGACGCAGGTGCCCGGCGACGCGGTGGCGACGGCGGCTGCGATCGTCGCGCACGAGGGGCTGTTTCGCTTGGGAATTTTCAGCGATATGCTGATTGTCCTCTCGGAGATCGCCCTCAGCGTGTGTCTCTATGCGTTGCTCTGTCACGCGGGGCAGACTCTCGCGCGCGCTGCGCTCTGTGCGCGCCTCGCGATGACCACGGTGCAAGCCGGCAACGTCGCGCTGCTCTTGGCTGCGTTGCGCTTGGCCCGCTTGGACGCCGGCGCTGGTGCGCTGACAGCGCTGCAGCGACAGGGGCTCGTTGGGGTCTTGCTCGATGTGCACGCGCAGGGGGTGCTGGTGTGGCAGGCGCTCTTTGCGTTGCACTGCGCGGGGGCGGCGGTGTTGATCGCGAGGTCGGGATGGTTTCCGCGGGCGCTGGGGTGGCTGATGGGGCTGGCGGCGATGGGCTATGCGCTCAACGGGCTGGCGAGCATGGTGTACCCGCAGGGGGCCGTGGTGTACGGGGCGGTGATGGGAGGGGCGGCGCTGGTGGGCGAGGTTCCGTGGGTGTTTTGGCTGGTGATCAAGGGGGCTAAGGGATCACAGAGCGGCCCGCAGTGACAGAGCCGGCGACGTCGCCGGGTGTTGGGTTCGCGGGTGCGCACCGTGGGCGAAGCGCTCGGTGCGTTTTTGCGACGGGTGGCCTGCGAAGGTCTGCGCCCAACGGGATCTTCGCGTACGCTCGGTGAGCGTGCGGTGCTGTTCGTGGCTCGATGCACGCGAACTCTGCGCGTTGCTGCCGTGCGTAGCCAGGTTCTTGCTTCACGCCCCGCGATTGGTTCGATGCATACTCATACAGGACCCCGTCAAAGAGCGCTGTTGTCGTATCGCGCGAGCTGGCTTGCGCTGAGCTGCGGGCTCGCGCTCGCGGGCTGCAATCCGCCTGCGTACGAGATGCCTACGGAGCCGCCGCCGCAGCAGCCGCCGCCGCAGCCCTCGGGAGGAGAGCGCACAGGCCTGACTACCGCGACGCGATCGCCGCTTGTCGTGCGGCCATCGACCGAGGCCCAGCGGGTTTCACCAGAGACCGTGACGTTGTCAGTGTTTGCGCTCTTGGTCGCGCCAGGCGACGCGCGTGGCGAGTGGTGGGATGGAACCGGAGCGTTTTTGCCCGATGTCCGACGTGCCATTCAGCTGTATTCGCCAGCCACTCGGGCAAGCGTGCTGACGCAGTTTGCGGTCTCTGGGCGCTATGAATCGCTCGCCAGCACGCTCCCTTGGGCCATCCCGCTCTGGCAGCAAGTTGGCTTGTCTGCGCCCGACGTCATCGTGCAGGTCCAGGTCGATGGGCAGACGGTCCTTAGGGCGGGGCCCTACGAAGACTCGTGGAATCCCCGCTGGCTGATCACCCCCTCTTCTCCGGTCACGCTGGGCCCCCACACGATGATCACTGTGACTGCAGTGGACGCAGACGTTCTAAGCAGCGACCCGATCGGTTCGTGCGCGCGGCCCGGCACTCCGCGAGTGATCCCTGAGGGCTATGTTCCCGGTAGCGACTGGACCTGTCACGGGCTGCTCTGGGGCATTCAGATGTTTGTGCGACCTGCCGCCAGCGGCTCGTGAAGCAGTGCGCTCGGACAGACCCGGCGTCGGCGCCGGGTGTTGGGTTCGCGGGTGCGAGTAGGCCCCAAGAGTCAACCGCGCTTCGCTCTGGTACCTTCGCGCGCGTGGCTCACTTCGCACACGTGCTCGCGCTTGGTTTGCTCTCTCTCGTGGGGGCCTGCAAGCGCCACGCGCCGCCTGCCGTGGCGCAACGCGACCTGGACGCGATCGCCGCGCACGATGCCGCGGTGGAGGCCCCGCGAGACAGCGCTGTGATTCAATCCGACGCTGAAATCACACGCTGGAGCTCTCCGTCCATGGCCGAGGGGCTCGCGCGCGCTTGTGACTTTCGCCCGCCCGGGATCGACGAAGACGACAGTGGAGAAGCGCCGCTGGGATTCCTCCGGTGTGACAACCGTTTGATTGAGCAGTCGTGCTCGTTTGATCCGTGCACCGAGCATACGGACACCCCGTGTCGTCGTGAGTGCCTCGCGACCTGCGATGGATGTTCAACCCGGTGCCGCACAGACTGCGGAGGATGCCAATCACGGTGCACGGACGACGCGTGTCGGCGGCAATGCGCGCAGGTCACCGGGGCGTGCTTGGATGCTTGTGTTGCGCCGGTGGACACGTGCGTGACGGCGGTGTGTACGCAACGAGACATCGCGTGTAGGCAGCGCGAGGGGGCGCTGTTTCAGAGCCAGTGTGCGGGGCACTGTCGACGGTGTAGCGCCGAGTGCGAGCGGCTCTCGCTGCGGCCCCAAGGAGAACCCAACAACTGCGTCGCGCGTTGTCTTTCGCGCGGGAGGCATTGCACCGAAGAGCAACGTCAGGTGTGCGTTTGGCAGGGCCCGACGTGGCCGTCTCAGGACTAGCGAGCGGGTTCAGTGTGCGAGCGCGAGGGTGACGTTGCCTTCGCGCAGGACGATCTCGCGCACGGTGGCGAAGAGCTGCTCGTTGGCGTCTTTGTCGCTCACCCAGCGGTCGAGCTCGGCGTTGTAGTCAAAGTGCCACGCGCTCGCGCGGCTCGCGAGCCAGACCTGGCGCACGGGGCGCTGGGTGTTGATGACGCAGCGGATTCCGTTGGCAAATGCGATGGTGAGCACGTCGCCGGCCATGTAGGCCTCGGCCTGATCGGGGTCGATGTTGTCGAAGGCGTCCAAGATCTTGCGAAAGGTCTTGTCTGCGAGCGCGAGGTATTGAGATTCGTCCATCATGGCTGCGAGCCAACGTATAGCAGAGCAGGGCCCCGAGCGGTGAACCCTTGCTCACAAGAGCTCTCAATGTGCTGTAATTTATGAGCTCGATTGCGCTTCGAGCAGAGCCTTCAGCGCGTGTAGGTCTTGCGTGTTGGCGCGGCGCATCGCGAGGCTCCTCAGGGGCGCGACGAGCGCTGAGAAGCCCGTGGGCTCGCCGCGGTTGCGCAGGGTGAACTTGGTGTGCTGCGGGTCGATGGCGGCGAGGGTGTAGGGGGTCTCCATCGCGAAGGGGCCCTCGGCGGTGCGCATGACCCTGTGACGCAGCGGGTCCAGCGTGGTGATCTCGTAGGTGTACGCGAGGCGGCGACCCAGAAAGTGCACGACGAAGGCCACACGCGCCCAGGGCCAGCGTGGGCTCGCCCTGCCACTCGACCGAGCGCGGGGCGTTGTCGGGATGGAGTGCAAATTGTGCGACCGACGCGAGATCGCGCGCGATCGTCGTGTGGGTCTCGACGTCAACCATGAGGGCCCAAGGTGTGCACGGCGCGCGTCGTTTGAAAAGATCCATGCGCGTGAGAAGCGAGGTGTTTCGCGTTCCGAGGGGTGTTCTGTTGGGGACTGGACGGTGTATACAGCGCTCGCTCTTGCGCGACGAAGCACAGCACGTAGGGCAGAGCACTTCGACAGGTTGGATGGGCGCCTCACACGGCAACCACTTCAACAAAATCTTCTTCTATCCCCGACGGAACCGCGGCAAATCGCCGGTGAAATCCGTCTTATCTCAGGTTTAGAGCAGCACATGAGCGACATCAACGAGCCGACGCAAGACAGCAGCCCAACCGCGTCGGGCGACGAGGGCAAGCCAGCAACCGAGTCCACCACGGTCACCGCAAGCGCCGCGACCACGACAGACTCTGCGAGCGAAAATACAGCAGAAGCGAGCGCTCCAAGCGCGAACTCGGGCGAAGTCTCCGAGGGCGGCGACGTCGCCGTCGAGGGTAGCGAGACCGGCGAGGGCGCAGAGGCCAGCGAGGCCAGCGAGGGCGGCGAGGGCAGCGAGGGCGGCGAAGGTCGCAAGCGTCGTCGTCGTGGCAAGGGCGGCAAGGGTGGCAAAGGCCCGCGGCCCGAGGGCGCTGGCGATCAGGGCGCGCAAGCGCAGGGACAGCAGCCGCGTCCGTTTAAGAACGGCGACAAGGTCCTCGCGCGTGTCATTGAGATCCAAGAGTTCGTTGCGCTGCTCGATTTGTGGGGCAAAGAGCAGGGATTGATCGACGTCCTTGAGCTCCGCGAGGCCGACGGGACCTTGCCCGAAGTGGGCGCGAGCTTTGACGTCGAGGTCATGCAAGACGGCGCTCGCGGCGGCAGCGTGATTGTCACGCGTGACCCCGAGCGGGTGAGCAAGGGCCTCGCGTTGGTCAACACCGCGCTTGAGAGCGGCGAGCCCATCGAGGGCATCGTCGTCGGGATGAACAAGGGCGGCATCGAAGTGGATGTGCACGGCGTGCGGTCGTTTTGCCCGTCGTCGCAGATTGACGTGCGATTTCCCCCGTCGGTTCACCCCAAGTCCATGCAACTGCAGCGCATGACCTTCAAGGTCACCGCGATGAGCGACGGCGGCCGCGAGGCCATCGTGTCACGCCGCGCGCTGATGGAAGCCTCGGTGCGTGCGCGCGCCGAAGAGATGAAGGCGTCGATCAAGCCCGGTGACACGGTCAAGGGCATCGTCGTCTCGGTCAAAGAGTACGGCGTGTTTGTCGACCTCGGCGGGATCGAAGGCTTGGTGCACATCACCGAGCTCTCACACAACCGCGGCGCGCGCCCGTCGGACCTGTTCAGGGTCGGCGACGAGATCGAAGCGCAGGTCATCAAGATCACCTCGGGCGAGGCCCGCGAGGCCAGCAAGAACGAGCGCAACGATCGCAACGATCGCAACGATCGCAACGAGCGTGGAGATCGCAGGGACAAGCGCGACCGCAACGCGCCGGCACCCACTGAAGCAGCGAGCGCAGAGGCCACAGAGGCGCCCGAGGCCGCAGCGAGCCCCGAGGCTACCGAGGGCGCAGTGAGCGGAGAGGGCGCAGAGGGCGCAGAGGCTGTTGCCACGAGCGAGAGCGCGGCGCCCAGCGAGAACAACAACGAGCGCGGAGATCGCCGTGGCAACCGCGACCGCGACAAGCGCGACCGCAAGGGCCCCGTGCGTGACGCAGGCCCCGCGATGCCGAGGGTGATGCTCTCGCGCAAGGCGATTGAGCGCGACCCGTGGGACGACGCGTCGAAGAACTTTCCGCCCGGAAGCGTGCACACTGGCAAGGTCGCGCGGATGCAGCCGTTTGGCGCGTTCGTTGAGCTTGCGAGCGGGCTCGATGGTCTCTTGCACGTGAGCGAGCTCGGCGCAGGCCGACGCATTGATCACCCCCAAGAAGTGCTCTCGCAGGGACAGACTGTGACCGTGCGTGTTGAGCGCGTCGAGAAGGCCAACCGCCGGATCGCGCTCTCGCTCTTGCCCGAAGGCACGACCAAAGAAGACTTGGACAAGGCCATCAATGTTCGCCCTGGGATGGTCGCCAAGGCCAAGGTCGCCGAGTACGACGGCCCCGGTTTTTATGCGATCATCGAAGGCGCACACGGAAAGCTCGCCCGCGGTTACGTCCACGAGCGTGACTCTGGACAGGCCCGCGGGACCGATCTGCGCAAGGCGCTTCCCATCGGCACCGTGATCAACGTGAAGGTGGTCGAGGTCGACCGTGGGCGCGTCAAGCTCTCGATCCGAGACGCCGTGCGTGACGAAGAGCGTCAGGCCTACAAGAGCTACCAAAAAGAGACCAACGCCAAGTCCGTGGGCACCAGCCTCGCGGACAAGCTCCGTGGTCTTCTCGCCAAGCGCTAAGACGCTCGCGTGGTACACAGTCCCTTGGTGATTACCCTGCGCAACGCGCTGGTTCGCGCGCTCTTGGTGACTGTGTCCGTAGGGGGGCTGCCCGCGTGTGAGCGGTTGTTCGGGGCTGTCCCCGAGGACGTGGTCCTTGGGGGGCCACGCACGCTGGGCTTTGTCGAAATGGGCGGGCGAATGGCCTCGCCCGAGCTCGCGTTTACCGGCGCGATCTCTGAGCTCGGAGAGGGCGGCGCGAGCTCGGACGCGGCAAGCGAGAGCGACCCGTCTGCGGGCGATCCATGGTTGGACGCCGGCACGGGCTCTGAAGCGAGTGTGCTTGAAGATTTGCAGGACCCCGAAGGGCCCCCTGGGCCTGAGCAGGGCGCGATGCGTTGGCGCTATCTCTCGCTGCGTGCTGCACGTGCGCGTGCGGTAGACCTGCGAGGCCACCGGCACGCCCTGCGCGACGACGCGGTGATCGACGAAGAGACGGGCGAGCGCCAGGCGCTCAACCTGGATGACATCTCGTGCCAAAACGCCCACGAACACCTCGCGTTTGATACGCACGGTGCGGGCTACGCGGTGCGCGCGGGGCGCGTGTTCTTGCGCGCGGCGGGGCAGACGCGCTGGGCGAGGACTCCGGTGTGTACGAACATCCATGGCGAGCCCTGGGTGTCCGAGAGCCACCGCGGTTGGGGGCTGTTGGCGCGCAGGACAGACGCGCGCGAGGCAGCGATTTTGCACACGCGGGACGCGCCCGGCGCGACCGGTTGGTACGCGCTCATGGCCGTCGGAGCCACGGTGAGCGCCGCGGTGTTAGACGATGACGGATCACGGTTAGTGCTTGAGTCTGGTGGGCACCCGGTGCTGGTCGATGTCACGCGCGTGGTCGCGGGGGCTGTGCTTGCGACGGCGAGTGTTCCGTTTGCAGGGGTCACGCGGACGGGCGCTGGGGTGGTCGTGTGGCGGTCATCCGGCGACGTCGCCGACTTGCTCGTCGCGTCGCGCGCGCGGGGTCCGTATGTGCGCCAAGCGATGTCCCTGGGCGAGCGCGAAGAGCGACAATCTCTTGGTCCATTGCTGGGTGTTTGGGCGCTTGACGGTGACACGCGTGTGGCGGTGCTTGCGCGCGGGGTCGTGGTATCGCGAGGTTCTGTCGGGCATGTGGTGCAGCGCTGGACGCAGCCCTGGACCCGTCCCGAGGGGGTCAGCGTGTCTCCAGCCACCGGTGGCGGGGTGCGTGTGGTGGGGCCCCTCGGCGAGGCGCAAGGGCAACCGCGATGAGCGCTCCGACGGCGTGGGTGACACGGTCGGGCGAGCGCTCGGCGGGCTTCGCGGCGGGCATGCGCTTGGGCGCGCTGGTGGCCTTGCTGGGGGCGGTCCCTTCGGCAGGGCGCGCGTCGGCGCTGGGCGCGCGAACGCACGGCGCCGAGCGTGCGGTACGCGCTGGGCGAGACGTGCGGGTGGTGTTTGTCAGCGTGTCCATTGCGGGGCTGCTCTGGGGGGCCGCGCTGGGCGCCGCGCTAGGGCGCCTGAGCGCGGCGCGCTTTGACCGGGCCGCGGGCCTGGTGGGCCCCGGGCAGGGCTCACGCTTTTGTGTCGCGAGCTGGAAGCGCGAGGGGCAGTGGCGCCACGGGGTGCTGGTGCACACGGACGGGGGCTACGCGGTCGCGTGTGAGCCCAGCGTGTGGGAGCGGCTCGACGGCGCACCGGTGCTGGGTGAAGTGTCGCGAGGGTGGGGCGCAGCGCTCTTGGGCGGAGTGCAGGATCCTCTGTGTTTTGGCAAGCAGATTGTGTTTGTGCGCTACGCGAGTGTGGTCTGTGCGGGCGCCGAGGTGAGCGCATGAGTGAGTCCCGAGAAGTAGTCGACGTGGCGGTGGTTGGGGCCGGCTTTGCGGGCACCTGGATGGCCCTTCAGCTGGCTCGGCAGGGGCACCGCGTGGTGTTGGTCGAGCGGCAAGCGTTTGGGAGGTTTCGCCCTGGCGGATGGCTGCCTTCGAGCACTCGTGAAGCGCTCGAAGCCCAAGGGCTCGGAGATGTCTTGCGTGCGCGGTATTTGGCTTCGACTGTGCTGCGTTTGCATTGCGCTCGGACGGGACGCGCGCGTGTGTTTGCCTACGACGAGAGCGTCGACCCTACAGAGCCTACCGTGTCGCTGCATGCTCCACGCGCGGACCTCGATTTGCTCTTGGCGCGCGCGGCTTGTGACGCTGGCGCCCGCGGGCTCTTCGCGGTCAAAGCGACGAACGTGACGCGCACAGACGAGGGCTACGCGCTCGAGCTCCGCGGGCAAGACGCGAGCGTCGAAAGGGTCACCGCGCGTGTGCTGGTCGACGCCACCGGAGAGAGCCGCTGGTTCTCGGCGCGGAGCGGCGCGCCGACCGAGCGCGAGGGTCTGCAGGGGACCGTTCTGGACACGTTGGTGATCGAAGCGCAGGCGGCCACAGGGGTCCCGCAGGGCGCGGCCGAGCTTGTGTCATTCGCGCACGGGGCCTTCTGGATGCTGCCCTTGCGCGGGGGTGCGCACGCGCTGAGCGCCGCGGTGAGCGCCGCGTGGACTGCACAGCGCAAGCCTGCCGAGGGGCCCGAGTCTTTCTTTGAGCGCACCGAGCGCGACGCACACATGTTGCGCGGTGTGCTCAGCGCCTCACGGCGGATCCACGCGGTGACCACGCGTGCGCCCGTGGCCGTGCGGGTCAACCCACGATGTGGCGACCGGTGGCTCGCGGTGGGCGCCGCAGCGGGCACTGTGGATCCCATCTTGGGCATGGACTCGGTGCTCTGTGAGCGCAGCGTCGCGCATGGCCTCGCGGTGGTGCACGCGATGCTCCGCGGCGAAGACGAATCGCTTGCCCATTCGCAGTACGAAGCCGCGCTCGATGCGCTTGAGGCACGCGCTGAGTCCATCGCGCGTGCGGTGTATTCTGGGGGCTTCGCGGACGTGCTCTTGGCACCAGATCTCTCGCGACACGATCGCTCTGCGGTGCGGCACATGCTGCGGGGTGCGCTCGAGGGCGAGGCAGGCCAGGCGGTCGACGCGCTCGCGACGCGCATGCAGACCTCGGCGCGGGGGAGTTGACGCTGCGCAACGAGGCGATCGCGGGTAGCATCCCACCCGGAGGTGGTGCGATGAGTGACGACCCGACGACGCGAGACACAGACGAGCAATCCGAGGCGGCGACTTCAGTGCCCACGGTGATCGTCGCCGGACAGCTGATTGATGGTCGCTATCGGCTCAAGCGCCTGCTGGCCCGTGGAGGAATGAGCGAGGTCTGGGTCGCCAAGCACGAGCACCTCGGCAGGACGGTGGCGCTCAAGTTTGTGCGTGCCGACAGCGCGGTGATGCGCGCCCTCTTGCTCGAGGAGGGCAAGATCCTCGCGTCGCTCAGGCACCCGTCGGTGGTCGAGGTGCATGACTGCGGGATGCTCGCGGGAAAGCTGCCTTTTTTGGTGATGGAGCTGGTCGAGGGCGAGACCCTGCGCGAAGAGCTCGCGCGGGTGGGACGGATGAGCGCGAGGACCGCGGTAGAGACCCTCTTGCCCGTGGTGGCTGGGGTCGCGGCGATTCACGCGCGCGGGATCGTTCACCGAGACATTAAACCGGACAATATCTTGAGGACACACGGGCCCGCGCGGGCGATCAAGCTCATTGATTTTGGGATCTCTCAGCGCACAGACTCGCCGCAAGCGGGCCCGCTCTTTAGCGGGACTCCCTCGTACATGGCCCCCGAGCAAGTGCGCGGCGAACAGGTCGATCACCGCGTGGACCTCTGGGCCCTGGGCGCGACGCTCTATGAGTTCATGGTGGGTCGGCCGCCGTTTGAGCTCGACGGTCAGGTGGCGACGACGATGGCGCTCGCGTTGGAGGGCCACGTGGCGTTTCCGCGGGATGTCCACGGGCTCGACGGGGGGCTGTGGCGTGTGCTGATGGGATGTCTTCGCACCGATCCTGGACAGCGGGTCGCGACCGCTCTTGCGCTCTACGAAGCGCTCGAGAGCTGGCTGAGTAAACAAGTCGAACGCCAGAGCGCACCCACGTTGCAGGGCGAGGGCCTCAGGCGCTCGCAGCCGGCGCTCGACACCACAGTCACCGCGCAGCCAGATTCGGGAGCAGAGCTCTCTTCACTTGACGCGCTGATTCGCGATAGATTGACGAATTCATGAGCGAAACCATGCACTTCGAGGAGCCCCCCGTTGAGAGCTTTCCGTCCATCCGAGGCACCGAAATCGATCGCTTAGACGACCAAGCGATCGATCAGGTCCCGTTTGGCGTGATCTGTCTGGACGCGGACGGCGTCGTCCTTCGGTACAACCTCTACGAGTCACGCTTGGCGCGCTTAGACCGCAACCAAGTGCTCGGCTGTGACTTTTTCAATGACATCGCGCGGTGCACCCGGGGCGACGCGTTCGAGGGGCGCTTTCGCCGATTTGTCCAGGGCAGCGATGACCCGCAAGACTGTCGCTTTGAGTACGTGTTTGACTTCGCTTTTGGTGCGCAGACCGTGGGCGTAGAGCTCCATCGCGTTCCGGGCGTCGAGCGGTTTTATCTCTTCGTGAACCGCAAGTCCGTGGGGCCCGTGCGAGCCAACCCACGGGAGCTCGCGACCGCGCAGCTGGAGCTCGCGCCCAACGAGGCATTCAGCGGGGTCCTGCGTGATGAGCAGCAGCGCAGGATTGTTCAGGTCCCAGCGACCTTCTTCGAGGCGCTGCGAGGCACGTTTGCGAGGCTCGCTCCCGAGAACTGGGTGATCTTCGCCAACGAGTGGGGAACGCAATGGGGCCGTCGCGCCGCGATTGAGCTCGAGGCCGACTCGCTGGAGCGAACCAATGGCTCGCTCGAAGACCTCACCATGGTCCGCGCCGCAGCGCTTGTGACCGAGTACATCGAGTCGCAGGGCTGGGGAAAAGCTGAGTTTTCGTTCGATGCAGCCAACGAGGGCGTGCTCGGGATCGAGATGGTCCGCAGCGCCCTCGCCGAGACCTCGTCGCGCTCGGTCAGCGGCGCCAAGACCACGCTGTTGCCCGCGGGCGCATGCGCGATGTTGGGCGGATTTTTCTCGGGCGTGCTCTCACACATGGCGCACAAGAGGCTCGTGGCGCGCGAGGTGGCTTGCACGGCCCGCGGCGCGCCGTCGTGCACGTTCGTGATGGTCTCGGCAGACCGCGTAAGTATGCTCGAACATGCAGTCCAAGCGAGCACAGGCACCGTGGACTCGGTGCGAGGACTGCTGCGAAAAAACCAGCGGAGCAGGCGATGAGTGAGCTCCCTCTCGCAACCCCGCGTGTGCCCGGACCGGTTGATCCCGGTCGAGCCGATGGCGCGCAACGCGTGGTGCCAAGGCCGGACGAGAGCGTGCGCGCGTTCTTTGAGCGCTTCGCGTGGGATGGGATCCCGCTGGACCCTAAGTCCCTCAGCGCGCGGGATTTTTTGGCCAACTTCTAGCGCGCGTGTGTGGCAGTGGTGTAGCCGTGGATTCTAGCGCGAGTCACGCTTGTCGCGATCGTCTCGGTCGCGCATCCGTGCGCCGCGGTGTCGCCCATGAATCCATCTCATTCGTCCCCTAAGTTCACCGCGCGAGCGCTTGTCGAGGGGAGCATTTTTGCTGAAGATTTGCTCGTAGAATCTCTCTTGGGCGTAGGCGGCATGGGCGCGGTCTATCGTGTGCTGCAGCGCTCGACCGGGAGGCTCCGTGCGCTCAAAGTGCTGCAGCCCGGTGGGCTCGCGGACGAGTCCGCCGTCGATCGATTGCTCCGCGAGGCGCGCGTGTCGTCACAGATTGACAGCGCGCACGTCGTGCAGGTCTTGGACGCCGGGCGTGAGCAAGGGACCGGCACGCCGTACGTGCTCATGGAGCTGCTCGAGGGCGAAGAGCTCGGCGCGTTTGTCACCTCGCGCGGTGGGCGCTTGAGTGACAGTGAGGTCGTCGAGATCCTGCGGCAGGTGTGCCACGCGCTCGCCGCTGCACATCGCGTGGGTGTGGTGCATCGAGACCTAAAACCCGAGAACATTTTTGTCGCACGCGAGGCCCGCGCCGGAGGCAATTGGACTGTCAAATTGCTGGATTTCGGAATCGCAGCCGTCGTCGAGGCTGGGGCCACGAGCCACCAGACCCAGCGAGGCGCGGGCTCTCCGGCGTGGATGGCTCCCGAGCAGGTAGAGGCCGGCAGCGTGCGGCCCGCGACGGACGTGTGGGCGCTGGGGCTGCTCGCGTATTGGCTCTGGACCGGGAGGCACTATTGGCGCGCGCTCAACCGCGAGGGAGCGACCCTGCAGGCGCTGCTGGTCGAGAAGCTCGTCGAGCCCATGGAGCCTGCGTCTCACCGTGCCCAGGCCATGGGCCTCGCCGGCACGCTCCCGCTCGGCTTTGACGGGTTCTTTGCGCACACCGCGGCGCGCGAGGTCAGCGCGCGGTTTCGCGACGCGGGTCACGCTTGGCAGGCGCTTGAGCAGCTCTTGGCGTCACGCACAGGGCCCCTCCAAGTGCACCCGCACGCTCCGAGGCCGTCGATGGATCCGTCTGCGTTTATGCAGACCATCGCGACCGCGCCAGGGACGGTCTTGTCCCCCAACATCGCGAGGGCGACCTTGCCCACGGCGACCTTGACCCCTTCGCGAGGGCGAGGCGCAAAGATCGCGCTTGGGCTCGGCCTTGGGGTGTTGCTCCTCGTCGGAGTTGCGGCCGCTTTCGAGCAACGCGAGCGCGTGGCCCACGAGCCTCCGGCCACGCGAGACGCTCCGCAGGTGCCCCAGCGCGTGCCCAACGAGCCCCTCGCGCAGCGACGTGCGCCGCCGGAGGTCCCCGAGCGCTTGCCCACAGCCCCCGCGGTGACACCCGAGGTCGCCCCCATCGAGCGAAGAGTCTCGCGCACCCCAGTCGTCCGCCGCTCGGCCCGTACGCTGCCCCCTACGACCGCCCCTACGGCGCCCACAGCCTCGCCACCCAGCGTGACCACCACGGCACCCACAGCCGCGCCTGCGGGGCCGCCTGCGGGCTCACGCTGCAGCAGCTATCGCGTGCTCGAGGCGCGCGCCAACGAGGCTGAGCGCAACGCGGGCTCGGACCCTGTGGCGATCGGGCGGGCGCGGATGGAGGCAAGGGCGCTGCGCGATGGCGTGGACCAACAGGTGCGACAGCTGCAAGGGATGGCCAACGGCCCTCTCGCGGATGATCCGGCGTTTGTGTCCATGGTCCGTGAGGTCGAGCGGTGCATGGTGACGCTGCGCGCGCAGCGGCCCCCGCGGTAGTTGTTGACTTTTGGACACGATGCTTTTTAGCGTCTATGTGTGCGGTGGTACGTGCTCGGTGAGCCTGTGGTTTGACCCGGCGCCGTGTTCAGGATCGTGAGCGTGTCGCCGGTGCCGAGCCAGTCGACGCTGAGCATGTACGTGTGTCGTCCGGCGGGGCTTGGGTTGCAGTCGTCGTCTGAGACAAGCTCGGGTTCGCCCGGAAGAAATCGCACACGGCCGTCTTCGGCCGACAACGAGTACGCCGACGCGGTGATCCGCGTGTGGATCGTGCCGACGTTGCCGCAGTGGTCTGGCTCGCTGTCTCCGAAGCGTGTGCGGTTGGTGCACACTTCGCGCGCGCTCGAGGGCGATCGAATGGTCAGCACGCACGAGCCCACTTGCCAACCGTTGCCGCTACGGGTCGAGCGCTTGGGGCCATCGGTCCACTCGCCCACGAGGCCATCGAGCATCGTGTCGGTGTCTACCGTGGGCGGCGTAGGCGTTGGGGCTGGCGCTGGGGTCTCGTCCGACGGGTCGTCGTCTGTCCCGAGCGCGATGGCGGGCGTGGTTGCGGGGGGTGTGGTGGAGGACGTTTCGTTGCGGCCGTGGAGTACCGCGGCGCCCGAGGCTTGCGTGGGCACGGGGGTCTCGACGGGATAGGGCGAGACGGCCTCGTTGACGAAGGGGCCGCGTACGGTGGACTCGACCGCACGCGGGGCTACAGAGCGCCCCGGAGTCTCGTCGGTGTTGTCACACGTCGAGGCCAGCGTGAGGGCGGCGGCGAGCATCAGTGCGGTTTGCATCTCAGTGGGAACTCGCGGTGAGAAAAGAGGGTGAAGCCCACAACCTTAGCGCCGACGGACCCGCGGCGGGGCGTCAATCTCTGCAATGCGCGCCTGGGCTCGGGCGCGGTCGATGGTGCCGTGGCCCGCAATGGCTTGCTGATACAATTGACGAGCTGTCCGCCAGTCGTTTTCGTCGAATGCGATGTCCGCGCGCATCAAGAGCGCGGCGGCGTGTGTGGCGTCGTCCGAGAGAATGCGGTCGAGGTAGGCGCGGGCGAGGGTGTTCATGCCGAGCGAGCGAGACTGGGTGGCCGCGCGCATGCGGGGCATGGGGTCCGAGGGCATGAGGTCAATCGCGCGGTTCCACTCTTCGATGGACTCTTCGCCGCGGCTGGTGCGGCCCAGAAGCTCGGCCAGCCCCATGCGCGCCTCGGCGTCGTTGGGGACCTGCTCGATCGCGCGGCGCAGCGCGGTCTCGGCCTCTGCGTTTCGTCCCGCTTGAAGGTGCACCAAGCCCAGCCCCGCTTGCACCCCAAACTGCTCAGCCCGGATCGTCGCGGCCTCGTTAAACGCTCGCAGCGCGTCGTCGAGGGCGTTGCGTGACAAGAGCACGTTGCCTAGCTCTACGAGCGCCTCGGCCCACGCCGGGCGGTCGGTCGTCGCGCGCTGCAAGAGCCCCAGGGCGTTCTCGAGCTGGCCTTGCCTGCGCAGCAAGCGCCCCAGCGCGAGGGCCGCGATGGGATCCCGCGGGTCAGCGTCCACGGCGCGCTGATAGGCCGCGCGCGCGTCGTCTAGGCGCCCTTGGCCCTCCAGCAATTGCCCCAGGCCCAAGTGCGGCTCTGCGCGCCCAGGCAGGCGCTCGGCGGCGGCGCGGTAGAGCGCCTCGGCCTGCGTCAAGCGCCCTGAGATCCGCTCGGCGTCCGCGAGGATTAACCGCAGCTCGGGGTGGTTCTCGTCGATCGCGCGGGCCGCGGTGATCTCGCGCTCGGCGAGGGCTGCACGGCGCCAGACCAGGTGGGCGCGGGCCATGCAGACATGCCTGAGCATTCCCTCGGGGTCTCGCGCTCCACGGCCCCGCGGGAGGGCCCCACACGCGCGCTGCGCTTCACGCGATTGTGCGCGGTCAAAGTAGACCCGCGCGGTCTCGTAGAGGGCGTCGGTGCGCGAGGCGCCACGGGCCGCAGCGCGCAGTGTCCGGAGGGCCTCGTCGTAGCGACCCGCGCGGCGCTGTGCACGTCCGAGCTGCAATCGTCCCGCGGGATCGCTCGCGCTCTGAAGCCCAGCGAGCGCAGACTCTTGGGCCTCTGCACGGTGAGCAACGGACAGCGCACTAACAAGCGCGAAAACAGTGAGCGTAGAGCGAAGCTTCATAGGGTGTACGCCAAGAGAGGGAGTTGAGTGAGCGCCTCGTGACCGAGCGCGTGGGCTCAGCGACCGGGCAGCGAGTGGCGATGCGGCTGCTTGTACACGCAGGCCCCAACGCCCGCAGGGTTGTACGACACACGGCGCGCGTCGCACATTGCGGCGACATTGCTTATACGCGAAGAGGCTGGATGCGATGCATTGTGTGCGCGGATTTGCAGTGATTTCACGCGTCGTGTGCTGCTCCATGCGGGGGCAAGACCGTGCGTAATTCGCGGCAATGTGGCGCTCAATCGCGCGATGGGCGAAGCTAGTCGCGGCAACAATGCACAACGCCGAGGATCAGACAGCCCCGAGCGACGAGGTCGTGGTCGATCGCTTTGCGCTCGCGGGGCACGTGTTAGCGCACAAGTACCGCGTGGACGCCGCGATCGCCGAGGGGGGCTATGGGCTGGTGTACCGCGGCGAGCAGCTCACGCTGGGCCGCGCGATCGCGCTCAAGGTGCTCAAGACCCCCGAGGGGCTCGATGGCAGCGCCCTGCGGATCTTTCGCGAGACCTTCGAGAACGAAGCGCAGACCATCGCCAAGTACGGTCACCCAAACATCGTGCAGGTGATTGATTTTGGCGTGTCCAGCATGCCCAACGGCGAAGAGGCCCCATGGATGGTCCTCGAGTGGATGAACGGCCGCACCCTCGAGGCCATGGTGATCGCGCGCCAGGGCCCGATGCCCATGGACGAGGTCCTCGCGCTGGTGCGTCCCATCTTCGAGGCCCTGGCGTTTGTGCACGAGGCGGGGATCGTTCACCGGGATATTAAGCCGGCGAACATCATGGTGGTCGAGGCGGGGCGCGCGCGCGTGTGCAAGCTCATGGACTTTGGCATCGCCAAAATGATGAACCCCGACGAGTCCGCGAAGTCCGGCACTGGGCTCACGCAGACCCGCTCGATGCTCACCGCGTTTTCGCCGCACTACGCGTCCCCCGAGCAGGTGAGCGGAACGCGCACCGGCCCCTGGACGGACATCCACGCGATGGGGCTCTTGCTCACCGAATTGCTCACCGGTCGCATGCCCATCGAGGGCGACGACATGACCGAGCTCTACGCGCAGGTGCTCTCGCCCGTGCGCCCGACGCCCGCGAAGTACGGCGTCCACGTCGGCGCCTGGGAAGAAGTCATCCAGCGCGCCCTCGCCGTGCGCCCCGAGCGAAGGTTTGCCTCGGCCCTGGACTTTCTCGAGGCGCTCGAAGCGGGGCTCTCCGGCGTGCGCCTGCGCCCCACGGGCGAGCCCACGCCGCTCCCGGTGGGGCCCAACGTGTCGCCCGCGCCTCCGCCTCCTGCGCAGCCCGGCGCGCACTACGCCTCTCCGGCCGCGCGCACGCAGCACCTCGGACCTGACGCGGCGCAAGCCCCCGCGATCGCACCTGCCCTCGCGCCCACAGCGCAGCCATCACCGCTCAAGGTCGTCGCCGGTGTCTCGCTGGGGCTCGCTGTGTTGCTCGCTGGATTTGCAGGGATGTGGGCGCTCTCGTCCAAGTCACCCGCGCCGCAAGGTCCCCCCGTAGTAAACCCGGCGACGTCGCCGGTTGTCCCTCCGGCGACGTCGCCAGTTGTCACTGCGCCCACTGTGCACGAGCCTCAGGTGCCCACCCCGCCCCCTGCCATCACCAACCTCGTGGACGCCGCAGTCGCCGCTCCGGTCACCGCGCCCGTGGTGCGCACGGGGCGCCGCAATGGGACGCGCCGTCATGGCATCGCGATCGAGTAGCGCTGGATTTTCTCTGCGCTTGCCTGCTGTCTGTCTTGTCTCTTACCTCCCTTAGGTCTGCCGTGAAATCAGCTCGTTTGCCCCTCTCTCTCTCTTTGCTCACAGTACTCACGGTGTCCACCGCGCACGCGCAGCCGGCGACGTCGCCGCCTCCGCCACGGGTGCTCTCTCCGGCCGAGGTCTCTGCGCGACGCGAGCTCGTGGCCCAGGCCCAGCGGGCCCAGCGTGCGGGCCAACACCCCGAGGCGCTCGCCCTCGCCGAGCGCGCGGCGGCCCTGCAAATGACCCCGTCGTTGCGGATGTTCATCGCGCAGACCCAGCGCAGCGTAGGGCGCCTCGCCGACGCGATGGGCAACGCCGAGCTGTGCGAGCGCGAGGCCGCGCCCGGCATGACCCTCAGCAACCGCGAAGAGATCTTGCGCGAGTGCACCAACCTCCGCGAGAGCCTCGCGGCCGAGGTCGCGCGGGTGGTTGTCCAAGTGGCCACGCCCTGTGACGGCCTCGAGGTGCACGTGGGCGAGAGCACGCTCGCGCCTACGCTCTATGGGCTCCCGTACGTGGTGAGCGCTGGGGCTGTCGATGTGTCTGCGCAGGCGCCGGGCCACCGCGTGTTTGCCCGCCGTGTGACCGTGGGCCGCGGCGAGAGCATCACCGTCGAGATCACCCTCGAGCGCATCCCAGTGGTGCAGCAAAATCCCAGGGATATCATCACGCCGCCGCATCCCGACCCGTTGCCCCACCTGCCGCGCAGCGTGGGGCCAGGGCCCTTTGTGCTCATGGGCCTCGGGGGCGCAGGGCTCGTGGCGGGCGGGGTCCTGTGGGGCCTCAGCGCCAGCGCCGCCGGAGCGCTCAACAGCGAGTGCACGCCGATGGGCGCCACACGCGTGTGCCCTGGCAGTGTCAACATCGACGACCGGGTGAATGGGGTCAACGGGCTCGCCCTGGGCGCGGTGATCGCGGGCTCGGCGGGCGCGGCGCTCGCGCTCGGGGGCGTGCTGTGGTTTGCCTTGGCGCCACGAGGCCACGCGCACCGTGAGTCCATCGGGCCGGTGTCTTTTGCGGTCATGCCCACGGGGCGGGGCGCAGCGGTGAGTGTCGGAGGTGCGTTTTGAAACCGAGTCTTTTGGCAGGCATTTCGCTAATCGGGTTGCTCGCGAGCGGGTGCTTTGTGCAGCGCACCGCGTACTCGTACACCTCGGCGCAGGGGGACGGCGCACAGGCCGACACGGCGACGTCGCCGGATGGTGAGCGCGCCGAGGGCGGAGCCATGATGGACGGCGGCGAGGGCGGACCCGGCGACGTCGCCGACGTGATCGAAGAGCCGCTGCCCCCGCTGCCCACGCCCAGGCTCATCGCGCCGCTGACTTCGTCGGTGGTGCCGAGCTCGCGGGTGCGCTTTCGCTACACGGTGCCGGGCGATACGCATGTGCAATTGCAGGTGTGCGCGGACGCGCAGTGCGCGACAGAG
Source organism: Deltaproteobacteria bacterium (assembly GCA_030694465.1). Classification (GTDB taxonomy): domain Bacteria; phylum Myxococcota_A; class Polyangia; order Polyangiales; genus JAUXYJ01. The sequence goes on along the minus strand of JAUXYJ010000073.1, from coordinate 8,452 downwards.
CTGGTCCAGTATCGGACCGTGCGCCCTGTGACCTCGGGCGACAACGCAATCGACGTACCGCTCACCGAGATGCCCGTGCGCACGCTGTTTTGGCGGGTGTGCGCAGTGCGGCTCGATGGCGACGGCGGGGTCATCGCCAGTGACGCAGGGATGGGCGACGCCGGTGACGGCGGCGGGATGAGCACGAGCCATTGTTCTGCGATTTGGGCCGTGCGACCCGCGAGCGATGTGAGCTCAGGCCCCGCGAGCAGCGTGGTCCTGAGCACACTCAGCGATGTGCATGGGAGCGTCGCAGGGGATCTCGCTGTGAGCGCGCTCCAGACGGGCGGAACGCGAGGACTTGTCTACCTCTACAGCGCGCTCGATCGGGCAGGCGGTCCGATGACAATTCCTGATCCTCGCCACACCGATTGCGCTCCAATGGCTCCATGCGATGCGATGGACGCGCCTCTTGGGAGCTCCGTGGCGATGCTCGGAGACGTAGACGGCGATGGCTTTGCAGAGGTTGCCGCGCTGGGCAGCGGAGACACCAATCTCGGTCGTGTGCTCATTTTTTCGGGAAAGCCTACGCCTGCGGTTGGCGACCGAGGCCCACTTCGCGTCCTTGGCACGCTGAGTGGCGACACCTCGAATCGGCTGACTCGTTCGGTCATGGCTGCTGGCGACGTCGATGGCGATGGGGTGCCTGACTTGCTGGTGATCGCGCGAAGCACCGATGGCTCGTTGACCGAAGAGATCTGGGTATATCTCGGTCAGCGTGAGGTGGGAGCGCCACCCTTCACAACAGCTCGACGGGTGAGGATTCTTCCTGGGATGGTTGATCTGGTGGTTGCCCAGGCGTTTGGACAGAGAGTGATTGCTGGACGCGATCTCAACCGCGATGGCTATGCGGACATCTTGGTGGGAATGCCAGACCTTACTCCAACGGTCACGACAGGCACGGTCGCGGTCTACCTAGGGGGACCAGCATTTGCTCCGGGAGCGATCATCCCGCCTTCGACGATGAGCTTGGCTTTGCCCGCGGCGACGGCAACGATGTTTGGTAGTCAGCTCGCGTTCGGAGACGTCAATGGCGATGGCGATGCTGACGTCATCGCGGCGTACGTTGACGGGGTGGTCTCTCCAAACCCACAGTATGCAATCTATCGCGGCGGGCCCATGTTCTCGACCACGGCCGGGGTTTATGCCCGCACTGGCGTTGTCGCAAACAGCACCGGCGTTGTGTTGAACACGCTTGCAGGCGTCGGCGATATTGACACCCCTACTGTTGGTCCTGGTGTCGAACCCAACTACGACGCCGAGATTGTTCTCTATCGCAACGGAGGAACGGCGATCAGCAAGCTGTCGCTGGATCGGACCGCGATGGTGCCGAGCTTTACCCGCCAAGACATCGCGCTGGGACTCACTGCCAGCAGTATCACCTTCGCGCGCGTCGCTGGCGATGTAAGTGGGGATCGTCGCGCAGACATCGTTGTATCGGACACGCTCTCAGCTGTGCGCGTGCTCCGTTGGAACGAGGCCGCGATGCCACCTGCGATGACACTCCTTGCACTTCTCGAAATGCCCGAGATGGGCACCAACTTCGGCCGCAGCTTCGCCCTCGCTCCCCCCTCTTCGCCGCGCCTGCGCCGCCTGCGTGAGCTCTTCGCGCGCCCGCTGGCTCGCCGCCCGCTCGCGATGCTGCACTAAGCTCCTGCTGGGTCCTCCCAGGACCCCTTCCGGTGATCAAGACCCTTCTCGGGACCGCAGGGAGGGCTCACGTGAAGGCTTGTGGTCATGGACAAGCCCCCACGGCATGACCTAACGTCACCGCATGAGACCAAAGGGTGTGGGTGTGTGGGGCGTATGCGTCGTGCTGTGGGTGTGGTTGGCCGCGTGCGGTGGCACGACTCCGCCCGATGGGGGCGGGCCGGACGCGATGGCCGCGATGGACGCGGGCGAGGGCAGCGTGAGCGATCGCGAGGCTCCGACGTGGCCCGAGGGGGCCGCGCTGGGGGCCGTGGGAGGGCTCGATCGTGTGGTGTTTCGCTGGCCCGAAGCGCGGGACAACGTGGGCGTGGTGGGCTACCGCGTGCGTCGCGAAGGGGCCCCCGAGCGGGTGCTCACTGGGGATGCGCGCAGCCTGGTGATCGACGGGCTCGCGCTCGACGCGAGGGTCTCGCTTGAGGTGCAGGCGCTCGACGCGGCGGGCAACGCGTCGGGGGTCTTGCGCGCGAGCGGGACCGCGACGGTCCCGAATCCTCAGCAAATCGCCCCGCCGATTGGTCCCTTCGAGGGCGGGCCCACCGCGAGGACTGCGCGGTTTCTCTTTGAGGGCGAGCCGCCGGTGCAATCCGGCTACGTCGCCGGGTCCATCGACGACGCGCGCATCGCGGTGCTGCGGGGGCGTGTGGTGGACCGCGCGGGGGTGCCTGTGCGGCGCCTGCGGGTGAGCATCGTGGGTGCGCCGGGGTTAGGGTTTACGCTCACGCGAGACGATGGGCGCTAGAGCGCCGACCGGAAAATCGCCGGAGTCCTGCAAAGAGCCGCGAGCCCGGCAAGGCGCGGCGATGCAGCAAGGCTAGATGCCTTGCAAGTCGACGCAACGCCGCCGTGCGAAGTGGATCTGCCGCAGGGCGACAGGCGCATTTTTCGATCGGCGCTCTAGGACATGGCGGTCAACGGCGGTGGGCCCATTCAGGTGCGCGTCGAGGGCGACGGGATTGTCACGCAGCAGCGTCGGTTTGAGCCCGACTGGCAGCAGTTTGTAGACCTCGAAGACCTCGCGGTGACCCGGCGAGACAGCGCGAGGATGCCCTTGGATACGAGCGGTTCGTCTGCGGTTTCGCAGGTGATCCGTGGGACCGAGGTGCGCGACGCGATGGGCACTCGCAGGCCCCTGCTCTATCTCCGTGCGGGGACGCGCGCTGAGCTCGTGATGCCCGATGAGACGGTGCGACCGGCGCCGTCGCTCAGTGTGCACATCAGCGAGTTTACCGCAGGCGACCGAGCCTCTCGCGCGATGCCCGGAAATCTCCCCGCGAACACGGCGCTCACCTATGCGAGCGAGGTCTTTGCCGAAGAGGCCCAGGCAGCGGGGGCCAAGCACGTGCGGTTGAGTGTCCCCGCGCGGTACTACATCGAGCCCACGGTGGCGGTGCCGGTGGGAAGCGCGGTTCCGCTGGGATTCTACGAGCGAGACGAAGACGTGTGGCGCGCCGAGGCGAGCGGCGTCGCGCTGAGAATCTTGTCGGTCGCGGGCGGTGTCGCGACGATCGACAGTGACGGCGACGGCAACGCAGACTCTGCCGCGACGCTCGCAGCGCTCTCGCTCGACGCCGACGAGCAACGCACATTGGCTAGAGAATATCCAGCCGGAGTCACGCTCTGGCGCATGCTCTTGCCGCACTTCTCGATGCCCGATTTTAACTTCGCGCGTTGGTTCGCGGGGCTCTTTCGCACGCCCCCCGAGCGCCCCACGCCCATCGAGCCCAGCGAGTGCCGCAGCACCCAGCGTGGCTCGATTGTGTACTGTGAGAGCCAGGTGCTCGCAGAGCGCGTCGGGGTCGCTGGGACGGGGCTCTTTTTGCACCACCAGAGCGACCGCGTGCCTGGGTTTTTGCGTGCGTATTCGCTGGATATTCCGCTGACTGGGCCCAGCGTTGACCCGACGCTGCGCAAGGTGCTGCTCGAGGTCACGATCGCGGGTGAAGTGCTGCGGCAGACCTTTATGCCCACGCCCAACCAGACCACCACGTTCGTATGGAACGGCCGTGACGTCTACGACCGCGAGGTCCAGGGAACGCAGCGCGCGATCGTGCGTGTGGGCTATGTGTACGAAGCCGTCGTCTCGACGCAGACCACCGCGCAGCGCGAGATGGACTTTGCGCTTAACACCGGAGAACGTGCGGGATTTGGCCCCATGGCGCCCGTGCGCGTCACGCCCGGCCGTGCCGATGACGAGCTCATCGTGTGGCGTCGCTGGGAGCAGATCTTGGGCGTGTGGGACGTGCGTCACGAGGGCCTGGGTGGCTGGTCTCTCTCGGCGCAACATCGCTACGACCCGGTCTCGCAGAGCGTCTTGCACGGCGACGGAAGCATCCGTTCGGCCCAGGCCATCGGCCCCACGTTGCGCACCGTCGCGGGCTCGGGACGATCGCCCACACCGGGCGAATCGCCCCGCGAAAACGTCCGCGCGACCACCGTGGATTTCAACAGCATCCAGGCCCTCGCGCTCGCGCCTGACGGCAGCGTGCTGATCTCGGATGGCACGCGCGTGCGCCGTGTATCTCGCGACGGCGTCTCGCAGACCCTCGCGGGCGATGGCACCCGAGGCTCGATGGGAGACAACGGCCCCGCGCTCAGAGCGACGCTCTTCGATGTGCGCGCGATCAGTGTTTTGCGCGACGGATCCGTTCTCTTGGTCGAAGCGCAGCGCGTGCGCCGCGTGCGTCCTGACGGGGTGATTGTGCCCTTCGCGGGCTCGGGTGTGCGTGGTGACTCGGGCGACGGAGGCCCCGCGCTGTTGGCACAGTTCACCGACCTGCGCGCGGTGGTGCAAGCACCCGACGGCAGCGTATTGCTTGCAGATCAAGGCGCCAATCGCGTCCGGCGTGTGAGCACCCGCGGAGACATCAGCACGGTGTTTGGCGACGGGCGCCCTTTTGATCCGAGCTACGACGACCTCGCGGTGCGCTCGCGTGCGTGGGAGCCAGGCTCTCTTGCGGTCACCCCCGAGGGCGTACTCTACGTGGCGATTCGCAGTCGAATCGTGCGCATCGATCCAGACGGCAACGTGCGGCACGTGATGGGCCTGCGCCCCGGCGCGACCCCGAGCGGCGACGGCGGGCTCGCGGCGGACTACCCCTTGCGCACGGCGGTCCCGCAAATCGCCCTGGCCCGCGACGGAACGCTCTTTGTCTCGGACCCCTCGAGCGTGCTGGCGGTGCGCGAAGGGCTCGCCTACGTGCTGACCCGCGTGGACGCCGCCACGGGTCGCACGACGCCCGAGGGGGCCAACGCCAAGGGCGCGAGCGTGTACGACTCCAACGCGCTCTTGGCGCACCCGGATGGCAGCCTGTGGGTGGCCGAGGGGGGTGCGTTTCGGGTGCGTGCGATCACGGCGGCGATGCCGGGGTTGCCGGTGGGCGAAGTGATTGTTCCGTCTGCGGGCGGGGGCGTGATCGATGTGTTTGGCAGCACGGGGCGTCACGAGCGTGTGCTCGATTCGCGCACGGGGAGGGTGCTTCAGCGCTTTGGCTACACCGCGCGTGGGCATCTTGATCGCGTCGAAGACGACAGCGCAAACGTCCTGCGCATCGAGCGCAATGCCCAGGGAATCGCCACGGCGATCATCGCTCCCACGGGCCAGCGCACCACGCTCACGATCAACGCGCAGGGTGACCTTGTGCAGGTGCGTGACCCGGTCGCGCGCACGTGGGGCTTTACCTACGTAGGCACCGGCGGGCTGCTGCAGAGCTTCGTCGATCCACGCAGCGGAATGCACACGTTTGCGTACAACCCGCAGGGCCTGCTCTTACGCGACACGGGCCCCGACGGCGCGAGCGTGTCTCTCACACGCACAGAGCTGCCCACGGGCTTTGAGGTCACCATGCAGCCCGCCCTGGGAAATCCCACGCGCTATCGCATGCTCCTCTCTGCCTCTGGCACGCTTGAGCACCAGACTGTGCGCAGCGATGGGCTCACGGCCATCACCCGCATGCCCCGCGACGGAACCACCACCACGACCACGCCCGAGGGCCTGGTGATGACCCAGCGCGCGCGGCCTGATCCTCGCTGGGGCATGCGTGTTGCGCTTGCAGAATCGCTGAGCATCGCGACACCGAGCGGCGTGCGCATGGAGGCCTCGCAAGAGCGCACCGTGGCCCTGCGCGACCCCAACGATGTGACCAGCGTCACGGGCATGACCGATACCAACATCGTCAACGGGCGACGCAGCGAGCGAAGCTGGGACAGCGCCACACGCACGTGGACACTGCGCAGCGCGGCGGGCCGCACGACCACGATGGTCGAAGACGCGATGGGCCGCTTGGTCGAAGCGCGCATGGCAGGATTCGAGACAATTCGCTGGGTCTACGACGCACGTGGGCGCATCGACAGCGTGACCCAAGGCGCCCGCACGCAGCGCGTGAGCTACGACGCGCGGGGCTGGGCGACGAGCAACACCGACGCGCTGATGCGCATGCACCGCGCGGTGGTCGACGACGTGGGACGCCCGCTGAGCGTGACCTCAAGCGACGGGCGCACGGCGAGTCTGAGCTGGGATTCGCATGACAATGTGACGAGCGTGACCCCGCCGGGCGCGATGGCGCATCGCTTTGCGTACACCGCGCAAGACCTGACCGAGAGCGCCTCGCCACCGGTGGCGGACGACGGCGACCCCACGGTGCGCGCGCAGTGGGACGCGATGCAGCGGCCGACAACGGTCACGCTCGCCGGAGGTCGCAACGCGGCGATCTCCTATGATTTAGCAGGGCGAATCGCGACGGTGACCACAGCCGAGGGAGCCTATCGCTACGACTACAGCGCCACCACGGGCCAGCTCACTTCGGTGAGCAACCCCGCGGGACCCTCGCTCGCGATGCGCTACGACGGAGCCCTCGCCACCGAGATCCAGTGGTCCGGCGACGTCGCCGGGTCTGTGTCCCGCGCGTACGACAACGACTTCAGGGTGTCTCGCGAGCGGGTCAACGGAGCCAACGACCTCGCGTATCGCTACGACGCCGATGGCTTAGTCACAAGCGCGGGCCCTGTGACGCTCACCCGAGGCGCGAGCAGCGGGCTGACCGATCGCGTCAGTGTTGCAAATTCAGTGACCGATGTGGTGCACGACGGCTACGGCTCGGTGACGAGCGCGGTCACTTCGCTGGGCGCTGCGAGCGTGTTTGAAGAGCGGCTGACCTACGACGCCCTCGGTCGCATCGTGTCGAAGATCGAGCGCGTCGAGGGCCGTGAGAGCACGCTGAGCTACGCGTTTGACGGAGCCGATCGCCTGCGCGAAGTGCGTCGCGACGGAGTGGTCAGCGAGACCTATGCGTACGACGCCAACGGCAACCGAACGAGCGCCACGGTCGACGGCGTAACCCGCGCCGGTGTGGCGGATTCGCAGGACCGTCTGCGCACGTACGGTGAGTTTGCGTACACGTACAACCGCGAGGGGCAATGGACCGAGCGACGCGACACGCGCAGCGGGCAGAGCACACGCTATCGGTATGACCAGGGCGGAGCACTGCGCGAAGTGACCCTCGCGAATGGGCAGCGAATTGACTACGCGATTGACGCGGCAGGGCGGCGTGTGGGCAAGCGTGTGGGCGGCGTGTGGAGGTCGCGCTGGCTCTATCGTGACGGGCTTCGGCCGATCGCCGAGCTCGACGCGGCGGGCGCGGTGCAGAGCGTGTTTGTGTACGCGAGCCGGGCGAATGTTCCGGATGCGATCGTGCGGGGAGGGCGCGTGTTTCGCGTGGTGTGCGACCACGTGGGGAGCGTGCGAAGTGTGGTCGATGCGAGCACCGGCGCGGTGGTGCAGCGGCTGCGCTACGACGCGTATGGGCGGGTGCTCGAGGACAGTGCGCCAGGGTGGCAGCCGTTTGGATTCGCGGGCGGGCTCTATGATTCGGACACGGGGCTGGTGCGCTTCGGAGCACGCGATTACGACGCGGTGAGCGGGCGGTGGACCACGCGAGATCCCAGCGGATTGAGCGGCGGATTGAACGTGTACGGGTATGCCAGCGGCGACCCGGTGAACCTGGTGGACGTGGATGGGAACAACCCGATTTTGGTCTGGCTCGCCGAGATCGCGGCGGGAGCCATCTGGGGCGCGTTGGGCGAAATCGCGGTTCAGCTCTATTTCAACGGACCTCGCTGCATCGAGTGGAGCCACGTCTGGAGCGCCGCAAAAACCGGCGCCCTCTTCGGCGCGTTGAGCGGGCTTTTTGCTGCGTGGAACGCGCCATGGTTCTGCCTCAGCGGCTGCTTTGTCGCGGGCACGTTAGTGGACACCGACCGCGGCAAGCGGCCCATCGAGACGGTAGCGTTGGGCGATCGCATCGGGCCCGAGAGCGCCGAGTGCGCGACGGTGTCGACAGACGATTGGGTCGAGATTGCGCTGCAAATTCGCAGCGCCGAAGTGCATCTCTTGCGACCGCGCGCATGGGCCGAACGCGTGGGCGCACGCGAGGGCGCGAGCATCGAGCTCGATCTCACCGAGCTCAACATCGAGGGCCCCGCGCAGGTGACTCATGTGCGGCCGCCCTGCACCCTCGCTGGTGGGCGCGAGGGATTCCTCGTCCGCAGCTCTCGACCGCTGTCTAGGTCGTAACCCCTCCGTCGCCGCGGGATGACGCGAGCTGGCTGCGGTGTTACCCGCGGGCGCTTGCGGCACTGTCCTCGCGTGGCGCGATCAAGCTTGGGACTCGGTCGCAGAAGCCGTCCACGGTGGCTTCGATGGCGGCGT
>JAUXYJ010000071.1 GCA_030694465.1 Deltaproteobacteria bacterium | reverse complement strand
CGACGCTCGCTCGACGGCGGTCGCTCCGTGCTTTATCCCGCCGCAGCCATCCTCATCATCACCCCCCAATGGGCACGATGGGCTGGGCGCCTCTTCTTCTCCTTCGTCCGTCACGAAGGAGAAGAAGAGGGGTCACTCGGTCGGGCTCAAGAGCGCGATTGAGCTGGGTTTATCCTCGCCAAGTGAGCAGTGTGCGCCCCAGCGAGCTCACTGAGATCACTACCCCGGCGACGTCGCCGGGTCAAGCGCGATCCCACGGCACCCAGGGCGCTCCGCGCTCGCGCGCGAGTGCATCCGGCGACGTCGCCGGATGAGAGCAACGAGCTACGAGCTACGAGCTACGAGCTACGAGCAACGGGCAGGGGTCCCCAGGTGCCCTGACCGAGTCACACTGACGAGCGGCTCAAGTGTGCATTGGGCTAGGGAAATACCGGGTGACCCCCCTTCTTGCCTTCGTTCCGGACGAAGGCGAGAAGGGGGCCTCGGTCACGCGGTCAATCCGTGGGGGATGAGTGGATGGCTGCGGGGCGTTAAGCACGGAGCGACCGCCGTCGACCGAGCGTCGCATGCTGGCACGTAGTGCTTGCATGCGATGCGAGGGAGGCGCCGGACGCGCAGTGCAGACCCCGCAGCGAGGTCAATAAACTCCACACTCGCCCATCGCGTTTTCAGTGGGTGCTCGGCCCATCGTGTCCCGGGAAATGAGCCCGCCGCATGCGCCGTGTGCATGCGAGCGTGCGAGCGTCGCCAGAGCCCAATGGGCAGGGTCCATCGGGCGTGGGCCCAGTGCGCTCTTCACGCACCCCCTGCTCTTTCGCACACGGATCCAATGGGCTCATCGCCGTATGTGCCGTGCACATACGTGCGTGCGAGCGTCGCCAGAGCCCATTGGGCAGGCTCACCCGAGCGAGGGTTCAGTGCGCTCTTCACGCAGCCCCTGCTCTCACCCACAGAATCACGCTGCCCACACCCCATGGACCGCGCCCAAGAGCTTCGGCCCAGCGCGCTCGATCAAGCGCCTCGTAGTGCCCAAGGTCTTGCCCACTCTTCCGACGCCTCGCATGACCTGGCTGGGCCAACCCTCTGAATCCCCTGCGTCGAGGGACTAAAGCCCCACGCCGAGCGCCGCGCACCTACGGTTACCCACAGCGCGATCGCGTGTATTTTTGCTGGGTTTTGCCTATCCCCCAGCGCACCCCGCGCGTTAGCGTAGTGCCCATGAACCGTTCGCGATCACTCTCGCTTGGTCTCGTTGCGCTGGTGCTCGCGAGCGCCGCGTGCACCGCCCCACCAGGCCCCGTCGATGGCGCCCTCGACACGGGCAGCACGGACACGATGCTGTCCGACGACCGGGTCGCTCCACCCGGCGACGTCGCCGGACCCGACGGCACGGTCGACATGGACGCCATGGCCCCCGACGACGGCGCGGTGGACATGGACACGGTGACTCCGCCTGCAGATGCGCCCGCCGATCGCGTCACCCCACCCCGCGATGATGGTGTGGTCTGCGAGCCCCTCACGGCCAACTGCGATGGCAACGCGGCCAACGGATGCGAGACGCGCATTGACACTGCCACCAACTGCGGCGGCTGCGGTGTGCGCTGCTCGGGTGGAACACCCATGTGCTCGGGGCTCGACGGGCGCTGTGTCTCGGGCTGCGTCTCTGCGATGCAGATTCTCTGTGGCGCGTCGTGCGTAGACCCCGCGAGCGACCCCAACAACTGCGGCACGTGTGGCACTCGCTGCGCCGCCGGCAACGCGTGCGTCTCTGGGCGCTGCATGTGCCCAGGGGGGCGCATCCAGTGCGGGGCGACCTGTGTCGACGGCAACAACGACCGCAACAACTGCGGCGCGTGTGGCCGTGTGTGCCCCGCGGGGATCGCGTGCTCGGGGGGCGTGTGCCAGTGCGACCCAGGGCTGATCGCCTGCGGCACGCGCTGCGTTGACCCCGCCAGTGACACCAACAACTGCGGAACCTGCGGCACCGTCTGCCCCAGCACCCGCCCCTACTGCGACCCCTTCGCGCTCGAGTGCGTCTCGGGCTGCATGGGCACGCAAGTGCTCTGTGGCTCTGGGCCCACCGCGCGCTGCATTAACCTCAGCAACGACACGCTCCACTGTGGCGTCTGTGGCCGCACATGTCGCGCCGACCAGATGTGCTCGGGCGGGACGTGCGCCTGCGCCGGGGGACGCATTGACTGCGGCGGCCGCTGCATCGATGGCCTCACCGACCGCACCAACTGCGGCGCCTGCGGGCGCACCTGCGCCGCGGGAGTCAACTGCACCAACGGCTCGTGCGGCTGCGACATGGGGCTTACAAGCTGCGCGGGCGCCTGCGTGGACCTCTCGGGCGACCCGAACAACTGCGGCGCCTGCGGCCGTGTGTGCTCGGGCGCCGCGCCCTTCTGCGATCCCTCGACGCGCACGTGTATCTCTGGGTGCACGGGGTCGTTTACGCGGTGTGGGGCGGCGTGTGTTCCGCTGCAGTCGGACTCGCGCAACTGTGGGGCGTGCGGGCGCGTGTGCCCCGCAGGCCAGGCCTGCAACGCGGGAACCTGCGGCTGCCCCGGGGGCCGCACCCTCTGCGGTGCCGCCTGCGTGGACACCTCGGCTGACCCAGTCAACTGCGGCGCCTGTGGCCGCTCGTGCCCCTCGGGGCAAGCCTGCGTCGCGGGCGCGTGTCGCTGCCCCGAAGGCACCACCCTCTGCGGAGGCGTCTGCGTAGACCTCGCCAGTGATGCCAGCAACTGCGGCGCGTGTGGGACCGTGTGCTCGGGCGTCACGTCGGCGTGCGACTTTGTGACCCGCTCGTGTGTGACCGGCTGCACCGCGGGGCAGACCCGCTGTGTCAACACCTGCACCTCGCTCTCGACGGACCCACGCAACTGCGGCGCCTGTGGCCGACGCTGCCGCAACGACCAGTCGTGCAGCGGCGGCAGCTGTCTCTGCCCCACCGGCCAGACCGACTGCGGAGGTGTCTGTGTAGACCTCGCGATCAACCCGAACAACTGCGGCGCTTGCGGTGTGGCCTGCCCGGTCGACCGCACCTGCAGCGCGGGAAGCTGCCGCTGCCCCCAAGGGCAGACCCTCTGCGCGGGCATCTGTGTAGACCTCCGAAGTGACCGAAATCATTGCGGTTCTTGCGGAACCACCTGCTCCGGCGCCACCCCCTTCTGCGCGGGGACTCCGCCGGTCTGCACCGCTGGCTGCACCGCGGGCACCACCCTGTGCAGCGGGCTCTGCGTGGCCACCAGCACAGACCCACGCAACTGCGGCGCCTGCGGCCGACGCTGCCGCAATGACCAGACCTGCAGCGCGGGCAACTGCCAGTGCACCACCGGGCTTCTGGACTGCAACGGCGTGTGCGTAGACCCCCAGCGCGACGAGGCCAACTGCGGAGCGTGCGGACGAATCTGCGGCGGCGGGCTCCAGTGCAACGCGGGCGCGTGCGTGTGCCCCATGGGCGCGACCACCTGCGGCGGCGTGTGCGTAGACACCCGCGTGGACTCGCAAAACTGCGGAATGTGCGGGCGAGTATGCTCGGGCGCGACTCCCATGTGCGACGGGCTCACGGCGACGTGTGGCTCAAGCTGCCTGGGCGCCCAGACCCGCTGCGGCACCAGCTGCGTCGACATGAGCTTCGACGTCAACCACTGCGGCGCCTGTGGCTACCGATGCCCCACAGCTCCCGCGGGTCAGTCCGCCAACTGCTCCAACGCGGTGTGCCGCTACGGGCGGATCTGCGATGGCCAACCCCACCGCGGCGACTGCGACCGCAACGCGGGCAACGGGTACGAAGTGGACCTCAACGCCGACGCCCGCAACTGCGGAGCCTGCGGCCGCTCGTGCGCCGCCGGACAGAACTGCTGCTTTGGCTCGTGCGCCACCGGCACGTGCACCCCGTCGTGCTAACCCGCGCCGCGGGCTGAGGGCGCTCAGGGGGGGGCTCTTGGCTCGCGAATGCAGTCACTCGGTTCGATCCGGCGACGTCGCCGGGTCAGCCAGTAAACACCGCTGCGAGCGTGTCTTGCGTGGCCGCACGCGCGATCCACTCTTGCAGCACCGAGAGCGCTTCGGTCTGCGCGATCAGCGCTTCGCGCGCCGGGTCGAGCCCCCACCCACGCGCACGGATCACCCTTCGTAGCGCATCGCGTGTGGCGTGTGCTTCACCACGTGCTTCACCGAGGGCTTCACCGAGTGCGATCCCGCGCTCTTCGGCTGCGCGGATGCGGTTGTCGTCTTGTTCTTTGAGCTGTGCGTATCGCATTTGCAGGTCCTTTCGCAGCGAAGCATCGCCGGTCATGCGCGCGAGCTCGTCGCCCACGCGCTCTACCATCAGGCTCACCAAGGGTCGCTCCCAGCCAGTTTTGGGCAAGTCCGCGAAGTCCGCAAGCGCGTCTCAGAGCACGCGTCCTCGCCCCATCAAGCGCAAGAGAAGCGTGTCCGGTGTGCGCGGAAGCTCACGCAACACGATCACCCGCGGCGCGCGCGTGATGCCCGAGAGATAGACCCCGGGGCCCCAGCTGGGGGACTCTCTGAGGCCCCAAGCCGTGATCACCGAGCGAGGTCTCCCGGTTGAGATCACCCAGAGAATTCGCAGACAGTTTTGCTCGGCGCGCAACATCGAAGCACGCGCCAAACACTGGTCCACGCGGGACACGCTGGGCCACTTGGCGTGGGGCTCGATCACGCAGGGCGCACGGCCTATGCGGCCGAGCATTCCGCGCGAGGCGAGGGCCGTAGAGTCGTCGAAGGGGTCTACCACCGCGTCGCTGTAGAGCGTGGGCAGCGTGACCGAGCGCTCGATCGAGACCGTCGAGCCAACGCTCAGCGCGCCCTCGATCAGACCCTTGGCAAACGTGTCGTACGGTGTCTCCATCTGCGGTGTGCTGGGACAATGCGAAGGGCAGGCCACGAGTGAAATCGCAGGATTTATGGAGATAAACCGCGAGCTCGGGTGGCGGTCTTGCACGGACCTCCATGGCAGCCCGCCATGGCGGTGGGGTCCCCGTAGCGCATACCCTTCGCGCGCCCTCCCAGCGGTGCCCGTGAAGAGCGTCGCTGCTTCACCGCAGCGGCTGCTTGGGCTGTGCGAGCGACTGAGCACCCCGCGCTCGTCCGCAGTCATGCCCCGAGCGAAACGCCCCGCAAACACGTCGCTTTCCCTGGCGATTGTTGAGCCCAATTGCCACCGCGACGTGTGCGGTGGCCGTGTTTTCAGTCATCAATGACTTCGTCGCGTCGCTTGATCTTTTGCCGTAACCATTCGAGCTCGACTTCACGTTCGGCCAACAGGCGCTCAAGCTCTGTATTGCGTTCGTCGGGGCTCATCCGCGCGAGTGGAGTTCCTGGAAATTCTCTGGGCAATCACTTTCGTGCATTGAGCTAAACAGTCACATGTTGCCGATGGCGTCGTCGCGCTAGGTCGTGGTCGTCTCCCCAAGCGAGCCATTGGCAAACCATGTCGGGCCCGAGTCGTCGCGGGGGTGCACCTGCAGGCCCTGCGGGCGGCACCGCCCTCGCGTGGGGCTGGTGTCGCGAGGCTCTCTGCTCCCGCTCCGCTCAGTTGGGCGCGCGCTCGCAGGGGTCTCTGGCAGCACCGCCATCGCGCGGAGGCACTCCCGCGAGGCTCTCGCCCCCCACCACCCTCGACGGCGGCGCCTCTCGGGACCCTCGCAGACCCCGGGCCCCCGTAGCCTAATCCCCCATGCACCCATTCCCCTACGGCGTGTACTGCAGCCGACCTCGGCCGTGGCCCAGCACCGCGTCGAGCAGCGCTTGCACCGCGTCAGAGTCATCGCGCAGGTTGAGCGCGTTCGAGTCCACCACCACCACCGGGGTGTCTTCGTAGCGCGCAAAGAAGTCGTCGTAAGCGCGCGCGAGGGACAAGAGATAGCCGCGGTCAAAGTCCGCTTCGTAGCTGCGGCCGCGCGCGGCGATCCGTGAGAGCAGCACGTCGAGGTCCGCGCGAAGATAGACCACCACGTCGGGCCTAGGCAGCCGCGGCGAGAGCGCATCGAACATGCGGTCATAGAGCGCGAGCTCGGTGTCGCTCAGCGTGAGGGCCGCGAAGATTCGGTCCTTGGCAAAGAGATAGTCGCTCACCGTGCGGCGCTGAAAGAGCTCTTGCTGCGAGAGCTCAAGCTGCTGCCGAAAGCGCGAGAGCAAAAAGAACGACTGAGTCTGAAACGCGTAGCGCTCGCGGTCTTGGTAGAAGCTCGACAAGAAGGGGTTCTCTTCGAAGACCTCGAACACTTCGCGGGCCTCGAGGCGCTGGGCGAGAGCGCGGGTGAGCGTGGTTTTTCCCACGCCGATGGGGCCCTCGACCACGATGTAGCGGGCCGCGCTCTGCGTGCTGTGAGCCAACGGCGCACGCGACGAAGTGGGCGCGGGGTCCGTTGTGGGCGACGAGATTCCGGGGAGCGAGGGCTCACGCGTGGCGAGGGACAACATCGGCGAGAGTGTTGCCTGCATCCCCGGGGTGCGCGCGAGTTTCGTGCACACTCTGTCGCTCCCCGAGCGCCCGCACTCAGGGCGTAAACTCTTCGAAATCCAGCGCCCGCGTCGCGCTCGTCTGCATCGGCCGCCCCGACGACTGCGACACCCACCAATGCACCTCGCGCTGCGTCCCAATGCGCACCGCGTCGGGCCGCGTATCTCCGTCCAGCCTCCCCTGCGGAAACACAAATCTCCGCTCATCGGTCCCCACATCGCTGTTGGGCACCACCCCCTGCGGCCCCCGCCGCGCCCCAGGGATCACCCAGTTGTTGCGCACGCCGTCCCAGCCCGTGTGAACCATCACATCCAAGATCCCGTCGCGGGTCACGTCGTCGAGCCAGATCGAGCTCGCCGCGCGCGACAACCGCACAGCCCCACGCCGCGTAAACCTCGCCGCACGCGCCTCGTACCACACCAGCTCGGCTAGGTTATTCGTCGGCGCATACGGGTTGTGATCGTTGACCAGCAAGAGCTCAGGGCGCCCGTCGCCGGTCACATCGCCAAACTCAACGCCCGCGCAATCGAGCGCGCCCACCAGGCTCCGCGGAGCCTCAAATTGCCCATTGGTCTTGCCACGGGCCCACCACGCGTTGCCCCCGCGTCCGCCGCCACCCTCGCTGAGAAATCGCATACAAAACGCGAGATCTCTCGGCCCGTCGCCGTCAATGTCCGCGATCACCGCGCGAGACATCATCCCGCTCTGCCCCGCGGGCACCCGCGGCCTCAACACCGTGCGCTCGGTGACCGCGTCGTTCTGCTGATAAAACACGTGGATCGCGTCGCCACACGAGACGACGACCTCGTCGGTTCCGCCGCCCGAGAGCTCGCCCATCCAGAGCGCGCTGGGGTTATCACAGGCCCTGATCCTCGCCAGTTCGGTGTAGCCCTCGCCCGGCGAGCCAGCGGCCTGCGCAAGCTGCTCAACGGGCTCTGGGGGCTCTGCCATCGCGTCGGGCTCTTCGTCGGGATCCCCTGCAGAATCACTCGCGCTTTGATCCGCGACCGCGTCACTCACCACCGCGTCCGAGTCTGTGACCGCTGCATCCGCGTCGCCTTGCGTGGGCTGCGTGACCGCGTCTTCGGGCGCCAGCACATCGTCGTCGGTGAGCGTGGTCACTGTCGTCACCACGCCGCCGTCTTGGCTCGCGTCACCCACCACGCCGCCGTCCCCATGGACACCGTGCAGGGCGGTCAGCGCGCGTGCGTGCGAGGGCGCGAGCCACATGCCGAGCTGCGTGCTCAGCCTGCGCACAACCGACGGAACCTTGGGGTACCGAGACTCGACACGCAGCATGCGTGCACCAGTAAAATCCCTGGCAAACATCGGCGCGAGCGCGAGGGCGAGCAGCGCCACAACGCCACACAGCCCCGGCCAGACGTGCCACCACTTGGCGCCCTCGTCAAAGCGCCGAAACAGCGGCAACAGCAGCTTGGTAAACAGCGACGGGAGCCCAAGGACCACCAGCCCCGAGATCACCCACGCGGCCCACATCGGCACGGCGCCGTCGGCGAGCACAAAGACCAGCACCGCGGCGAGAGACCACAGCGCAAAGCCGAACAAAAACCGTACAGATCCCCACGCAAAACGAACACCAGGAGAGGCCATGAATGCGCACGGGATAGCATGGCCCCAAGGTGCGCACTAGACCTACCGCCCGCGCACGGTCACCGCGCGATGAGCCGCTTGACCTTGCCCACCATCGCGCGAAACGCGCTCGGGTGCGACTCGCCCACTACGCGCCCAAAGGTCCCGTCGACCGCGGTAAAAAACTCTTGCCCGACGCCCGGCACCGCCTCGCCGTCATACCGGTACCGCATCCACCACAGCGGAACATACACCAGCGCCCGACCCTTCACCGTGGTCTCAGCGCGCGCATACAGCGCGTTGCTCGGTCTCATAGCGCTCTTGACCCGCGCGATAGAATCTCGCTCGGCTTGCTCGCCAGGCACATCGGGCTCGGCGCGCAGCCCCGAGAGCTCTGCGTGCGCGAGGGACACCATGCGCTCTTGCGGGATGACCAGGGCGGGCGTGGGATCCGAGGCAAACAAGCGGCGGCCCGAGCTTAAGACCACGACGTCGCGCGACTCGGTTCCGCCCGTGGGGATGGGCAAGGGAACGGTGCGGTTGCGCCCCGACGGGATGCTCACCATCGAGACTCCCACGTGAAAGCCCTCGGCGTGCACAGCCACGCGCCACACGGGCAGGTGCACCAGCGTGGGCTCTTCAAAGAACGCCGCGCTCTCAAGATCCCCCGGCCGGCGCCACGAGTCCCTCGCGCGGCCAAGCAAGAGCGAACGGGCTTTGTCTAACCCCAGCGTCTCGGGGAGCGCAAAACACTGGTCAGGGTCGACCTGCACCGGCTTTGCGAGGGGTGCCACAAGCGGCGCGAAGGGCATGCGAGAGACCATAGTGTTTGTGGGGGCGAATCCTGCGCGACGCGCGCCCCGAGTGCCAGCACAACCGCGCGCTTCAAACTAATTCATATCGGGTGGGGCCCAGCCCTCGAGCATGCGCGCGACATGGCTCAAGCGGTCTTGCCCCCACACGGCCTTGCCCTCGATCACAAACGTCGGGACCCCAAAGATCTGCGCGTCCATCGCCTCTTGCGTGCGCACAATAAGCCCTTGTTTGCACGCCGGATCCGTCGCGAGCGCGAGCACCTCGGGGGCCTCGCCCACGTCGGCTAGACACCGCGCGAGCACCGCGTCGTCTTCGGGGTCTTGGTCCTCGGCCCACACCGCACGAAACACCCGCTGGGCCCAGGCAGACACCCGCGCAAACGAGCCCTGATCGCCCTCGGGACACAGCCCCACCGCGATCCGCTGCGCCTTGAGTGAGCGCACGGGAAAGCTGGTGTTCCACCGGTACGGAGCGCCGAGGGCGAGAGCGCAGCGCGTGAGATCTTCGGTCACAAATCGCTGCTTATTCGCAGAGAAAGTTGCAAACGGCGCCGTCGGCCCTTCGAGGGACTTAAACAGCCCCCCGAGAAAAATCGGGCGCCACAGCACCCTCGCCCCACGCGCCCGCGCAAGCCCCTCGATCTGCGTCCCCGCGAGGTACGCAAACGGCGAAGACACATCGTAGTAAAAGCTCACGTCCGGCGCCGCGCCCTCACGCACATAGCGCCCCTCACCCGGCTCGCGCGGGCTGCCCCCAAGCGCGCGCTCAAGCATCCCCAAGCGGTCTTGCCCATAAAACATCTCGCTCCCGACAAACATCGTGGGCGCCCCAAACGCGCCGCGCGCCGCGGCTTCGTCAGTGTTCTCTCTGAGCAAGCGCTTGGCCGTGTCGTCGATCCCCGCGACCACCGCGGCCCCGTCGAGCCCACACCCGTCGAGCACATTCGCGAGCACCGAGAGCTCACCAATGTCCCGATGATCGACCCAGTGCGCACGATAAATCGCATGCATCGCGCGGCGCCGGTCTGCCTCGGTTTGCAGCACCAACGTAGCCCTCAGCGCCTCGACCGAGCGCGCATAGCCCCCCGGCCGCGGGACCGCGAGGTCCACCTCCCAGAGCGAAGCCCAGCGCCGCTGATCATTGAGCAAAACCCTGGCTTTTTGCGGCAACAGCGTCGCGTTAAGGTTGTTCGCCGTGCCCACTGCGCGAAAGAGCCCCCCAAGCAACATCGGCCGCAGCACAAGCTCGGCCCCCACGCGCGCACAGAGCGCCTCGATCTGCGTCGACGCCAAGTACGCATACGGGCACGTGTAATCAAAAAAGAACTCTACAGTGACCATCCACACCATTGCGCCACACTCTCGCCACGCACACAACCGCGCTCACGCTCACCCTCGCCTCGCTGCTCGCGGCGCCCGATGCGCGCGCGCAAACGCAGCCCTCAGACCCGCTCGAGACCCTCGGCCGCACGCTTGAGCGCGACACCCTCGATGCGCCCACGCTGCGCGCCCTCGCCCGGCAAGCGCAGTCGCTCAGTGAGCAGCCCACGCGCAACGAGACATCTCGCGCCCTCGCTGCGTTTTACCAAGCCGACGCGTGTGACCGCGCGCTGGACTTCGCCTGCGCCCTGCGCGCGTACGAGCGGGTGAGCACGCTTGACCCCGGGTGCCCGTTTGCGGGCCGCGCCCGCGCCCGCGCGCTCACCCTCGCGCCCTACGCGGTCGATCACTTTGATGGGCTCACCCGCCTCGAGGCCCTCCGCCGCAGCGCCCTCTCCCAACAGTCCCCCGCGCAAATCACTGAGCTCTCTCGCGCGCTCTCGCAGTGGCCCGCGTCCCCCGCGCGGCCCGCGGCGCGCTTGCTATTGGCCCGGGCCCTCAGCGACCACGGCGCCCTCGACGCCTCGCTCGATTGCCTCCGCGCCCTGCTCAGCGACCCCGCGAGCGACCCTGACCAGCGCGCCCTCGCCCTGCACCAGCTCACCCAGCAGCAGATCGCCGCAGGCCGCGCCGAGAGCTCGGTGCAAGAGCTCCGAGCCAACAACGCTTCACCCAGCGAAATCACACTCGCTTCGCGCATGGCCCGCAGACACACGCTCGCCCGCGCGAGCACACTCACCCTCGCGCTCTATCTCGGCTGGGGCCTTCTGTGCGCCCTGCGCGCGGTGCGCAAGGGACACGCTCGCGCGCTCGCACACGCCCTCTCGCGGCCGCTGGGCTGGGTGCACCTGTCCGTGCTCACCCTCGGCGGCGCGTGGCTCACGTGGCAAAACGAGCGCCACGAGGTCTCACACATGCTCGCGCTCGGCGCCGGAGCCTCGCTGGTCTACCTCGCCGCGCTCAGCACCCGCGTCGCCGCGAGCCCGACCGCCCGCGCCCCCCGCGTTCGTGCCATGGTGCGAGCGCTCGCGGCCGTACTGGCCCTCGTGAGCGTCGCGTTTCTCGCGCTCTTGCGCTTTGATGCAGGCCTGCTCGATGGACTCTCGCTGTGACCTACGCTGACCCCGATCCACACACTCCGCCTGAGAATTCTCAGCTCACACTGCCCGACGGAGTGCTCGCCGTGCGCCGCGGCCCCGGCGCTAACTGCTCGTCCATCGGGAGCGCCGTCGAGATGCTCTTTCTCTCGGCCACCGTGGGCGCCGCCGCCCTCGTCGCCATCGCCGCCGCGCTCAGCCCGCAAGAGCCCCCTCGCGAAGAGCCTGCCCCCGACGAGCCCGCCGTCACCGAGGACCCGTCGTGAGCCACCCCGCGATCCTCGCCGCGCGCACCGAGCCCTTTGGCGCCTGGGTCATGCTCACCGACCACACGCTCGTCGCCGTCGACCAAGCCCGCGCCCGCACACTCGGCCTTGACGGAGGCCCGCAGTGGCTCAGCCATCACACGGCCCCCACGTTTGCCCTCGAAGCCCACGTCGCCACCACCTCGCGCTGCCCCGCCCGCTGCACAAGCTGCTACCAAGACGCCTCGCCCGAGGGCACGCACGTCCCCCGCGAGGCGCTCTCGCACACGCTGCGCGCCCTGGCCCAAGCGCAGGTGTTTACCGTCGCGTTTGGCGGAGGCGAGCCCCTCACCCGCGACGACCTCGCCTCGCTCGCCCTCGAAGCCCGCGCCCTCGGGCTCGTCCCCGTGCTCACCACCAGCGGCCTGGGCTTTCGCGACGAGCACATTGAGATTCTACGTGCGTTTGCGCAGGTCAATGTCAGCCACGACGGGGTCTCGGGGGGCTACGAGCAAGTGCGCGGGTTCGACGCCGCCGCCACCGCCGAGCGCACCATCACTGAGCTCGTCCGCCACGGCATCCCCGTCGGGGTCAACATCGTGCTCACCCAGCGCACGTTCGCCTCGCTCGAGGCCACCGTGCGCCGTGTGTGCGCCCTCGGTGTGCGCGAGGTCCAGCTCTTGCGCTACAAGCCCCAGGGCCGCGCCGCCTCGCTCGATTATTTTACCCAGCGGCTCACCCCCGCACAGATCACCGCGCTCTGGCCCACGCTGCAGCGGCTCAGCACCGACCCCACGCTGCCCGTGTCCGTCCGCATCGACTGCGCGATGACCCCGTTCTTGGTCGAGCACGTCCACGACCCCGCCCCCCTCGCCCAGTGGGGAATCTTTGGCTGCGAAGCCGGCCGCCACCTCACCGCCGTCGACCGCCAAGGTCAGCTCGCCCCCTGCAGCTTCGTCCCCAACGAGCCCGACGAGAGCTCCACCAGCGCACCCTTCGCGACGCAATGGACCCAGCGTAAGTCATTGACACAATTCAGAAATCTCGCAGAGAGCCCTCCCGAACCCTGCGCCCAGTGTGCCCTCCACACCGTGTGCCGCGGGGGCTGCAAAGTGGTCTCGGGCTTCATCGACCACGCGCTGGGCCCCGACCCCGAGTGCCCCCGCGTCCGCGCGCACCGAGGCTCGCCGTGAGCCCCGCAGAGCCCTCGCCCCTGCCCCCTGCCCCGCTGCCCCTCCGCCGCGACGCCCTCCTGGGCGCCCTCGCGCTGGGCCTCGCGTGGACCCCCGCGCTCTATGCCCTCGTCCGCGTGGGCCAGCACCTCTTGGGCCCCGAGCCCTCGCCCCTCGCGGTGCTCTCGTCCGAGCGCTCGTACACCCACGAGCGCCTGATGCTCACCGGCTATGCCCTCGCGCTCGCCCTCGCGGGCTGCGTCGCCCTGGCCCGCCGATGGCCCAAGCACTCCGCCGGCGCGACCCAGGTCGGCGCGGTGCTCTCTGGGCTCGCCATCGCCGCCCAGGCCGGGTGGCTCCCATGAGCCCCGTGGGATACCTCCATGTGCTCTCTGCGTGCGCTCTTGTGCCCGCCCTGCTCACCGCCCGGCTGAGCCTGTCAGCACGCCTCCGCGCCCTCGCCAGTCGCGCCGCCGGAGCCCTCGCCCTCACCACCCTCGCGAGCGCCCTCTGGGCCCTCCCCGGCTTCGAGAGCGGCCACCGCCGCGCCGTCTACGCCCAGTCCCTCCGGGCCGGAAGCTTCCTCGATCGGCACCTCCACTGGGGCTTCGCCGCCGCAGCGTTAGCCCTCGCCCTCGCCCTCCACAGCGCGCGCACCACGCAGGACAGCCCGCGCACCCAAACCACACTGAGCACCGTGGCGCTGATCGCCGCGATGGTCTCGCTGTGCGCGGTCGCGATGTCCCACGCGATCGTCCCCACAGCCGCGCTGGACTAAGCGCCCTCGCGCCCGAAATTGCCGCGGACGCAGGTACCCGGCGACGTCGCCGGGTGGCGCTACTAGACCACCGGGAGCGGCACGCGGTACATGGCGCTGCGGTTGACCGAGGGCACGAATCCATCGAAGTACACGTGCTCGCCGAAGATCACTGGGTGGCTCGCGCGACATCCCGCGTCGTTGACCAGCGCGTACTCTCGCGCGGTGGGGATGTGGTAGCCGTAGATCGCCATGCGGTCGCCCAAAAACCCGGCATTGGGCGCAGACGCGTGGCGAAGATCGACCCACACGATCCAGTCGCCTTGCACCGTCGCTTTGTCACCTCGCGTCCAAAGCTGAGTTAGGCAAACATCGCCTCGAAGTGCTGATCGAGAAGCCGCGCAAACCGAAGCACCCGCACGGCGATTCCACGTCGCGGATCGGATAATTGCTGCGCAATCTGCAGGTCTTTGGCCGGCCACCAAACCTCACCCGCGCTGTCCTCCCATGGGTACTCAAGCCGTGGTCCCGTAGGCTGCGCAAGCTGCGGGTGCGCGCGCTCAAGCGCCTCGACAAGCCAGAGCACGTCCTCCCAGACCCTCGCACCTCCGAGCACCGAAAACACGTCACGCTGCCTGCGCAGGGCCTCGATCATTCGCGATGCGGCCTTGTGGCTTGTCTGAACCGTCGCGAGCGCCACAGAGCCCTGCCTCAAGAGGGCAGCCTTGGCGTACTTCTCAAACACCATCTGCCAGAGCATCGCGGACGTGGAGGGCGACGCAGACCCGATCGCGGACACAGCGTCGAGGTCTGCCCGCGCCTGAGCTAAGTAAGCTTCAGCCCATGCTCTCGACGTCGCCACGGATCACACCACTTTCTTGAGCTTGTCGAGGTCCCAGCCCTGTGGGAGCTCGAGCGTTCCGGCTTGCACCTGGGTCCACTCAGAGGGGCTCAAGAGCACCAGCACCGACGCAAACGGAATCCCGTGTTCGGGTTGTGGCTTAAACCGAAAGGGCAGCACCTCACCAACGCCGCCGTTGCCAAGCGAACCTGAGACCTCCACGAGCCTAATCTCATCGTGCACGCCCTCGACATAGTACACCGCGGTCGTTTGCGGATCGTCCTCGACATGCGCCTGCGCGAGCTCTCCAGCGATTTCAAACACGGTCTTCTGCGTCATCGCCCCAAGCATGCCACACCGTCACGCCACTGCGCACACCACGCCATCAGCTCTCGCGCACGATCCTCGCCACATTGAGTCGCCGGCAGCACCCCGGCGACGTCGCCGGATGGGGCTACGGGACCACCGGGAGCGGCACCCGGTACATGGCGCTGCGGTTGACCGAGGGCACGAATCCGTCGAAGTACACGTGCTCGCCGAAGATCACCGGATGGCTCGCGCGACATCCCGCGTCGTTGACCAGCGCGTACTCTCGCGCAGTGGGAATGTGGTAGCCGTAGATCGCCATGCGGTCGCCCAAAAACCCGCCATTGGGCGCAGACGCGTGGCGAAGATCGACCCACACGATCCAGTCGCCTTGCACCGTCGCTTTGTCTTGCACCACGGGCCGCTCAGGAGGGTCGTGGGTGATGCGACGGACCTCTTGGGTCCGGAGGTTCATGTAGTAAATCTCGGGGTTGTCCGGGTCCACACGGTCCCCTCGCACGCCGTGCCGCTGATCGGTCCACACCACGTGATCCCCCGAGATCCACGGGAGCCACTGCGCCCGCTGAGTCTGCGCGATCTTGTGCGGCGCAGTGTCACCTCGCGTCCACAGCTGAATTTGCCCCTCAAGCGTGAGGATGACTCGGTCGCCATCGGCTCGAAACTCAAACACACCGTCCGGCCGACCGTACGTAAGATTTCGCAGCCCCGTCCCATCGGGGTTTATCACATACAGGTTGATCTGCTCGCTCCAAGCCGGATCTACCGCGACGCGGTTGAACGCGAGAAGAGAGTCCGTTCCCGAAACGATGCTCGTGCCATACGCGCGACGCGTGGGCGGGATCTCTTGGTGTGCCCAAATCACCCGTCCAGGTTGAGTCACCGAGAGGTCGTCGAACCGCACGATTGCCTGTGCGCGCTCGTAAAATGATTGCACGGCGAGGGTGAATCGCCCCTGACTGCGAACAGGAAATCCCGAATACCCCATCTGAACCCGTGAAGGCTCAATCAGTGTGCGGATCTCTCCAGTCTCTACGTTTACAAAACCTGGCGAGCCCATCACCGAGTAGTAGAGCCTTTGGTCCCTCAAAAATGCTGCGCTGTAGGCCCCGAACCAAGCCGCAGGCGCCACCAACTGCGCACTTTCGCAACGACCATAGCTTGAGCGTGGATAGCCCCACTCCACCGTAATCTCCTGGACACGCAACGTCCCATCCGCCCACGGCAGCGGGCCTCTAGCGTCCCCTGCATCGCTGCCCGCATCTCGTGTCACTCGCGCTGCATCACGCACCTCCGCAAGCTCGCTACCCGCATCCGCGCCGCTGTCCCCCATGCCGTTGCGCACGCTGCACGAGGCACCGAGTACGCACAGCATCGAGAGCGTCCAGCGCGTGCTCATTGAGGGCCCTCTTGCCGCGCCCGCGTGCTCGCGACTGGGCGTCGGCCAGTCGTCCGAGCGATCACCGCAGCGCGTGGTGTGCGAGCGGCGCGATCGTCGGTGCGGCGACCGAGGTCCACGGGCGTGCCACCCGGTGACGCGCTTCGCGCAGCGCTCGTAGAGCCCTGCTGCGAGAGCAACGAGGCCCCCGCCGCGTCGAGATAGTAGATCCCTTGCGGCGCGGGGTTGCCTGCCAACTGCGAGCCTGGGACGCCCCAGAACATCCCGTGCTCAAGGTCTGCGACCACCGCGTAGCGCGCGGTCGGTGCGAGCCCATCCCACGCAAAATCGTGGACAAACGCAGTGTTTGCGACATCACCTGTGACGCGTGTGATCCACAGGTCGCGGTACCACGTCGTGCCCACGTAGCCTCCGGCATACACCAGGCCATCGCCGTGATCGTCAAACGAGAGGTCGGGCAAACCTCCGCTGGGCAGCACGTTGCCAAAGCCAAACGCTTGGCCTGTCATCCCATCGATGCGCCACAGATCTCCGAGCGGAGAGCCGCTCGCGTCGATGCCGTTGGCCAGAAAGTGTGCGCCCGCGTGCAAGTTACACCTCCCACGCCCACACATCCGCGAGCTCTCTGAGTAAGCCACACGCCACCGCTCGCGACCAGTGGACAACCCCTCCGAAGTCACCGTGGCGCGCGTTTTTGATGATCTCAGATCACTCAATCCCGGCCCCTACCGGGTTTCTCGTGATCTCACCTCGCGAGCCTCGCGAAGAGCCCCAGCGCGCCCAACTCCCCCGACCATCCCCAATCCGCGAACGCTCAGACCCCGATAAACAATCGGTGAGCGAAATTGCGCTCGAGCTGTGCGCCAAAGATCTTCTGCGCGGCGCTCTCGATGTCGTACTCGACGCGCTTAAACTCAAACACCCGCGTGACCGTGTCAAAGATCACAAAGCTCGCGCGGTTGTCGTAGTCACGAGGCTGACCCGTCGAGCCCACCGACACGATGTATTTGCGGTTGGGCTTGAGCGTAAACTTGCGCGCCGGGAGCTCTTCGACGTCGCTCTCTGAGAACTCAAACACTTTGCACAAGTGCGAGTGCCCGATCATCGTGAGCTGCGAGAGCTCGTCGTAGTACGGAAGACACTCACGGGCCTGCTCAGGCGCAAAGATGTAGTCAAACTCTTCGAGGCGCACCGGCGAGCCGTGACAGAGCGTCACGTTCGCGCCCTCAATGTCGTGCTTGTACGGGAGCGACCGCAGCCACGACATGTTGTCTTGCGACAGCAACGACGCGTGGAGGTCCAGCGCGCGGCGCGCAGCTTCGTAGTAGTACGAATAGTCCATGCGCCCGGCGACCGCCGCGTCGTGGTTGCCCAAGATCGTGACCTTGGCCACACGCCGCACGATGTCCGTGCACTCGTTAGGAGAAGCTCCGTATCCCACCACATCACCGAGACAGTACTGAACGTCGACTTTTTCGCGACGGAGTGCCTCGATGACCGATGAGAGAGCCTCTAGATTTGCATGAACGTCGCTAAAAATCCCAATCCGCATGAAGTGGCTCCGTCGATGCTAGTCGCGCATCCCTTGCGCTGTCCACTGCTACCTTCACTCGGCGCGTGACGCGGTCACGATTGCAACGCCGCGATCAGCGCCGCAGCGGCGCGCTCGGCAGGCGTGATTCCCCTGCCCGAACGCAGCGCGCTGTCATACTCGCGCGCGTCATCGACCGCACCCACCGCGCGCATCGCGGCCTGCGCGATGCTCCCTTCGTTTTGCTGACGCACGCGCTCTACCTCGCGCCCTCCGCCTCCACGAACCACGTGCGCGAGGATCCAGCTCGTCCGCTCGATCCCGCCGCCGTCCACCATGCTCTCGGTGAGCGCCCGCACCGCGCCCGCACCAAACTCGCCCACAGCCCAGCCATACAACTGCGCCTCGGTCGCCTCGTGCGAGAGCGCCCGCTGGATCATGGGCAACAGCCCCCTGCGCAAACGAATCTTCGCGATCGCGACCGCAGCCGCCGCGGCCGCCGTGGGCTTGCTCGACGAGGCGAGGTCTACCCAGGCGTCTCCGAGCTCGTCGCCCTTGCGCAGCATCTCGGCCAAAATCGGCGCGGCGTCTTTGGGCGTGACCGCGCGAAGCACACGCCCGAGCAAGAGCGCGTGAGACTGCGCGTCACGTGCAGCCAACAACAACGCAGCCTTGGCGCGGACCTTGGGATGCAGACACCAGCGCCGAAGCTCTGCGTCTGAGAGCACCTTGAGCTCGGCGTCCGAGACGACAGCGCGAGGATCGTCGGACTCGGGCCCGTCGAGGTTCTCAGGATCCCACAGCGCCTCGAGCTCGTCGTAGACCTCAATCGCGACCTGCTCTCCCACAAGCCCCTCGCCCGCAGCCCACTGAACCAAGCCGCTCAGCCGCCGGTACGCGTCAGCCCGCGAGAGCCCCACGCTGGCCACACCGCTCACGCACGTCCGCGTAAACGCCATGAGCGCCTTGCCCGCGAATGCCAGCGAATCTCCAGCAATCGAGAGCGCAAGCGCCCTCCCGATCAGCGCCGGCGAGAGCACGACGCCCATGCGCAACATCGCAAAGAGCGCCCGCCGCTCGAGGTTCTCAAGCAAGCTCGTCGAGACCCCTCGTGCCATCTGCCAGCGCCCCCGCGCCTCGGGCTCGGCGATCACATCAAGCAGCGCGCGCGCCGCGTCGACGCCCGCCGCCGTGGCCAAGAGCTGCTCGTCACGCAGCGCACGCTCCCACGACTCATCGGTCTCTGTGTAGGCAACACCCTCGCGCAACATGCGGTCCGCCTCGCGCGATCGCCCTGCAGAATCCCCAGCCAAACGCGCACCCACCGTCTCGACCAGCATCCGCGCGTGCGCCTCGCCGCCAGACATCGCGAGGGCATGACCCCCGAGCGCGCGACCGTCACGCGAGATCACCTCGACGCGCACGCGAGACTCCCGAGAGAGCGCGTCGAGCACCGCGCGGTCTTCGGCGTGCGTGAGATCCAACAGGGCCCTGCCCAGCCGCTGCGCACCATCGCCTGTCACAACCGACAAGAGCACCAGCGGAAACTCTGCCTCGGGAGACGCCTCAAGCACCGGCACCGCGTCACTGTGCGACAGCGCATGCACGCTCTTGGCGTCCCCACGCAGCCACACCCTCACCTCGCCGTCCACCACCGCCGCGCGCGCGTCGCGCCCGCTCGAGAGCCAGTGGATGTCGGCCTCCAAGGGCGTCGGCTCGATGGACGAGTCCTCGATCTCGGCCTCAAGGGGCAGCGCCTCGAGCATCTCAGACTCAGCCAGCGGCTCAATGTCGCCGTCCAACGGCAGGTCCTCTGAGCTCTCCATGGGCTCGATCGCCTCCATGGGCTCAAGGGCCTCGGTGCTCTCCATGGGCTCGATCGCCTCCATGGGCTCAAGGTCTGCCTCAATCGGTGTCGCGTCGAGCAACAGCGCGTCCTCTGCGTCCTGCAGAGGCTCCATCTCTTCGGGGACGCTCTCGAGTGGTGGCGGCGCCTCGAGAATCGGCGACGTGCTGCGCGGCGTGAGGTCAAACGGCTGGCTCACGTCCCCCTGCGCGCGAGTGACCATGTCGCCCAACGAGGCCACGTTCGCAGCCTGCGGACCGCTCACCTGTGCCATCGCGTCACGGGCCTGCGCGAGCTGGTTCCACTCGTCCCTTAGCTGCGCATGAGAGTCCTCGACCGAGCGAGATTGTTCAATTAAAACAAGCTCTTGCTGCGCGAGCTCTTCGGCTCGACGGGTCACCGTGGCGCGCTCAAGGTCAAACTCTTCGAGCCGCTCACGCACGTCGTCTTCGCGCCGGGTGATCTCTTCGGCGCGGTGCAACAAGCGCTCTTCACGCTGAAGCAACGTCGCCTCGCGCGCAGCCACCACGCGAGGGTCCGGCTCGGCCAACCATTTGCGCAGCCCCTCGGCGCCCACCACCGCGTGGGCCTCGCGCACATACGCAGGCAGAGCCACCACGCGCTCGTTCGCGAGCTGCTTGAGAAACTCCGCCCGCAGCGCCAACGACTCGTGCGCGCGCGTACTGGGAATCACCAGCGTAAATCTCTGTCCAACCGGATCATGAAACACATACACGACCGCAAGATCGAGGTTCTCGACCCGATGCAGCGTGCCGGCCGTCGCAGCCTCCGCGAGGGCCGGATCGGTCGCCGTATTGAGCGAGACCACCAGCTCAACCCGCCGTGAGCCCCCGTCGGGCGTGGGCACAAAGGACACCTCACGCTGGGTCGACCCGAGCACGCCTGCAAATGCAACGTCGTCATGTGCCTTCATCGGTAGCTCCAAGCTCTCGCGTCATGCGCCGCATGATGGCCTAGAGCTTCTGCACACACGCAAAAACGCTCCAGACGATCTGCGGCGGCGAAGATACACAGAAGCGCTGCGATCTTGCGACGTGCAAGACACAACAGGCCGATCGTGAGCCCACATCTCACACCCTTTGCGCTATACCGCACAGCGCACGTAGACGACCGCCATGGACACTCCTAACGACGATTTGCTCGACCGCCCAGCGCTCCCCGCAACGCTGCAGACCCTCTCGGACGCGTGCCACGCGTTTGTCCTGCGCGAGGTAGGCGTTGCCCTCGATGACACCCCAGACACGCTCCCGCTACTCGACCACGCCCTCGCGCTACTTCGTGAGGCAAAACCCGAGGTACAATCACTCATCGCGGCCGCCGCCGGAGCCTACTGGGGAGAGCTCATCCGCGCGCTCTACCCCGCCCGCTGGGTGCTCGTAGACGACGACAAGTCCGACTGGCGGCTTGAGCTCGAGCAGGTCTTTTTAGCCCTGTGCCCCGAAGCCCTCGCCCTCGAGGCCATCGCAGGACAAGACGCTACGCCCCGCGCCGCGTTCATCGTACGTGACGAAGACCGCCCCTTGCTGAGCAGCGCCCTTGAGCTCTTGGGAGAGGTCGACCAAGACGACTACTACCGTCTCTCGACCCGCTTTGACATCGTGAGTTCGATCATCGAGCGCTTGACCGCGAAGCGCCAGACACAGCTCGAGAGCCAAGACCTCCCGCTCCTCGATGAGCGCGAATATCACGCCTCGCGTGCGCTCCACATCCGCCAGATGCAGTAGGCGCCAACAGCCACCGCGTCACGCGCGCGAGACCTCCCTGCAGGCCCTCGCTCACGACGCCCTCAGCGAAGCGCTGGGATCTCCCACTCGCCCGGAACCGCGACCCACGCGTTCTCGGTGCGCATCTGCCCGTCGAGCGTGCGCGCGCGGACCTGGTGCCGTCGCAGCGTGAGCCCTCCAAGCTCTGCGCGCTGCCCTGGCCCGAGCCAGCCCACCGCCGCGTCATCCACAAACAACAAGAGCGAGCTCGCCGCACGGTTGCTCACGACCAAGCGATCGCCCACGAGATCCCGCGCGACGCCCCGGCCCGTGGGGTCGTTTTGCCGCGGGACCAGCCGCCCAAGCTCGCTCGGCCCCAAGAACATCCCGGACTCTGCCCGCGCTGGCAGCTCAAACACCTGCTCGATCGCGCCCGCCGGCGGCACCGCCATCGCGGCCCGAGGCAGCTGAACCATCTCGCTCACGCCACGGACAAACCGCAATGTAGCCAGCCCACGCGCGCGCAAAGTCACCCGCAAAGGAGCCCTCGCCCCCTCGCAGCCCGCCCGCAGCGCCCCTGCGTCTCCGCCCAATAGCAGTCCCACAAAGAACATGCAGCTCAGCGAGCGCACAGGGCCCTCGGCCGCGAGGTCCAGCTGCACCGCAAACCCCTCGCGCGACGCGGTCACCGTGTTCTCTTGCCGACGAATCGCGAGCGGGGCTTGGGCACCCAGCGCGCTGCCCACAAACCACGCCCGCAGCGCGTCAGGGTCCATCGCGCGGTGCGCTCTCTGGTCTGCGCTCAACAGCACAAACCCGCTCAATGTGCGCCGCGCGGCCACGCGAAGCCCCGGCGTCAACACGAGCCCCGTCCCATAAAACAGCGCCGTCATCCGCTCGCCCTGGTCGTCGAGCTTCAGCGCGCGCTCGACCGCCGGAGCGTCCTGTCGCTCGTCGGCAAACGTGAGGGCGTACTGCCCACGCAACACGTCGGCTGGCGCCTCGTCGACGAAGGCCGTGTCCGCCGCAGCGAGATGCCCGGCGACACGCACCGGAGGCTCCTGCGCATCTTGCACTTCAG
This sequence comes from Deltaproteobacteria bacterium, assembly GCA_030694465.1. GTDB lineage: Bacteria > Myxococcota_A > Polyangia > Polyangiales > JAUXYJ01. The sequence continues at coordinate 22,141 of JAUXYJ010000071.1, read as the reverse complement.
CGTCCGCGCGCCGCAGGAGCTCTTCGTGAGTGATCCCCATGAGCGTCGGAGCATCGGTAAGGACGTCTTGAAGATCTGCAGGTGAATCGCGTTCACTGAGTGCGGTATGTGCTTCTCTGCGTGGGGCGGGCTGCGGCGCTCTACGCTCGCACGCGCTCGACACCAGACACAACCCAAGCACCACCGGTGCGACCACTGCTCTGTTGCGAGTCACGCGCGCTATCAACCTTTATGTCTCTGCCGCTGGGAGCGTCGCCCCCATGCGGCGCAGCAGCTCACCCACCACCGGATCGCTCTGCAAAAACGCTTGAACTTGTTGCTCTACCGCCGCACGCATCGCGGGCGGAACCCGGTTTTTTTTCATCGCCGCGTCGGTCAGCTGCGAGACCGCTTCGTTGGGCGTGATGCGCCCCGCCCGAAGATCCGCCACGGTCTGCGCGCTTGAGGTCGCAGACTGTGCTCCGCTCGTCTGCGTGGTCTTCGCGCTGGCATCCACCGGAGGCTCACCCGACACGCGCGCACCAAACGCCGGCCCCTGCAGCGCTTCTTTGCCCGAAGTCTCGCCAAGCGAAACGTTGCTGCCCGTGGGACTAGATCCTGCTGGTGGTTTGATGGATGTCACGCCCGATGCTCCTCACGACTCTCAATCCGCGATTCTACCCTGTCGCGGCGAGAAAATCCCGCGCAACCCAATGACCTTCGCCCCCCAAAAGTTCGCTCAGCGAATATTACCGATCGCGTTCTTGGCCATCTCATGACGCGCGTGCATCACGTTGGACAGGGCCGTGTAGCGACGGTTCTCTTCAGCCATGGACTCTTGAAGTCGCAGCATCCGCATGGACATCTCTTGCCCGCGGGCCAGCAAGTCCCCATCGCCGCCCGCTCCCGCGCCCCCCGCGCCACCTGTGCCCCCACTGCCACCTGTGCCCCCCCCGCCGACCGCGGGCCCCTCAGCGCTCGCGCCGACAGCGCTGCCTGCGGAGGCCGTGTTGCTCCCGCCCAGCGAGGCCACTCCCGTGCTCGGAACCGCGGCCCCGTCGCCCACCCCCGCGCCCCGCAGCGCGGCTGCCGCCAGATCGACCCCAGGGACATGGGCCGCCGCGGTCATCGCCACCCGAATCAGCGCTTGGCCCCCCTGGGCAAGTGCCGCTGCAAACTGTCTCCCCGCGGGCTGCGGGGTCACCCGCGTCGCGGTCTCTCGTACCTGAACCTGCATCGCTGTCCGAACAATCGTAGTCATCGCTGGTACTCCATCGGTGGGGTGGCGCTGCACCACGCAACGCGACCACTGGGCCCGCTCATCGCAGCCAAGGTCCAAGACGTTGCGCGGAGGGGACATCATTTTTTCTTTTCTTGCGGGTTCGCAGTCCCGATCGAGCGACGCCACGCATGGTGTAGTGTCCGGCCCGTGAGTTCTTCACGCGTCACACAAGCGACCGATGGGCCTGGGTCGGTAGACCTCGAGGGCGCACGCCAAGCGGTCAAAGACCTGCTCCGTGCGCTCGGGGCACCGCTGGACACAGACCCCGAGCTCGCCGACACGCCCTCGCGCGTCGCAACGATGTTAGCCAGCGAATTGCTTGACGGATACTCCGTAGACCTCGACGCCCTCTTGCAAGACGGCGTCGAAGCCACCTCGCAAGACCTCGTACTTCTGCGCGACATTCGCTTTAGCTTCGTGTGCCCACACCACATGCTGCCCTCGACCGGGCGTGCCCACGTCGCTTATTTGCCCAGCGCGCGCGTGCTGGGCCTCGGTACGCTGGTAAAGCTCGTCGAGGCGCTCGCGCATCGGCTGGTCCTTCAAGAGTCCCTCGGGGTCGCGATCGCGCAGAGCCTCTGCACACGCGTCGGTGCCCGCGGCGCCGCGGTGCTCTTGCACGCCTCGCACGACTGCCTCTCAGTCCGCGGCGAGACCCAGCGCGATGCCTCGGTCATCACCACCGCGTTCTCGGGAACCATGGCCACCGAAGGCCCCGACCGCGCCCTCTTTTTCGCCGCCCTCGCAGCGACCCAAGCGCCCTCGACACGCTGACCTCGATCAGTCATTTTCTCTTTGATTTCACATAGTAAGAGCCCTCTCATGCCGCAACCACACCACATGGTGATCACCGGCGCGGGTCGCGGAATCGGCCGAGCCCTCGCAGAACAAGCCACCGCCCGCGGCGCACGCGTCGTGCTCTGCGCCCGCTCAGCCCACGAGCTCGCGGAGGTCACAGAGACACTCAGACAACGCCACGGCGCACAGTGCGCACACCCAGTGGTCTGTGACGTCGGCAGCACCGACGAGGTACAGCACATGCACGACGAAGCCGCGCGCTTCTTCGAGGGCCCCGTGACCACCGTGGTCAACAACGCAGGGATCGTACGACGAGGGCTCATTCACGAGACCGACGACGCGCTCTGGAGCGACACGCTCAACGTAAATCTCACGGGAGCGTTTCGTGTTTCGCGTGCTTTTTTACCGCAAATGAGAGCAGCACACCGTGGCCGCGTGCTCTTCGTCTCGAGCATCTCCGCCACCCTGGGCTCGCCCACCGCGAGCGCCTACTGCGCCTCGAAGTGGGCCCTCGTCGGGCTCATGAAGACCCTCGCCGAAGAGAACCGGGCCCACGGCGTCCAGTCCATGGCCGTCCTCCCAGGGAGCGTCGACACCCAAATGCTCGTGGGCTCGGGCTTCGCACCCGCGATGACCGCAGACGACGTCGCCAAGACCCTCGCGTTCTTGGCCTTCGACGCGCCGGACGCGATGACCTCGAGCGCGATCGAGGTCTTTGGCTGACGCAGGTGCAAGGTCTCGCAATGGCCGGTTTGCACGACTGCAATGCGCCCTCGCCCCGCGCTCAGAAATTTCTCTGTCATTTCACAGAACCGGAGGGGGCATTCAGTTTGGCCCGACTTGTGAATGGTCGCTCCCCTGCCATTGGAGGGCTTCATCGATGACCTACAGCAACTCTTCCGCGCGACGCTATGCAGAGACCACCGAGAGCGCGCGCCGGTTTGTGCGCCTCGCGACCTCTTCTCAATCCGCAGCGAGGTCCCCGATGCTGACCGCGCGCCTGCGTCAGTACGCTCTCGTCGAAGCCAACGCGCTCGCCGGGCTCACCGAGGTCGCGCTCTACGGAGCGCGCTCACCTGGACAGCGCACGAGCGGGGTGAACCTGATCAACCACGACCACGCGACGATTCAGCAGTATTTTACCACGCTGTTGCTCCGCGTGTGTGGCCTCCTCGACTCGTTCGTCGGCGCCCTTGAGCAGCAAGAGAGCAGCGCCACCGTGCCAGTCCTGATGGCTCTGGACATCTTGCTCACCGAGCTTCACGAAGCAGCCCTCGCGCTCACCCTGCTCGAAGCGCCCCCCCACGAGCTGAGCGCTGCGGTGCCACTCAACACCTACCTCGAAGCCAACGGCGTCCCCGCCGCGACGCTGTGTGTCTCAAGCGAGGTCCCGGTCCCGACCTCTGCGATGACCCTCGCGCTGCTCAAGCTGCTCTCACGCTCTGCGATTCGCCGCATGCCCGTGATGGCCCACAGCGTCGACTCGCGGGTCTCGCTCTCGGTCTTTGCGCCGCTGCCCGACGAAGCCGAGTTCGTTGGCCAGGGTCGATTGGCGATCGGCAAACAGCTCGCGGCTCACCTGGGCGCGACGCTCACCTGCGACGGCACACGCTGGACCACAACGCTCACTCCGCGCAGCGCTTCGCGTGGGCAATCCGCTTCGGCGTAAAGCCAACGACGCTTGGCCCAGGGCAAGCACTGCGGGCTCCGGTAGCGTAGAGTGAGCGCATGTCCGTCGACCAGTTGCGTGACGCTTTGATCACCGTGATGCCAGTGTTTCCGCTGCCTGGCGCGGCGCTGTTTCCGTCGCAACAGATGCCCCTCCACATCTTTGAGCCGCGCTATCGGCAGATGGTTCGCGACGCCCTCGACACCCAACCCTACCTCGTCCTCGCGGGCATCAGCGACGCGCAAGAGGGCGAGAATCCCGCGCTCCCCAAGATCGCAACGGTGGGCAAAATCACTGCCCATCATCGACTCTCAGATGGGCGCTACAATCTCATCCTCGAGGGAATCTCGCGTGCGCAAATCCGCGAAGAACCCAGCGAGAGACTCTACCGCAGAGTGCACTGCACGCTCTTGCCCGAGCCCGTGGGCGAGCTTGCAGAGTGCGCCCCCACCGATCGCATGACGATGCTGTCCCTCGTCGGTCGCTTGATGGCCCTTGCGCGCGCGCGCAGCCCGTCGGTGTCGTTTGAGATCCCCGAAGGAATCTCCGCAGCAAAGCTCAGTGATTTCGTCGCCGAGAGGCTCCTCATCGATGGCAGCGCGCGGCAGCGTGTGCTCGACGCGCTCAACGCGCCCGAGCGCGTGCTGCAGGTCACCCAGAGCCTCATCGAGCTGCTCGACGAGCTGGCGCCCCGCAGCGAGCAAGTGCACCGCTGGAGCTAAGCGCGTTGCGTCACAATGGGCTGCAAAATCTCGCTGTGCGTGCGTGATGTGCTTTTGTTACGCGTGACTCAGTGTAGGCTCCGCGGTCGCTATGCCAACGTTTGATACGGTCTCAAAAGTCAATTGGCCCGAAGTCGACAACGCGCTCAATCAAGTGCGCAAAGAGCTCGCGCAGCGCTACGACTTCAAAGACACCAACGCCAGCATCGAGAAGACCGCCGATGGCCTCGTGATTTTGGCCAACTCCGAGGGGCGCGTCGAGGCAGCCCTTGATGTACTCAAAGAGAAGCTCGTCAAACGGCAGGTGTCGCTCAAGCACGTGGACCCGCAAAAAGCCCTGCCCGCAGGCGGCTCGATGGTGCGCCAATTGGTCAAGATCAAAGAGGGGATCGACCGCGAACACGCACGCACCGTGATCGACGCGATCAAGTCCTCGAAGCTCAGAGTGCAGGCCTCGATTCACGAAGACACCGTGCGCGTGAGCGGCAAAAACCGTGACGATTTGCAGGGCGCCATCGCCATGCTCCGCGCGCTCGAGATCGACATTGAGCTGCAGTTTCAGAACTTCCGTGAGTGACCTCGTGAGCGAACCATCCTCGCCCTTGGATGGGCACGTGTTTGGCGAAGACTCTCCCTGCTTTGGCTGCGCTCCGACGCATCCCATCGGGTTTCGCCTCACGTTTGAGCGCGACCAAGAGTGGCTCGTCACGCGCTTCACTCCGGGCGAGCAGTACCAAGGTCCCCCGGGGATCATGCACGGTGGGCTGGTCACCGCCCTCGCCGACGAGCTCGCCGCGTGGGTGATTATCGCGCAAAAAGAGCAGTTCGGTTTCACGATGACGATCGACGCGCGGTTCGCCCTTCCCGTGCGTATTGGCAGCGAAATCACCGGAAAAGCTCGTATCACCAAGGACCTCGGCCGCGTGGTCGAGATCGAGACCGAGCTTGCACAGAACGGCGTACGTGCCTACACGGCCCGCTTCAAGTTTGCGATCCTTGATCGCAGCGGCGCCGAGCGCTTGCTCGGTGGTCCCCTGCCCGATGCTTGGGCACAGTTCGCACGCTGAGTGCCTGTGTCTCTCCTGTTGTTCTCTAGAAAGCCCCGTTGTCCGTGACCCTCCCCAAGAAGCCCTTACGCAAGACCTCTTCAGCCGCCGGTGCAGCCAAGCCCGCTGCCAAAAAAACGGCACCCAAAGCCGCTGCGAAGAAAGCTGCTCCCAAGGCCGCTTCACGCAAGAGCAGCCCCTCAAGCGCCAAGAAATCCCCCGGCGTGGCCATCAAGAAGCCCGCCCGCTCGCTCGCTCCCCCCAAGAGCGACGGGATCACCCTGCGCCGCGAAGCGAGCCGCAAGCTCGCCATGGCCCTCGTCGAAGCGGGCCTGGATAAAAAAGCCGACCGCATTGAGGTCATCGATGTTAACGACCGATTAGATTATACGGATTACGTCGTGCTCATGACGGGTCGCTCGGACACCCACGTCGGCGCCATCGCGCAGGCCGTCGAGAACCAAGTCAAGCTCGAAGGGCGACACCCACGCAATGACGCTCGCCGTGGTTCTGCGTGGATCGTGCTCGATTGCGGCGACGTCTGGGTCCACGTCTTCTTGGACGAAGCGCGAAAGTACTACGACATCGAAGGGCTCTGGATGGACGCCCCTCGCGTTGAGCTGCCAGAAGAGATGCGCTCGATGATGACGGCCGCGTTGATCTCACCGCCATTTGCCCTGCAAAATGACGACGAAGACGAAGACGAAGACGACGAAGAAGACAACGAAGACTGACCTGTGAAGCTCGTCATCGTCGCGGTGGGCCGCATGAAAGACCGCAGCGCACGTGCGCTGCTCGACGAGTACTACCAGCGCATTCGCCGCTATTCGTCGCTTGAAGAGCTCGAAGTGATCGATGACCGCAGCGCCCGCTTGGCCGACACGGTCGACCGCGTGGTGAGCGCGCACAAGGGCCGCGCAGAGCTCGTCGCGCTCGAGGTCACCGGAAAGCCCCTGAACTCCACCGCGTTCGCCGAGCGCGTGGGTGCACGCTTAGAGAGCGCCGCGGTGCCAGTGTTTATCCTCGGGGGAGCCACTGGGATCCCCGAGGCCCTGAGCGACCGCGCCGCGTGGAAGCTCTCGCTTGGACCCATGACCCTGCCCCACAGGCTCGCGCGCATCACGCTCGCAGAGCAGCTCTATCGCGCGTTTACAATTCTGCGCGGAGAGCCCTACGCGCGTGAAGACTAGCGCACACAGCCGCGAGGCTCTTGATACACTCCGCGCACAAAAGTCCTAAAGACCTCACCTCCCCCCCAAAGCTCCAACGAAAGAAGATCTCCATGGAAAGCGAAGCAAACGAGAACCTCGAACGACTCAAAGAGTCCGCCTCGTCGTGGCTCGGCGAGCCTGCCGCTGTGGGCAACGGCGCGCTGATCGAGACCGCGTTCTTGATGGCCGCAGCCGATGGCGAACTCTCGGACATCGAGCGCGAGCAACTCATTGCAACAATTGAGTATATCTCGAATCGTCAGACCCCCCGTGAGCAGCTCGACGAGACCATCGACCAGCTCATCGCGGCGCTCGAAGCCGACGGCTGGGAAGAGCGCATCCGCGCCGTGGCCTCGTCTCTCGAAGACCCCATCGCGCGGCGCAACGCGTACCGCTTGGCCGCTGGCATCTCGTTTATCGACGGCGAAGTACAAGAAGAAGAAGCGCGCCTGTTTTCGCTGCTCGCCGCAGCTTTTGAGATCCCGTCCGAAGAAGCCGAGCGCATCTTGGTCGAGGTCCGTGACGAGCTGTTTCCGCCTGTCGCCGAGTAGCTCGGTTAGCCTACGCTGCGTGGCTTCACCAGCACGTCGAGGCTCCCCTCGTGCAGGCGAATGGTCAGCGAATCTCCTGGCCCCACGTCGTCCGCACGGATCACCGCGCGGCCCTGCTCATCGAGCGCCACCGCGTAGCCCCGCGCCAAGATGGCCAAGGGCGAGAGCGCGTGCAGCTTCGCAGCGAGCGTCTGCAGTTGCACTCGGCGCGCTCGCAGCGCCGCTTGCATCGCCGGCGCGAGGGCGGTCCGCTGCATCTCAAGCGCACGCTGAGAGCTCGCCAGCTGCCGCACCATCGCGGGCCTGAGGCTCGCAGCTTGGTTGCCCAACACCGCGCGATGACCCGCCAAGCGCACCCGAGGATGCGCGCTCTCGAGCCGCTGCCCCGCCACGCTAAACTTCACCCGCGCGCGACGCAGACGGGTCAGCACGACGCGCTGCATTCGCGCGAGGGCCTCGTCGATGCGCTGCCTCGGGGTCTCGATCATCCGAGACTTCGCGCTCAGCAATTTGTCCAACCGTGCGAGGCGTACGCGCTGACGATCGATCACCGAACTCATGGATTTTCGCAAGCGAAGTGTCCGTTGAGCGAGCTCGCTCCGCACGCCCACGAGCTCGGGCACCGCGAGCTCGGCCGCGTTCGAAGGGGTCGCCGCGCGGAGGTCCGCCGCGAGGTCCGCGAGGGTGTGATCGACCTCATGGCCCACTGCAGAGATCACCGGGACGCGACAAGCCGCGATCGCACGGACGACACGCTCGTCGTTGAAGGCCGCGAGGTCTTCGCTCGCGCCGCCACCGCGCCCCACGATGAGCACATCGAGCGCAGACACGCGCTGAATCGACGCGATCGCAGCGGTAATCTGTGCGGGCGCGTCGGCCCCCTGTACGAGCGTGTTGGCGAGCACTACGTGCGTGGGCCAGCGATAGCGAAGCACACGGCAGATGTCCGCGAAGGCAGCGCCGGTCTCGGCCGTCACGACGCCCACAATCCGTGGAAATCGAGGGATCTTTCGCTTTTTTTCGCTCGCAAAGAGCCCCTCGGCCTCGAGCTTGCGTTTGAGCGCCTCGAGCGCCGCGGCCGCCGTGCCCTCGCCCGACACCATCGCCGTCTCGACGATGAACTGAAACGACCCTCGCGGTGGGTAGAGCGACACGCGCCCTCGGATCAAGAGCTTCATGCCCTCGCGAAGAGACAAGCGCGTCTTGGCGTAGGGACCCTTAAAAAAACAGCACGAGATCCGCGCCTCGACCATGGGATCGCGGAGGTCAAAGTACGCGTGCCCCGACGCGGCGATCTTGAGCTGCGAGATCTCGCCCTCGACCCACACTTGCGCGTAGTCAGCCTCGAGCTTGGTCTTCACATGACGCGTCAATTCGCCGACCGTCATGGCCTTCGGTCGCACTGGAAGAACAATCACCCCTGCATCGGTCATAGGTGCGACAGACCCTAGCAGACCCTGACAGTTCGCAAGATTTTCTGACCAGTCCCGTGAGGCTTTTGCACGCGTCCCACAGCCGCCCGCGGTCCTGTGCCCGTGAATCGCACGCATTCTGGGGTTGACGTGCACACGCGATGGCAGGAAGAAGCTAACCCTCTAAGAACCTATGGTCGACCCCGCTCTTTCTCGTCTGCTCGACAAGCGCTTCGTCGCAGTCACCGGCAAGGGTGGCACGGGCAAAACAACGCTCACCGCCGCGCTCGCTCTCCTCGCTGCGCAGCGTGGCAAACGCGTGCTCGTGTGCATGTCGCAAGCGCGCGAGCGCATGAGCGCCACCCTCGAGACCGAGTTCGTGGGCTCCGAGGTCAAGACCATCTTGGGCTCCATCGACGCGGTCAACATGGACCCCGAGACGTGCCTCGAAGAGTACGGGCTCATGGTGCTCAAGGTCCGCGCGCTCTACAAAGCCGTGATGGACAACCGCGTGGTCAAAGGCTTCATCCGCGCGGTGCCTGGGATGGACGCGTGGAGCATGCTCGGCAAAGCGCTCTTTCATGTCAAAGAGCAAGAGAACGGGCGCAACAAGTACGACCTGGTCTTGCTCGACGCACCCGCTACGGGGCACGGCGTCCAGATGCTCCGCGTGCCCTTGGTGATCCAAAAGATCGCGCCCCCAGGGCTGCTCCGCCGCGAGGCCGAAGACGGCATCGCCCTGATGCGTGACCCGTCCAAGTGCGCCGTGGTCGTGTGCACTCTGCCTGAAGAAATGCCCGCGAGCGAGACCGAAGAGCTCATCGCCACCCTGCGCGACGAGCTCAAGCTCACCGTCGGTGGACTCTTTGTCAACCAAGTGCTCTCGCCGCTGTTCGCAGGCAAGTTTGACCAGGCTCTGCTCGCCTCGCACGCCCTCTCTGAGATCCCTGCCTTCGAGCCCCTGGCGACGGTCACCCGCGCCCGCGCGATCCGCGAAGAAGTGCAGCGCAATATCCTCGAGCGCTTCGCCAAACTCAACGCGCCGCGGGTCTACATCCCCGCGCTCCCCGTCGAGCGCATCCGCCGTCCGCACGCACAAGCCCTGGCCAAAGTGCTCGCCGATGGGGGCGTCTGACCGCACACGCCCAATGGTATCGTCGTGCCCATGCAGCACGATGTACTTGCTTTTGACCGCGACGGCTTCTGGTTAGACCTCACCGAGGCCCACGTCCCGTGGCCTCTGCCCGAGGCGCTTTTGGCGCGTGCACACGCCGCCCTGCGCGCAATGACCGAGCTTGAGGCCGGCGCGATCGCCAACCCCGACGAGCACCGCAGGGTGGGGCACTACTGGCTGCGCAACCCCGCGATCGCTCCAGAGCCTGAGCTTGCCCAAGCCATCACGCAGACCCAAGCGCAGATCACCGCGTTTGCCCAGCAGATCCACAGCGGCGCCCTTGCCCCGGCGACCCAACCGCGCTTTACCCGGCTGCTCTTGATCGGCATCGGCGGGAGCGCTCTTGGCCCGCAGCTTGTCGCCGACGCCCTGTCCCAGGGACCTGCAGATCGCCTGCGATTTTACTCACTGGACAACACAGATCCGCGCGGGATCGACCGGGTCCTCGCGGCCCTCGGCGCCGAGCTCGCCCAGACCCTCACCCTGGTGATCTCGAAGTCCGGAGGCACCGCCGAGACGCGCAACGCCATGCTCGCCGTCGAGCGCGCGTACGAGAGCCTGGGGCTCGCGATGGGCGCCCACGCCGTCGCGATCACGCAAGAGCAAAGCGCACTGGACCAGCACGCGATCGCACACCAGTGGCTCGCACGATTTCCCATGTGGGACTGGGTCGGGGGGCGCACGAGCGTGCTGAGCGCAGTGGGGCTCTTGCCAGCAGCTTTGCAGGGAATTGACACCCATGCCCTGATCGCTGGCGCGGCCCGGATGGATGAGATCACGCGCAATGACTCGCCGCGAGACAACCCCGCGATGCGCCTCGCCCTCGCATGGCATCACTTGACCGACGGCAAGGGGACCAAGAGCATGGTGGTGCTACCGTACCGCGATCAGCTGGGGCTCTTGTCTCGCTACCTCCAGCAGCTCGTGATGGAGTCCCTCGGCAAGACCCTCGACCTCGACGGAAACACCGTCCACCAAGGCCTCAGCGTCTATGGCAACAAGGGCTCGACCGACCAGCACGCGTACGTGCAACAGCTGCGCGATGGGCTCGACAATTTCTTCGTAGTCTTTGTCGAAACACTCGATGATTTGCAAGACAAAGTGCACCCCGTCGCCGCCCCCGACGTGACCGCGGGAGACTACCTCTTTGGCTTTCTCGAGGGCACCCGCAGCGCGCTCTCTGCGCAGGGTCGCCACTCGCTCACGATCACCACCGCCAAGCTCGACGCGCACGCGCTGGGCATGCTCATCGCGCTCTTTGAGCGCACCGTGGGGCTGTACGCACACTTGATCCACGTCAACGCGTACCACCAGCCCGGAGTCGAGGCAGGCAAGCGCGCCGCGGGCGAAGTGCTCAAGACACAGCGCAGGGTGATCGACGCACTTCGCGAGAAAAATACCAGTGTTTCATCGCGCGAACTCGCCGACGCGTTGGGCGAAGATCCCGGGACCGTGTGGCGCATTTTGCGCAGGCTCGCGGCCAACCCCGAGCGCAAAGTCGTCGCGACAGAGCCCGCTGGGATGGACACACGCTATGCACCCGGCGACGTCGCCGGATGATCGCTTAGGCCAACCTCGGAAACGCCAATCGCACACCGTCGAGAAAGAACTCGACCGCGACCGACGCGAGGATCAAGCCCATCACGCGGTTGATCACGTTCATCCCGGTGCGGCCCAACACGGCGCCGATCGCCGTCGCGCTGCGCAGCACCAAGAAGCACACCAAAGCCACCACCGCGATGGCGCCATAGAGCGAGACCTTGGCCAAGACCGAGTCTGCTCGCGCCGAGAGCAACATCGACGACGCGATCGCGCCCGGCCCCGACAAGAGCGGAATCCCCACCGGCACCAGCCCCACGTCCCCCTTCTCGGCCGCGTCCTGCTCTTCGCCCGGCGTGGTCTTCGTCGCGCTCATTTGTGCGCGCATCATGTCCAGCGCGACGCCCAACAGTAAGATCCCGCCCGCGATCTTAAAACCCGCGATCGATATGCCGAAAAACCGAAAGAGCAAGTGCCCACACAGCGCAAACACGCTCAGCACGGCAAACACGGTCAGCGCCGCCCTCCGCGCCACGAGCGCGCGGCTCGCGTGTGTCTCATGCCCCGTCAGCGCGAGAAAAACAGGCAACGCTGCGAAGGGGTCCACAATCGCAAAGAGCGACGCAAACGCAGCGATACCGAACGAAATTGCCGTAGCCATGACGCAGTCCTTTGCGCGAGCGCTGGGAGTTCTCAGACCGCTGCACGCCGGCGCCATGTAGAGAGCTATCGTGTACGGGTCAAGCCGCCCACGCCCTCGCCCTTCATCGCATCCCCACGCGAATGCTAGAAGCACGCAGTACGTCTCATCCCGTTCACGCCAACGTCACACACGGGTTGCACTCCCACGACGGATCTCTGTTGCCACGCATGCCCCCTCCCTCCGACGCGCCGCCCACACCGAGCCCCGATGCCTCCGAGGCCATCGCCGCAACAGGTGCGTCCGCCGAGACCGGCGCCGCCCAAGATCCTCCACCCGCCAAGCCCAAACGCCGCAAACGCCGCGTCTGGGTCTCGCTGGTCTTTCTGCTGATCATCACCGCGGTCACTCTCACCGCACGCAGCGAGTGGGCCGCGCGCAAGACCGTCCAGACCCTGTCCAACCTGCTGCGACAACAGACCGGGCTCGACGTGCAAATCGGCGGGGCCAGCTGGTCTTGGCGGCGCTTTGCCATCCACGTCGAGGGCCTCGAGCTCAGGCACCCCCAGCACGGGCGCCTCGCCTGGGTCGCGTGGGCAGACATCCGCCCCACCATTCGCACACTGATCAAGGGCCCCATTCGCATCGCGTCGGTCGAGATCGATCAGGCCGAGGTGCGCCTGATCTTTCGCCGAGGGCAGCTGATCAATGGGCCCATCCTTCGGCCAGGTCCGGCGCCCGCGCCAGGCCCTCCAGTGCTGCCCTTTCGCGACATCGCGCTCTCGGGTCTGCGCGTCACCGTCGACCATGACACCGCGGGCCAGTTTGAGCTCCGTGGCGTCGACCTCGATGTGCGCAATGACAACAATCGACGCTTGCTCATTGGGCTCTCTGCGCGTGGGGGCTCTGTGCACAGCTCGCTTCGCAGCGTCAAAACCCACGAGCTCTGTTTTGATGGGCCCATCCAGCGCATCGAGGCCCGCGCAGAGCTCACCGGGTACAACGCCCTGCGCGTGGGCGCCGCCCGGGTCGAGGCCCTCGGAGCCACCGTGACCGTGAGCGACGCGAGGCTCTCGCTCGACATGCGCTCCCCCATCGACGCGAGCGTTCGGGCACAATTGCCGCTGTCCTTGGTGAGCTGCCCGCTGCCGCGCGACGCACCCATGCTCCGCGGGGACGTCTCGGCAAGCGTGCACGCCACGATCAACCCCCGCACGGGCGCCGCGCAGACCGAGGGGCACCTCTCTGCCCGAGGGCTCACCGTCACGCTCTTTGACCCAAACCCCCTCGGCCGCAACGGGACCTTCGGCGCCGGCCAACGCATCGAAGCCGACTTTCACGGGGACGAAAACGCCATCGTCATCGACCGTCTCGACGCCCAGTACGCCGGGGGCCGCGTCATCGCGCCCAGCCCCCGCAGACCCGACAGACCGCTCACGCTTCACCTCCGGCCCACCGTCACCGCCGAGGGCTTCTTCGAGGCCCAGGGCCTGCACTTCGAGCAGCTCTTGCGCGAGCTCGCCGTCACCGACTTCGCGCGGGTGCTCTGGACCATCGACGCCCTCGGAGAGCTCCACTTAGACCCCGCACGCTTCGCCGTGCCCTCGGATCGCGCGCGCCCAGCGCTACGAATTGACATCGCGGCCGAGACGCAAGACTTTGCAATTATTAAGGATTTCCATCGCTGGGGGCCGCCCCATAGCCCCATCCTCGCGATCCCCCGAGGGCGCGTGGGGCTCACCCTCGAGATGGACTCGCTCTTTGTCCGCTTTCGCCAGATGCACTTGGACCTCCCGCGCTCGCACGTCGAGGGCGACGAGGTCGAGATCCGTACGATCCGCAGCCCCACCGCGGACGACATCGCGATCCGTAACATCCACGGGCGCAACATAGACCTGAGTGACGTGGGCGCGATCGCGGGGCTCTCGCTCGCGGGGCACGCAGACGTCACCGTCAACGGCGGCGGGCACTTTCCGGACATCTTGGTCCAGGGAACCACCACCATCCGCGATTTTCGCTTCAATGACCTGCCCGTGGGCTTGGTTCAGACCGCGCCAGGGCACCCGTGGCAGCTCCGCGGAGTCACCCTGCGCGCACCCCAAATGCTCGGCTCCCAAGGGCGCAGCACCTACGTCGTCCACAACGCCCTCTTGGACTTCTCGCGCTACACACTCGTCGCCGGAGCCCAGGTAGAATCCAGCGATTTTCAGCTCGCGGACTACTTTCACATCTTCAAGTTCGAGCACGACCCGGTCTTTGAGCCCTACACCGGCGGCACCATGCAAGACTGCGCGCTGGCCTCGCACGACAGCACGCTCCCGCGCAGCGAGTGCTGGGTCAGCGACACACGCCGCGCAAGCAGCCGTCGCGGCGAAGAGCGACCCGCCAACGCACGCCCGCGCCACGGTTTTTTGCGCACCGATGTGAGCTTCGTCCTCGGTCGCCCCGGCGACGACTCCGAGGGAGTCCTGCACGCAGACGTGCGCGCCTGGGACCTCGCCGTACACTCACTCGGCGAGACCGTGCAGCACGTTGACGTGCACACCACGTACGACTGGCTCGTCCGAGCGCGTGGCTTTCGCGGCGCAAGACTCAACGTCGAGTACGCCCGCGGCCGCGTCGCCAACGGGGTGCTCGAAGCGCAGGGCGCCGTCGACCTCGGGGGCCGCATGCACTTTTCTGGCGCCGTGCGCGACGCAGACCTCGGCCGCCTCGCGATGCTCTCAGACCAGAACCTCCGGGGAATTGTCACTGGCTCAGGCGTCCTTGAGGGCACCACCGAAGAGCAGCGCTGGTCCATCGACCTGGATGTCCACGGGCTGACCGCAGCCCAGCGTGACCTCGGAGAAGCCCACATGTCCATCCGCGCACGGCCCGATCCCAGCGGGCGCGCAGTGCAAGACTCGGTCAACGCGCGGCTCAATGCCCAGCACGGCACCCCAGCGCCTCTCCCGGCGCCCCAACGGTGGACCGTAGCCCTTAGTGCCATCGGGCACAGCCTCCGGGCCAACACGAGCCTCCTGGTGCCCTTTGTCCAAGAGCCCTGGCAGGACGTCGACGGGGTCTGGCAGCATGATTTTGGCCGCTCGTGGCGCAACAGCGTCGTGCAGGGCTCCGTCGATCTCTCGGCGCCCGACAGCAACGCGCCGCTGGATCTCTTGCCCTGGCTCCCCACGAGGCTCTTGGCGCGCTTGGGAGACCAGCCCATGGCCCGCGCCGCGGTGCACATGGAGATCGATGAGCTCTCGCTCCACGCGCCCTCGCAAGCCCTGGCGCGGCTCGCGATCTCTGGGCTCGATGCCCGCGCGCTGGGGGTTCGCCTCGCGCTCGCGCCCCAAGAGACCCTGGGGCTCTGCACCGACCACGGGCGCATCTGGATCAACCCCGCAGCCCGCGAAGACCGCGCCGCCTGCGCGCGCCCCCCCGCCGGGCTCTTCGGAACCCGCGGCACCCCCGCCGCCTCCGTCGCCCTCCCGGTCACGCGCTTGCTTGGGCCCGATGGCACCCGCTTTGCGCTCTCGGGAGGGCTCACCACCGAGGGCGCCCTCGCCCTACGATTGACCGGCGACGCAGACCTCGCGCAGCTAGCCCGACGCATCGACGCGATCGAAGAAGCCCACGGCCAAGCGAGGCTCACGCTTGCCATCGACGGAGACACCAACAACCCCGAGCTGCGTGGGCTCTTTGAGCTCGACAGCGGCCGCGTCCGCAGCAGCTTTTTGCCCCAGCCCATCGACGACGTCGACCTCACTGTCCGCCTCGACGGGACCTCTCTCACGCTCGACCGCGCCCGCGCACGCTTTGCCACAAGCTCGATCGACATGACCGGCGGCACCGTTCGCTTTCGCGGACGCAGCCTTGAGCGCATCGATATTCCGGTGATCGTGCGCAATTTGTCACTGCAGCCCTCAAGCGGCGTGGACGTGTCCCTCGATGCCGACACGCGCCTGAGTTACACCGACAGCGACCCGCTCCCGACGTTCTCGGGCAACGTGACCCTGGGCCGTGTGCGCTACACAAGACCCGTGGACATGGCGCTGATTCAGGACAGCGCCAACGGGGGCGCCCCCTCGGTCGAGACCCCCTACGACCCCACGCGCGACCGCGTACAGCTCGCCCTCACGGTGACCGCCCGCGAGCCCATCCGTGTGCGCAACAACCTCATTGACGCAGAGATCGCGTTGTCTTCGCGCGAGACCCCGTTTCGGATCGTAGGGACCGACCAGCGCCCGAGCGTCCTAGGGCTCGTCACCATCCCGCGCGGCCGGTTGTTCTTTCGCGGAAACGAGTTCGAGGTCCGACGCTCGCGCATCGAGTTTGACAACCCCGAGCGGATCTCGCCCAACTTCGACGTGCTCGCGACCACCGAGATCCGACGCACCAGCGAGAGCACCAACCGCAACCAATGGCGCATTGACCTCCACGCCTACGGAACCCGCGATCGCTTCGCCCTCGACATGAGCGCCGAGCCCTCACTCTCGCGCGAAGACATCGCGCTGATGCTCACCTTTCGCATGACCCGCGCCGAGCTCGATCAACTGGGCGCCGGAGACTTCGGCCAAGTGCTCGCCGTCGAAGCCCTGTCGAACCTCACAGGGCTCGACCGCTTGGTCCGCCGCAATGTCCCGCTCATCGACGACTTCAGCATCACCAGCGGATACTCGCCCGCGCAGGGCCGCACCGTGCCCCAAGTGAGCGTGCGCGTCCCGATCGCCCCCGGCGTCCGCGCCGGCGCCACCGTGAACATCACCGAGCAACGCGAAGCCCGCGGAACCGTCGACGCCGAGATCAACCGCAACATCTCGATCCAGGGCGCCATCGACAACTTCAGCGGCCAAGCGCGCTCGGGCGCGGTCAACGTCGGTGCCGACCTCCGCTGGCGCTTGGAGCTCGAGTAATCCTGCACGGATTGACCGAGGTTCACTCAGTGAATCCGCTTCACCCGCACGCTCCGTTTAACCACGGAAATAACGACGTGACCAATCGTCATTTCATAGCGATTTTGTCGCCCACGAGAGCTTGTCATCCGGTGCGCAACGCGGTTCTCATGACTGTGGGTTGCGCTGGGTGCCGACCCCAAGTGTTTCGGGGGATCGCCTCTCTTGGGCACTGCACGACTGCACCCAAAGTACGAAGTGGCGGGTCACGATGTCTGAAATAAGTCAGTTCAGTTCAGTTCAGTTCAGTTCAGTTCAGTTCAGTTCAGTTCAGTTCAGTAAGCAAAAACGCTAACCGAAGTGCAATCAAGTGGGGATGCAGCCTTGTCGCGATCGCGCTGTGTTTGAGCGCATGTGGAGCCGACGCTCCGGCGCTGCCGCAGCGCGCGGGCACGAGCGCTCCCAACCCGGCGACGTCGCCGGACGAGCCTCCGCGGTTGCCGACGGTGCGCATCCCTGGGCAGACCTCGCTGGTCTCGCTACCCGACGGAGACATCCCGTTCTCGTGCACGACGCTCCGCAGCGAGATCGCTGCGCGACGGTCGCAGCAGCAGTTCGCTCCCGACGCAGACGCCGAGGCGCTGCGGATGCTCAACGAGGCGCCACATCAGTACGTCGCGCCCAACCTGTTGGTGGACTTCTTGATGCCCGCGATCGGGCAAGGGCGCGCGACCGGAGGCCCCGAGAACGAGCAAAAGACGCTCGTCATGATGAGCCTCTGCGACCAGCTCTATCGCGAGATCGTCACGCGCCAGTTCGTGGCCGCCAACCCGTCGTATCGCTGAAAGAGAAAGGAGAAATATCATGGAAAAATCCAATCGTTTCTTCTCGGTCTCTTCGCGTGCGCTCGGCACGCTCACCGCGCTCTGGGTCGCCCTCGTGGGGGTCGCGATGACCCGCCGCGCAGAGGGGTTTCCGCAGCCCGTGGTCGAGTCACTTTATGCGCGCTCACAACCGTGGATCACGTTTGTTGCGACCGGCGCGACACAGCTCACGGTCAACCTCGGGATCTCTGCCAACTGCACAGACCCAGTGAGCTCACGCGCGCTCGCATCGACAGTGTTTTGCCAAGGCCAGACCGCGCGGCCCGATGTGTATGTGCACATCTTTGCGTACAACGGCGCAGAGCAGAGCGACCCGGTGCGATGCACGTCCATGCCAGGCACTTCGTCGATGACCTGTGTCATGACGCGCGCGATCAGCGCCGGGACAAACTATGCGCTCATGATCCACGGCGGCCCCAGCGCGGTCGGAAACATCACCGGCTCGATCTCGATCCAAAAGAACGGTGGGACCTACGTGCTCCCCAGCACGCCCATCGCGCTCTCAGGCAATTTGGCTGTGGATATCACCGGCGGGTTTCGCCCGTTTGACATCACCACCGTGCTCGTCCCCGACGCGCGTGGCACCAACGGGCCCACGGACACAGGCAACCGAGACAACGATTATCTCGGGACCGATGCCACCGAGGTCTGGGTCTTGGGCGCCAACGGGCGCGCCGTGGTCGCCGACATCGGTCACCGTGGGGTCGGCGCCGCGGGCATGATTACCGGGCTCGGCGCCACCGCCGGAACCCTCGCCATCGTGCGCCCCTGGGCACGCCCGCAGGGCTTCAGTGTGTTTGTCGGCGGGCTCACCCTCGCGGTGGGCCACGGCCGCAGTCTGTACCGCAACGCACTCAGTGAGCCCATCGTCAATCCCGGCCGCATGCGCGTGATCTTCAACGACCGCTGGAACAACGGCGACACCGACCAAGACGGCCTCTCGGACCGCGTCGAGAGCGAGCTGCAGCTCTGCAATGGTGCCCTGCCTTTTGCGAGCAATCTACCCGGCGCGATCCCCTGCACACTCATGTCCGCATTGCTCGACCCGCAGCGGCGCGAGATGCAGGTCATGGACCCTCGCGACACTGACGGTGATGGCCTCTCGGATGGCGTCGAAGTGTTGGGCTCGGACGTCTCCGAAGGGCCGACCGCGACCGCGTCAGGGGCATGCAACGTGGGAGTCAATCCGTCAGTCCGTTGGGACGCAGACCAGACGTTTCCGCTCTGGGGATTTAGCCCAAGGCACAAAGACGCGTTGGTCGAGGCAGACCGCGCCTCGGTACGCAACTGGACGACCGCGGGCGCCCCGCCCATCACGGCGTGCACAAGCGCTTCCCTGGGATGCAACGCCGATCGCTCGGTGTTTCCGTATCGTCCCAGCACAGACCCTTTCTTTAGCGCGGAGCTCGCCATGCTTGATCCGCAGCTCTTTCGCGCACAAACGCACATGAACTCGCTCTTGCTCGACCGCGTCGCCAACCCTGACGCGCAGCCGGGCATTCAGCTCCACTACGACATGCGTCTGCCCGTGAGCATGTCCTTTGGCCACGGAAACATCCCGCGCTTTTGGACCACCGACGGCAACGGCAACATCACGGTCAACCTCATCGCGTACATCCCCGGCGTCGAGGACGACAACGTCACACCACGCATCGGCAGCTCGTGCGGCTGCTCTTCAAGCAACGTCTGCCCCTCACAGCGCCACGGCGGCTACTCAAACGCGATGGTGTTTGACGACTCTGCCGTCCTCGAGGGCGGCGGCACCAGCAGCTGCGACGGTGCGATCTCGTGCAGCGGCATCAACGGGACGGTCTGGGCCCACGAGTTTGGTCACCACTGGGGCCTGGGCCACTCGAGCCCCACGCCCTCGTGTGCCGGCTCACGCAACCCCTTCGCGCCGCAGACCGCCGACGGCGCGCAGGGCAAGGTCGCGCACGTGTCCATGATGAACTACCGCTACTCGTATTATTCGCGTTTTCCCGAGAACAACGCGAACAGCGTGATGCCCTCGTTCTCGTTTGGCGCGCGCGCAGAGACCCCCGTGCCTCGGCAAATCGGCGGCGTGGGCTCGCCGCTCGTGACGCCCGAGCAAAAGATCTTTGGGCTACGCACGCCCTCAACGCTCAGCGACCCCACGTCGGCCTTTGCCTTCACCCCGCTCAACTGCACCGGCGGCAGCGGGCTCTTCTGCGAAGACACCGACGTCAACAACGACGGAGTCGCGTCCGCGGCGGGCGTCGCGGGCTCTGTCAACGGCGCCGATGGCGAGGGCTACCGCAAGGGCCTCGGGATCATCGACACGGTAGGCACCGCGTGGTGTCCCACCGAGCGCCGCGCGTTTGGACCGGGTGGCACGCAGTGCTGCGCCATGGGCACGCTGCAACCCGACGGGACCTGCAGCGGGGGCACACGGCCCGGCACCGAGCTCTTCGTCGACAACACCCCCATGCTCAGCGGACAGCCGCTCTCGGTGATCGCCAACAACCGATTCTTCTCGATGTACTGGGACTCGCGCGATCGCGACACGTATCCCCTGGATTGTCGCTGCCCGGTTGGGGGCAACTGCTCTCAAACCTACTGCAATATCCGCACGTTACGCTGGAGCGCCTGGGACCGATTGGTGCCCCCGACCAACAGCGTGCAAGACCCTCACTGCTTCAGCGAAGACTGCCGCCGCACCACCGCAGGCCAAGTGAGCGACAACGGCTGGCTGCTCTTTGGGGGCTCGCGGCTGAGCCTCGCTGGCGTCACCACCGCGGGCGCCGCGACGATCGAGCCCAACACCGCCAACGAGACCGTGGTGCTTGGCTACACGTCACGCGCTGGGCAGTGCCCCACGACCAACACGACCGACCAGTGTGGACAGCTTTGGACCGCAGGCCGCATCTGGTTTGCCAACGCGACCACGATGACCACCACCGGCTTCGTCGCGCCCCCGGTCAGCGGGAGCTCGCTCGCGTTTCCGCCGGGCACCCCGAGCCCCTCGGTGGACTCCATCAGCATCGCGGCGTTTAACCCCACCACCGGAGCCGCTGACATGGCCTACGTGGTCGTGCGCAAGCAGCAGTCGCCCATGCCCAGCACGGGCTCGCCGCTCTGGTTCACCACCTGCACCCGCACCGGAGGCTGCGCGGTCCTGCAGCCCCTCGTCGTCGCCGGAGCCCAGCTCTTCAGCCGCTCCATGGTCTCGCTCGCGGTCACCCGCGCCACCATGACCGAACCCCGCATCGCGTACCTCATGTTCGAGGATCGGCGCGGAACCACCCTACCAGTTGAGCGGAGCTTTCGGCTGGCGCGGCGCATCCCTGCAGGGGCTTCGTCGCTGGTGACGATCAAGAATCCCAGCGACTCGCCAATCGCCATCGAGGGTGTCTCTCTGCACAGCGGGACGAACATCGAGTTCACCAAGAGCAACCAGCTCATGATGGTCTTTGAGCAGCCCTTCTCACCGATGGGCGTGGTCGAGTACCGGATGGGGGCAGGTACCGTCACCTCGGCCACCACGCAGATCACCACCGAGGCGCCAGACGCCAACGCGTGGAACTACACCCGCGAACGCGTCGGCCAAACCAGCGTCAGCGGCCTCTTGGCCAACGTCCCCGAGCAGGGCCCAGGCCGTGTGCCCTTCTTGCGCTTGGACGACCGCGCGGCGTCCGTCGCGACCACCCCGGACACGGCCAACCTCGCAGAGCGCATCCGCATGACCATGACCGCGCCCGAGGCCAGCGGGATCTTGGCCCAGTTCTGGACCACCGCCGAGAACACCAACCTCCGACCGTACTTTGACTACGAAGAGCACTCGACGCTGGGCTTCTACCTCTGCCGCACGCTCGAGAGCTCGGCGCGCGCGCGCCGTTCGCCAGACCTCGCGGGCTCAACACTTGACCGCGTACGCTGCCCGGGCGGCGCGGCGTTTCGGCAGGCGGGCGCGGTCCTCAACGCGTACGAGCCGGTGCTGCAGCTGCGCTGCAGACCCTATCCGCTGTGCAACCTTCCGGACCCGCGATTTACCTCGCTGGTCGCGCAGTGGGTCGCCGATCGCACCCTACACGCGAGCAGCTACACCAGCGCCGCGACGGTGACCGCCTACCCCCCGATCTACACCAACAACGCGCTCCCCAACGGCAACGCCAACTGGTGCCCGTCCGAATCCGCTCCGACGCTCCCGGTCTTTCCCGGAGGCTGGCAACCCACCCAATGAAAACCCCATTTCTACCCACGCTCGCGCTCGTCTCTCTGTCGCTCGGCTGTGGCGTGAGCGTAAGCGGCGAAGACAGCGGCGACGCCTCGCGCGAAGACCGCGTGAGCGACCTCAACACGCTGCGTGACAGCAGCGACGTGGTCGACGCACGCGACT
>JAUXYJ010000067.1 GCA_030694465.1 Deltaproteobacteria bacterium | reverse complement strand
CAGGGCAGACCCCGCAGCGAGGTAAATCCCTCCACATTCGCGCACCGTGTTTTCAGCGGGTGCTCGGCCCACTGAGGCCAGGGAAATGAGCTCGCCGTATGTGCCGTGCACATACGCGCGTGCGAGCGTCGCCAGAGCCCATTGGGCAGTGTCTATCGTGCAGCGTCCATCGGGCGAGGGCCCACTGCGCCCTTCACGCAACCCTTGCTCTTTCGCCCACGGATCTCACTGCGCCTGCAGCCCGCAACACCCCGTGCGTGGCGTGCGGCCCCGTGCGCTCTTCTCGTTGCGCCCTTGCCCCATGCGCTCTTCTCGTTGCGCCCTTGCCCACTGCGCCCCGCCCACTGCGCCCTTGCCCCGTGCGCTCTTCTCGTTGTGCCCTTGCCCACTGCGCCCTTGCCCACTGCGCCCCGCCCACTGCGCCCCGCCCACTGCGCTCTTCTCGTTGTGCCCTTGCCCACTGCGCCCTTGCCCCGTGCGCTCTTCTCGTTGCGCCCTTGCCCAATGCGCCCTGCTCAATGCGCCCTTGCCCGATGCACCGCGCCCCCGCAGCACCCCCATGACCCACGCTGCCCGATGCAACCGGCCCCCGCACCACCCCCATGACCCCCGCTGCCCGATGCACCGCGCCCCCGCAGCACCCCTATGACCCACCCCGCCCGATGCACCGCGCCCCCGCAGCTCCCCCATGACCCACGCTGCCCGATGCACCGCGCCCTCGCACCACCCCCATGACCCACCCCGCCCGATGCACCGCCCTGCCGCACCATCCCCATGCTGACCGCGCCCGATGCAACCGACCCTCCCCAGCATCCCCATGCTGACCCCGCCCGCTCAGCCCTTGCCCTTGCCCTTGCCCTTGGCCCCCTTGCCCTTGGCCTCTGCCGCGGCCCGCTGCCCATTGAGCGCAAACAGCCGGTCGATCACCGCGGCGCTCCATCGCGGGTCCTCGACCCCGTACGCCGGGAGCGTGCGCGCCAGGTCATCCCAGCCATACGCTGCGCACACGGCCCGATCCATGGCCTCGTGCAGCTCCCGCAGCCTCACTACCCCCGCGTCCCTGCGCTGCCCGTCCGTGAGCCTGTTGTACGTCCCCGTCAGCCCCACGCCCTCGGCCACCATGTACGCCGCCCGCGCCGTGTACAGCGCCTCCCCGGCCTCCTCCAACGCCCCCACCACCCCCCGCGGATCCCCCTGCGGAAACGCAAACGTCTCGAAGCAGTCCGTCGCCGAGTAGTTGAGATCGGTCTTCAGCGTCGACGAGAGCAACCACGTCCACACCGAGTGCACCCGCGACTGCAGCACCGCAAACTGCGTGTAGCCCTCAAACGGAAACACATAGAGCCTGTCGCTGACCACTCGATTGGACGGCTGAAAGGAGAAACAGAGATGCTTCGTCACACGTGAGGTCACCAAGCACCGCTTCAGCGGGCGAATGGCCTCATAAAGTGCAGGTGTATCTTGACCAAATCGCCACCAGTATTTTCGTCGAGCTGCGCGCTTAATGTTGTCCCGCTCCGGTTTCACAAGACGCTGCACGATTTCGAACAGTTCTGGCCATGTCGCCGCCTCTTCCTCGCTCATCGTCCCAAAGTTGATCACGTACCGGTCAAAGTCCTGCGTTGGGCTCGTGTTGACCTCTTGCCCACCGAGGTACGCAAAGATCCGCTCGCCGTTGCGCGGGTCCTTGGCGATCAGCGCGTCGCGCGCATCAGGGGTCAGCGTGAATCCCATGCCCAAGACGATGCTCCCCTGAAACGAGCAGCCCGCATTCGCCTGCAATTTCACAGCGTCGCCGCGCTCGCTGGCCTCGTTGAGCCGTGAGTTGATCGTGCGGGCCACACGCCCATCGAGCAGCGCGCGCTTGACCCCGCGCGCGGGGTTGCCCACCGCGATGTGGACCACCGAGACGGTGACCGCCGCGGCGCCCGCCCAAGGGAGGTCCACCGTCGCGTCGTAGATTTGCGCGCCCTGGGCCACGAGCCACTGCAGCCCGGTGCTGCGCGTGTCGCCCTGCGCGATGGTGTTGGTCGCGATCAGGCCCAGCGTCCCGTGGTCGCCGAGCAGCGCGTAAGTGCGCCTGAAGAAGTGTGCGCAGAGGTCCGCGTTGCCATGCGAGCCCGGGTGCGCCATCAGCAGCCAGTCGCGGTAGGCGTCACCGAACTGACTGGAGATTTGCAGGCCCCCCAAGAACGGGGGGTTTCCGACGAAGGCGTCCATGCAGGCGGGGGTGGTGCTGCGGCCGCCGTCGAGCGGGTCGCTGCGGCCCGCATAAAACACCTCGGGAAACTCAATCGCCCAGTGAAACATCGGCACCTTGGCCCGGGCCTCGGCCGCCAGCGCCCGCAGGTCTTCGGGCATGCCCTTGTCGCTCGCGAGCCACGCGTGCACCCGGTCCATGCGCCGGGTGAGCTCTTGGCGCCGCGCCTTGTCTTTGTCGTGGGCAAAGAAGGCGCCCACCACGAGGTCTCCGATCGCGCGCGCCCGCAAGATCGCGTCGTCGGCGTCGCGCAAGAGAAACTCTTTCTCGCGCGTCGTGTCCGGGAGGTCTCGCTGCGCGAGGTCAATCAGCGCTTGCCTCGCGCTCAGGGCCTCGTCCACCGCGTCGGCCACCACGCCACCCAAGAGCTCAAGCTGCCCGCTCGGCGCCCAGTCAAACGCGCGCAGTTGCTCATAGCCCAGCCCGACGAGCGAGTCTCCGTACCGCAGCGCGTGGTCGACAAAGGTAAACGGAAGGTCCCGCGCCAAGGTCACCAGCCACAGGGACAAGCGCGCCAGCTCGACCGCCGCGAGGTTCTTGTCGACCCCATAGAGACAGCCCTGCGCGACGCGGCGGCGGGCATAGAGCAAGGGGTCTCCGTGGGCCTTGGCGAGGGCCTCGACCTTGCCTTCGCGGGTCCACGCCGCGAGCACCTGCTCGCTGAGATACCTGCACGCCTCGACCAAAAAAGCCCCCGAGCCCATCGCCGGGTCGCACACCTTGAGCGCCAAGATGGCCTCGCTCGTGGGCGCGTCGCCCATGGCCGCCAGCAAGGGCTCGAGCGTGCGCGCGACCACCGGCGCCGACAGCGTCCGCGGCGTGTAGTGCGAGCTCGTGTGCCTGCGCTCGCTCCCGGGCTGCAAGACCAGCTGCCCCACCCGCGCGCGGGCGTGCGTCGGGTCGTCGCGCTTGACCGCGAGCGTCTCAAGGGCAGCAAATTGTCCCGCAGCGTCACTCGCCGCGGTGAGCTCGGCCATGAGCCTGCTCGCCTGCGCGGTCGAGAGCCCGAGGTTGTCTTTGAGCCACTTGGCTCTCTGCGTGGTGGGCTGCGAGACAATCTCGCCCACGTGCGTCCAGACCCCGAGGGGCTTGGTGCACACCGAGGGCTCGGTCACGCGCGCGACGTGATAGCCCATGAGCCCCTCGTAGATGCTCCCGATTTGCTCGACATCGAGCGCGCGGTACGACAAGCGCTGGCCCTCAAAGACCAAGAGCTTCTCGAGCATGCGAAAGACCGTGTGATCGTCCACCGTGGGCACCCGCACCAGGGCCTGCTCAGCGGGGTTGTGGATGGGCGGCGACGAGCTCGCGGGCCAGCCCTCGAGAAAGGCAAAGCGGTGCGGGTCAAAGAGGTCTCCGCGGCGCGGAGGCATGTGCAATTCGCCATGCGAGACCCCGAGAAACACCGCGCGCCACAGGGCGATGAGCTGGCCCCACGCCGAGAACCTCCGGGACATCGCGTCGGGCCACGCGCCGTGGTCACGCTGCAGCCGCGCAAAGAGCCCCAGGAGCGAGAAGTTCTCGGCGTACAGCGGCTGGTCCACCGGCAAGAGCCCGCGGTCCTCGGCGTAGAGCACAAACACCATGCGCAAGAGCACAGTCAGCAAGCCCTTGTAGAGCTGGTCGTCGTCCCGGTTGAGCGCGTCGTCGAGCGAGCCGTGCCCGTCGCGCTCGGCCGCGGCCTCGAAGCCCCGCAACAGAATCTGCAGCGCGTCAAACACCTGCTCGCTCAGCGCGTTGGTCACGTTGGCCTGGCGCTTGCGGCTCTCGCGCAAGATCGCAGGCAAGGCCCGCTCGGGCGCGACCCCGTGCACACGGTACGCGCTCAAGAGCATGACCATCGCGTCGAGGATGGGCCGCCCCCCGACCGAGAGCATCGCGTCGAGGTCAAACGTGAGGTGCCCCGAGGACTCTCCGTGCGGCGCGTACAGCAAGCGAATTTGCTGCCCGTTGCACAATATCCCGATGGGCACCCGCGTGTGCCTTAGCAGCCGGTCGAGCTTGGCCGTGGGCGGATAATCCCAGGGCCCCGTCTCGGTCTCGTTGCCATCGAGCGAGAGCCCCGCCGGAAGCTCCCACAAGAGCACCTCGTACCCGCGCCCCGCGTTGGCCGCGGCGCTGATCGAGGCGAGGTCTGTGCGCAAGGGCTCGGGCTCAGCGCGCGCGAGCGCGAGCGTGGGCCTGAGCGTCTGCCCGCCCTCGGCGACATAGAGCACGAGGTCCGCGGGGAACTCAGCGCTCGTGTGCCACGCGCCGGGCGCGTACCCCAAGATCATGTGCAAGAGCGCGGGGACATCCGAGAGCGTGTGCCCCTGCGGGCCCGCGTCGGTCTCGCGCGAGGGCCTGCACAGGGCGCGCAATTGCTCTTGCACCGTGGGCGCGAGCTTCTCGACACATTGGGCCTCGAGCAGCACGGGGATCGAGACCACCAGGCCCTCGATGGGCTGCACGAGGCCGAGCCAGGTTTCGTGAAAACGTCGGTCGAGGTCAGTCATGGAAGGGTCACTTTGGCGAGAGAAATAGCAGAGAAAACTCGGTGGTCGCTCACGCGCGGGTCTCGGGCCACAGCACGACCAAGCCCACCGGCGCGAGCCGCTGCAGGGCCACGTGATAGAGCTTGGCGATCTCGGCCGGCTCGGTCTTGAGCTCTTCGCCCGCGGCTTGTAAGCGCTCTTCTTGGCTGCGTTTTTCTTGGCGGAGCTGCTCTTCGGCGCGGCGGCCCTCCATGGTCTCGCCCAACGTGAGCTGCGGAGCCTCGCGCAGGCGCTTGCGGATGTCCTCGACCTGCGCGCGCAAGATCGCGGTGAGCGCGCGGGACTCGTCTTCGCCACGCTGCGTGAGCAAGCGCTGCGCGGTGGCGGCCCGCGCGTCGGCCTCGTCGCGCACGGCGGGCCAGAGCTGCGCAAAGAGCTTAGGCGCTTCGTGGGCGATCTTGTGCTGCAAAATGTCTGACAGACCGTCGAGCGTGGGCGCGTCGGCGAGGGACTGCTCGAGCATGTCGATGGCCTTGCGGTCGGCCTCGTCGGCGAAGGGCTTGAGCGGCTGGTCGCTGCCCTCGAACCAACGCGCGGCGACCGAAATCAGCTCGTCGTGCAAGCGCGTCGCGCCAGACCCAAAGAGGCTCAGCCGCCCAAACGCGATCACGCGGATGATCGGCGAGCGAGTCTTGACCAAGGTCACCCGCGAGAGGTCGTGCGCGCTAAACCCCTGCGACAAAAAGCGGCCCAAAATGCGCTGCACGAGCGGGTGCTGCAGGTGCACCTGCGCGAGCGGGCTGTTCATCCGCTCGGGGGGCGAGAACACAATGGGCAGCGGAGGCTTCTTGCGAAAGGCCCACAGCGGCTCATCGCGGCCCCGCGCCGGGCGCAGCGTGTCCACGGTCTCTTGCCACGCCTCGGGAAGCTCAGGGAGCTCCCACGCTTCGATCTTCTCGTGGGCAGTCTTTTCGCTGGGCACATGGCGCGAGAGCCGCTTGGCGCCCGCGAGCTCAAGGCCCACGTCCATCGCGTCGCGCAAGAGCTTGGGCTCGAACTGCATGACCTTGGCCGAGCTCTCGAGCATGGTCGCGATGGTGTCTAATTCGGCCTGGAGCTCGGCCTTGGGCCCACGCTGCGTCTCGAGCTCGCTCGCGACGGTCTCGCTGCGGTCTCCTGCTTTTTCGGCCACCGAGAGCGCCTCAAGCGTGTGCTCGGTGATGCCCGACTCAAGCGCCGTGCTCATACGCGCCAAGAGCACCTCGCTGAGCGAGCCGAGCTCACGCTGGATCACATCGACCTTCTTCACCAGGGTCTCGAGCACGCGGTCTTCGCGTCGCTGGGGATAGGCAAAGTAGTGACAGCGGACGACGGGCGAGGGCTGCAGCGTGCGGTCAATGCGGCCGTTGCGCTGCTCGAGGCGGGCGGGGTTCCAGGGGATGTCGTAGTGAAACAAATCGGCGCAGTGGCCCTGCAAATTGATGCCCTCGCGGGCCGCGTCCGTCGCGAGCAAGATCCGCACGGGGTGCTCGCCCGGGGGGCTGTTAAAAGCGCGCTGCACTTCGTCGCGCGACTCGTCTCCCATGCCGCCATGAAAGGTCATGATCCGTGCGTCGCCCTGGTCGCTGCCCTCGACCGCGGTGCCCAGCAAGCGCTTGAGATAGCCCAGCGTGTCGCCGTACTCGGTAAACACAATCACCCGCGTGTCGCTCCACGCACGGTCGCCCTTGCGGGCCTTGGGGTCGAGCCCCCCGACCTGCACCCCGGCACACTGGTGCTCGCGGATCCACTGCAAAATCGCCAGCGCTTTGCCATCGGGAGCCCCGCGCCGCTGCCGAGCCAACGTGGTCATCTCGGCCAAGAGCTCACGCGACCGCGCGCTCGCAGACTCAAGCGCCTCGGTGGCGAGCTCGATTTGTGCGACGTCGTGCGCGTCGAGGGCCTCGTCGTCGGGCCCATGCGGGTCCTCGTCATCGAGCACGCTCGCGCGGAGAGTGACCTGCTTGGGCTTGCTCTGCGTGCGGCTGCGCTCGGCGTGCGCATCGAGCGTGCGCGCAAACGCGGCGACGCTCGAGAGCAAGCGCTTTTGTAGGTTAATAAACACCAGCTTGCCCGCGCCCTTGCTAGGGCTCGTGGTGGCAGTGTATTCGCTGAGCAAACGCGCGAGGGCGAGCTCGCCTTCGGGGCCCTCACCGAGCGCCACCGCGGGCCCCTGCGGCTGCTCGTCCGTGCGCGACCGCGAGGTCCACTGCGTGCCCTCGTGCGACACCGAGACACACACGAGCTCGCGCTTCGGAAACTCTCTGCTCCCCAGCTCACGCAGGTCGGACTTGAGCCTGCGGACCATCACGGCCTCGAGCCTCTTGGGATCCCGAATGGCCACCCCGCGCGTAAACCGCTGCCGATCCAAGATCTCTAAGAGCGCCGAGAAGCTGTTGCTGTGCCCATTGTGCGGCGTGGCCGAGAGAAACAACCGGTTCTCAAACCTCGGCGCGATGTCTCGCACGACCTCGGTGATCTTCGAGTCAATCGCGTAGTGCTGCGCGCTCGCGGGCGCGGCCGTGTGGGCTTCGTCCAAGATCAAGAGCGAGCGTCGCGCGCGGTCCCCCAGGTGGCTCAAGAGCGGGTCGCGGTACTCGGGCCGACGCAACAACGGATACGAGACAATAAACCGCGCGTGCGTGCTCCACGGGTTGACCGCAAACCCGCGCTCTTGGCGGCGCTGCGCGATGAAGTCTCGGGACATGACCTCAAAGTGCAGACCGAATTTCTTCTGCATCTCGTCACGCCATTGCAGACACACGCTGGCGGGACACACGATCACGAGGGTCTCGACGCGCTGGCGCAACAAGAGCTCTTGCGCGATGAGCCCGGCCTCGATGGTCTTGCCCAGCCCCACGTCGTCGGCGATAAACAAGTTGGCCCGAGGCAACAAGAGCGCCTTGCGCAGGGGCGTGAGCTGGTGCGCCAAGAGCTTGATCCCCGCGCGAAAAGGCGCCTGAAAGAGCTTGGGGTTGGTGGCGGTGACCGCGTTCCATTGCAGAGCGTGCAGGTAGGCGGCGAAGTGCCTGGGTGGGTCGATCGCCTGGATGTGCCCAAGCCCATGGGCCTCGGGCTGCAAGACCTTGGCGCCGAGCTCAAGCTCCCACAAGACCTCGAGGCTCGCCCCCTGGTTGTCATCGTCGATGCACACGAGCGAGACCCGCGTCGCGTCGCCCGTGTTGGGCGGCTCGGTGACCGCCACGACGAGCCACTGCCGGTGCCGCACCTGCGCGATGTCCCCGGCCTGCGGCGCGGTGCGCCCGAGCGGGCGCGTCGAGAAGCGCTTGACCACGGTGTCCTGCGAATACGCACGCAAGAGCGCCTCGGTGAGCGCCTGCTTCTTGAGCGACTTGGGTGTGATCTCGTGCTCGTCACACGCGCGCCTGAGCTCTTCGCGCGAGAGCTGCGCGAGCAGACGCTCCAACGTCAGCACCTCTTCGAGCGCCCCGAGCGCGTCGGCGCTGTTGTGGACAAAGAGCGCAGAGTCTCCAGAGATTTCGGCCCAACGCGAGGCGGGCAGCGCAGTGAGTACCGAGCGAATCGTAGGCGTTACCATAGGTCCCCATGCAAGAGTTAGCGGCGCAGAGCCCTGGATCCAGCCCCAGAGCCCCTGCGCGTCGTGACTGAGCGAAGGGCATGGTGCACCACAGAGCGCCCAAGGGTGAAGCACAAGCGTGCAGCGGGCTGAAGCGTTGCGTGGGCGCGCGCACAGGTCCGAGGACTCGGTGGGCCCGGTGTGCAACCATGCCCTCGGCGTCGAAGACGTGCACGCCCATTGATACTGCAAATCTCCACGCCATTCTCGATTGCGTGGATCCGTCATGATCCTGACTCCGCCATGCCGCCATGCCGCTAGGCTGCGCGATCGTTGTCGCGCTCGCGCGCCCTGGTCGAGACCCTTGGGCCCTAGCGCGGCTGCTCTGGCGCAAGCGCGAGGTCTGTACGGGGCGTGCCGACGCGCTCGGGCCACGGCGCTCCCGCCAGGACCGCCAACACGTCCTGGGCTTCTTCGGCGACGCTCCACATGCCAGGGATCACTTCGCGGTCGCTGTCTCTAAGCCTCTTGAGCGCCGAGCTGTGCTGGCGCTGTCCCAGCACACCGACCGAGTACACCGACCAAAACCGAACCTGCGCAGAGGGGTCACCGAGCCCCTGGCCCAGCGCTTCACCCACGCGCCGCGCGAGCCCATCGTCCGCGGCCGGAGCGACCAGCCAGGAAACGCCTTGCAGCCTATAGCCCAGCGCTTCGGCGCACTCTGCCCGCACGCTCGCGTCGTCGGTGAGGTCTTCGAGGACGCTCAGGCAGACGCGCACCGCGCGGCGGTCAAAGCAGCCGCGCAACACGTAGCAGGCGCTGGCTCGAAGCGTGGCCTCACGCGCCCTGTCTCGGACGAGCTGCGCGAGCAGATCAAACAGCGCCTGTTGTTGCGCTCGCGCTCTTCACCCGGCGACGTCGCCGGGTGGCTCTTTGTGCAGGCCGCGCAGGGGGGCGTGAATCGTCAGTCAGAGTCTCGTGCGACAGAGAGTGTGTGCCTCGCAAGGACGGCAGACGCTACGCGATCGGGTCCTGTTCGTGGTGGCACATCCAGTTTCCGGAGAGCTCGCGGCAGTAGTAGCCGTTGGAGGTGAGAATATCCCGGATGTAGTCCAGTCCCTTGCCCGGCTTGTAGAACATCTCGTGCGTCTCAAAGAGGATCGAGGGGCGGCACTCTTTCAGAACACCCGATCGCGAAAGGTCCTCAAGCACGCAGACCTCGAATCCCTCGATGTCCATGAAGATGCGCTGGGGTTTGTAAGAAATCTCCTTCAAGAGGTTCGAAAGACGCACCGTCGGCACCTGCACGAGCTTCGCTGAGCTATCGACGGCCCGCTCACCCTTCTCGACGCGATCGGTCGCGCCATAAAAGTCGGTGTCGCTGGGAGTGAACTCGACCGTGCCCCCGTCGTCGTCGGTGAGAAACACGTTGTGAAGCGAGACGTGCTTGAGGTTGTTGAGCTCCATGTTGCTCTTCAAGATCTCGAAGTTATTGGGCGTGCATTCGATGGATACGACTTTGCCTGTCTCGCCAGTGCACAGCGCCATGATGGTGGTGAAGTACCCGTACGCGCCGCCCAGCTCGAGAACGCGGTCGCCTTTGCGCACCAAGGCCTTGATGCTCGCCACGGTCTCTGGCTCGCGGCGCGCCTCGATGCGCTCTACGATCGTCCTACCCAGCGGGTAGTCCTTGAACGTCATCTTGAAGGCCATGTCGTCCGACTTGATGTCGAACACGTGATTTTCAGCAAAAGATGTGTACAAACGCTCGCGGAGTCGCTCCATGAGCGCCCAGTGATAGTGTTCGTAGCGGGTGGCGGTTCGGATCAGCGTTTTAGCGGTTTTGTGGAGCAACGATGACATGTCGTGAGCGTACACAAGCCGAGCCCGCTGTCCCAGCGCAACTGTGTCCCACATCGCGTGAAGTGCAGTGAAGTAGCCGACCGAGAACATGGTCTCTAGGGCGGCGAGCCCTTGCAGCCCCGCGCGGCCCGCCGTTTGGGTACAAAATCCATAGAAGTTTCCGTCGGTATGGCTCGGTTTCTTCGCCGATCACGAGCGTGTGAGCGCTGCCGGGTTGCGTGGAGCGAGCGCAGCGGGCCCCACGCCCGGCGCAAATCACCTCGGCAATGCCCTGCGCGCCACGATCACCGCGCTGCGCTGTACCCAATCGCGAAAGGTCGCCGCGGGCCTGGCGACGCGGTGAGCGTCACTGACAAACCCGCGACGGTCCCTATGGGTCTGCACACATTCACTTCACGACCGGGACCCACTCGGACAGAAACGCGCGGACACGTGCGCGCTCTGCGTCGTCGAGCGACTCGTCGAGAAAGAGCGCGGCGGCGTTGGCGTCGGCAAACACCTTGCGTCGGTCGTACTTCGCTTCGCGGACGATGCGATCGAGCTGCAGCCAGAGCGTAGCGTTGGCGCGATCGAGCACAAGACCCGCCCGCGCGAGACGGCTGTTGTTGTGCGCAAACAACGCGGTGAGCCCGTCCGCTGCGGGCGCTGCGTACACGCGAACCGGGCGGTGATCCGCACACAAAATCGGGCTGACACCGAAGGGCGCAGACGCGACACAGGCGGCGATCGCTGCGCCGTAGGCGCTCACGTCGTCCCCGGTCTTGAGAGAAAAGACCCGCGCTTCGATCAGTCGTCCCACGCGCCGCGTGACCGTGAACAGAGGGGGATCAGCCATGTGCACCTCGCGAACGAAGAGACACACGGCGGCGCTGTGCGAATGCGTCGATCATAGCCAGAGCGCTACACTCTACCGCGTCGTCACCGCGGCTGCCCTATCTTCTACGCTGGCGGGCGTAAGATGCCCTCACAGAGCACCTCTCGCTATGCAGCCACCTCTCACGCCATTGCTCCCTGACGACGCCCTCGCTCGCTGCCTCGAAGACGCCCTCGCGACCCGTGGAGTCCCTGCGTTGCTATCGCCCGAACCAGGCTCGCCGGGGACCATGCGCCTCGTGGTGCGCGAGGCCGACGTCGCAGCGATCGCCGCCACGTTCGACGCGCTGCGGTCCGAGCGCGCCGAGCTCCGCCGCGCGCAGCTCGGACCCGTCAGGACGGTCGAAGAGCACCTCCGCGCGCAAATCCCCAGCGGTCCCTACCGCATCGGAGATCTCACGCTCTCTGCGATCCGTTGGAGCACGCACCCACTCAATCTGCACCCTCACCGCGCATGGACCGCGCTCCTTGAGCCAGGAGCGACACCCGAGTGCAGCGGGACTCTCCAGCGTCCGCTCGCCGATCTCCACCTCGAGGCCGTGCAGCGGACGACCTACGAAGGCCTCGACGCGAGGCAATCGATGATCGACGAGGTGCTCAACTGGCTCCCGACGCTGTTTCGCCCGCCTCGGTACCTCGGGATCGCCAAGGCGCACCTCTCGCTGCGCGCGATGGACGGGAGCGTCCTGATGGCCTCGACACAAGTGCACCCGTACCCTGACGCCCTGTGAGGGCAAAGAGCGAGAGCCAGCTCCGTATCGTCTGTGAAATCACAGGCGATCGCATCGTGATGCGCGCCCACACACCCACCGCTCTGTCACGCGCTCACCCCATCGTCACCACCACGCTGCCCTTCTTGCGCCCCGTGTCCACGTACGCGTGCGCCTCGGCGATCTGCGCGAGCGTGTACCTCGACCGCAACCACCCTTCGCGTCTCTTTGCGACCGTGCCAATCACTCTCGCTGCGGTGCTCGCCGTGATCGATGCAACTGAAGTTTTCCGTGTCCGAATCCAGCAAAGACTGGCTCGCTTGGACGTGAGTATTGTGCTGATTTCCCAAGTCGCCATCGGCCGGCCCCGGCGGCACGGACACCGCTGCCTGCGCACGAACGACCGGAACAAACACAGACGAAGCCACCGCAGGCGTGCTCAGCCGCGATGCCCACCGCGTGAGAGACGACTTCAAGAGAGAATATTTGGCTGCAAATTGAGCGGCGCTTAGTCCACTTGCACGCCAGCGAGATTCGATCAGAGGGTTGCGACTTCGCATGCGGGTAACTCAGCAGAGTGACCCTCGCCAAGGGACCCACGTGGGGTCACGCAGCGGGTACGGGACGACGACGCGCAGATCACGACCGGGAGTTTCTGACCCTGAGGGCCGTCGCGACCGCTGCGTCCTCATCCGTTGGCGCAGCGGACCAGCAGTCGCGCGCGGGCGATGCGGGCCTTTCGCCCGTGGGCTCGACGACGAGCAGCTCCGTCGCGCGCTGGGCTGCGACTGTTCCGCCGCACGCTCGCGCGAGGCAGAGCAGCGCGCGTCGCTGCAGGGAGCTCTGCGCTACGGGCGCCGCGGCGAACACCGCTCGCAGCACGTCGTCTCCGCACGCGCTTCGCAGTCGAATCGCCGCGTAGAGCGCCGGGTCCATGCATCGCTCTCGGTCGACCACCGAAGACGAGAGGCAGGTCTGCTCGATTGCTGCGCCGCTAACGTAGTCGTAGGGCGCGCCGAGGAGCGAGAGTGCGGCGGCGCGCGCGGCGCTCGGCTCCGCGCAGCGATGAACCGCGCGAAGCGCCAGCAGTCGCGCGAGGCCGCGCCCTTCGCCAGCGGGCAACGTCGTCGCCATCACGGCGATCGCCGTCGCGATCGTGGTGCACGCCGCTCGGCTGTCGACTCGCTCCGCGGTGCGCGCGACGGCTTCGACCCGCGTGGGGCCGCAGAGCGCGCTCGCACGCGTTGGGTCCGAGCACACCGACGCGAGGCTGTTTGCGATCGACGCGACGCGCGGGGCGGCGACGGCCGGCGCGACACCCGACAGCAACGACACGATCGGTGCGCGCATGTCTCCGAGCCGAGCGGCGCCGCTGGCCGGGTCGAGCGCGTCGAGCGCGCGTTGCGCGAGCGCTGTGTCGCTGGAGAGGGCCGCGGACAGCTTCGAATAGACGCTCAGCGGAAGGGCGTCCGACGCGCTCAGCGCCCAGTCGAGCGCGGCGTCGAGCGCGATTCGCTCGGTCGTCGCGACGATTCCAGCCGCGCACACTGAGCGCGGGCCGGTCGGTGATTCGATGGCGATCTCGTCGTCTGCGGGGCTGCGCGTCGCGACCCTCATTCGGCGAAGCGGCGCCGCGCCCGCGGGTTCGTTTCGCCCCGCCGCGAGCTCGCTGCGCAGCCACGCCTCGGCCGTGCGCGGAAGCGCCGCAAGCGCGTCGACGCAGCGCGAAGCGACGACCGCGTCGCGCGCGATCGACACGCTATTCGGCAGCAGAAACGCACCAATCCATCGGAGGTCTCCACCGGGCACGGGCCCGCCGCCCCGAGCGAGCGCGCGAAACGCCACCCGCGCGGGCATCGCCGGGTCCGCGCAGTGCTCGATCTCGACGCCGCTTGCGTCCATGGCGCTGCGTTCGGCCGAGGACAGATCTCGGTCCCATGCCTGTCTGCTGCTCGCGACGGCGATCGTGACGAGCCCGCCGCTGCCCACAGAGCCGGCGATGGTGGTTGTGATCGAGCGCCTCGTTCCTGGGCGCTGCAGGTTTGGAAGCCTGCCGCCGCTGACGATGGCTCCCTCGCTCCAGACACGGGAGCGCACTTCGATCACGAGCGTTCGGTCGCCGACCGTGATGCGATCGCGCTGCGGAGCGTCGCTGACGCGCCCAGCATCGCCGGAGGTGTCCGACGTTCGGTGTGCGCGCAGGCGATCACAAGACGCGAGCGTCGCGAGGAGGGCGAGAGCCACATAGCGTTCGAATCGAGGCACCGCGGCGAGTGTGCACCACAAAGAACGGGCGTAGGAACCGCGTTCGATCTGACTGCCCGACGGAGCGCCCGGTGGCAGCGACTCTGCCATTGGCGGCAGTGACGGTCAGTCCTTTGGGTCAAGCCGAGCGCGGCGAGCTCACCGGCCACGCCCGTCCGCGGTGAGGGCCTCGGAACCCTGAGCGCGTCGCGCTGCGACGGGCGCTGCGACGACCCCGAGAACCTCGCGGGCATTCCCCCTCCCAGAGGCGAGGTCGTGGCTCGCCGTGGCCAGCGTGGGTCCCCATGAGCCTCCCTCGGTTTCGCCTGGGCATCTGAATGGAGCCGCTTGGGCGAACCAGAGCGCGAGCTCGACCTCGGCAGGGTCTGGATGTGTGTCCTAAGGTCGCGTTGGCTCGGATCCATCAGCGCTCCGAGCTCGTGCTCCAATGGCTCACAAAGTGTCTGCTCGAAACGTGCAAGAGATCCAAGGGTCTCATGGGTCGGTGTAGGCAGAGATTGGCCTCGCAGAGTCAATGGGCTCCTGATGCGCCAGGCTCAGCAGTCCATTGCGCTGACAAAGGTGCGTACACTTCGCGATGCGAAACATAGGATCTACACGGCAGTGTTGACCTTCGAGGTGTTGATCATGCGTTGGATTGCATTGGGTGGATTCTGTCTCGTCCTCGGCGCGTGTGGTGCGCGCTCGGGGCTTCGTGCTCCACTCGGCGATGTCTCTGCCACCGACGCGGTCCAGCAAGACGTCCCCGATCGCGACGCGTCCGACCTCGACGCGGGGGTGATGGATTGTCGCCCCAATCCCAGGGTTCTTTGTGACGACGGATCGCTCTGCACGACGGACGGTTGCAACGCGATGGGCCTGTGCGAGCACACGCCGATCGTGTGTGAGGACATGGACCCGTGCACACAAAACACGTGCGTCTCGGACACGGGATGTGTCTTCTCGCGCGTAGAGTGTGGTGGCTGCGCCGATGGCGTCCGAGAGGCCTTTCGTGACCGCCAACGCTATCCAGACATTGCGGGGTGCGCGGGAGGGTTCTCGCTTCAGGGGCTGGCGCGCGAGACCTCGCCAACGTGTGCGCGTGGCGCCGGAAACGACGGCCCTAACCCCAACGGTGTGGGGTGCAGCGCGAGTGATTTGTGCGCCGCGGGATTTCACGTCTGTCGCTCTAGCCGTGAGGTTGCCGTGCGGTCTTTCAACGGATGTGACGGAGCCACGGATGGTCCCCCCGACTCGTTTTGGGCGACCCGCCAGACAGGCCCCGGCTGCGGTGAATGCGCGACTGGGATGGCAGCGGGTTGCTCCGCGCGGGATTGTCGGACCGACTGCGCGCCAAACAACGACACCACCAACGACATCTTCGGTTGCGGCTCGCAGGGTGCACTCCCCCGACAGTCTTGCGCGCCACTCAACCGCTTCGGAAGCAACCTCTGTGGTGCTCTGTCTCAGCCTTGGACTTGTGCCTCCAACGAAGCTGGCGCGGACGTGCGAGAGAGCGAGTTCATTCGGAAGCCAGGGCCTGGTGGTGGTGGCATTTTGTGCTGTCGCGACTGAGAGCGGTTCGCTTCGTCGCCTCGTGTTCGGATGATTTGGGCACCTAAGCCCACTTTCGTCGGCATCGTCGCTTGCCGTGACCGCCACCCTTGCTGCGCTGGCCGATGTACAACACGACAAAGTGATTGGAAATTTGCTCTTGAAATGCGATCAGCGACAGCCCCTCGATGGGGTCTACGCGGCTGTACACCTCGGGCTGCGTGTCGTTGAAGAACGCGTGCGCTGGGGTCTGCTCGACCCGACACACTACGGAATGCTCACGTCACGCCGGCCTGCTCCGGCTTGCACCCGCGCTTGGAGCGCTGAATCCGCGGTCTCGGCGGTGTACAGATAGGTCGGCGTGAGCACGCGCGTGGCGTTGTTGCTCTCGACGACCGCGCCATTGAGCATGCGATCGCCGGACGACCGCGCGTTGCCCCGGGGCTCGCCGTCGCCGAGGTCCGTCACGAGCGCGCGTGTCGAAGGGCCTGCTTCGTAGACGTTTCGCTCGCTGAAGACCAGGGCGTCCCAGGTCGAAGAGATCCCGTAGCTCCCCCACTGGCGAAAGAAATTGTTAAACGCGTGCACACGGCCGAAGCGTGTCCGCGGATGGCGCTGCACCGTTCGATCGAAAAAGCTGTGGTGAATCGTGATGCGCGAATTTCGGGCTGCGGTGTCCGTGCCCCCGAGGCCGACGAGCATGACCTTCGAGTGGTTCTGAAATCGAGACCACGAAATCGTGATGTCCGTCGCGCCTTCGACCATGTCAATCAGCCCATCTTCGGAGTCCGAGAGCGTGCAGTGATCGACCCAAACATCGTGGGCCGCGCCGAACATCGTGATCGCGTCACCGCCAAACCCGAGGCCTGCCGGGATCACCGAGCGCGTGAGGGTGAGGTTCGCCAGAATCACGTGCTCTGCGCCATCGAGCCAGAGCGCGCGCCCTGCGATCGTGACGTTGGCGCCACGCCCATCGACGGTCTTAAACGATCCGATGCGCAAGAAATCCGTCAGCTGAATGGTCCCCGAGACGTCAAACACCACCCATCGTGGCGTCGGCCCTGTGACACATTCGCGCAGCGTCCCGGCGCCGCTGTTGGCCAACGACCGCACGCGGCAGAGTGATCCGCCTTCGCCTCCGCGGGCGTTGCGTCCAAAGCCGACGCGATCGCGCAGAAGGGCGAGACGCGCGGCAGGGATCGCCTCGCCGCTTCGCGCGTCGGTTACGCGGTCTGCTGCGACGTCGCGCCCGGCGTCGCGCACATCCAACCCCTCGGCGTCCATGGCTGGGAGCGCTTGGCTGTCTTCGATTGCGCCGTCTTCGCTCAAGAGCGCGTCGTCCACCGCGGGGGCGCTGTCGACACCAAGCGACGCGTCGTCCACGCGCGCGTCCATGGACGCCGTGGCGTCCGCGTCGTGCGCGTGTGGGGCATCGATCGGCATCCCGCTGTCGTTTGGCCCCTCCGCAGCGCAGTGCGCGAGCAGCACGCTGAGCGCGCTGGCGATTGGCAAGCGAGACGCTAGACGGGTCGTGTTGCGGGAGCGCGGCGCGTTGACACGCTCTGGGATGCGGCGCGGAATTAGCACTCGCGCATGGTAGCCGCTCGCGCGACGGCAGAATGGACGAAACGCTACTGCGCGCTCGGGGACGTTGCCCTCAAGGGGCCCAACCGCTGCGCAACGCCGCTCACTGCGCGCTGTAGTCGAACACGCGCCGCATCACGATGCGATCCTCGGAGTGGCCCTGCGCGATCTCTCGTTCGCGCATCACGCGAAGCGTCGGAGTGAGCGCATCCCAGGGGAGCTCGCAGAAGCCGAGCTTTGCGTAAAACGGCGCGTTCCATGGGACGGAGGTCATCGTGACGAGGGTGCACGCCGGGTAGCGCTGGGCGCGGGCATAGCTGCACGCGTATTCAACGAGGGTTCGTCCGATCCCGCGCTGACCAAAGACAGGATCGACGTCGAGCTCGTCGATGTGAAAGCACCCGTCTACGACAGCGCCCAGCAAGAACCCAGCGGTCTCGTCTGCACCCGAGGGGCTCGTGACGTCGGCGACCCAGAGCGTCTCGTTCGCGAGGCCACGAGAAAACACGGCCTCGGGCGTGGGGTTGCGCGTGTAGCGCTCGTACACATCGGGCATCATCCGAAAGAGCTCGCACGCGGCGAGCTCGATCGCGCGCACACGGGCGAGGTCCGAGAGAAGGGCAAGTCGAAGGGTTGTCACGATCGCAGCCTCTTGGGCACGCACCTGCACGAAGGCAAGGCTCGACACGAAGGAATGTGTGCTTTCGTCCGGCCACGGGCAACACGATGAGCGAAACAGGCTCTCGAGCAAACGCGAGGATTTCGCGCTCAATCGGTCGCGGGTCGAGGCCTCCGCCGTGGGCACCTCCGCGTCCATGCCTGAGTCGTACGGCGCAATGCAATCGCCGTCGATCCAGCAGGCAGTACGCAGCTCAAACTGCGATACTGAGCTACATGATGTTCGCGAGGTATTCGTACATTGGTCCGGCGTCGATTCGTGAGCGCGCGTTGGGCGAGCCAGCCGGAACACCCATCGACACGCACCACGCGGCGGCGCGCTGGGTCGACATGCACCCCGAAGCGCAGGTCGAAGGCGCGACGTTTGTGGTCACCGACGATGGCGTCTTGCGGCTCGCTCCGCGGCGCAGCGAGCATGTCGGGTGTGCGGGCGGAGCGGCCGTGTGGACCGCGGGAGAGCTGGTGTTTGCGCGCTCTTCGCGCGAGGCCCTCACGGTGCGCGAGGCGAGCAATCAGTCGACGGGTTACGCTCCGGAGCCGTCGTCCTTCGCGGCGCTCGCCCATACGCTGGACGCGCTCGGGATCGCACGACCGAGCGACTGGACCGCGGCGTATGTCTTTCGACGGTGCCCTGCGTGCGCGCAGCTCGCGCTGGTCAAAGACAACGACTTCGAGTGCGCGGTGTGCGGGACAACGCTGCCGCGCGAACGCAATCTCTAAGCACAGCGAGACCTCGGCGCGGCCGCTCGGATGCGAGCAACCGTCGCATGATTTGAGCAAGCCTCGGGTCCATCACTCTCCTCGCAGCGAGAGGGTCGCGTTGGCCTCGGCGAAGGGCCACGCGAACTTGCCTGGGCGCGTGGGTTAGTTAACCGCGGGGCTGGTTGGTGGCGAAGAGGTAGCGGTGAATCCGCCACGCGCCGCTCTCGCGCCGAAAGACAAAGAGCTCGTTGTTGCCCTCGGTCACCTCGACCTCTGCGGCGAGAATTCACGTGCGACCCGCAGAGCTTGTGCGAGCCCACGCCCAGTCGCCGGTCTCTTCGAGCTCGTGCACTTCAAAGCGGACGTTGAGCTTGAGGGTCGCGAACACTGCCAGCGTGTGGTCGGACGGTACCTTGGGCGGTGAGAGCCCGTGCGCCGTCAGGTTCGCAGGTGGGTCTTGGGCCGTCTTTGGTGCGCGCGTGGGTCGTCGCAACGCGGCGCAGATCAGAGCCTTGGGGCGCCAAGGGTGCCGCGCGGCCGTGGTCTTCTGCGACGCGCGAGAACGGCTCTGGGCTTTGCCTCTGTTGCAACGCTCAGAGGCACAGACACAATGCTTCAGCGCACGACGACGACCATCTTGCCGTTCGCTCGATTGTCGTCCATCGCTTGATGGGCCGCGGGAAGCTGATCGAAGGACCATGTGGGGCCCCGCGGGATCTCGAGCTGGCCGCTTTCGACCCTCGAGACGTATTTCTGCAACTGCGCGCGGGAGATATCCTCGGCGCCGCCGGAGTACGACGTCAGCCGCACCGCCGTCGGAATATGGCCCATCGGGCGAAAAGACGGCAGCTCCCACTGCCCTCCTAGGATCCCCGTCATACAGACGACGCCGCCCGGGCGCGCGCACTGCAGCGAGTCGAGCAAGGTGGTGGTCCCGATCAACTCGAGGACCCGGTCGACCCCTTTGGGGATACAACGCCCGGACCTGCGCTGCGAGGGTCCCAGCGTCGAGGACGACTTCGTCGGCGCCCGCGGCTTTGAGCAGGTCGGCCTTCGCTTCGCTTCGAGAGGTCGAGAGGACCGTCAGCCCGGCCTGCTTCGCCATCGCCAGGATCGCCAGGCCGATCGAGGATGTGCCGCCGCGGATCAAGAGGGTCTGACCGGTCTGCACTGCGAGGCCGGTGTGAAGCGATCCGTGGCACGTCTGCAGCATCTCGGGCAGCGCGCCAAGCCTTGCCCAAGGCAGCGCGGTCTCGAGCGAAAAGACGCTCGACGAGGGCACGCGAGTGTACTCGGCGTACGAGCCGTCGAACGCTCGCCCCATGCCGCCCATCATGGCAGC
Source organism: Deltaproteobacteria bacterium (assembly GCA_030694465.1). Classification (GTDB taxonomy): domain Bacteria; phylum Myxococcota_A; class Polyangia; order Polyangiales; genus JAUXYJ01. Next base: position 11,050 of record JAUXYJ010000067.1, on the reverse strand, counting down.
GACGCGTTGTCCCACTGCGAGCTCACCGCTCGGATCGCTGACGACGGTCCCCACGCACTCGATGCCCAGAACGCGCGGCAGAATGACGCTCGGTGACTCGCCGATGCGCGTGAAGTACTCCGAGCGGTTCAGACCGAACGCGCGGACCTCGATGAGCACTTCGCCTGCTGCGGGTTCGGGCCTCGGGATGTCCTCGAGGACGAATGCGTCGGGGCCGCCAGGTTGATGCAGTCTCCAGGCTCTCATAGCTTTTGTTCCTTACGTTGGGGTCGTCGAGACGATGCGACGGCCCCTGACAGGGACGTCCGCTGCGTACAGTCTTTTGCGCCGTGCAGCCGCCTTGCGTGCGTGGCTGCACCGTGAAGATAGACCGCTCGAAGGGAGCTCTGCAGAGGCATACCTGAGATGGACCCTCTCCAATGCGAGAGGACGCAGGGTCCATGCCTCCATCCCTCTCCCGCGCTGCAGAGCGCACAGCGGGCGGGTGTGACGCTGCAGAAGTTCTGGGAGAGGCGTTCGCTCGATGCCTGAGGGCTCTGAGTCTCATGGCGTATCGGCGAGAGAGAGCCGCCGTGGAGCGCAAGAAGAAGAGCCGATGGCGAAGCGATGCAGGTGACTATCGCTGTGATTTTACAGAGCGAATGAGTTCTTTCTCTCTGTGCGCTCTGCAAGACGACCGCCCTGCAGCGCGCGTCGGGCCGTGTGGATCACTGCGTCGGCGAGCACTTCAGACCCCAATGCCCATTGCAGCTATGGCATCCCTAGAGCACGCATGCCGCTCGTCTATCTCCCTGACATCGAGTCGTTGTTTCTCTGGGGTTCTGAGCCCGTGCCACGTGCGTTGCCGACCCTCGCGCACGACGGCGAGCCCTGGTCTGCGTCGCTCGTGACCCCCGAGGGGCTGCGCGAGATCGCTGCGCGCAAGCTCCCGCTGATGGACACTGTGGCCAAGCTCGCGGTCGTGAGCACAGCGGACCTTGTGAGCCTCCCCGGATCGATCGCGACCTGGGTTTTGGCTAGCAAACTCGCGATGGATCTTGTCGCCCGCGAGCGCGTTGTGCCCACGATCTCACGCCGCGTTGGACGAATCGAAGCGCGCTGGGCAGCGGCGCTCGCGGGGACCGACGACGCTGCGAAGGTCGTTGCGCTCGCCAAGAGCATGCCCCCCGCGGCGCACGCCGTCCCTGCGGGCGAAGATCGCGCGGGTGTCGTGTGGTCGCCCGATGCGCTCTTGCGAGCCTTTGTGGACGCGGTGGTGGACGCGCTGGTTCGCGGCTCGCACGGAGCGCCCTCGGCTGCACCCTCGCGGTCGAAGGCGCTCGCAAAGAGCTCACGAAAGAACGGCGACCCATGGACGGATCGTTGGCACAGGGCGCTCACAAGCGCCGAGCGTGGCTTCGAGAGCGAGGGCTTCGCTGAGCGCTCGGTCGTAGACGATCTTGCGCGATGGAGTGAGCCCGCGCTGGGTGCCCGAGACCGGCTGCGCTTGTGTCTACGTCTTGAGCTCTCAGAGAGCGAAGCAAGCCCATTTTTGCTGCGTTTTCTACTGCAATCACCCGATGATCCCAGCCTGCTCGTGGCCGCCGCAGAGGTGTGGACGACCAAGGGACGCAGCTTGGAGAGGCTCGGGCGCGCATTTCGCGATCCGCACGAGACCTTGCTCGAAGCGTTGGGGCGCGCGTCGAGGCTCTTTGCGCCACTCGCGCAGGCGCTCAAAGAGGCTCGTCCCGAGGCCCTCACGCTGGATCCTGCGACCGCGTGGACTTTTTTGAGCGAGGGCGCGGCGGTGCTCGCAGAGGCGGGCTTTGGGGTGATTGTTCCGGGCGAGCTCACGGCGGCAGGACAGCGGCGATTGCGGCTGCGAATGCGCGTCGAGGGACCGCACCGAGACGTCGCGGGGGTCGTCGAAAAGTCAGGAGGCCTCGCGATGGACCAGCTCTTTCGCATCGACTGGCAAGCCGTCCTCGGCGACGAACCATTGACCGCACGCGAGCTCTCGACGCTTGCCAAACAGAAGGCCCCGCTGGTCCGGTTTCGCGGGGCCTGGGTCGCGATGGATCTACGCGAGCTCGGCGAAATCCAGCAGCGCTTGGCTGCCGGCACCTCGACGTTGACTTCGCGTGAGGCCCTGCGATCGGTGCTCGCGGGCGAAGTGCACCAGGGCGGTCTCTCGGTCGCGGTCGCGGCCTCGGGCGCGATGCTGGACATGGTAAATCGCTTGCGAAATGGCAGCCACAAACAGCTCTCGGCGCCTCGCACGCTGCTCGCTACGCTGCGTCCGTATCAAGAACGCGGGCTCAACTGGCTCGCCACCCTGAGCGCACTTGGGCTGGGCGCGTGCCTGGCAGACGACATGGGGCTGGGCAAGACCATGCAATTTTTGGCGTTTTTGTTGCGACAGATCGACCAAGCCTCGCACGACACGCGCCCCACGCTGCTCATCGCGCCCACCTCGGTCGTCGGCAACTGGGAGCGCGAAATCGAGCGCTTCGCGCCCTCGCTCAAGATCGTTCGTCACTACGGAAACACCCGCGCAAAGGCCCCCCAAGAGTTCTCCACCGGTGCAGCCACGTTGGTCTTGACCACCTACGGGCTCTTGCGCCGGGACAGCGCGTTGTTGGCCTCGATGGACTGGTCCGTGGTCGCGCTCGACGAGGCACAGAACATCAAGAACGCGTCGTCGGCAACGGCCCAGGCAGCGCGCGCGCTGCGGGCAGGCCAGCGCATTGCGCTCACGGGGACACCGGTCGAGAACCGGCTCGCAGAGCTCTGGTCCATCCTCGAGTTTGCAAACCCTGGTCTGTTGGGACCGCTTCAGGCTTTTCACAGAGACTTTGCGGTACCCATCGAGCGCCACGGCGACCCCAAAGCAGCGACACGTTTGCGCCAAATGGTGGGCCCTTTTGTCCTTCGGAGGCTCAAGAGTGACCCGACGATCATTGACGATCTACCTGCAAAAAACGAGACAAACGTCGTGTGCACGCTCACGCGCGAGCAGGCCACGCTCTACAAAGCCGTGGTCGACGAAGAGCTCCGTCGCATCGAGTCTTCAGACGGCATCACGCGGCGCGGGCGAGTGCTCGCGCTCTTGATGTCCACCAAGCAAATCTGCAATCACCCGGCGCACTACCTGGGTGAGCGCGGCCCGCTCGCGAAGCGCTCGGGCAAGCTCGCGCGCATGACCGAGATGCTCGAAGAGGCCATGGCAGCGGGTGACAAGGCGCTGGTTTTTACGCAGTTTCGTGAGATGGGCGACAAGCTCGTCGAGCACTTTGCGTCAAGCCTTGGGTGCGAAGTGATCTTTCTGCACGGCGGCGTTGCCAAGAAGGCCCGAGACGAGCTGGTGCGACGATTTCAAGAAGAGCGGCACGGCCCCAAGATCTTTGTGCTCTCGGTCAAAGCGGGCGGCACGGGCCTCAATCTCACCGCGGCAAACCACGTGTTTCACTACGACCGCTGGTGGAACCCCGCGGTCGAAGACCAAGCCACCGACCGCGCGTATCGCATCGGGCAGCGACGCGCGGTGCAGGTCTACAAGCTCGTCTGCGCGGGCACCGTCGAAGACAAAATCGACCGCTTGCTCGCGCAAAAACGTGAGCTTGCGCAGAAGGCTGTTGGCGTCGGCGAACAGTGGATCACCGAGCTTGACGGCCCAGCGCTTCGCGATCTCTTTGCCCTCTCTACGGGGTCTGTGTCTGACGGTGAAGACGAAGACACCGAGACGGCTGTGCCCACCCTTTTGCCAGTCCAAAAGCCCACCAAACGCACACGCAACGAGGTGCGCTCGTGACCCGCAGGCGACGTGGTAGCTGGTCCGAGCGCGCACCCAAAGAGCCTCCGCCAAGCCAGGGGATCCGCATGAGCAAAGCGGGCGCGACCTGGTGGGGCAAGCGCTGGATCGAGGCGCTCGCGAGCGTGCTGGGTGGCGACTCTGCGCGGCTTGCGCGAGGCCGCACGTACGCACGCGCAGGCCGGACGCATGACCTTGTGGTGAAGGGCGGCAAGGTCACGGCCAAGGTCACGGGCTCGCGCGCGACGCCGTACAAGATCGCGATCGCGCTCAGCGAATTTAGCGAGCGTGTGTGGACCAAGGCCCTTGAAGGGCTTGCGCAAAGAGCGCAGTTTTCGGCAGAGCTGCTCGCCGGCCAGATGCCGCAGTCGATCGACGAGGTCTTTGCAACGGCGGGCGTGAGCCTGTTTGCACAACAGCGTGGGGACCTTCGGACAAGCTGCTCGTGCCCTGACTGGGGCGACCCGTGCAAGCACGTCGCGGCGACGCACTACGTGCTGGGTGAAGCGCTGGATCGCGACCCGTTCTTGCTCTTCGAGATGCGCGGAAAGAGCAAAGCGCAGGTGCTCGACGCGCTCCGTACCGCGCGAGGAGCCAGCGAAATCGCTGCAAAACCAGACACAGAATCGAGCACGCCGCGCGCTGACACCTCCCTCGCGGTCCCCACGGTCACGCTCGGCGAGCTCACGGCCGAGAGCTACGACCGACCGCGCGAGCCGCTCCCGTCGCTGCGCTTTGGCTTCGAAGAGACCGTGAGCCAGGGTGCCTTGTTGCGACAGCTCGGGGCCCCTGCCGCGTGGCAGAGCCCACAGAGCCCCGCAGAGACCCTCGCGCCCCTCGTGCGCGCCGCCGCACGGGCCGCACGGCAGCTTGCCCTAGCCGATCCAAGTCAGCATCCCGAGCCCCCGCCTCGCGCGCCCAAAGCGCCCCCAAAGCGCGCCACGAAGAAGCGGGCCAGCGGGTAAAAGACCGGGTGTGAGTTTTGCGAATTTGCTGAAATCGCAAACGCGGATCGCGCGTAGGTGCGTAGATCGCAGCAAAAGATCGAGACTCACCGCGTCAATGTTCAAAATGGGCAAAATTTGGTCAGCTTTTTTCCCATGACGCGGCTGAAAGACGTCTTTCGGGCACGGTGGGGGTTCGCAGGCAAAAACGAGCGAGGGCGGGTGTCGCGACCGGCGCTCACGCGAAGAGCACGCGCAGCACCCGCTGCGGGCCTTCGCGCAGGTCAGCGCCGCGCTGTGGGCCTAGCGACTTCTCGGGCTGTAGTGGGGCAGCGACGACGGCACGTCGGGCAGTCCCGTGAGGAAGATGGCCTCATGCACGTGCCCCTTGTAGCCGGCAAAAATGTACTCGTTCCAGTCGATTGCGTGCTTCAGAGCCGCAAGAGTCTTGCTTGCATCGCTCTTTGCCGCAGCGAGGGCGCGATCGAGATACGCGACCCAGTCCTGCTCGCTCGCGCCGCGAAGAACATACGGCGTGGTAAAAACCAGCGACGCGTCACCCACTCCGACCGGGGGCGGCAGAACGCGGGCGAGCCAAAGCTCGCCGGGCGCACCCAACCAGCCACTTGGGACAATGCACGGCACGCGCGCACCGCTCACGAGGTCCCGCAGCACGATCGTGCCATCGGCACGAGCGCCCTCGTGCGCATACACTCGCATGGAGGACTGCTGCATCACCGCCACGAGCGCGAGAAATTTGGGATGAAGTCCGAGCAGGGTACCTATGGCCGCGATGCAGGTCCCGATGGTCTCGCGGCGCGGGCCGACTGCAGCGTCGAAGAACGCCCAGGACGTAAAGTACGACACGGTCAGCGGGCTCATCGGCGGCCCACTGGGCATGTAGTCGACTTGTGCAGCCTCGATCAGGTCCGCCAGCTTCGTGGTCTCGGGAAGTGACGTAAGTTGCTCGGAGAGCACCGAGACCTGATTCTGGACGGCGATGTACAGCGCATGCACAGGATGGTGCTCGGCGAGGTCTTCGGGGGTCGCCACTGTCTTCTGCAATTCGGCGGCTCTTGCCGAGCCCTCACGAAAGGCATGCAGGTTGATCACGCGCGCGCCCTTGAGCTTTTGAAAGACACGCACAAGACTCGTCGCAATGGGTCCCGCTTCGGTTTTTTTGCGCATGCCGGTCTCCTACTTCGCACCGTCGCCGTGAGTCCAGAAAGGCTCAACTCCGTCGCACCGCAGAGGCCATGGTACACGCCACGAAATGGCCCACTGGTTTGGGGGGTGCCCCACCGGTACCCGGCGACGTCGCCGGGCCCTCGCGAGGGGCTGTGTGGACCCGCGCGCGGGGTCGTCGCTGCGCGATCCCGTGGTATTGAAAGGCACTCACCCGTGAAGCCCCCCGGACCAGGATCGATTCAGTTTGTCCTTGGCGCACGTCGCCAGGGATTTCTCAGCTACGTCGGGAGCCTCTGGCACCAGCATGGCGATCTGTTTCAAGCGAAGATCGGGCCGCGAACGCTCGTGTTTGCGATGCACCCCGACGCGGTCGAGCGCGTCGCGGTCAGCCACCGGAGCAACTACGACAAGCTCCGAAGTTATGACCCGGTGCGCGAGTTTTTGCTCGGCGACGGGCTCGTCTCGAGCACCGGCGATCTGTGGCGCCGTCAGCGCAAATGGATGGCCCCGTTCTACACGCCGAAGGGCGTGCAGACGTACGCCGAGGCCATGCTGCGCGACGGAGAGCGCCTCGTCGAACGTTGGGGCGACCTCGCGAAGAGAGCCGCCGAGGTCGACATCGCCGAAGAGATGACCTTCGTGACCGCGTCGATCATTCTGAAAGCAATGTTTAGCACCGAGACCCTCGACGCGATCCACCAGATCAAAGACGCGGTCGAGACCATGATCGGCTTTGCGAGCAACAGGATGACGAGCCTTCCGCTCCCGCTGTGGGTTCCGACCGGGAAGAACCAAAAGTACCTCGCTGCCCGGACGCTCGTGCACCGGTTGATCAACGAGATCATCGCGCAGCGACGCGCGATGCCCGAAAGCGATTGGCCAGACGATTTGCTCTCGCGCATGATGAACGCGCGTGACGAAGAGACGGGCCAACCCATGGCCGAGAGCCTCTTGCGCGACGAGTCCATCACGACGTTCTTCGCGGGACACGAGACCACCGCGCGCACGATGACCTTCGCGTGGTACGCGCTCGCGGCGAATCCCGCGGTCGCGGACGAGCTTCGTGCAGAGCTCGATCACGTGCTCGGCGGTCGCGCCCCGACGGTGAGCGACCTGCGCGCGCTCCCGTACACGCTGCAGGTGGTCAAAGAGTCGCTGCGGTTGTACCCCGCGGCGCCGTTTTACATTCGCGACGCGGTGGGGCCAGACACGCTCGGCGGCTTCGAGATTCCTGCGGGCGCGGGCGTAATGCTCTCGCCGTACTTTACCCATCGGCACCCTGGCTTTTGGGAGCATCCCGAGCGCTTCGACCCTGCGCGATGGCGCAAAGAGAACGAGTCCAAGCAGCACGCGTACGCCTATCATCCCTTCGCGGCGGGCCCGCGGATTTGCATCGGAAACAACTTCTCGCTGCTCGAGAGCCACTTGCTGCTCGCGATGCTGGCGCAGCGGTTTGTTCCGAAGCTGCGCACGGGGTATGTGCCGCAGTGGGAGATGCAGGGGACGCTGCACCTGGGCAATGGGCTGCCGATGACGATCACCGCGCGGGACTGAGGGACCGAGGCATTGGGCAGCGGCGCTCGCTGTGTATTTCAGCACAAAATGGCCGCAGCGCTCGCATCTCGCTGCGCTCGCGGCATCCCCCTCGTGGTGACTCTCAACGCTTGAGACGCGCTCAGTACATGTGCGTGTGCGCAGGGAGGTTGGCCGTCACCAAGCTGCGTGCCGGGAGGCCCGTCTGAGTGCCTAGAAAGAGCGACGCGCTGGTGCCCCTGGGTGCGCGACCGGCAAGGTTCGGGAGCGAGAACGTGACGCGGCCGTCCCCGCCGTAGGTGGTTCCTAGCAGTGAAAACAGCGCGGTGTTGGACGAGATCTGCAAGGTTTGCCCTGCGGCCATGGCAAAGCCACGCGGCGCAAAGTCGCCTGCGAACGCGATGAGCTCACCCAAAACCGGGGTGTCTGGATCGAATTCACCTGAGCCGTCACGCGCCGGAAAGAGCCCCTGTACGGCCACGAGCCACGTGATGCCCAGGGAGGGTTGGTACATGCTGACGGGCTGGCTCATGCCCGCGGGCGTCGTGGTGCCTCCGCCAGGGAGGTCGTGCAGGTGTGTGGGCAATTGCGCGGCGGTGAGCGCTGTGGTGCTCGCGCCGAGGCGTTGCCCCAGCGCGATCGTAGGACCTCCAGGCAAGGTGCCTGCGCCCACCGGAGCGCGCCCTCGTAGGTCTGGAACCCCGAAGGTTGTCACGCCGTCGCCGCCGTAGGTCGTGCCAAGAACAGCGAACAACGCGGCGTTTGAAGCGATGGGCAGCAGCGCCCCGTTGGCGGCAATCCAGCCGCTGTCCGGCGTGAAGTTGCCCGCAAACCATCGGATCTGTCCCAAGAATGGCATCGAGACGCCGCCCGACGGGCTCGGAAAGGTCCCCTCCGTCGCGACCCACGCGGTGAGCGGCAGGCTCGGAGAAGACAGCGAGAGGGCCTCGCCGCGACCCGCCGCGGTCGTGGGTGTTCCGCCCATGAGCGCGTGCGCATGGGCTGGCATGGTCGCGATCGAGAGCGTGGCCGTCGCGCTTCCGAAGACAACGCCGAGGGGCGCGGGTGGCAGACCTGGCCCGTCCCCCGTCGCCACCAACAATCGCGCACCCAGATTGGGAAGCGCAAACGTGACACGACCATCGCCGCCGTAGCTCGTGCCGAGCAGCGAGAACAACGCGGTCTCTGCCGCGATCGGCCGGACTTGCCCTGAGGCGAGGGGCGCACCTTGGGGCCCAAAGTTTCCGGCAAACACGTGCACCATGCCCAACGCCGAGCCTGCGCTATGGCGGCTGCGCGAGGGAAAAATCCCAGCGGTGGCCACCACCATGGTGAGCGCAAGCGACGGTTGGCCGAGCTCAACGGGCGTCGCGCTGCCCGCCACGAGCGTGGTCCGTGACCCCGGGACAACGCCGCAGCGTCCAGCGATGCACGCGACCGTCGCGCCGGGCGGCGGGGGGCAGAGGGTGCCGCACGCCCCGCAGTTCATCACGTCGGTCTGCGTGTCCACGCAGCGTCCAGAGCACACCTGTTGCGCGCCCGAACAGACCACATCGGGCCCGCTGTCCGCGACCACATCGGGCGCGCTCGCTGCGTCGGGTGCGCTTGCTGCGTCCATGCTTGCTGCGTCGAGTGGGCTCGCGGCGTCGGGTGAGCTCGCTGCGTCGAGTGGGCTCGCGGCGTCGGGTGAACTTGCTGCGTCCATGCTTGCTGCGTCGGGTGCTGTCGAGCCATCTTCGTTGGTTGCATCGCGGTCTGATGGATCGGCATCGCTGGTCGGCGACGTGTCTTCAGAGACGTCGCTCGACATCACGTCTGTCACGACGTCGCTCGACATCACGTCCGGCGCGATGCTCGCCTCACCATCTGCATTGGAGCCGGTCGCGTCGCCACCGCTGTCGCCCTGCGCTGGCGGCGTTGAACAAGCGCTGATCAGCAACGTCGTCGCTGTGATGTACGCGCTCGCACGAAGGTGGCGTGCACGCACTGCGTTCATCGAACCGATCGTTTTCATAGGGTTGCCATGGTCTCACGACAGGACGCGGCGGGGATTGAGAAGATCGCTACCCCTGCGTTGCCAGCGGGTGTTGGGCGTCTCTTCGCCGCGCGAGGCCACGTGGGCATCCACGAGCATCCCTTCGCGCTCAGAACTCATGCTCAAAAGACTCGCGTACGCCTGCTCGAATCGTGCGCTTAGTCTGAGATTTACCTCGCAGAGTCCATGGTCGTCTCATGCGCGATCTCTGCCCTATGGGCTCGAATACTCGTGCTCGTCCGTGCACGAAATGCCGAATCGGACGCCGTAATGTCTAGCGCAGGCTTGTTTAGCCGTACCCACTGCAACACCCGACGGTGGCGGTCGCTCGCACCAGGGCGCGGCCAACACGCGACCCGAATCAACTGCGCAAATACGCAAATACGCAAATACGCAAATATTGTGCACGCTGCAGCCATTGGGAGTGTTGCAGCGAGTACGCAACGGATCTCTGTCACAGAGAGGGCTGTTTCGGTGACAAGTCCGACGTCCACGAAGGGGACGGTTTGTTGTCAGATGTCCGAGAGCGGCATCGTCGACGAGACCTCAGACCACGCCTTGCGAATGGCGTTCAGCAGCGTACGACGTTCAGCGTCCGTCACGCCTTCGACGACGAAGCTTCGTCGCTTCCAAAGAGGAAAGTGCACGAAGACGGCGTCTTGGTTCGCAGCGATCTCGCGATGAAAGTCCATGAGACTGTCGCGGTGGATCTCGTTCAACGCGACGAGCTGCGCAACGGCATCTTTGTCCTTTAACGCGAAGGCTTTCGGAAGCGAGCCCCGAAAGCCTTCGCCGAAGAAGGCGTCAATCACCGTGATTTGACCTTCGATCTCCTTGTTGAAATCTTCAAGCTTTTCTGCGGGCACCCAGAGTTCTTGATGCTCGCGAGCGCCGACCGTCTTGACGGGGAGTGTTGAAGCATACGAATCGCTCACGGAGAAACGGGTGACGTAGCCCGCGAGTGAGTCGCTCTTGGTGTTCCAATCGCGGGCGATTTGGGCGGCATATCCCTCGTTCGTCACCGGATAGAAAATCGGCTGCTCGGGAAGTCTTGGCGGAAACGCCTTCATCCCTGACGCCAACACCAAGAGCAGTTCTTCAAGTCCAATGGGTCGATACAAGAGCATTGCGTTCTCCATCCTCGTCTGGGCATCCATGAATGGGGTGTGATTGCGAAACGTGCGACCGCGCAGCGCGGGTGGGGGCCGCGCTGCGCGGCCGCTGCGCACAATCTGCGATCACACCCCATGAATGACCTGAACTGACCCCTTGAGCCAGTCCTCGCCTTCCGCAACGCAAGCCCGTCGCGAGGTGCCCAACGATCACGCGTGAGAGACGCTGGCGACGTCGCCGAGCACTCCTGCGCTTCGTTGACGCGGATGTCTGCCCATTCGATAGTTCACGCATGGATTTGCCACGTGTACGCATCATGGACGGTGGACTCGACGACCCGCGCGTGGTCGCGCTGCTGGCGAAACACCACGCGAAGAACCACGACGTCACGCCGCCCGAGAGCGTCCATGTCTTCGATGTTCAGCGGTTGCGCGCGCCAGACATCAC
>JAUXYJ010000060.1 GCA_030694465.1 Deltaproteobacteria bacterium | reverse complement strand
GACCAACCTAGACGAGCTGTTTCCAGAGACCCCAGAGCGGCGTGAGATCCGGATGATGCTGCTTGAGTACGCACGCGTACGCACCGCGGCGCTCACACAAGGGCGTGAAGAAGGCAGAGAAGAAGGCAGAGAAGAGGGCGCCACGCATGCGCTGGGACAGTCGCTCTTTACAGTGCTCGGTGCACGAGGGCTCACGCTCACCGAAGCGCAGCGTGAGGTCATCGAGGGGTGCGCGGATCCGCTGCAATTGACCCAGTGGATCGCGCGCGCAGTGACCGCGACGGACGTGGACGCTGTGCTCAACGAACCCGCGAGCGAGTGACCCGGCGACGTCGCCGGGCTCGCTGCGCGAGGGAGCGCAACCCAGAAATTCGCTGATGACCCAACCGCGGTGACCAGAACCCTGTAGGCTCGCAAGATGCCGATGCGTTGGACCGCGCCCCAATGGCTCATACTGGCGGGGACGGCCGGCTGCGGCGCCAGTGCGCGAGGAGAAATGCCAGTGATTTCTCAGGCAGAGGTCTCTCCCGCCGACGCCTCCATTGGCATGATCGAGGGCTGCCCCGCGCGTGGGCCCACCCCTGGGGGGAGCTGGCAGAGCGTGGGTCTTCCCGAAGATTTCTCGGCGAGAGCTAACCCGTCCGTGGTCGTCGCCGGGGACGCGATCGCGGTGCTGGGGGGCTTCAGCGAGCGCACGGTGGTGCTTGACAACTGGCTCTTGGACACGCGCACTTCGCGCTGGTCGCGGCTCGCGTCGGGTGGATTTACCGCGCAATCGCGCTCGCTGGTGGTCGTATGGATGCCCGAGGTTCGCGAGATTTTTGTCTGGAGCAACATCGAACACCGCGGCACGCGCATGGCGCTCGATGGCACCTCGCGCGAGCTCTCTTCCGAGGGCGCGCCGGTCACCGTCGTGCGGCACGCGGTCTCGGTCGCCGGGAGCGTGTTTGCCGCTGCGAGCACCACCCTGGGCGACCACGACGAGTTCGCCCTCTACGACCCACGCACCGACCGCTGGGAGCCCGTCCTGGCGCCCCGTGAGCAGACCTCGCGCGGAAACTACTCGCTGGTCGCGACCGACCGCGCAGCGATCGTGTGGGGCGGCATCGATGCAGTCTCGGACCCACAGCGACCGCGCAACGACGGCTGGCGCTTTGACCTGCCCACGCGCACGTGGAGCAGCGTGTCACAACGCAACGCGCCGGCCCCGCGGAGCACCCACGCCGCGTGGTGGATCGGGGACTCGATGCTGGTCTGGAGCGGTCAGGATCGCGCGGGCGTGTTGCAGAGCGGCGGTCGGTATTTTGTGGGCCCCGACGCGTGGCTCGCGATGGACGGACGGGGTGCGCCGGACCCCGGGGTGACCTCGGGGACCTACGCGTTTTCGACGGCGTGGACTGGGAGTGATCTGCTCGTGTGGGCGCTCACGCCGGATGGGCGCGCGGACGCGGGGAGATACGTCGCTCGCGAAGATCGCTGGGCCGAGATCGAGCCTCCTCCGGACGCGAGGAGGCGACGCGAGTCGAGCACGGTGTGGGTTGACTGTGGGCTCTATGTGGTGGGCGGAAGAGATGTTATGCGCTGGGAATTCACTCGCGAAGTTCTCAGGTGGTCGCCATGAATCCGTACGCATCCTGGTCGCTCGCGTGGCTCGCGGCGGGCCTCTTCGCGTGTGGCGCACGCAGCAACATCGACCCCGAGACCTACGCACCATGGGAGCCCAGCCAGAGCCTCGACGCAGAGAGCTTTGAGCGAGACGCGTCGCTCGATCGCGCGCTGTCGCGACCGCCGCGCATTGCGCGAGGGTGCGACGATGCGGCGCTCCCGGCGGTGCGTAGCGTGCAATCGGTGAGCGGGCCGATACGGCTGAGCCCCGTCGTGTTGCACGACCCGACGCGGCAGCGGGCGCTGGTGGTGGGAGGGCTTCCGTCTACGGGAATGTACACGCGGGGGGTGTACGCGGTGGCCACCGCAGATGGCCAAACGCGCACGCTGGGAGTGAGCGCGGTGGAGCTCCCGATCTTCGCAGCGGTCGCGTGGATCGACCCTCCCAACACCGCGCTCATGGTGGGCGGGTCCCTGAGAGGCGGCACGCTTGCGGCCTCGACCGTAACCATGCAAGTCTTTGATAACACTATTCAATTTGCAGAATCGAGCGCCCACCCTGGGGGCCCTGTCTGGTACGCATCCGCGGTCTACGATCCCGCTCGCCGCGGGGTGATCGTGCACGGAGGCCGCGGCCATGACACGGCGGATGCGCGGCTGTTTCGCGCGACGTGGCTTGTGCAGCGCGAGGGGAGTGCGCTCCGGTGGCGAGAGCTTGTGTCGGCCTCGCAGAGCCCTCCTGCGGCAGACGCGCGCATCGGAGGGATCGACCCACGCACGGGCGCTTTGGTCTTGCTCGGAGGCAGCACCGCCGACGGCGTCGATCGCAGTGTGTGGTCGCTCTCTGCGGGCGAAAGTCCCCGCTGGACACGTCTCGAAGGTGCCGCGGACGCTCTGCCGCGCTCGGGACACGCGCTGAGCTGGGACCCCATCGCGTGTGGATTTTTGCTGGTCGGTGGGCGCTGTGCAGACCAGCTGTGGCTGATCCGACCCGAGGGGTCCGGCGTCCGCGAGGCCCTGCTGGGATCGCTGGGTCTGGACCCAGTGTCTGTGGGCTTAGGGCGCATTGGCGCGGGGGTCGTCTTTGACGCCACGCAGCGCTCGCTGCTCGTGGTCGCAGGCAGCGTGTGTGACAACTCGGGCGGAGTGATCAGAGCGAACGCCGTCGTCGAGCTTCGCTGAGTTTTTGCGTGCAAATCGTCAGCTCGATTTAGGCATGGCCTAAGTGTTTGCGCCAGAGCGCTTGCACTGCTTCGTCGGCCTCTTCGAACACGACAAAGGCCGCGATCGCCGCGCGCTGCGGCTCATTGAGCAGCGACAAGCGCTCTCTGCGGTACTCGGCCAGCCCGTGTCCCGGGGGTCCAAACAAGTACATCATGCTCTCGTAGAGCCACTCGCTGCGGGCGTTTGGGTCACGCAGCGCCCAGCACATGATCGCCGGGAGGTAGAACCGCGTCCCGTGTGCATCGAGGTGCGGCAGGGCGTGTGAGCACCCGCGCAGGTGTGTGACGGGCAGGTCTTGCCAGCGCCCTTTGTGATCACGCGATTGATCGACGACGCGATAGTCATCCCACGCCTCGGCCTGAAAGAGCGTGCGTTGCGAAGCGTCGGGCACGGGGACACCATCAAACGCCCGCTCGATTTGCACGCAGAGTGCCTCGGCGCGTTTGCGCTGGGCCTGCTCGCTGGCGAGGGTCTCGGGTGAAGATTTTCCCATAAGAAACGAAGGTTTAGCGCGGGGCGAAACAGAGCGCCAGGGGGCGGGCGATCAAGGGCCGGGGTGAAGATCCGGCGACGTCGCCGGGTCAGCCCGCGCGCAGGCGCTCGTCGTTGAGCATCACGAAGAGGTCGGTCACGCCGGGGTCGTGTCCAGCCTGAAAGAGCAGCGTTGTTGCCTGGCCTCGGTGGTGCGTCTGGTGATTAAACAAGTGCGTCACGACCCACCAGAGCGGGTACTCGTGGCTCTCTCCTTTGCGCAGGATCCGCACCGTCCCCGCGAGGCTCTCTGCGCTGAGCGACTCGACCCAGCGGTCGATCGCGTCGTCGGTCTTGCGGCGCTCTTGGGTGAGCTCGTCAAAGCTCTCGGCGAGCAGTTGGCTGTGGCTCTTGATGCCCTCGGCGACAAAACCGGGCTCGGGAACATAGCCGGCGATGCGGCCCAGCCAGATGCGGTCGGCCAGCAAAATATGGTTCAGCACGTTGTGGATCGAGCCAAAGAACGCGCCTCGGTCGCGCTTGCGCTCTTCGTCGGTGAGCAGCAGGGCGGACGCATAGAGCTTGTCGTTCATCCAGCGGTTGTAGCGCGCGAGCGCGCGGGCGGTGTCAGGGGTCATACGCGCGAGCTTGGCAGTGAGACGTGGGAGCGTAAAGCGCGAGGCGGCGACGTCGCCGTACAAACGGAGCGTGGCCGGTTGGGTGCCAGGCAACGTACGATCGGGAGGAGGTACGTTCGTACTGATTTTGCCGATCCAGACCCCACCCAGTCACTCGAGGTGATCCGGCGTTATCCGCTTGGGATTGTCATGAGCCACGACGGAGTGAGCCTTGAGCTCGCTCGACCAGAGCCGCGACCCGGCGGCCCGCGCGGTCGCCAAGTGGAAGAAACCCTCGCTCACACGCTGAAGAAAACTCAGGAGCATAAAAACATGAGGCTCGATTCATATTACGAATCACTCAGCCTCTTGCCGGGCGGCAGCCACAGGGCAACGTCGTGCCGACGGTGAGGTCCGAGGCGACGCGGCGTGGCGCGAGTGGTTCGCGGCGCTCCCATCGACTGCGCCGTCAGCGTCGAAAACACCCATCAAACGAGCCGCACGAGCGCCGACGGGAGCGTCCGCGGCGATCGCGAAACAGAGCGCGCCGAGGCGCAGGGATTCGCACACGTGGTGATCGTCGAGAACGTGGTTGATGCGCGTTGATCCGTGGTTGGCTGGATCGCTGGAGGACGGCGCGTTCTTTGATGCGGGCGAGACTACGCTCCATGGGCTCACGGTGAGTCAAGGCGAGGTGCGCGCGAGTCTCAGCGAGAGAGAGAGCAAGACGTGGCTGCGCTCGCGAAGGCGATTGTGAAGCGGAAGGCCCCACGCGCGCCCCGGTGGAGGGGCTGAGGCTTCGTATGCAGCGCAGGAGTTACACTCGAAGCTCCTTCGTGCTGCGGTACAACCCGCACAGCGATGGCAAAACGAACTCTGGCTCAAGTGTGCGAGACCGTCCTCTCTGTGCGTGCGCACGTCGCAGCGGGGCTTAAGGTCAGCGAGGCGTCTAAGCGCGCGGGGCTCACGGCGGGGACCTACAAGCGGTGGCTTGAGGTGTACGCTGCGCAAGATCTACCCGCGTATGTGCTGCCTGCGCCGCTGCGTGGGGTCATGGTGCTGAGCGGCGATGGCGCGACGTTGTTTTCGGTGGGTGTGCACGAGCGAGGCTACGAGCTTATTCGCTACGACGCGCTCTCGGGCCGCGAGACTGCGCGCGCGACCTTTGATCCCGAGGTTGAGTCCAACGCATGGCTTGAGGTGACCCACGCGGCGGCCAACGAAGACGGCACTCAGCTGCTCTGTGTGTCCAACACCGGCGCCCTGTTTGCATGGAACCTCTCGACCCTCTCGCTCTCACGCAGCCCTCACACTCTGCAGTCGTTGGGCACCGAGCCCATGGGGCGCGGAAGCTCGAGTCACAACACGCGCCTGTGGTCGAGGGTCTCGATCGCGCCAGATCTCAAGCACCTCGCGGTGTGGTCACGGCAAGAGCAAGACAGCGAGCACTCGCCCTCGTTGCTAAGAGTCTGGCGAATTGCGGACAACATCGCAGTGTTTGAGAAGAGCTTCGCCTCGATCTTTTCGGCGTACAGGATCGAGTTTCATCCGACGCGCCCATTGATCGCGACGCTGGGAATCAACAAGCTGGTCTGCGTGATGGACTTCGTGCAGGGGCACACCCTCATCGAGAGCGGTCCGCAGGCACACGACGTCTCGTTTGGACCTCGCGACACGCTGCACTACGACGATTGGTACGGAAAAACGCAAGAGCTTGACTACGCCAAGGGCACCACGCGCGAACTGGCCAACGCCTGGGGCTCGATCGCGAGCCTCACCGATCGCTTTGTCACCACGGCTGTCCAATCGGTGAAGTGCTGGCGCGGAGCCAAGCCCAAGTGCACGCGCACGCTCACGCTCGAGGGCATCGTCGAGACGACGCTCTCGCGCGACGGCAGGCTCGTGGTCGTGCGCGCAGACCGCGTGTGCGTGTGGGACTTAGACCGCGCGCCGGTCACGGTGGCCTCTGCCGCAGACCCGGCGACGTAGCCGGATCGCGTCGCTTGCTCAGCGCGGGGGCGCGAGCTGCTGCGAGACCACCCACAGCAACAGCGCGCCACGCAGCGTCCAGAGCCCCGTCCGAAGCCAGTTGCTCGACACAAGAACCGCGTGGGATTCTGCCCGAAATCCCGACGCGAGCGCCTCGTGCTGCGGCACCGAGATCGCGCCGGTGACAAGCCACACACACAGCACCATCCCCAGCCCTCCCCACGCGAGCGCGCGCGGGACCTCGGCGTGGGGCGCGAGCAGCCACGACAGCGCGCCCACGAGCTCGCCGAGCATGAGCGGGCCGACGACCCAGGTGATCAAGCGCGTGTGGGCTTGGTGATAGGCGACAAATTCGCCTGCTCCCACGCGCGCAAACTGCGGATACGACACCGCCTGGATCAGCCAGATCAGCCCCACAAGCGGCAGCGTGGTCGCGAGCTGCGTGAGCAACGCAATGCGCGTGAGGTTCATGTCAGCGTGCTCGCACGGTGCTCAGCCCGCCGTCGACACCGAAGACCTGTCCGGTGACCCATTGCTGCGCGGGATCGAGCAAAAACGCGATCATGCGTGCGACATCGTCGGGCTCACCGAGGCGGCCGAGCGCGTGCATTCCTTCGCTCACTTTGCGCGAGGCTTCGTTGGCGACGATCCGCGCCGAGAGGGGCGTGCGCACGAGCCCCGGCGCGACGACGTTGACCCGCACGTTGCGTGAGGCATACGTGGCAGCGGCCGAGAGAGCGAGGCCCGTAACCCCTGCTTTTGCAGCGGCGATCGCGTCGTGGTTGGCCAGACCCAGGCGCGCTGCGGCCGAGGACATCAGCACCACAGAGCCGCCTTGCGTGCGTCCCATCCACGGAGCCACCGCGCGCACGAGCGCGAACGCAGTGCGCAGGTTGGTCGAGATCACCTCGTCCCACTCCTCGAACGAGGTCTGGTGCGCAGCCTTGAGCAAGATCGAGCCGGCGAGATTGACCGCGCCGTCCAGGCGCTCGTAGCGCGCAGAGAGCGACTGCGCGTGCTCGCTCACCGACGCGCCATCGCGTGCATCGAGCGCGACGACCTCGGCCTCGCACGGGAGCGATCGCGCGAGCGCGCTGAGTTTTTCCTCGTCACGGCCCGACAGGATGAGCCGAGCGCCTGTTGAAGCGAGCCGGTGACAGAGCGCGTTGCCGATCCCTCCGGCGGCACCTACGACCCAAAATACACGCGCAACGGACACTTCACTGCTCATGGTGAGCGTGAGATGTCACGACCCGCGCGTGCGTCGCGCGCGTTGCTATTTCGCGAGGCTCGCGCGTGCCAGCTCGGCAAGCGAGAGCCCTGACAAATACGCGCCCTCGACGCGCCCTCCGCAGGCCCAGTCGCCGCCCACGCCCACCTGCGCAACGTGGTCAAAGTACGCGCCCTCGTCGCGCGGGTTGTGCGCGCGGGCAAAGGTCCAGCGGCGCACACACTGCACCGTGGCCTCAAGCGATTCGAGTGCAAAAAGACTAGCGAAATCATCGAGCATCGCGCGCGCAATCTCGGGCTCGGGCATCGCAAAGTGATCGCGTGTCCATGCCGCGGTGGCGTGCAAGACCCAGCGATCGCCGGGAGGGCGGCTTGGTTTGCTCGAGTCCCGCGCGGCCCATGAGAGCGCCGAGGCGTGGGGGGCGGCGGCGCTTCCGACAAAGACGCCGTCGAAATCGAGCGCACCGAGCGCGTCGTGATGTCTCTCGTGTGGGACAAATCCCAGGGCAAAACACGGCTCCATGGACACTGTCGAGACGGCTCGCGAGAGCGCATGGCTCAGCGTCCCGAGCAAGCGCGACGCTTGGTCCGACGGAAGGCACACCAGCACCATGTCAAAGCGCCCCAAGACCTCCGGCGCTTCGCTTGAGGCTGCTGCGAGCGTTGAGCGGCTCGGCCCCGCGACGCCGTAGAGCACAAGGTGCGCGCCGTCGCGCACGATGGCGTCTACTCGATGGCTATTTTTTACTGTGATTTCGCTGGCCAATGCGCGGGCAACCGAGCTCATGTCGGGCGTCCCGACCCAGCGCACCTGGGGCTCGGTGTCACGCACGCGCGGTGCGTCTGCGTCGAGCGCAACGATGCGACCGGGCCACGGAGCGCACACGTGGGCCTCGGACCAGCGTCGGACTTGCGTCACAAAGCGCGGGTCACGGGCGGTGAAGTATTGGGCTCCGAGGTCCAAGGTGTGCGGGTCGATTCGGCGCGTCGAGAGCCTGCCTCCGACGGCGCGACCCTTGTCAAACACGGTGACCGAAGCCCCGTATTTTTGCAGAGATTGTGCGCACACGAGGCCGGTCACTCCGGCCCCTACGATGGCAATCTGTCGTGTCATCAGGGCTCTCTCTTGGTGAGCTCGCGGGCAAAGGCCCACATCACGAGCAAGTGCACCAGGGCCTGCGTGTACTTGTAGATAAACCACGGCAGGCGCGGGACAAAGTCGTGCACGGCGGCGAGCACGTGCGTGCCTCCGAGGACCTCGCGAAACTCAAGCCTCGGCCGCGCGCTGCCCGCTTCGCCCGCGAGCAATCCCCCAGTGACAAAGAACAGCTGCCGATCGGGCGCGCTGCGCTCGGGCGAGAAGCGAAGCTCTAAGAGCGGCTTGGCGATCGGGCTGAAAAAAAAGCGGCATTGTCTCTGCTCGTCCACGGTCACGCGCAACAGCGGGCTCATCCACTGCGGGAGCCACGCGAGGTAGTGCATTGCTACGTCGGCTGCGCGCTGCCCCGGGCTCACACGCAGCCGCTGGACCGAGCACGCGCGACGGTCGACCTTGGGCGCCGGGCGCCGGGCCCGCGCAGGGGCTTTGCGCGTCGCTTTGAGTGCGGCTTCGTCGCGCACTGCGCGCTCGAGCGCTTGGCGCAACGGGATCGGCGCGAGGCCTATTTCGTGCTGTAGCGAGAGACCGTCGGTCGCGATCATGTCGTGGCTGAGGCTCTCGACCAAGGGGCGCACGAGCGACTGCGAGGCTCCGGTGATCGCGCTCACCCACAAGAGCGAGAGGCGCACCGTGCGAACGGGGAGTGTGATGATTCGGATGGGATTTTGCTGGGCATCGCCGGTCATCCGCAGCATGTCCGCGTAGGACACTACGTCGGGACAGCCGATGTCGTACGCGCGCGAGGTCGCGCTTGGACGATCGATGCACGCGACCAGCAGGGTGAGCACATCGTCGAGGGCGATGGGCTGCGTGAGCGAGCGGGTCCATCGTGGCGCGAGCATGACCGGAAGCCTCCCGACGAGCTTGGCCATCATGTCAAACGACGAGCCCCCGGCGCCGATCACGAGCCCCGCGCGCAGGGTGGTCACTGGCACTCCGTGGGCTCCCAGGGTCTGCTCGACCTCGAAGCGGCTCTGCAGGTGCCGTGAGAGGCCCTCGTGGGAGGCGGGCAAGAGCCCTCCGAGGTAGACCATGTGCCGCACGCCATGGCGCGCCGCGGCGCGGGCGAAGTTGTCCGCACAGATAAGATCGAGGTCTTCGAACGAGCCCTGGGTGAGCCTGGCCGAGGGCATCATCGAATGGACGAGGTAGACCGCGATTTCGGCGTCTTTGAGCGCGTCTTCGGCCTCGCGGAGGTTAAACAGGTCACAGCTCCGCCACGTGACATGGGGACCGTCTTCGCGGCCCGCGGTCTGACGCGCCAGGGCGATTACGTCGTGGGTGGTGCTGAGTCTCTCAAGGAGGGCTCGGCCGATGAAGCCGCTCGCGCCGGCGACGACGACGCGAGGGCGGCGAGAGGGTGAAGAGAGATCCATAGGCTCAACGATCGAAAGGACGTGCGAAACGCTTGGTGTGTCTCAGATGACCCAGCGAGCCCTCGCGTTGTGGCGGGTGCACGTTTGCGATCCCACGGAGGGGCAGAGTCATCTTGACGTATGCAACCATCTCTCGTCATGGTTGCACACCATGGAATCAACAGATTTTGCGCTCTTGGTCTCGCTCGACGCGCTCTTGCAAGAGAGCAGCGTCACGGGCGCAGCGCGGCGTGTGGGGCTCTCGACGCCCGCGATGAGCCACGCGCTGGCACGCATCCGCGAGCGTCTGGGCGACCCGATCTTGGTGCGCTCGGGGAGAGGGATGCTGTTGACCCCTCGGGCGATCGCCCTCAAGCCCAGGGTCCACAGCGTTGTCAACGAGGCGAGACGAACGCTTGAGCCCGAGCGACCCTTCGTCGCGCGCGAGCTCACGCGGACCTTTGTGGTGCACGCGACGGACTATGTGCTGACCATCTTGGGTGCGGCGGTCGACCGCATCTTGCGCGACGAGGCGCCTCGGGTGTGTGTTCGCTTTGTGCCCAACACGCCCGACGACTCGACGCTCTTGCGAGACCACGGCTCGGACTTGGCGGTGGGGATCTATGGCGACCTGCCGGCCGAGATGCACAATCGCCAGCTTTTGACCGATCGATTTGTGGCCGTTGTGCGCAAGGGACACCCCGCGATCGCGAAGCGATTTACGATCGAGCAGTTTGTCAGCCTGGCACACATTCAGATCGCGCCACGCGGTCGGCCCGGGGGCTACCTCGATGACGTCCTGGCCGAGCGCGGGCTCAGCCGGACGGTCGCGCGCGCGGTGCCGTACTTTGTCACCGCCCTGCAGCTTGTGGCCGAGACGGACTATGTGCTGGCGGTCTCTGAGCGCATCGCCAAGCGCTTTGAGAGGTCGCTCGCCCTGGAGCTGCTGGAGATCCCGGTCACGCTGCGACCCTACGCGCTGAGCCTGGTCTGGCACCCAAGGCATGACGGCGACGAGGCGCATCGCTTTGTGCGTGAGGTGTTTCTGCGGGCGTCGCGTGAGGTCGCCGGCGACCGCCACGACAAGCCGCGCACGCGGCTGGACCCCACGGACCCCACGTCGGGACAGACCCGCAGGCGCAAGCGTCACAGCGCATAGTTGCACCGAACGAAACATGGAGTTTCGTTCTCTTGCGTTGTCTGCAAGGTTGGCTCGCTCAATAGTCCTGCGTGCCCAGACACCTCCGTCCAGGGCGAAGGAGCAGACGACGTGAGCCTCAGAGATCCCAACGTATCGAACAAGCGAAACCCCAAGCGCATCGCGATGGTCCTGGCGAATCCAGCGACCTCGACCACGACGGGCTGGCCCGTAGGCTTCTGGTGGTCCGAGCTAACGCACCCGTACTTTGCGTTTACCGAAGCGGGCTATGAGGTCGAGATCTTTAGCCCTGCGGGTGGCAAGTGCGAGGCCGACGGGATGAGTGACCCACGCGACGCGAGCGGCTACTCGGCCTCGGACCTGATCAGCATGGGGTTTATCCACACGCCGAGCTTGATGGCCCTGATTGAGAACACCCAGCCGGTGTCCGAGCTGGACGTCGCGCGCTTTGACGCGCTGGTGGTCGCCGGAGGGCAGTCCCCGATGTTTAGCTTTGAGAAAGCCACGGCGCTTCACGCGAAGTTCGTCGCGTTCTACGAGGCGGGCAAGATCGCGAGCGCGCTGTGCCATGGGGTCGCGCTGCTTCGCTATGCGACGCTCAGCAACGGTGAGCTGCTCGCCAAGGGCAAGACGGTCACGGGCTTTGCCAACGTCGAAGAAGACTTTGCGGACAACGCGGTCTGGGGCATGGGCGCATTGCCCAGGGACAAGCACCTGATGCCTTGGCGCATCGAGGACCAGCTCAACAAGCTCGGCGCGAACTATGTGCAAGGGGGCCTGTGGCGCGGCTTCGCAGTCCGCGACGGAAACCTGATTACGGGCCAGCAAAACTTCTCTGGAAGCGAGACCGCGGCGCTCATCGTCGAGACCCTCGGGCGCTGAGCAGAGGATCCCCCATGCGCGAGTCCATCACGACCGAAGCCCTCACCGGCGCGTGCCACTGTGGTCGCGTCCGTGTGCACATGCCGAGCGCGAGCGCGGGGGTGGTCGCGTGCCACTGCAGCGACTGCCAGAAGCTCCACGGAAACTTCTTCGCGATGCTCGTCGCCGAGCAGACCAGCGTCCAGTGGGAGGGCGCAGAGCACATCACGTGGTACCGGTCGTCACCGGCCAACGAGCGGGGATTTTGCACACATTGTGGCAGCAGGCTCGCCAAGCGCCCTGTCGAGGGCTCGCGGATCATGGTGTCTGCGGGGCTCTTTGCGCTCGCGCCCTCGCGCGCTGTGATCAAGAACGTGTGGCTCGAGCACAAGCCCACTTGGTACCAAGCGCCACGCGTCGGCGCGATGGGTCCCGAGGAGTTTGTCTCTCTCGCCCTCGCCCACCCGATCGAGTCACCGACGGCGCAGTACGGCTATGCCCTGCGGGCTGCGTCGGGCAACAAGTCTGCGCCCGGCGTGATGGCCCTCACCTGGATCACCGCGCAGGACGAGACCGAGCGCGAGCGCATCCGCGCGCACTCGCGGCAGAACGTGCAGGACTTTTTGGACGAGCCAGGCTTTATCTCGATTGTCACCGGATTTGCAGGTCTCCGTGGCTTTACGGTCACTGCGTGGCAAGACGAGGCCTCGATGCAGCGCGCCCTGGGACAGCACCACGCGGTGGCGATGCGCGAGCTGTTTGGCGAGCGGTTTGTGGCGTCGGTGTGGACGAGCGTGTGGGCCCCGACGCGGATCAACCGCATGTGGGTTCGGTGTGCGGTGTGTGGCGCACTCGAGGCGGTGAGCGACGACCCGCGCGCGTGCAGCAAGTGCCACAGCGCGATGCCCGAGCGCCCGGCGTTTTGGTGAGCCATGGCAGCGCAGAGAGAGCCCGAAGCCGTCACCGTTGTGGTCACACGCCAAGTCAGATCGGGCTGCGAATCTGCCTACGAAGCGTGGCTCGCGCGGTTGACTGAGCAGGCGTCGGTGCTGCCGGGATTTCTTGGCGCCAAGGTCGAGAAGCCCAGCGCACTTGAGCCCCGCACGTACACGAGCGTCTTTCGGTTTGACAGTGTTGTGAACCTGCGTGCGTTTGAGCAGAGCGAGCTGCGACGCAGGGCCTTGCGCGAGGTGGTGGACCTGGTCGAGGCCGACGCGTTCTGGAGTCGGCTGACGGGCCTCGAGCTGTGGTTTACGCCGCCTCCGGAGACCCTCATCCCACAGCCCTCGCGCTTTCGCATGGCCCTGGTGATGATCGCCGTGGTGTATGGGCTGGTGCTCTCGATTGGCAAGCTCGTCGCGCTGGTGTTGGGCGCTACGCCGCAGCCGGTGCGTCTGCTGGTGACCATCACGATTGAAGTGTTCTTGATGACCTATGTCTTGATGCCGCGGCTGACACGGTGGCTGGCGCGGTGGATCTACCCTCAGAAAGTGACCCCATGAAGATCGCAATGATAGGTACCGGCAATGTCGGCGCTCCGCTCGCACAGCACCTCGCCGAGGCAGGCCACGACGTGGTGCTTGCAGAGTCCAAAGAGGGCTCACGGTCGCTCGAATCCGCGCTCAAACGCACGCCAAAGCTGCAGTCGAGGCCTTTGACCGAGGCCGTCGCGTGGGCCGACGTGGTCTTTGTCGCGACGCCCTTTGGTGCCCACGAGAGCGTGCTTGGCCCCATCGCCTCGCTGCTCGACGGAAAAGTGCTGGTGGACTGCACCAACCCCATCGGGCCGGGCCTCACGCACGGGCTCGGCAGCGAGCGCTCGGGCAGCGCGGCGGTACAAGCGATGGTCCCCGGCGCCAAGGTGGTCAAAGCGTTTAGCATTTATGGTTTTGAGAACCTCGAAGACCCACGCTATCCGGGCTACGACGTGCGGCCGACGATGATGTTCTGCGGCGACGACTCTGGCGCCAAGGCGACCGTCGCGACGCTCATCGACGGCTGCGGCTTTGAGCCACTCGACGTGGGCGGCCTGGTCCAGGCGCTGCACCTTGAGCACATGACGCTCTTGTGGGTGCGCATGGTGCGCGTCCACGGGCACTCGCCGCACATCGTGTGGGCCGCGCTAGAGCGTCCCAGGGGGCGCTGAGCGAGAGGGCGCTGCGGGGATGCGGCGCGAGCGCTAGGAAAATCAATGGATTGCACGCAAAATGAGCCAATGAGAGAGTCCGGGTCCATCAGACTCTCTCTGAACTTCTGCTTCAAACGGGTCTTCAGGTCCGTGCGCTGTTGACAACACAGAAGTGCGAAGCGGCGGATCATCGCGCGCGAAATCCTCGCCGATTGGGCAGTTGTCTTCTCGCATCCCACGCGCCGAGTCTCGTGGCGGCGGTGCAAATCACACGCGCTTCGGTGCTGGGCGTGAGGGATGCCGTCGAAGCTTTCTGTGTCGGCATTCAGCAAAAGCGGACCTACAGCGACGTGCATGTTGCGCTGATTTTTTTGAGCGACACGATGCAGTTTGCGCCCCGTCGGCGAGCTGCTGCACGCGCTCGATCTGCGAAGCCATCGCGGTGATTCTCATTTCGCATTTCGGGTGCAAATTTCTCTCGCAGAGTCCATGGACCACCCATGCGCTACCCCCAGGGCTGCAGCGTCTGGCCGGCACGAGCTCTTGCACCCCTCGCGACTGACTTCGCCAGCCATTTCTCAGGCGCCGCCATCGCTCACTCGCTCTCTCTCGCCGGGGCCATAAAGACGCCGCAGCCAAACCTTCGCCGGCCGCCTACGCCCGCGTAGAGCACCTTGAGCGAGTCGGCGTCGCTCAGCTCGTGCAGGGTCACCTGGTAGCCCACCACGAGCCCATCGCTCACGCGCACCACGCGGCGCTCGCCGAGCTCGACCCGCGCGCGTACCCCGAGCTCGCGCACGCGCTCGCCGATCGATTTGCGAAACACCTCGCTGTCGGACAAATCCCCGTGGACCTTCGTGGTCACCACACGCGCCCGCAGCGTGCGCGAGGGGCGCAGCTCGTACACCTGCGAGGTCCCCAAGAGCACGGTGTCTCCGCGGACCGACAGCTCTTTTCCTGCCAATTGCGTCGCCCACGCGATGCGCTCGGGTGTCACCCGCAGGCGCAGCTCGCAGCCCGGCGTGCTCAGCCCAAGCTCGCCCTTGCTGCGGGTCACTCCGCGCAGCCCCGCGATCGCGAGCCACCACGCGCCGTGCAGGTCATCGCCGCACGCGCTGGCGATCGCGCCAAAGAGCGCATACCCATGGTCGACCCCCACACGCTCACCCACCGCGCGCAGCACCACGTCGACTCTCACGATGTCCGCGCCGCGGTCTACCAGTCCGTCGTCGCCCACGGGCGTCACTGCTTCGTCACTCATTGGCTTTGGGTCCTCTCTCGGGTGTCTTTTGGCTCTGAGACGACTCGCGCGTGCGTCTGCTGACGTCACCGCGGTCGTCCCTGCGCTCACCCTGTGTACACATCGACCCCCCTCGTATTTTGCACCTCGAATAGCCGCCCCTTTGCATCCCAAGCGCCAGCGGGGCCCCACAGCGGCCCCTCTAGGGCCCGCTACGCCTCGCCGACCACGCCGAGGTCTTGGACGCGCTTGAGCGTCTCGCGGCTCACCTCGTGCTTCTTCGCCAGGTCGCTCTACGGCATCACCCGATGATCGATCACTGCCGACAGCACCCCGACCACCGTCTCGGTCACGCTCGTTGGCCCATCGATTCGTCCAGGAACCCTGCCACAGAGTGTCCAAGAGACACTTTGTAGAATTCATGTGCGATGGCGTCAGCAAGGTAGCCAGGGCGACGTCTGAGTCTTCGTGACACGGAGACTGCAGGGTGCAGCCCCCCTGAGCTACACAGCACCGAGCACCGAGGTACATTCTGTAGGCGCAAGCGATCCGGTCCTCTGCGCAACGACCACCGATCGAATCCACAGCCATGCCCGTTTTGCTGTGCATTCGATTGTGTGATCTATCCGGCGACGTCGCCGGGTTCATCCAGCCCGCCAAGGGACCAAGGAGGCATCGCAGTGTGCGATGGGAGCAGTGGGTTTGAGCGACGGGCACGGTGACGTGGGCCATCGGGTCTCCCTCGCACACTCGCAGGCCACCATGGGTACTGTGATTCTGTGTGCGAAAGAGCGGGGTTGTGTAAAGAGAGCGCATTGGGCTGACGCGCTGCAGTGGGGGACAGTGTGGGCTCAGGCACAGTGATTCTGTGGGCGAAAGAGCAGGGCTGCGTGAAGAGCGCACTGGGCTCTGGCGACGCTCGCACGCGCGTATGTGCACGGCACATACGGCGAGCTCATTTCCCTGGCCTCAGTGGGCCGAGCACCCGCTGAAAACACGGTGCGCGAATGTGGAGGGATTTACCTCGCTGCGGGGTCTGCCCTG
>JAUXYJ010000059.1 GCA_030694465.1 Deltaproteobacteria bacterium | reverse complement strand
CCCAGCGCCGATGGTACTGCACAGGTGACTGTGTGGGAGAGTAGGACGCCGCCGGGGCCTAATGCCCCCAAAACCCCTTCAAGACCGCGAAAGCGTGCACTTGAAGGGGTTTTGTCTTTTCTCCCGGCGTGGTGGGCGCTTTGGGGGGCTGGGGGCGGCCCATGAGAGCGCCTTAATCTGTTGCGCTGTAGGTCACAAGATTACGGCTGCTTGCTAGGCGAGGTCCCTGATAGCGCGCGAGTGAGCGTTCTGCGGGATCTTGTGGTGGGAACATTGCTTCGAGGATTGAGGGTTTTTCACATGGCTTTACGACGAGTTCTTGGGACTTTGGCGATTGTGACTGGGATGGTCGCCTGCGCGCCAGCGTCGTCACCCGATGTCGTGTCGGATGCGTCCAGCGACAGCTCGACCACACCGGACAGCGCGGCAATGCCCAACCCTGATGTCTCCGTGGGCACAGACGATGCGAGCGTTGAGCCCGAAGCGGGGACTGAGACAGACGCAGGCACAGGCACCGACGCTCCAGTGCTCTTGAGCGTCCAGGTCGTGACGCATGGCACGATGGCCTTGCGATGGCGCAACCCAACCGCGGGCTGTGGCATGATTGAGATCCAGCGCAAGATGAACATGGGCGCTTACGCTCGAGTTCAGACGGTGACTGGGATGGCGACCGCCATTCAGGACATGCCTGGGCACGCGAACGGGACCTATTGCTATCAGGTGATTTGTCAGCGAAGCGGCGCGGCGTTGACGTCCAATGAGCGGTGCGCGACGCAATGAGCTCAGATGCATTGCCAACGGGCGCACATGTTCGGCCGCCTCGTGCGATCAAGGCGCTTGGCGCGGTTTGCATGCTGACTGCGCTGAGCGCCTCGTGCGGTACACCGGCCGGCCCAGCGCCACGCATGTACCCGTTGACCGGGCGCACGCGGATGGTTGAGCTCACTGCGCAAGATGTTCGGTGGGAGGTGGGGCCCTCGGCGATTTACAACGCGTGGACCTACAATGGGACCATCCCTGGCCCGGTCATCGACGCAGTCGCGGGAGACAGGATTGTCATTCGGCTGAGCAATCCGACGGCGCATCCTGTGTCCATTCACACCCATTTGGTGGAGTTTGCACAGAGCGAGGATGGCGCGGATCTGCCGTCCATCGCGATGCCAGGGCAGACGATCACGGTGACCTGGACGCCTCGGTACGCGATGACCGTTCCGTACCATGATCACGCGACGCATGAAGGCGTGCGGCGTGGGCTCGTGGGTGCGCTCGTGGTACATGCCCCCGATGAGCGGCCGGCGACAGAGCATGTCGTGGTCTTGAGCGACCTAGACTCGGCAGAGTTTGCACAGCTTCCGGGCGTTGCAGACCCTGTGACTGGGATGATTCCGGCGGGGGGGACCTTTCGTGGGCCTCACCAGTACATGCACGTGATCAACGGAAAGGCCTACGAGGAGTCTATCGCGCCGTATATGGGTCGCGTGGGTTCGCTCAGTCGTTGGCGAGTGGTGAGCATCGGCGTCGAGGCCCACACGTGGCACATCCACGGGCATCGCTGGGTGGACGCGGATGGCACGCTGACGGACAATATTCAGCTCTCGCCAGGGACCTACCGTACCTTTGAGCTCACGCCGGAGCTGCCGGGTAACTGGATGGTTCACTGCCATTTTCCCAATCATGCAGAGGGTGGCATGGTCACGCGATACGTCGTCGCGCCGCAGTAGACTCGTGACGAGCTGCGCTGGGACCGCTGCCGCGCGTGACAGCCGAGTTGTGGTTTGCTCTAGTGCGCCTCGTTCGATGGACAGCGCAGATCAAGGCATCGCATCCAGTGTGCGGCTCACCGCGGTGACCATCGCGGGCAGCGTCGCGATGGCGCCCTTGCTTTACGTTGTGCATCGGCGGTTTCATAGCCAGCTTGCGTTGGGACAAGCAGCGGATTCGCTTGCGGATGCGCTTGGAGGGTTGGGGCTCTTGTGGGCGCTCAAGGTCGCGTCCCGCGCCGCGGATGACGAGCACCCGCTGGGGCACTCGCGCGCAGAGCCCATCGCTGCGTTGGTCGTCGCTGTGTTGGTGGGCGTGTTGGCGGTCGAGGTCCTTCAGTCGGCGCTCGCAGGCTCGCAGCAGGTACAAGTGGACACGCCGCTGGCGCTGGCGTTTGTGGTCAAAATTGTCTTTAAATCCACGATGATAGGCTGGGGGACCGTGCTGCTGCGGGCCCGCCGTAATCCAGTGATCGAGGCGCTCAGGACGGACGCGCTCAGCGACGTATGGGTCTGTATTGTGTCGCTTGTGGGGGTGTTGGCTGCGCGCTTAGGGTGGTCTGGCGTCGATCGCGCGCTGGGTGTGCTCTTGGCGGGGTACATCGCGTGGGCGGGCCTGCGGATCGCTCGTGAGAACATCGCGTTGTTGATGGGCACTGCGCCGTCAGCGCAGCGGCAACGGGAGCTGCTCGAGGTCGTGCGCTCGGTCGACGGGGTGCTGGGGGTCGATCGGTTGATCGCGATCTCCCATGGTGCAGCGCTCAATGTGCTGGTTGATCTCACGGTGGATCCAGCGCGGTCGCTTGTGGACGCCCATGCGCTCGGCCACGACGTAGAGGCCCTGCTGATGGCCCAGGAGGACGTGCAGCACGTGCGTGTTCACGTCGGACCCCAGTCGGTCACTGAGGGGTAAAGCGTGGACTCTAGGGGGCTGCGATTCGAACGGTGATGTCACCCGTCGAGGACTGCGAGCAGCTCCCGGGGGCGCCACTCGCGCGGGTGACGCAGTCGCAGGTCGTTGGCGCTGGGCAGGCTGCGGGGAGAGGTCGGCACGTGTAGCGTGTTGAGGATCCCGCGGCGCCGCCCGAGAAGACCTCACAATACTGTGAGCCGCGGGTGCAGAGGGCACTCGGTCCGCATGCGAAGGTCGCGGTGGATGCATCTCGGGCGGCGTCCGCACCGGCATCCGAGCCACCGCAGCTCCAGCCCGAGGGAGTGCACACACAGCTGCTGCCGGGGGGACGACCGATGCACGCACAATCGGACACGAGGATGGTGTCACCCGGGCAGCGCCATGTGCCAGCGACGCAGGTCTCGGTTGTGAGGGCGTCGCCACATGCGCCACCGCGGGTTCCGCTGACGCAGCTGCGCGGGTCCCCAGAGCAGGTTCCGGGGGCCTGTAACAACTTTTGTGCTCTCTCGACGACCCGAATCGAAGGAGCATGGCACTGATGAAAAAAGAGAAGATTCGCGCGGAATTGCTAGATGAAATTCTAGGCGGAGCGCGCACTCAGGCTGAGATTTTCGGACC
>JAUXYJ010000041.1 GCA_030694465.1 Deltaproteobacteria bacterium | reverse complement strand
GGTTTCAGGGGATCCGAGAGATCTCGAACCAGTCGAACGTGATCCACGAGTCCATCGCCATTGAGGTCCGTGAGGGTCACCTCCGTTGCGTTGCGGCCTTCGGTAAAGCCAAAGGAGGGCGTCGGCGCTGAGATCCCCTCGATCAGCCCCTCGGAGCGGCGCTCGGGCGCGGCGAGCCCAGCCATCGTGCCAAAGCTAAACGAAGTTCGACTCGACGAATCGATGCTCTTTCTCAACGAATCAAACTGGAGATCGAAGGGAACCGAGGGAGCAAACGTTCGCTGATCTCGGTTCATGAACTGAACGCGCATCCCGGCACTGGTCCAGGTGACCGAGTCCGGCAGACGATCGCCGTTCACATCATAGAACTCTTGGGACACGCGGCCTTCGCCACGGTTTCCCTCGCCACCGATCCCACCCCAGTTGATGCTGAGACCGAGATGCGCGCCAGACGCACCGCGAAGAGATGGCCCCAACGAGGCGAGGCTTGAGTACCCTGAGATTGTCTCAAGAGAACCGTCCGCAGCAATTCGAAACTTTGAGCGACTCGAAGGCTTGAGCGTGGTCGCGCTCACATACGAATCGATCCCAGACCCGCGCCAAACGGGCACTGTCACGGCCTCATTGGCACCCGGCCGCTGAAGCTCGGTACCCAGCGGCGCAGGCGTAAACGGCAGGTAATTGGGCGACGGAATCGCAGGTGTAGTGGGCGTGCTCGCCGAAAGCCGAGTGATGCGCTGAAGCAGCTCGGTGCTGTCGATCGAGCCCACACCTCTATGACGCGCAAATTCCTCACTAAAAGCATTCCCATCGTTCCACTCGATGGCTGACCAACCTCTGTACCAACCCACAAACGAGGCTGACTCGGGTCGGCTGAGCTGCAGATCCTGAAATCCAATCGCAGGCACCAACATGCCACGGACGTTGCTCTCGCCAAGCCTGAGCGACGTTGGATGTCCCGTGAGCGCGCAGGTGTTTTGCGAGCCGCTTGGCGCATGAGGGTCTTGCGCACATGCGCCAACATCAAAGCAGACCAGAGGTGCCCCAGGTGTGGACCGAAGGCAGACCTGCGACATGGATGCCATGACTGAGAAGGTTTGAACAATCGAAGGGTCTGCACTCCCGACGTTCACGTACGCGATGATCTCTGTGCCTTCTTCAACCGAGACGGTGTAGCCCGCGAGACTGTTGACACCACTCGAGAGAGGCACGGTTGCAATCAGCTCAAACTGGGCCGCGGTTTGCGCCGCCGACAGTTGCGCAATGAGGGTGTCGTTGAGTTGCGAGACGCCATCCCAGGGCGAAGGCACCTCAGGCGGGGGCGTCGCGGCAAGGTTGTTGGTGAAGTACCAGCGACGTTTGACCAAACGAAGGGTCCCCGGGCCAGTCATGTGGATCGAGCCAGAGAGCTGCAGCGTGCCCTTGAGCCGTGCGAGCCAGCTCGTCGCGTTGTGGTCTGCTACGCGAAAGTCAGCCTGCCGATTGTACACTGTGGGCGACGTCGCCGTGGTGCAGGTCGGTGGCGCGGGTGTCCAAGAGCCTTCAGACGAATAGCCATCACCCTCGCGAAGAGCGCCCACACAGGTTCCGACGTAGGTCGGGTTTTGAATCGAGCAGACGTGGCGCGGCTCAGGGTAGTTAGGGGCAAAGTTTAGGTACTCCATGTTGGGTACCCACTGCGTGTCGTCACCGACGATGTTGCCGAGGCCTTCAACGACAAAGTAGAGACGGTCGCCATTGCGAACCTCACGGACAATTCCGCTGCCACCACAGTGGGTGAGGCCATCGGGCTCACAAACACCATCGGACGCGGTGACTGTCCGTTGCCACACAGTGTCGAAGAGTTGTTGCGGCATGGGCGCAGCCCGCGTCGAACCGTGAAAGATCGAAGCCCGCACTCCGTTGCCCTGGGGTGAGGGGCGCGAGACGCCGCCGCTGATCCGTACAAAGCCCGCACAGGGTGCGACCCAACGCACAATGGGCGCCGTCGAATAGAGCTGCGGCCTGAACCGATCTGCGTAGGCAGGCGGCAACACGGTCGTCATTGCAAACGGCTCGAGCCCCGTCAGAAGGTAGTCATGGGGCGAGTTTGGACCTGGGCCTGCGCCAAAGGAGGTTCGTCCACGGCGGAAGGGGTTTTGTCGTACGGCAATGGCCGTACTGCCCCCAACAGGCTCCACGGTGAGGCTGTCCACCCAACCGTCGCCATCGGCATCGAAGAAGCCTCGGCGGGCGCGGCTGAAGTCTAGGCTGGCGTCGAGGCCGAAGCCAGCCATCCCCAAGGGACCTTGAATGCCCAAATTCAAGGACGCTGTCTCTGAGGGATCGTCAGAAAACGTTGGGAGACTGTAGGTGAGACTCTGCGAAAGAAAAGTGCCCGTTCGAGTGCCAAGCTGTGCGATCCACTGCGCTGCTCCGGTGTGCTGAATGCGGAGAAAGTCTGAGAGACCGTCGTTGTTTAGATCGAGAAACGCCTGTTCGGATTGAGCGTTGCCGAGGCTTGTCCCAATCCCTGCACCTCCGCTGATGGGTGCCACTACCAGCCCTACACCCGCCCAGAGGTTTGTGCCCCAGCGTGTCGCGCTGCTTGACCCGAGCGAGCCGGCAACTGGGCTTGGAGTCCATGGGACTCCAGCGCCAACCTGCACGCCACCTTCAGGCGTGACGGGGGCACGATGGTAGTCGAACTGGTATTCGAACAGTTGGCTGCCATCGGTACCCTGTTGGCGGATCGAGGAGAGTACCGATTTGCCGAAGTCCCCCTCGATGTAGTCCAAGAGATAGCGTCGAACGAGGGTGCTTGATGCTTTGACATCGATTCGAAACAGTCGCTCGCGAGTCAGGACCTCAAAACCAAATCGCGCGCTGCTGATGACGTCGGGTCTTGAACCTCGGATGAAGTCAATTTGGTAGTTTGGGTACAGGTCCGTCATGCCGCCTGACGTGTGTTCGGTGTACCGAATGCTCTTGAGGTAGATTTGCCGAAAGGGCTCTCCCGCTGCTCCGTTGACGCCGGGACGCGTGCCGTTGTCCGGTTCGTACTCAAACCGCATGACGTTGTGGTGCACGTCCTCGACGCGCTCAAGAAACCAGCGGACGGTCGGCGCCGCTTCAGCCCCGCCTGTCGGCACAGTATAGGGCGAGGTCAGTCTAGTGGCGGGTGACTGGCCATAAACGTAGGTGACTCCCTCTCGAACGATCTCCCAGCGAAGGTCGTGTGGCCAGACCCCCAGACGCCGGATGATGTCGCGTCGGCCATCGACCCGTCGCGTACAGTTCTTGTCGCCTCGGATGGGCCCTGTGCAGAGCAGCGCTTGGCCATCCAGTCGATACGTTTCCTCGTCGGACAGCGCAAAGGTCGGGACACCGTGAAACGTGTCTACATCGATCCAAGAGCTGGCGAGGTTCCAGCCAACGCCTACCCATCCGTTTTCTTGGTCGCTGCTGTAGTCGAGCGACAGGCGCGGCTCGATCCCGTTGCGACCTGGCGGGATCTGAATCGGAAACGAAGTCGTCGCAGAGCCGCTCGCGTTGGCTGCGGGCGGCGAAACTGTCGCCACCCCGGAGAGCGGATTGGCGTCGCGGATTCCTCGAATCGTGTTTGCATCGAACGAGCCGGCTTGGGGAGTCTCTGGCATCGCGCGGGTCGCTGCGATGTAATCGGTGAAGTGATTGGTCGCGGCAAGCACTCGCTCAGTGCCTGGGATCGCGACTCGCGGAACATCCCGCCATCGACGACTCACCGCATCGTAGAAATACGCGTTGACGTCAGCCTCACGCATGCCGGGCGGAAGTCCGCGTTGTGACCAAGGAATACTCAGACGAATCGGCTTCTTAAAGACCAATCCGTGCGGCCCTAAACGAAAGGCACGTCCTCCAGCCGTGACGTTGGTCAGCCCCGGATCCATCGCGGCAACGTCCTGGGATTCGACAGGATGCACCGTGACCCGCACGGGTTGTTCAACGGCACCCACGGGAATCTCGATACGGATACCTCCGTACTCAAGCGTCGCCGCAGACTCAGGCCGAACCATTTGCCCAAAGGGCGCGCCTCGATCTGCCACGGTGTGCGCGTAGGGCGCAGCGGCGGGTGCACATCGGCTGAGAGTTACCGACGAGACCGTGTCTTGACCGTCGACGACTGCTCGGACACGAATGGACTCGAGCTGCATTTGTCCTGCGATCGTGCTGACAAACGAGCCATCTCTCGTGAGGGTGAGTTCGCGTTGTGCGGGCCCGTACTCAAGCTGGACACGATCGATCGCTTGCCCCGCGCGATCGACGAAGCCGCGAACGTAAATGTTGTTGCCCACGCAGTCAGCCGCCGCGGGCGTGGTGATCACAACCCGCGGCGTGCGCGGTGCTGGGAGAGGGCTCGCGACGAAGTGCAACTCTGAGATTCCGTTGGCTGCTTCGAGGGCACCGGTAAATCGAACATCGACGGCATCGCTGGGAGGCAAACCGGGAGGCACTTCCACGGTGTTCCAGCCTGGGCGGCGCCCCGCGAGGGGGACCATCACGCGCGAAGTTGCACGCGTGCCCCGGATCGCAAGTTCGAGCGTGCCTACGGGAGTCGAGTTTGCGAAG
>JAUXYJ010000039.1 GCA_030694465.1 Deltaproteobacteria bacterium | reverse complement strand
ACGCTGCCAAGCGCGCGAGCACCTCACGCGCTTCGCCCTCGGACCACTGACGCCATCTTCGATTGGACACAGATTGCCTCCGTGTCCCTGGATTACCGCGGCGAAGAGTTGCGCGGCACCCGCGTCGACGGAGGGGTTACTCTAGGTCGACAACGAGCGATTCTTTGCACGATGCTTGAGCGCTGTGCTTGGCTTCGAGGATGGGAGTAAAATCGCTCGTAGAGTTAGAGTGTCCGCAGTGTGGTTCGCCTTTGGATCTCTACCACGGCGAGGGGATCACCTCAGCGCTTGGGCTTCGCTGGTGGCAGAGTCAATGCTGTAGAAGCTGCGCCTACGCGATCGAAGAAGATGGGATTGGCCAAGCACCTGAAGCGTTGCGCGCGCTTCTCTTGGCGACTGCCGGAACGTGGCAACTTCGCGTCAACGATCCTTCTCAAAGACTCCGCGCGCTCGTGCGTTGTGCGGACTCCCTGCAACTCTCTCGCGCACGGCTTCTCGCATTGCGGAGCGAGAGTCCAGTGACGATTTGGACGGGGACGCAAACAGAGTGCGTATGGCTCTCTCGTGTGCTGCAGAACGCCAAGATCCCTACCGCAATCATCGAAATCCCTGGGGCCAGATCCGCATGAACTCGATCAATGTGATCGATGTAGTCAATCGTTTTGATTGGCTTCGAGTGCTCGCGCTCGCGCGTTGTGAGTGGAGATCTGGCTGATTCTCTGCTGATTCGCTGGATGGGGGCCCGTTGGTTCGGGCTGTGCATGGTGCCCTTGGTGGAGACTCGTGGCGCTCTCGCGCTGCGGACAAACCGAACCTTATGATGAGCCTAGACAACAAGTTTCGTAGTGGCCTCGCTGGTCTGCTGCTTGCGACGAGCGCGTGCAGCTCCGGAGGGATGACGCGTTCGGACTCGAGCGCGGACGCCGACGGCGGCGCGCAGGACGTGACGAGCGCCATGGACGCCATGGATCTTGGACCCGACGCGCGTGACGCAGCGCCTGCGCAGGACGGGACGAGCGCCATGGACGCCACGGACGCCATGGATCTTGGACCCGACGCGCGTGACGCAGCGCCTGCGCAGGACGTGATGAGCGCCATGGACGCCGCGGACGCCACGGACGCCATGAATCTCGGACCCGACGCGCGTGACGCAGCGCCCGCGCGGGATGTCCCACCGTCGGTGCCCGGAAGCGCAGTCAATCTTCGCAGCGCAGGTAACTTTGTCATCCTGGCCAAGACGGGGATCTCGAGCGTTCCGCAGTCGGCGATCACCGGCAACATCGGGGTGAGCCCCGCTGCAGCGACGTATCTCACTGGATTTTCGCTCACCGCGGACCGCACCAACGAGTTCTCTACCTCGCGGCAGCTCACGGGCCGCGCCTACGCATCGGACTACGCAGTGCCCACGCCGGCAAACCTCACCGCTGCGGTGAGCGACATGGAGACAGCGTTTACCGACGCAGCGGGCCGCGCAGCCAGCGTGACCGAGCTCGGCGCGGGCAACGTCGGCGGCATGACCCTGCGCCCGGCGGTCTATGCCTGGGGCACGGGGCTGTTGATCCCAAGCAACATCACGCTCAACGGCTCTGCCACCGATGTCTGGATCTTTCAGATCGCTCAGAACCTCACGATCAGCAATGGCGTGCGCGTGGTCCTCTCCGGCGGCGCCGTCGCGCAGAATGTCTTCTGGCAGGTGGCCGGAAGCGTCTCCATCGGCACGACCGCGCACTGCGAGGGCGTGATCTTGACACGCACCGCGGTCACCATGCGCACACGCTCCACACTCAACGGCAGGATTCTCGCGCAGACCGCGGTGACCATCGACGGCGCCACCGTCGTGCAGCCCGCTCGGTAGCGTGTTCGGTGAGACCCGCGGCGCATGCATGATCACGCGCTGCAGTGGCTCGACCGCGTGACGCCGAGGGTCGCGCGCGTTGGGATGCGCGACAGATCCCGTAGCGACGGGTCTGAGCGGCCTACTCTGCGGCGTCGCTGACCTTCGCGCGGTGGATGCGCGCGATGGCCATGCACAGAGGGCAGGCCGCGGGGGCGTGCACGGATGGGCCTCGGTGCAGGTCCAGGACGGCCCGAGAGATCTCTGCGAGGTAGGCGCGGACACGACGGCGTTCGCCCTTGACGCGGGCCACGTCCATGTTGTCGTACGCGGTGGTCTGGTGCCGCATCCACGCGATGAGGGCAGCTTCTGCCCTGCGCTCGATCGGAATGCGCTGCGTCCGCGCGACGGTCCCGCTCCCCACCGGCGTCGCGTGGTCGGACACGGCCTCTGCGAGCGTGCCGGCATAGGCTTCATAGCGTGCAGAAAACCGCAGAAATTTCAGCACTTCTGCGCGAAAGTCCTCGACGTAGTCCGCTTGTGCGACCGCTCTGCGCTTGGCGTCCGACGCGAGTCTGCGCGCATACGCGGGGTCTGCGCGTTCTGACTCGAGCGCGTCGCGCGCGGCGCCGACGTTCGCCGCGGGGGCCCAGACGCCGTGCGAGAACAGCTTCTTTCCTTTGCGCTCGACGACGGTCCACGAGGGGCCCGCGGCCTTCACGCGACGGGTGAGCCCTGGGTCTCCCGGACGCACGCACACCCATCCCACCGGCGGTGACACGCGCGCGCCGCGCTCGTCGAGAAACGTCTTTGGGTCCTTGGTCGCTGTGAGGGTTTTGCTTTCGTCCATGCTCGCTTGAGGGGTCTTGTAGCGCGGGTCACGGCGTCTTCGCGCCTTCTTGACAAGCGCCCGCCCTGCGAACCTCGCCATCGTCCTCGGTGCTACACGAACGCAACCGCAGTCGCGCTATGGTCTGCGTCATGAAGTGTTCTCGTTCGGCGCTCTTGCTTCGCGCTTCGGCTGCTTCGTTGTTCTCGTTGCTGACGGCGTGCTCGCTTCCTCATGCGGCATTTCCTGGCACCGACGGGCAGGCGCAAGCGACAGACGCGACGGACACTCCGAGTGCCGACGACCACGTCGATGTGCTGCGTACGGACGCCGAGGACGCCCCCGACGCGACCGATGTCCAGGATCGCGACGAGTCGAGCGACGCCGATGTGCTGGTCGATGCGGCAGATGGAGCGGACGCCGACGACGCGGGATCGGCTGCCGATGTGCCATTCGTCATGGATGTGCCCAGCGATATGCCCAGCGATATGCCCAGTGATGTGCCCAACGACGTGCCCAGCGACGTGCCCAGCGATATGCCCAGCGACGTGCCCAGCGATATGCCCAACGACGTGCCCAGCGATGTGCCCAGCGACGTGCCCAGCGATTCTCCGTCGCGCTATCGGTTGGGCTCGCCGGTGGTGTTTGCGTGGACTCCGGACGGGCCAGGCGCAAGCGCAGTGCTGACACGGCGTTGCCCCGCCAACAGCATCGTGGTGGGTGCAAATGTCGACCTCGCGAGACTCGGCACCACAACGCTCGATGGCTACCAGCTTCTCTGCGCCGCCTTCTCGAACAACGGGACGCTCGGGATGGTCACGACGCTTCCCGCAGCCGGTGGTGGATCGTCCGACCGAATGCCGCGATGCAACACGGGCGCGGTCGCTGTCCTTGGGTCGATCCGAGCTGGAGCGGTGATCGACGATGTGCTGAGTGACTGCGAGACGCTGTCCTCGTTGCTTGCTGCGATGCCGGTCTCGATGGTGGCCAACGCGATCCGGTTTACCGGACAAATGGGCGGCAGCTCGCGCACGGTCCGCTGCGCGCTGGGCTCGGTGCTCGTGGGAATGGACGCGTACGAAGAGGTCTTTGAAACCTACCCACGCATTGGCGGCTTGCGCCCGGTTTGCGCGCCGATCGAGCGCTACTGAGTCTGATCAACGCGCGGGCGTCGTCGAAGACGCAGCGGCGTTTCGCGGGGTCGATTCACGGCGATACACATGCCCCGCCACTGTGGACCTCATGGCAAGGTTCGGCTCTGCCGACACTGCTGTCTTCGAGCTCGGATGAGAGCACGCAAAGACCCACTGCCAGGCTCTTGCGCAATCGTGGAGGGAGCTGTTGTGCGCCCGCAAGCGCAGCTCAAACACCGAGTCAATCTCTGCAACGAGGATGACGAATCGAAGTCTGCTCTTGACGCTGCACACGGTGTAGTTCGTCGGACCCATACCTGCCCCTTCGACACCCTCCGCCATCATGCAACGATTGGTCATGCGTCGAGCGATCACGACGGTCCTCGTCTCTGCACTCAGTGTCCAAGCCTGCGACGACGCCGCTCCGCAGCGCGACGCCTCGCGAGACACGCGACGCGAACGGAGACCGCGTCGAGCCCACCGACGTGCTCTTCGACGTTGCCGCGGACGCTCCGGTGGAGATCGCGTCGGTGATTCAATTCGCCGTGCAAAAAGAGTGTCGCGCGGGCGGAGTGACGTTTACCGCGATCCCGACAAGCCCCTTTCGTGGCCCCGAGAGCTATCGATTTCAGTGGACCCGCACGAGGGGCACCGCGATGTTTACCGCGACAAACAACAGCGTCTCGGCGCAAAATAACGCGACCGGCGACGAGGTTCACTTCGACCTCACGGTCCAACGCGACGGATATCCCGACGCCGTGGCGCGCGACGTCTGGGCGGCAGCGTGCAACACCGCTGGGAGCCCCACGACGTGCCCTGAAAACACCCGCGATCTGGTCACCAACCAAGAGAGCTACGCCGTCGGCGACACGTTTGACGCGCGCTTGATCGGCACAACGCAGACGCTCGCTTCGCCGTGGTACGTCCTCGAGGGCGTCTCCGATGCCGTGTTCTCCGAAGAGGGCCGACACGTCGTCGCACGGGTCACTTCGCTGCCCATTCATGTGCACGCGCAGCCCAACTCGACCGTGGGCATGGCGGTCTGTCACGGGTGGACCGAGCGCTGGTTCTACGCGCGCTGAGCGATCGCGGCGGTCGAGGTGCCCCAGGACGCGTTCGATTGCGCAGAGATCCGCGGCGCGGTGCGCGTTGTGTGGGCAGCCCGCGATTACGGGTGGTTGCTGTCGAGCTCGGTCACAAAGAGCGTCGCGGGGTTGTTCGCGCTTCCGGTAAACGTGCCAACCCAGACGTCGTAGCGACCTGTCTGCGGATTGGCGAAGTCGATCGCTGGCATCAGCGGATTGGTCCAGCCCTCGCGACCATGGTCATCGTTGCAGCGCCACCGTCCGTCGGGCTGATTGATCAAGAGCGTGGCGTCCGCGCCGTTCTGCGTGACGACGTAAAAGCGAATCAGCGGAAAGCTCGTGCCTGCACTGAAGGTGAAGTGAAAGTCTGGCGCGCGCGCCACGACGGATGTCCCGCACGGCGTGCCCGACATCGCGTCCTTGATCGACAGCGAAGAGACCTCGACAGCGTTTGATCCGCCGCCCGCGGTGAGGGCAAAACCCCATGGATCTGGGGTAAATCCAGTGCGAAGCTCCGAACCGCCGAAGTGCGCGGCTGCGTTGTAATCCAACACCCCAGCGGCTCGCTGCCACGCTGCGAGATCGTCGGCTTCAGGCGTCCACGCCGCACCCGGACTCGGCCCCGGATGGGGCTCCGGAATCGGCGTCGGCGCTGGCGCCGCTTGGGCCACTGCGGGCTGCGCTGCGGGCTGCGCTGCGGGTTGCGCTGCGGGCTGCGCCGCGGGTTGCGCTGCGGGTTGCGCTGCGGGTTGCGTGCGGCGACACGCTCCCGAGCCAAGTGTGAGGAGCAATGCGGCAATCGAGCGAGAGGTAGCGTTCATGGGGTTGTGAGAGTCCTTCTGGCGCTGTGAACATGGACTGGGGACCGCGACGATGGGCAGCGTCGTGCGGCGTTGTGGTTCGTGGAGATCAACGCAACAGATGCGCGGGAGGCTCCCATGTTTGACAGTGCCCGTGCACAAGCAAATCGGCTCGCAACGCTCGATCGCAATGAACGATTCGAGCAAAATTCCAGCACTGAGGAGTTTTGGCCTTGAGGTGTTCCCGCGCTTTACTCGGTGCTGTCTCCCGTTGCCCTTTCGCGCCCGTGCGCTCGCTCGCCGCGAAGCTCATTCGCCCCGCGCCACGACGTGGTGGGCGTGCTAGGGGTTTGAGCCCATGCGCCTGCTGGCTTCCGCCCTGCTTACCCTCTGTGCCTGCACCCCGCGCCCTGCGGCGCCCACAGGATCGCCCCCGGCGGCCTCTGTCCAAACGCCACACGTGACTGCGCAAGACCCCGTGATCACCCAGGCCGAAGCTCACTTTGCGCAGGCCCTCGCGGCGCTGGGTCCGCTGAGGCTCCCCGAGGGGGTCGCCCTCACTACTCGGTGCTGCATGGAGACCAACGTGATGGGTGCGCCGGTGGGCATGGCCGTGGTCCTGCGTCTGCGCCCAGTGGTGGGGGTCGAAGCGGCTCCCGAGGCGCCGACAACCCAAGGGTATCGCTTGCAGCTAGGCCCCAACGGGAGTGTGCTTCGGTCAGCCGATTTACAGGGAATTCAGCCAAAACTCGCGATGATCGCGACCACCGGAGAGCGCGCGATCGCCCTGGCCCTGGCGCGGGTGCGAGGGCTGCCTCGGTTTGCCGAGTGGCAGCGCCAAGGGTGGAGGCTCACCGTCGCCCTCATGCCTGTCTCGATCAGCGTCGCGGTCTGGTCCGAGTGGCACGTGTATGTCAACGCCATGCGGCCGCAAAACCAGGGCCCCGCCGACAGCGTCGAGGTCCACGTCGACGTCACGCGAGGCGCCGTGCTTCACACCTTTGCCGGCGCCCGGCGTGAGCTTATTCCCTAAGCGTTCAGCCCCGCGCTCACTGAAAATTCTGCAGCATCCACCCACCCGCCGAGAACCCGCACGCCACCCGCGTAAACCGCACTCGGTTGCCCGAATACGTGTAGTCCCCGACCATGTTGAGATAGTGCCCATGCGCGAGGTCCCACTCGCCGGTGGGCGAGGGGCCCTCGGCCCACATCTGGCCCAGACATCCGTTGAGCTGGTCCGGGCCGCCATAGCGCGGGCACTCGTTCTGCCCGTTGCCGCGGGGGCTGCAAATCGACATGTTAAACCCGTTGTGCGGCTGCCCTGTCATCGCGTCAAAGTCCGCCATGCGGTCGGCGCACGCCTCGCCCTCAACCCAGCGCTCGTAGGGCGCCAAGCTCAGCATCGCGCGGTACCGGTTGATCTCGGCGACGCAGTCAATCCGCGCCATCGCATAGCGATCACCCACCGCGGCATCGACCGGCGCCGCGCTGTCTTGCGTGAGGACATCGGGCGTCGCGGTCGCATCGCGGGCCTCGCGCGCATCTGCGGCCGTGTTGGCATCGCGCGCCAACGTGACGTCACGGTCTGGGCCTCCGTCTTGGCGCATCACCGCGGGCGGATCGGGCTCGCACGCCGCGAGCATCCCCATCGCGCTGATTGCAAGAGCGTACAGAGCGTTCATGCGCGAAGCATGGCGTGTTGCAATCCCGTTGACAACGTCGCGTTCACTTCGCGCTCAGCCGGGGATCGGCGGCGGCGGTGGCGGTGGCGGCGGCGCGTTAAATCCCTGCACAATCACCACCCGATCATTGCCCCACGACGGAAACATAAAGTCCCCTGTCACGGGCTCAAAGTACGCACCCCACGCGTTTGAGAGCCCC
Organism: Deltaproteobacteria bacterium; assembly: GCA_030694465.1. Taxonomy (GTDB): domain Bacteria; phylum Myxococcota_A; class Polyangia; order Polyangiales; genus JAUXYJ01. The sequence goes on along the minus strand of JAUXYJ010000039.1, from coordinate 84,520 downwards.
TGCAAGAAAGCCCTGCGGGTCTCGGGCCGCGCGTCTCCGTTGGCGTCGGCCTCGAAGAAAGCGACGTTGGCGCTCCACTCGGCCATCACGATGCTTGGCCGCGCGATCATCGGCGAGCCCACGGGCACATACGCGATGCCCCCAGTGCCCGCGGTAAACATCGCGCGACGCTGCGCGGTCTCAAACGTGTACCGCCCAGCCGCGTACCGATACGGGATCCTAAACCAGCCGTAGTCACTCCAGCCGCTCGCCCGCAATTCACCCGCGCCCACAAACCCCACCGGAACAAACGCCAGCCCGCCCGGCGACGCGTTGTGCGGGATCCCCAGCGGGCTTAAGTCAATCACCTGCGCAGGCATGGTCCCGCCGGGCGCCAAGACCCCCACCTGGTTGTTGGGCCACATCGAGTACAAGATGTTTCCGTCGCGGTCGTAAAAGAGATTGGCGTCGACGTACGGCGCGCTCGCGACGCGCTCGGCCATGCCTGCATAGCCCACAATGTGTCGCCCACACCCGCGCACGACGCGCACCGCATAGATCGCACCGGTCGCCAGCTCCGAGTCCACCCCGATGTACATCCGGTTGGGGTCATTGCGGTCGATCAGACACCCACCATAGCGCGTCATCGGCAGCCCCGGGACTCTCCCTAGATCAAACGCCCGGTACACCGTGTCAAACGGCGCCACCACGGTCACGCCCGCCGCCGCGACGGTCAACTCTCCCAACGTGCACCCCGCGTCCGCCTCCACGTCGGGCACGTCGGGCACGTCGGGCATGGCGCTCGCGTCCGTCACCACCGCCGCGTCGGTCTCGCTGCGTACATCGCCCGCGCTCGCACCATCGCTGCCCTGCCTCGCGTCACTTCGCAGCACATCCGTAGGCGCCACAGGGCCCTCGCTGCAGCCCATCGCCCAGAGCGCGAGTGTCCATCCCAGTGCGTGTGTCCGTGTGTACATGGAGCGATTGCAGCACACTTGCCCGCGCGAGGGCGAGCGCCGGTCCCATCGCGCTTCTTGCGCTCTCCGCGCGATCCAGGGCACAAGGCCCATGCGCCCGCGGCCCACGCGGGTCACCTCTGTCATGCTCACTCGATTGCCATTGCTCGAAGCGGCCTCGCTCGCCGCACTCGTCGTGAGCCTCGCCGCGCTCGCGCAACGCCGGGTTCCGACCCTCGCCTCGATCGTCGCGGCCGTGTGCGCAGTCAGCGCCCCGATGATCGCTCGCGCGCTCGCCCGCAAGAGCCGTGACCCCAACGCCCTGGGTGCCATCGCGCGGATCACTGTGGCCTGCGCCTCGCTCGCGAGCGCGACCCTCGTCGGCGGGCTCACCGTCGCCCCACGGATGCACGCGCTGCGTACGATCACCGCAGCCCTCACCATGGGCCTGCTCATCGCCCTGCAAGCCCGCAGCGTGCGCAACCCCGGCGCCTGGATCGCCGCGGCCCTCATGAGCACCCTCTCGGCCATCGCCCTGCTCGTCCCCGACGGGGTCTTCGCCCTCGCGATGCCCACCCTCGTCGCCACCCTGGGCGCCCTCGCGCTCGCGCGCTGGCTCCGCGCCCCAAGCCCCGATCATCGCGCCCGCGCCGCGATGGACACCATGGGCCTGACCACCATGCTCGGCCTCTTTGCGATCACCGTCACCCAGCCCTCAGCCCCGTTCGCGCCCGCGCTGGCCTCTGCCATCGCCCCGGTGATCGCGATCACCCTCGCGCTTGGGCACACGGCCCTCGCACCTCAGCGCGCCGAGTCTTGGCTCCGCGCGTTTGCCTCGGCCGCCGTCGCGCTCGCCGCCGGGGCGGTGCTCTCCATGCATCTCCCTGCTTGGGCGACCGTTCTTGTCACCGCTGCGGTCGCCACGGCCGCCCACGGCAGCCTCCGTGACCTCTGGCGAGCCCTCCCCTCAGGCCGCATCGCGATCGGAGCCCGCGCGGGCCTCGACGCCCTCGCCGGACAATCCACCCGTGAAGACGTCATCCGCGCGGTGCTCGACCCCCTGCGAGACCCCACAGACGTGCGCATCGTGGCCGAGCTCTGGCTCCTCTCCACAGCCCAACGCGCGAGCCTCGATGTCGCCGGAAACGTCCGCATGAGCGTGCTCGCCCTCGAGTCCGAGCGCGCCCTGCTCGCGGCCCTCCGCGCACGCTCGGGCGAGGCCGTCTACGCCGACGAGCAGCGATGGCTCAGGGCCGAGCGCGCAGACGCTCCAGCGATCGCCGCGGCCCTCGATGGGCATAGCGCGTTTGTCGCAGTCGGAGGCTTCGCCCGAGACAGCCTCGGGGTCGTCTTGGTCTTGCCGCGAGCCAACCGCGCCGAGGCCCCCGAGTGGCTCGAACGGGACGCTCTCACGGCCCTCGCGCGCCGCGCTGCCGCAGCGATCGAATCCGCGCAAGAGCTTGAAAACGCTAGGGTTTTAGTCACGGATGCCCAAGCCCAACAGGCCCTCGCGGCAGCCCAGTGTGACCAAGCCCAGCGCGCCCTCTCGGTCGCCCTCGGTCGCGTCGCCCGCGCTCCCTCCATCGAGCGCATCAGCGGAACCCTCGAGACCGTCTGGGTGGGCTACAGCGCCCCCATGCGCACGCTCGACGCTCGCCTGCACGCAGCCGCGCTTCACGACCGCCCATGGGTAATCTTGTGCAGCGCCGGAGGCCCGCGCGCATCCACCCTCTGGCGCCTCCATGGTCACAGCCCACGGGCAGGCGCGCCCTGTGTAGTCCTCGATGCTTCGGGCGTACACCCGCGTGATGCCCTCGCGGCGCTCTTTGGGAGCGCGGCCATGGACGATGGCGAAGTGCAATTTCCGGCGCAATCAGGCGTGCTTGAGCTCGCAGGGGAGGGCACCTTGGGGCTCTTCGACGCGCACGCGCTCGGGCCCGAGGCGCTCGCCCGGTTGACGGTGGCCCTGCGCGAGGGGCTCGCACAACGTGAGGGAGAGTCCCTGCGTTATCCCGTGCGCGCGCGGGTCGTGTTCTTCTTGCGCGAACCTCCGATGGCCTGCGGATTTCCTAGTGAACTGTGTGCGCTCTTCGAGGGCGAGCCCGCACAAGTCCCCTCGCTCGCCGCCCGCCACGAGGACCTCGAGACCCGCGTGCTCTTTGGCATCGACCGCGCGTGCCGGCTGTGGAGCCGCGAGCCCCTCGGCATCAGCCGCGAAGCTCTCGACGCCCTGCGCGCTTGGCCCTTCGTAGGCGATGAGCGCGAGCTCGACGCCGCGCTTGAGCACGCCGCCCGGATCGCCCGCGGAGCTCGCATCGCCGTAGACGACCTTCCAGGCACCATGAGCGCAGGAGTGATCAGCTCCCACGGCCACTCCATCCGTCCCCCCGGAGGCGCCGAAGCCGAGACCTACGACGCCCTCGAGCGACGCATCCTCGAGGCCGCCCTTGAGCGCGCCAGCGGAAACAAAAGCGAAGCCGCCCGCGCCCTCGGCCTCGCTCGCAGCACCTTCTTGGACAAGCTCAAGCGCCACGGCCTCCGAGTCTAGCGCGGTGCCACCAGAAACGTTGGCACCCCTTGAAAGGGATGACCCCGGCGACGTCGCCGGATGTGCCCTCACGCGCTCAGCCTCCGAGCGTTGACACCGCGCGCCGGGCCTCGCTCGCGAGCCAACCCTCGCTGTGCCCTGCAAGATACGGCCTGAGATACCGCAAGGCCTCTTCGCGATCGCGCAAGTCCGTGAGCGTCACGCCCAACCCCACGCGCACCTCGGCCGTGTCATGCCCCTGAGACATCAGCCGCCTAAACGAGCGCAACGCGATCGGAAGATACCCAATCCGCAGCGCCACCCACGCGAGCCCAATCTGCGCCTCGACGCCGTCGGGCTTGAGCGCGAGCGCCCTGCGAAACTCATCGCGCGCCCGAGGGTGCATCCGCTGCTGCAGCGCCAGCCGCCCAGACTCCACGCGCTGCCGATATTCACGCAGCGAGGGCGAGACCGCGGTCCCGTCTTGTGTTGTGGGTGCCTCCGTCTCGGTCCCGACCGCTTGCTGAGCGCCTGCGTCTGCCTGGGCCTCTGCGGGCGAAGGCGAAGGCGAGGGCGGAGGTGTCTCCGGCGACGTCGCCGGACTAGGAGCCGCGACGGTGCTCGCCGTAGGGTCCGCCGCGAGCGTGCGCATGAGCGAGATCACGCCCTCATCGTGCGGCGCCAGTCGAGTCGCTCGTGTCGCAAACTCGCGTGCCCCGCCGTAATCGCCTCGTTGCCGTGCCGCGCGACCCAACGCCAACAGCGCAGCGAGCGGCGCGTCGGGCTCAAGCGTCGCCCGCTCAAGCTGCATCCCGAGCCCAGCGGCGTCCCCCTGTGCGCGCGCGACCATGGCCTCGACCCACGCCGTCTTCGCCTGAGCGCTGCGCGCGCTGCGGACAACATCCGCGCCCTCGGTCGAAGTGCGTTCACCCAGCGAATACGCATGCGCGAGAGCCAAGAGCCACTCGCTGCGTTGGGCGCTCGGAGGGACCTCGCTGCCGACCGATTGCGCGTCGTGTTGTGCGCGCTGTGCGTCGTGAGAGGCGTTGCGTCGCAGCACGCGGGCCTCGGCAAGATTGAGCAGCCGCTCGTCACCCTGAAGTCTCGCGCCCAGGGCCTCAAGGTCCTCGGCGAGTCCCCGCTGGTGCCACGCGCGCAAGGCCAGCAATCGCGCCCGGCGGACCCGCGAGATCCCTTCGCTCGGCACCAGACCAAGGCGCGCAGTGAGCTGCTCAATCCCCTCGTCTAAGCGCAACGCCTCGACGCCGGCCGTGGGCTCGATCGCCCGTACAACCTGCGCTGCTGGGGCTTGGTCCATCGAGGTGCGCGTCGACTGCACGAGCGCCACGGACGAAGTGACCAGCGCAAATCCAGTCAAAAGCGCGAGCGCTCGACCCTGGTTTGTGCTCGGGCCCGGGGCGACAGGCCGCTGCTCCGGCGCCGGGACATCTGTATACAACGCGGGGTCCACGCTGAATGAGGGCGGAGGCACCGAGCGGACCTGCCTGGGTGGCGGCTCAGACGCTCGCGCGTGTCCCGATGGAGATGTCACGGTGGGCTCTACCTCTGGCGCAGGTCGAACCGAGACCCTCGCAGGCTCTGCAGGCTCGGTCGTCTTGGTGACTGTGGGCGCTGCCTTGGCCACAGACTCTGCGGCCTTGGGCTCGGGCGCCTTCGCGTCCGCGTCCGCGGGCGCGGTCTTGAGCGCGCTCGGGCGCGAGCTCGCAGTCACGGGCATGGGAACAATCGATGTCCGAACCGTCGGACCCGGCGACGTCGCCGGAGCCTCGGGTCGCGTCGACAAGCGCTTGTGACCATCGAGCGCGAGTGGCGAGAGCGAATGCTTTTTAGCGTGCAATTCGGGCGGCGGAATCGATGCCGTCCCAGCATGCTCTGGGAGCTGTGGGCGCTCGGATGCGCGCGGAAGGGACTCGAGCGTCGGCGCCGCCGGAGGTGCAACACTGTGGGCGATTTCGGAGAGCGAAGGGAGCTTGGGTGCCGCAGGGATCTCGCTGAGCGACGGCACACGCACGGGCTCGTCAGTGGGGAGCCGCACCGCGGGCATCGCCATACTCGACGCCCTACGCGCACGCGGGGTGGGCGCGCTCTGAATGTACACGTCCAAGTTGGGGATCGTCCCAAGCACGGTCCAATGCTGCCCATCCGGCGAGAGCTCGTCTTCGGGCTGGATCCGCCCGTCTTCAACCCACGCTCTCAGCTCGCCGTTGTTGGGCAACGCAGAGAGCGAACCGTTGGGGCGCCGGACGCTCCACGGGCGATACATTCGGTCTCGGTCCACGGGCGCCATCGACGAGGGTCTCGCCGAGGGTCTCGCGCTCTGGGCCGTCGGCGGCCGAGCGGACGGCCGCTGGTCGGGAGACAACAAGGCCCGCGAGAGCGGCATGAGCATGCTCGGTGTCTGAGGCTCGTCCTGCGAATCGTTGTCGCTGTCCGAGGGCTGAGTCAAAGGTTTAGGGTCCGCGGGCAGGGTCATGTGGGTAGGTCAGCGGTCAACGACGCGAGGGGTCTATCGCGCGGCAAATACGAAAAAACAGACTGCAATCTAATCACAATTGGGCGCCCGTCGTGAGCGCTGCGCTGTCGTTTTGCGCGCATCGCGAAATCCCGCAGAGAGCCCGCCCGCGAGGCCTCAGTTGATCCATTTCTTGTCGTCGGCGTCCGAGCGGCCACCACGAATGACGGTGAATTTCCCGCTCGATTCGCTCTTGCTCTTCTTCGCACCGACCTTGCGCGAGCCACCTCGGCCCGAGCGCATCCCGGTCACACCGAAGACCGCCAACATCCCGCCTACCTCGGCGATGTTGATGGGCGTGCGCTCCCAAAGAGCACGCGCGATGACGATCCCACAGAGCGCGCCTGCGAGGATTTTTCCCTGCATCTCGGCCATGCCAAAGAAGCTCACGCGCTCGCGCGCTACGACAAAGCCCCACCGGACAAGCAGCGCAGACGAGAGAATGGGCGCGAGGCCGATCGCCGCGGTGCTGTGAAAATCCATCGAAAACCGAGAGACCAGCAGCACCGCCACCGCCCCGCCCAGCGTCGCCAGCCCAAAGGTCCACGCGAGAGCCTTCGCCCCCGCGCGCTGTTCAATCGGTGTCGCAAAAAACCAGAGAGACAGCACCGCCCACAGTGAATCCAACCCCAACGGAACATCCATCAGCGCGTACGTAAACACCCGCCACGCCTCATAGTGCTCGAACACCCGCGACGGCACCAACGCGCCATAGCGAATCGTCGGCAGCATCTCGAGATAAGCCGGACGTGCCACAAGAAACAGCAGCAAATGCGCAGCCCATGCCACGCCGACCAAGATCATCGCGCGCCGTGTCCAGTGCCCAATAGGCGGCATGGTCCACACAATCTTTCGCTCTTCGGGCATCTTCGGGTTCTTCACGTCCTACCGCGTGCGTTGCGTGCGAGCAACGTCGCCGTGCAGAGGCCGTAGACTCTCAACCCCTCGTGCGCATTGTGCGGGCCAGCGTTGACAATCTCTGTACGCATGGGGTTCGCTCCCGACCCCTAACGCCATGCCGACAGTGATCTACGCCAATTTGTACACGTTCTTGCAGAGCACTCCCAACGCGGGCGCACAGCGTCACGTCCCGACGCTGACCGAGCTCGTCTGGCAAGCCACTATCCCGGTTAAACTCGTGATGGCCAGCCTCGTGCTCTTCTCCATCGTGAGCTGGTACATCATCGGTTACAAAGCCCTCTACCTGCGCCGCGCCGCGACGGAGACCGAGAAGTTTCTCAAGATCTTCTACGAGACCCGCCAGCTCAATGTGGCCGCAGACGAAGCGAGCAAATTTCCTCGCTCTCCGGTGTCTGCCATGTTTCGCGCGGGCTACGAAGAGCTCCGCAAGCTCCGCGCAGCCGCCGAGGCCGGCGAAGACGGTGGCGGAATCGAAAACGTCGAGCGCGCCCTCCGCCGCGCCACCTCGAACGAAGTCACACAGCTCGAGTCCATGACCCCGTTCTTGGCCACCGTCGGCTCAACAAGCCCCTTCATCGGGCTCTTTGGCACCGTCTACGGCATTATGCATGCGTTTTTGCAGCTCTCGGGCTCGCAAGACCAGAGCACCATCGACCGCGTCGGCCCAGGCATCGCCGAGGCCCTCTTGGCCACCGCGATCGGCCTCGTCGCCGCGATCCCCGCCGTCATCGGCTACAACTTCTTTTTGCGCCGCGTGCGCGTGCTCACCTCCGAAATGGACTCGTTCAGCAACGATTTTCTCAACATCGTGCGCCGACACATCCTTCGCTGATTCGCTGAGCAATTCACTGACTTTTCTCTCGAAGGTCCCCACGCGATGGCATTTAGTTCTGGTGGCAGTAGCTCTGCAATGAGCGAGATCAACGTGACGCCCCTCGTCGACGTCATGCTCGTGTTGCTCATTATTTTTATGGTGACCGCGCCGCTCGTCCAATCGGGCATCAAGGTCGACCTCCCCAACGCCCAAGCGCCCGCGATGCCCGCAGGCTCGGACGACAAAGTCCGTGTCACCGTCGCACGCACAGACTCGACCAACCCCAACTCGCCCATCGGCGTCTGGGTCGGCCGCGACCAGGTCACCATGGACACCCTCGGCGCACGATTGCTTCGCGACGCGGTGGTCCAGCGCGACCACGAAGCGTTTATCCAAGCCGACGAAGCCGTGACCTACGGCAACGTCGTGCGCGTGATGGGCATCATGCGCGCCGCCGGAGTCAACAAGCTCGGCATCGTGACCGATCCGCTGAGCAGCCAATGATTTCTCCCTCGGTTGCGCCAAGCTCGCGCTCGCTCGCGTGGTCTACCGACGCTGTGTCACCCTCTGCGATGGATCGCCCGCGATGAGCCACGAGTACGTCACCGACGAAGCCCGACGCAAGCTCGCGACGCGCGATCGGGCAAGCAATATCCTCGGTCTTGTCGCAGCCGTCGCGACCCACGCCATCGTCGCGACCGTGAGCCTCCGCGCCGGAAGCGCCGAGGGAAACGTCGCCCGCTCAACACAAACCCTCACCGAGCGCGAAGCCCCCGAAGAGACCATCATCGAGGGCGAGCTCCTGCGCCAGGGTGGCGGCGGCGTGTACGACCCGCGGATCCACCGCGAGGCCCCCGTGCGCGAAGAAGCACAACACGTCGCGCGCCGCGGACCCAACACCAACAACACGCCCACGCCCACCGAGCCCGCGGTCCCCAACGCCGAAGAGACCAACCGCAGGATCTTTGGTCGCGGCAACCAAGACCTCGCCGAGCGCCGCTTGGCCATGCTCGCAGCGTCCGAAGGCAGCAACCCCAACGCCCCCGTCGGTCCAGGCTCGCCCGATGGCAGCGTCAATGGCACCGAGACAGACCCACGACGCGCAGGCACAGGCGCAGGCGCCAAGATCCAGAGCTTCTTGCGGAGACAACTTCACCTGCTCGCGACGGCCACCGCAGAAGTGCGTAGCCGGCCATTTCGACTGCGAATTGTCATCTCGGATGACGGCGGCTCCATCGCCCGTGGTCGCGTCGTCGATGGCTCCGGGGACGAAACCGTAGACTCGGATCTCAACCTCCAGCTCGCCGAGATCTCTGCAAACCACCTGCCCATCCCCGAGCTCACCGACGAAGAAAAAGTGGCCATCCGGGGCCGCACGTTCGCCGTTCGCTATCGCCCCGACTGAGCACAAACTGAACAACCACCGCGCAGCTCGCGTCTAGCCTGAGTTGGTGTGTTTGCATTCGGTGCACGTCGCATGGTCGCGACGGGGCTCGGGTGCGGTACACTGCCCCACGCTCTGCCGATGAAACGACGAACCACCCTCCTCGCGCTTACCTCCCTCTCGCTGCTTGCCGTCGCGCCGTTCTTGTCCGCGCAGACGCGTCCTCCCGTCGCCGATGCCGGCACTGCGGGCGCACAGACCACGCAGCCAGAGCAAGAGATCACGATCCAAAACCTTGAGCAGCGCTTGCTCCCGATCGCGCTCCCGGCGTTCGCCGGCGACAGCGACGTGAACGCGGTGCTCACCAACGACCTGCGCATCTCTGCGCTGTTTCGTGTGGTAGATCCCAGCAATTATCCGCCTAACCCGGGCGCACCGATGGCCATCGACGCCAACGCGTGGGCCCGCGTCGGTGCGACCTCGGTCGTGCGCGCGACCGTGAGTGGCAGCGGTGAGAGCACCCGCGTTGAGCTCCGCGTATGGGAGCCCGGCCGCCCCGCAGCGCCGGTCCTTGAGCGCACATTTGGGCCTGCATCACCACGTGGATGCGCGCACCGCGTCGCCAACGCGCTCATCGAGCACTACACGGGCCGCGCCGGGATTTTTGGCACGCGGATTCTCTTCGCGAGGCGCACTGGGCGCTCGCGCAAAGATGTCTTCTTGGTGGACATGGACGGCGCAAACCTCTCGATGGTCTCGTCGGGTCGTCGGCTCAACATGCTCCCCTCATGGGGCCCCGGTGGGATCTACTACGCGATGCAAACGCGCGAAGGGTTCTTTCACCTCGTGCGCAACGCGCGGCCCACGCCGTCCACCATTGTCGAAGTCGATGGCATGGTCGCAGGCTCATCTTTTGCTGGAAATCGCCTCGCCGTCTCGATCAACCGCGAGGGCAACCCCGAGATCTACGTCGGCGGCTCAGACGGCACCAACCTTCGTCGCGTGACCAACAACTCGGCCGCGGATGTCTCTCCGGTGTTCTCGCCCAATGGATCAAGCATCGCGTTTGTTTCCGACCGAGACGGCTCACCGCAGATCTACGTCATGAACGCAGACGGCGGAGGCCAGCGCCGCGTCAGCGTCGGCGGCGATTACAACCAGACCCCCGCGTGGTCGCCCGACGGAAGCACCCTCGCGTACGCGTCGCGCCAAGGCGGCTCGTTTGACATCATGACCGTGTCGGTCAGCGGCGGCCGTCCACGACGTTTGACCGAGGGACAAGGTTCAAATACCGACCCCACGTACTCTCCCGACGGACGCCTCATCGCGTTTAACTCCTCGCGCGGAGGCATCTGGATCATGAACAAAGACGGCCTCGCACAGACGCAAATTCTCGCTGGCGGCGGTGAGTCGCTGCGATGGGAATCTCGCTAGATTTTCAGTGTGAATCGCTGGGCTCTGGGGCGCTCGGCTTTCCCTTAAAGACCCAGTAGAGCAGCGCGAGCGAGGGGACCAGCACGGCCATCCCCACAGGGGTGCTCCAGAGCACCGCGCGCAGGGTCTGCTCGGACGCCTGCGCGTTGGCCAGCGTGACGTCGGGATAGATCAAGTGGGGCCGCTGCGCGATGCTCCACCCGGCGATGAGCGCCGCGGTCTGCAGCACACTCGCCCGCCGCGCGAGCACAAACCTGCGCGACCACAGCGCCGCGCCGCTCACGAGCGAAGCGACAACTCCCAGTAAAATCACTGGCGAAGCGAGACCGCTCTTGAGGCCCAGAAGTACGTGCGGAGCCTGCACGGAGAGCAGCCCTGGGACCACCACGCTCAGCCCGACGACCATGGTCCCCGACGCCAGCGCTCGCAGCCTAAAATCCTCGCGCAGCGCGCCCTCGGTCTCGAGACACAAGAACACCGCCGCTTGATACGCACAAATCGCCAACGCAAACGCGCCCAGGGCCATGGGCATGGCGCTCAGCCACGCGCCCGTGTCGCTCACGACGCGCACCCCGTCGACCCGAATGCGTCCCCCTGCGAGGGCTCCCAGGGCAGCCCCCATGAGCCACGGGGTGATCACACTCGCAGCGCCAAACACGGCCCCCCACGAGGCCGCCTGGGCCCGCGCCCCGTACGAGCGAAACACAAACGCAGCGCCCCGCAGCACAATCCCCAACACAATCAGGTGCAGTGGCGCGAACAGCGCGATGCTCACCGCCGAAAACGCAGGCGGAAAGCACCCGAAAACAATCACCACCGCGAAGATCAGCCACACATGGTTGGCCTCCCACACCGGGCCGATAGCCTTCGCGATGGCCTCGCGTTGCGCGGTCTTTCTCTCTCCAAACGCAAACAAATCCCAGACCCCGCCGCCAAAGTCTGCGCCCGCAAAGACGCCGTAGAGCACCATCGTCGTGACCAACAGCCCCATGACCAGCTCGGCGTTGCTCATGCGCTCACCTCGCGCGCGAGCGCCTCACGCCGTTGCACCGCGAGCCCTCGCAGCACCGTCACCAGCACCGCCGCAAGCAGCACGTACAGCACGCTAAACACAAAGAACGACGCCGTGATCCCCTCGGCCGGCGTGACCGCGTCGCGCGTTCGCAGAAGCCCTCGAACAACCCATGGCTGCCTCCCAAGCTCGCTCACAAACCAGCCCGCTTCGAGCGCTAACATCCCAAGTGGGCCCGCGAGAAAGACCGCGCGCAGAAGCCATGGTGGCTCATCTTTGCCAGTCTTTCGCCCGCGCAATCGATCGAGCAGCCACGCGAGCGACACCGCGATCATGCTCATCCCCGCGCCCACCATCAGCTGAAACGCGATGTGCGTCGCGCGCTCGTTGGGCCACTCATCGCGGTCAAACGACTCGAGCCCACGCACGAGCGCGTTGGGGTCATTGAAGGCCACAAACGAGAGCATCTTGGGCAGGGCAATCCCATAGCGAACCACCCGCGCGTCTCGATCGGGCCAGCCCCCCACGAGCAACGGCGCGCCGCGCTCGGAGTGATAAAGCGCCTCCATCGCCGCGAGCTTAAGAGGCTGGGTGTGCGCGACCGATTGCGCGCTGTGGTGCCCACTGACGAGCTGCAAAATCGCAGCGATCGCGCCCACCGAGAGCGCGATGCGTAGCCCTGTCCGGTGGTAGTCATCACGGCGTCCCTTGAGCTGCCCATACGCATACACGCCCGCAACCGCAAAGCCCGTCGCGGCATAGCAAGAGAGCGTCGAGTGCAACGCCATCGCGCCCCACGACGGAGCCATAAACGGAGCGAGCGCGTGTGTCGGTTCGGCCCGCCCAGCCACCACGACAAAGGCCGCAGGGGTCTGCATCCACGCGTTGACGGCGACCACGAAAATCCCTGACAAAAGCCCAGAAATCGCGACAGGGATCCCGCACAGAAAGTGCATCCGAGCGGGCATGCGATCCCACCCGTAGAGGTAGAGCCCAACGAAGATCGCCTCGATAAAAAACGCGTAGCCTTCGAGCGCAAACGCAGGGCCCACGACCGCTCCTGCAAAGCGCATAAACCCTGGCCACAAGAGCCCTAACTCAAACGACAGGGCCGTCCCCGACACGGCGCCCACTGCAAAGAGCACCGCCGTCGCCTTGGACCAGCTCCGCGCGATCGCGCGATACGCGGGCTTGTGGGTCTTGAGCCACAGGCCCTCGGCCAAGAGCATCAAGAGCGGCATGCCGATCCCGAGCGCGGCAAAGACCATGTGAAACGCTAGCGAGACCTCCATCTGCGCGCGTGCGGCGTTGAGAGGTGTCATCGCGCGAAGCCCCAAGAGAGAGTGTTCACACAAGGCATTGTAGGGTGCGCACACACGCGTCGAACAGGTGCGAACGTCGCGTTCGTCCGTCGCCCTTACGAGTCGATTTCGGCCACGAAGACCTCGGATGCACCAGTGTTTTCGCTGGTGCCCTCGGTGATCTCTCCCGCGGATTCGACCTGCACCACCGCTGTCTCAACGGGCTGGAGCGACGGGCTGAGCTCTCGGACCCGCTCGGCGAGATAGCGCTCGACGCTGTCCAACGCGTGCGCGGTCTCAGAGCCCAAGCCCGCGAGGATTCCATCGTCGGTGATGCGAACACGCAGCAAATATCGATGTGAAAGTGCTGGATCATGCGCAAGCAAGCTCGCATACGCCGCCGCGATCGCTTGTCGTTTGCGCGCGCTGTCGAGCTTAGGCACCGCGCCGAGCTGCACCGGCGTGCTTGAGAGCGCGTGAGCCTCGAGCTCTCCGCGATGCGCGCTGGGCGCAATGGACGCGACCAAATGTTGCAAAGACGCCCGCGCTTGCGACGGCGAAAACAGCCGCGCGACCGAGCGCGCGAGCTCAATGCTGGCCTTGGCGGTCTCGAGCCTGCGCTGCTGCACGGCCATCACCTCCGAGCGAATCCCATCGGCTTCGTGCGGAAGCTCCAGACGCGCAGCGACCCCGCGCACCGCGAGATCTCGCTCGGGAGTGAGCGGTCGCGCGATGGCGATCTGCCACGTCCCACGCAAGAGCGCGCGGCGAGTCTTGAGGTCAAGATCCCCAAAGATTTCAAGGTCTTCGAAGGTCAGCGCGCGGCCGGGTTGCACCCCCGTGAGGGCCTCCGCGCTGAGCCCGAACGAGTTCATGGCCATGGCCACCAAGCGAGACTCTTCGGGCCACAGCGCGCGGTCTGAGTTCACGATCATTTCGAGGATCCGCCCCGCCAACGTCGCAGTCTTCAGAACGCGCTTTTGCTCTTTGTCGCTGGGCTCTTTGGTAAACAGCCCACGCAGCCCCTTGGCGCCACCTTCCAGCGTAATCCCAAGCTCAATCACGGCCTCCATGGGCATCCATTGCAGGGGCGCCTCGGACGAGAGCGCCTGCGCGATCCCAGGCCAATACAGCTCAGCCCACAGCGGCGATGAAGGCTCGCCGTAGAGTGTCTGCCGACGCTTCGCAAACGCCTCAAGATGATCGCTAAAGTCTTCGCGCCCACCCGCCAGAGCAACAATATCGCGCGCAGCCAGAGAAAACAGAGTTCGCAGTGCGGTCAGCATTTGGCGAGCATTCTACCTCATTTTACACGTGATCGGGCGCCACGCTGTTTCGTTGATACACTGAGCTTTCACAGGTCCCCGAAGAAGAGAAAGTGTCGATCATGCGCAAGAAAAATTGGCAGGGCACAAACACCGTTGTGACCGGCGCCGCGAGCGGTCTCGGACGCGCATTCTGCGAGCAATTGGTCCGAGAAGGCGCGCGAGTGTTGGCCAGCGACGTCGACGAAGTGGGTCTCGCCGCCCTCACGCGAGACCTCGACGCCGGAGCACGGCTCGAGACGCACGTCTGCAATGTCGCCGATGCAGACGCGGTCGAGGCGATGGCAGCGCGCGCCGAGCAGCTCTGGGGGCCTGTGGACTTACTCGTAAACAACGCTGGCGTCGCCACCGCAGGGCCCATCGGAGACGTGCCCCTGAGCGAGTGGCGCAGAGTCTTCGAGGTAAACTTCTGGGGTGTCGTCCATGGCTGTCACAGCTTTGTCCCCAAGATGCGCCTCGCGAACAAGGGCTGCATTCTCAACGTCGCCAGCCTCGCAGGGTTGCTCTCAGCGCCCAAGATGGCAGCGTACAATACGAGTAAATCTGCAGTGGTTTCGCTGAGTGAGACCCTACGCGCAGAGCTCGAAGGCTGCCCCGTTACGGTCAGCGTGCTGTGCCCAGCGTTCTTTCCGACAGAGATCATCGCGCGGATGACTCGCTTCGGCCCCGGCGCAGACCAAGCGGCACGGCTGGGCGAGAAGCTCATGGAGAGGTCCTCATGGAGCGCCAAAGACATCGCCGTGTTCGCGCTCGAGGGAGCGCTCGCGCAGAAGCTCTATCTCGTTCCCCATCGCGAAGCGCGCGTAGGCTGGGTGCTCAAGCGTCTCGCCCCCGAACGATTTCCCCTACTCGCAAAACGACTGACCAGCGCACCGAAGCGCTAGTCCCAACCACGCACTCAGGGGTGGCAATGATCCGGCGCAGCGCAGCTCCCGCCAGCAGATTCACACACCGACTGTCTGCGCCATCCGTGCTGCCATCCCTGCTCAAAGTACCGACAACAGCACAACGGGCCTTCGCCCTGCGCGATCGGTGCAACGGGTGGGCGCGGTGACTCCGGTGGCGCGTTGGGCGCGCTGTCCGGTGAGGCCCCACGGGTAGGCTGCGCTTTCGCAGCGGTCGCGCTGGGCGCAGGCGCTGTGGTTGTTACGGGAGGCTCGCTCTGGACTCCGGCCAACGCCTGACACGCGAAGGCGATCGAGCCAAGCAGTGATGTCATGACGAGTGCGCGCATTGAGAACCTCCAGTAGGGATAAAAACCGAGTGTGCCACGGACCGCTCGTGAGGTCGATACAGCGAGGGCACCAATCCGTCTGACGCAAGAGCGCATGGTTTTCTTTCAATCGGCGACAACGGGTGCTTTCGCAGGGTAGTTCGGTGGCGCATTCGAACGCACACGGCGCTATAACCGTCACTATCGCGACCGTGCATAAACGCTCTCTTCCTACCGCTGTTCTTGTCGTCGGCTGCTTGGTGACTGCGTCCGTGGTCCTCCGTGATGGGTGGGCCCAACGGACCATCCCGACCACGGCCCAGCTCGCACAACTCCGTCCGATCCCGAGGCCCACAACGCAGAGCATGGACGCCTCAGTGCGTGACGCCACGCTGGACGCCACGCCGTCGTCGTCCCAAGACGCGCAGGGGCCTCGCGACGCCCAAGACGCGCGCGGAGAGTCCCCACGGTGTCCCTCGGGGATGCGCCTGGTGCAGGGAAACTACTGTCTCAATGTCGAGCAGCGCTGCCTCCGCTGGCTTGACCCCGAAGAAGAGCTTCGCTGTGCAGAGTTTGCTCCCACGGTGTGCTACGGCCGCCGCCGTCGGCCGGTCTCGGTGTGCATGGACCAGTACGAGTGGCCCAATCGCCGTGGCGAATACCCCACCGTTCGCGTCACATGGCACGAGGCCGCGCGGCTGTGCGCGAGCGTCGGCAAGCGGCTCTGTACCGAGCGCGAATGGACCTACGCCTGCGAGGGCGAAGAGATCCTCCCGTACCTCTACGGTTACAATCGAGACAACACGACCTGCCATTTTGACCACCAGACACGTCGCCCAGACCGCGGTCGTTTGGCCAACCCCGCGACCGCCACTGAAGAGTACACGCGCTTGTACGAAGCGGCCCCGAGCGGGAGCTACGAGCGATGCGTCAGCTCGACAGGTATCAACGACCTCACTGGCAACGTGGATGAGTGGACCATCAACGAGACCGGTCGCCCCTACCGAAGCGCGCTCAAGGGCGGCTGGTGGGGACCGATCCGTGCGCGGTGTCGCCCCGCGACGTACTCACACAATGAGACGTTTATTTACTATCAGATCGGGTTTCGCTGCTGTGCAAACCCGAGGCCCTCGGGTGACGCGGGCTAGCGCGATTGCGCGATCGCGCGCTCAGTAGCCGCTCTGTCCCGTGCCGCCCGTGACGATCGCGACGCTTGAGCTCGCGCCCACACGCGTCGCGCCCGCGCTCACCATGCGGTCTGCGTCGGCCGCAGTGCGTACACCGCCCGAGGCCTTGACCCCCAGCTCGTTGCCTACGACCGCGCGCATCAGCGCGATGTCTTCGACGGTCGCGCCCCCAGGACCAAAGCCCGTGGAGGTCTTTACAAACTGAGCGCCTGCCGCTTTGGACAGCGCACAGCCGATGATCTTCTCATCGCGGGTGAGCCCGCCGGTCTCAAGGATCACTTTGACAACGCGAGTGCCCGCGGCACCCACCACCCGCGCGATGTCATCGAGAACGAGCGCATAATCTCGGCTCTTGAGCGCGCCCACGTTGATCACCATGTCGATCTCGTCGGCGCCGTTGCGTACGGCCTCGGTGGTCTCAAATGCCTTCGCAGCCGGGCTCATCGCGCCAAGCGGAAACCCCACCACCGCGCACACCGCCACCGTCGATCCGCGCAGCTGTTCGCGCACGTACGGGACGTTGACCGAGTTCACGCACACTGAGAAAAAGTGGTGCATCGCCGCGTCGTTGCAGATCTTTCGCAGATCGTCCTTCGTCGCGTCGGGCTTGAGCAACGTGTGATCAATGATCCGCGCCAAATCAGGCCGAGGCTTCAGCGCGCCGCCCGCGCCGCCGAGCATCGGGGTCACGGTGACCGCGCTCGCAGACGGCGGTGTAACTGCGCCTGCAGATTTGCCCATTTCTTGGGCGACTCGCGCGACGACGGCGTCCACAAGACGATCGAGTTCGTTGGCCATTGGTTCGTTCGGTGCTCCGCAGTTACGTGCGCTCTAAGGTGCAATGCAGCGCACGTTCAGTGTAGGAATGTACCGCATCGTCGCGCTGCTTACTCCAACGAAGCGCGAAAGTCCGCTATGATGACTCTAAGTTTTAACGCTGTAGAATCCTTGCCTTCGCGGATAGCCTCATAAGCATCCACGTACTGGAGTTTTGCCACTATGACCTACTCTCCCTTTGATCCATCCAAGGCAACGCGTCTCCCCGTGAGAGCGTCACGTTCGGCTGTGTTTGCAGTGCTCGCTGCGATGGCGACCACCGCGCTCGCTCCACAAGCCGATGCGGTCCCGCTGATCCGTGGCCTCGGGGGCCCCGCAGACTTCGGAACCCAGTTTCTTGAGTACAACGATGACGGCTCGTCGTCGGTGATCAATGTCTCCACTGCGTTTCCGTTTGGTCTGCGATTTTTCGGCATGACCTTTAGTTCTTTGTACGTCAATAACAACGGAAACATCACCTTCGGGTCAGGCCTCTCGTCGTTCACGCCCGCTCCGTTTCCTGTCGCCAACGCGCGCATGATCGCGCCGTGGTGGGGCGACGTGGACACCCGCGGCGGAGGTCGCCCCGCTCGCAACGGGGTGTGGTGGTCCGTCGAGCCCGCGCGCTTCGTCGCGACCTGGCACAACGTCGGATACTTCTCGTCGCACGACGACCGACAAAACTCGTTTCAGCTGATTTTGCGCCCGTCGCCTGCGTGCGGCGAGGGTGACTTCGACGTGGAGTTTCGCTACGAACGCTGCGAATGGACCACCGGCGATGCCTCCGGTGGCACCAACGGTCGCGGCGGCACTCCCGCACAAGCCGGCTTCGACGCGGGCGATCGTGTCAACCACTTCACCATCCCAGGCTCGCGCACGATGGACGTCCTCAACCTCTGCACCACGTCCAACGTGGGAGAGCCAGGCGTCTGGCGCTTTCAAATCCGTGGCGGTGAGCTCCCGTGTACGGGCTCGGGCGAGCGATGCAACACGGGATTCCAAGGCGCCTGCGCAGAGGGCACCATCCAGTGCCGCTCAAGCCGCCCCGTATGTGTCCCCGATAATCTCCCGCGCGCCGAGCGCTGCGACGGCGTCGACAATGATTGCGACGGCGTAACCGACGAGACCGATCGTCTCCCTCCGCCTCCCTTGCCCACGCGCGACGCGGGCGTGTCCGAAGCGGGCGTGTCCGACGCAAGCACCGAGGACGCCATGAGCGCACCAGACGCCATGAGCGCACCAGACGCGATGAGCGACGCTGGAGTCGCAGACGCCGGACCCGTACCTCCGTTGTGCTCGCGCGCAGGCGAGGTCTGCTACCGCGGCGTGTGCGTCCCAGGATGCGTCGAGGGGGCCTGCTTTGCAGACCAGACCTGCACCGGCGAGTCGGTGTGCGTCGAGACGTCGTGTCTCACCCTCAATTGCCCACCGGGGCAACAGTGCCGCGGCGGAGGCTGCGTAGACACCTGCATGGGTGTGCGCTGTCCCTCTCCGTTGTCATGCCGCTTTGGCCGCTGTGTAGACCTCTGTGACGGCGTGACGTGTGACCGTGGGCAGATCTGCCAAGACGGTCGCTGCACGGGCGGTTGTCAGTGTGTGGCCTGCGGTCCAGGCCTCGCGTGTCAGCCAGACGGACGCTGTCTGCCTCCGCTTTGTGTGGGCGCGGTCTGCGATCCTGGCGACATCTGCGACATGCGCGGTCGCTGCATCAACCCCTGCGACGACGCGACCTGCCCACTCGGACAGCGCTGCGATCGCATGGCGCGTCGTTGTGTGGACGAGGGCCCTGTCACACCGCCGCGTGACGCCGAAGTCGCTGACAGCAGCGAGGTCGACAGCGCAGTCGATACCGACGCAGCCGTCGCTCAAGATGCAAGCACAATGGACGCCACCGCGGGAGACAGCGGCTTCGTGGGTCTCGGACCGCGTCCTGGCTGCGGTTGCCGCGTGCCAGTCGCTCCGGCGTCTAACGGCTCGACGTGGGTCCTGGGATTGCTGGCGGGCGCGGCAATCTTTGCGTCACGGCGACGCAATACGAACCGCTAGCGTATTCGCAAGCAAAGGCAGTTGATAAGGGTCACGGTCGGGTGCGATCGTGGCCCTTGTTTCGTTTTCGTGTCCCGTGAAGCGCGGTCCCTTGGGATCGCATCACCGGGCTCCTTCCTGAAAGCTGGTCACGGTCCCTTGCACGACACGCTAGAGCCCCAAGATTGCGACGTCTCCCTCGAGGTCCACGCTGCCGGAATGCTCGCCTCGGTCGCCCACGATCTCCGCTTGCGGGCACCCCTCGCGAGCGCATCGCGCATCGAAAATGATGCAATTTTGCTGCGATTTATCGTCGCCTCAATCGAAGTGACCCAATCGTGTCGACACGGCACCGAGCGTTGGGGGACTGCCGCGAGCTCGGACAAAGCGACGATCGAAGACAAAATCCGAACACAGGTCTTTGGCTCCGTGTCCGAGGTCCTCGTGCGGGTCACGATGGCCAACACGCGAGCGCAGCTCGTCGTAAAGAGCGGCTCGCGAGAGCAGCGCGCTGAGTGCCTCGTTGTACGCACCGAATCACCCGAGGCGCTCTCGCTCAAGGGTGAGCTCACGCTGTCTCTCAGCGCGCTCGGGCTCACGCAGCCCAAGATCCCGTTGGGCGCGGTCAAGCTCCATGACAGCGTGACCGTGCGCTTCGATGCGCGGCTTCGTGCTCAGCGCTGAGCCTCTATGGTGAAGAGCCGCAAGGCCCCGTGCGGTCGCGCTGCTGTCGCGGCGGTTGGCCGTGATACACCGGTCCTAGGTCAATCGTGGATGCCGCTGACACGCTGCCAAGCATCGATGGATACGACGTGCTCCGAGAGCTCGGCCGAGGGGCGATGGGCGTCGTGTATCTTGGTCGCGATCGGTTCTTAGAGCGCGAGGTCGCCATCAAGTTCGTGGCCGATGCGCTGAGCGTCGACGCAGTCCAGCGTTTCTTGCGAGAAGCGCGCGCGATGGCGAGGCTCTCCCATCCCAACGTCGCGACGATCTATCGCGCTGGGGTCAGTGACAGCGCGCCGTTCTTGGTGATGGAGCTCTTGCGTGGGCGATCCCTCGACGAGGTCCTCGCATGCGATGGCCCGCTGAGCGCAGAGCGACTGTTGCTCGTCGCGTTGCACGCCGCGCGTGGAATCGCCGCAGCGCACAGCCGCGGGATCGTGCACCGAGACATCAAACCGTCTAACCTCTTCGAGACCGACGAGGGCACGATCAAGGTCTTAGACTTTGGCATCGCAAAGGTTGATTCGCCTGCGAATTTGCAGGATATTGAGCTCGCGACGCAACAGACATCTCTCGGGCCCGAGAGGCTCACGGCCGAGCGCGTTCAGCCGTCACGCGCGTCGGCGAGCTCGATCCCTGCTGCGGTCCCCGCAGAGCTGGTCCCGTTTGACGCTACGGTAGATGTTCGATCACTCCACGACACGCGCTCACTGGGCTCAAACCCCAGCGCAGACGGAACGCAAATCACCGGCACTGCGCTCTACATGGCCCCTGAGGTGTGGCGCTCCGAGGGCGCCGATCACGCGAGCGACGTCTGGTCTCTGGGCGCGACGCTCTATCACTTGGCCACAGGCCGCGCGCCATTCGAAGGCCGCTCGATTACCGAGATCGCTTTTAACATTTTAGTAGCGAACCCCGTCGCTGATCTCGCACCAAAGCGTGGAGATTTGCAGACAGAATTCGTCGAACTCATCGAACGCTGTCTCGCCAAAAACCGAGCGCGTCGCTACGCCAGCGCCCAAGAAGTCTTAGAAGCCCTTGAGCGACTGTCTCGCGCTTCGCGACCGCAACTGCCAGGGCAATGGGACGCTCCCTATCCTGGACTGCGCGCGATGGATACGCAGGATCGCGACCGGTTCTTCGGGCGTGACGACGACGCTGGGCGCGTGCTTGAGCGCCTGCGGGCCGAGTGGCTCGTCGTGCTCGTCGGCGCGTCTGGGACGGGCAAGAGTTCGCTCGCAGGCGCTGGGGTCGCTCCGCAGATTGCCCAGGGAATTCTCGGAGATTATCGCATCTGGCGGGTCATCCGTGTCGTGCCCGGGCCTTCGCCACTCGCGAGCCTCGCCGGTGCCCTCGCGAGCACGCTCACGCTCGACGCCGTGACGCTTGAGCGTGACCTGCGTGACCACTCCGACACGCTCGCACGGACGCTCCGAGAGGCCGTCGCGCGGGACGAGCAGGGCGTGCTCTTGCTCATGGATCAGCTCGAAGAGCTGGTGACCGCGGCCGAGCCACTTGAGGCCGAGTGCGTCGCGGCGTCGCTCGCGCGCGTCGTCGATGCGGCCCCTCGTGGCGTGCGAGTCTTGGCGACCGCGCGCAGCGATCTCTTTGATCGCTTGGGATCGCTCGGAGCCCTGGGCGCGCGACTGGGACGCGCGACAGAGCTTGTCCGACCGCTCGAAGGCGCGCTGCTAAGAGAGGCCCTCGTCGCGCCCGCAAAGCAAGCCGGGTATACCTTCGAAGATATTGAAATTATTAACGAAATTGTCCGCTCCGTAGGCGAAGGTACCGCGACCTTGCCCCTGGTTGCGTTCGCGCTGCGCGCCTGGTGGGAGCATCGTGATCGTGACCGCAAGCTCCTCACGCGACATGCGTGGCAGACCCTCGGCGGCGTGTTAGGCGCTCTCGGCGCACACGCTGACGCCGTCTACGACGCCCTCGCGAGCGGGGAGCGATCGATCGCACACCTGCTCTTCACGCGACTGTGCGCGAACGATGGGACACGACGCTATGCGACCCACAGCGAGCTGGTGGCCGTCGCGCTCGGGCAAGAGACCTCTGTCACGCTCGTGCTCGACGCGTTTGAGCGGGCACGGTTGATTCACTGCGAGGGCGACCGCGAGAGCGGGAGCTACACCATCACGCACGAGGCCCTGGCGCACGCGTGGCTCAAGCTCCGCGGGTGGATCGACGCTGGACGCGAAGACCGCGCGCTGCACGAGCAGCTCAGCGAGGCTGTCCACGCGTGGAAGTCTGCCGAGCGCCGCCCTGAGCTCCTCTGGCGCGGCGCGCTGCTCATCGAGGTCGCGCGTTGGCGCGAGGTCTACGACGACACGCTCTCGCAAGATGAGCGAGCCTTTGTGCTCGCGTCCGAGCGACGTGAGCGTCGTCAACGGCGTGCGCGCATCCTGGGTGTCTCGCTCTTAGTGGCTGGACTTGGGGGCTCTGCGGTCGCCCTTGGGGTGGGGCGCTCGGCCGCCCTTCAGGGGCAGTTCCTCGCACGCAACACGCTCGCTGCGGTAGAGACCCTCGCGCGCCGTGAGGCCTACGCCCGCGCGCTGAGCGCCGCTCACGCGCTTCGCGAGGATGACCCGAGCGCCGCGCTCGCGTGGTTGGTAAGCGCCTCGCGCGCGCTGGGTCGAGTGACCCCGGTCGTGCGCGCGCTCGCGCTCGGAATGGTCGGGCAGGGCGTAGCGATGCGGGTGCGTTGCACATCGAACGTCGACCTTCGCGAAGACGGCTCGACGGCGGTGTGCGCAGTGGGCGAGCAGATCCACGTGATGGATCTTGTGCATGGCACCGTGCGCACCGTCGAGGCGCTTGGCGCAGTGCACTTTGTCGTGGCGTCAGAGGGGGGCTCGACGCTGTACTGGATCGACCGTGGGCGCTCGCTGATGCGCTGGGACGAGATCCGCGGACGAGAGGTGTTGGCGCGGGATTTAACACTGCGGAGTGTGCTCGCGACGAGCAGCTCGGGCGACCGCGTGGTGGTGTTGGATGTGGGCGCAGACACCCTCTCCATCTGGGATCGTGGCCAGCCAGCCAGCCGTGAAGGATTGCGCGTTCTGCGCCGTGGTTTGTTCTTCGCAAAGACCTCCGGCGAGTGGGGCCTTGAGATGGTCGCCCGCGATGTCGTCCTGGTCACGCTCCGTCACCAAGTGCTCGTAGGGACGCGCGGCGAGGGGCAGACGGCGGACGTCCGTACCCAGTGGCGGGCACTCAGGATCGCGGTCGATCGTGGCCTCGAGAACAGCGGTGTGTCCGCCGACTGCGAGCGACTTGAGCTGACCCCGGACGCCCTGCTATGTGCCGCGTCTGCGAGCGTTGTACGAGCCATTTCGCTCGCCAGTGGCGACGAGCGCGCGTTGACCGAGCGTGAGCGGCGCATCATGACGGACGCCACAGCGACCTCGAATCAGAGGGACGCGCCGAGGGTGCTGGCGCGCATCGAAGACCGCACACTTCAGCGCAATCCGCGGACACACAGGGTCGATCTTGTCGGCAGCTTTGCCCTCGATGGGCCCCTGGGAGTCACCGGCGTCGCGATCGAGGGCGCAAGCGTCGAGCCACAAGGACGTCGCATTGCGTTGCGTGATCAGCTCGGAAATTTGCTCGTGTATGCAAACCCGTCGCTTACGATTCGCTCGGGCACGTGGGTGCCTCGAGATCTCTCGTCGATCCAGCGTCTGCGTGCACAGCAGCTCGGGAGGCCCGCCGTCTCGGTGCTCGCGTCCGGGGCCGTCGCGGTGGCAGCACAGGGGCTCGGAGTGTTTGTGGTCGCGCCCACGCTCGCGGGGCCCCAGTGGAGTCACTATGCGACGCGGACCGTCGCTGTTTTTGCCGACAATTCGCGCGCTCTCTTGGGGCTCTCGGATGGGACGGGGGTCCTCGCGGATTTGTCTCTTGAGCGTGTCGCGCAAGGCGAGCTGCTCGCGCATGGGGTACCCGTCGCGGTCGCTCTGGATGCACACGGAGAGCGTATTGCCGCGGCCCCTGAGCGTGGCGATACGGTGCTCCGGGATGTGCACGAGTCGGGATGGACCGTTAGAAATTACCGAACATTCAGCGAGCTCACTTCGGGAAGAGCCTTAGCCCTTCAGGACCCATTGCTCGCGGTGAGCGGGCGCCACCTCGGGGTCACCGAGCTCGGAGGTCTCACGATGATCGCCAGCGCGCCCTCGACCTTTGATGCGCGGTCTGTCGAACGCCTGCTCTTTGTGGGTCATCGTGCGCTCGTTGCGGGCGATCGTGGGGGGCAGCTCTGGTATGCCCAGTGTATCGAGCAGATGTGTGCCGTCAGTCCGCTGGGTGAAGGGCACGATCCACACGCGCTGGACGGCGGCGTGACCCTCGCGCTTGGTGAAGCAGGTTCGCTCTGGGCCATGCACCCAGGCTGGTCATCGCCCGCAGATGTGATCGCGCCGCGAAGACTGCCTCGACTGGCTGCGATCGCGACAGAGTCACTCGCCCTTGGTGTGGGCGAAGACTCTCTCGCGATTGTGAGCGGCGCGCGCGAAGGAGTGGTCACAACCATCACGCTTCCGCCAGCCAATTTGCAGGATTTTTCTCACTGGGTCGCACAGCGGACCAACGTCCTTGTCGCGCCCGATGGCATGCTCACGACGGGCGCCGTGCCTCTTCGCTTGCTGTGACCTTGCGCAGGAGCGCTTCGTTCGTTGGCCTACCAAGGCAAAGAATTTCACTGTGGGTGATTGGTGATATGCTCCCGCTCCGTGAAGAGCCTCTACTTTACATTGCTTCTCTCCGCCTCTGCGTGTGCTCTCCCACATGCGCAGAACAACCCACCCGACGCACGTGGTGACTCCGATCAACCAGACCTGACGGTCGTTGATCGTGACGTCGAGGTCGGTGCAGACGCGGATGTCGTGAGCGAAAATGTGATCGATCGCGATGTGCCCGATGAGCTCGCGGACGGAGATGTCGCGATCGATAGCGCAGACGTGGTGGACGCGGCGGACGCCATGGATGCCAGTGATGCCAGTGATGTCAGAGATGTCAGGGATGTCAGGGAGGCCGACGCCCCGGTCGACGTGCCGCTCGATACGTCGTGTCCGGCCAACCAGTCATACTGCGATGGGATTTGTCAGACAAATCTCGTTACGCGCTGTGGCGCCAGTTGCGCTCCCTGCCCTGGAGCTACCGTGTGTCGTGCTGGCCAGTGTGTCACGCCCGTGGATTGTGTTGATCAAGCGTCGCAGCGACTCTATCCGAGTGCTGAATATCTTCTCGACCTTGATGACAATCCCATGACACCCCCGGAAGTGATGTTCTGTGACATGGACACACCTGCAAATGCCGGGGGGGCAGCCCAGCAGTGGACCGTTGTCTTTGACAGCATGGGTCTCAACCATGTGAGCTCGTCTCGCGATGGAGGAGTTGCCGATGCTGCAGGAGATGTTCTGCCCAATTGGAGGATGACACGTGCTCTTGGTGCGCGTTCGAATCGGGTTCTCATGGCGTACCGCAATGAGACGATGGGAGTTCTGACCTATGAGTCCGCGGTCCTTCCTCCGGGCAGTCCCGTCAGGCCAAGCACCGCAACTGCCGTCTTCGCGATTCCGAACCCGTGGCGCATGAACAACCCCTTTGCAACGGACGGAACAGACCACCCGTTGACCAGCGCAACGATCAACGGCGTTGATGTTGGCGCACGCACGTTGCGATACGGAAACGAGTCATTTGCTGGTGCCTGTGAGACCTCTTGGACGCGCGGAGTGCGTTGGGGGCGGATTTGTATCCAAGACTCTGAGTCTCCATACTTTGCTTCGTGGATGGACGCCGCCAGGGACAGCTGCTCGGGCTCTACGCTAACGCAGCGATACAACGTCGCCGAGTGCTCCATCGGTCGCCGTTTTACGATCGCAGTGACACGTTAGTCCGCTCGCATCCGCAGTGCGCTATCGTCTGCGCAAATGGCTTCGACAGGACATGCAGCGTGCGCGGTGCTGGGGCGGACCGCAGTGATCACCGTAGACCAAGACCCCGCTGCACGCGTCGCGGTGGCGATGGCGCTCGCGTTTACGCCTGCAGGGTTTGTCCTGCGTTGGGCCACGCAGAGTGACAGCGCGATCACGCTCTCTCAGTGGCCCGAGCGCTTGAGCATTGGCATGAGCGTCGCGCTCACAATCTCGCTGATCTATGCGCTCGTTCGTGGCACCGCGCGGGCGAGGCTCTTTGTCGAAAACGAGCTCGTAGACACCCTCGCTTGGAGCACTAAACCCTCGCGTGCGCTCAAGACCTCGTGGGACAAACACGAGGTTCAGGTTGAAGTAGATACCTCTGGCGACCGCACCGCGCGGGTGCTCGTCGATGGCGCAGAGCTCCGCGTCCTAACCCTCGTCTGAGTCGACCATGAAAGACGGAAAACCCAGCTTTACAGCCCGCGTCATCGCCCTTGGCCGCGCCCTCTATCGCGAGGCCCCGGCCGACTATGCGCCCACCGGGGACGCCATCGCGTCGGATCTTTTGAGCCCGCCGATGCGCGCAATGTCGCAGCTCGCAGCGCCCCTGTGGTCCCTCTCGCCCTCGGTCGCACGACAGCTCTTTCGAGCCGCGACCTTTGGGCTGAGCGAGCACGTCGCGCTACGCACGCGCGCCATTGACGAGCAGCTCGCCGACGCGATCTCGTCGGGGTGCACACAAGTGGTGACTCTTGGCGCTGGCTATGACGCCAGACCTTGGCGACTCGCCTGTCTTGAGGGCACTCATTGCTTCGAAGTAGACTACCCAGCGACACAAGAGCGCAAACGCTCTATGATCGATTCGCACAGGCTTATTGCTGGATCAATCGATTTTGTTCCTGTGGACTTTGCGAAAGACTCTCTCGAAGACGCGCTCGCCAGCGCTGGGCACGACCGAGACAAGCCCACCGCATGGATTCTTGAAGGAGTGACCGTGTATCTGCAACGCGATGCATTGCAGACTCTGTTCGCGAATATCGCGGCACGCTCGGCCCCCAAGAGCATGTTGTCGGTCACCTATGTCCCACGCGAGGTGGTCTCTCGTTGGTCCGGTGGGCAAGAGCGCATTGAAGCGGTCATGCAGTCCATTGGAGAGCGCTTTGAAGGACTGCTCGAGCCCAGCGCGCTTGTGGCAATGCTAGAGGCGCACGCCATGAGCCTAGTCCATGACGAGAGCACCCAGGAGCTCGCCGCGCGATGGATGCCCGCAGTGAGCTCACAATCCGTGTGGAATCGCGAGCGACTTGCGCTCGTCCGGGTGCGCTAAGCCTAGAGCCTACCAGTGCGCGATGAACTCGCAGTGGGGCCCGCCGTCCCAGCGGCACTTGGTGTGCTCAACACGGCCCGAAGGGGTGCCCGACAAGTGCAGACCTCGTTCGAGCCACGGGGCGGGGCCGCTCCCGCAGGTCAATCGCGCCACGGAGATCGTCTCGGACGCTGGGGCGGTCAACCGAAGCCGCCACTGGCGCGTCGAGAGCTCTTCGGCGGTAAACACACCCTGATCGAAATAGCGATTCCAGAGAAAGCCCGTGCGCTTTAAGAGAAACTCGGGCCATCCCAACTTGAGCATCATTTTGACGAGTGAGTTAAGCTCGCGATCGCCCAAGTAGGTACAGAACTTTGTCATGGCCGCAGCAGGATCTTTGGATTTTTCCATCTGAAAATCGATCATCCGATTCCAGACTCGTACCGGGTACCAGCCTCCTGCCAGAATAAACCCCTGGAGGGTTTCTTGATCGGTAGGCGTGAGACTATGAAGCGCGAGCTCCCAGGATTGCTCACCTGAATCCGCAATAAGATAGTCTCTGAGATAGTTAAACAGCAGCCCCTTGGCTCGTCCTTCAAGCTCCATCACTGGCTCCTCGGCGTCATCGGGTGACTAGAACTGCACACTGGGTGCGATCGCTGCAAGCGGGATGTACTGGCGCAGGCCCTGGTTGACCAGACGCTGCTGGGTCGCGTGGAGATTGCTGATAAACTCAGCATTTTCTTTGCGCAAATCAGAGTCTGTAAACCCATAGTTGACGTCCATCAGCAGCGTCACGTTGTGCGGATTGAAGAACATCTTCATGCACATGCGATAACGGAGGTTGTCGACCATTCGCACCAGAGAGCCATACACAATGGGCAGCGTCTGGCTCCCGTCGGGGATCGGAGCGCAGAGCTTAAACGGGACCTCACGCTGATCGATCTGACTGTACAAGTAGTGATCCGCAGAGTGACCAATCGAGATGTCATGAATCATCGAGGTCAGCGCACGCGCGAGATTGTCGCCTTCGAAAATCTCGTCTTCCCCAGGAAATCCAGTGATCCAAGTCGCAATGTGCTTTGCCCAGCCACGGACCAACGGATCGTTCTTCGGGATCTTCTCGACGACCTTGCGGGTGAACGCAAGAATGGTATCGAAGTACGCTGACAAGAACGTCCCGTAGGGGCAATGATAGGTCCGAGCCTCGCGTGGGAAGCGATAGGCTGGGTAGGCGCTGTTTTCGCTCTCGTCCTCGTGGCGCATCCCAGACCAGAGCGTATCGACCAGCGCAATGTGCTCAGAGAGCGTGCCTGGATACGGTGCGTAGATCTGTCCTGGCTTGAGCACGGTCCCGCCGCCGTGGAGCACGGCGTCGTCGACGCCAAGTTGCAGCCTAAAATGAGGTAACAACAGCTGCTGAAGCAGGTGGCCACGCGGCAAATACGTCTTGGTAATCGCGTTGGCCGCGTCGGATGGAAAGTGGAGCAACGGATGGGTCAGCAGGGTCGTGCACACCCCCGCGCCCTGGAGCGCGAAGAGCTTGGCGAGCTCCCAACACACGTGATCTGACGGAGTAAACACAAGCTCGTTCACTGCGATCGCGCGCAAGACGTACGCGCCGCTCGTGGGCTGTGCGCGCTCCCAGAGCACGACCGTCGGAGCCGTCGCGCTGTCGTCGTCGGGCGCGATGAGTGACATCGGAGAGAAATCACTCTTGTACAATCGATCAGGGTTTTCGCTGCTTTCGACGATATTCGCGAACCGCCGTCGGTCCACAGCGTCGAGGGTCGGGCAGAGAAACTTCCCGATGATCCCGTCCGAGAGAATCTCGGTGAAGCGCGCGTCACTGACAGGCTTGAGTCCCTTGTTTCGTAGCGACCAGAGCAACGCGAGAGGAGTCTCGAGCAGCATCTGGCTGACGTAGCGCAGCCCGACGTGCCAATTCCAGTCGCGCGTCTCGTCCGCCGGCAAATGAAGCACCGCGGGCGTCGCGCGATCAGGTGCCTGCGGCGCCGGCTGGGGCCATGGACCACGTTCGTACAGATACTTCGAGTCGTCAGAAGCCATCGCGAACCTTCTCCACGTTGAAGCCTTGACGCCGTCGCAGTCCTTGCGTGGTGTTCAGGTCAACAGATCGTGAAGAACACCCCAAGGAGAGAGCTCGTGGCAAGCGCATTGATCGAGCCCAACCGAGACCACGTAGTCTGTTATGTCGAGCAAGGTCTTTAGCCTGCGGACGGTCCAAACGAGATAAACAATTTGGTAAGAAAAAAGTCTGACAAAAGCACGGCGACCGAGATCGCAACGACCGCGCGGGTGGTGGACTTTCCGACCCCTTCGGTACCGCCGCGCGTGGTCATCCCGAGATAGCACCCAAGGAGTGCGATTTCGGCGCCAAAGAAGGGAGTCTTGAGAACTCCAGACAAGAAGTCGGACATCTCGACCGAGTCCAACCCCGAGCGATAGAAGAACGAAGGGCTTGTCCCGAACTGCACGTACGCGACAAGCATCGCCGCGGCAAAGCCCAGCACGTCCGCGAAGACGCACAGAATCGGCATCAACACGATGCAGGCGATCATCCGCGGGACGACCAGCTTCTTGACCGGATCCGCCCCCAACGCGTGGATCGCGTCGATCTGCTCGGTGACCGCCATCGAGCCCAGCTCGGCCGCGATCCCAGCACCAATTCGGCAGCCCACTACGAGCGCAGTGAGCGCAGGCGCAAGCTCGCGCGTGATGCTCAGACCCACCACGCGCCCCACGTAATCGCGTGCTCCGAAGCGCTCAAGACTGAACGCGAATTGTACCGTCATCACCATGCCGACAAACACCGCGGTGATCGACGCGATGGTCACCGAGCGGACCCCCATCTGTTCAAGTTGATAAATCACTTGATACATCTCGAAAGGGCGCTTGGGTGTCGCGCGGATCGTGTCCCAGAGCAGCGTGCTGATCGCGCCAATGTGCTCAAGGACCTCGCGGCTTCCACGGGTGGCTCGCTCAAAGAACGACTTCTGCGGGGCTTTTGGCGCGATCGAGGGCGCTGTGGGGACAATCGAGGGTCGGGCAGGCTCGCTCATGACCCCTCCGCGGCGCGGGCGAGGGGTGTGCTCCGCACGCGTAGTCCCTCGAAGAGTGCGCGAAACGCCGCGCGAACAGCGGGCAATCGCTCGGGCTCGCCGCTCGCAGAGAGATCAAACACGCAGCCGTCTTTTTTGAGCACGACGATCTCAAGCATGATCGGGCGACCGTCGAGTTTGGCGCGCACCAAGACGTGCCGGGCCTCACGTCCATCGAGCGCGAGGGTCTCTTCTTCGACAAACTCGCGGTCGGTAAAGCCGATGAGCAGCTGCTGGACGAGCGAAGGCAAGGGAGAATCCATCGAGCGCCCGCACGCGTGCGTTGTGTGAACGACCACGCCGGACGCCGGGACCTCCCACGCCATGTCCGCGCCCTCGTGGAGCGTCAAGCGACGCCATTCGGCCGGAATTGGGCCCACGCGGTAGACCACTTCGTCCGTGTTTTCACCACGCGCAGTGATCTCTCGCGTACCTTCATCGAAGCGCGCCCGCGTGGTGACACACGACGCGGCGCTGAGTGCAAAAAGCATCGCAACGATGGCCCCACGGTACTTGCTGCGGGGCAAAGAAGAAGCGCTAAGGGTGCTCACGGCGGCGAACCATACCGCACGTCGCGACTCAGACTTAGACTCATGCACAGTCGGTACAAATTACACCCTTGGTGTCGACCCGTGTAGATTGGAAGACGCCTAACCCCCATGACGACACAGCGCATGCCGCTCATCGAACGGCTTCGACAAGAAGGCCGACTGTCGCCCGACCAATACGAGGGTGTGCTGCATCACATCCAACGTAGCGGCGCGACGCCCGAAGAGGCTCTGATCGAGAGCAGCATCTTCGCCGAGGCTGACTTACTCAAGTACCTCGCCAAGCTCTACAATACGCGGTTCGTAAGCACTGATCGCTTGTCGAAAGCCGACATTGATCCAGCGACGCTGGGGACCGTGCCGCGAAAAATTGCTGAGCAATTTCAAGTGTTTCCGGTGGTCTTTGACTCGGCCAACCGGGTGCTGAGCGTGGTGTGTGCCGACGCAGGAAACATCACCCTTGGCCAGCAACTGCAAGTCGCCGCCAATGCGCGCGAGGTCCGCGTGTTCGTCGCGCGTCCTGCCGCGATCAAGGCCGCGATCTCGAAGTTCTACGGCGGTGACATCCACGCGTTCTCGCACATCGATCGTCAACAGATGGAGCAGTACAAATCGCTGCTCAACGTCTTTGAGCGCAATCTGGTCAGCGAAGAAGCGCTCGTGTCTACCTTCGCGGTTCGCGAGCGCAAACAAGAGCGCGTGGTCTCAGGGCAAGACCTCGACCGCGGCGAGCGGCGCTCCGGCGGAACCGTGGTCTCGGGGGCCGTGTCTCACGATGACTACGGCGAGACGCTCACGATCTTAATCTCGTTGATGGAGAACGGCCGTGGAGAGCTCCGAGGCCACAGCGCCTTGGTCTCTCGATTGATGCGCAAGCTCGCCGAGCGCATCGGTGTTTCGCCAACAGATTTGCACGCTTTCTCAGTCGCAGCGCTGCTCCACGACGTGGGCAAAGCGGGCAGCTATCACCTCACTGCGCTCAACGTCGCAGAGTACGAAGGCCACCGCGCCGCGGCGCTCAAGAGCCACCTCGGACCCCAGCGATTGTTCGAGGCCGTGCGACTGCTCGATGCGACCCAGCAAGCGCTGCAGTGCATGTACGAGCGCTTTGACGGACACGGGCTGCCCGATCGCTTGTCTGGCAAAGACATCCCGCTCGGAGCGCGCATTTTGTCCATCGCGGATACGTACGCAGACCTCACGCAAAACGCGCGCAATCCGTTTCGCAAATTGCTCACGCCCACCGAGGCCTGCGAGGCGCTCGCGCGCTACAAAAACAAGGTCTTTGACCCCAACCTTGTCGACCTCTTCAAGCACGTGATGCTCGGCGAAGACATTCGCTCCAAGCTCCTCGCGGATCGACCCACCGTGCTCGTGCTGGACGAAGACGCCGAAGAGAGCACCGTGCTTGAGCTTCGGTTGCTCGAGACCGGACACGAGGTGCGCGCCATTCGGGCGCCCAACGAGGCGCTGCAGGCCCTGATGAAGGGCGACATCGACATGGTCGTCAGCGAGACCGAGTTTCAAGGCGCGACCGGATTTGACCTCCTGGCGCACGTGCGGCAACAGAAAGAGCTCGCCGGAATCCCGTGGATTTTTCTCACGCGTGACGCCCGTCGCGAGAGCGTTCAGCGTGCATTTGAGCTGGGCGCGAGTGACTACGTTGTCAAACCCACGCCCAACGACGTCGTCGTCGCGAAGCTCCGGCGCGTGCTCGAATCAGGGTCTCGCCAAAACGCGCGCGGCGTCTCGGGATCCCTCCGCGAGATGGCCTTCGCCGAGATCGTTCAGGTGCTCGCGCAGTCTCGCAAGACTGGCGCTCTTCGCATCCGTGTCACCAACGGAGAGTCCGGCGAAGTGCACTTCGAAGAGGGCCTGGTGATCAACGCGATGTGGGCGCGGACCCGCGGTGAAGACGCGTTCTATGCGATGTGTCCGCTCGCGGATGGCGAGTTCGCGTTTGACCCGACCTTCAAGGCCCAAGGGCGCGCGATGCAGGCCTCGGCCGAGTCCCTCTTGCTCGAAGGCATGCGCCGAATGGACGAGCAGCAGCGTTGAGCGAAATCGGCCGACATTTGCTCGTCGACCTGTACGAGTGCGATGCAGACACGCTCAATGATGTCGCCCTCGTCGAGCGCGCCCTCCGTGACGCCGCGCTGGCGGCCCACGCGACCGCGCTGGGGGCTGTCTTTCATCAGTTCGTCCCGCAGGGTGCCTCTGGGGTTTTGCTCGTCGCAGAGAGCCACCTCAGCGTGCACACGTGGCCTGAGCACCGGTTCGCCGCGTGCGATTTGTTCACGTGCTCTCCCTCGCTTGACGCCGACGCCGCCCTCGCCGTCTTGCGCCGCGCGTTTGCGTCCGAGCGGGTGGTCGTACGCGAGATTCTACGTGGTATTTCGCTGGATTCGCGCGATCACCAGGGCACCGGTTTGTAGTCTTTCAAAAAGAGCCCGTAGAGCTGCTCTCCCGTGGTGATCCCGCGATAGATTGGGTCCACGATGCGCGCCGCCCCGTCGACAATGTCCAGCGGCGGATGAAACCTGTGCACCGCGCGCTTGCGCTCGGACAAGTGCGCGGGGTCTTCGTCGGTCACCCAGCCCGTGTCCACGCTGTTCATGTGAATGCCATCACGCACAAAGTCCGATGCGCTCGTGCGGGTCATCATGTTGAGCGCGGCTTTGGCCATGTTCGTGTGCGGGTGCTTGTCGGTCTTGTTCTCTCGATAAAACTGCCCCTCGACGGCCGAGACATTCACGATGTGTTTGTCCTGCGCGGGGGTCTTGTTCATGAGCGAACGCAGCCTGGCGTTGAGCACAAAGGGCGCGATGGCGTTGACCAGCTGGACTTCAAAGAGCTCGACGGTCGAGACCTCTGCCAACTGCATTCGCCAAGAGTTTTGCTCGCGCAAATCACGCTGCTGTAAATCTGCGTCGAGCATCCCCTCCGGAAACATCGCGTCTCCTCGCGCACGATCGTCTTCGTGAAGCGCCCACTGAGACATCTCTGCAGCGCTCGTGAGACCCACGCTTCGATGGGGCTGCGTCCCGCGCGCGAGAGCCCTCGTCGAGTCTCGAAACGCCTCGTGCTGTGCAAGCACGCTCGCGAGCTGCGCGGGCGGTCTCTCGGCGCGCTCGGCGTCCATGAGGTGCGCGTAAAATCCAGCGGGCCGCCGCACGGTCTGACACGCGTTGTGAATGACAAAATCCAGTCGCGATTCACGCTGCGTGAGCTCTTGCGCAAAGCGCTCGACGCTCGGCGTGTGCCGAAGGTCGAGCCCGTAGATCACTAAGCGCTGTGAAAAATCTGCGAAATCGGGCTCTCTTGCGTACCGCTGTGCGGCGTCTCGCGCGAACCGAGTTGTCACGATCACGCGCGCACCCGAGCGCAGCAGCATCACGCTCGCCTGGTAGCCAATCTTGACGCGCGCTCCGGTGACCAACGCGGTGCGCCCGCTGAGGTCCGCGCGAGGAGATCGCTTCGCGAAGTTGTAGTCGCCACACGTCGCGCACAGCTGGTCGTAGAAGAAATGCACGCTCTGGTAGCGCGCCTTGCAGACGTAGCAGATTCGCGCGAGCGGGAGGGCCGTCGCGGGCGCGTTGTCTTGCGCTGTGGCTGCGATTTCGTTGGGAAACGGCGTCACAAACACGGGCGCATCTCGAAGCTTGCGGATCCCTGTGTTGGCGAGCAGCGTGTCTTGCTGGGTGCGCGTCTCGTCGCGCTCGTTTTTGGCGAGCGTCCGTCGAAGGCTCCGTGCCTCGTCACGAGACGGCCGCGAGATCCGTCCCGACGCGATGAGCAATCGTCTGCGATGGGATTCGCTGAGCGATCCCAGCAGCGCGTGGTTGTCAGCGAGCGCTTCGAGGCTGCGCAACAGCGCGTCGATGTCGAAGTCATCGGGCAGGGGCTCATTCACTTTGCGGACCATGCCTCAGTCGATCGCGCGAAGAAATCGGTTATCCTCACGGTTAGCTTATGAACGACGACATTTTTCGCGCGGGTTCGGGTGCCGACGATCCACAAGACCACGAAGACCGCGAGGCGATTTTGGCTCGCCGTCGACGCTTCGTAGCCGCCGCGCTCTCTTCACTCACGCTCTCTGCGACTGCGCTCGTCGATTGCGCGCCGCAGCCCTGCTTGTCACCCCGAATGCAAGACGCACAAGTCGCGGACGCGACCCCGCAGCCCTGCCTCACGGCCCCGCCTCCGGATGTGCGCGAGAGCGACGCGAGTGAACCCGACGCGCGCGAAGCTGTCGATGCAGCAGATGTGCAAGACACGCGAGACGCGCAGGACGCGCAACCCATGCCCTGTCTCAGTCCGCCCTTGCCCGATGGCGGCTGATCCCTCTGGTCGCCTGACACTTCGGCGTTATACACGCGCGCTGTGATTGATCTCATCGGTCCTCGCGGGCTGCGCCCCGGAAGCGTGCACCTCACCCACCACCCCATCCCACACGTCGATGGCTTTCGGGCGGTGCGCACGTACATCCCAAAGCGCTGGCGTGACAACGACCCACCCAGGCCTCTGCTGATCATGTTCGATGGGCAGAACGTCTTTGATGACGCGCCCTCGTTTGCAGGTGGATGGCACCTTGATCGCGCGGTCGAGCGGCTCGCGCGCGTGCGCCGCCCCGCCCCGATCGTCATCGCGATTGACCACGGAAACGAGCGGCGCTTGTCCGAGCTTTCGTTTCGCGCGACGTCGTTTGGCCCGCCCAAGCTTGACCCGCTGGTCGACTGGATCGCCGATCAGCTTACCGCGGCCGCCCGGCGCCAGTTCTCGGTGACCGAAGGGGTGTCTCAGGTGTTGCTCGGGGGCTCGTCGATGGGTGGCCTCGCGGCTCTCTACGGGCACATGCGCCGGCCCGAGGTCTTTGGGGGAGCCCTCGCGATGTCTCCGTCACTCTTTATGGCCAACCGGGCGATCTTTGACGAGGCCGCGCGGCTGCCGCGCCCCTGGGTGAGCCGCGTGTACCTCGACGCGGGCAAACGTGAAGCGCGCGGACATTTGGCCAAAGACACCGAGCGCTTCGCGACCCTGCTCGCCGAGAAGGGCTGGCGCCTAGGCAGCGATCTTCAGCATCGCGTGGACCCTCGCGGATCACACAACGAAAAATCATGGCGCCGTCGCGCGACCACCGCGCTGCGCTTTGTGCTCGATCGCACATGAGCCCCCGCTCGCGCTCGCCGTCGCGCTATTGGCCGACGAGTGTGGCGGCGGTCATGATGGCCACGAGGGCCAGGGCGAGGGTGATCGCGCCAAGGATCACAAGCCGCGTGCTGGACCAGTGAAGCTGAGAGTCTTGGCCAGAGGGATCGGTGATTTGAGGGAGAGAAGACATTGAATTCACTCGCTTTTTTGCTCAGGTGGGGGTGAGCCGTGTCGGGCTGACTGTGAGGTCCGTCGCGGATCGCAGACAAGGGCTGCGAAGCGGTCTACGGGCATTTGCATGGTTTCTCGGGATGCGTCAACCCGATCGCACCGCACACCCTCGGCAGAGGTACGCGAGAGTGAGTTAATGTAGGCAAGCGCAGGGATTTGCGCCCAAGCGCAAAGATCGTAGCGGCGGCGGCGGATGAAGCGCTTTCGCTCGTGCCCAGAAAGGGAGATTCAGCTACGTTCTGGAGTTGGGCCATGCACGAGGACGAACATAACTCCCTCGTGGTGGTGATCGGCGATATTCACGGCCGGTTCCACCGCGTGCGTGAGTGGATTGCAGCGCTTGAGAGCGCACGCGGTCGCACGGCCTCGCTCATTGTGTCGGTGGGAGACGTCGAGGCGTTCTTGACAGCCGACGACCACCGTCGCAAGGCGGCCAAACGTTCGATGCCCGCAGAGTTCGCGGACTACGTCGGTGGACGCTGCTCGTTTGAGCGCCCGCTGTACTTTATCGGTGGCAACAACGAGGACTTCGAGGCGCTCCACGAGGTCCCCGAGGGCGCCGAAATCGCAGCCAATTTGCACTACCTGGGCCGCGTAGGGACCCGCACCATTGCCGGTTTTAATCTGGCTTTTCTCTCCGGAATCTACGCCCCACGGTATGTCGACAAGCCGCTGCTTCCGCCCACGACCTCGGACGCGTGTCGCCAAGCGGGGTACTTTCGGCACAGCGAAGTCGCGGCGCTCGATCACGTGACCTCGGCAGACATCATGCTGGCCCACGAGTGGCCTCGCGCGATCGCGTCACGGGCCCACGCCCAAGCGCGGGGACAGCGGCGTGATCTCCGCGCGTTTCACACGCCCTGGATTGGCAACGCGATTACGCGAGGCCTCGCTGAGACCATCGCGCCTCAGTGGCTGTTCTGCGGCCACTCGCACATGCCCTTCGCGACCGCGTTGCACCATCCCAACGGAGCGGTCACCCACATCGCTTGTCTGGATCAGGCGTCACGCGCAGACGGCGCCGTGTTTTGGACCGAGTGGCGCGCGGGCGAAGCCGTCCTAGCCGGTTGGGGAACCACCGGAGAGGTCTCATGGCGCCAAGGCCAGCCCTGGGACGAGCGCCGGACGCCCCAGTCTGGCGTCGCGACCCGTCCGCCGGCTCGCCGTCCTGCCTCGCGCCGGCCGGGCAGCCCAGAGGCTGACAAGCCCCTTGAGCGCCCCTTGATCGAGTATCCGACCCCTGCGGTCGCGCTGGATCGCCCCTCGGGAGCCACAGGCGCCTCGGGGACTCGCAACGCGGTTCAGGTCACCGACGCGGACTCGACCGGAGTCCACGCGACCCGACCTCGCGACGCCGATCCCGAGCAAGAGACAGCGCTCGAGGCGATCGCGCGGACCACGCGCGCGGGTGGCTAACGCCAGGGCCGCAATGCGGAGCGTGAGGGCCTCTTGATGCGCAACAATGGGATGGTCTCGGTCGCGCTGGTGGGCCTCTCGCTGGGGATCGCGCTGTCGATCGCGTGGGCCGTTGAGCGCGGAGAAACGCCACCGAATTCTCAAGCGAATCACGCACCGAGGCCGGCGGTGAGCGATCGAGATGTGCTGCAAATCGCGGGCTCTGGGTCTAACCTCCCGTTGACGCAGCGGCTGTTGCGCGTGTGGCAAGCGCAATCGCACGTCGCCGCGGTCTTGCATCCCAGCATTGGCACCACCGGCGCGCTGCGAGCGCTCTCGGACCACGCGATTCACCTCGGGCTGATTAGCCGTGAGCTCAACCGCGGCGAAACGGAGGGTGGCGCGCTGACGCTCGAGCCCTATGCACGATCGATTGTGGTCTTTGCCGCACACCCGGACACGCGGGACGAAGCGTGGACCTCCGGGGACGTGCGCGCGACCCTGAGCGGTCACGACACGCACTGGAGCGATGGGAGCCCGCGCGTGTGGCTCATGCGCGAGGTGGGCGACTCGAGTCATCTTGCGGCGGCGCGGGGAATCGCGGAGTTTGCAGCGATTGAGCAGCAGGCCTACCGGGTGGGGCGCTTTCGAGTGCTGTACTCGGACGCAGAGCTGCGCACTGCGCTGATCGCGACCGCGGGTGCGGTGGGGCTGACCGATCTTGGCTCGATCCAGATCGAGAGGCTCGGGC
Organism: Deltaproteobacteria bacterium; assembly: GCA_030694465.1. Taxonomy (GTDB): domain Bacteria; phylum Myxococcota_A; class Polyangia; order Polyangiales; genus JAUXYJ01. The sequence goes on along the minus strand of JAUXYJ010000039.1, from coordinate 45,945 downwards.
TTCGGCCTCTGGCGCTCGATGGTGTTGAGCCCACGGTCGCCAACGTCCGCGCGGGGCGCTACCCGCTACACAAGCCGCTGTTCTTTGTCTTGCCGCGAACCGTAGACCCGAGAGTGAGACAATTTGTGAACTTCGTTCACTCTCTGGAAGGCCATAGAATTATTGAAGAAAATGGCTACGTCCCCATGGACTCTGTGCCGTGACTGAGCCCCAAGAGCCACGCGCTCCGTCCGTGTCACCTTCATGGGTTGCCGCCAGGCTTAGACCTCTGCTCACGCTCTTTGGCGTCTTGCTCGCGCTCGGTGCGCCGCTGGCACATCACACCGTGGGCGCGCGTGAGCTTCGGCAGCGCTGTGACACGGTCGCGACCCAGGCCGCGGTCTTGCTCTCCCAAGAGGCACAAGAGCGACCGGTCTTGTGGCGCTACGACTCGATCAAGTTGTTAGCGCATTTGCGTGCGTATCGTGTGCAGCCCGCCGTCGCGTGGGTCCGTGTGCTCGACCCGGTGGGGCGGCCGATTGAGCAGCGTGTTCAGCAAGATCTTGGGCCGGTCTTGTGGTGCTCTCACGAGGTCCAGGCGCGCAGTGTCGTGGTGGGGCAGGTCTGGGTGGCCATGGATCTTCGGGTGCTTCGGCGCAGCTCGCTTGGGCTGCTCGCGCTGTTTGCGCTCGTGGGTCTCTCGCTTGGGATGACCGTGTATGCGCTGGTATTGCGCTCGATTCGTGCTGCGGTTCGGCGCATTGATGCGCTCGTGGCGGCCCTTGAATCGAGCAACGTCTCGCTCGAGAAGACCGTGGCGCACAGGACCGAGGCGCTCGAGCACGCGCTCTTTGCGCTTCACAACACCACGGCGCGCGCGTTGGCGCTGCAAGAGCAAGAGCGCCGCGCGATCGGCCGCGACCTGCATGACTCGGTGGGCCAAGCGCTCACTGCCGTTCGGATCCATGGTCAGCTTGCGGCCCAGCGAGCGAGCGCAGACGCAGGTCAGACCCAGCTCCTCGACAAGCTCTTGCACACAACGGACAGCGCGATCGAAGAGCTCCGGCGTGCGTTGAGCCGACTGGCTCCGGCGCTCTTGGGTGAGCTTGGGTTGGTGGGAGCCGCGCGCCGGACGCTGGATGACCTCGCGGCGCTGGCTGGGTTGACGGTTCACGAGTCCATGGCGTCGGAGCTCGCGCTCCCGCCGGCGATCGAGCTCGTGGTCTTTCGGACCGTGCAAGAGTGTTCGACCAACGTGTTGCGCCACGCGGGGGCGAAGAACGTCTGGATCTCACTCGCGATGATCGAGAATTCTCAGGCGATTCGCTTGGTGTTCGAGGACGACGGGGTGGGCGTCGCGCTGGGTGATTCGAGCCCCGCGCGCTTTGGGTTGAGCGCCATGCGTGAGCGCGCAGCCCTCTTGCGCGGAAAGCTTGAGATCGCGCGGCGTGACGAGGGTGGGACGCGACTGTCGCTGGAGATTCCGGTGGACTCGGTCGTGCAGAATCTAGGCGACGGAGAGCGCGGGGATGGGCCGCGCTAGCGCGGGGATGGGCCGCGCTAGCGCGGGGTGCTGCTCTCGTCTGCGGCTGAAAACACAGGAGCTTCGTAGCTCGCGAGGCCAGCACGGCGTGTCACTTTGGGCTCGATCACGAGCCAGAGAAGCGTCGCTGCGATCAAGGCAAATGTTCCGCGCGAGAGCGCGACACTGAGCGCCAAGGGCATGCGAGGGAGCGCGAGACAGAGCAGCGCGTGCACGAGCAAACCCGCGAGGGCAGAGCCTACCAAGACCCGCCATGAGCGCTGCATCCATGCCGCGGTCCGCGCGGAGGGGACGGCCCAACGGACCCAACAGACGCCCAGTGAGAGCGTCCAGGTCTTGGCCAAAAACACAATAGATCCGAGCATTTGGAGCGCAGCCGAGCTGTCCTGCTGTCCGAGATCGATCATCGGGAGCTGCCAGCCACCGAAGAGCGAGACCACCCCCGCGCTCGCCACGAGGGTCGTGCCCACCCAGCCTGCAAACGTGCGCAAGAGCGCCGCGCGAGTGGGGGTGGGCGAATGAGGTGTTTTGCGCGGGGAGTCCGGCGCGCCGTTGAGCAGCGCGAGCAGAAAGAGCGCCGAGAGCAAGAGCGTCGCGGGCGACCGAAACGCGTGCCATTGCCAGGGCAATCCCGCTTGTGCGGCGACGACACCCTCGGCCCGAAACGTTCCGCTCGCGAGGACGGCCGAGGTGAGGGTCGAGATCGCGATCACAGACGCGGGGAGCGCCCTGGCCATGCTGCGCCACGAAGCGCTCGGCGCAGAGATCAACCGCAGCGCCGTCCCAAGCGCAAACAAGAGCCCGACGTCCCAGCCCATGCGCAGCAGCGCGGGCAAGAACGGCGCGAGCCCGAGGGTGCTCCCGAGCGCCACGAGCACGAGCCATGGGGTCACTTCGTGGGGCGCCTCGCCTCGAAAGACCGCGACGAGTTTGCTGAAGACCCAGCGGACAAATCCCCCACGGGTGCGGTTGCCCAGCGCTTGGTGTACCAGCGGTGTGAGCTGCGAGAGTGTGCCGAGCGCGCCGCGGGTTGCGAGAGCCATCAAGAGCGCGATGACCAGCAAAAACACAGCGACTGCGAGCTGGTCGTCGGGCGACGAGGTCGCGTACCCGTCGAGTGGGACCGTGCGCTCGTCAAGAATGTCATCGCGCGAGACCGCAAGGCGTACGGCGCGGGTGTGCTCGGCGAGCGCGAGGTCATCGAGAGACAAGATGCTCAGCCCGTCGACAGCGGAGAGAACATCGTTGGCGCCGATGCCGGCGAGCGCGGCAGACGACTGGCTCCGTACGGAGGCGACCCGGAGGCCCAGCGCTGGGTGCGCTTCGGCGAGCTGAATCCCCATAGAATCCAGCGCGCGTTGCGCTCTGCGGCGGAGCAAATCCGCGTGCACGACGCGCTGTGATGCCGGAGCGAGGAGGTCCAGCGTGGCGCCGCGCAGGGTGCCTTCGATCGCGCGGGTTCCGGTGAGGCCCTCGAAGTGGAGCGTGACGCCCAACCGGGCGAAGCGCGCCTGGGCTGCACCAAAAGAGAGCGTAGCGTGTGAGACCGTGCCCGACGCGCGCTCTCCTGGGCACTGCGTGAGTGACGCAAACAGCGACTCGGTGAGCACGAGCGCGAGACGGTCGGGCCCATCGAGACGGAGCAAGCGCTGCGGTGAGTGCGCGTAGGTGGTCTCTCGGACTTGGTGGGTGACAGGGTCAAACTCGGTCGATCCTTCGGGGGGATCGGTGAGCGTAACGTCCACGGGCGCAGTGCATGGGCTCGCGCCCGATCGCGCGAGGGTCCCGCGAAATCGCACACGGACGCGACGAAGCTCGCCCGCCTGCGGAAACTGCTGCCCGGTGATCTCTACGCGGTCGCCGATTTCGGCTTGGCGCGGCCCAATGTCTTGGACCCGCAAGATGTCCACCGCGCTGGGGCCCCCGCAGCCGAGCTGTCCCACCGTCGCGAACGCGACCAGCGTTGTTGCAAGCACGTTGCGCGAGGAGCGGAGACACTTGAAGAAGCGAAACACGCACCGGCGATAGCTGATTGCGATCGCTCTCCGCGAGTTTTCGGCGAACCGGACTAGTCGCGGCTGGAGGCGTCTGCCGATGCGTCGGTCGTTCCGCCGTCGCGGGGCGCGGCCGTGCAGGTCAAGCCCATCACGTCCATCTCGTTGCGGAGACGGATGCTCCACACGCCGAAGTCGGGGACGAGAATCCCGGTGATTTCAGGCGCCATCATGCCGTTCAGTCCGGTGAAGTGCGTGCGCGCACAGCCAGTCGCCGGGAAGTTGCTGATCAGGACGTTGACCTTGCGTGTCGCGTCGGCTGGGTCATTGATCGCCACGGTCGTAAACGTGCTCATGCCGGACATGGTCATCGTGGTGGTGACCCGCACATTGCGCACACGAACGAGCGTGCCCTCAAGGGCGAGCGCGCGCGGTCCAGGCATGTTCATCATGGTCTGACCGATCTGCGCGACGGTGATGTCCGTGGGCGTGGGCGCTGGGCCCATCCCGGCCGCGGTGATGGTCGCGGTGCCACCCAAGAACACATTGGACTGCTCGAAATCACGACACAATCCGGCAGGAGCACCCGCGGGGCCCGCGCAGAACTCGCTGTACGTTGCGTTGCTGACGGCCATCACGGGGGTGCCCGGCGCGATGTCCATCGGGATCTTGCGCGGCATCACGTTGAAGCAGCTCGACGCTGCCCCGCGCGTGATGAGCTCTTGCACTTGGATCGCCGAGTGGTCGCCGCCCGTGGCCGAACCAATCCACACACCAAAGCGGCAGTCCATCGCGCTGGACGACCCGATGAGCGTGCGGCCCGTGAGCGCGATCATTCCGGGCTGATCGATCGAGATCCGTGCGCCGACCATTGGGTGCGCGGGGTCGAGGATGTCCTGAAGCTGGCGAATCGTGACGGTGCTGGGGACAACCCCGCCGTCGCCCATCATCATGGTGGCGTCGGGCTCCATCACATCGGTGCCTGGCACGACACGATCGGGCTGCGTGCTCGTGTCGGGGCGCGAGGAGTCCACGGTCGTGACGTCGTCGTTGGTGGGCATCTCGCGGCAGGCCACGACAGAGAGAGTGAGCAGCGCGACCGAGAGGCGATGGGTGGACTTCATGATAATTAAGGCTCCAGCAGCATGGGGGGTGACGTTGTATCGCGCTCCGCGGCTCTCTGCATCAGAGCCCACGCGCGGGACAGATGTGGCGTTTATCACCAAGTGAACCACAACGCACGGAGGCTCTTGCGTGAACATCGCGCGACCCTTGGCGGTCGGCTAGTCTTTGCGCAGCGCTATGACAGGGGAGTCACTGCGAAATCCACGGTGTACGTCGCTCGAATCGCGCGCCCGAGGATCAATCTGCCGACATGTCAAGGCATTTCACTCAGAATTGCACACAAAGATGCTGACAAAAGAAAAATGGCGTGCGACAAGCGCCTACTACCGTACGACTTGTCCTACATGGCACTGTCTTTGCGTAGGAAGCCGCTGATGCGGCCTCCAATGACTCGGGCGAGGATCCTCGTGATGACCTACTTAGCGAAGCAAATTGGCACACCCTTGAAGAGAGTTTTAGCACTCGCAGCGTTGACCTCTGGGATCACTCTTGGGGCCTGTGTGACGGACGGGGCGTTGGCCCAGACCCAAGCCTCGACCCAAGCTGCTGCGATCGTGGCGCCGAGGGCTCAGACCGCACAGCTGGTCGAGCAAGGCTTTGCGTGCATGCTTCGATCAAGCGATGCGGACCTCTCGCCGTGTCATAACGTCGCTGTGCGTGTGGGAAGCACGACGGCGCAGTTTGCACATGCCGAGCATGACGCCGCCGAGCGGTTCTCGGTGGCGGTGATCGAGAGCGCACGTCGAGAGCGTTTGAGCCCTGCAGATCGGGCCTCGTTGGCCAACTGGTTAGACCTGTCGCTCTCTGCGGCGCGTGAGCTTCAGGCCGCGCGGGCTGGGCTGGCGGGCAAGGCGTTGCGCGGCGCGCGGGCATCGAACCCCGGCGATCTGGACATGATCGAGTCCGCCATGCAGAGCGACCTGCAGGACGTCAACGCGCATGTGCATTTCGACGCCCTCGCGCGTGTTGGGCGCAGTGACGGAGATGGCGCGTCCGAGGCCCTGTGGATCACGCTTCGAATCGCCGAGCTGCGCGGGCAGCTCGCACGAAGCGCCGACGTTGCGCTGCGTGATCACGCACAACGAGCAGCGATTTCGTTGATGGATGCCGTCACGGGCCAGGCCCCCACCGAATCAAACCAGGCGACGGACGCGGCGCGCGGGCCCGCGCTGGGAGCTTCGGCTCGGCGCGCGGAGGTGGCACCCCAAGACCTCGAGCAGGGCCTGTCGCGGACCGGGTCGCGACTGCAAGAGAGCTGTCGGGGCGCGGCAGGGTTGACCGAGGCGCTCTGTGCGACACGTGTCAACGGGGGCTGATGTGCGCGATTGACGTCGTGCGGCAACGATGAGTGTTCGTTTGCGTGCGGGGTGCGGGGCGCACTGGTGGTAAGCTGGTCGCGAGTATGTCGGACGACGGCAACACCGTCACAGCGTTGGCGCTCAAGCTAAAGACCCCGCCAACCCGGACCATTGAAATTCAATCTCCTGGCACGCCCGCTTTGCTGCGTGTGCGTGAGGGGATCGTTCGAATTGGTCGTGACGCAATCAATGAAGTGGTGATCGACGACCCGTTTGTCTCAAGGCAACACCTTGAGATCCGGGTGTTTCCGCACGGGGTCGAGATCGCGGACTTGGACACGAAGAATGGCACGCATTTTCAGGGTGCGCGCATCCGGGAGCTGCCCATCACGTCCGAGGCCACCTTGCTCTTGGGCAAGAACATCACGGTGCGAATCCGTGTCGTCGACGACGCGAAGAGTCGCGCCGAAGTAGACGAATTTATTGGGGTTTCTCCGTCGATCGTGAAGCTCCGTTCGACTGTACAGCGTGTCGCCCCGACGACCCTCTCGGTCCTGATCGAGGGTGAGACGGGGACGGGCAAAGAAGTGGTCGCACGCGCGGTGCATCAACGGTCCCCGCGTGCAGCGAAGCCCTTGGTGGTCTTCGATTGTGCGTCGGTGTCGCCGTCGCTTCTCGCGAGTGAGCTCTTTGGGCACACCAAGGGCGCGTACACCGGCGCGACCGGGTCCACCGAGGGCGCTTTTCGCCGCGCCAACGGCGGAACGCTGTTTCTCGACGAAATCGGCGAGCTTCCGCTGGATTTGCAGCCCGCGTTGCTTCGCGCGCTCGAGGCTCGGCAGGTGCGCCCGGTCGGGAGCGACGCGTACGTCTCGGTGGACGTTCGGATCATCGCGGCGACCAACCGTTCGCTCGAAGCTGAGGTCGAAGCCGGGCGATTTCGCAAGGATTTGTTGTTTCGTCTCGCCGTCACGCGGATCAAGACTCCGCCGCTGCGCGCGCGCCCCGAAGACGTCGCGGTGCTCGCTGCGCACTTTGCCTCGGCCTTGGGCGCCTCGCTCTCGCCGCCGGTGCTCGCGCAGCTCAGCGCGCGCGCTTGGACAGGCAACGTTCGCGAGCTTCGCAATTGCGTCGAACGCGCTGTGATGCTCTCGGGCGGGCCTGGCGTGTTCGTGACGGATCTTGACGAGGACGACGATGACGCCTTCGACGAGGGTGTACTTGCGCCCGATCCGACGTCTCCGTTGGCGATCGCGCTCGCGGGCTCCTCGACGCTCCCTGGCGCGCTCCCCACGATGGGCGCGGCGAGCAACATGCAGTTTCAGGACGCTAAGCAAATCGCAGTGGACGCGTTTGAGCGTGAGTACCTCCTCAAGCTCTTTGCAGAGAGCGATTACAACCTCTCAGAGGCCGCGCGTCGCTCGGGCGTCCACCGCCGCTATCTCCGAGAGCTGTACAAAAAGCACGGGATCGACCTCGCGTCGTTGCGTGTCACGCGCGGCCAGTCCTGACGCTCGTACTGGAGTCACGCAGCGCTCAGCGTGAGCCCAAATACAGCCCAATGGCCAAGGCGATGAGCGCGATCGCTGCAAGAGCACCCATGCGGACCAGCGTGATGCGCTTGTTGGGCGGCGCGGGCCGTGGGCGACTCGCGGCCTTGGGGGCCAAAATCTGAGTGCGAGCGGACGGAGAGGTCAGCGGCGCGTTCGACGAGGGAGCGAACTGCGCAGGGGGCGGGCCAGCGCTCTCGGGCGTTGGGCTCGCGGACTGAGCGAAAGGTGCGAGCGGCTCTTGCTGCGTGCCGTGGGCGGATGTTGCCGTGGAGCTGACCGCGGCGTCTGCGCTCGCTGAGGGCGCTTGCGTAGCGATCTGCGGGCTCGAATCGGGGTCGTCTGCGCTGGCGTGCCGTGCGGGTTGCAACGGGATCTTGCGACCGGTGACCGTCTCGATCCACGCGAAGCGCTCGATCATGGCGTCGCGGCACAGGTTGGCGACGAGCTCGGGAGACTGCTTGGGGTGCGGACAAAAAGGGCGCAGCGCGCGGGCCAGATCGCGCGCGGTGGCGAAGCGGTCGTCGCGGTTTTTGGCGAGGCACTTGAGCACGATGCGGTCGAGCTCGGGCGGGATGTCTTGGCGCAGCTCGCTGGGCGCGACGGGCTCTTCGGCGCAGACCATGTGGGCGATGTCAAATTGGTCCGTGGACGAATACAACCGACAGAGCGTGAGCGACTCCCAGAGGATCACGCCGAGCGCGAAGACGTCCGAGCGATGATCGAGCGGGAGTCCTCGGATTTGCTCGGGCGACATGTAGCCGAACTTTCCGCGGATGGTGTGCGATTCGTCCGGTTGTTCGTCTTCGCGCGACAAGATCCTCGCGACACCAAAATCGATCACTTTGACGCTGCCGTCGTAGCCGACCAGCACGTTGGCAGGTGAGACATCTTGATGAACGATCGCGAGCTTGGTGCCCTCGGTCTCGACGTTGTGCGCTGCATGAAGCCCACGCGCAGCGCAGGCCACGATCTCGCACGCGAGCGCGATGGGCAGCGGCGTCTGGGATGCTTGCCGCGCGTGAATGAGCGCGCGCAGCGAGTCCCCAGGCACGAACTGCATCACCAAGAAGCGCCCCTCGGTGTCTTCGCCCCAATCGAGGGACTCGACGATGTGGGGGTGATGCATGGCCGAGATCACATAGACCTCGTCCAAAAAAGCTTTGAGCACCTCGGGGTCTTGCGCAAGGTGTGGCAGCAAGCGCTTCATGGCGACGTGCTCGCCCGCGCTGGGGCCGCTCAGTGCACGCGCGAGCACCACCGCCCCCATGCCACCTACGCCGATTTCGGCGACCGGTTCGTAGCGGTGCGCGAGCATCACTGTGCCGTCAGTAACGGCGTCGGATTGCCATGAAGGGCGCAACGAGGTCATGGGCAGAAAGTCAGCCGGGACGCTACCATGCTCTAACCCCGGTGTGCTCAACGCAATTGCAGTGTGTGTTGAAGTCCTCGTTGGTGAGTAAGCTCACAAGTGTGGGTGCGCGGTCTGTGTCTCGCCCGGTTTAGCCTTCGTGGGTCGGTTCTGGGTCTTGGTGGCGCCGCAGTGTGCGCAGTTCAGACCGCGTGAAGGGCCCTCGCAACCAAGACAGCGTCTGCCGCGGCTGCACGAGCCTCAGGGCGGACGCGCCGAGGTGCACATCGCGCACAAGAAACCAACGCTTCCCCAAGCGCTTCACGAGCGCGCTGAGCTCGCGCTTGCCGAGGCTCCCAAGCGCGCCGTCTGCCGAATCCGGCGGCGCTCGGTCCCACTGCTCGCAGCGCTTGGGGTAGCGTGGCGTATGAAGCGAAGAGGGACTCACTGGATCGCGGCGCTGTTCGCGATCGGAGTTATCGCGTTGAGCGCAGTCGCGTCGGGGCAACAAGAAGGTGTGTTCATTCAAGCGCAGTGCTCTGCGCTCGCAGGGTGTACCTTCAGCAATACCGGCAGCGCGGCCGGCAGCGTGTGCGCGACGCTCGTGCTCACCGCCGCTGACGGAACGCGCCTTCGATCCGGCGCGGTGTGCTCGGGAGACGTCGAACCCAACGGGACGCGACCTGCGGTTCCTGTGATGTTCAATGGCACCGACGCGCTCACGTTTTGTTCGCAGCACGGCCAGTGTTCACCCACGGTCGAGATGTCCGAGGTGAAGACGAAGCGCAATCCTCTCACGGGTTTGCTTTGGCTCGTCGTGATCGCGTCGAGCGTGTGGGTCTACTTCGACGCAAAGAAACGCGGCGTCTTCAAGGGACAGTACCCAGGCTTCTTCGACCTGAGTCCTAGTGGGTGGGCGGTCGCGACGTTCGTTGCCTGGGTCATCGCGTTTCCTGCGTACCTCGCGAAGCGAAGCAAGCTCGGCCTCAACGCGAACCCGCAGGGTTTTGCGCCAGGAATGATGCAGCAGGGGTACCCGCAGCAACCGGGCTACCCACAACCACCGCAAGGCCATCCGCAGCCTCCACCAGGCTTCGGAGGCATGCAGCCCCCGCCCGGCAGCGGTCCGTAATCGTCGCGCGTGCTTCGCGAGGGGGGTGTCGACCCCCTACGCGCCGAAAACGCTGTCGCTGCAACAGCGAGATCGAGACACGCGGCCAAAACGGCACCGAACATGGGCCCGCGGAGGCCTCGCGGACTCGGGGAGCGCGGGGTCGGCCGGGGCAGGGGAGACGGTAGCTCTCTGCGGGGCGGTCAAACCCCGTGTTTCACCGGGCACTGCGTTGACTGGATGGTGCGATCCTGCGACGGTCAACGGAGGCTGAGCCGTCGATCGCGCTGACAACGCCAGTCGACGAGAATTTGAGCAAGATGCGCATGATCTACCTGATCAAACGACCTCGGTTCGCCCCGCTGCTCCACCCGCTGCTGCGCGCGATATTCCAGACCGCCGCCTACGGAGAGGTGGACGCAGAGGCCTCGATCCGGGACCGCAAAATCTACCGGCCTCGCCCCATCCTGCTGCCTCACGAGAAGGGCATCCGCGCGCTGCGCCGGTGGTATGAGCAGTGCTACGAGATCGATCCGACCGAGGCCAGCGGTGAGAAGTCAGCGTCGCCCCCGCAGCATGGCGATCCTGACGACCGCAGAGCGTTGCGCGAGGTGGGCGAGTGAGCGCGGGGTCCAGCGCGGTCTCTTCGGCGCGGCTCCACGACGCCCTCTGGCTGCTGCGAGGGCCGCAGGCGTTCGCCGAGCGAATCGCCCGCCATGGCGATGTCGTGCGGTTCTCTCTCGGGTTGACCCCCGCGTATCTCGTCTCGTCTGCCGAGGGCATCCATCGGGTCTCGCAGGAGAATTTCAAGAACTACGTGAAGGGCCGCCTCTACGACGAGCTACGCCGGGCGTACGGCGGCGAGCTGATCGTGGGCGAAGGGGCAGGGTGGAGGCGCATGCGAAAGCTGGCGCAGCCGTTCTTCAACGCGAAGGCGATGTCCGGTCACTTCGAGGCGATGCGCGCGATCGTCGCGCAGGACGTCGCGGCGTGGCCGCTCGGTCGAATCCAGCTCACGACGAGGCTCCAGGAGCTCGGGTTGCTGGTGATGGCGGCGACGATCTTTGGCGAGGATCTGTCGGAAGAAGACACCAAGGGTCTGCGAGACGCGTGCGCGTATCGCCTGGAGTGGGCCTATGAATCGACGCGCTGGATCACGATGGGGCTCCCGTCGACCGCCACGTGGCTGCTTCCGTCCAACGAGCGGCTTCGTCGAGAGATCGCGCGCGTGGATGCGATCGTTCACCCGATCATCAAGAAGCGCCGCGAGCAGGGGATCTCGCGCCCTGATCTTCTCGGCGCGCTCTTGGCGACGGTCGACGAGGAGGGGCGATCGCTGTCGGACCTCGAGGTGCGCGACGAGGTCTTTGGTCTCTTGCTCGGCGCCCACGAGACCACCGCGTCGTCGCTGTCGTGGTGCATTTACTTGCTGTGCAAGCACCCAGAGATCGAGCGCGCGCTGCGCGCCGAGGTGCGGCGTGTCCTCGGCACGAGGCGTCTGGCGTTCGAAGACCTAGCGCAGCTCACGGTGCTCCGGGGCGTGATCGAGGAGGCGATGCGCCTGTACCCTCCCGCCTGGCTCGTCTTTCGCGAGTCCCTCGAGGACGATGTGGTCTGCGGCCACCGGATCCCAGCGGGGTCCGTCGTCTTGCCCTGCGCCTGGGTGGCTCAACGAAGCGAACGCTACTGGGCAAACCCCCTCGCATTCGACCCTTCGCGCTTCACGCCCGAACGACGATCGCAGATCACGCGAGGCGCCTATTCGCCGTTCGGCGTCGGTCCCCATCAGTGCATCGCGATCCATTTCGGCCTCATGGAGATGCAGATCATTTTGGCCGAGATCCTGCGCAACTTCGAGCTTCGACTCTCCAACGAGCGCGTCGGGATCGCGATCAAGGGCACGCTCTCGCCCTCTCCCGGTGTCACGGTCAACCTGACACGAGCTTCGTCGGGAAGGGCATAGGGCAGCCCACGCAGGCCCGTCGCCCACGCATCCGCTGACTGCGGCCCGATCGCCCGTTCGCCCGTTCGCCCGTCGCCTCGCCGCAGTCGTCGGCCCGTTGCTGCCGGAGCGAGCTCATCGCACCGCAGCCCCACCGATGCGATCGCCGCTGTTTTCACAGGAGATACTGAGTTGGAGGATCGTCCCCGCCAGCGAAGCGACCGCTTTCTCGTGTAAATGCCTGCAATTTCACTGATGGCACGGATGCTGCCCAGGCTGTCTGCAAATCGCCCAGTCGTCCAATGCTTTGGCGCTCTGTGCGCCGATGTGCGCCCGAAAGGCTTTACACATGAGTTCATTTCAGTCAGTCCGCCCCGTTTGTCTCAACCTTCGCGGGTCGTTTGCGGCGCGAGCGATCGTCGGAGCGACCCTCGCCCTCGCAGTCACCGCCCCAGGTGCTGACGCCTTCGCACAAGGCGTCCTGACGAACAACACGCGAGGCACAGCGCTCGCGGCGCACATCGGCGGCGGCTACGGCTCGTATGCAGTCAGCGGACAGAGCGACTTCGAGTTGCAAATGCACTTCGCGCCCCGCTACGTCGGCGCAGGACTCGCTGTCGGCGTGTCCATGCCGATTGGCTTCGGCTACGGCTTCGGGCTCGAAGGTCGCTTTCTCTACGACATCCAGTTGATCCCAAACGCTGCCTTCTTCATCACGCCCTACATCGGCGCCATCGTCGGCTACTGGAACTGGGATCACGGCGGCGTCAACGGCGGATATGCGTGGGTCGGCCCGCAGTTTGGTGTCGACTTGAACTTCGTCCTGTTCGACCGCCTGCTGCTCGGTGTTCGTCCGCTCGGTGTGACCGTTCCAGTGCTGTTCGGAAACGGCGTCTACTGGGCGTATCACAGCGCGCTCACCATCGGCGTGACCTTCTGACATTCCGTGAACACCCGTCGAGACGTGAGTCAGGGCGTCGTGCACACATACTCGGCAGTACTGCGCAGCGCTGATCGCTCAGCAGTCCAACCGCAGCCCTTCGCGCGCGGTCACTCGGCGTTTTGAATTGCGAGACTCGTGCGTGCTGCGGCGCTGCGACGGCGTTGTCGTTAAGCGCCGTGAGGGTCTAACCTAATCCACTGGGGTCTTCGGCTGTGACGGTTCTGCGAATCGTGACACTGAACGTCATCGAATCGAACGAACCTGTCCGCCAATTTGATCGCTCGCGACGCCGACCACCGGCGATTCACTGCGAATTGCCGCGCGGCACGTCTCGTGCATAGTGCTCGTGAGTTATCGCCACACACCGTGCGAACACACAAGGATTCTCACTATGCTCAAGTCTACACTCTTGCTCATCAGCCTCTTCGCTTCTGTCGGTTGCGCAAACGTTGGCACCGCCGACACCCTCACGGGAACTTGGACCAACACGAGCTGCTACGGCGTTGCCATGATGCCCGACGACGTCCAGTCGTGCTCCCTCACGCTCACGTTCGCCGCGTCGCTGGACGTGACCCTGTCTGACTCGCGGCTGACTCGCGCGGCCAACTTGACCTATCCGCGTTGCACCACCGTTCGGCGCGTCACTGGGCAGCGGTACTCTACGACGCCAGACGCGGTCGTAGCGATCGCTGGCACGGGCACTGCGACCATCGAACGGACCAATTGCATCAACCCAGTGGACAACTCCGCGGCAGCGCCCGACTCAAGCGCTTCCATCATGAATGGCAGCTACAGCTATCGAATCAACGGAAATACTCTGACGATTTCAGCAGGTCCGCTCGCGGGCATGTACACGCGATAGTGACAGCTCCCCTCCCTGCGCTACCGCGCGAGGGAGAGGCTTCTCGGATCAACGGGAGAACTTGACGAACGCAGCTTGCGCGGCGTGACAGCGGCTCTGCTCCTCGGGGTTTGGGGCTGAAAGCCCCTGAGTGGGGGCGACACTTCGCCCCCTAGGCCGTGCCCCGGCCTTGCTCTGGATGACGCGTTCGGGATGCAGCGCGCGGTCCAAGATGTTTCGTGCAGCGTTGAGTATAGGCCATCCAACCGCGGTCCGTCGCCCACGCATCCGTTGACTGCGGCCCGTTCGCCCGTTGCCTCGTCTGCGCCCTCAGCCCTTTGCGACCGCGCCGCGCTCATCGCACCGAGCCCCACCGATGCGATCGCCGCTGTTTTCACAGGAGATACTGAGTTGGCCCCGTCGCAGGAGGGCCGGTCGCCCTACGCGTCGTCGCGCCAGCGCCAGGCGCTCTCGTCCCAGCGGCCCGCGTCGCCCGCGAGGATCGGGTCCAGGAAGGCGCGGACGGCCACCAGCAGGTCATCGAGCGTCGCCCATGCGAGGCGGTGCTCGCGCGCCATCTCTCGGTAGGGCGCGGCCCAGAAGTCGGGCGGGTCGGGCAGGGTCGCCGGGAGCTCGTGCGTTCTGCGGTGTCCGAAGGTCGCCGCGAGCGCGTGCCGGAGCTCTGGGGCGGCGAGGCTGCGCGTCTGGGCGAGCAACGCGATGTCGGGCAGGTCCTTGACCCGTGAGTTCGGCCGCGGGCGCGGCAGGGTGTAGGCGTGCAGCTTCTCGGCGATGTGCGCCGTGAGCGGGTACACCCGTACCTGGGTGGGCGGGAGGCCGACGAAGTCCAGCCAGGGCTCGCCCTGCAGCGTCTCGGGCTCGGCGACCAGGGGCTCGGCGAAGGCGACGTCCACTCCGAAGGGCCGACCGTAGATCCGCCCGGCGAGCAGGGCCTGCACCCGGTACCGCCGGCCCTCGTAAACGAGGCCGTCGGCCTCGATCTCGGGGTGCCGGGGATCGACCGCGATCTCGAAACGGAGGAAGTCGCCGAGGTCGCGGCGGCCGAGCTCCTGCAGCCGCTCCAGGGCGGCGTCCGGCGCACCCATCATGCGAAGGTCGACGTCCTTGGTGGCGCGGGCCCGATCGCTGCGTAGCTCCAGCGCGAGGCCGCCCTTCAGCACCACGTCGGCGACGTCCACCTCGAAGATGCGGGCGAGGAAGCGGTCGTAGACGACGAGCTGGCGGAGCCGCTGGAGGTCGGCGCCCGTGGCCCGCGCCCGCGACCGCAGGCGGTCCTCTAGCGAGGCCTTGAGCGCGGCAGGGGTGGCGAAGGTGAGCTTCATGGCGAGCTCCCAGCGGCAATGCGGTCGAGATCAGCGCGCCGGGCGAGGCCGCGCTGCTCCGCCTCCCGGAGCGCCTGCGCGAGCAGGTCAGGAGAGAGGGGTAGCGCCGCGCAGTCCTGGAGCGTTCGGAGGGCCGAGGTGACGGGGACGTGGCCGATCCACACGCGGTCCTCGTCCGCCACCTCGGTGTGGTGTAGGTGGACGCCCTCGGGCACTCGGAGCCGCCGCCGCGCGTCCTGGGCCGGCAGGGTGAGGTCGACTTGGGCGGGCAGCAGGTCCGAGAGTTGGTGGAGCGCTAGCGCGGTGCGGTGGCTGAACACGCCGCGCCGCTGAGACCACAGCCAGATCACCACCAGGTCCTCGTCGTCGTCGGCCGGGAGGTGGACCACCCGGTAGATGCCGCGGCGGATCCGCTCGAGCCGCCCGGCGCCGACGTGGTGGATCAGCAGCTCCGGCGAGAAGCCGAGCGCGGCGGCGTCGGCGGTGGTGACGTAGCCGGCCTGCGCGACCGCGAGCTCCAGGAATCCAGGCCAGTCGGGGGAGGTCATGCACCAAACCTAAGCCACACTTAGGTTCAGTGCAACGAGGATGGCCTGGGGGAGGATAGGGAGGATAAGACCTCCAACCGCGGTCCGTCGCCCCCGCATCCGCTGATTGCGGCCCGATCCCCCGTTGCCTCGCCGCAGTCGTCGGCCCGTTGCTGCCGGGTCGCGCTCCTGATACTGAGCCTCCCTCGATTTTGTGGACACCTCCCAAGAGGCATCCATGCGCAGGGCCAGCGCCAATGCCGGTCAGTTAGCGGCGGTTTGGGCGCCATGGCACTTCTTGAACTTCTTGCCGCCGCCTCAGTGATCACGGGTGGGATTGCCGTTCGTTCGGGGGCAGCGTCCAACGCGATCTGTCTGAAAAATCACGGGTCTCTCCGAACGATACGCAAATTCAATGAGGCGTATCGCAGCGCTCTCCCCCCACGCTCCCCTACGCTGACCGCGCGGGGTTGGCGCGGCGCCAGGCCGAGAGCACCGAGCGGGCGCGCTGAGAGACCTCGGGTTGCTCGTTGGCGGTCTTGCGTTGGCTGTTGCTCACTGCGGCGGAGCGCACCGAGGTCTCGCGTGCGGGCAGGGCCGGCGCGGGGCGCACGGAGGTCTTAAAGAAGGGATCTACCGAGACGACCCCATCCATGAGCCAGGGTGGGAGCGTCCGAAGGGCTCGCACGATGAGCGCGTGGGCCTCGGGTGTGGCGCGGGCCCAGGCCATCACCGGGCCGTCGCCCCACGCGAGGAGCGTGAGCGTGTCGTTCGCGGGGCTGTTGTCTTCGTCGAGTGACTCTTCTGGGTTAAGCGCAGGCTCAGAGCGCAGAAAGAGCCCCCAGATGGGCGCTGGAGACTCTTCGGGGCGGTGCCAGCGCACCCAGCGGAGCTCTTCGGGGAGCGCTTCGCTGGTGGGCAACGTGAGGCTCTCGGCGGCAATGGCGCGGCGCTCGGCTTGGGGGACCAGCTTGCGCAAGAACATGGACTCGATTTCGCTGTGACTGCGCGAGAGCACGCGGCGTGTCGCGTCGCCTTCGGCGGTCTCAAGAACGTAGCTGCGGCCGTTGTGCACGAAGCGAACAACGGGGGGCTGAAACCGAGGAGCGAGAGAGTTGGCTGCCATGGATCTGAGGACCACTGTGCACGCAAAACCCGGTAAAATCACTGACAACAACGCGATCGCGTGACATACTCTGTCCTCTCGTGTCGGCTGCTTTTTCTGTGCGCGATGGATGGACACAGTATGTCCAAGACAAGTCAGCGAGGTGACGCTTGCCTCGTACGTGTGCGATGAGGGCGCTGCGCAGAGGGGGTGTCGGACGAGCGAATCTCGTGCGCATCCTTTGGGCGAGCGTGGTTGATTGGCGGGTACTTTGTCAGGAGAATCATCCGGTGTTGTCTCGTCGGTCAGGGCTCGCGTCTGTGGGGCTGGTGCTTGGTGTGTTGGTCGCGTGGGGAGGGATCGCGCAGACCGCGAACGTCGACCGATCGCCACGGAGATCCGTGGTGGACCCTCGTGCTCATACGGTGTGCCCAGAGGACATGTTGCACGTCGCTGGGCGCCACTGCCCCGAGCCCGACGAGGAGTGCTTGCAATGGACGCAGGACGAGCGGCGGCAGTGTCTGCGCTTTGCGCCGCCGGGGCGCTGTCGTGTGGCGACGCGGCCGATGAGCTTTTGTATGGACCGCTACGAGTGGCCCAATCAAGAGGGCGCGCTGCCGTCGGTGATGGTGTCGTTTGAAGAGGCCGAGCGGCTCTGCGCGGCGCGAGGGCGACGGCTCTGCAACGAGGACGAGTGGGCGTTTGCTTGTGCGGGCGAACAATCACTGCCGTACCCGTATGGGACTGAGCGTTCGCAGACGGCGTGCACGATTGATCTTCTCGCGCGGGCTCCGAACAAGGTGTTGCTTCATGGGCGTGACGGGGCGCGGCGCGAGGCAGAGGTTGAGCGGGTGTATCTCGCTACGCCGTCGGGCTCGCGGCCGTTGTGTCGATCCCCGTTTGCTGTGATGGATCTCACGGGAAACGTGGATGAATGGGTTGAGTCAACGCACGAGGGCTCAAGGCGTTCGGTGCTGATGGGCGGGTTTTGGGGGCACGTACGCAACCGGTGTCGTGCGGTGACGCGCGCGCATGGGCCGACGTTTCGGTACTACCAAATTGGGTTTCGATGCTGCGACCGCGCGAACCCCACGCGGTGACACGCGGTGCGAAATGTGAATGGGTTTCACTCCTCGCGTCGTCTCGTTGAACAGGGTATAGCTTGAGTGCTGCAACGCTGATGGATCGCGAACCAGACCACGACGGAGAGGGTGACCCCACAGAGAGCGAGCACGCTTCGCGCGTGATCGCGGTGGAGTCCATTTGGCCTGCGGTGGGCGTGGCCGCGGCGATGGACACCGTCTGCATGATCGCGGGGCAGCTCTTGCGCGCGGGTGTGCGGCACCCAGGCGTCGCGGCCTCGGTGATCTACGTCGTCCTCGCGAGCAAAATCGGCTCGGGATATGTCGGGGGCCGGGTCGCCGGGCGCCGGGGTGTCTGTCACGACGACGGCTCGGCGCTCTGGACCGTGGCGTGGGCCGTCACCGCGCTCTCGATGATGGCCGTGTTGATCTTTGAGCGCTATGTGCCGTTTGCGCAGGGAGCGCACGGCGTAGGGCCGCAGTGGCCTGGGCCTGCGCCCGGTCTGCGCTTGATGCAATTTGTGCTCGAGGCTCTCGTGATGGCCGCGTTTGTGCGGTTAGGGCTCGCGGTGGGCTCTTGGGTGCAGGCTGCACGCGAGGGTCGTGCCACCGACGAGCCGGACGAAGAATAATCCCGCACGGATTTCGCTCGGCTCGCGCAAACACTGCTTGTGCGTCAGGCGAGCGCACGCCGCGGTCTCAGTGTCATTCTCTCGCTCGCGAGGCGCACAGGTTTGAGCGCCGCTCGCATCGGAAGCTCAGTCGTATGCAACGCCGTTATTCGTTCTTCGCGCTGGCCTCGGTCTTGGCCACCTACCTCGTGATTTTCGCAGGCTCGCTCGTGCGCGCGTCGGGCGCGGGCATGGGGTGTCCTGACTGGCCACGGTGCTTCGATCGTTGGATCCCGCCGACCGAGATTTCACAGGTTCCGCCGCAGTTTGCGCAGTGGTTTAGCGTGCAGCTCGCGTGGATCGAGTACCTCAACCGCTTGGTCGGCGCGGTGCTTGGCGTCTTGGTGTTGGGTGCCGTAGTGACCGCCGTGCTCGCCCACCGAAAGCAAGCGCGGGTGCTCTACCCCACGATCGCCGGGTTCTTCTTTGTGGGCCTCGCGGGGTGGCTCGGCAAACGGGTGGTCGAGCAGAACCTTGATCCCGCGTTTGTCACCGTGCACATGTTCGTGGCCCTCGCCGTGGTCGCCTCGCTCTTGTACGCGGTGGTCAACGCGCGGTTGCCACTGGACCCCTCTGTTGTCCCCTCGATCGAGCGTGGCTCGATGCGCATGGGATCGGTCGCCCTCGCTGCCGTCATTGTCATCCAGATCGCGCTTGGGACGCGTGTGCGTGCCCTGATTGAGCACGTCGCGTTTGGCCCCCAGGCGCCGCTCAGCTCGGGGCATGCGCGGCCTGCAGTGGCTCAGCTCGCGCGAGGCGAGTGGCTCTCACGCGTGGGCTCTATGGATGGCATCCACCGCACCATGGCGTTGGTGGTGGTCGCCGGAGCGATCGCCCTGGCGATCTACGTGCGTAGGACCGAGCGCGACCGTGTGCTTCGCGTGCTCAGCCTCACGATCGCGGGGCTCTGTGTGTCGCAATTGCTCGCAGGCGTGGGGCTCGCGTATCTGGCGCTGCCGCCGGTTTTGCAGGTCTTTCACGTGACCGTGGGGTGCCTGATCTTTGGCGCGATCCTGGTGTTTTCGTGGCTCACGGTGCGGATCGAAGAGCGTGATGAGCCTGTCGCTTCGGAGTGAATGTGCATGGCATCATGGATAGGCATTGACCCGACGCAGACACGTTGCTAACAACGACCTCCCTCGCAGACGCCACGCGGGGGACGATGGTCGTGTGTGGCGCGGTAGCCAAGTGGTTAGGCAACGGTTTGCAAAACCGTCAAACGTGGGTTCGAATCCCATCCGCGCCTCCGAGTTTCTGTAGGGGATTTGCAGGGGGAACCGCAAACTGAGCGCCGAAGGTGTGCAGTCCGCCGTGTGATGCTCTGTGGCGCATGACTGCACCGCTGGACGCTGGGGGGCAAAGAGCGCTACGTCCTGGACAGGACACACGCGATGGTTCGACTTGATGACAACACGCTCGTCGCAGAGATCGCCCCTCGCACGATGAGCAGGCTCGTGGGGTGGTCTTTTGCTGCGCTGGGTGCGCTCACATTGCTGGGAATTTTGGCAGTGATTGCGCGCACGGGGCGTGGGTATTTGCAGCTCTTGATCCCGTTGCTCACCACAGGGATGGGCTGGCTGATTCTTTCGGCCGGCGAGGGCGTCGCGCTGCGTGTCGATCGCGCCGCCGGGACACTGAAGCACAAGAGCATGCCGCTGCTCGGGCGCTCTGAAGAGAGCACCTACCGTCTGGACTCGTTGGGGCGCATTGAGCTCAAGGGCAAGCCCTCGTATGCTGAGCTCTACATCCGCGTCGGAGCGAATGAGCTGCTGTATTGCGGGGGATTCTCGCGTTCGGTCGAGGGCCGTCGCGAGCTCAAATCGCTGCTCGTGGGCCTGCGAACCGTGCTGCCCAATCCGACGTTCGAGGCCGCGAGCCTTGAGCTCAACCAGGTGTTCTTGGCACCATGAGCGCGCGCGGATGCGTGGGGTTTGCGCTCGCGCTCTGCGCATATTCGCCCAGTGTTTTTGCACAAGAGAGCGCGCGTACGGTCTCTCTTGTCGCGACGGGAGACTTGCTCGTCCACCGCCGTGTCGTCGAGGTCGCGACCCATCAGCGCGCGCAGGGGGGGCTGCGTTGGATGCTGCAGTCCATGCACGACGCGATCACCGAAGAGGACATCGCGTACGCCAACCTTGAGTCGCCGTTGACCGAGCGTGTGCGCCCTCCGGCCAACAGCACGCCCCCCGTCTTGGGTGCCCCCGAGGCCTACGGAGAAGAGCTCGCGGCGACGGGGTTCGATCTGCTTGGGCTCGCCAATAACCACGCGTTTGACCAAGGAGGCGACGGGCTCGCGAGCACGCTTGCGACGCTCTCGGCCCTGCACGTCGCGACCGCAGGCGCGGGGGTCTCCGAGCAAGAAGCGCAGCGCGCGACGGTCGTCACGCGAGGCCCGGTGCGGGTCGCGTTTGTCTCGGCGACCGACCGCATGAACAACGGGCCTGCCCCTAATCGTGCGGGTGTGCGGGTGTTTATGGCCAACACGCGCGCGCTTGAGTCGGCGCTTGAGCGCGCCCGGTTGAACGCAGAGGTTGTCGTGCTCGCGATGCATTGGAGCAGGGATTTTGCTGCGCAACCCACGGCCGCACAGCGCGCGCTCGCGCGGCAGCTCGTGCGTTGGGGCGCAGATGTGATCTTGGGGACGGGCCCACACATCTTGCAGTCGGTCGAGCGGCTGAGCTCGGCACGTGGGGACGCGGTATGTGCGTATTCGCTAGGAAATTTGCTATCGAATCAGGGGTATCGCTATCGCGCTGGCCAGACGCTCACGCCCGCGATGTTGCGCTCGGCGCTGGATCATCCGGGCACGCGAGACGTCGTGCTTTTGCGCGTTGGACTCACGCTCGCGCGCGGTCGCATCGCGATCGCTCCGCTCACCGCACATGCCTTCTGGAACAGCAACGACGGAGACGATCTGCGGCTTGTTTCGCTGACAAATGTAGCGCCCGCGCTGCGTCAAGAGCGTGCGGCGGCCATGGCGCGTGCGCTGGGCCCGAGCGTTATGCTCGTGCCTTGATGGCGTCGAGCTGGCCGGCAGGGAGGGACGCTTCGCCAAAGCGCGGGCTGTTGATTCCGACGGCGTTGATGAGGGTGTTGAGCAAGAGATTGTGGGGCACGGTGCGGTTGCTTGCGCGCGCATCGATGAAGGTATTTTGCCGAAGCGCGCCGTTGCCCGACCCTGCAATAATCCACGGAACATCCGAGTACCCGTGGGGCGGACCGGTCGCGAGGTCGTTGACCCAAACGGCCATGCCCTTGTCCAAGAGCGTGGTGCCATCTGGGAGTCTCCGCTCATTGAGCTTGTCGCACAGGTACTTAAACAACCGCGCGTGCATGCGATCGATCTGGTGATGTCGCTGTTGTGCGTCGTTGATGCTCGCGCCCATGTCGCCGTCGCCCTGGATGCGATGCGAGATCCAGTGGTACGAGAAAGCGCCGGTAAAGCCAGGGAGGGCGTACGGCGTCCCGTCGTTGCCGTTGCCCACTTGCAGTGTGCCGCTGGTGGTGTAACCGCACGCCACCGCGAGGGCGAGAACATCGCAGTGGAGTCTCGCGAGTGTGTGCAGCGCTGCGGAGCTGTCGACCACGAGGACGGTCTGTCGCATCCCGTCGATGGTCTGCTCGCGCGCGAAGGGCATCACGGCGCCACGGAGGGCGTCGGCGTCGGCCATGGGGAGCTGACAGGACATCCGGCGCTCAAGGTCGCGGATGCTGTCAAAATGCAGCTGCAATCGGTCACGATCGGCGCGTGAGAGCTCAGGGCGCCCGAGGACGCTGCGCATTTGGTCTCGGAGCACATCGTTGACGCTCTGGCGTGAGCTGCGGATGCGCTCGAACTCGCTCTCGCTTGAGCCGGTCATGCCGAGGACGGCTTGGTAGGCGTTCCAGGGGTTGCGCTGGGCACCGCGGAGGTCACGTGCGCCGCCGTACGAGAGCACCTCGGCGATGTAGCCAGTGGGGGGGCCTGCCATGAGCGTGAGCGGGTCGCGACGTCGCGCGCCCTCCATGGGGTTGATCTCGCGCGCGATGCGAAAATCCACGGATTCTCCCACGGCGCGAGATCGATTGCGGTCCAGGTTAGGGTCTGTGCGGTCGATCTGGTTTGCGGTGAGGCACTGGTTTCCGCCGCCTGAGTGACCGCATCCGCGGCCATCAAACCAGTACCTAGTACCCTTGACCATCAGCAGCTTCGAGCGGATCGCGGTGAGCTCGCTCACGGCGCGATCGGCCATCGAGGCATCCGTCAGTTCGCCCAGCGCGCGAGGCCAGAACATCTCGGCTTCGCGCACGGTCCCGTCACCATTGCGGATCTCTTGGGCGACCCCGTTGGCCTGCCGCATAAAGAGCACAAACTGCGCGGCGTTGGCCGGCCGCATTTGTGCGAGCGCTACGGACTGTCCAATCGATTCGAGCAGCGGAAGACCCAGCGTTACGCCAGCGCCTTTGAGAAATAGTCGTCGCTTCATGGCATCACCTCGACGGTCGATCGCGCGGTCATCGTGGGGCTCGTGAGCACCTGCTCGATGAGCTCAAGTACGGGCAAATCAGCGCGTGAGCGCTCACCCAGTGCGCGCAAGAGCGCGGCGTCTTCGAGTTGGGGGCCACGGCCCGCAAGAAACTCGAGCCAATAGCGCGCGTAGCACGCGTGGGCTTGCTGGCTCGCGGACATTTGCGTGGCAAATGTCACGATGTTGTCAAACGTCACGTCCACGCCATCGAGCTGATACTCGCCTGCGCTGTCGATGGCCATCCCTCGGTCTGTGGTTCGAAACGCGCCCACCGAGTCGTAGCTCTCAAACGCAAAGCCCACCGGGTTGATCAACGTGGCGTGGCACGCTGCGCCACAGGTTCCGGGTCCTGTGTGGGCGTTTACAGTCTGTCTGTTGGTCGATCCTGCGGCAACAGGGGGCACCGCGGGGACATTGGCGGGCGGGTTAGGCAACGTCGCGCAGAGCAAGCGCAGGTTGACCGCGACGCCGCGATGGATCGGGTCTGGGTCCACGGCATAGGCTCTCGACGCGAGAAAACCGGTCTGGGTGAGCATCCCGCGGCGCTGGGTCGGGTTGAGATTGACCCTGCGATGGGTGCGGTCAAACGAGCCTGGGAGTGAGTACACGCGGGCGAGGTCGTCATTGGCGAAGGTAAAATCCGCGGTGAGCAGCCGCGTGAGACCACGGCGCTCTTGGTAGATCACTTCGTCGACGAAGAGCTCGGCCTCGCGCAGCATCGACGCGTTGAACGTCGGCGTGTATTGCGCAAAGCGCGCGGGGTCACGTCGCACGTCCTGAAAGTGATCCCACTCGTACAATTGCCCGTGAAAAGTACGCACGGTGCTCTTTGCGCGGTCGTCTGCGAGGAGCCTTCGGACCTGCGTGATGAGCGTATCGGGCCGCGTGAGCTCGCCCGCTGCGGCCGCCGCAAAGAGGGCCTCGTCGGGCATGGTGTTGTGCAGCGCGTAGGACAACCGCGTGGCGATCTCGTAGTTATTGAGCGGGATCCGCGCTTCACGGGCCTCAGTGCTTGTCTCAAAACGATAGAGAAAATGCGGGGACTGCAGCATCGCGCGGAGCACAAGCTCGACACCTGACACGAACGCGTCCCCGCCCAACAGCGCAGCGCCGCGGTCGTAGAGCGCTGTGAGATAGCTGTCGATCTCGGGGGCCGTCAGGGGCCTGCGATAGGCGCGGAGGCCCACGTGCTCGACGAAGGCTCGGGCCCGCGCGCGGGGTTCTGCAGGGGCTCCTGGTGGCATGATCCGCGCGAGGGCGGCGCTGTCGCGTGCGACACGCGAGGCGAGCGTCTCGGCGGCGGTCTGATAGTCCGTCCAGAGCTGCTGACCGACCTGGAGGGAGGTGCCGTTGTTGCCAAAAGTCCCGGCGAGTGTGTCTGGCGCGAAGGTGCTCGAAAGCGCTGAATTTGCAGGGAGTTTAAGCAGATCACGCGCGGTGTTTTCCCACTGCGCGTGGGTGAGCCTCGGGGCGCGCGACGTCGCAGGGATGCTCACGGGCAGGGGCGTCGGCGGGGGCTGTCCGTCGGGGCCCGGGCCGCCTCCGTCGGGCTGCAAGACGTCTTGCTCAAACGGCGTCGCGCCGATGGTGCCTGTGCACGCTGCGGTGCTTAGCGCGAGGCCCAATAGCATCCACGATGAGCGCGATGCGAGGGCGTCTGGTGCGGCTGTCTTGTTGTGCACGGTGGCCTCCAACGATCAAAACGCAAGTGTCATCGGGTCTGTGAGTAAGAGCCCATGCTCTCTTCGTAGACCTTCGAACATCCCCTGAGTGTAGCCCCCAACTGCGCCTCGACGCGAGTGCGTACCCTCCGCGTTTGCCGTGCAAATCAGCGCTCGCAAAACGGCTCGTACGCTTCGATCTTTTCGCTCAATCGCGCATAGAGCAGCGGGCTCGCGTCGCGCAGCCGCGCGGCGATGTCACGAGCTTGCGACTGGTAAGCCCGGATTTTATCGGTCGACCAAGCGCTCGGAGGCGGTGAGAGGTTGACGATACGGTCGGCCAATTTCACCCTCGCGATCTCAGGCGGGCAGGCCAAAATGCGGTCGAGTGAGTCGCTCATTTGCTGTGATTTTGCGAGCGAAGCGTCTTTGCTGAGGGCTCTCACGCCGCGGGCCACGGCGTCACCAAACGCGTCTCTGAGCGCGTCGTCGGTGACGTCTGTGTCTTCGAGCGTGTCGTGCAAGAGCGCGCACACCACCGCGAGGGTGGGGTCTGCGACGGGCTCGACCGCGAGCGAGGCGATCACCTCGGCGGCGACCTCGACCACGTGTACTACATAGGGCAGCGACGAATCTTGGATGCACACGCCGGTGCGGCCGTGGGCGTCGGCTGCAAATCGCAGGGCGCGTCGGTAGTCGGTCACAGACCAGGTTGTCCTGAGGGCGCTCATGAGCGAGAAGTGTGACCGGTTTGCGGTCGAGTAGATGCCGAAGCCAGCCGAATTGTTGCTATAGACCAGCGCGCGGTGAGCAAGCGGCGTGTGCGTCTGTTGGCAGGGTTATGCGTCGCGTGGGCGAGGCTTGTCTACGCGCCGGAGCTGTGCGCCCAGGCCAACGCGCAGAGCTACCCTGTAGGTGAGCGCGCGACCGGAATGGGGGGCGCTTTTACGGCGCTCGCCGACGACGCGTCGGGCGCTTGGTACAACCCCGCAGGGCTCGCGTTTGCGCAAGACGACTCGGTCTCGGTGGGCGCGGATCTGTATGGCGTCGTGAGCGCGAGGTATCCCCGCGCGCTCGGGCCATTGCTCGATTACTCGTACGATTCGCTCAATATTATCCCGTCGACGGTGGCGTCGTTGGTCCACCTTGGCGAGGCGCGCGTGGGACCCAGACGGCTAAGGCCGTGGGCGTTGGCGATCAATCTGTACAACCCGAGCACCTACCAGCTCGATCGCCGCGTGAGCAGCGCGAGCGGAGACACGACGCTCTTTGTGAGCACCAGCGATCGGCTGATTGTTGCGGGGCCCTCGCTCGCGTGGCGCGTAGACGAGCGGCTGGGGCTCGGTCTCGCGCTCTTGGGCACGCTGCACACGCACTACGATCGGGTGGATTTGTCGGACCTTCGCGAGGACGGATTCGTGCAATTTACCTCGTCGTTGGACACGGTGTCTGCGGGACTGGGCGCGCAGATTGGCGCGCGCTATGCGCTGCGCCCGAGCGTGTCGTTGGGCATCTCTGTGCGCTCGCCAACGTGGTCGTTGTTTAGTGTGGGGGAGTCGTTTGATCGCACCGTGCGGCTGCGCGCAGGCATGCCTGACCAGATCCAGAACAGCGTGCGACAGGTCGAAACACGGAGGCTCTTACCCGCGCTTGTTCGTATGGGCGTCGCGTATCAGTCCGCGCGCGGGACGGTGCTCGCGATCGACACGTCGGTCTCGTTGCCCATGCGCTACGAGGCGCTTCGCTCACGGGATGGGCGCACACGCGAAGAGAACACGCTCAACGCGGTGTGCAACGTAGCGCTTGGTTTTGAGCAGGCGCTTAACGCGCGGTGGGGGCTGCGAGGGGGGCTCTATACGGACATCTCGGCCGCGGGGACTCCGCTGGTGGACGGCAACCGGCTGGACCAAGTGGACAACGTCGGCGCGACGTTTGCGACGACGTTTCGCTCGGGCGGTGGCAGCTCGACGCTTGGGCTCGTGGGCGTGCTTGGGCGCGCGCGCGTGCTCGGCATCGACGTGAGTGGAGGCACCTACGACCCCTTTATCACCGACGGCACCCAGTGGCGTCTGTACCTCGTCTGGGCGAGCAGCACTAAAATCTGAACCATTCGTCACATTTGCGAGCGACCATGACAGAGCCACAAACAGACACCCCCCTGCGCGCAGAGCTTGAGCGTACGCTGGGCCCCGTGACCACGGCAGACCTCCGAGCGCACCTCGCGCGTGACGCTGTTGTGATGGTACGCGCAGGGATTTCGCTGCTCGATTGCGCTCTCGCGCTCGCCCTCAATGACACCTCTGCGGTCGCTCAGTGGCTCGCTGAGGGCACGCTCGCCCGCGTCGACGCGCGCACGCGAGAGGCGCACTTTGCCCACGATGAAGGCTCATGGCTCGCGGTGATCGTGCAGCCCTTTGTGCTGGTGCAATCGCTCGCCTAGCGCGCCTTCGGGCTCAGTTGCAGACGAGCCGGATGTACTCGCCGTTGCTGCAGTTGTGCGAGCCAAAGGGCATGCGGTAGGCGCAGCTCAGCAGGCTGCTCTCGCTCCCGTTGCACAGGACGTCGTCGAGCGAAAACGGAGCGGCGGCGGAGCTCTGGCAGCACGTCGCGGTCCCGGTCCCTGCGAAGCCCAGGCGACGGCAGGCGACACGGATGAAGTTGGCGTCAAGGTTGCTGTCATCGCAGACGCCACCCCAAGAAGAGCCGTTGTAAATCTCGAGGATTCCGCTGTTGCCTCCAGAGCCATTGACCAAGCGGAGGTCGCCGCTCATCAACGGAGGGTTGCCCTCAAAACAGCGGCCCATGATGCAGCGGTTGCCCACCGGGCATGCGTTGCCACACGCGCCGCAGTTGGCGAGGTCCGTCGTGGTGTTGACGCACACTCCGCCGCACACGGGCGTGCTCGTGCACAATCCTGGGCCTACGACGGCTGCAACGAGCCGCCAATCCGCGGCGCTGTCGGTGTCTGCAGTCCACACGTTGCGGACGAGGGATTCGTTGACCGTATCGGACGGGTTGGTCGCGTTGGGGGCGGTCCACAGCGTGCCTGCGGGGGGCATGGTGGGAGAGGTGGATGTGCGGACAAAGTCTCGCCCGGTGCCCATCGCGTCGCGCAGCGAAATCGCAGCGAAATTTGTCCAGTCGATCGTACGCCCGACCGGAAACCGCCCACCCGAAGCGATCCCGGTGCCCTCGGCGAACACGGCGTACTGGTTGGGCATGAGCATGGTGCCCATCGGCACGGTGTAATCGCCAGAGCCCATGTCGGTGACCCACGACACGACCCAGCCGGAGAGGTCTACGGCAGTGTTGCTCCCGTTGTGGACTTCGATCTCTTCGACACCCTGGTTCTTGATGCGCGAGAGCAGCACGCGCTCGCTCGCACGGCAGGTGCCACGGATGCATGTCGCGCTGGCCGAGCATGCACGGTCGCAGCCTCCGCAGTGGGCCGGATCGACGTTGGTGTCAACGCAGTTGGCTGCGCACACAGACAGCCCGCTGACGCACGCAAAGCCGGGAGTCGCAGGGCTGCGGTTGACGACCCAGTCGGCGGCCGAGTCGGTGTCGAGCCCTGCAATGTTGCGTCGGGCGGAGACGTTGGCGAAACTCTCCGGGTCTGTCACCGCGCTGCCAAACCACGACGTCCCCATCGGCGCTGTGGTGGCTCCACTTCCGAACGGAACAAAGTCCAGCGCTGTCGTCCCTGTGTCGAAGAGCGTGATGGACGAGTTGGCCAACAACACCCCTGTCATCGCTGTATAAATTGCGCTCTGGCTGTTGGTCCCAGTGCCCTCGTAGATCGCCAAATACGCGCCCGATTCGACGAGGACATCGGGCAAAAAGAAGTTGATCCGTGTGGTGCCGCCGCTGGCCGCCTGTAGCCGGTAGTTACGGATGTTAATCGCGCGGCTTGTGGGGTTGTGCAGCTCGACCATGGGCCGCGGAGAGCGTCGGTACTCGCTAATCCACAGGTTGCCTGCAGCGGGCGCGCATGCGCCGCCACGGCAGACCTGCGTCGCGCCGCACGAGACACCACAGGCGCCACAGTTGCGGATGTCGTTGTCGAGCTCGACGCAACGCGCGCCACACACACCGCGGAGGGCGCAGTAGCTTGTGGGCGAAGACAGTGACTGCAGCGACCAATCCGCGGCGCTGTCGGTGTCCATGGTGAACACATTGCGGACGAGCGATTGGTTAATATCTGCCGCTGGATTTGCAGCACCAACACCCATCCACGCGGTCCCCGCGGGAGGAGCCACTGTCGAGTCCGACGTGCGAACGAAGTCTTGGCCCACTCCTGCGGGCGTGAGCAATCGCACCGCAATGCGCTGAGTCCAAGCCGGAAGCCCTGGAAGAAAGAGTGTGTTCGACGGGGGCGAGCCGGTGCCCGTTGTAAGTACGACGAACTCGCCTCCGGGCAGCGAAAACGCAGGCAGAGTCACCGAGCCCGACGCGCCAGCGTCGAGGGACCACTGCACGATGTAGCCCGCGAGATCAACCGCCGCGTTGCCTCCGTTGTAGAGTTCAATGTACGGGGTCGATTGCGCGCGAAGCTCTGAGAGGACCAGCGCAGAGACGCGGCTCTGGCAGCTCCCAGCAGCGCACACCTGCGTTGCACCACACGCACGCATGCACGACCCGCAGAACCGCGGATCGCTCTGCAAATCGACACACGAACCACCGCAGCTCGTCAGCCCGCCTGAGCAGGTGCCGCCACCAGAATCCATGGGCGGCATCACGACGTCCATGGGCGGAGTGACACCGTCTACGGGAGGCGCCATGACGTCCATGGGTGGCATCACCGCGGTGTCTTCGCTCGCATCGATGCCGGATGAATCGCTCGGATTTCCGGCCTCCGTCCCCTGGGTGTCGTTGACCACGTCGTTTGGAGGCGGCTCTTGATCACGGTCCATGGCGTCCGCCGTGGCTTCTTGGCGCGCGTCTTCGCGCCGATCGGGGCGAGGGTCCACGGACTCAACGCAAGCGGCAAACAAGACGGTGCTACAGATCGCGAGGGTGTGCTGAGTGAGCTTCATGGCGCAATACAACTTTCGACAATGTGCAGAAAAAACACAGGCAAGATGAATCTCTCAAGAGGTCTGCGTGGCGAGCTGGTTAGCGAAGTGTCGCGTAGGCGTTGGCCATGCGCTGAAGTGCGTCTTCGATGTGCCCGAGTGATACCGCGTAGCTGAGCCGAAGATGCCCCGGAGCGCCAAACGCGCCGCCAGGGACCACCGCGATGCGGGCAGTGTCCAAGAGCCACCGCGCGACATCGTCGTCGCTCTCGAGTCGCTGGTCTCCCGAGGATTTTCCGAGCCAGCTACGCACATCGCAGAACGCATAGAAGGCCCCCTCGGGCATCGCACAGCGCACGCCAGGCAGCGCCCGCAGACCCGCCACCAAGCGATTGCGTCGCTCGGCGAAGATCTTCTGCATGTTCTCAAGCTCGGTCGGCGGCGCAGAGATCGCCTCAAGGGCTGCGTACTGTGCGGGCGTCGAGGCGCTTGAGGTCCCCTGGCCCTGGATCGTGTCCATGGCCTTCGACAGGTGCACCGGCGCGATGGACCACCCAATGCGCCAGCCCGTCATCGCGTAGGTTTTAGACACGCCATCAATGATCACGGTGCGGTCGACGAGGTCTGGGGCGACGGCCAAGAGTGAGCGCTGAATGAAGCCATCGTAGACGAGCTTTCCGTAGATCTCGTCGCACACGATCCAGCACTGTTTGTCTCTCAAAACGCGCGCAAAGCTGGTCAGCTGCTCCACGGTGTACGCCGCGCCCGTGGGGTTGCTGGGCGTGCACAAGATCACCGCTTTGGTCTTGTCGGTGATGGCCTGCTCCAGCTGCTCTGCGGTGATCTTCCAGCCGGCTTCGAGCGTCGAGGGGATGTGAACAGGGGTCGCCCCAGCGATGCGCACTTGCTCGGGGTAGCTCACCCAGTACGGCGCAGGGATGATCACTTCGTCGCCGGGCTCAAGCGCCGCGAGGGCGAAGTTAAAGAGCGAGCTCTTGGCGCCGACAGAGACCACGACGTTCTCTGCGGCCGTCACAACGCCGCGGTCGGTCTCGTTCGCTCGCGCGATGGCGCGGCGCAATTCGGCGATGCCCGAGACCGGCGTGTACCTGGTTTTTCCTTGATCAATCGCGATCTTGGCGGCCTCGCGGATGTTGGCCGGCGTGTCAAAATCGGGCTCGCCTGCGCCAAACGAGATCACGTCGACGCCCTGCGCACGGAGTGCTTGAGCGCGTGCGTTAATGGCGAGCGTTGCAGAGGGGATGACCGCGTCGAGTCGCTTGGAGAGCGTCAGGGGCATGGCGATGAATTTCTCTTGAAGGTAAAGTAGAATCGATGAACGAATTTGCAGGCCAAAATGCGAACGCTCTTCGTCAGCTCGAGCTCTTTGATTTGACCGTGAGCACCGAGCACGGCGCGCGCTGGGTGATGGCCTCGGCGACGCTGCCGAGGACAAATCGCTCAAGGCCTTTGCGCCCACGCGTCCCCACCACCACGAGGTCACACTTGTGCGCGTTGGCTTCGTCCGCGATCACCGTCGCGGGGTCTCCGCGCAGCACAATGCAGTGCAGATGTACTCCGGCCGGGAGCGCTGCGCCTTTGCGCACGACGTCGACCTCGGCGAGCAACGCGGTCGCGAGCTTGTCGCTCTCGGCCATGTTGGCGAGTGTGGCCTTCTGGCCCGCTTCACTGCCCGAGAGCACATGCACAAGATACAGCGTGCTTGGGGCGGCGTGCTCGGCCACGGTGAGTGCGGTCTGGAGCGCGTGGCGTGCGCTGTCTGTAAAATCAGTGGCGATGAGTAGTGTGAACATGGCAGGGATCTCTCGCCCTCTGGACGCTCACGCTCAGTGCTTGGCGCCGCCAACCGGGCGAAGCGACGCTACCACACGCACGGCGGGTATCCATCGCAGCGCGACGTGCGGCCAGATTGTCCCCGTGTGGATGGACGCCGCCCACACGTTGAAGCCCCCGCTTCGAATGCCGTGCCTACGCGACCTTGTCGTCGCGGCTCTCGGGCGTGCGCGGTTTGGCGTCGTTGTCTCCGTCGCGCAACCCGCGCTTAAAATTGCGAATGCCCTCTCCGAGCCCTGTGGCGAGCTGCGGGATCTTGTTCGCGCCAAACAGCAGCAGAACAATGATGAGGACGACGATCATCTCGGTTGGGCCAAAACTTCCCATGAAAACAGTGCTCCATTCGCGGTACGCGGGCAGGGAGTGCCCAAGACATTGCTACGAAGGTCTTTAGCACTGCCCAAGGCGTGACGGCAATCCTCGCGCTTGTTTCGAGAGTCCCGCACAGCGCGCCAGGGAAGACTCTCGCTGCCGCGCGCGTTTTCTTGGGCGCTTTGGAGCCCACTGTGCGTCACAGTCACCCTGCGCGTGCGAAGTCACGTCGTCGGTTATTCTCTCCAAGCATCTGTGCCCTCGCACCGTTCTAGGTCGTAGCCCAATGACTGAGTCTGCATTGCCCAACGCGCACCCCGAGTCGCTCACCCCGTTGCATCACGCGGTCGCGCGCATGCAGCGACGTATCCGTTGGGTGCGTGGCGCGCAGGCCGCGATCGTCACCCTCATGATCAGCGCGGCCGCAGGGACCGTGCTCATGGCCCTCGCAAAGACCTCCAAATTGACCGATCGGTCAGCGCGCTGGAGCCTGCTCGTCGTCGCCGTGTTGCCGCTGTTGGTGGGCGTAATTGCAGCGCTGCGCGCGGTGCCCGAGCTCTTTGCGGCACAACGATTGGACCAGGCGCATGGGCTCAAAGAGCGCATCGCCAACGCGATCGCGTTTGCCGAGCTGCCCGCTGATGCGCGCACGGCGATGATGGACCTCGCGATCGCCGACGGTGTGCAGACGGCCAGCGAGACCGCGTTGGATCCACGCAGAGCCTACCGATTTGAGTGGCCCGCCGAGTCTGCGCATGCCGCCGGGCTGCTTGCGGTGCTCGCGGTGGTGAGCGTCGTCGAGCTGCGCACGACCATCGTGCATCCACCGCCGCCGTTGGCGAGCGCGCGAGATCCCTTAGAGCTCAGTGACGATGACATCGACGCGTTTCGCACTTTCGCGCGTGACGCCGAAGAGCGCGCGGCCACGCCCGAGTCGCGACAAGCTGCAGAGCGGATGCGGTCTTTTGTAGACCAGATCGCGCGGCGAGAGCTCGATCGCGAAGAGGCCTTTCGGCGGCTGCAACAGCTTCAGCAAGAGATGGAGCACGGCCGCGAGTCCGATCGTGAGTCCATGCGCGAAGGGATGCGCGAGCTTGGGCGAGAGTTAGAGCGTGAGGCGATTACGAGGCCTCTTGCGCAGGCGCTGCAGCAAGCTGACGCACGTACCGCAGCCGAGCGAATGCATGAACTCGCGCAACAAGCGCGCGAAAATCGCATGACGCAGCAGCAGCGGCAGTCGCTTCAGAACGCGCTCAGGCAGGCGCAAGAGCGCAACCAACGCGAGCAGCAGTCGCTACAGCAGCAGGTCCAGAACATGCGTCAAGAGATTGAGCGCATGCTGCGGCAACAGCGCCAAAATCAGCTCTCGCAAAACGACCAGCGGCTGCTCAGGCAACGGCAGCGCGAGCTCGAGCGCTTGGACCGCAACCAACAGCAACAGCAGCAGCGTAGACGGCAACTTGAGCGCCTGGATCGCTCGATGTCGCGCGCGATGCAGGACCTGATGCGAGACCTCGCGCAGGCCTCGCAGGGCCTTGAGCAGGGAGCTCAAGATCTCAACCGCATGCACGAAGAGCAGCGCACCGAGCAGCAGGTCGCCGAGCTGCGACAACAGCTCGAAGAGCTACGCCAGCGCATGCGACAGCAGAACGGGCAGAACGGACAACAGCAGCGGCAGCGATTGCAGCGGTTTTCGCAATCAGCTCGCGGTGGCCGGCCGCAACCAGGCGGGCAACAGCCGGGCGGACAGCAGGGCCGCCCTGGGCAGGGCCAGGGTCAAGGACGACCGGGTGGAATGCAGCCTGGTGGGCAACAGGGTCAGGGCCAGGGTCAAGGCCAGGGTCAGGGCCAAGGTCAGGGTCAAGGTCAGGGCCAGGGTCAGGGTCAGGGCCAGGGCCAGGGCCAGGGCCAGGGTCAGGTGGTCGGCGTGGGCCAAGGGCAGGGCCAGGGCCAGGGCCAGGGCCAGGGCCAGGGCCAGGGCTTTGGGACCGAGCACGATGAGAATCATCGGGGCGCGGCGACGGCGGGCCTTGGGCAGACGCGGCAGGTGCAGGTGACGGGCCAGCAGAATGGGCAGGGGCCATCGCGCTCGCAGGTGATCCGGACGGCGAGCCAAGAGGGCTTCACCTCGGCGGCGTACCGGCAGGTGCACCAAGAGTATTGGAACCACGCGCGGGAGGTGATCCACGCGGGGGAGGTTCCGCCGGGGTATCGGTCGTACGTGCGGCGGTATTTTCAGCTGATTCGACCGCGGGACAGCGAGTGACTAGTGGCTGAAATGCGACACGGTATGAGAGAAGGTCAGGGCGAATGAGCAGCACAACACCAACGGGCCAACCCCCGTCCAAAGAGGTTCTCGACGCGTTTAGGCGCGATCTTGCGAAGGTCCGGACAGAGGTCGCCAAGGTCATCGTCGGCAACGACGAGATCGTCGATGGCGTGCTCACCTGCTTGCTCGCGGGCGGCCACGCGCTGCTCGAGGGCGTGCCGGGGCTGGGCAAGACCATGCTCGTGCGCACGCTCGCACAAGCGCTGGATCTCACGTTTGCGCGCGTGCAATTTACCCCGGACCTGATGCCCGCGGACATTTTGGGCACGACGGTGATCGTGGGCGAGGGCAGCACCAAGCGCTTTGAGTTTCAAAAAGGGCCTATTTTCGCGAACATTATCCTCGCGGACGAGATCAACCGCGCCACGCCCAAGACGCAGAGCGCGCTGCTCGAGGCCATGCAAGAGGGCTCGGTCACCGTCGCCAAAAATACCTACATGCTTGACCAGCCCTTCTTGGTGTTGGCCACGCAAAACCCACTCGAAATGGAGGGCACCTACCCTCTGCCCGAGGCGCAGTTAGACCGGTTTTTCTACAAGCTCCACGTGGGATTTCCTGACCGCGAAGAGCTGCACGCGATCTTGGACCGCACGACCGGTGTGACCAAGAGCGACGTGCGCCCCGCGCTCACGCAGCAGCGCATTCTTGAGCTGCGATGGATGGCCCGAGAGGTCCCAGTCGCGCGTCATGTGCAGGATTTTGCCATTCGGATCTTGCAGGCGACCCACCCCGACGGTCCCGGCGCGCCAGACACGGTCAAGCGCTTTGTCCGCTTTGGGAGCTCTCCACGCGGCGTGCAAGCGGTGCTTATGGCGGCCAAAATCCGCGCGCTGATGGACGGTCGTTGGGCCCCAGGCGAAGACGACGTGCGCGCGACGGCGGTGCCTGCGCTGCGTCACCGAGTCATCATGAACTTCGAGGGCGAGGCCGAAGGTGTCAAGACCGACCGTGTGCTCGCAGATGTGCTCGCGCAGATTAAGCCCGAGAAGAAATAGCGCAATGATTCTATGGGCTTAACCGACTTCTTTAAGCGCACGGCGCAAGCCCTCGCGCCCGAGCAAGAGCTCTTCGACGAGGAGTTTCAGCGCAAGCTGGACTACCTCGCGGTGATCTCGCGACGGCTGTTTGCCGGGCGTCTGCGCGCTGAGCGCCGGACCAAAAAAACGGGCTCGGGGATCGAGTTTGCCGACCACCGCGAGTACTCTGCCGGTGACGACCTGCGCTACCTGGACTGGAAGGTCTTTGGTCGCTCTGAGCGCATGTTGCTCAAGCTCTTCGAAGAAGAAGAAGACCTGTCGATTTATGTGCTCTTGGACTGCAGCGAGTCCATGGCGTTTGGGACTCCGTCCAAGTTTGATCACGGCCGCAAGCTCGCGGCGGCCCTCGCGTACGTGGGCTTGGCCAACCTCGACCGCGTCGCGCTCGTGGCGATCAGCACGAAGGTCGACAAGACGCTGCCCACAACGCGTGGCAAAGGCCGGATCTTTAAGATCTTCGACTTCTTGCGCAGCGTGCGCACAGGCGGAACCACCGCGCTCGCCGACGCGGCCCGAATGTTTACCGCTCAGCAAAAACGCAGGGGGATCGCGATTGTCATCACGGACCTCTACGACCCCGAGGGCTTCGAGCGCGGGATCAACGCGATCCGGTATCGCAAGTTTGAGCCCATCGTGGTGCACTTGATTGACCCCCGCGAGGCTGACCCTGGCGCGCGCGGAGATGTCACCTTGGTCGACGTCGAGACCGGCGAATCGCGTGAGATTACGCTCACCGATGGCATGGTCCGCGCGTACCGCGAGGCGCACCTGTCGTGGCGCAAAGAGATCGATGATTTTTGCACCTCGCGGAGGGTCCCCTACGTGGCCGCGGATGTGACCGAACCGTTTGAAGACCAGGTGCTCCGGCTCTTTCGCCGGTTGGCCGTGGTGGAGTAGGTCGCGCGATGGAGTTCTTTGGGCTTTCGCTCGCGCAATTGCTTCCGTTGTTTGGTGCCGCGGGCGCGAGCATCGTGGTGCTCTACATTCTCAAGCTGCGACGACGGCAGGTGCCGGTGCCCTTCGCGCGCCTGTGGCAGCGCGTGCTCGTCGAGCGCCCGACGAGCGCGCTGTTTCAGCACCTCAAGCGCATTCTGTCACTGCTTTTGCAGCTGATTATTCTCGCGCTCTTGGTCTTTGCCCTCGCCGATCCGCGCTTCAAGGGCATCTCTCGACAAGGCCGCAACCTCGTCGTGCTGATGGATGGGAGCGCGAGCATGCAGGGCACCGACGTCCCTACGGGGCGCGCCGGAGTCGCGCGTGAGTCCGTGCGCCGAATGATCCGTGAGATGGGCTCGGCCGATCGCATGCTGCTCGCGCAAATGGACGGCGAGATCACCGCGTTGTCACCGCTCACCGACGACGTGGCAGCCCTTGAGAGCGCGCTCAGAGAGTACGCGCCGCGTGACACTGGGCTGGATTTTTCGAGGGCGATGCGGTTCTCACTCGATGCCCTGCGTGGCCTAGAGCGCACCGAAGTGATCATCGTGGGCGACGGTGGCTATGGCGAAGCGCGAGACAGCGCGGGTCTGGTGCGCATCCCCGAGGGCACCACCTTGCGGCACGTCGCGATCGGCCGAACGGGGCGCAACGTGGGCATCTCGGCGTTTAGCGCGAGGCGCTATCCGCTTGATAAAACACGGTACGAAGTGCTCGTCGAGCTGCAAAACTTTGGCACCCGTCGCGAAGAGATCGAGCTGTCTCTGTACGCCGACGACGCGCCGCTTGAGGTGACCCGCATGGCGCTCGAGCCTGGGCGCTCGCAGCAGCGTGTCTTGCGTGATCAATCCGGTGCCAACCAGACGCTCGAGGCGCGGATCCGCTTGGCCGATCAGAGCCGCGACGATCTCCCTGCGGACGACCGCGCGTACGCGACGCTGCCCGCGCGGCATCGCTCACGCGTGCTCATCGCGGGCCCGGCCAACTTGTACGTGCAAGCGGCGCTCTTGCTCGACGAGTACATCGAGTCCGAAGAGTGCACGCTGGCCGAGGCCCCGGCGCGGTTGCGTGCGGGCCACTTTGACCTGGTGATCCTCGATGGTCCTACGGTCGCGCTTCCAGAAGGTACACCCGCGCTGTACCTCCATCCCGAGGGCGCAGACAGCCCTTTGGTCGCGGACACTACGGGCCCCTCGCAGGGCTTGATGGCGCGGCCTACGTTTGATCGCATCGAGTCCCGACACCCATTGATGCGGTTTATGTCGGACCTTGAGGACACCAATGTGGGGGTCGCGACGCGGTATCGCTTGGCCGAGGGCGACCGCGCGGTGGCGTCGAGCGCGCAGGGGCCGTTGGTGGTGGTGGGCGAGCGGCGCGGTGGGCGCTTTGTCGCGGTGACGTTTGATCTTCGCGCCAGTGATCTCCCGCTGCGTGTGTCCTGGCCCGTGCTGGTGATCAACACGGTGGACTGGATCCATGGCGAAGACCCCGCGTACCTGTCGAGCTTTAAGACCGGCGAGAGCTGGAGAATCCCTGTCGCGGTGGGCTCGCGCCGAGTCGAGATCGAGAGCCCCGATGGGCGCCGCAGCAGCGCGCCGGTGATCGAGGGGCGCGCGGTATTTCGCGGAATGCGCGCGGGATTCTATCGTGTCCACAGCGGCGACGACGTGCAGCTCGTGGCCGGAAACATCGCCGACATGAGCGAGTCTCAGCTCGCCCCGCGCCCGTTTGCGCAGCTCAATGGCACCCCGGCGACGTCGCCGGTCGCGGGCCGCGTGGGCGTTCGCCGCGAGCTCTGGCTCTATCTCTTGGGCGGGGCCATCGCGATCGCGCTGATCGAGTGGCTGACCTACCACCGCCGCGTCACGGTGTGACCTCGGAGGCACCACGGTGGGCCAAGCATCTGCCCTGGATCGACGGGTGTGCCGCGCTCAGCGCGGGGGTGCTCGTGCTCGTGTTGCGAGAGGTCTTCGTGCACACGCACGGGCTCACGCGTGGGCTGTTGACGGTGATCGGCGCGGTCAACCTAGCGTACGCGATCCCAGGGCTCACGTTGGGCTCGCTTGAGAAGCGGCCTTCGTGGCTGTTGTGGCTGCTGGTGGGGGCCAACCTCGCGTGGGCTGTGGTGTGTGTGGTGTTGGTGCTCTGGGTGTCTTCGAGCGCGCGCTGGCTGGGCCTCGGGCACATCGTGGGCGAGGGCGTGCTGGTCACGGTGCTCGCGGCGCTTGAGGTGCGGTATGCGCGGGTGATCTTGGGTGAGGGCGAGGGTGCCCCGGCGACGTCGCCGGGTGCAGCGTGATCACTCGGCGCTGGGTTTTTTGCGGGCGATGTAGGCTTCGTTGAGTGAAGGCGCGGGCTCGATGGGGGATTGGGTTTCGGGGCGAGCGCGCAAGGGCCCGACCAAGCGGTTCCACAGGAGCGTGTGGTAGGGGATCACGATGGCGTCGATGTCCATGGGCTCTTTCGTAAGCGCGTTTTTCGTGGGAAATGGCCCCGAATTCGGCGAGGTGGGGCTTGTCTCGCTGCGGCTCTGAGTGCGGAGTTTCATGGGACGGACACGGTGAAGCGCGATCGCGATCGGCAGAGCGACGAGGTAGCCGCAGGCGCGGAACCACGGAGCGTCCAGCGCGTATCCCACACCCAACGCGAGGAGCGCAACGGCGCCCATGACGTAGCCCCAGATCGGCGGATCGATGAGTGAATTTGCAGTGGCAACGAGGTCTGGGTCTTGGTCTGTCATGGTGGGGCTCCCGAGGATCAACGGGTTGAGAGTACTGCGTCGCGAAGCGCCCGGTCGTTGGCTGCACCGAGCAGCGTATCGGAGTGGGTTGAGAGCATGTGGACGTCTGCATTGGGGGTCGCGAGCATCCGTTGTTGCGCCACCGTGACTCATGGGAGCTGAGCCGAGCTGGGGGAGGGTCTCTGCGACGGTGCGCGCGAGGAGCGCTTGCATCGTGTGGGCGATGGCGTTCGCGAGGCTGTGAGACACGGAGTCCTGGATGGCCGGTCGCACCAAATGCTGCCGATCGGTCTGCCTGAGCCCCTGTCGCATCGGGTGGTTGCTTGGGAGCGAGCGAATCTTTGCGACGCCGCGTGTCATCGGGGAGGGAGCTTTCTAAAGTTGTTGACTTGGTGCTTGCTCGGGCGGGCGCTATCGCGTCAGTGTTCGTGGTGTTGCGTGGCCACCGGTCGATTGGCTCAGATGGCAACGGCTGTCGGCGATTGCCCACTGCCCTGGGCGTTGCCTTGGGGGACGGTACGCGGGGCCCGCGCCCCTGCTCAATTGGCATGAACTTTGCCGCGTACCTCTCGAGAGCAATCGAGTGCTATCCACCGGACCCCCTGCGACCGATTGAGAGCACTCGACTGCTCTCCACCGGACCCCACCCCACCGGTTGAGAGCAATCGACTGCTCTCCATCGGACCTCGCCCCACCGGTTGGGAGCAATCGACTGCTATCCACCGGACCCCGGCGACCGATTGAGAGCACTCGAGTGCTCTCAGCACCAACTCACGGCATCGCCCCCAAGCCGTCGGTGGCAAATTCGCTCCTCCCGCCCTCGCAACGCGCGGTGTCACACACTCGTGTCTTGTTCTCACGCGGGTGAATGCCGTAGCGTGCCCGCGCCCGTGGGCTCAGTTCACATGGGTGCATCGCGACGCTTTTTGTCCCTTGTCTGGAGTCTTTGGTCCCTTGCTCACTCCCTTTGCAACGCGTGCGCTCGCTCGTGCCGCACTGATCACAACGCTCGCGGGCGCTGCCTCAGTGGGTACTGGCTGTGCTTCCCCGGGCCAAGTGGTCAACCTCGAGAGCCGCGAGGTGCGACTGACGTTGTTGCACACGGCGGATTGGCACTCGCGGTTGTTTCCGTATCAGTTTCGCGTGCCGGCGACGGACGTGGGGCTGGGATTGCAGCAAGAAAAAGGCCCCTTTGGGGGTGCCGCTCGCATGAACTGGCTCATCCAGCGCGAGCGCTCACGGGCAGACCGTGTGCTGCACTTGGACACCGGCGACTGCTTTCAGGGCGCACCAGTGTTTAATTTTTTCGGCGGCGAGGCCGAGCTCCGCGCGCTCGCACACACCGGCGTCGACGCGGTGGTGATCGGCAATCACGAGTTCGACCGCGGCGCGCTCAATCTCTATCGCCAGTTCAATCGCTGGGGGACCTTTCAGACCCTCGCATCCAACTATCTCTTCGAAGACTCGACCATCCCGGGCTCTGCCGAGCTCGGTCGCATCGCCCGGCCCTACGCGATGTTTAACCTCAATGGCTTGCGCGTCGCGGTCATCGGTTTTGGCAATCTGTCCTCGATCACGAGCATCTTTGACCAGCCCAACCGCACGGGAATCACGCCGCTCAACGCGCGCGAGACCGCGCAGTTCTACATCGACCAGGTGATCAACAGCGGCGCCGACGTGGTCGTCGGGCTCTCGCATTTGGGCCTCGAAGACGACCACCGCATGATCCAGAACACCACCGGGTTTGACGTGATCTTGGGTGGTCACTTGCACATCGTGACCAACCCCACGCAAGAAGAGACCGACTGCGCACCCGAAGACCCCGATGGCTCTCACTGGGTCCCCGATCTCATCGTGGGCGCAGGTGGGACACGCTCTAACCCCAACACCGTCTGCGACGAGACCGCCGCGCCCTACTGCTGTTCACACAACGGCGTGTGCCCGCCAGACCCCGCCCGCGGTGCGAGCTATGCCGGCTGGCGTCTCGCGCCGGGCTACCAAAAGCGCGCGTGTTATCCACGCCGAGTGCTCGTGCAGCACTCGGGCGCGTTTATGAAATACCTCGGCCGCTTGGACCTGGTGATGTCCAACAACCCCGACCGGATTGGCGAGGGAAGGCTCCCGCCCGGTGCGACCGGGGCCATGCTCGCGAGGCACCGCTTCGAGGTGCTTGGGTCGCGGTACACGCTGTTTCCGGTGGACTCGTCGGTGCCCGAAGAGCCCACGATGCGCCAGCTCTTAGAGCCCTATCAGCGCACGCTCGACACCGCGGCCAACTTGGACACGCTCGTGGGCTATTCGCCCAACGGGATCTCGCGCACCAACGTCGGCGGCGGGGACTCGCCCATGGGCAACCTCGTGGCCAACGCGATGTGGCGCCGCTTGGGTGTGCAGACGGACTTTGCCGTGACCAACACGCTGGGCATTCGTGACTCGATCCCGCCGGGGCCCGTATCGATCGACCAAGTGTACAACGTGTTTCCGTTTGATAACTCGATCACGACGCTGCAGTTGTCGGGTCGCGAAGTGCTTGAAATGTTTGACTTTATTGCGCGTCGCTCGGGCTCTCGCGGCTGCAACTCGCAGGCGCAAATCGCCGGCTCACGCGTGGTGATCACCTGCGGTTCGTGTGACCGCGACGGCGTCGCAGGCAACGACCGCAACGCGGACGGCAACGAGCTCACCGGCTGCGCAGAGACCGTGAACATCGGGCTGCGGCAGACCGAGATTGTGGTCAACGGCCAGCGTGTTCGCACGGGCGCACCCCTGCGCTGCGACCTCGACGAAGAGTGCTCGCCTCCAGGGACGATCCCGCAATTGCGCTCGCTCTGTGAGCCCCACGCGCACCTGTGCATGGAGCCCCTCAACGCCAACGGGTCTTACTCGCTCGCGGCCAATGACTTTATCGCCGGCGGAGGCTCGGGCTTCTTCGTGCTCCAGCGCAACACCACGCAGGTCAACACCCGCGTAGAGCTCCGTGACGCGGTGATTGACTTCGTGCAAGCGCAGCCCGCGTGCGGCAGTGACACCGCGCGACAGATGGACTTTCGCAGGCTCAACCCAGGGAGCCCACCTCGCGCCGACGACGGGCTCTTGCAGTGCTCGACGGACTCGGACTGCTCACCGATGGGCCCCGAGTTTAGCTGCGCTTGGTCCGGTCGCTATGCGTACGACTCGCGCTCGATGCCCATGTGCTCGGCCGCCAGCGCGGCGCCGTCCATGCGTGAAGGTCGCTGTATTTTTAGCCGCTGTGGCACCGAACTCGCAGCGCAGTTGGCTGCAAATTGCCCAGCGATTTCGCCGGCCGGCGATCCTAACGCGCGCGAGCGTTGTCTGTGCGCGACCAGCGAGCGCGCGGCCAACACGTGCAGAATTCTCCCTTGCTTCGACGCCTCGACGGGCGCCGACAGCGACGCACGACTTCGAATGGTGTCCCGCCGATGAAGCGCAAAATGGCTCTTACAAGCCCACGGGGGCTCTCGCACATGGCCCTGGCGATGTCCCTCGGTGTGCTCGGCTCGTGTGGCCCGGCGCTGCCCGACATCGGCCGCACCGACCGCATCCCCAACGGCGTGAGCACCGTGCGTGTGACCATCACGCCGCCCGAGCAAGACCGCGGAAACCGTGATGTCCCGTTGCCGTTTACCAATCGGCACCAATACACGGTCAACATCGACGCCCTCGGCGCAGACGGCAACCCCAAGGCGGATTTCAACGGGACGCTGATGGTCTCGGTCTCGCCCGGGGTGCTCACGGGTATCGCGGGCGCGGGTGTGACCGGTCGCTTGGTGCGGCTCACCAATGGCAGCGCGGCGGGGATCAACGTGAGCTTCGAGCGCGCGTACGGTGAGACCAGGATCTACGCCGAAGAGCAGGGCTACGATCTCAGCGACGACCCCAATGTCACCCCCGCGTGCGCGGACGGGATGGACAACGACGGCGACGGGTTGGCGGACTTTCCGGCAGACCCTGGGTGCGCGGCGCCCAATGACAACGACGAGCGCAGCGGCTCGTATGCGCTGGGTGCGAGCGAGGCGATTTACATCGGCACGCCCACCGTCGATGACATCCAAGGGCCTGGGACCAACTCGCCCTTGCTCAACCAGCGCGTCACCATCGACCGCGGCACGCTGGTGGTCACGCGCATCTCGGTGAGCGGCTTTTGGGTCACAGACACCTCGCGCGTGATGTGCCCCTCCGAGTCGGGCGGGATGCGTCGCTGTGCGAGCAGCTTGTTCGCGTTTAACTTTCGCTTGCCCGAGGGCATGCGGCCCTGCGATCGACTTGGGTCGCTCTTGGGCACCGTGCAAGAGTTCACCGGGACCACACAGCTCGCGCAGCCCGCGTGGAGAATCCCAGCCGATGGGCTCTACACCGACCGCACCCCCATGTGCCCGATCCCCGAGGCCGTGGTGCTTCGGCCGACAGCGCCCATGGAGCGCGCAAGCACCGCGCCCCTCGAAGAGGTGCTCGACATGGCCAACATGGACGCGCCGCTCGAACCCCTCGAGAACGCCCTCGTGCGTGTGAGCAGCGTGAGGCTCTCGCCCAACGTCGGGCCCGAGCGCGTGAGCTGCTCCAACGCGGGGGTCTGTGACTTCGCCCCGGGCCGCTCAAACTGCGACCAAAACGGTGACGGGGTCGTGGACTTTAACCTCACATCCGAGGCGCTCTGCGCCAACCTCTGCCAGACCACCGTGGGCTGCAGCGAGTGGACCGGATGGATCCGATTTGGCCAGATGGCCGTGGATTTCACAGCGAACCAGCCTAACGGCGTGCAGCGATTTATCGTCTCGCCCCGCGAGGCCATCAGCAATTTCAACCCGTTGAACCAGCCGTTTCCGGGGACCGCGATGACGGTCACTGGGACGCTGAAACAGGTCGGCCCCAACTGGATCATTGAGCCACGTTGCACGCTGGATCTTGTCTTTGACGGACAAGGGACTGTGGTCGCCCCTAACGCAGCCTGCGTGACCCCACGCAGCATCGTCGAGGAGCCGTGATCTCGATGAAGGCAAGCCCCCTACGACAACGGACCCAGACGGCGACTCAGACAAGCGCAAACAAGGCAGAGACCATGACAACGAGCGACGGTGGACAAGTGACACGCACGACGGCAACCAACACAATCTCGCCCGTGGGGCTCTTGCAGCGATCGCTCTTGGCCGCCGCTGCCTGTGCCGCCACAGTGATCGTCAGCGCCCCTGCGTTGGCTCAAGCGCAGCCAGCGACCAACCTCGTGGCTCCCACCCCGGGCGGCCCCGCGCCGCCCCCTACGACGGGCACCATGGGCGCCACAGGCACTGGCGGCACGGGTGGCACGGTCACCATGACGGGTACAGCTGGGACCGTCGAGCAGACGCCTCCGAC
The DNA here is from genome assembly GCA_030694465.1 of Deltaproteobacteria bacterium. Taxonomy (GTDB): domain Bacteria; phylum Myxococcota_A; class Polyangia; order Polyangiales; genus JAUXYJ01. Next base: position 1,778 of record JAUXYJ010000039.1, on the reverse strand, counting down.
GGTCACCACTACGCAGCCCGCTGCAGAGCCGGTACCGCCCCCTGCGGTGATCGTCACGCCGCCACCTCCGCCACCTCCGCCGCCGAGCAACTCGCAGGGCGTGATGCGCTCGACGGACTTTCTCGACACGCGCTTGACCTGGACCTTCGGCGACGACGACGTGCTGCAAGCGACGGGGCAGCGTGTGCCCATCTCGGGGCTCCCGGCCATCGGGGACCGCTCGCAGTACCAGCTCTTCTTCGACGCGCTGAACTCACGCTTCGCAGGCCGCGAGAACCTCACGCACTTGGTGATGTATGCGCGCGCGCCGGGTTTTATCCCGCGGGTGATCACCGAGGCCTCGCTGGTCTTGCGCTTTGACCTGGGCCAGCTCGCGACCAACTCGGGCAACCTTACGCAGGCGCTCTACGACGCGGGCACCTACCTTCGCTTGCTCTACCAGACCAACCTGTCGCGGCCCACGGATGGGCTGAGCGTGACGTTCTTTCCGTTTGATACGGACCGATTTCGCGTGGGGTATCTCTGGGATTTGTCCTGGGGCGGCAACGATATTTTTCCGCGCCGTGTAGGCGGCGCGCCCGGCGTGCGCTTTGCGTACGACAGCGGCGTGTTTAGCGCGTGGGCGGGCTTTAAGACCGCGCAGATCGTGGTGCCCCTGCCCGTGGTGGTGAACTCGGGTGACATCGAGGTCGTGCGCGTCCAAGAGACGCAGTACGCGGGCCTCGCGGGCGTGAGCATTCGCCCAGCAGACATCTTTCGCTTGGACGCCTCGGGTGGGTTCTTTCAGCAGGGCGCGTTTGACTTTCCGGGCCTCCGCGGAAAGCCCGCGTTTATCTTTGGCGGCAGCGTCCGCGCGGTGCTCAACCAAGGCATGCCGGCGGCCACGTCCATCGACATGATGCTCTACCGCAACCACCCGGACTTTCCGATGCAGCTCTTTCGCCCCGAGAGCTACACCCCCGGCCGCGTCACCTGGAACGTCTCTGGCGAGCTCGCCGTCGTTGACCAGCAGCTCGCAGACATCAACGCCCCCGGCCGCACCAACTACCAGCTGGGCCTCGCCGGCGCCCTCCAGGGCCGCGTCAAAATCGGCTACCTCAACCTCGGCGCCACCGCGCTCTACCGCGACGTCGCCTTCTTGCTGCGCAACGTGCCGAGCTTTATCCCGTTTCAGACCTTTCCGACCGACGCACAGCTCACGCCTGAGTTCTTCTTCGCGGCCAACGCAGACTACCGAATCCCTAGCGCGAACCTCACGCCCTCGATCATCGTGGGCCTGCAGCTCCCGGCGACCTTTGGCTCGGTCGTCCGCGAGGGCTCGCTCGAGTCCGCGCGTACCCTCGTGATCCGTCGCGCGGGCAACTTCTCGATCTTGCCCCCTGGCGAGCGCGCGATCCCGATCGTGTCCGTCCGCGCGGCCATGCGCTGGGACCTCTCGTCCATCTTCGGCATCATCGGCTGGGTGCAGTACGTGCGCGACCAAAACGCCACGCTGCTCCAAGTCGACGCGAGCGCCACGCGCCAAGTGCGTATCTTTCAGGCCGCGGATCAGTTCGGCTTCGGCGTCGCAGCGCAAGCCCGCTACTAGGGCGCGTTGGGAGGCCGCGTGGGGCGGCTTACGTCCTCGCTCACTCCCGCGCCGTACATGAGTACGGCTTGGTCGGTCGCTGCGGGCGCGCTCGGGGGCGCGTTGGGAGGCCGCGTGGGGCGGCTTACGTCCTCGCTCACTCCCGCGCCGTACATGAGTACGGCTTGGTCGGTCGCTGCGGGCGCGCTCG
>JAUXYJ010000024.1 GCA_030694465.1 Deltaproteobacteria bacterium | reverse complement strand
TAACGCAGAGCGCAATTGGAAAGCTGCGCCCGCGTTTTGGCCCGAAGCGAAGAGACAACTCGTCGCCTACTTCGGCGAAGAGCGCTTTCTTACCCCTTAAATTGATTTCCATTTCCGAGCACAAACTTCGTTACAGGCCCGAGTCCAGCGGGCGTCGGCCCACTGCGCTCTTCACGCAATCCAGCCTTTTTGCACGCAGATCTCACTGCGCCCATCGCCCACTACACCGCGCACGTCGCTTCGGCCCAGTGTGCGCTCTTACGCAACCCTGCTCTTTCGCACACAGATCCCACTGGCCCCGTTGCCGTATGCGCCGTGTGCATACGCGCGTGCGAGCGTCGCCAGAGCCCACTGGGCAGAGTCCCCCGAGCGAGGGCCCACTGCGCTCTCTTCACGCACCCCGTTGCCCTTTCGCACAGAGGCCCCTTGCCGAGCTGTGGCATCACTGCACCGCACGAGCGCGGCCCCTCGAATCAGCCGCGGCTGCCGTTGGGAGAAGAGGCAGAATCCCAGCGAATTCGCAGGTAGAAATCGCTGATGGCGAATCGGGCGAGGTCGCGCAGGGACTCGAGCGTCGCGATGGCGTCGCGCACGTTGGCGTTGCCGCCGCCGAGGCTCCGGACCACAACAATCTGCGAAGCCACAGCGAAATCTCCGCAGGCCAAGAGCCCTGCACGGGCGCGTGCTCCCTCCATCGCCTCGATCCAGAGCGACTCTGAGAAGCCTCCTGCGCTGTGCGATTGCTCTTCGAGGATCTCTTCGATGCGCTTTTGAGCCCGCGGCGGCAAGAGCTCAACCAGATCCCGCGCGCGTCGAGTGACCTCAGGGGGCTCGCCCGACAAACGTCCCGAGGGGCCAAACGTCGCCATGAGCGCACGGACAAGCACCTGGCGATCGTGCGGATCAAGCCCGGGCAAGAGCCAAGACGTGCGCGTCCCTTCCATCGCGTGACCCAAGAGATAACGCGCGACGGGGACATCTTGCGTGAGCGCGGACGCGAGGACCACCGAGGGCGGCTGCGAGCGGGTCACGAGCACGCCACCAGGCACCTGGGCGCGAACAAACAGCGGCGTCCCGGGGAGCTGCAGCATGTGGCCTACGGCGCTCGTGAGGCGAGCGATGTCCGTCGAGGCCATGGGCATGACGCGGTCAATTCCGGTGATCCCGTAGCTGGTGATCTCGCGGCGAAAGAGCCCTGAGATGCTCTCCCAAAGGAGGCCCCCGAGGTCGGCAATGGGCACGTTCTGCGGAGCCACGAGCTGCCGCGCGATGGCCTCAGGGGGAGCCTCGTTGAGCGTCGAGAGCGGAGGAGGCACGGCGCGGGACTCTTGCCCCATGAGCACCTCGCGCACGGTACGCACAGCGATCGCGTGCGTGTGCCGAAACAGCCGCGACAAGAGCCCCTCGATCGAAGCCAACAGGTCGAGCCGGGCAGGGTTGCGATGGTATCTCTCACGCTGTAAGCGCAGGGCCTCTTCGTGCCCCGCGTCGGTGCGCACCAAGCGCGAGACCAGCTCATCGGCGGCCTCGTCGTCGCCTGCCTCGGTCAGCTTGTAGAGCCGAGCTTCGTCGAGGTCTTGTAGCGGGTTATTGGGCGGCCTCGTGGACTCGAGCTTCACAGGGAGGGGTCGCGCCAGCGGAGGTGGCGGCTCGATCAAGAGCGGCTCCTCGGGGGTCATCCACACGTGGGGAGCGTTCGACGGTAACGCCGAGGGTGTCACAGACGCGCGGCGCTCAGCGTCTGGCTGCGTCGGAGGGCTCTCGGGGATCGTGCTGGGCTCCGGCTCAGAGAGGGCCGCCGGGGGCACGCTGTGCCCACCCCGCGCGGTGATCGCTTCGTGAATCGCAGAGTCCAAGGCCATCACGCGCGAGGGCGTCGAGTGCGGTCGAGCTTGCTCCAAGAGCAAGCGCGCGCGGTGGTGTGCGCCGAGCGAGAGGGCCGCGTGGGCCGCGACCAGACGAAGCTCGGCCCGATCAGGCTCGCGCTCACTCTGCGAGGCCAAAAGCAGCGCAGTGCGCTCGAGCGTGTCGAGATCATCGGTCGCGCGAAGGACTCGCTCGAGCGCCGCGAGCGCGACGCGCTGACCTGGGTCTAGCTCAAGCGCGCGGCGGTAGTGTGTGTGCGCGGCGAGGGGATCTTCTGCACGCTCAAACGCGACACCCGCTGCGGTCAACAGCTCTGCGGCCTCGCTGCGCACCGAGGTGGCCGAGGCCGAACGCGAGAGGCACTCGCCTGCTTCGCGAAACTGCTCGGTGTGCAACAAAATCTGCGCCATGCGATGGAGCGCAGGGCGATGAGAGGGCTCGTCTTCGAGGACTAAATCGAGCTCGGCGAGCGCGTCCGTCATCGCGCCCTGGTCTTCGAGCAGCTCTGCTCGACGCAGGCGCAGAGAGCGCCGCTCGACAGGCTCTTCGACGATCGCGATGCGCTGGGCAATAATCGCGATCAGCGCGGGCTTGTCCTCAAGCGCCTCGGTGAGCTCATGGGCCACACGCAAAGACAGCTCGCTGTGCAGCCCACGTGCAAACGCAGAGGACAACCGCTGCCACGCGTCGTCGAGTCGACCCAGAGGGCCTCGCAAGAGCTCGACCGCGCGCAGCACGGCGCTCTCTTGGGGAGCATCAAGCTCGGTGGACGCGCGGGTATCGAGCAGGGCGAGCTCTGCCTCGGGGCGCTGGTGCTCTCTGGCGAGGGTCTGGGCGAAGCCACGCAGCACGAGGTCTTCGCCACGAGAGAGGGCCACGCGGGCGGTCTCGAGGGCGTCGTCGACGTTGCCCTGCGCGGCGAGCGATTGCACCGTGGCCACCGCCGAGCTCTGGGCGTCCAGGGCCTCTCGTGAGGCCGACGAAGCGCGCCGACGAAGGGCAGGGATCTCTCGCAACGCGTCACGCACCCTCGAAGTGAGCCCGTGCCTGCGCGCGGCGACCTTGAGCGCCGTGGCGTCGCGCTCTTCGTTCTCGGTCTCGCGGAGATACAGCTCGGCCGATGTTCGCGCGCGGGCGGGGTCGTCGAGCTCTCGTACGGCAAACTCAAACGCGCGCATCGCGTGGCCACGCCGTGCGTCGTCGTCCCAGACCTCGCTGGCCACGGTGATTGACCGATCGGTCAGTGTCTCAAACGCGCTCCGTACAAGCTCTGGCGAGTCTGCGCGCAGGCCGTGGGCAGCGCGGACAACACGCTCGGTTGTGCGCACATCGCGGAGGATGTCTTGGGCATCCAAGAGGCTCTTAAGCGCCAGCGCAGGGTCACGCAGGTGTCTCTCGGCGGCGTCCGCGGCGAGCAACAAGTGCTCGACTTGCAGACGCGCGCTGTGGGTGCTCTCGGCGAGCTTGCGGTGCATCTCGACCATGAGCATGGGCTGATGCGTCGGCGCCAAGCGCGTGATCGCGGAGGTGAGCGCGCCGGTCGCGGGCCTCGCGGCGAACGCGCTAAAATAGCTCTCGAGCGCCTCGGTGTAGCGACCACATCGCTCAAGAAAGACTGCGCGTCGGTAGGTGAGCGCCGCGCGCCCATGCTTGCCCGCGGCGCGCTCGTCGAGATGCACGTAGAGCCTGAGCATTTCGTGCTGGAGCGCGAGGTCCACGGCGCTCTGCTCGGCGAGCAAGAGCGAGTCGGTGCGCTCGGGCTCGCGCAGCAGGCCGTCGCGGGCGAGGGCAAACGTCGTGCTGGGCGGCGCGCCCTGCTCGCTGGACACTTTGGCAGCAAACGCGAGGTAGAGCCCAGCGCGTCGGTCGTCAAACTCGCTCGTCGCCCAGTGCGTGAGTCTCCCGATGCACTGCGAGATCTCGCCCAGCTCAAGCAGCGTGCGCGCGACCGAGCTTCGCACCTCGAAGCGCGTGTCTGTGTCACCGATGCGGGTCAGGGTGCGGGCGGCGTGCTCGTCGAGGCCCACCGCGTGCTGCGTCGCAGCGAGGAGCCACTCGTACTCAAGCCGCTCTGTGCTCGAGAGCTCGGTGCTGAGCAACGCGGGCAGCGCCGCGAGGAGCCCCGGCCCATCGCCCATCGCGCGCAGCGCTGTCACCCATGGGACGAGCGTGCCTCGCTCGGGCTCTCCGCGCTGGGCCAAGCGCAGGAGGTACAGGCTCTGGGCTCCCTGGTCTTGGTGTTGTTCTGCGCGCGTGGCGAGGGTCCACAAGAGCCCGTCGACCTCGGCCGTGCTCTCTGCGGCCAGCAGGGCGGTCTCGAACACCGAGTCCACAACGCCAGGGCTCACGGGGGTGAGCGTTCGGCAGAGCTCAACGACTTGTGCGCGCAGGGGGCGGTCGGCCAACCCGACGTCCTCGGTCACCAAGTGCAAGAGCGTCTCGAGGTCCTCGGTGCGTCGGGCGCTCGTGAGCTGCGCAAACGCGGACCGAAGCACCCCCGCGACGTCGCGCGCCGATGCGAGTGAGCGCGCGACCGCGACCACGCTGGGCGCGAGCAGCTCCATGCGCTGGTGCACCGAGGCGGCCGAGAACCACGCGATCGTAGCTTCGGCCGAGTTGGGTGTTCGCTGTGCAAATCTTCGGGCCACCGCGAGGGTGAGCTCGGCGGGTGCGCCGCTGGCGAGCAGCGTGCGTGACCAGCGTGACAAGAGCGCGGGGCTCTCGGTGACAGTCTCTGCGATCTCGCCCAGCATCGTTGCACGCTGTGCGAGCGAGAGCTCCTCGCTGTGGAGCGCGCGCCAGGGCGTGTCTTCGTGGGTCTCGGAGCTCGCGCTGAGGTGCGTTGCGAGGGTCTTGAGGAGCTTCGCGCGAGAGCCCAACACCTCTGGGTGAGCCAGGGCGCTGAGCGTCAGACCACGCACCTGAGGCAGCGCGCTGTGCATCGCGACCGCGTACGCCACGGCGGCTACAAGGCGCCGCTGCGCCCGTGGAGTCTGCGCGAGCTGCGAGAGCCAGGTCCCGAGCGCGTCGCTGTGCTGGCCCAAGAGGCTCTCTTCGAGCCAGCACGCAAAGAGCAAGAGCGAGCGCGCGGAGTCGTCGACGCTTGGTGCCCCTACCGAGGGCTGCCCGGCGCGCAAGAGCCACGCGTGTCGCTGCGATCCATCGGGATTTTTGCGGATCCATCGCAGCCACTGCGCGGCTCGCTCGTCCGCACTCACGGCCAGCGGGGCCAGCGGTGACACGGCGTGGTCTAGCGCGTCGAGCGCTCCGGGGTGCAGGTCGATCCACGCAAGCAGCGCGCGGTGGTTCTCTGAGATCGCAGTGTTGGGCAGGGGCGTGAGTGCCTCAAGGAGCGCCTGCGCTTGCGAGCGCTCGGTCGAGGACTGCGCCGCGAGCGTGTCATCGTCGGGCTGCCCGTCGAGGGCCAAGCCAAGCTGCGAGGCGCGCGCGAGCACCTCGACAACGCTTGAGGCGTCACGCAGGTCCCGTGCGCAGCCAAGCCACTGGGCAAAGAGTGCTTCGAGCACCGCGGGAGGCCCAAGCGGACCTTGCGTGAGTTTGTCCACCGCGGACCTGAGGGCAAGGGCGGCCTCGGCGGGGTCTTGTGCGCGGAGCCGCTCCACGAGGGTGAGCGACTCGGGGTCTGTGGGATGCGACGCGAGGGCCTGCGCGAGCGAAGCGCTGCAGAGCATGCGCAGGGGCACCGAGCCCACCGGCGCGTTGAGCACCATCGTCGCGACCCCATGCCACGCGGACAAGCGCAGGGTCGGTGCCGTGAGCGTGCTCGCCTCTGCAAACATCGCCACCGTGACAATGAGCAGCTCTCCCTGCTCAGAGAGCTCGTCTCGTGCGAGCTCGCGGTCCGCCGGGCGCTGGGTCCACAGCGCGCGGACGATCGAGGCCGACAGGGGCTCTTCGAGCTCGCGCAACAGGGCGATCGCTTGCGTGTCATCGTGGCGCGCGAGGGCCTGGGCGACCATCAGGTGCTGCGGGTCGACCACGTCGAGCCCGGCGCTCTTGTCGAGCCCTTGGCCGAGCGTGTGCCGCCCACGGGTCTCGACCCAGAGATCCAGGTCGTCGCTGCGCCGGAGCTCGTCGCTCTCTGCGTGCGCGAGGGCTCGCCCGAGGAGGGCGATCACCTGGGGGCTGTTGGACGCAGCCCGCGCGAGCTCGATCGCCAGGTCGAGGTCGTCTCGCGTGACGCCGATCTGGTCGAGCAGCGGCGTGAGGGTGTCGAGGGCGAGGTCGAAGCGGCCGGCTTTTCCGTAGGCCCTGGCCGCGTGTCTGCGGTCGTCAGGGTGCAGCGGCGAAGAGACCTCGAGGTAGGCGATCGCGGCCTCTTCGTAGCGCCCAGCGCGCGCCAGCAACGGCGCGAGTCGCTTGTGGACCTCGGGGTTGTGTGGCGTCAGGGCCGCAGAGCTCGCGATCGCGGTGAGCGCGGGGGCGAAGGCGCCGAGCGCGGCCCATTGATCACTGAGGGCGCACAACAGCGCGCTGCGAGAGTTGGGGTCATGGACCTCTTCAAGTGCTCGAAGAGATTGATAAATTGGGTGACCTGCCGAGGCTAACTTCGGCGCGTCGAGCCACACCGAGGGCATGGCGACGTCGTTGAGCTCGAGATCCGCGGCGAGGGTGTTCTCGTGCTCTTCGGCGGCGCTCACGGCGTGCTCCCTGCTCCTGCGGTGCCCTCAGCGCTCGGCGAGGGTGCTGGCGTCGGAGCTGGCGTCGGAGCTGGCGTCGGTGCTGGCGTCGGAGTGGCCTCTGGCGTGGGCGTGGGCGTGGGCGTGGGCGTCTCCCGGCCGGCGCCGCTGTTGCGGCCATCGAGCGTGTCGATGCGGGTCTGGGCTTCGCGGGCGGCCGAGCCTCCTGGGTTGATCTCGAGGTACTGGCGATACGCTCGCACGGCTTGCTCGGTGTTTCCCATGCGCTCATAGGCTCGGCCCAGGCCGATGTACGAGTCGCTGTAGCGGCTGTTGAGCGAAATCGCTCTGCGAAAGAGCAGCACGGCCGCGGCGACCTGGCCGGTCCCTAGCTCGACGTATGCCAGCCCCGCGACGGCCTCGCAGCCATCCGCGCGTTGCTCAAGCGCTGCCATGAAGGCAGTGCGTGCGCGCTCAAGCTGTCCACGGCCCCGCTGGCGCTCGCCCTCGTTGACGAGCCAATCAAACGATCGCCCTGCAAATTCACTTCGTGAACTCCCGCTGGTCCCAGAGCTTCCGCTTGAGCCAGAGCTCCCAGTGGTCCCGGCAGTCCCGGCGTTGCTGGCGCTGGTGTCTGACGCGTCAGGGGTGGCCGCCACGACGGCTGGGGTCCCTGCGTCCGAGGCCGCTCCGCTCGCGACGAAGGGCGCAAGCCCAGCCTCGATCGCCTGCTGCATCGCCTGCGCGACGTCGTGTGAGGGCCGAGCGCGTAGCAGAGAAGTGAGCCGCGCGAGGGCTCCGGCGCGGTCGCCTCGGGCCGCGAGCAAGCGCGCGAGCGCCAAGTGGGCGCGGGCGTCGGCGTCTTCGGCCTCGGCGGCTTGTCCTAAGAGAGCAATGGCGGTCTCGGTCTCGTTGGCGTCCCGCGCGATGAGGGCGTCGAGGAGCGTCGTCGAAGCGCCGGTGGCGCGCGAGGCCGCCGCGTGCAACCGCGCTTGGGCGAGGTCCGCCCGGACAATCCGCGCGACCTCTCCCATGGCGCGCTCAAAGCGGCCCCGGTCTGGCGGGCTGAGTGTCGCCGTCGCGCTCTGGGCTGCGGTCGCGTCGGTGCGCGCGCGCTCAAAGTCGGCCGAGGCGCCTCCGCGAAGCAAGAGGGCTTCGGCGCGCATGGTGGCTCCGTCGGGGGCACTGGATGCGCGGGCGTCGAGGTCCTCGGCGCGTGTGCGCATGGACTCTCCGCGGGCTGCCAAGACGGCGGCGCGCGCGGCCAAGAGCCTCGGGTCGCTCCGGTGGCCAGGGAGCAACAGCAGCGCGGTCAGGCTCTCACGCGAGTCATCGTAGCCTGCGCGAGAAGCAGACCGCGCGGAGCGCTCAGCGTTGACAATCGCGGCCGAAATCGGATCGCCTTCGGTTGCCGCGGAGGGAGTGCGCTTAAAGAGCCCTGCTTGCATCGCGGCGACGCCGCCACCTGCGAGCACCGCGACCAAGCCAACGCCGATCACGACCCCGCGGTTGCTGCGCTTGGGGGCGCTGCTGACCCTGCGGGGCTCGACGGGGGAGTCGCTGCGGCCGCGAGGTGGGGGGCTCGGGGGGGGCGCGACGGCCGCGGCTGCGGCTGCGATGGCTCTTCCGTCGGTGAGGGTGTTGGAGCCAAAGAGCGCGGGGTTGGGCTTGACAGGGCTCTTGGAGGGCGGGCCCACAGCGGGGCCTGTCGCAGGGATCGCGCTGGGCTTTGCGCTGGGTTTTGCGCCGGGTTTTGCCCCGGGTTTTGCCCCCGCTTTGTCCGCAGCCCACTTGTCCATGATCCCGGTGTCGTCGCCGAAGTCATAGGCTTCGGTGGTGAGCTCGCCCTCGGCTTGCCCTCCCATCGAGTAGCCTGGCTGCGCCGCGCGTGTGCTTGCCAAGGGAGGCGGGTTTGCGCTCGGGATCGCAGGCGGAACAGCCGGCGCCGGGATACTCGGAAGCGAGTGTGGCGGCGGCGCTCCGACGGGAGGGTACGACGGCCCTGCGGCTCCTGCGGGGCGCAAGGGAGGCGGCGCAGGGGCCATCCCCGGTGTCGTCGGCCTTCGCGGCGGTACCGCAGGGGGACTCCCCGGCACGGGCCCCGTAGGCGCGGCCGGGGGGCGTGCGCCCGAGGTGCTCCGGGTCTTGTTGTCGGCTTGTAGAAAGAAGCCCTCGAGCTCGGCGATCGAGCCTAGGGGCTTCCAGTCGACGCCGTCGCGCGAAAGCAGGTCGGCGCGCGAGGCTTTTCCCTCGGCGATCCAGCGCTGCAAGACCGCGAGGCTGTCGAATGTCGCTGTCTTTCCGTCGGTCCGGCGAAGGATCCAGGGGCGCGAGACAGCTCCGTCGGCCTTGGGCCGAAAGATCCTAAATTGGTGATCGCAGGTGGTGCACTTAACGGTCGTGCCTCGCTCTGACACGAGCGCATCATCGAACTCGTATTCGGTTCCGCACCGCTCGCAAACGACGTCCATGGTTTCTTTGTGTGTCCGTTGGTCAAGCCTTGCCTACACGCAGACAAGCAGCCATTCCCTAAAACGACCCGATGCTATACCGAATCCCAAGGGTCCCTGTCGATTCTTTCGCGTTTGTTCTTCGCGATCGCCTCCGCTCGCCTGTCTGCCCTCGCCGAGCAACCCCTCGCGACGGGTTGAACGCACGTGCTCGCTGCGCGAGTACTCTCGCTGCAGTGTCCCGTGCTCAATGTGCTGGCTAGACATGTTCGCGAGGGGGCTCGCTGATGCCATGCGGATGCCCATGATCGCCTAGGCGCGCAGAGAGCTTCACTCACGCGCTATCCGCCGATGAAGGCAGCACACAACGGCGAGCTGCGCGAGAAGCTGGTCGCTCTGGGTGCTCGGTCGGGCTCGTGGCTCGGCGACGTCGCCGGGTGGCTCGCCCCGTGAGGTCTGCGCCCTCGGAGCGAGCCTTGGCGACAGGAGGCCTCTCGTAGTGGGACCTCCTCCGCACGTTTTGCAGGCCCCTCAGAGGCCTCTCCAGAGCTGGCGTCTGAGATCTCCCGACACCGCAAGCACCGCAAGCGTCATGAAGTCGTCAGCGCAGCCATGAGACCGGGTGTCGAAAAAATGACGTTCTTCGATACGCACGCATTGCGCAGTGCCCGCCCCAATTCCAGCGAATAACATCAAAAATGTCCAACTTGGGCTTCTGCGCTGAGCGAAGCTCCTGTACGCTGCGCTCGAGGATTGTCGCAGTGGAGCCGAGCGCTTTGCTGTGCGTTGGAGCGCTGTCGATAACTTTTGGCAGCACATAGGTGTCGCAAACGAACCCGTGAATGGGTTGACCAACCGCGTTGGCTTGCTTGAGCGACCAACGCCGGCGGGTGATCGTTTAGGCGTTGTCTATTTCGATCAAGACGCAGCTGCGAATCGATTAGAAAATTTCACAAACATTTCAACGATTCGTTCTCCATTCGCTTCCGTAAATCTGTCACCGTTCTAATCACAAGAGCGCTTTCGGGAAGTATCTCGATAGAGAAGAGGTCAGAATGGCTACTAGGTCTTGCATACCCGAGTATGCAGTTGAGATGCTCGAGACACTCGCGGATACGTCGAGCGAGCCGATAACGGTAAGGGGCAAGGACGGGCGGTTCTTGTTGGTAAACACCGCAGCGGCCTCGCTCTTTAGCCGTCTGGCGTCAGAGATCATTGGCAAACACATCGCTGACTTCTTTCCGCCCGAGCAGGCGGCTCAAATCAGTGAGGACGACGCAAGGGTGATGGCGTCTGGAGTGATCGAGAACGTCGAGACCAAGGCCACCCTGCCGAGCGGAACGCAGATCTTTCGCTCACGACGAACCCCCCTTTACGATGCGCAGGGTGATGTCTTTGGGGTGCTGTCTTTGGCGATTCCGATCACCGCGGAGAAGTCCGAGCGGTCCAGTCGAGCACACCTCGCCAATCTCACCGAGATGGTCTCTGACGCGATTCTTCCCCTCTCGCTCGATGACCAAGTGACGGAGTGCAACAGCGAGGCCCAGCGGCTGTGGGGCTATTCTCGGGAAGAATTGATTGGCAAATCCTGGTGGGACTTTGTCCCGAGTGAGTTCCATGCTGAAGAGCGTCTCGCGCTTGAGCGAACCAAGAATGGCGAAGTAGTGCCGCCTTATGAGGTCATTCGTAAGCGCAAAAATGGCAGCAGGATTGACGTTCTGGTTACAAACAGGCTCATTCGCGACTCAGAAGGACAGCCCCGTGGCGTGTACAAAATTGTACGCGATCTCACCGATCAAAGACGAGCTGAGTCCCAGCGAGAGACCTTCTTTGAAGCATCTCGAGATCTGCTCTCTATCTCGAGCACTGACGGTTTTTTCAAGCAAGTGAACTCTTCGTTCAGAGCCACCCTTGGCTACTCGAGCGAAGAGCTCCTCGGCCAGCCATTCGTCGATTTTATCCATCCCGAGGATATTGCTTCAACGTTTGCAGAAGTTGCGAAGCTTGCGTCGGGACTCCCGAGCATTCTCTTTGAGAACCGCTATCGCTGCAATGACGGATCATACAAATGGCTGTCGTGGAACGGCACTCCCGATCCTGAGACAGGGCTTCTCTATGCCGTAGCGAGAGATGTAACCCAACAAAAGCTGGCCGAGCAGGAGCTTCGGCGACTCGCGAGCGACCTTGAGCGCAGCAACCGTGAGCTAGAGACGTTTGCCTCGATCGCTTCGCATGATCTTCAAGAGCCCCTGCGAAAAATCAGGACGTTTGTCGACCGTCTCAGGAGCAAGTTAGGCTCCTCGCTTGAGGGAGAAGCCCTCGGCTATTTCGACCGACTGGACTCTGCAGCGTCGCGCATGCAAGAGCTCATTGAGAATATCCTGACGTATTCACGTGTTACGACCAAAGCCAAGCCCTTCTCGAAGATCGACCTGAATGAGGTGCTCAGGGATGTGTTGCGGGACCTAGATCTGCAGATCGAGCGCGCCAAGGGCACGGTGAGTGTCTCTCCGTTGCCGACGGTCTTGGCCGACGCAACGCAAATGCAACAGCTCTTTCAGAACCTCATTGTTAATGCGCTCAAGTTTGCTCGTCCCGAGATTCCCGCGACGATCAGAGTGTCCTGGCGTGACGATGAACTCTGGATCGAGGACGATGGCGTTGGCTTCGAACAACAGTACGCTGAGCGTATTTTCGGGATCTTTCAGCGCCTCCACGGTCGACTCGAGTACCCAGGCACGGGCATTGGGCTCGCCATCTGCCGCAAGGTTGTCGAGAGGCACGGTTGGACCATTGCGGCGTCCGGAACCCCCGGAGTTGGCGCGACCTTCAGGATCAAATTTCAGCCTTGGCAGGAGAAATAGAGTCCAACCATGAGTGACAAGAGATCGGTCCTGATTCTTCTTGCGGACGATGACGTGGATGACCGCGAAATGGCCAGAGACGCGCTTGTGGAGAGCCGCCTCAAGAACGAGATGCGCTTCGTCGAGCACGGCGTTGAACTACTAGAGTATTTATGCCATCGCGGAAAATACGCCGTTCCCAGCAGCGCGCCCCGACCTGGCTTGATTTTGCTCGATCTCAATATGCCAAAAATGGACGGCCGCGAGGCCCTCTGTGAGATCCGGCGCAATCCCGATCTTCGACGGATCCCTGTCATCATCATGACGACGTCGCAGGCCGAAGAAGACATCGCACGAAGCTACGACTTGGGCGCCAATTCGTTTATCAAAAAGCCCATTAACTTTGTCGCGCTTGTAGAGGTGATGCGGAGTCTCGGTAGATACTGGTTCGAGATTGTGGAGCTTCCAGAATGAAGACCTCTAGCCCGTTAGAATCTCAGAGTGCTCGCATTCTGATGATTGATGATGACGAAGATGACTTCTTCTTGGTTCAGGAGTTGGTAGGCCAGCTTTCAGACCGACTGGCGATTTGCTGGGAATCAACCTATGAGTCTGGTCTGAGTGCGATTCTGACTGGCGAATACGTGGCGTGCTTGCTCGACCAACAGCTGGGGGCAAAGACCGGCGTGGACCTGCTCAACGCGCTGCCTGAAGAGGTCACTACACCGGTTATTTTGCTGACTGGAAGCAACGCAAGCGATGTGGACGAGGCGGCGTCGCGAGCGGGCGCCGCCGATTACATCGCCAAGAGTGACCTGACGCTGAAGGTGCTTGAGCGCTCGCTCCGGTATGCGCGCGAGCGCGGACGCCAGATTGCACAGATTCGGCAGTCTGAGATGGAGCTCCGGCAGCTGATCGAGGGAGTCTCGATCGGAATTATTGTCCGGTCAGGAGAGAAGATTCGGTATGTGAACCCTTCAGTGGTGGCGCTGCTCGGATACCCAAGTAACGAAGAGCTCGTAGGGGCATCCTGTAGTCAATTCGTTGACCCTCTGGACTATCCGCGGCTTGAGTTGCAATGGAAAAACGCTGAGCAAGGCCAAGTAGGAACACTCGAAGAGGTACGCTGCAGGACCAAGCAAGGAGCAGAGATTCGCGTAGAGTGTGAGGGGCATGTCTGGACCACGTTCGGAGGCGAACCCGCTTGCATTATGTCTATCCGAGACATCACCGAAGAGACGCGCGTCAGGCTTGGTCTTGTAGAGTACGCTCAACAACAAGAAGCAAGCTCGCTCACCGACGAGCTCACGGGGCTCTACAACCGACGTGGGTTCTTAAAGATTGGCGCAGAGCATCTGTCGCTCGCACAGCGTCAAGGCCGGACCTCACACGTCCTTTACCTAGATCTGGACGGACTTAAGAGCATCAACGATCGGTATGGGCACCAAGAAGGCGATCTGGCGATCGCAGGCGCGGCGCTCGTGCTTCGGACAGTCTTTCGGACTTCGGACATTCTTGCGCGACTGGGAGGGGACGAGTTTACGGTGTTTGCAGATGTCGGCGAGGGGCTCGACCGCGTGGTCGAGCGAGTGCGCGTCGCCGTGCGCGACTACAACAACACAGTCACGAGCCCGCACCAACTCTCGTTTAGCATCGGTATTGCCGCGTTTGACCCCAAGCATCCGTGCTCACTTGAAGAGCTCATGGCCGAGGCAGACAAGCAGCTGTATGAGCAAAAGAGAGCGCGCAAAGGCCGATATAGTGCAAGCGCCCACGGATCTTAGAGACGTCGACACAGAGCATGCCTAGAGGATCGGCCACGGAGCCCCTGGGCCGCTAACCCGGCGACGTCGCCGGGTCAGCCAGCAAACACCGCCGCGAGGGTGTCCAGGGTAGCCGCACGCGCGATCCACTCGTGCAGCACCGAGAGCGCTTCGGTCTGCGCGATCAGCGCTTCGCGCGCCGGGTCGAGCCCCCACCCACGCGCACGGATCACCCGCCGCAGCGCATCACGTGTGGCGTGTGCTTCACCGCGTGCCTCACCGCGTGCTTCACCGCGTGCTTCACCGAGGGCGATCCCGCGCTCTTCGGCTGCGCGGATGCGGTTGTCGTCTTGTTCTTTCAGCTGTGCGTATCGCATTTGCAGGTCCTTTCGCAGCGAATCATCGCCAGTCATGCGCGCGAGCTCGTCGCCCACGCGCTCTACCATCAGGCTCACCAAGGGTCGCTCCCAGCCAGTTTTGGGCAAGTCCGCGAAGTCCGCAAGCGCGTCGCAGAGCACGTGTCCTCGCCCCATCAAGCGCAAGAGCAGCGTGTCCGGTGTGCGCAGAAGCTCACGCAGCACGATCACCCTTGGCGCGCGCGTGATGCGCGAGAGATACACCCCAGGGCCCCAGCTGGGGGACTCTCTGAGGCCCCAAGCCGTGATCACTGAGCGGGGCCTCCCAGTTGAGATCACCCAGAGAATTCGCAGACGGTTTTGCTCGGCGCGCAACATTGAGGCCCGCGCGAGACACTGGTCCACGCGGGACACACTGGGCACCTTGGCGTGGGGCTCGATCACGCAGGGCTCACGGCCCATGCGGCCGAGCATTCCGCGCGAGGCGAGGGCCGTCGAGTCGTCGAAGGGGTCTACCACCGCGTCGCTGTAGAGCGTGGGCAGCGTGACCGAGCGCTCGATCGAGACCGTCGAGCCAACGCTCAGCGCGCCCTCGATCAGATCCTTGGCAAACGTGTCGTACGGTGTCTCCATCTGCGGCGTGCTGGGACAATGCGAAGGGCAATCCACGAGCGAAATCGCAGGATTTATGGAGATAAACCGCGAGCTCGGGTGGCGGTCTTGCACGGACCTCCATGGCAGCCCGCCATGGCAGTGGGGTCCCTGTAGCGCGCACCCTTCGCCGAGGCCCTGCCAGGCCCTACCCGGTGATGCAATACCTTCGCGCGCCCTCCCAGCGGTGCCCGTGAGGAGCGTCGCTGCTTCACCGCAGCGGCTGCTTGGGCTGTGCGAGCCCCAAGTTTTCATCCCACTCAATCGCGAATCATCCGCACAAGCGTTCGAAATGCCTCGATTGCCTCGTCGCCTCTCTCAGCGCAGGTCTCAACATAGGCACAGCGATCCGCATAGAAATGCCGGGCCATTTCCTCGGTCCAAGCGTAACTCGGGAGGTCTCGCTTATTAATCTGAAAGACTGTCGGCTTCTTGGACGCATCCATCCCGCGCGACCGTAGATCCCGCTGGAGTTTCTCAAACTCATGAAGATTGGCATGCCAACGCTCGATCTGTCCGTCAATCACGAAGACAATGCCATCGGCTCTTTCTAGACCAGAGATCTCCTCTGCGATCTCAGGTTGAAGTTCGGAACTCGTCGGATCATAGGAGAATCGCTGTGCACGCGCATGGGAAATGGAGACAACGAGCTCGTTGCGAATGTCACGATCAACGAAGGCAAGCTCATACTCTTCGCGACCGGTCCATCGTGAACTGTCATGTTTTCCTGCGAATCGCAGGACCTCAGATGTCGACACACAACGGCCTGATAGTGACGCCCCAACATAAATCACTCTGAACTGGGTCATGGTTGCATCGCTCCATTGATCATTGTGTTCACAGGTAGGTCTCCAACAATGGCTCTCCGAAAGGACTCAACCGATGGATAGATGCGTCGTAAGAGAGGATCAACAACCCGACCATCGGGAATCAATACGCCCGCATGATTGGCCCAAGGTTCTGACGCCACACCTGGTAGTGTAGGCAAAAAGCCAGGTCCTCTCGGCGTAATGGCGACAAGTACACCTCTGTCAGTATTTCGGATCAGCTCTTGCGACAAAAAAATGCAATCTCCGTATGGCAGCGTCCTTCGCGCGCTATCCATATGATCGAATAGTGCTTGATCCTCCGCCACAGAGGACGACGCAACGGTCGGTTGGCTCGGTTCTGTGCGCAGATCGAAGTGCAGCGCGAAAGCTTGTCGTAGACGGCCTTGCACGAGACCCCGACAATCGCTTAGCCAATGACGCCGCTACTGCTGTTTACGCCTCGGGCGCTGGGAATCCAAAAACGTCGTCGAGGTAACCGTACAAGACCGTGAAATCGTACTCGTCCAACGAGGCGCTTGCCCACTCTAAGAACTTTCGAAGTTCGGGTGGCGCAAGATCAACGCAGACCAATACGCGGGAATGATCAGGCGACCAGGAGAATGTGCGCGCATAACATTTGCCGCATGGGTGAATATGGTGATCGAGCCCCACGCCCGCCGCTTGCCAACGCCAATCACAGGCGGGGCACGCAATCTCGGTAGCTGAGCGCGGCACTCTGCGAATCCAGTTATTCATTGGGCAAAAACCTACGAATGACGTCCCCGAACTCCTTGAGATAACTCTCCCTAAATCGCGTAGGCGTAGCGAACCAATTGACGACACGTGCGGGAATGGTCGTCTCGCCAAGCCGTCTCATCGCTTCTGCGCGATGATGTCCTCCTCCAATCAACAGCTCGCCACGTGGCATTCGAAGTACGAGGATCGCTAGTCCGCGATTGTAACCATTGGACTGAATATTTTGCATAATGTCCTCGATGTGGTTGGGAGGCTGTTCGGCGCGTGGCACAGGATGTAACGCTGTAAGAGAATCCAATGCAACCTCTTCGATCGGATGGACCGGTGTGCCTGTTCTCGCCACCGCAGCAGGCATCGATGCCGCAGGTGTTCGATTGGTTGAGCTCTCTCCAGCCGAGGAAACTTGCCTCGCAGTTCTCAATTGAATCGCGCCGCCGATGGCAGCACCCGACGCCAACGACAAGGCAGCCTCACCCGCCGATGGCAAGCGCTGAGACGTGACAAGAGTCGAAGCAGTGGTTCCAGCAAGGGACGAGAAGCCGCCCACGGCCATCCCTCGACCCAAACTCATAGAGGCGCCACCTGCACCGCTGAGAACTGCGCCAGCACCGCCAGCAGTCGCGCCGCCAGCAAAGGCCCCCGCAAGCCCTGTTGGCGTGGGCCCATCGCTACACGAATGGCTCGTCATGACAGCGTAAAATCCGGCTGCCATGAAGCCGCCATAAATGATTGCTCCCCAGCATCGTCCATCGGGATCTCGCAGCACTACCGGCGAATTCGCGCTCTGGCTGTAGCCCCACAGATGCTGTGGATGCGTTAGCGCAAGCGACAGAATCGTCGGCTCTGTGACAATCGGATCCACACTCGCCCACTGGGCCTGCCGTGGGTCGTAGTACCGGGCTCCGAAGTACTGAAGCCCCGTTTCAGAATCGAGCTCTTTGCCCGTGAACCGAAACGGAGTCGTGTCGCTCGCGCTGGACTCTTCGATCCAGGGCTCTCCGAAGGGCAGGCCCTCGTGGTGCTCGCGCACGGCCCCCGACGCGTCGCTCACAAACTGCGTGCTGCCGAGGTGGTCTGTGTGAAACCAGTGCTCTTCGGTCCCGCTCACCGGGTCGGTGACCAGGCTCGCGATGCGCTGCCCGCTCGCATACACGTGCTTGGTGGTCTGCACGCCGTTGCGCACGCTCCAGTACGCGTTGGCGTAGATCGAAGTGCCCCCGCTCGACCACTTGTGCGTGCGCTCGCCCGCGCCGTCGTAGAGAAAGTTCACCGTCGCGCCGTCCGTGGTCACCGACTCAAGCCGGTCGTCCTCGTCCCACAGCAGCTCGCGCTTGGCGTTGGTGGCCGAGTCCAGCCAGCCCAGCTGGTTGCCGTTGGGATCGAAGGTAAAGCTCCGTGTTCCTACCGTGGTCGCCGCGTGAGGACGCGTGCTCCCGAGCTGTTGGTACGCGTAGCTCAGCGCGTGCGAGGTCGCAGACACCGGCACCGGAGAGCCGCCGCCCAGCAGCGCGCGCACGTCGGTCTGCGTGTTCTGCGTGATGTTGCCGATCCCGTCGTAGGCCATCGAGAGCGTGTAGCGGCGCTCGTGCGTTGCGGACTCTTGGTAGTAGCCCGACGCGCCGGTCAGCTGCCCAAGGTGGTCGTAGCTAAACGCCTGCTCAACATGCGCACCAAAGGGGCTCCCCATCACCGAGGTGAGCTCTTGCCGCCGCTGCGTGATGTTGCCCGACTCGTTGTACTTGTAGAAGAGCCGCTGGATCGCAGCCCCACCGGGGCCATCGGTGTCGACGTGCGTCAGCCGCTGCATCAGCGGGTCGCGTTGATAGCGTGTCTCGGTGCCGTTGCCGAGCATCACACGCGAGCGCTGGCCATAGGCGTCATAGCCCACAAAGCTCAGGTAATCGCGTGTGGAACCTCCCGAGGGAGTCCCTGTGACACGCTGCAGATTGCCACCGCGATCATAGAGATAGTTGACGACCTCGCCGTCGTTGTAGGTCACCGAGCGCTGTCGGCCAAAAGCGTCCGATACAAACTGCGTCGAGACCCACGTCCAGTACGACTGGTTGCCCGCTGGCCGCAGATAACGCCACGTGTCGGTGGTCTCACCCAGCGCGCCATAGGCAAACCAGGTCGAGCCCGAGTCGTCGCTGCGGTACTGCAACCGCCCTGCGCTGTTGCCCCACGCGCCGGGTCCGCCGTAGGCGAGGCCCACCAAGCGGCCGTCGGGGTATTGCACCTCGGTCAGCCGATGCCGGTCGTGCACGTAGCGAATCCGCTGCGATGGAGAGGCCGCGCGGAGGTTCGGGGTGACCTTGGCCCCGAGGTCTCCAGCCGCGGAGTAGTGATACTCGATCAGGCCACTGTCTCGGTTGTTGAGCGAGATCATGTGACCCAACGAGTCGTAGGTCGCCGTCGTGGGGTTGTTGTTGGCGTCCAGCACCTGCGCCAGGCGTCCC
>JAUXYJ010000021.1 GCA_030694465.1 Deltaproteobacteria bacterium | reverse complement strand
ACCCAAGCGCAGCGTGAGGTCATCGAGGGGTGCGCCGATTCGGTGCAATTGACCCAGTGGATCGCGCGAGCTGCCACTTCGCATGACGTAGACACAGTGCTCGCTGCCCCGTCCGGCGAGTGATCCGGCGACGTCGCCGGGCTGTAGCGCTCAGGGGTCCCGGCGACGTAGCCGCTTGCGTGCGACCTCGGCGTAGGGACCATCGCTCACGAGCTCAAGGTACATCTCCCAATGGGCACGCGCCTCGGTGTGTCGTGAGAGCTCATCGAGCGCCACCGCCAGATTAAAATGCGCGTCTGCAAACGTCGGCTCCATCGCGATGGCCTGCGCCAAGAGCGTGAGCGCTCGTTCGTACTCGTGGGCTTCGACGTGTAAAAAACCGAGGTTGTATGGAGCCTCTGCTTGCGCAGGGTCCGCCTCCATCGCGAGCTCAAAGCACTTGCGCGCTTCGTCCGGCTCGCCGTCTGCGAGATAGAGCGCGCCCAAGTTGGTCCACGCCGGCGCGAGGGTCTCGTCTAAAGTCACAGCGCGACGGTAGGCACTCACGGCTCGAACGCGCGTAGCCTCGTCCCCGTCCAGCCGGCATCCCTCCAAAAACCACTCGTACGCGGTCCGATCGTGAGGGCCCGACGTCGCCTGCCCAATGGCACGCACGACAGCGATCCCGGTCTCGAAATCCAAGACGCCCTGGCCCGACCGGACGTCAAAACTCCCCTTGTCGTCACGAGCCAAGACCGAGCGGCCTTCGACCCGAATACGCAGCGCGATCGCCGGTCGCTCGTCGGCAAGTAAGCGCTGAAGCCCCTCGATCATGGTGCGCATTTGCTCTAGCGAGAGCTTGAGCTTACTCATCGCCGCGAGCACTCGCGCGCCGCGCAAATCCGCAAATGTGTAGCGCCCTTGCGCGAGCGATGGGCGCAAGAGACCCGCGCGCTCCCACCCACGCATCCGTCGAACACTCACCCGAAGCAGCTCGCTCGCCTGGGCGCGGTCAAGGCCCGCCTCAAGCAGCGGTTGCCCTCGCTCAACGACCGCGCGGGTGAGCTCAGAGGGCGCCACGGACGTGACTTCGCGCGTGGCCAGACCCTGCCGTCGCTCTCGCTCTGCGCGAAGATCGACGATGTTGGGCCCATGAGTTGACGGAGGAGATTGTTCTGCCATGGCAAACAGCCCGACAAGTGTAGGTTACCCGGCCGCATGCACGCGAGTTTGCTGTCATTTGCCCGAGAGACACCGAGGGGCTTGCATCCGATGCCCGTGCTGACACAGAGTGCCTTCTCGATGCAGGTCTTTGGACTCACAGGCGGAATCGGCTGCGGAAAAAGCACCGTCGCTGCGCACTTCGCAGCGCGCGGCGTTTCGATCATTGATGCCGACCAAGTGGCACGGGACGTGGTCGCACCCGAGACGGAGGGCCTCGCCGAGGTCGTCGCCCGTTTTGGAGCAGAGTTTCTCGCTGCCGATGGCACCTTGGATCGCAAGCGCCTAGGGGCCCATGTGTTCGCGCAGCCCGAACTACGACGCGCGCTTGAGAGCATCGTGATCCCTCGGATCGCCGCCGAGAGCATGCGGCGGTTTCAGTCACTCGGCGAGCAGGGCGCTCGCTGGGGACTCTACGAAGCCGCGCTGCTCGTAGAGCAAAAGACCGACCGCGCAATGGCCGGATTGATGGTGGTCACGGTTCACCCTGCGGTCCAGCAAGCACGGGTCGCCGCACGCGATGGACTCTCGCAAGAAGACGCACGCGCCAGAATGAACGCACAGCTCCCGCTTGTGCAAAAAGTCCAGCGCGCTCACTGGGTCGTCGACAACTCGTCGTCGGTGTCTCGCCTTCGCGAGCGCGTCGCCGATTTGTACACCGCGATAGTGATCGCGCACGGCGCGCCATGGCCACCGTCCGTATCCTTTGCGCAGAGGGCGTCATGAGCCAGCACGTGCTCGTCACTGGGTTTCCGCGCATGATCGCGATGCGTGTGACGGACGCTGTCCTCGCGACGCGACCCAACGCGCAGGTGTCGCTGCTCGTCCGCGAGAAGTTCGTCGATCGCGCGAAGCGCATCGTTGACCGATCCCCTCATTGTGACCGCATCACCTTGCTCACGGGGGATTGTGCCAGCATTGACCTGGGCCTCTCGGGCGATGAGTGGCGCGCGATGAGTAGCAAAATTACACACATTCAGCACCATGCGTTTGTGTCCTACGAGGGCGCCGACGACCGCACGGCGGAGGCGCTCAATATTGACGGCACGCGTGAGGTGCTCGAATTTGCACGCGCTTGTGTCGCCCTTCAGCGCTTGATCGTTCACTCGACAGCGACCGTTTCGGGCGACCGCACGGGGACCGTCTTCGAAGACGAACTCGAACTTGGACAGCGTTTTCGCACGCACATCGAGCGTACCCGGTTTCGCGCTGAGCGGCTGGTTCGGCGCGAAATGGACGCGCTGCCCATCACCATCTTGCGCCCAGGTCTTATTGTGGGCGACTCGCAGACCGGTGAGATCGACCGCTTCGATGGGCCCTACATGCTCATCTTGCTCTTGCTCTCTGCGCCATCAGAGTTCTCTCTGCCGTTGCCCGTGCGTGGCGATGCGCCGCTCAACCTGGTCCCCATCGATTTTGTCGCGCGTGCCGCGGCTGCGCTTCACGATGATCCCAAGCCAGGATCTCGCACGGTTCACCTTGTGGACCCGGCGCCCCTGCCTGCGCGTAGGATCTACGACGTGATCTCACGCGCCGCCGGACACAAACTTTCGCGTGGATTTATCCCTGCCAACATCA
The DNA here is from genome assembly GCA_030694465.1 of Deltaproteobacteria bacterium. GTDB lineage: Bacteria > Myxococcota_A > Polyangia > Polyangiales > JAUXYJ01. The sequence goes on along the minus strand of JAUXYJ010000021.1, from coordinate 56,607 downwards.
CGCGTGCAGTGCTGCGCACGCCAGGGCTTGAGCGCGTATTGCGCTCGCCTCGTGCCTTTGTTGAGCAGCTCGCGACAGACGTCACCTACGACTCCCGCACAGCCCGCGCGATGCTCGCCCCGCATGCGGTCGAATGCCCTCCGTTTGAGCAATACGCCGAGGTCCTTGTGCGTCACGTGCGCGAACGCCTCGCCGCTCGCCGTAGCGAAAACGAAGAGTCCGAATTGATCGAGGACCCGCTCGCATGACTGATCCATTGCACGCCCGGCTGCAGAGCGCGTTGGGCTACGATTTTAACGACGAAATCGCCCTCAGAGCGGCGCTCACGCATCGCTCGTGGACCAGCGAACACAGCATCCCACGGGAGCAGCGTGAGCGCTTCGGGATGGACAACGAGCGCCTGGAATTTCTCGGAGATTCGGTGCTCGGCATGGTGGTGAGTGAGTCGCTCTGGCAGCGCGTCCCCAACGCGCCCGAAGGGGTCCTCTCGCGCCTGCGTGCTGCGGTTGTCAACGAGTCTTCGCTCGCTCGCGCCGCGAGCAAAGTAGACCTTGGTGAAGCGATGCGGTTGGGGCGCGGCGAAGACCGCTCTGGAGGCCGCGCGCGTGCTTCGCTGCTCGCAGATGCACTCGAAGCGGTGTTTGCCGCGGTCTTTCTCGATGGGGGCATCGACAGCGCGCGCGTTGTGATCCTGAAGTTGCTAGCTGAGCGCATCGAAGAGGTCACCCGCGTCGGCACCGATGATCCCAAATCGGTTCTGCAAGAGTTATTGCAGGCCGAATACAAAATCACACCCAAGTACCGGATCATCGCAACGTATGGCCCCGACCACGACCGCGAGCACGAAGTCGCGATCGACGCGGGCGATGTAGTCACCGCGCAGGGACGTGGTCGAAGCAAAAAAGACGCTGAGCAAGCCGCCGCCCGCGCAGCCCTCGAGCGCCTGCGCTTGGGCCCCGAGCCTTCTCTCCCCGAAGAGCAAACACCCGCTGACTCCGACGAAGCACTCTCCTGAGGGATCGCTCCGGCTGCAAGAAAACTGACAGGTCTCTCTGCGCTGGACTACGAGGTTGGGTCATGTACGCCCCCGTGTCCCTGCAAATCGCGATCTCTCAGCTTGCTCACGCCAAGGGCCTCGCTTTGCCCTCGTATGCGTCCGAGGGCGCGGCAGGGCTTGACCTTGTCGCTGCGCTTGATCACCCCATCACACTCGCGCCGATGGCTCGCGTGGCCATTCCGACTGGCATCGCTGTGGCGATTCCTCAGGGATTTGAAGGGCAAATCCGCGCTCGTTCGGGACGCGCGCGGCGCGAGGGGCTCGCCATGGTCAACGCGCCTGGGACGATCGACTCGGATTACCGTGGCGAAATCCAGGTCTTGGCGATCAACCTCGGCAACGAGTCCATCGTGATCACGCGCGGAGATCGCATCGCGCAGCTCGTCGTGTGCCCAGTGATCCGCGTGACGTGGAGCGCAACGGATGACCTCGACGCGACTCCGCGGGGCGGCTCGGGATTTGGCTCCACGGGTCGCTAAAGTCTGAGAATTGCTCGGCTCTGCGCTGCTCGTGCGATTCTCACGTAGCTTCTGCAGTTCGTAGGCTGTGTGCAACAGCGAGTCGGTGTACAGTGGCCCTCGTTGTGGCGTTGCGCTGTCCCTATTGCACCGCCGAGGTGCACTCCGAAGTCGCCGAATGCGCGCACTGCGGTAGTGCTCTCGAGCTGCCAGTCTCTCTTGGCGACCTCGTAGATGGTCGCTTTGAGGCCCGCGCGATCCTTGGATTTGGTGCGCTCGGTACGACCTATGCCGTGCGTGACCGAGTCGAAGGGCGTGACGTCCTCCTCAAGGTGCTCTCCCCTGCGCTTGTGCCCACGGATCAAGAGCGTGAAGCGCTGGGTCACCAACTCGAAATGTTCGCAGGACGGCCCATGGCGGGTAGCGCCCTCCCCATTGAAGTGGGGCTAACGGACGAGCTGCTCTACGCGATCTATACGCCCGTGGAGAGCGTCTCGCTTCGTGAGCTTATCGAGGCCCGGAGCGCACAAAGCCCTGCGTTTTCACCTGAAGAATCCCTGCGATTGTTGCTCGCGATCTTGTCGGCGATCTCGGCGCTTCACTCGGCTACGCCCCATGGCGCGCTTCGCCCAGAGAACGTGTTGATCACGCCCACCGGGGTGGTCTTGACCAATGGTGCCATCCTTGGCGCTGTGCCGCCCGAGCGTCTGCAGCCTCGATTGCGTGCGTTTGCGCAGGCCGTTACGTACGTCGCCCCCGAAGTCATCGCGGGAAAAAAAGTTACAGCGACCGCCGATCTCTTTGCGCTTGGCGCGATCGCGGCGGAGCTTCTCACTGGCTCACCCACCGCGCATGGACTCGAAGAGGCAGGGCTCTCTCCCGAGGTCTGCAAGGCCATTCGCCAGCTTTTAGAGCGCGACCGAACAAAGCGCCCTGGCGGACAAGGCACGCTGATGACTCAGCTTGCCAAGTCCTGCGGGCTCGAGCGCCGCCCCATGGACGTCGCACAGCCCATCCCCGAGGTGCCTCCTCCCACCGAAGACTCCGAGGGTGGTCAGACCACTGTGGCAGCGCCCCGCGCGTCTATTTCTGCCACTCCGAAGCGTGAGTCACTGCCTCCCATGCCTGGCGCGGTGCCAAACGCTGCCTCGCCCAACCTTACGTCTACACAGCCCTCGCTCCCCTCCGCGCGCGGTCCCATGGGTCGCCCCCTCGGATCGGGTGGCCTTATGCTCCCGTCGATGCCCGGGGCCCCACCTCGCTCGTCGCCGCCCATGCCTTCGGTCCCAGAGCCCTCGGCTGCGACACCCATCGCTGGGCCTCCCGCGCCACAGCGTCCCATGACCGCGCGCTCAAGCGTGCCTGCCATGCCTGCTGTCCCCGTCGCGCGACCGTCTCCCGCCGTGCAGATCGGTCAGCGTGGGCAGGTCTCTGCACCCCGCCCGTCACGTCCCCCGAGCCCTTCGCCTTCCCCAGTGATCGCCCGCACGGGATTGCCGGTCGGTGTGCCTGCGATGCCCGCGGCCCCTGCGCCCTCTCCGCGGATGCCTCGGATCCCTTCGCTGAGCGCTCCCGCGGCTCGTCCGACATCACGCGATGTCGACGGGATCGATCCACGATTGCTAGAAGCCGCTGACGAGATGGACGCCGATCGACGCAACCGTGAATTTGCAGACGTAGACACCGGCGAGATTGAGCTGCTCGACGAGTAGCCGTCGCGATGTCCGTTGCCCTGCTGGCTCACCCAGCGCCGCAGGAGATCAGAATTTAGAGCTGGTCCGAGAAGAGCTGCACGAGCTTGGGCTTTGGCACGAGGCCAACCTGTCGCTTTACCTCTTTGCCACCCTTGACCACGATCACGGTGGGGACGCCACGGATACCGAAGCGGCTCGCGATCCCGGGGGAGTCGTCAATGTCGACCTTGACGACCTTAAGCCGACCACTGAACTCTTTGGCAACGTCTTTGACGATGGGCTCAAGAGCCTTGCAGGGGCCGCACCAAACCGCGCTAAAATCCACGAGAACGGGCACCGTGGACTCGGTCACTTCGCTGTCAAACGTCTGATCGGTCACAGTCAATACGCCATCGGCCATGAGAAGGGCTCCTCTGTCTTGCGACGCGGTGCAGTCACTCGCGCGCTGTGAAAATGCATTCGACGCGTGGGTTTAACCCACACGCGAGAGAACCATGGCGAACAGACCCCCCAGTGTCAACGGAGTGCGCGGAGCTTCATGGTCACGTCGGGAGAAGCGGCGGTGGTCGGCGCGTTGTGTTCTATGCGGGTTTTGACCACAACCGCTTCGATGATCGAGAAGATTTCGTCGGGCGAAATTCTCGAACGTGACCCGTCGGCGTTGCGCGGAGCTCCGCCAATGGTGCTCCCTCCGCCCCAGCCTGGCTCGTGCTGATCAAGCACCTGCAAGATCTCGCCGACCGGAAAAAACTTCACGAATTCCGAGCGCTTGGCGACCGTGTAACCGTAGCTCCCGTCGGGCAGCTGCCGATAGATGAGCAACCGAAGATAGCCATCACGAAACAGCGCTCCATGTGCGCGCGTCCCGACGGTGCGTGCGAGCACCCAGCCCGTGCCTTCGCGCTCAATCTCGTAGCGCTCATCAATCGCGAACTGCGTGACGTCGGCGCGCGCCTCTCCGTGGGTGTACACATCAATGCGTCGCGAGACATTTCCTAGCAATTGTCCCAGCGCTACGTCATCCATGGCCCAATACTGCCCGTTGGCCCGCGCCCGCGTCTCGGGTTCGCTCAGCCACTCGATCACGTGGCGCATCGCAGGCCCCACCGGATAAGCCCCAGAGTGTGCATCGAGCAGCCCTGCAGCGACCGTGAGCTGCCCTACGAGCTCTTCTTGCGCCCGATGCGGGTTCGCCAAGAGCCAGACCGCGAGCGCAGTGTCGAGGTCCACATCGTTGCAGTAAATAGTTAGCCCGTTGGGGTCAAGCCCCAGCACAATCGCGTCGTGTACCTGCTCGGCGGTGGACCGTGTCGCATGCCGAACACAGCCACCGTGGTGGTCAAAACTGTAGCGCTCTTGTTCAGCATCAATCGCCGGGCCCTGCACGTAGCCATCAAGCGCAATGCTGCGCGGCGGAAGTGCGCTGAACGGGACCGTCCGCCCTCGTTCGATCACCAGCTTCATGGGTCAGTTAAAACAGGGCTACCGCAGCGTGCGCTGGGTAGCAAGCGGAGACGCACAACACCACCAGGCCCCACCGCAGTCAGCTCGTAGCGCGTCTGCGTGTCGCGATGAGCTTGGCCAAGTTCTCGCGCTCCCACGTGCGCGCGCGTTCGTGCTCTCGGTAGGTCGATTCGAGTCTGCGAAATGCCTGAGAATGTACCTCGCGGCGCCCCTGGCTCTGCCCTTGCCCAATGACGTGATGGGCGAGCTCATGAAAGACCACCCAGCCAACAAAAAACTCAGGAACCCAGTCTTGATCGAGCACTGGATGCACGCGAATCCGTTGCTCATCGAAGAGATAGAGCCCCAACCGGATGGTCTTCTTGCGCGCGCGCTTGCGGCCGTACCCGATGCGCGACCAAGACGCATGGACCTCGAGAGGTCCCTGAAAATACGCAGACCAAAGTGATCGTGTCAGCGCCGCAAGGTCGTGCACAGTGCCCTGCGTGATGAGGTCCTCGGGGCGTCGCGGTGGCTGCCTCACGCAGTCTCTCTGCCGCGAGATAAACGCATCAATCACCTGCGCCGAGGCGTGATCGCAGCGCGCCAGATAGCTCCCAACGGCAGCTACGACATCGCCCGGTGCGCTCGCAAACATGCGATGCAGTCGCAGCAAGAGCGCATCGCCCCGGCGACGCGTCGAGAGCATGGTCCGAGTGTTGTCGGTCCATCGCACGAACACCAGCGCGCCGACGTCGGCGCTCAGCTTGCGTTCAAGGCATCGGCGCGCAGAGTTGTCAGCGTCAAACGCAGAAAGCCCTGGATCTAGGCTGGTCCAAGGCGTGGTGAGCGTGCTGGCTCCCACGTCAAGAATCAGTTGTTCGGGTCGGGGGTCGCGCTCCATGACAGCAGAGGGTATCCGTGGGCAACAACGTACGCGGTGTGCTGGCGGTTGCACAAGACAACGATGAGTCCGTTATCGTGCGATTTGTGCAGTGCGCACCGTGCGGTTCATCGCGGCTTGCGCGATCGTGGGGCGACTAAGAACCCTCGCAGGAGGGGCTCTGAAGAGCGTGTTGGCCCGCTGCAATCTCACCCGAAATCGCCGGATCGCGTTGCGAACCGAGTGCAACTGCTCAGGGTCAAGGTCGCCCACCAAAGTGAGATTGAGCCCCGACGCAGAGAACACTCGTGCCGCCGCGGCGCGCAGCAGGGCGGGCGTGAGCGCGAGGCTCTGTGCGCGAAGTGCCTGCAAATCAAGTGGCAAATTGAGCAGCGTCGCTGAGCCATACTCTCGCGCAAGCGCCGTCGGGTCATCGCCGAGCGACGCGAGATCAAACGCGTAGCGATGCTGTACTTTCTTGAGCTCGGCCTGCGTCGGCCCGTCAATCGCGAGGTCACCCAGCATGGTCAACACCTCCTCCATCACGCGCGGGACGCTGTCGTGCGCGACCGAGGTTCCGACGTCAAAGAGCCCCACGTCTCGAAACAGCTCGACCCCCGCGGTCACAACGTACGCCAAGCCAAGCTCGTCGCAGAGCCGTCGGTGGAGTCTTGTGGACATGCCGTCGTGCAGTACGCGCGTGATCAACTCGACCGCGCGCGCCTCGCGCGATGTCCCTCCGGGAGTAGCAAACGCCAATCGAAGACAGGTCTGGCTGCCTGCGCGGGGGACAAAGCCAATTCGCGCACGCTGTTGTCGCGTGCGTAGGGGCTTGGGCATGCGCTGGACTCCCTCTTTGATCCTGCGAAAACCCTGCGCGACCAATGGGGCAATGCGTTCGATGGGTTCGGGAGAGCAGACCGCGACGACCATGTTTCCGCCGACGTAGTGCCTGCGCAAGTGCGCGCGGAGATCTGCCGTGTCGAAGCTTGCCACGTTGGCGAGCGTGCCAGTCAGCGGCAACCCCAGAGGGTGGTTTGCGAACACCTGCGCGCGGGTGAGCACGTCGGGTTGCATCACGTGACCGTCGTCATCGAGGTCCTCAATGATCTCTTCACGCACGATCTGCTTTTCTACTTCGAGCTGCGAAAACGTGGGTCGAGAGAGCATCGCGCCCAAGAGCTTGCACGCGCGCTCGACCCCATCCGGGGGCACACTCAGCTCAAACAGCGTGTAGTCCGCGTGAGTGGTCGCGACGAGATCTCCGCCCAGGCCCTCAATGGCCTCGTTGAGCGCAGAGGCGTCGGGGTGTCTACGCGTGCCTCGAAAGAACATGTGCTCGAGCAGATGAGAGAGCCCATTGTTGCGAGGGGTCTCATAGCGAGATCCAACCCCTACGAGGACCGTGACCACCGCGCGGTGCAGGTGAGGACGGTGGATCAGAACTGTGCGGATTCCGTTGTCGAGGGAGCCGAGGGTGACGCGGTGCATCTCTTGGTCTTAGTCAGGTTCGGCCAGTCTCGCAAACGGCATTGGACATACATCGTCCACTCAAAAGAACACTGGAGACACACGTACAAAAGTACGTGGTCATGACCAGCTGCAAAAAACCTGAAAAACTAGCCCTTACTGTCTGATGTTAAGGCGAGATCTGAGAGCGCGTTCAGTATCACCCTTGGAGAATTTAACTCGGCGACGAAGTGACCAATGGCCAGAGTGCGACGCCGCGAATGGTGGGCCGCAGCCACGGGAGCGCCTTGCGCATGCTCTCGCGTTGCTCGTGGACCACTTCAAATCCTGCCTGTCGGATGCTCGCAGCGGTGTCTCTTGTGACGTGACATCCCTCTGCGACGCGCGACCAAACCCCATCGATCCGACGCTGCAACCGCAGGCGCGTGGGGTCGTTGTGTGCAGCGACGTGCTCGATGTAGACCAGTGAACCGCCAGGCCGAAGCACGCGCGCGAAGCTCTTGAGCGCCAGCGCAGGGTCGCTCACCGAGCACAGCACCAACGTGCACACGATGACATCGACCGAGGCGTCTTGCATGGGCAGAGACTCGACGCTCGCATCGAGAATAGACGTCTCTCGTGAGGCCGACTGCGCAATATTGTGCTGCAATTTGGCTCGCATATGTGCATCGGGCTCACACAGCGTGAGCGACGCGAGGTCCGAGGGATAGTGCGCGAGGTTGGCCCCGGTTCCGGCGCCCACTTCGACGACATGGCCTCGCAGCGGGCCAAGCAACGTCGCGCGCCAGGCGGCCAGACACGCGCGCTCGGTGTCGCGCATGAACCAATCGTAGATCCCCGCAAAGAGTCGTGACATGCCGAGCGCGAGCCTACACGACCACGCGGGGATGAGCCCGTGGGCCGCGTCGAGGCGGCATCAGTTGGCAGGAGCAGGAGCGGGAGCAGGAGCGGGAGCGCTGGGTCGCGCTGCGGGAGCGCTAGGGGCGGCGCCGCCAGAGGTGGCTCCTTCGGCGGACTCGCGACGTGGCTCTTGCAAGAGCGGCGAGGTTCCCATGCGGAGCTGTTGATCGCGCTCGGCGCGTGCTCGCAATCGCGCGATGAACTGCAAGATGGCCTCGCGGCGACGTGCGCTCACGAACTCATCCATCAAGCGAATCCGCTCGCCGTCGAAGTCGGTGCGTGATGCGCGCTGCAGTCCGCCGTCTTTTAGGCGAAGGATAAACCGCTCGTCGCCCACGGTGATCGGCGCCGCAGGGCTCGGTCGCTCAGCGGTCAGCGCGAACGATGCGCTCACCAGCGCGTCGCCAGAGCTTACGCCCGGAAAGCTCGCGTTCTGAGTGAAGGGCTGCGTCTCGCGAACCTCGGGAGCGCCCACGTCGGTGCGGGTCTCGGGGGCCAGGGGGTTATCGCCAGCGAGGGTCTCAGCTGCCGGTACGGGGCCACGGTAAAACGCTTCGAGCGCTTCTTGGGCGAGCGCTGCCGACACGGTATCGAGCGTCGCGCCAGCTTCGCCTAGACGGCGCTGGCCCCCCGTAGCGGCCTCATTGGCGAGCTCGTTGCCACGGGTGAGCCTGAAGAGCTCGCGTGCGATTTCGGCTTTGCCGTCAGCTTCGGTGACCGTCCCCTGTCGGCGACCGACGAGCTGCACAATGTGCACACCCAGGGGGCTCTGGATCACTTCGCTCATTTGTCCCGGGGACAGCGCTGTAAGTGCACGCTTGACGTCGTCGGGGAGGTCTACGCGGTCCGCGGTGACCCAGCTGGTCTCTCCGCCATCTTTCCAGTGCTCGCTGTCTTGCGAGTACAAGCGCGCCATGCGGATCCACGGCTCGGCGCCCGTCGCGATGCGGCGACGGATCTCGTCGGCGCGCTGGCGAATCGCGAGCTTCGCGGGGTCTTGTGCGTCGTCCGGAAAGCGCAACAGGATGTGACGCAATCGCACCTGTGCGGGCAAATCGCGGAGTGACTCACGACGTTGCTCCCACTGACGGTTGATCTCGTCTTGGTGACTTGCAGCAAAAGCTTGCACCAAAGTGGGGTCGTCATCGCGCACCGTCAGACGATAAAAGTCAGGCGAAAACCGAAGATATCGCACGGACACTTGCGTGTGATTGCGCTCGTAATCGCGCCACACTTCGTCTACGGACGGGCGCACGGACGAGGTCACGATGGTCCGAACGCGCTCTGCGAGGAGCTCGCGCGCCATGAAGTTTTTGTAGTCTGTGATCGTGCGTGAATACACGCCTGCGACCCAGCGCTCGAAGTCTTCGAGCCTAAACGCAGGGGGCGGATCATTGGGGTTGCGCGACTCGTCGTTGCTGTAGATCGCAAATCGGCGAGATGACTCAACCCGGCCGTAGCCCATCAGCTGTGGGAGCTGCTGCGATCCGAGCGAGACGAAGTAATAACCGCCTCGGATCTCGTCGTTGAGCTCTGCTTCAGTGACGCGGAGCCCCATGCGCTCGCCTTCGTGCGCGAGTAGTTCGCGCTCGATGAGGCCGTCGACGATGGCGCGACGCATGGGACCTGTGCGGTTGTCGTTAAGCCGCACGATGCGTGCGACGGACTGAAAATCTTGCTGCGCGATGGTCCTCCCGTACACCTTGGCGATGTACGGAACTCCCTTGAAATCCTCGGACGAACAGCCTTGGCGGGGGCCAAACTGCGTGCCGAAGAGCACCGCCAAAGTGACGGCCAAAATGACCAAAAGCGCAGACTGTGAGTTCTTCTGAAGGCGATCGAGCATCGGTAACTCAAAGAGGGTGGGCTGCAGATCGTGTCTCGTGACCGCTTGTGATCAACGGACACGCCCTGCGCGCAGTACACCTACTGCGTAGGGCTGCGAAGGCGCGGGATGCTAGACGGGTCGCTGCCTATCCGCAACCGCGCGACAGCACCCCGTGTCACTTCGTGCAGAGCAAACGATGCGGGGCGTTGGGTGTGGTAGGGTGATGGCTCTCTTGTGCAAAATTGCAGTGTTCGATCACACACATTGCTCATTCAATACGGTCTTTGTTTTCGGAGGCGCACGTCGTGATGTCTGAAGAAGATCCAAAAAAAATCGACGACGAAGGCGCAGATCGTGACGCCGACCGTGCCGCAATCCTTGAGCGCCGCCAGCGATTTGTCCGCGCCGCGCTCGCCACGATGGCTGCTGGCGCGGTGAGCTCGCTTGTGGCGTGTGGCGACAGCGTGATGCCCCAGCCCTGTCTCCGCGCCGCGCCCGACAGCAGCATGAACTCTGACAGCGCGCCCCAACCCTGTCTCGGTGCCCCTGCGCCGGACATCGTGTCCATGGATGCGACGCCGGTGCCCTGTCTGGACATGGCCCCGCCCGAAGACGCGGGCGAAGACGCGATGCCCCAAGCGTGCCTTCGTATGGCGCCTACGGACAGCGGTTTAGACTGACCTAAAGAGCGCAATTGAGTAGCGAAATTACTGTTCGTTGCGATGACAAGCCAGCGCCTGGTGAGGGTGATCTGCAAAGTACGACCACATGCGACGCATGGTGTTGTGGGTGGGGTTGTACTTGTGGTCGAGGTCGTTGACTCCCGACACAAGCCAGGGGCTCCAGGCGCCGTTGGACCACTGGATGCGGTAGGAGACAACGTTCCATCCGTGCTGGTTTTGCTCAGTGAAGATCGCGCTGTCGATCTCAAGGGACAGCCCCTGAGCCCAACGATTGTCGCCCGTCGCGGCGCGGTCAAACATGAGGCAGGTGTCTTGGGTCGCGATGCTGTGCGCGATACAGTCTCCCGTTGGACAAGCGCTCGCCGGTGCAGGCACCGGTCGCACAGAAGGGCCCACAACGACAGGTGGCTGAGGCGCCGGAGATACCATGTCAACCGGCGGCCGTGCGGGTCGGGGATACTGACTCTGCGCCGCTGCAGGAGCCGAAAACATCAGGAGCATCGCGGTCATTTGGGTGTGGACAGACTTCATGGGGGCCCTTCGTGAAACGTGAGGACAGCGCAGGCCGAGAGACAGAGTCGGCGCGATGGTTGGTCGTCGAAGAGTGGTTTTCCTTGGGAAAATGCTGATAGAATCCACTCGATCGGCTCTGGTACAACGCAGCGATGGGCGCTCTCCTTGGCTAAAAAAGTGATCACGCGTCTGTTGGGGTTTTGCAGCGGAGGGCGAAGGCTCAGTGCGGACGGCGAAAGTTTTGTGTGCGGACGATGAGCAATCCGCGCGAAAAGAGTCCGGGATTCTGTTAAGGGACGCGCACGACGGCGACGCACCCGCGATGGCCGCGCAGCCCCTGCGTTGACAGGGCGGGTTCGGCAGGTATATTCGCCGACCGTTTTTTGTAATTGTGAGAAGGACTGAGAGAAGCAGGACATGGCGCTCCACACGACGACCAAGCATGGATTGATTGAGACACACCGTCGGCATGAGACGGACACGGGTTCTCCCGAGGTTCAGATCGCGCTGTTGACCGAGCGCATCAATGGACTGCAGGGCCACTTTCAGGCTCACAAGAAGGACCACCACGGACGCCGCGGGCTGTTGAAGCTCGTCGGTCAGCGCCGCCGCCTCCTCGATTACCTGAAGAACAACCAGGTCAATCGCTACCGCGCGATCCTCGCGGTCCTCAACCTCCGCAAGTAGTCAGCGCGAGATCCCTGCGAAGGGATGTCGCAAAGCATCGCGGAGTGTGCTTAGGTGCGGGCGGGTTTCGAGTCATCAGGACCTCGGAGCCCGCTTGCTCTGTTTTAGGCGCCTCTGTGATCGACCCGTTGACCCCCCCGTTTAATGCGTATTCTTGCTCTTTGGCTCGGCGATCGTTCTGCTCGCCGGCGCAAAGATACGGCGCTCACTTCTCTGCGAATCGCATCCAAAGCCGCCTGTGGGCTTCGCGATGCAGGGCAAATGTGAGCGGCTGTGAGTACGCAACAATCGCGGTAGCCACGGCAAGACACGACGACCCTGCAGACGAGCCTTTGTCCTGGGTATTTGCTGCTCGTTTTGTTTGCAGCCGCCCTAGGTGGACTCGACGAAGACCGCAGGCATCACCCCGCGTGATGCCCCTTGCGATTCTCTCGGGGGCGCTTCGGTCTGCACGCAAAGAGCGGCCTCCCAATCGAGAGCTCTTTTTATGTCATTTGTTCGTGAATCCGTTCGAGTCGGCGATGCGCTGATCACTGTCGAAACTGGTCGGCTCGCGCGCCAAGCGCATGGGTCGGTGATGGTCACCTGTGGCGAGACGATGATTCTTGTCACTGCGTGTGCGAGTGACTCGCCACGGCCTGGGATTGATTTCTTTCCGTTGAGCGTGGACTACGTTGAGAAGGGGTACGCTGCGGGCAAAATCCCAGGCGGATTCTTTAAGCGTGAGGGCAAACTCAAAGACGACGAGGTGCTCGTCTCGCGCTTGATTGACCGGCCCTGTCGACCGCTGTTTCCCGAGGGGTACCGCAACGATGTGCAGATCATCGCGACGGTGATGAGCGCAGACCGCGTGCATGACCCCGACGTGCTCAGCGTGACCGGAGCGTCGTTCGCGCTCTGCCTCTCGGACATCCCGTGGGCAGGTCCCATCGCGGGCATCCGCGTTGGGCGCTTGGACGGGCGCTTGATCGCGAACCCGACGTACGAGCAGCGCGCCAAGAGCGACCTCGACGTCGTCGTCGCGGCCAGCAAAGACGCGATCGTGATGGTCGAGGGCATCGGCGACGAGATCCCCGAGGACGAGCTCTTGGACGCGCTCTTGTTCGGTCATCGCATGGCGCAGCCGCTCATCGAGTTGCAAGAGAAGCTCCGCGCCTCGGTGGGCAAAAAGAAGAAGATGTTTGCCGCCGCGCTCCCCTCGAAAGAGATGATCGAGCAGGTCAAATCGCTGTGTCTTGCAGACCTGCGTGAGGCCTGCACCATCCGCGAGAAGGGCGAGCGTTATGGCAAGTTTAAGAGCATCCAGAAGCGCTTGACCGACACGTTTACCGGCGAGTCTTCGGATGTGCACTCGCTGCTCAAGATCGCGTTTCACGACGTGCAAGCGTTTGCGATGCGCACGATGATTATCGACCGCGGAGTCCGCATTGACGGGCGCGACACGCGCACGGTGCGACCCATCACGTGCGAGGTCGGTGTGCTGCCGCGTGTGCATGGCACGGGGCTCTTTACGCGTGGAGAAACGCAGGGACTTGTCACCGTTACCTTGGGCACGCGCCCCGATGAGCAGAAGATCGACGGGATCAACGGCGAGCGCTGGAAGCGCTTCTATTTGCACTACAATTTTCCGCCATTTAGCGTGGGTGAGACCAAGCCCATGCGCGGCCCCGGTCGCCGCGAAGTAGGCCACGGAAACCTCGCCGAGCGCGCCCTCGCACGGGTGATGCCGAGCAAAGAGCAGTTTCCGTACGTCGTGCGAATCGTCAGCGAAATCCTCGAGTCCAATGGTTCGAGCTCGATGGCTTCGGTGTGCGGCGGGACCCTCGCGCTCATGGACGCGGGTGTGCCGATCAAGGCCCCTGTCGCGGGCGTCGCGATGGGTTTGATCAAAGAGGGCGAGCGCTTCGCGGTCCTCACCGATATCTTGGGGGACGAAGACCACCTGGGCGACATGGACTTCAAGGTCTGTGGCACCGCCAAGGGGATCACGGCGATCCAGATGGACATCAAGATCGAGGGTCTGTCGCGAGAGATTTTGCAGAGCGCGCTTGAGCAAGCACGCGAAGGTCGCCTGCATATTCTTGGCAAAATGCTCGCAGCGATGCCCACAACACGCACCGAGCTGAGCATCTGGGCTCCGCGGTTGACGTCGATCAAGGTCAAACCCGATCAGATCCGTTTGATCATTGGTAGCGGCGGCAAGATCATCAAGGGAATCGTCGAAGCGACCGGAGTGCAGATCGAGGTCGAGGACGACGGCACGGTGAACATCGCGTCCGCAGATGCGCGTGCAGTACAGCGCGCGATGGACATCGTGCGAGGGCTCACGGCCGAGCCAGAGATCGGCGTCGTGTACCGCGGGACGGTGAAGCGCGTCACCGACTTCGGCGCGTTCGTCGAGATCTTTTCGGGCACCGAGGGCTTGCTGCACGTCAGCGAGATGGATGTGCGTCGCATCGAAGATCCACGTGAGATTTGCCGCGAAGGTGACACGATCGACGTCAAGGTGCTGTCGGTTGAAGACGGCACCGGCAAGATCCGGCTTTCACGCAAGGCGGTGCTCATGGAGGCCGCGAATGCAGAGGGCGGAGGCGACGCGAGCGCAGCCTCGGCGCCGGTCGAGCGCAGTGAGCGCAGTGACCGTGGTGACCGTGGTGACCGTGGTCGTGGTCGACCGCGCAAGGAGCACGGTGATCGTCCACAGCGTGATGACTCCCGCGAGAGTGCAGCGGTTGAGGCTCCGTCGTATCGCAGTGCGCCTGAAGATTTGCAGGAAGTCGCGGCTCCTGTCCCCGAGCGTGAGGAGCGTCCCGTACGCGAATCACGTCCGCGACGTGGCCGCGAAGAGCGTGTGGAGGTTGTGGAGGCGCCCGTGGCCGTGGCCGTGGCCGTGGCTCCTGCGCCTGACGCCGATGACGAGGTGCTCGTGCGTGAATCACCACGGCCGCGACGTAGTCGCACACGTGACGACGAGCGTCCCGCGCGTGAAGAGCATGCAGTGACAAGTGAGCGCCCCGCGCGCGAAGAGCGTGCACCTCGCGAAGAGCGCCCCGCGCGCGAAGAGCGTCCCGCGCGTGAAGAGCGCCCAGCGCGCGAAGAGCGTCCGGTGGCGAGTGAACGTGCGCCTCGTGAAGAGCGGCCGGCTCGCCCAGCGCGTGAAGAGCGGGTGTATGAAGAGCGCGCTCCGCGTGCGCCTCGCGACGAGCGTCCCGCGCGTGAAGAGCGTGCGGTGACAAGTGAGCGCCCCGCGCGTGAAGAGCGCCCCGCGCGTGAAGAGCGCCCCGCGCGTGAAGAGCGCCCAGCGCGTGAAGAGCGCCCGGTGGCGAGTGAACGTGCGCCTCGTGAAGAGCGCGCTCCCCGTGAGCGTGTGTACGAAGAGCGAGCGATGACCAGCGAGCGTCCCGCACGTGAGGAGCGTGCGCCTCGGCCAGCTCGTTCGGAGCGCGCCGATCGAGATGACCGCAGCGCGCCCCGTGAGGAGCGAGCCTATGAAGAGCGAGCTCCCCGCCCCGCACGCGAAGAGCGCCCCGCACGCGAAGAGCGTGCGGTGACAAGTGAGCGCCCCGCGCGTGAAGAGCGCCCCGCGCGCGAAGAGCGCCCCGCGCGTGAAGAGCGCCCCGCGCGTGAAGAGCGCCCCGTGCGCGAAGAGCGAGTGGTGACAAGTGAGCGCCCCGCGCGTGAAGAGCGCCCGGTGGCGATCGAGCGTGCACCTCGTGACGAGCGCCCCGTGCGTGACGAGCGCCCCGTGCGCGAAGAGCGAGCGCCTCGCGCAGCCTTTGACGAGCGCGCACCTCGCGAAGACGCCGAGACCGCTCGGTTGCGCGCAGAGCGGCTCGCGGCGGAGGGTGGAGAGCGTCGCCCCCGTGCCAACCGCGGGATGCGTGAGCGGCTCGAGGCAGGGATGCGTTCGCTCGATGAGCGCAAGACCCCTGCGGATTCGGGGTCAGACGAGGGCGAGCGTCGTCCCCGTCGTGACCGCGACCGCGAGTAATCGCGCCTCGGGGGGGTAACGAAGCGGGGAAACCGGCGACATCGCCGCACTCACCCGGCGACGTCGCCGGAGTGCACGTGCGCCCGGTTGCGCAGAGCGCAACGTGCAGTGCCACGTAGGCCTGGGTGACAATCCGTCGTGTCGGGTGCATGGGTGGTGTGAGCGATCGCAGAGGCGCGATCGAGAAGGGCACATGGACGATGTTTACAGTTCGATTTGGGCATGATCGCGGGCACGCAGAGCGTGGGTGGCTTGACAGCTGGCATTCGTTTTCGTTTGGCGAATTCCACGATCCGGAACACATGGGCTTTCGTGGATTGCGCGTGATTAACGAGGATCGCGTGCAGCCTGCAAAGCAGTTTGGGACCCATTCTCATCGCGACATGGAGATCGTCTCGTACGTCCTTGAGGGCGAGCTTGAGCATCGAGACTCGATGGGTAACGGAGCCGTGATGGTTCCGGGGGATGTGCAGCGTATGTCCGCAGGCCGAGGCGTCACGCACAGCGAGGGGAACCCCTCTCATGTGAACATCGTTCACTTTTTGCAAATTTGGCTCCTTCCAAGCGCCAAGGGCATCTCGCCGAGCTACGAGCAGAAGACGTTTTCGCGAGCACAAAAGCAGGCAAATTTGTGTCTCATCGCGTCCCCTGATGGTCGCGATGGGAGCGTCACTCTCCACGCCGACGCGCGCATGTATGCCGGCTGCTTCGATCACGGCGAGTCCGCCGTTTATCGTCCCGCGCCCGACCGACACACCTACCTCTTTGTCGCGCGCGGAGTCGTGCTCATCAATGGACGCGAGCTACGCGCAGGCGATGGCGGCTCGCAAAGCGGACCCGACGAACTCACAATCGTTGGAGAATCTCAGTCCGAAGTGCTCGTCTTCGATCTCGCCTAGCCCTCTGTCATCAACGTCCCCCGTGCGCGCTTCACGCGAGGGCGACTCGAAGGGTATGGTTGCGCGCTGTGACCAAGCCCTCTGCGATTCTCGTTGTGTTGACCGTGACTGCCTGCGGGCCGCGCATGCCTGTGCCCAGCGATGCGAGCACCCAAGACACCGCATGGGGTGACACCCAGCCCAGCGAATCTGCAGTCGATGTCACCTCGGACGAGCCGCTCGCGAGGGACGTGATTGACGTGATGGATGGGACAACGGTGGGCGATGCCGCTGTGCCAAGGATCTACGATCCCGTGTGTGCGGCCCGGCGACCAGACCTTGTGAGCACGCCCGCTGGGGGCGCCGATCGATGCGAAGGGGTCTCAGCGCCCGCCGAAGGCACCGGAAGCACTTGGTGCTCACGGGGAGCCGACGTGCCCGGATTGCGAGCCCCTGCGGGGTTCTGTGTGCGTCGCTTTGCACAAGTGGGCCTGCCGCGGGTGATGGCGCGCGCGCCCAATGGGGACCTCTTCGTGAGCTCTCCCTCTCAGGGGACTGGCGCCGGAGACACGGGCGGACGCGGCGAGATCCTCGCGCTCAGTGATGACAACCGCGATGGCACCGCAGAGATCCATGTGTTCTCGGTAGGGCTGCCGGACGTGCACGCCATTGCATTCTCGGCCGATCGCCAGTGGCTGTATTTTTCGACGCACGGGACCGTGCAACGTACGCGCTACACCATGGGGATGCGCGCTGAGCAGACGGCCTCGCGCGAGTTCATCATCGGGGGGCCCGTGACGCTCCCCGGGGGCGCTACGGGGACAGACCCCTTGTCCATGACCCTCACGATGGGGCGCTGGACTCATGGGCTCGCGGTGAGCGCAAACGACCGCCTCTACGTCACGAATGGCGAGTATTCTGCCTGCCAATTCTCACCGACAGGCCAGGTCATGCATGGCTCTGGGTCGATCTACGAGGCCGGCTCGCACACCCTCACGCGCGTCTCGACCGGGTTTCGCAACCCGATGTACGCGCGATGTCACCCATGCAAAGAGCTCTGTCTTGCAGCCGAGCTCGGCGAAGACAACCGCACCGGGGCCACCGAGAAGCTCGTCGCCATCGAATCTCAGCGCTGGTTTGGCTACCCCTGCTGCGATCAGCGCGGTACTGGCGCTCAACAATCCTCGGGTCTATGCAACTGCGTAGACCAAGAACTGTCTGCAATTACGCTGGGGGATACACCTTTCGGTTTTGACTGGGAGCCAGGCGCCTGGCCCGCTCCCTATCGCAATGGGATCTTCGTCGCGCAGCACGGGAGCTTCTACGCGGGTGACCGCTATCCCGGCGCTGGCGTGGTTTTTCTCGCGACGGATCCCGACAGCGGGCGCCCCGTTGGGCGGCCCATGCGCTTTCTCGAGGCGACCAACGAGCTGCCGCAACCCATGCGCACACTCACTCGGCCCAGCGACGTGGTCTTCTCGCGCGATGGCCGGATGTTTGTCGCCGATGATCGCGGGCAGAGCATCTATTGGCTCGCGCCGCTCACTTGGCGTGGACCGTAGCGCTGCTAAGCAATCACGCAGGCAAATCTGGGGGCGGAATCGGCCCTCTCCCGATGTTTTGGTGACGCGCTTGGAGCGTCCACTCGTACCCCGTGGGGACCATCTGGCAGCGAAAGGTCTGCACCCCGTACGAGCACATCGGTCGCACCTGCATGGGGTCGCAGCGGGTACCTGCGCTGGGTGAAACGTCTGGGCAAATCCCAGGGGCGACCGGCGGACTGGTTTGCTCGGTGACGACCTCCGGCGACGTCGCCGGGCGCTGTGCCGTTGGGGCTGTCGCGGGCTGTTCTCGCGAGGGCAAGAGCTCGTAGACGTAGTGCAGCGCGCGGTCACATCCAGGGGTCACAGCGATGGGGGCGAGCAGCGCGAGGGTCCTCGCAAACCGAATGACGTGATCGTTCATGGCTGTCTAGGATCGTGACACAGGCATCGATCCTTGGGTGAGATCGAACAAACTCGCTCGCCCGGCTACGTCGCTGGGTCGCCGTGCTCGGGTCGGTCTCGCGTGAGGTCTTCGGGGGTGTCCCAGTCGCGCAGCGTAAGACGCTCATGTTCGCTGAGTGCCCATTCGACACAGCCCACGCGTGGCAACAATCGCTTAAACGATCGCACCCCCTCGCGCACCGCGGACTCTGTCTCTGTGAGTATTTTTGCAGGGTCGTAGCGTGCACAAAGAGGCTCCCAGCCAGCCTCTCCGCGCGCCGCGAGCGCTGGGGCGTCTTGATGCTCACGCGCGAGTCGACGCAGCACCTCGGCGGTGACAAATGGCATATCGCACCCCACCAAGACGAAGGGGCTCTCGCTCGCGCGCAGCACGGCGAGTAGACCCGCCAATGGGCCCTCGCAATCGGGGGCATCAAGGCAGTGACGCACGTTGTCTTGCGCAAGGGCCCACGGGTACGCCTCTGCGTCGCCCACAAGCCACGGCGCGAGCCCCGCGTCGCGCCCCACGCGGATCATGCGGGCGAGCACGCTCTCGGCTCCCGGAGAGGCGCTCACCGCGAGGTTTCCCTTCGAGACGTGGCCCATCCGGGTGCCGCGCCCTCCAACGAGAATCGCGAGGTATTTCGCAGCAGTCACGCGATCCGCTCGCCACCGAGCTCAAGCACAAGCGCGACAAAACGCTCTTCGCGCTTCTCGGGCTGAGCGTACTTGTAGACGCAATAGCGCGCCTCGTCGTCGAGTGCAGACCACGCGTGCGTGAGCCGCAGGTGCGTCGTGCTCAGTCTCGCTTGGACGATCGTCGGGACACGGTCCCCTGACCACTGCGAGCGGTCTCGCTCGTGGGGCTCAATGGCCGTGAGCGAGATCGACGCGCGCGAGGCAAAATGCACGAGCGCGTCGCGATAGATACGCACCTCAAGGTCCTCGTCGACGGGCAGATGGCAGAGCACCTCGCGCTCGACGTAGGGGAGTGATTCCCAGTCGGCGCGGCCGATTTTGAGCCCCGCGAGGTCGAGCTTGCGACGCACCGCGAGGGGGATCATCGTGAGGGTCTCACGCATGTCTTCTTCAAACGCGAACGAACGAAACATCTGAATAAACCCTTAGCTGATCGTGGTGTGTAAAAACTCAAGCAGCAGCGCGTTGACCTGCTCGGGCCGCTCGGACTGCACAAAGTGTCCGCACTCGCTCACCGCCTCGACGCGGAGATTGCGCACGAAGCGCTCTGTCCCCGGGACGAGGTCTTCGTAGCCCAGCGCTTTGTCATCGCGCGCCCAGATCAAGAGCGTCGGAGCGTCAATCGTAGGTAGCCGTGTTGCGCGCCCGCGGAGAGCGTCTCGAACGGCGGCGCGATACCAGCCCAACATCGCGGACGCCGAGCCCGGCCGCATCACATTGTCTACGATCGGTTGAAGCTCAGAGTCTGAGAAATTTTCCAGTGATTTCGCGTGAGCTCGATACAGACTGCGCAGGCGCGCGCCCTGCTTGGCGCGCAGCGCTCGCTCGGGCAACCAGGGGAGCTGAAAGTACAACATGTACCAGCTCCGTTTGCGCTGCGCGGCGCTGGTCCTGAGCGCCCTCTGCATCATCGCGGGGTGAGGACAGTTCATCACGACGAGCCTTGAGACACGATCCGGCGACGTCGCCGCCAGGTGCCACCCCAGCGCGCCGCCCCAGTCATGAGAGATCACCGTAGCCTGAGAAATTCCTAGTGAATCGAGGAGATTCTTCACGTCTCCGGTGAGCGTCTCGATGTCGTAGGGGCCGTGCTTGTCCGTCTCGTTGTACCCGCGCAGGTCCGGGACGATCACCCGAAATCCTGCCCGCGCGAGCGGCTCGATCTGATGGCGCCACGACCACCACATCTCCGGAAACCCATGCAGCAACACCACCGCGGGCCCCTCTCCCCGGGTGACATAGTGCATCGTCAGCCCGTCCAAATCCGCATATCGGTGCTGCACATCAAGCGCTTCGAGCGTCATCATCAGACCCCTGTCACTACCGCAGTTGCCCGCGCGGGTCATCCTCGCGTTGTCTCGAAATGCGTGCGTATTCTCTCGCACATCACAACCCTATGCCTGCCGAAACGCTGCCCGAACTGGTCGACCGTGTCTCTCGCGCGCTGAGTGATCTCGGACGACGCACGCGCGTGCTCTCTGAGATCGCGTGGGATCGCGCTGTCGAAGCAGAGTTCTTTGCGAAAAGAGCGCGCGAGCTCCCCGTGGTCACCTACAACGTGGACCACGACGCGCTGCGTGACCGTGCCGTGCAGTTCGAAGCTCTCGCGCAATCGATCGAGGGGAGCGACGAGCCCGTGCGTACCTACCTCCGCGCGACCGCAAGATCATTTGCTGCAGCGAATTTGCTTCTCGATTCGCTGGGGACTCTTGATTTTTACCGTCGCTCGCGTGACCTTTACGGTGGCGCGAAGACGCGATTTGTGGGCAGCAATCTCCGCAACATTGACCTCGCCGAGCACCTCTCTGCCCGCCTCGCGACGCATGGTTATGACGGCGCTCACCCGCGCGATCACGACGATGACCCCGCGACCATGGACGCCGAGACCTTCGCGCAGTGGTTTCGCGATCGCGCAGAGCGCCGCTCGCCTGCGCTAAAAATTCGCGTCGAGGTCGACCCTGATCTGTCCGCTCGCATGATCGCGGGACGCACACGCGTGAGAGTGCGAAGTGACGCGACCTTCTCGGAGTGGGAGGCCGAGGGGCTCTGGGCGCACGAGGTCGAGACCCACGCGCTCACCGCGCAAAACGGCGCGCTCCAGTCACGGCTTCCGTTTCTTGCGAGCGGTGGCCCACGCTCGACGCGCACCCAAGAGGGGCTCGCGACCTTCGCCGAGATCGACGCGCGACGACTGAGCCCCTCGCGCATGGAGCGCCTCGCGCTGCGCGTAAAACTGGTCGCGATGGCCGAAGACGGCGCGGACTTTCTCGTGCTCTATCGGTACCTGCTCGAGCAGGGTAACACCGAGCGCGAGGCCTACCTCGACGCCCAGCGAATTTGCAGGGGCGGAAAGGTCACTGGCGGCGCTCCCTTTACCAAAGACGCCTGCTATCTCGCGGGGCTGTTGGATGTCTACGCGTTTCTAAAGGCCTTCGCGCGCGGAGGTCATCGCGATGAGCTTGAGCTCATCCTCGCGGGACGCTGCGCACTCGAAGACCTGCACGCGCTGGTGATCCTTCGCACCGAAGGGCTGCTCGACGCGCCAAGATTTCTCCCGCCGTGGCTGCACAATTGGCGGGGGCTGTTGCCGTACTTTGCCTTCGTGAGCTTCGCGCAAGAGCTCAACCTCGAAGTGATCGAGGCGCGGTATTCAGCAGTGATTTCGCTCGCAGGATCACAACGTCAAAGCTACCCGCCGCCGCCCCTCTCGGTCCCTGATCGGGCCTCTGACGGCGAAGTGTAGCCGTGCGCTACGTCGGCCGCCGAGGGGGCTTGCCCTGTGGCGCGCGGGGGCTGTTCTTGTTGCCGGGCGCGCGCGGGTTGTTCGCCTGTGTGCGTCGCTCGGCTGCGCGCTTGACGTGAATACTGAGCGAGCCTTTGCCTGTCGCTGGCGGGACTAAGCTGTCGGGTCGCGTGCCGATCAGGTCGGCGCGCCCTGCGCGAGTGAGGGCCTCGCGGACCTCGTCGTGATGCTCAGGATCCCAGTAAAATAGCAGGGATTTCTGTAGTCTCTTGTCTGCCATTTCGCGCGCTGTGTACACCGGCTCGCGGGTAAACGGGTCGCGGCCCGTGTAGTACATGCACGTGGCCATGGACATCGGGGTCGGGATAAAATCCTGCACTTGCCTGGGCTTCAGCCCCTCACGCTTGAGGTACTGCGCAAGCCCCACCATGGACTCGAGCGTTGAGCCTGGGTGGCCTGAGATAAAGTAAGGCACGAGGTGCTGGTCTTTGCCGGCCTTCTCAGATGCGCAC
Source organism: Deltaproteobacteria bacterium (assembly GCA_030694465.1). Lineage (GTDB taxonomy): Bacteria > Myxococcota_A > Polyangia > Polyangiales > JAUXYJ01. Next base: position 34,183 of record JAUXYJ010000021.1, on the reverse strand, counting down.
TGAAATTGCTCGACGAACGCGTCGTAGTGCTCGATCCCCGGCTTCTTCATTTTGTTGAGCACGGTGGGGTCGTTGTGCTCGGGCGCGACGCTGAGCAAGCCGCCTGTGTGATGCCTCGCCATCGCGTCGATAAACTCGGGCGAACGTGTCGCCAGGTCGTAGCGTACGCCCGACGCGACGAAGACTTTCTTTACGCCCTCTTCGCGTCGCAAGACCTTGAGCACCGAGAGCAGCGGCTGATGATCTGTGACGAGGTTCTCGCAAATCCCTGGATGAACACAGGACAAGAGCCTGCACTTGGACTCGATCGCCTCGGACTTGCAGTGCATCTTGTACATGTTGGCCGTTGGGCCACCCACGTCGGTGATCACTCCCTTAAAGTCATCCATGCGCCTCAATGCGCGCACCTCGCGAAGGATGTTCTCTTCACTTCGTGAGGAAATATGCCGGCCTTCGTGCTCGGTAATCGAGCAGAACGTGCAGCCCCCAAAGCAACCACGCATGGTGACCACCGAGTGCTTGACCGTCTCAAACGCCGGGATCACTTCGTTGTACGACCAGTGCGGCTGGCGCACGAAGGGCAGGTCATACAGCCCGTCCATCTCGGTGGTATCCAGCGGTTTTGCTGGCGAATTAAAGTACACGGCCTGGTGCCCGTGGACCTGCAGCAGCGGGCGCCCGTTGCCTGGGTTGGTCTCGTACTGAAAAGCCCGCGACATCTCTAAGAACGCGTCTTTGCTCGCGACCACGTCCTCGTAGCTCGGCAACCACAAGACCTTGTGATCTGCCACGTATTCGCTCTTCGGAAGGGTCTCCCACTCGCCACGGTTGCGCACGTGGGCGGTGCCCTCAATGTCCCAGCACTCTTTGACGCTCTTGCCCGCGTCGAGGCGCTTGGCGATCTCCCAGACCGAGCGCTCGCCCATGCCGAAGACCAACAAGTCTGCCTTGGCATCGAGCAAAATCGCTCGCCGAACCGAATCGCTCCAGTAGTCGTAGTGGGCGATCCGTCGCAGCGACGCCTCGATGCCACCGAGCACAATCGGGGTCTGCCCAAAGGCCTGACGTGCGAGGTTTGAGTACACAATGGTCGCCCGATTGGGCCGCGCGTTGGCACGCCCACCCGGCGAGTACTGGTCCTCTGCGCGGGTCTTCTTTTGCGCAGTGAGCTTGTTGAGCATCGAGTCCAGGTTGCCCCCTGCGATGCCCACAAAGAGCCTCGGTGTCCCCATGCGCTTGAGGTCCTCGGGCGAGGACCAATCGGGCTGCGCGATGATCCCGACTTTGTATCCGCGACCCTCGAGAAACCGCGCGATCAGCACGGGACCAAAGGCAGGGTGGTCGACGTAGGCGTCGCCCGTGATGATTAATACGTCGAGCTGATCCCAGCCTCGAGCGTCCATCTCTTCACGTGTGGTGGGGAGAAAAGCACGCAGATTACGGGACGACGTGTTGCGGTTGCGACGCAGTGGGACAAGCTCCATGGCGCCGCTGACCCTAGCAGAGTTCGCTCACGCTCACCCACCTCCGAGCGCATCAGGACCGAGACAAAACGCGGTCGAGCGACTGCAACAAGCGCTCGTGGTGCGCTTCGGTCGAGACCGTGATCCGAAGGCAACCTCGCAACCTTCCACCCTGGCGATGAAAGCTTCGCACGAGCACGCCCTCCGCCAAGAGCGCTTCAAACACGTGCGCCGCGTCGCCTCCGACATCAACCCAGACGAAGTTCGCCTCGCTCGGGTACACCGTCACGCCCACGCGCTGCGCGAGCGCTTGGGACAGGGCGCGTCGCGCGTCTGCGATGCCCCGCGCATGCGCACGCAACGACTCGCTGTGAGCGTTGAGTGCGACGGTCGCCATGGCCTGAGCGATCGCGTCGACATTGAATGGTTGCCTGGATTTATCCAGCTCAAAAGCTAGCCATTCGGGCAGCGCTGCCCAGCCTACACGCACCGCAGCGAGGCCAATTTTGGACAGCGTCCCGAGGCGCGCGACGTTGCCGTGTGCGCCCATGAGGTCCGCATCGTCGCTGTCGGCAAACGGTCCGTAGGCTTCGTCCAAGACAATCAGCGCGCGGCCCTTGCTGTGCGCGATCAGCGCTTCGATGCGGTCGCGCGAGAAGCGATTGCCCGTGGGGTTGTTCGGTGTCGCCAGAAAAATAACAGACGGATCGTGTTCGTCCATCGCAGCGCAGAGGGCGGCAACGTCAAGATCCCACTGCGCATCAAGGGCGACCCCGACAGGCTCTACACCACACGCAAGAGCGCTCACGCGGTACATCACAAACGTTGGCGTTGGGTAGAGACACACCGCACGGGTGCGCCCCTCGCGAGGGCGCGAGAGGCCACTTAAGATCAGCCCGATGACCTCGTCTGAGCCAGTCCCGATGAGCAACTGCCCAGGATCGCTCTGTGTCCACTGCGCGATCGCGTGTCGCAACGCGGTGGCGCGCGCGTCGGGGTAGCGCTCAAGCGCCACGGTGTGTGCTGCACGGTGGATCGCGTCTGAGATGGATTTGGGCAGGGGAGGGCTCTCGTTGGCGTCGAGCCTCAGCGTGCCCTCGGGGGCCGCGAAGGGCACATACGCGTCGAGCTCGGACAGCTCAGGACGCAGGCATAATTGCAGGGGATTGTGCATTAGGTCGGTCGAGTTGCTCATCTGCCGACGTTGAGTGTACGTGTAAGTGAGGCCTGCGTAAGTGCGCTTGCGCCATCGCACAATGGTCTGCGTGGGACTTCTGCGATGTCACAGAGCTGTGCTATCTCTCTCGGTCTATGCGTCACTTTGCTCTCTTTGTTGGTGCGCTCGCGCTAGTAGTCGGAGGCCGAATGCTCACGCCCCCCGCCGAGCCTGCACATCCCGTGGTCGAGCCCGAGCCCGTGCCCATGGCGGCGATCCCGACGCCGTCGGAGCTGCCTGGTGGTGGCCAGCAGCCTGCGCCGCAACCAGCGGCCCCACGAGGCGGCTGAGGCTCGTAAAAAGCGCTCCCGGTGGGAGCGCACGAACGCCTCAAACAGTCGGCGTCATAGGCTGTTTAGATCTCCGTCTCCGCGCCTCTAGGTCCACGCTGTCAATCCATTCGGTGGGGCAGTTACCAGGTCGGGACACACTGCGCATCGTGCTGGTGCGCATAGTAAACCTGCACGTCTTCGCGCAATCCCGTGGGATCTGTACGAGTGACCGCGGTCGCGCGTCCCTGGATGTCTCGCGAAATGCGCGCAGATTCTTCCATGCGCACAACGCGGATGCGCGGTCTTCTGCGAGCACGCGTGCGACGCCGTAGGGTGCTCTGCGTGATGCTGCCTTCTTCTTCGATTGACTGCCCTGGGAGCGCACGTCGATCTGCGGCTGCGAGCAAATCTGCAATCGATTCGACCGCATCGAGGCACAGCGCTTCGTCAAAACGAGCAGACCCTGGCGCCGCGCCCGCTTCGAGAATTTCACATCGTGCGGTGTGGTCTGTGACCCTCACGAGCCCCAAACCGTAGAGATCAATCGAGTCAATCCCTTCTCCGAACTCGATGTGCATTCGCAGCGAGGTGAGCCACCCTTCGTCCATTCGCTCAATGCGAGTGTCCACACGATCGGTCGCAGACCGCAGCGCGTGCACGGCTTCGCACCGCGGAATCGCAGTCGCGCGCGGCATCGCGACCCGCGGAATCGGCGCAAATCGCACCGCACATCCGCACAAAACACCAAGCATCAGTGCAGCGCCACAAGAGACAAGGCGCCGCGCGAAGAGTCCAGACATCGACGCAGCATAGCGAAGTCGCCCGAGGGTGCTCGCTTCTCTTCACCCTCCGTGGCATCCCTCGAAGATCTTCATGAGCTCATTTCGTCGCGCGGGTACCGAGACGCTCTTTTCGTGCAGCTGGCTCACGCTCTCAGCGCACTCGCTCGAAGACGCAGCGCGCAATCCTGTCGCCCACCGTGTGTACACCGTCGACATGGCCGACTGGGTCAACGTGTTGGCGCTCACCCCTGCGCGCGAGCTTGTGTTGGTGCGACAGCATCGCTTTGGCATTGAGGGTGACTCTCTCGAGATCCCAGGGGGCCTTCTTGATCCCAACGAGGACGCTCTGGACGCCGCGAAGCGCGAGCTCCGCGAAGAGACTGGGTTTGAGAGCGACCGCTGGGAGAGCTTCGGCTGGAGCCACCCCAACCCCGCGCTGCAGGGCAACCGCTTACACACATTTGTCGCCCACAACGCCGTCGAGCGCCACGCTCTCTCGCTCGATCCGCTAGAAGATTGCCGCGTCGAACGCTTGCCCCTCGCCGACCTCCCGCGTGCGCTTCGGCAGGGGCAAATCCGTCACGCCTTGGTGCTTGTGGCACTCTATGAGCTCCTGCTCGCCGAGCACGGCGTGCCGGTTCACACCCACGCCTCCATTGACCCGATCCATCGCACTGAGCCCACCGTATGACCGACCCCGATCGCCCCACCACCGTCGTCGCTACACCCGTAGACAAGGCCGCCAAACGCCGCGCCACGGCGTTCTCAGTGCTCACGAGCCCACGCGCCCTCTGGCGCTATCTCCGTGACCCAGCGGTGGGCTGGGGGCCCCGCATCGCCGTCTTCGTGGCCCTCGCGTACATCGTGTTTCCCTTCGATGCGGTGCCCGATGTGCTGCCTGTGCTCGGGTGGCTCGATGACCTCGGCGTAGGGACGCTCGTGGCCGCTTGGATCGCTCGCAAGACCGCTGCCCACGAGAACGCGAGCTTGGCCGCGAGTGCCGACACTCCCGCGCCCCCAACCACGCTCACGGCGCCGTAGCTCAGTCGTCGATGCCAAACTCTTCGAGCCGAGACAGCAGGCATGGCTCGGTTCCAGCAGGAAAATCCCTGCAACTCTGCGGTCTCACCGTGTAAATCCCACACGTGCTCTCGCGCAAGTGAACGCAGTCGCCTGCTCTCCCGCGCGCGTCCACGAGGGCCACCAAGAGCAGCTTGCCGTCGCGTCTCACATAGGGCCTGCGCCCGAGGTCCTCGCGGTCTCCGTCTGCAAATCGCGCGAGATCTTCGGGCTCTAAGATCACGCGGTTGTTCTTGCAGCACGCCCCGCAGGTCATGCAATCCAGCGTCACGGTGTGCACATGTTCGCGATGCTTGCTGTCTCGCTCGCACCAGCGCTCAACCTCGTGCTCGTAGTCTCTCAGAACGCGCACCGTCGCGAGCCCCGCGCACGCTCCCTCAGAGACCACCGCGAACGAATCACGATGCAACGAGAGCATCGCCCAAAACGGCTGCTCGGTCATCGTGCCGTCGGCCTCGAGCGGCAAGAGAAGCCAGGCAAATGGCTGCGTTTTTGCAGGCGATTCTCGCCACACGACCGCACACCCGCCGTCGCGTACCCACGCCGCAGCCTCACTCTCATACCGCTCAACAAACGAGCGCCACACCGGTCGGACGATGTTCTCGATGGCCATCGAAGTGTCCCTCAGTTGCTCGGCGTCGCGGTGGTCGCACCGGGGCCCGCTTCGCCACGCGTCGTGTCGAAATTGGGAGGCGTGTTGGGGTCGCAGTTGGGCGCAAAACCGGTCGCGTCAAACTGGTACTCCAGCCCGCCGCGTGCGCCATCTGGTGTGTTCGCCTCGATGCGCACTCGGTGAGCGCCCGCGCGCGCCGGCGAGCAATAGCTAAACAGGTAGTATCGCTGCGTAAACTGCTCGATTTGCTGAGCGATCTGGTCAAACGCCGCGCGCACCGCCGCCGGATCTGTCTGCAAGACCGTCCCAGTGCGCCCGATTTGTCTTAGCTCTCCTGGGTCTACCTCGGCGCCTACGCCAATCGAGAACACCGAATGCTCAGACGCTCGCACGCTCTCCATCATTTGCTCGCGTGTGACCCTGGCTGCGCGATCGGTGCCGTCGGTAAAGACCACCAAGGTGCCAAACTTGAGCGGCTGCGGGGCAGCGGCCAGCGAGCGCGTGAGCTGCTGAATCCCAGCGACTACGGCCCCGTGGAGGTTGGTCGAGGGGTCCCGTGGCCGAAAGCTCGCCAGCGCGTTTACGCCTCGCGCAGCGCTCCCTGCAGAGTCGGTAAACGGCACGATGGGCGTGATGGTCGCCGAGCCGTCAAACGCATAGACCGCCACACGCTGTTGGCGCTCAACGCGTTCGACAAACGCACGCGCGGCTTCTTGGAGCACAGGCACCTGGCCAGACTCCGTGACCGAGCCCGACATATCCATGAGCAACAGCGTGTAGTGCACAGCCGTCACTTGCGGGTTGAGAATGGTCTGTCGTGACTCAAGCGCCGAGACCGGACGGTCGTCTTCGTACACGGTAAATCGCTCCGATGTGAGCCCCCCTACGGGCTGCCCATTGTTGCGATCGACCGTGAAATACATCGCGATATTGCTCGGCCTCCGAGCGCTCGCGTTGAGCAGCGTGAGCTTGAGCCCCGCGCAGCCCGATACAGTCAATCCCAGCGCGAGGGCGCTCAAACCAAGGGTGTTTACCTTCATGTTCAACGTTGTACGTACCGCGCAGGTTGGTCAAAGGGCGAGAGGCAAGTGCATCTGCACGGTAGGATCTCGCTGACGCAGCGAAAAATCGCAATTTCACCTGAGCGGTGCGCGATGGATCAACGCAAACTCTGTGAAATCTCCTGTCGCTTGATGTGTCTCATGTCTGCGCAATACCTATGAAATCTCACCATGGACCCAGCCTGTTCGAGCTCGCACACCAAGCGCTCTCGTCCGTCGAGCGGGGCTACGATCTCCTCGCGCCGAAGTTCGATCACACGCCCTATTGCACGCCCGAGCCCGTCCTTGTGGGCGCCTTCAGTGATCTCTTCGTGCCCCACAGTGTCCCACGCGCGATCGATGTCGCGTGTGGCACCGGCGTAGCGCTCGCGCAGCTGGCTCCCTATGTGCGCGACGACCTCGTCGGTCTTGATCTCTCGTCGGCGATGCTCGCGCAGGCTCGCGTGAGGCTTGAAGCGCTGCCCATGCGCGCGAAGCTGTCACTGATTCACGAGGATATTCTCAGTGCTCCCGCACACTTAACGGGCTTCGATGTGGTCACCTGCTTTGGCGCGTTTGGGCACATCGCAGAGCGAGACGAAGAGCACTTTGTCGCCGCGATCCATCAGCTGCTTCGGCCCGGCGGAGTCTTTGTCTTCGTCACCGCCGAACGCGCGCCCACCATGGCTCAACGATCATTCTGGTTAAGCCATGGGTTTAACCTCGCGATGCGTGTGCGCAACGCGCTCATTCGACCGCCCTTCGTCATGTACTACCTCACGTTTTTGCTCCCCCGCGCGACGCAAATCTTAGAGGCGCAGGGCTTCGAGGTGCATGTCAGCCGCGGTCGCTTCGCGGCGCCGTTCGACCACCTTGTGCGTGTGACCGCGACACGTCGTTAGGCTGGAAAATCAGCGGTCAATTGAATTTGCTGGGTAGACTTTACAGTGTGGCTGTCTAAGCTGTGAGTGTGGTGTCTGAGCAGCAGCAATCGATCGATTCGCGGAGCTCGGACAGGGAGCAATCAAACCATCACGGTCGCGGACTCGCGCCCCGTGCCCTCATTCTTTTCGGAGGTACTCGCATGAAGTGTCTGCGTCGAACGGTGGCTCATTCTTTTGCAACGCTCGCAGTGATTGCCGCTGCGTCTGGTTGTGCGCCCGCCAATGTCGATCCCGAGCAGGTTGGGACCTCGGTCGAGGCCCTCCGCGTAGAGGTCGGTCGACGCGCTGTCGCGTACGATTATGGCTCACGCAACACGCTCACCCACGGCATCGCCGGAGACGAGCGGCTCGTGTTTGTGACCGAGCCCTTGGCCTCCCGCGTGGTGGTCTTGGATCGCATTACGGGCAGCGAAATTGCAGTACTTCCGGCTCCGGCGGGCGGCATGGTTCTCCCGTTTACGCTTCGTGTCTCACGCACCGGGCGGCTCGTCGTGATGGACGCCGGCGGGTTTCCCAACCCCTCGATCCCCTCGGTCGCACGCGTGTACGACTATGACTACTCGTACAACCCCACGACGCGTGCGTTTAGCGCCACCGTCGCGCGCACTGTTCGCTTCGATGGCCTGCCCTTGGTCTTCGCCGAAGATCTCGAGGTCCTCCCCGATGGCACCTACGTGCTGGCCGAATCCGTCATCGGTGCGCTCTGGCTCATTCGCCCCAACGGAACGATTGCTCCCGGTCTTTTTCCTGACAGTCTCGCTCCCGGCGCGGGCATCCCACAGATCGGACCGTGCCAATTTAACTCGACCGTCACCGCCGACGGGATCCCGTTTGCGTCCGCTGGCGACTTCGCGCCAGGCGTAGGCTCTGTCGCAGCACGCGGCAACACGCTGTACTTCTCTGGAACCTGTCAGGGCGCCCTCTATCGCATCCCCATCGCCTCGCTCAGCGACCCCTCACGGTCGCCCCAGCAGCGCGCCGCAGACATCACCCTCGTGTCGCCAATGCCCGCGGACCCCGCCGGCGCGGTGCTCAAGGGCCTCGCGGTCAACCGCTTTGATCCGAGCGACAACCGCATCTACGCGCTCGAATCCGCAGCGATGCGTGTCGTGCGCATTGATCCCAACACGGGTGTCCGCACGGTGCTCGTGCGAGACCCTGTGCTCTTTAACTTCCCCGTCGCCGCTGCGTTTTTGCCCCCCGTTTTGGGCCTCACGCCGCTCGTCGTGTCGTCCGATCAAGAGCACCGCTTCGCTGGAATTAACGCAGGAATCACCGTGGACCAGTTTACCCCCCCGTGGGTGCTCGCCAAGGTCTACGTCCTGCGCTGATTGTGCCCGCGGGACTGAGCCACTAGGGCTCAGCGCTTTGCGCCGTGAGCGGCAAGATTCTGAACAAACTCTTGCAACTGTTGCGCTCTAAACGAATCGTCCGCACGCACAAACGCAACGGTGCGCTCTGCGATGGTTCCAAACCGTGACTTCTCGCGATCGGCGCCCATGCCCAACATCACGCGGTCGCAGCCCTCACGCATTGCGAGCAAAATCGCTTGCCAAAGCAATTGCCGATAGGGACTGACTTCGACGTTGGCGAACCCGTCATAGTCCACGCCGCAATAGAGCCAGCGCAAATCACTGCCGGACTTGCGCCCAGCGCCCCACGCGACGATGCGCCCGCCTTGCGCGTGGTCGCGCAACACCAGCACACGCCAGCCCAGAGTGGTCAAATGCGTCTCAAGCAGGGCGCGAGGAAACGGATAGAAATTAAGTCGGAGATTCTTCTCCGCGAGTCGAAGATACATCGCGTGCATCGTGTCGACTTCTTCGCGAGAGAGCAGAGCCCCATGCGAATGCTCGCTCACCTCGAAGCGTGACGCGTCACTCTGCATCTGCTTCAAAAACTTGCGCTGCCGACGCGAGGTACCCTGCGCGATCAGCTCATCCGGCGACGTCGCCGTGAGCGCGAGCGTGTGCGTGTCCATGAGCGGCATCGGCACAAATCCCTGCCCAATCAAGAGCTGTTCATGGGATGTGCTCGCCAGCATGTCTCTTAGAATGAGCGTGTCGACTCCCGCGAGTCGCATCGTACGAGTGGCCTCATCCAAGAGCGCGACGAGGGCCTCGGATTGCCCCTCGCCATCCCGAAGATAGAGATGCTCTCCCTCCGAGCCCATGGTCCCCAGGACCATCGCTGGGGCCACAAAGTACGAGCGATCCGTCAGGCGAACTGTCTCGAGCGCAGCGCTCACCGACTCGTGCATAAACGCGTCGTCCTTCATCGGGCTGATCGAGAAAGGCGCCGCGGCGACGAGCTCTCCGTCGCGCTCAACCAGGACGTAGCGAAAGCCCCAGCGTTCTTCGGGCAACTCGTTCTGCGAGTGAAAAACCTGCTCAAGTGACGTGAGTGACGCGCGGTCTACGTACCCCGAGCGATCGATCACCGCGTCCCATTCTGTCGAGTGGACCTCGGCGATGCGCTCAAATGTTTGCGCGTTGAGCGAGCTGGTTTGCTCACGAGGCATCAGCTCTGTGCGCGAAATCACACGTGATTTCTCGGTTTGCTGCCCACGCATAAACGGCGGAAGCACCTGGTTAAACTGCGCTTGGACCTCGTCGCGGGTCACACCCGTCTCTGCAAGGACCTGCGGGAGATGTCTCGCCATGTTCTCAAAGAGCGAGCGAATTTCTTCTTCGGTGTGCAGCGCGTTGATCGCGATTCTCACGCCCCCTAGGCTCGCCGGAACAGCCGGAAACCCCGAGACATTCACGTGAAAACCGTCATCGCGGAGCAGCTCGCTCATGCGATAGACCGCCTCGGCGCGCCCCAACGCGATGAACCGAATGGGGGCCTCGTTCTCAATCACGGTGGGGATCTTGAGCGAGCGACAGAGCTGATTCGCCAACTCGACCCGCGCCGCGAGTCTCTCTTGAAGCTCTGTGATTTCGCTGGTCAAATGCAGACGTGCCGAGGCCACGCAGACTCCCAGATCGCCCGGTCGCAGCGGCCCCGAGAACGAATACGGTCCGCCCACTAACCGCGCAGTCTCAAGCAACGCGCGATCACTGGTGACCACAACGCCTCCACCCGATCCAAAGGCCTTCGCGAGCGATGTCACGACCACGACGCGAGGATCCATGGCGAATCGATTGAGAAAATGCCCGCGCCCGTGCACTCCAGACCAGCTCATTCCGTGGGCGTCATCGATGTACATCCGCACGTTGGGGGCCACGTCCAACACCTCACGCAAGAACGCGGAGGGCAGGTAGTCGCCGTACATCGAGTACACGCCATCGCAGCAAAACCACACGGTCTCGTGCTTACGTGACAGCTCGCGGACCACGTCGAGCGCTTGGTCGAGCTCGCCATGCCGAATCATCACTTTGGTCGCGTGGCTTCGCGCGCATTGAAGGGTAAGCGCGTCGTCGACCGAGCGGTGCACCTGATGATCGCTCACGACGGCAGTGCGCTCGCTGATGATCGCGGGCATCACGACGTGGTGCGCGATGCTTGTGCTAGGCACCAAAAGCGCTTCTTCGACGCCAAACAGCCGCGGAAACAGCTCTTCTTCGAGCTCTTGATACAGCGGGCATGAGAGGTATCCACGGCTGTAGCTCGTCTGAGATCCGTAGCGACGAAAGGCCTCGATGCCGCCCTCGATAAGCCGCTGATCAAACTCGAGTCCGAGGTAAGAACAGCTCCCGAAGGACAGCAGGCGCCTGCCATCGATGGTCACCTCGCGGTCGACAAATTGCTTGTCTGTGGCCTTTAAGAAGTAGTGCCCGCGCGCACGCCCCACGCTGTGAACTCGAGCTACAGCCTCTCGAAAACGAGATGCATCCATGCGCTTCGTACCTCCGTTGTGGCAGACCTACAGAACGCGCTGACGGTCTGAAGTGATTCATCGCTGAGCGCGCTCAGCGGCACTTCTGCTGTTGATCACTCCAGAAACGCCTGCGAATCACCTAGTCATTGCGACGCTCTTGGTTGCCGCGTCCTTTGACGAACTTCAATCTATCGACGCGCTGTGGGATGCAGCTGGCGCGCAGTGGTCTTCATCACACTCTCAAAGCTAGACACCGCCGAGCCCGGCGGAACGAGCTTGCCTCCCAGCCACTCAATCGCTTCGTCTGTCCCTGCAAATACGCGCGACTCGCCCTCAGAGGGAGCCAGCAGCAGCATCGTAGACAGCACCGCGCGCGTCGTGGCCCCTAGCAGACCTGTGGTCGTGATGACGGCAGCCGAGGCACGAAGAGTCTTGCGCACCTCGTTCATCGCCTCGGTCGCGAGCTTGCGGACCTTGTCGTTGGGCACACTTACGCCCTCGGCGATCACAACCAGCAGACCGATGCCGTCTCTTGATCGATCCGAGACGCGCTTGTAGAGCGGACCAATGAGGCCTGCACTCTCCGCGGTAGGGGTCTTTTTCCAGACCACTATAACGACGTTGTTCACAGAGGCGACAGCGACGTCGTCGCGCTCAAGCATGAAATCAGTGAAGTCATTCATAGCAACAATCAACAACAGTGCGTTCGCGACATAAGCCCAGCGACTCTCCTGAAAACTGCCCAACGACCCAAAGGTCCCGAAGGCCCTCCAATCAGTCCCAGTTTCAGAGCATTCACCATGATGAATATTCATCTCAATGTGAAGCGCAGATCTCATTCAGATCGCCATTCGGTAGGATATTCGCCTCTTTGTGACCCTAGTGTGCGCAGAGCGCGCCTGGCCTGAGAGTCACAAGTTGCGCTCGCACCACAGCGCAAAACTTGGCGCAGCTTTCTCGTCCAGAACCTTCGCCGCGATCTTGCGCTGCGCGGTCTCAATTGCGCGGGTCACCATGCCTGATTCAACACACTCGTTCGCAGCAATCCCGAGCTTCTGAAAGACCTCCCCGAGCGAGCCAAAGCGCGTCAGCAATCCATCATTCATCGGCATAAACACACGCAATCGGCTGGTTGGGTCCTGCGCGCTGAGCGCTCGCTCGATGGCCTCGTCATGTGCCCGCAGTGGGTGCCGATTGAACTGCAACATCACAACCGCCCCCCGCGCTCCTGACAAGAGCAGCGCGACGTCGGCATAGCTCGCGACAGGCACAGCGTCAGGGTTCGAAGCCTCGCGCGCATTGCGTGACAGCCTCGTCGCGGTGATCCCGTGACGTGCCAAAGCGCTGACAATGTCCCCGACCGAGTCCTCAAAGGGCGTCACTACGCTGACAGCTTGTCCCTTGCTTATCGTCACACGAATGACATTCACTAGCGCTTCAAGAGTGGCCTCTGCTGTGCTGTAAACAGAATCGTCACCGAGACGCACAGAGGGGGCCTGGAGGCGCTTCTTGAGCCAGTCGAACATCTGGCAAGGGTGGCGCGTTCGAGGACCCCAGCGCAACGCCCGCGCGCTCGCAGCGGCCCTATGGCCCCACGCGAGTCCCCCACCAAGGCATCACAAATCTACGGAGCCACACAGGAATCGAACCTGCCAACCGCAACGAAAGGCTGCGTGCTCACCGGTTTTGAAGACCGGGCCTGTCACCAGATCAGGGAGTGACTCCGTCGCGGAGCCTACACGATCTGCCAGCGTTTTCGCACCGAGTATTATGTACTGAACGTCGCACACTGAACATTCGTAACCAATAATTTGGATAGCGAAACGGCAGGCTGTACACACGGGCAGTGCTCAGTGTTCAGCGCCTCGGCTGCACCGCGCCACACACTCTGTCTTCTCTCTGGAGCCCTGCCGCCAACATGACCGACCTCGTCGCCCCCAACCAGCCCTCTGTGTCCCGTCCTCGCCGCGTTCGCTTCTGCATGGCGGGCTTTGTGTTCACGTATTGCCCCGAGACCGCGCAAGCCAAAGTCCGTATCGACATGTGGCGCGAAGACCCTGTCACGTCCGAACGCTACTGGATCACCGTCGCGACCTGTGCGCCCGATCGCAAGAGCGCGCGCGCTGCGGCGATGGCCTTGGTGGCCTGGGTTCGTTGGTGCGACGTGGGCGAAAAGCGAACGCTTCAAGCCCAAGCCGTCGCCGAGTCCTTTGCGCTCTTGCAAGATCGCCTCGCCCAAAAAATCCCGAGCGCAACGTGCCGTGTAACAGGCCGCGCGTCGGTCACTCGGTCGGATGCAAGCGGTGAAAATCGCGTCGTCGCAGCGTAAGAGCGCGCATCGCGTCGCTCGGCGTGAGGCCTGTGATTCCCTGCGAAAAATCCACGGCAAACACGTGATTGTCGTACCAGCCGGTCGCATAAAATCGGTGGCCACGTCGCGCCGCGACCACACCGCTGCCGTGATCCATCCACGGCACGTCCAGCGTCGCGCTGCTCCAGTCTTGCGTGTCCACAAGGCTCACGGAGCTGCCTCCGTAATCCGCCGAAAATACGTAGCGCCCGTCTGCCGAAACATCGATGGACTTGGGCCAATTTCCGATCGAAACCTCGCGCTCAATGCTGTCCGATTGGGTGCTGAGCACCAACAGCTTTGAGTCGCTAAAGCAGCTCACGTACAACCGCGCATCGTCTGGTGAGAGCGCCAAATGTCTTGGAATTCTGCAGAGCGGCGTGACCCTACGGTGCTCGCTCAGCGTCGGCCCATCGTAGACATCCAGCGTGTGCCCATTAAAATTCGCAATGTAGAGCCGCCCCGCCGCGGTCATCACCATCCCGCGAGGATTGCGCCCTGCGCGGAGCGTTCGTGTGACCGTACCTCGCGCAACGTCGAGCTCGGTGACGCTCGCCGAGCTCCAGTTGGCCACAAAGAGCCGGCGTCCATCACGCGACAACGCGAGCACCTTGGGGTGTGCTCCGGCTCTCACTTCGCGCCGCACTCGCCGTGTGCGAAGATCTACAAATTGCACGGTATTACGCCGAAAATTCGACACGTACAGCATCCGCCCGTCCGGCGAGAGCGCGCTCTCAACGACGATGCCAGGGATGTCAATCTGGCCTGTGCGCTCAAGCGTCTCAGCGTTGTACAAAAACACGTTGGAGCCGTTGGCGTTGCCATAGTTCGTCACGTAGAGCGTGTGCCCATCAGGCGAAATAGACACACCCTTCGGGAGCGAGCCCGTCAACGACATGGCCACAACGTGCATCTCGGGTGTGACCGCCCAGAGAGCAGGCGCGCACACCATCATCGACGCCAGCAAGCTCGCCCGCGCAACGCTCACAGCCCACCGCTAAGATCCGCCGCCGGTAGCTCTCCGCCCAATGTGTTGAGCGCTCTCCGCGCAGGAGGCGCATCAAAGAGCTCGAGTCGCTCGAGTACAGGCACCGCCATGCTCAATTGCACGCGCGCGTCGTGATGGCGCCCCGTCTCGACGAGACACATCCCAAAGCTCGCTCGGGTGCGCGCCAGCTCGCGCGTCGCGCCCAAGCTCTCGAGTACCCCAATGGCCTCAAGAAAATAGTGATCCGCACGGCGCGCGCTCTCGCCCGTCGTGTCAAACACCGTGGCCGCAAAGACCTCGCCCAGACCTCGCAAGACCAACGCCTCGGTCTCGCGCAGCCCCAAGGATTGCGCGATCGCGAGCGCGTTCTCGAGCCTCGCGCGCGCCGCATCGAGCTCTCCCATCAGCCGTGCGAGCGAAGCGCGGACACGCTCGACCTCGGCCAAAACGCGCCGATCGCCGATCTCGAGGCTCACCTGTTCTGCGCGATTGAGCATCGCCAGCGCGGTCTCTGGGTCCCCACGATACACTGCGGATTCACCGAGATTCGCTGAGGTAAACGCGATCATCCGGCGATCTCCGAGCGCGTCCGCGAGCTCTAGAATTTCACGCCACATGCCTTCGGCTTGCTCGACCTCGCCGCGCTCAAAAGCGAGGGCCGCGAGCACATTGCGTGTAGCAAATTGCCCCTCAATGTCATTGTTGGTCTCTCGCAGCGCGAGGGCGCGTTCGAAGTACGCGCGCGCTTGCCGTGGCTGCCCACGTGACAGGTGAACAAGCCCCAAGTTGTGAGTGCTCAGCGCTTCGCCCAACGGATCTTCTTGCCCGCGCCGAAGATCGAGCGCCTGCGTGCTGTGGGCCAACGCGGTGTCAAAATCACCGGCGAGGTAGGCCACCATCCCGAGGTCGTCTTGAACTGCCGCAACTCCTCGAAGATCTTCAGCAATTTGAAAGAGTTCGAGCGCCTTCCAGAGGTACGCGCGGGCCATTTCGAAGTCTGCTCGGCCTCGCGCGAGCCTCCCCAGTCGGCCAAGCGCGGCGGCCAACTTGTTGCGTGCCCCATAGGCGTACGCAATGGTCAACATCTCTTGAAAGGTCTGCTCAGCCTCGTCTACGCGGCCGAGCAGCGACAGCACGACCCCGCGATCATGCAAGACCTCTAGCCGTGACGGAACGTTAAACCGCGGGAGAAATTCCAGCGCTTTGTCATAGAGCTGCACGGCCTGCTTGCCGCGATACCCAGCCCTCGCGACCCTCGCGGCGCGGAGATACACGCGGCCTGCTGACTCAAACTGCCCGGCGCGCTCAAGGTGTCCTGCAATCGCGCGAGCCAAATCGTCGGCGCGCGATCCCGCCGCGAGCTCAAGCCACCCCGCGCAGATCTCGTGTCGGCGCACCCGGACCTGCGCGTCTTGCGCGTTCAGCAGCAGCTCGCGCAGCCCGGCGACCGAGAACACAAACTCTCGCTCGTTGGCGAGCTCTCGATTTTCGATGGGCGCGATGAGCTCGGCGGCGGTCAAACGCTTGAGGTTCTCGTGTTCACGGACCGCAGCAAGGTCGTCTGTCGTGGGATCAAGCGCGCCATCCTCGTGGCGAGCGAGCGCGCAGACCGTACCTTCCCAAAACACTTCGCCAACGACCGCGGCGCGTTCGAGCGTCGTGCGCTCGGATTCGTCGAGGCGGCTCACCCGAATATGTAGCAAATCTGCTGACGAAATCGGCCCGTTCGGCCCCAGTGCGTCAAGGTCAATTCCCCAGGGATCTTCGTTGACCAAGACCACGTTGGCCTCAATGAGCGCGAGCAGGAGCTCTCGCACACGGCCAGGGGCCCCCGCTGCACGGGTCACCACGGCCTCAAGCAGCTCGTCAGGGACCACCGCAAGCCCAGGCAACAAGTGATGACAAAGAATCTCGCACGCGCTGGTGGACAGCGGCTCGGGCTCGACAACAACGCGCGCTTTTGCACGCAGCGGCCCAAGACGATCTGCGGTCGTCGCGAGGAGCAGCAAAATGGGCGAACGCGCAAACGTACCCGCCATCTCGCGTAGCAACGTCCGAACGTCATCCGACACGCGCTCGAAGCGATCAATGATCAACACGAGGGGTGACAGCTCTGCGTCGGCGATAAAGAACTTGCTCAGCGCCTCGCCAAGCTCCGCAACCCCCAACGAGAGCTGCCCCGTTTCGTCGTTGCCAAGCCCCGCCAAGGCCAACAAGCGCCGGACCATGTCCTGCGAAACAACGCCTCGACGCGAGAGCACACGATGCGCCTCGGAGCCGACATCCATCCGCGCCGCCGCGATCGGCCGGGTCGCCGAAATCTGAAATCGATCCAAGAGCCATCGCCCCACCGTGGCAAACGCGGTGTCTCCTTCGCGTGCCGTCGATGCCAAAATCCGCACGTCGCTCTGTCCCATCAGCCGCTCGACTGCGTGTCGAAGCAGCCGCGTACGGCCCATCGAGGGGCTCGCTACAACCGCCACGATCCCGCCCTCACGGCTCTTCAAAAAGCGATCGACCGCACCATCGATGGCGCTTGTCTCTCTCGCTCGCTCAAGCAGCGGCGCGTTGAGCGGGAGCGGATGAGCCCCGCTGCTGTCCCTCGCGATCCCGCAGAGAAGACAGCTGCGTCGTGTCGCAATGTGTGTGAGTCCGCACCCGTGACACACAAAACCGTCGGTCTCTGAGAGGGGCGACGCGGCAATGTTCTGAGGCAACATGCACTGAGTGGTCGCATGCTGTCTCGCGATCTGTCGAGCGATCGCGACAGCAACGCACTAACAAGTCAGTACGCGAGGTTGCTGAAGCTGTCTGCTTGGCTCCCAGAGGGCCGCGGCCGTACCGCTCGGCGCATGCTGGGTGCCGCGACTCGCCGTGCCGGCGTGGGGCCCGTTTGCCTCACTGCCGAGGCCGTCCCGGCTTGCGCCGACGAGGTCGACTCAGACGCGGTCTGTTGCGCCAGGGTCTGTTCTGCCGAGGCAATCTCACGACGCATCCGCGCACGGGTCACATCGTCCTCGGCACCCGCGAGGACTGCGCGAAAACCTGTGAGCGCTTCATCGACGTTGCCCTGCGCGAGCGCAAGATGTGCGCGCTGTTCTGTCACCGAACGTGCCGGCTCCTGCGCCGGCGCCGTGGTCGGTGCTTGGGCGCTCTGTCCCATCTGCGCACCAAACGGAGCACTAGGGCTGAGCGCCTGAGCGCGCATCTCGACGCGCTCTTGGGTGCGCTGGGGCGCTGCGATGGCGGCCGGAGCTTGTTCGGGCTGTGGCGCCCACGGGAGCGCTGCCGGGCTCGGCGGAAGCGCGCTGCTCGGTGCAGTTGCGGCGCTCCGCGAAGCCGCCTGTGCCCTGCCCTCTGCGCGGTCCGCACGTGCGCGCTCTGGCGCCGGATCGCGATGAACACTGCCATGCTGCGCGTGCGCATGAGTGGGCCCCGAAGGCGAGGGATCCGCGTTGACTTCGACTGCCGGAATCACCTGAGAGCGGCTCTGCTCTCCCAACGTAGTCGAGCGCTGAGAGGGCGCGTACAGCGTGGTAATTCCCACGCCAACAGCCAATACAAACACTGCTGCCATGGCGATCTCGCGTCGCATCGCGAGCGCGGCGAGCCGATCAAGCCATCGGGACTCTGCCCGCACGACGTTGTCCGGAGTAGGAGTCTCTGGGACCGAATTCGAGGTCGGTGGGAGCACCTCCGGGGTGCTCTTGGGGGCGCCCAAATCTGCGACGGCTACGGTGCTTGAGGTGTGCGCGGCGAGGGCGGCGAGCACCCGATCGGACAACGGGCCGGGTGTCTCAACGGGGAGCTGCGTCGCCAGTCGACGGCCCAATTGAAGCTGATTGTGTTCTCTCCGGCAGTCGTCACACTGTTCAAGATGTGCCACGACGTCAGAGCGCAACACGTCGCTTAGCTCGTCGTAGACAAGCTCCAGTAGTTGCATTCGGTGGGTCTCGCAGTCCATGGCGGGTTCTCGCAGCAATCGGATCGTGAAGTGTCAGGCGATTAGCGCAAAGTGCGCAGGTAGTCTTCGTACTCAGCGAGCGCTCCCTGGAGCCGCTCGATGGCGTATCGCATGCGGCTCTTCACAGTGTTTTCAGGGGCGCCGACGACGTCAGCGATTTCTTTAAACGGGAGGTTGGAGTACTCGCGGAGCATGAAGACCTCGCGCTGGTCTTCGGGGAGATTCTGAATCGCTTCGACGAGCTGTGCACGAAGCTGTGCGGCGATGCTCTCTCGGTCCGCGATCGGTTTTCGATCAGGAACCACATCCCCCAACGTGGGGCCATCTTCGCTTCGACCAGCGCTGTGGTCTAAAGACGGATGTCTCCGCAAAACGGCCTTGCGTGCATGGTCGATGCAGAGGTTTCTTGCGACGGTGTATGCCCACGTTGAAAATTTCGAAGCACGCTGAAAATCACCTGCCGCGGTGATGATCCGAATCCAGACGTCTTGCAGCAGCTCTTCGGCAAGCGAGCGGTCCTTCACCGAGCGGAGGATGAAGTTGAACAAGCCCACGCGGTGGCGCGCTACGAGCTTGTCAAAAGCAGCGCGCTCGCCAGTCCGAAACTGTTCTAGCAACGTTTCGTCGGAGGGCGATTCGTGACGCGCTGAAGTCAAGACAGAGGGGCTCCGTGGGCACGTACAGTCAGTCGATTCGCCACAACAACGCAAGGATTGATGGGGATCTGCACGGGCAGTTGCGGACAAACAGGACGCTATTGTTGTGGAGAATGCAACACTACAGTCGCGGGTCGGTGTGCTATCTGCCTGGGTTGAAGGGCAATGCCGAAGTAAACACGCGCGAGTTTTGGTGTGTGTACGAAGATGTCTTCGACTTGGAATCAATCGGCCGATGGGGTACTCCCTGGGTTGATTCGGTGTTGTCTACCCATCCGCCACCAAGTCTCGCGGGGTGGGAACAGCTCAGAACAGCATAAAATAAGAGCGGAGTTCGAGAAGAACTCGCGTTACTTGTCGCAGTGAAGCGGAGATTCAGCAATGCACGTTTGGTTAATGGCTCTTGTCCTGGGGGCGGCAGCAATTCTCTCTGGAGAATCAGCTTGGGCACAGTCTGATGCGGGGGCCGCGATGGCGCCTGTGTCAAGCGCGGATGACATGGATTCGGACGATGCGGGCCCCGCGAGCACCACGGACTCAGGTCCGAACGTGACCGGTGAGCAGTTCATTGTTCGACTTCGGGATCTCGAACAGCGGATCAATGAGCTCAAAGAAGAGATCTTTCGCTCCAAAGCGCGCCTGTCTTTGCTGGCAGAGTCCATCCTCCAGAACGTAATCGGCGGCGCACGCGCGGTGGTCGTTCACGAGAACCAAATGGGCGCACTCTACCGTTTGGTTCGTGCGGTCTATGCGCTGGACGGCGCACCCATTCTTACGCGCAGCGACGACAATGGGTCACTCGCAGATCAGCGTGAATTTCCTGTGTACAACGGGCAAATTGGCGCTGGCGATCACTCGCTCACGGTCAACCTCGAGTACCAAGGCAATGGCTACGGGATCTTTTCGTACGTCAAGGGCTACTCGTTTCGAGTCCGCAGCACGCAGAGCTTCACCATCGCCGAGGGCAAGGCGATCCAAATTCGCGTGGTGGGCTACGAAAAGGGCGGCCCCACGACCCTGCCCGAAGAGCGCCCCGCCGTCCGTTATTTGACCCGGATTCTCTCGCTCCGTGACCTTCAAGACGCTGACAGTGGCGAGGCTGCGACGCCTGCTGCGGCCGCTCCTGGCGCGGCTGCTCCTGCCGCGGCAGCAACCACGCCTGCTCCGGCACAGGGCGCCAATCCATGAAACGACGAGCCTTGTTTGCGCCCGGTTCTGTCGGAGCGCTCATGCTTCTGGCGGTGCCACGTCTCGCGCTCGGGCAATCGATCGACACTGCGCGTCAGGCCGTCAGCGAGGTCGAGACGCGCGCGGGCGGGCTTGATCAATTTATGCCCCAACAGGGCGTGGCACCGACGCGCAATCTGCCTGCGTACACGCAGCGATTCGCGGATGGTGAGCTGCTCTTTAGGCTCCGTGACTACTCACGATCAGCGGTGTTGTTTACCGACATCGTGACCAACTACGCAGACAGCCCAGCGTACTCAAACTCGCTCTATCTCTTGGGCGAGGCTCTCTACCAAGCGGGAGATCGCTACGGAGCACGCACGCGCTTTCGCGAGGTGCTTCAACACGCGGGCGAGCCGCTGTTTCGCCCGTATGTTCAGCGCTCGCTGGGACGCTTGATCGAGATCGCTCTGCGAACGGGCGATGTCTCGGGCATGGACGAGCTCTTCTCGCGGCTCAACCAAATCCCGCCTGGCGACATCGAGGCGCAGACCACGTACGTCCGCGGTAAATACTATTTTCTCCGACGGATTCCCGACTACGAGGCGGCCCGTCGAGCCTTCGAGGCGATCCCGACGACGGCTCCGGTCTACCCGCAGGCCCGCTATTTCTTGGGCGCGATTCACACCGCGCAAGAGCGTTTTCCTGAAGCGATTCAGGCGTTTGAGCGTGTTACTCAGTTGGACGCGCAGGGCGACGAGCAGCGACAGCAGGTCATCGATTTGGCGTGGCTCGCGATGGGCCGTCTGAGGCTCGAGCGCTTAGAACTCGATGGCTCGATCGAGGCCTACCAACAGGTCGGTCGCAGCTCGACCTTCTTCGACCGCGCCCTCTTTGAGCAGGCCTGGGTCTTCATTCGCAACGGCGACTCCATTCGCGCCGAACGAGCGCTTGAGATTCTCGCGATCTCCAACCCAGACTCGCCGCTGATTCCCGAGGGCAAGCTGCTCTGGGGAAACCTCTTGCTCCGCACGGGTCGCTTTGATCGCGCGCAGCAGGTCTTTCAAGAGGTGAGGACGCAGTACGGTCCGGTCGCTCAGCGGCTGGAGCAGATCGTGGCCGAGAACCGTGATCCGCAGGCGTATTTTCAGCAATTGTTGCTCTCGAACATCGAGATCTTTGACGCATCTTCGCTGCTCCCTTCTCAAGCGCTCGCCTACGTGCGCAGTGAGGGAACCTTGGATGACTCCCTCTCGGTCATCGGCGACCTCAACACCTGCCGACAGTACATCCGAGACAGCGAAGGGCTCATCGCGCGGCTGAACGCGGCGATCAATTCGCCGTCGCGTGCGCACGTGTTTCGAGAGCTTCGTACCGCGCGTGAGCAGGCTTTTCAGGTGCTCAACCGCGTGACCCGCGCTCGCAGCGCGCTTGCGGCCTATCTGGACTCTCAATCGCCCGCTGGCGACGCGACCTTGCAAGGGATCATCGCGCAACGGCGAGGCCTCGACAACTCGGTCTCGCGCTTGCCAGTGGACGAAGAGGGTGTTCGACGTCGCGATCGCGCCGCTGAGGGCGAATTCACCAATCTAGGACAAGAGATCCAGCGCAACGATCAACGCGTCGCTAACCTCGAAGCGATGCTCGTCGCCATGGAGCGCTATTTGACCTCCAACGCGAGCACTCGCAACCAGTCCGATCTCACTGCAGTTCGCACGGAGATTGCGCAACATCGGGCCGCTGTGACTTCGTATCGCGCGCGTATTTCGGATCTTCGCCGCCAGGTCGTGATCGGCCGCGCACAGGTGGGTGTAGGGGATCCACGCTATGAGCGCGATAGCGAGATTTCACGTGAGTATCGCGACCTTCTCCAGCGCCAAGTTGAGATCTTGCGCACCTTGGGCCGACTCTCGGGGGACATCCCCGCGCTGGTCGCGCGGCTCGACGAGGTCGAGCGCCGTGTGCTCGATTTTGACGCCCGTGTCCGTACGGTGGTCGATCAGCGGATCTCTGTTGTGCGTGGCCAAGTTGACGAAGAAGAGCGCCGCGTGTCGGGGTTTCGCATTCGTTTGGCAGACCTCGAGCGTGAGTCTGCGGACGTGGTCGGTGGCCTCGTGATGCAGAACATCAACAACGTTCGCCTGCATTTTCACCGCGTTGTGATGCGTGCCGATCTCGGGCTTGTGGATGTGTCGTGGGAGCAGCGCGAAAACCACAACAACCGCGCACGGATTCTTGCTGAGGATCTGAACCGCGCCTCCACAGCGCTCAATGATGAATTCTCCGAGGTGATCGAGGGCGCTCAGATCGAGCCTGCCAGCGGAGCGGCACCAAGCCGACCGCCCGCAGCTCAAACCCCGTCACCAACTCCTCCCGCAGCCGACTCTCCTGGGGCCACCGGCTCTGGCGGCAGTGCAGCGGGTTCAAGTGCGATCGCGCCCAGTCCAACTCCGGCTCCGGCCGGGGTTGCGGGCGGCAGGTAGAAAGCTCCACCCATGAAGCGTTCGATTCATTGGTTTCTTGTGGTTTGTTTGGTCTTGTTGGGGGCTACAGGCGTCCGACGAGTCTCTGCGCAAACGCGTCCTTCGTCCGAGCCAGATGCTGGCCCCACGATGATCAACAGTGGCGCGAGTGCCACCAGCGACAGTGGGATTACTGCCGTGGGCGCAGTGTCAGCGTCTCCAGACGCGTCCGCTACTCCCGGCTCGGGCAATCTGTTGGGGCTTGAGGGCGAGCAGGTTGCGTCCCTTGTGCGGACTCGGCCACCCCCCACGCCCGATCAGCTCGCGGCGTTGCAGCTCCTCGAGAACGAGGTCACGGACTTTGCTTCTCGCGGTGACGCGTTTCGCCGAAGCATCAACGGGCTTCTTCGTCGCGAGCATGACAACCAACTCAGTCGCCTACGCCGTGGTTACGAGCGTCAGATCGATGCCGAGCGCGAAGCAGAGGCGCAGGCACGACGAAGCGCGATCGCGATTTTTGAGCGCTTTATCGAGACGTATCCCAACGAGGCGCAGCACTCGCCGGACGTGATGTTTCGCTTGGCCGAGCTCTATTACGACGAAGCCAAGTACGCCAAGCTGGACGCAGACGCTCGGTTTGACCAAATGCGCGCAGAGCGCGAGGCCGCGGGACGTCCTGCGGACGATCTGACCGCTCCGCCTCCCGCGGACTACCGCTGCTCAATCTTGTTGTATCGTCATATTGCTGGGCGATTTCCTCAGTTTCGCTTGCGTGACGCGACGTACTATCTGCTCGGCTGGGTGCTTCGTGAGATGGGCAAAGAGGACGAGAGCATCACCTCGTACCGCAACCTCGTCTGTCCGTCCCGCTTTCAATACCGCCCCCGTATGGACCTCGCGATGCCCATCGCCGAGGGACAGCCTGCGGCGATGTCGTGTCAGCACCTCGCGGACGTTCTGCGCCCGTACGGGGCAGAGCTGACCTCTCCCGCGGTCCCAGTGTCCGCAGCGTCAGATCCTGATGGTGGCGCTCCGGCAGATCCTACGTCGCTTGCGGACGCGATCAACGCGACGCTCGTTGCGGCAGGGCCCTCGACCGACACTGAGGCGATGCCTATTCCGCGCGACTATGCCGAGTGCACACCGATCAACGGTGCCAACGGCCGAGCCTCACGCTACACGCCAGAAGTCTGGTATTTCATTGGGGATTATCACTTTGACAATCCTCCGAATGACCCTGATCTTGGCAACGCCTACGCGATCGCCGCGTACGAAGCCTCGATGCGAGCGAGCGAGCAGCCGCGGCTCTTGCCTGTGGCCGGAACCACTGCTTCGGCCGTCGCGCCCTCGGTCGGCATCGCCGGCGCAGGAGCGACCAGCGTGGACAACGCCGCGGTGACTCCCGAAAACTCGCCAGGACGCGCGCAGTTTAATCCAGCGATCGAGTACGGAGCCTACTGGTCTAAGTCGCTCTACAAAATCGGCTGGGGCTACTTTCGTATGCAGAACGGCTATCCGCGCGCGCTCCAGACCTTCTCGCGGATGCTCGATTACTACGACTACGTAGGTGGCCCCGAGGCTACCCAGGGCAACCGCTCTGACACGATCAAATGGATCGGGGTGATCTTCTCGGAGAGCACCTGGAGCCTGCTTCCTTCCAACGAGCAGTTTGACTGCCAGCAGGTCGTCGAGAGCCTCGCTCGCCCGCCCGCCGACGCGGTGCGTCCGTTTGACTGTGCCGGTATTATCCGGATCACCTCGCCGTACGCGGCTGCGTCGCTTGGCGCTGCGCAGGGTTCGCCCACGCAGGGTGTCGCGCGGACGCCCATCGCAGGCCGTCCGTCGCACATTCCGCAGGATCGCCCGTGGACGCCCGAGGCCTACCTTGAGCTCGCGAACGACTACTTTCAGCAGACCAAATACTACGAGGCCATCGCGCTCTATCGTTTGTTCTTGCGGCTCTACCCGTTGCACTTCATGGCGCCCCGCGTCGCTGAGAACATCGCGATCTCGTACGAGCGCCAGCGCCAGTTTGACGCGGCGATCGGAGCCCGTGGTGCGCTCGCGAATTACCTTGAGCACTCGCCTTGGTGGGACGCGAACAACTCACATCCCGATGCGCAGCGACACGCAGAGACCGTGGCGCGCAACTCGTTGCACGACAGCGCGATCGAGCATCATCGCCGCGCATCGAGCGCACGTGGCCGCTCGGTGACCTTCAACCGCTGCGCTCTTGGGAGCGATGGCGGCGAAGTATGCCAGCCTGGCCGCACACCTGCAGCGCGAACAGAGCTGCTCGGACGCGCGTTCTCGGAGCTCCAGCGAGCCAATCAAGAGTACCAGCTCGCGATCGACGCCTACTCCAACTTCATCACCAACTATCCCAACGACGACGCGGCGTACGAGTTTAAGTACAACCGCGCCGACGCGATGTTTTGGGCAGGTCGGTACATGGATGCGGCCCGCGCGTACGCAGAGGTTCGCGAGTCCAACGAGAACGATCAGTACTTGGTCGCCTCGTCGTACATGACCATCAAGGCTCTCGAGGCTGCGATTCGTGCGGACGTGGGCGGTGGTCGCATTGACCCTTGTCTGGCCGAGCGCGCTGGGATCGACGTCAGCGCCCTCACCAACGCGCAGGGGCAAGCTGTCTTGGCGGCTGACGCCGTCACGCGTTGCCGCGAAGTGCCCATGCAGCCCGCAGCTGCGAGCGCCAACGGGCAGCCCGCAGCGGCTGCCGCGCCGCTTGAGCTCAACATCCCTGATTCGGTGCGAGGCCTCATGGAGGCTCGCGTCGCGTACGTGCGGAGAGTTCCGCGGCGACAAGACTCTCTCGCGGGGCTTGGCGAGGTGTTTCAGGCCGATGAGAACCGGCTGAACAATCCTCCTTTCCGCTCGAAGTTTGCCTACCTCAACGCGCGCACACAGCTCCGCTATGGGCACGTGCGCGACGCCGAGGCAGCCTACCGGAGCATTCTGCAGAACTTCTGCAACGATCCAGACGTGGCAGGCGCTTCGTTCGCGGACTTGTTTAACCTCATGCTCTTGCAAGGGCGTGACGATGACCGCGAGCGATTTGCTCGTGAGCAAGCCCAGTCTGCGTGTCGTGGTGTCGACCAAGGGGTGGTCACCGGCGAGCTCACCAACGCGGGCTTCAGGCGCGCGCTCGACATCTTCAATCAAGCCGAGCGTGCGACGGGTGACGAAGCAATTCGTCTCTACGAGCAAGCCGCGGACCTCATGCTGCGCGCGGTCAACGAGAACCGCAACCATCCCCAAGCGCCCCTCGCGCTGTACTACACGGCCCTCTCGTACGAGCGCACCAACCGGTTTGATACGGCGACGCAGACGTACGTGCGGATCACGCAAGAGTACAACAACCTCAACGTCAACGGCTCGACGCCACCGCGCGAGCTCGAAGGTGCCGATCGTCAAAAGCGTATCGACATTCTCGAGCAGTCGAACTTTCGCGCGGGTGTAAACCTCGACCGAACCTTCGATTACGACGGCGCTGTTCGATACTTTGACACTGTCGTTCGTGACACCCGTTTGGCGACGGCCACGGGCCATGGCGAGCATGTCCACGACGCGCTCGCGTCCATCGCGCTCATTCGTACCAACACCGGCGAGTGGACCCGTGCACGTGAGGCTTGGCGCGCGTTTGTCGCGGTCGCCGAGCCAGGGCGTGAGCGTGCGACCGCAGAGTACCGAGTCGCCGAGATGCCTTGGCGTGCGCGGGACTGGGCTGGCGCAGTGCGAGCCTTTCAGGACTATCGACGCACGGTCGCGATGTCCGCAGATACGGCCGAGTACCATGTGCAAGCGCAGTACAATATTGCGCAGGCGCTGAAGAACTCTGGTGACCAGACCGGCGCGCGTCGTGAGCTTCGTCGTGTGGCGGAGGTGTTTCGACAGTCGCGTCAGGCTCCTGGGTCACGGGCCGCGGCCTACGCCGCAGAGGCGCTCTACGCAGACCTCGACGTGCGCGTGCGCGAGTACAACGCACGTACCTTGACCCAAGGCACTGGTACCGAGCTCGCGCGACAGATCCGAGATCTCAAGACCGAGCTTGACGGGATCGACACGCAAGCCTCGGAGATCATTGATCTTCAGGGCGGCGAGTACACGATCGGCGCGCTCGTTCGGCGTGCCGAAGCGCACGAGTACTTGGCCACACAAGAGGTGCGGATCTCGACGCTCCTGCGTCTGTCGGCGGCCCAGCAGCGTCAGCTGACCACGGCCGAAGCGAGCGCTGCACGTTTGGATCGCCTGGCGGATCAGCTGGGGGGTCGCAACGAGGCGCTTGAGACTCGCTTGCGCAACCAAGCACAAGAGGTCCGTGACCGGGTTCAGCAAATGCGCGACTCGATGACCACGCAGGTGCAACAGACCTACGACCGTGAGGCCGAGGCCGAGCGCAAGCTGGCCATTCAGGACTACGCGATCGCGATTCACCTCGCGCGTCGCAACAACATCCCGACGGCGTTCGCTGCGACGGCGCTTGAGCACATTCGGCTCGAAGAAAACCAGCCGCTCATTGAAGCTGCGGTCCGTGCGATCAACCCGCAGCTAGCGCAGCGTGTTGGGTTTGCATACACCCCGCAGATGTTTAGCAGCGAGGCTCCTGGAGCGACGCTAACGCAGCAACAGCCCGTTGCGACGCCAGGGTTGGTGGGTGAGTGATGATCAAGGTCAACTATCGTCGCGATCGACGTTCGATGCTTCCGTTGTCGCTGGTGCTGCTGCTCTGTGCGGCCTGTGGCAACGACGCGCAGACCACGAACAACACCGGCTCGTCGGGTGGCGCAGGGATTTCGGATGGTTCGGACATGGACGCCTCGGGCGGTCCCTTGACCGACGAATCGATCAACACGCCGCCACCCGCGCTTCCGCCTACCTCGCCAGTGGACGCGGGAGGCCCAGTGGATTCGGGCGGTTCTGCGACCAACAATCAAGCCGGTCGCCCTCCGGCGCCACCGCCTCGTCCGACGATGAGCGCAGGGGCGCGGGATTCTTACCGCTCGGGCCTTGCGGCCGCACAGCAGGGAAATCTCCAGGCCGCGCGCGACTCGTTTGAGCGGGCGCTCGGCTCGGATCCCCAAGCGTTTCAGGCAGCGTACAACGCGGGTGTGATCGCTGAGCGCATGGGGCAAGACGCTCCGGCGGACAGCTTTTACCAGCGGGCACTCACCATTCAGCCCGACTACGAGGTCGCGATGGCGGCGCGCGCGAGGCTCTTGGTTCGCCAGCGTCGTGTGCCTGACGCCGTGGCCTTTGTGTCCGACATTGCGCGTCGCTACCCCGGAAACTTCTTGGTCCGCGCCGAGTATGCTCGCTTGCTGGTGATCGCCGAGCGCTATGACCAAGCCGTGGACGAAGCACGCGCGATCTTGCGCTTTGACGAGCGCAATGTGGCCGCGAAGATCGCGGTGGCAGAGGCCTTCAGGGCGCGTGGTCGCACCGACAACGCACTGTACATCATCGATGAATTGATCAACGGCAGCGACCCTCAACATCCCAACAATGGGCCAGGGGCTGGCGATGCGCGGGCGCACTATCTTCGTGCGTTGTTGCGCGTTGAAGTGAACCGCGATGTGCCGGGCGCCATTCAGAGCTTCTCGCGCGCGGTCGAGCTCGATCCTCAGTTCGCCGAGGCTCACAACAACCTCGGCGTCTATCTCTTGCAGGCTGGCAACGTGAGCACTGCGATTGAGCATCTTCGCGCGGCCACAGCGCTTTCGCCTTCGTGGGCCAAGGCGCATCTCAACTTGGGCGATGCGCTGCGCGCGCTGCACACCTACGATGAGGCGACGACTGAGCTTCAGCGCGCGCTTCAGCTCGATGCGACGTTGTTCGAGGTTCACTACAACATGGGGCGTTTGCACGGGGAGCAAGCGCGCGAGCTCGCCAGCACGGGCCTTGACAACATCAACCGTAAGTTGGCGTTGTTGCAGCAGTCGCAGCAGGATTTTCAGCGATATCGCGATGCGCTGGGGCCGTCGTTTGCGACTCACCCGCGCGCGTCCGACGTTGGCCAGCAGCTCGAGCGGTTGACGTCTTTGATTACGCGTACGACGACGCTGCGCGATCGCGAACAGCGTCGTCTGGCACGTCAGTCGGCTCAGGCGACGCCCGCGGCGGGCGCTGCGGACGCTGGCGCTCCGGCGGCGGGTGATGGCGGCTAGCCACTCGGTGGTCCATTGGGCTTGCGGTGTACGGTGAAGAAAGACAGTGTGATTGCAATGAAATCTCTGCTGAGTATGGTCGCGATGGTGGCGACGTTGGCTGTCGCGCCCACGGTGATGGCGCAAGCTGCCCCGACGACGCCGCCTGCGGGCGACTCGGACACTGTGCAAGCGTCCGTGCAGACCCAGGGCGGGCGCCGGGTCTACGTGGCCTCGGCGACGATCGAGGTGCGCGGAGAGATCCAGCGGCCCTATGCGTTTTCGCTCTCGGGTCGGTCGAGCCTTGGGTACTCGTTTCTTGAGGTTCCAGTGCGGTTTGTGCAGGAGATTATCAACGCGGTACGCCGCGCACCGTTCTGAGATGGGACGGGCGCGCTAGCGTGTGGTGGTTGGCTGTACAAGCGCTCTTGGCGCTGTTTGCGTGGGGTGTGGCGATTCGTGCGGTCCTGCGGGTGGCGGACCTCGCGGGGGTGTTGCTCGAGAGCAAGCTGGTCGAGACCACGCGAGCGCTCACACAGCAAGGCGATCACGACGGTTTACATCGGCTCGGTCAAGCGCTGGACTCTGCGGATCTGCAAGCCATTGTCGCCGTGAGCGAGAGTGAGCTGCTCGAGCTGGACCTTCGGGTCAACGCGGCGGTAGACGCCGTGCGGCCTCCGTTGGGGGCTCTTCGCGGCATGGCGACCATTGGGACCTCGCTGGGTCTGTTGGCGGTGATTGTGCGGCTGCATCACGGGCTCGAGACCGGGAGCGCGGGCGCGGCGATGATGGGTGTGCTTGACAGCGCGGTGCTGGGCTTTGTAACGGCGCTCCCGTTGTGGACCGCGATTGGGCTGGTACAGCCGAAAATGCGTAGGATTGTCGAGCGGTTAGACGCGCTGGCCGAGGCGCGGTTGTCCATGGGCGAGTCGCAAGCGGGCTGAGCGGCGCGCGTTGATGGGCGATGGGTGGGCCTAAAAGATCCGGTGTGCGCAACCGTGAGCATGGGGTGGCGATAGGTGCGCTCGCGACGAAGGGTCGCGCCGAAAAGGAGCCACTGAAATCATGAGCATCACGGGAGTTTCGACACGTAGTACGGGGACACAGCGAGAGGTGACGTTTGAGGGGGGCGAGCAGGTTCCGGTGAGGGCCTCGGGGGGCCTTGATCGCGCAGAGCAAGCGCGGAGGCTCTCGGGGTCGCAGGTGTGCCTACAAGACGGGGACACGCAGCGCTGCGAGACCGTGGACACGGCGGCCGCGCACGAGTCGGCGGTCGCGCGCCGGGACGCCGCGGCGGCGAGGATGAACGAGCAACGGGCCGTGCACACTGCGCGGGGGTATGTGATGGAGCTTCCGCGGCCCGCGAGGTCGGCGCCGGGGGGCGTGAGCTCTGAGCGCGGGGCGGAGGCGTTTGCGCAGTGTGGCGACCGCACGCGGACCCGGCCCAATGTTGGGATGGTGGCGAGCCAATTGCTGAGCGCCGGCGTGAGCATGTTTTCGATGGGGCGAGAGGCGGGGACTGCGGAGGCGTTTGTAGCGCCCTCGATTGCGCACGCCCTGGGGCATGTGGGGATTGAGGTCGCGGTGGACCTGGGGCTGTCGCATGCGGTTGGGCACGCATTGCACTCCAGCGACCCGCGCTCGCCCGCCGAGCACGTGCTGGTCGCCACTGCGGATGCGGTGCTTCCGGGGGCGGGGACGTTGGTGTCGTCGGTGGTCCATGAGGTCCTTGAGCGAGACGCGCAGATTGACTGCATGGAGACCGCGGCGCGGCAAGCGAGGCGCCATCGCAACGAGGGGCGCAGCGCAGCGGACGGGATTCGCTCGCCCGAGCGGCCTCTTGAGGGACTGGATATCCCGCGGCTGGGGACCGACCGGGACTACTACGACGGGGTGGTTCAGCGACTCAACGAGCGGGCGCGGGGTGCTGGCGGGGTCCGAGGATGAGCGGCGGGGTGTATCGCAGCGGCGAGCTCGTGCAGCGTGTTGAGTCCGACGAGGACTTGGTGCCCACGATGGCGAAGTTGTTGCTTCGACCGAGGACGCTGCTTTGGCTTGTCTGGGGGCCTCTCTGTGGGATTCGTATGATCTGCCTTGCCGGTCTTTTGGCGTGGGTGGACCCGGTGACCCGGGGCTACTTGGACCGCCACCCGTATGGGTTCATGCTGGTGGGCGCGTTGGTGGCGAGCGTGCTTGGCGCGTGGCACGAAGCGTCGAGTGATCGCGCGAGCATTTGTGCGAGCTTGGTGGGGTGCGACCCGAGCTTTGTAGGGGTTGACCCGCGGTGAACCGGCGGTGGGGTTTTGGTGCCTGAGGGCGCGCGCTGCGGTACAAGCTTGGTCCCATGGTGCTTGAGAAGTTTCGGGTCGATGGCAAGGTCGCGCTGGTCACGGGCGGCGGACGTGGGATCGGGCGTGCGAGTGCGCTGGCGCTCGCAGAGGCAGGGGCGGATGTCGTTGTGGCAGCGCGAAGGCAGGACACGCTGGACGAGGTGTGCGAGGCCGTCACGCGCATGGGGCGAAGGGCGCTCGGGGTGGCGACGGATGTGTGTGACGAAGCGCAGCGCGCCGCGTTGATCGAGCGCGCGCTGAGCGCGTTTGGGGGCGTGGATATCTTGGTGAACAACGCGGGCGGGTGGCCTCCGACGGCGGCGATCGCGCTGGAGCGTGAGAGCTTTGAAGAGGCGTTTCGGTTTAACGTGATCGCAGGGTTTGAGCTGTCCAAGGGGTTGGCGCCCACGCTGCACGCGCGCAAGGGCTGCATTGTGAACATCTCGTCGGCGATGGGGCACCTGGTGGACTCGGGCTTTGTGGCCTACGGGGCGTGCAAGGCTGCGCTGGATCACATGACGCGGTTGTTGGCGCGCGAGTGGGCTCCGACGATCCGGGTCAACGCGGTGGCCGCGGGGGCGACGCTGACCGACGCGCTGGGGCCCTTTGTCGACAACGAAGAGCTCATGGCTGAGATGTGCGCGCGCACGCCCCTAGGGCGGCTCGGTGAAGCGGACGAGATCGCGGCCACTGTGCTCTTTCTCGCGTCTCCGGCGGGCGCCTGGGTCACGGGAAAGGTGTTTGAGATCGACGGCGGGACGACGGCGAGCAACTGGCCCTGGCCGATGCCCAACGGGCTGTAGCGCGGGAGGGTGCGAGGCACGAAGTGAGCGGTGGTGGGGTGCCGTGTCGATTTTGCTGAGACCGACGCGGGCTCTGCGTCACTAGCTCTCTGTGAATGGACTTGTTGGCATGACCGCGGATGCGTTGCCCCCTGGGCCTGGTGCTGTGGTGATCGCGCTTGAGCACGCGCTGATTGAGCGTGTGAGGCGTGGCGAGGGGGCGGCGTTTCGGGAGGTGTTTCGGTTGCACGTTGTGCGCGTGCGTGGATTTTTGCGGCACCTGCTGGGCAGCGCGAGCGCGGCCGACGAGGCGACGCAAGAGACCTTTGTGCGAGCGCACGCGGCGCTGCGGGGCGGGGCCGAGGTCGAGCGGTTGCAGCCCTGGTTGCTCGGGATCGCGCGCAACACGGCGCGTGAACATCGGCGCGCGCAGCAGCGGGACGTGGCGCTCGCGGACACGGTGAGTGAGCAAGGCAGCGAGCCCGTGGCTGCCCTCGATCCCGAGGCGCTCTTGCTGGGGCGCGAGGCGAGCGCGGTGCTCGCGCGGGCGCTGGACACGCTCAGCGAAGAGCGCAGAGCGGCGCTGGTTTTGCGGGCGGATCAGGCCCTCGCCTACGAAGACATCGCCCTCGTCCTCGGGTGGAACGTCGCCCGCGTCAAGAACGAGATCTACCGTGCGCGATTGCAGCTCCGCGCGGCGCTTGTCACTCAGCTCGAACCCTCGGAGATCGCATGATGAACGCCCACGTTGAGATCGAGTTGCTTGAGGCCCTCGCGCGCAATGAGTCTCTCTCAAACCGCGCGCTTGTGAGCGCACACTTGGCGCAGTGCGCGCAGTGTGCGGACGAGCTGTCTTGGCTGCGCACCGAGGGGCTGCTCTTTGCAAAGAGCACGGACGAGACAGGGACCGACGCGCTCTGGGACGCGGTCGCGCAGAAGATCTCGGCCCCCGCACAGAGCGACGCGCCCTATCGTGCTCCGGGGGTGGCGCTGGTGGCGCCTAGCAAGCCCGCCAAGGGCCGCTCGCGGTTTGCGTTAGTGGCGGTGGCCGCGGCGCTGGTTGTGACCGTGGGGACAGTGGCAGCGGTCCGTAGGGGGCACGAGACGGGTGGACTCACAGGGGCTTCGGCGACGGCGCAGGCGGCGGTCGAGGGGGCGATCACGCTGCGGTTGCGGACGACCTCGGCGGACGTGCGGATTGTGGCTGGGGCGAGCCGTGTGGTGCGTGTGGTGGTGGGGGACAGCGATGTTGTTCCGACGATCGTGCGCACGGGGGTGGGGCGCTACGATGTGCTCTTTGCGGGTGGGGGGCTGAGCGCGGGGAGGGTGCGAGTGGAGGTTCCGCCGGAGAGCTCGGTGGATGTGACGACGGCGTCGGGCGAGGTGAGCCTTGGGGCCCTCGGAGGTGCGGCCGTGGTGCACACGACCTCGGGAGACATCGAGGCGACCTCGCTGAGCGCGTTGACCGCCGAGAGCACCTCGGGCGATGTCACCGTGCGCGCGCTGACGGGGGGGGCCGCGGTGGTGCACACGATCTCGGGCGACGTGGACCTGCGCCACGTGGGCGCGGCGACCGAGGTCACGGTGCAGAGCACCTCGGGGGCGCTCACGTGGCGAGGGCTCTGCGGGCGAGGGTGCAGGCTCGAAGCGCACACGGTCTCGGGGGACGTGCGGCTAGGGATGGCGCGCGAGAGCGCGGCGACGGTGCGCTTTGAGAGCACCTCGGGGAGCTTCGAAGACGGGCTGGCGACGGCGATGGTGAGCGATGGGCCAGTGCGCGTGCGGCGGATTGGGCCAGGGCAGGGTGGGGGCGGCGAGGGGGAGGGCAGCGTGCAGGTCACCACGGTGTCTGGGGCGCTGGAGCTGCTGCGGGGGGAGTGAGCTGCGGGGCTGACGGCGCACAGAGCAGCGGAATGTGGTGTGATTGCGAAACGTGCGACCGCGCAGGGGCCTGTAACG
This sequence comes from Deltaproteobacteria bacterium, assembly GCA_030694465.1. Lineage (GTDB taxonomy): Bacteria > Myxococcota_A > Polyangia > Polyangiales > JAUXYJ01. Next base: position 128 of record JAUXYJ010000021.1, on the reverse strand, counting down.
AAGTTTGTGCTCGGAAATGAAAATCAATTTAAGGGGTAAGAAAGCGCTCTTCGCCGAAGTAGGCGACGAGTTGTCTCTTCGCTTCGGGCCAAAACGGGGGCGCAGCTTTCCAATTGCGCTCTGCGTTA
>JAUXYJ010000020.1 GCA_030694465.1 Deltaproteobacteria bacterium | reverse complement strand
ACCCAAGCGCAGCGTGAGGTCATCGAGGGGTGCGCCGATTCGGTGCAATTGACCCAGTGGATCGCGCGAGCTGCCACTTCGCATGACGTAGACACAGTGCTCGCTGCCCCGTCCGGCGAGTGATCCGGCGACGTCGCCGGGTGTCCCTTGCTAGGGCGTCACGGTGACCCCCGCCGGGAGGGGAACGTACCACCCGTTGCCCACGAGGACGTGGGTGGTGCCGATGTACGCGATCGCGGCCCCGCCAGGCGAATTGATCACGACGCGTTGGCCAGTGACCATGTTGTGCATCACGCGGTCGAGTGCGTTGTGTCGGTCCGAGACGCACCCATTGGGGTTGAGCGTGTCGCGGCTGTAGTCGAGGTAGGCGATCCAGTCTCCGCGCAAGACAGGCTCGGTCTGCGTCGACGCATTGCGCGTGATGTTTTGCGGGGGGTCGCGCGCAATGGTGCGCGAGTCAAACACAAAGATGTCTGCCCCAGCCTCGCAGCCTTCGCGGCTCGCCGCAAACACAAAGCGGTGGTGGTCCGTGGGATCTTGGCGCAGCCACTGCATCGTGTACCCCGCAGCCCACACGCGCTGGGGGGTCTGGTAGGGCGGCCGCAGCGTCCACAGCTCAGCAAACTGCTGCATCCCCACCTCGCTGTCGCGGATGTACACGATCGTGTCATCGGCCGCGCCGGCTTCGAGCATGCAGTTGCAGTGGGTAAACCTCCGCGGCTCGCTGCTGCCGTCGTCGAGGATCGTGAGATCCCCGGGACCGCTGCTCTGGTATCCCTCGACCCACGCGTAAGCCCCGGGCACACGCATGAGGCGGTTGGGCGCAAAGCCCAGCGTCTCGCGGTACACCTCGGCGACGCGGCAGGTCGTACGCCGATCTGCACTTAGGGTGGACAAGAACATCCGAAACCCGGTCTCGGTTGCGTCGCCAAAGCAGTTGAAGATGATCTGCTCGCCGGACATGCCAAACGTAGAGGGAGCAAAGTTTCTCGGGCACAATCCTCGTACACCCTGTTCGAGTGAGCTGTTCATCAACCGAAAGTTCGGATCACCGGGTCGAAAATACGAGATGTAGTCTCTCGCTGGTACCTCAAACTCACCATCGCGTTCGCGCACTGTGAACAGTTCGCGAGGGAGTGACGGCCAGGCTTGCACACACCCTGAGCAGCCAGGATTGCCGCCCAGTGGCGATTCGCGCAATGGCGGAGCCGGTTCGCAGCTCGCTTCAAATGCACCGCTCTCTCGCACGCGCGGCACGTCGCGAGTGTCTTCTGCGACGCGGGCGTCCTCGTGGGCGTCCATCGTCGCGACGTCGTCGCGTGGAGGCGGCGTGTGACACGCACTCAGGGACAACCCCGCCGCGAGCATGCCCGCGTATCGAGAGAGACAGCTAGTTTGCACTGCGAATCTCCACACCATGAGCACTACGTCGCACAAGCGTCGCGCCCACAAGCTCGGGGCGCTCTTCGATCCAAGCGTGCAGGGCGTGCTCGCCCACGCGAGTGATCACGGGCTGACCGTCACGCGAACCAAGGGCCAAGGTGTCGCGCACCACGGTGCCATTGCGCGCGTGACCGAGTACTGCGAGTTGTGTACCCACAGCGCGAACCACGAGGCTCTCGGCAGCGGTCGTCAACGTCGCGGTGAGCTGCAATCGACCATTGGGACGTGTGCCAAACACAAAGACCCGCGCACCTTGGGTGATCCAGAGTGCGCCATCCGAGGTCACATCCCACGAGCGTTTTGCCTGCAATCGCTCAAGCGGAGCGCGAAAGAACGTCGTCACCGCGCGGCAGAACGTGAGCGCGTTGTCGCTCACTTGCTGACACATCGCGCGAGGGTTGTTTTGGTCGAGGGCCGTCGCGAAGACATGCTCAGGCACGCGCGTGAGGCCATTGGCGCTCACTTCGAAGCGCTCAACGCCAAACACGCTGTCGGCATAGAGTGTGTCGCCCACCACGCGAAGCGCGCGAAGATTGCCGCAGGTCTGCAGCTCGCCCGCGATGGGCCAGTTGCTTGCGCGTGCGCTGAGCGTGCGCCAACGAATGCTGTTTCCGTTGGTCGTAAACAGCCAACGCGACGAGAGCGCGATGCCTTGCACGGTCAGCCCGTCGTCAGCTTCGGCGATCACCGTGTCCACTGCGTCTGCCGCACGCAGCGTGATTCGCCCTCCCGATGCGATCGCCAAAAGCTGTGCGTCAAGCGCAAAGACCTGACCCGCAAACGTCTGCTGGACCGTGGTTGTGCGACTCGCAAGACACGCCACCGAGCTCTGATTGCACACCAGAGAGCCCAGCGTACTGCCCACCTGAGAGGGCTGCTCACATGCGAGCCCTACCCGCGAAGCGCTAGCCAAATCACAGGCTTCTGCACCGTTGCTCGCACGCTCACGCACGCTCACAAGCTGATCAGGTGCACCCACAAGCACCGCGCTCTGCGTGCTCTGTGCGGGCTGTCCGAGCGCAAGAATGGACAGCGTCCCGTCAGGGTCGAGACCCAACGCTGCGCCTCCGCTGGACGCGATCCCCGTGTGAATCTCACGCAGCAAAGTGCCATCTTGCAGCGACACTTCGCGAAGCACATCGCTGGGCCCTTGCTCGGTTTCGCCAGCATAAATCCAGACGCGATCTTGATAGACTGCGACGCTCGATCGCAGCGAAGGGGTGGCGTTGGTCTGCCACGTCACAAAGTGGCCCGTCTCGCGCTGCATCGCAAAGAGCTGCGATGAGAGTGCTTGGTTGTCATCGCGGCCACCGTAAATCACGAGCCATTGATCGCTGAGAGCCATCGCAGAACCTTGCGAACCGGCAGGTGCAACGTCGAGCGAAATCACAGACCAAGTGTGATCGACCGTGTCGTACTTCCACAAGTCGTGGAGCGGTCCTTCGGGCGAATTTCCGCCGTAGAGATAGACCGTGCGGCCATCGCTTACGAGCGAAGCTTGGGTGCGAGGGCGCGGGCCTGCGCCAAAGACATCGCTGCTGCCCACCGAGAGCAGCGAGCGTGTCCATTGGGTGTACGTGCCGTTGTCGCTCAGGATCACGCGACCTTCGTAGAGATAGGGGCTTGGGCCGTCCGCTGTGTCGCCACCGACAGCGACCACCATGGGTGCACCGTCTTGATCTTCGCTGGTCACCACGACCGATCCGTCCAAAGGAGGGACCTCGCCAAAGCTCGCGCCAAGCGCGGTAAATCGTTGAGACTCTGCATCGTACACACCGACCGCGAGGGCTGCGTATGGCGCCGCAAGCTCACCGCGATCCCCTGCCAACTCGGGTGCCTGCGCGAGCTGTGCCGCGCTCAGTCCAAGCGTGGTCACAAAGCGATGCAGCCCGGGTTGGCCTGCGGGTGGCCTGGGGGCCACGAAGTTCGCGATCCCGCGCAGACCCCCAATGGGCAAAAACGAGCAGAGTCTAGGAGCAATCGCGCAGCGATTAAGCGAGAGCCGCGCGAACGTGTTGGCAAACGGAGGCTCATTGAGCCGCAGTGAGATCGGGCGATCCGTGAACGAGTAGTGATCGCGCAGACGCTCGGGAGCCGACGTACCTTCGCGACGATCCGCGCGTGTCCAGAGGTACGCTGAGAGCGAGGGAATATAGCTCTCAAGCAGCTGCGCTTGGCTGCGCAGCTCGTTGCCTGCCATGAGCGCGCCGCGCAGGTACTCGCTCTTGTAATCCCACTGGTAGAGGCTGCGGACATCACGCTCCCGACCGGTCCGACCACTTGCGAGCGTGCCCTGTGTAACCTCGGGAATGTAGCGCTCGGTGGGGTTGACATCGCATCGCCCAGGTTCGTCGACACGCGTGGTGCACGGCTCGTTTCGGAGCCGCCAATCGGTCGACTGAAAGTTGTTGTTCTGACCCACTACGCCACGCGCGCCGTTGCGACGGCAACGGAGCTCGCGACAGTTCGCGAGTGACGAATCCTGGATAAATTGCCCGGTTTCATCAATTCGACCACACACGCAGCGACGCGCGGCGGTCTCTCCTACGACGACGGTGTCATCGGTCGCTGCGACTACGGAGCTTGGAGCACGCGTGGGGCGCACGTTCAACTGTCCAAGCCATTGGTTGGTCTGCCGATCGTCGAGGGTGAGCGAGGGAGTGGTCGCAGGCGTGAGCTCACGCACCGTGGCGCAGGGGTTTGGGTCACACGCGTCGCCGAGCAAATCCACGCCGGGGACGCGGCGGCCGAGGTTAAACTCGGACTCGCTGTTGCAATTGTTTTGCGAGCGATTGGGGATGTTGGGGCAGTTGTCACAAGCGTCGGGGATGCCGTCGCCGTCGCCGTCAAAGTTGACCGAGAGCGTCGGGTTGCGTGGCAGTCGATTCGAGCACGTCAGCCGGTTGCTTGCGCTTGGCGGTGCGACGTTGACAACCAACGTGCGACGTCGGTTGGGATCTTCACCAAACGCGAGATCCCAGTGATTCCACAGGTGAGAGGGCGCATTGATGTTGGTGCTCTCGGGGCCGTTAAATGGCCCTGTGATGTAGCGATACGCGCTGCGCTGCATCGCATACGGGATCCATTGCGTTGCGCACGCCAGCCCGCCTGCGAGACTCGATGAGAAGTCGGCGGCGCATGTTGGCGGTGCGATGGGAGTGATCGCCTCGGTCGGCGCCGGAAACATGTTGCGCATGGGCGCGTCGGGCCCCGTAAACAACGCCTGCGTAATGGGCTGCGCGAGCATCGGGAGCAGCAGCGGCTCAAGGACTGAGATCACCGTGGGGCTCAGGCTGTTGGCCGCGTTTTCGAGGATGCTGTTGCAGAAAACTTGGCTTGCGGGGTCGCGGTTGCTGAGCCGAATCGAGAGCTGCGAAAACGACAACGGTTGACCATAGCTACCGTCCGAATTGAGCTGACGAATTGCAGAGATTCCAAACGAAGGGACCAGCGCCATATTGGGCAGATTGATGGGGGTGTTAGGAGAGGTCGCTTGGCCCACAAAGGTGGGACATAGCGGTCGCCCATCGCCACCGGTGCGAGAACACGGCGTTGGGGTGAGGTTGGTCTCAAACACAAACTCAATGGGCTGCGTCGGGGAGCGGCTCGCGAGCGTGAGCCTCGCGCGACTGTCACGCAAACACGGAACCTGGTTAATGGTCCTGCAGGCCTGCGCCCCTGGGCTGTTTGGATCCGCAAATACGGCCTCGCAGAACAGGTCCGCCGTGAGCGAGAGACCGCTCACACGGACCCGCCACGGGATGCGCAGCGTCGGCTTGTTTTGCGCGTCACGAGACCACCCCACCGGACCACAACCAGTGACCGACTCAAAGCCTGCAGGTGTCGGCCGCATGGAGGAAGGCCACTGCGTGTCCCTGCAAAAAGACACATCAACGCTAAATTGACCGGGCAACGCAGCGCTGCCCGCGCAGGGGATGATCCGCAAGCCACTTGCTGTGCTCAGCGCCTCGGTGTCGACCGCGGGGACCGTCAGAAATGCCCCCACGTTGCTCGCTGAGTTGATTGGACTCGTCAGCGTCGCGGTCAGCCCTCGCGCGGAGAGAAATCCTGGGTCGCCCACGAGCGCAAAGAGGCTCCCAAACGAGGGGCGACTCTCTGCAGGGAGCTGCACCGGGAGCCAACTGTTACGCACCGTGGGGCTGCTCGACGGGTCGAGACCCGCGCGGTCAAGCTGCGCATCCAGACGCATTTTCAACTCGTCAAACATGAGTCTTCGCTCCGAGAGCTCGCCATTGCGACACACGATCGGGTGGTCGACGTTACGGGCTCGAAGCGAGAACGATGCGAGGGGCTTAAGCAAGTCCATCATGTCGTCGCTGCGCAACCGCACGATGTTGTCCACGGGCACCGCCTCGGCCATTACGCGACTCACTCCGGCCATCCGCTGGCCTGCGGCGCCACTGCCCTCACTCGAGGGTGTACCGACACACGCGGACGCTGCTCCTATTGCAAAAGCAATTGCAAATCCCCGTGCAAATCGCTTGGCTTCAGCTTGAACTGAACTGAACTGAACTGAACTGAACTGAACTGAACGTGATGTTCATTGTGATCCCTCCACCGTCACAAAATCCAAACCCACCACCGAGAATTCACATGGCCCCCGGTGCCATCGCCGATCTAGCGAACGCTCAACAGCATACGCCCGAACACGCCATGGCTTGCAAGTGGGGCTCGGTGCATTTCTTTGCGCCCTCTCCGCGCACGTTCCACGCCCCCGGCGACGTCGCCGGTTCCGCCTCGCTTCGCTTTGTTTCTCTACCCACGCTCCTGAAAAATCAGCGATTTTGCTTACCGAGTGACCTGAGGCGGCGAGCATCGCAAACGACGTCTCCGAGGTTGCGTGGGATCGCACAAGCGCGCAGTGCGATCGGGCCATGCCGAGCCCCGCCCACGAGACCCTCCTCGCGCTCTTGCAGCAGTACCCGTCACTCTTGCGCGGCAGACGTCGAGACGCTGCTCACTTCGCCCAACGCAGCGCTCGCGGTCTTTGCGATGTGGGCGGTGCAACATCGGTCGGTCAAGGTCGCGGGATAAGTACTCGCACGTGCTGCAAAAAGGCTCACCGATGCGACTCTCGGTACATTGCAAGACACGCTCTTTCGGGCCATAGTGTCTATGCTCTCTCCACCGCTGGCCCGATCGCTTCAGAGGACTATGACCAACCTAGACGAGCTGTTTCCAGAGACCCCAGAGCGGCGTGAGATCCGGATGATGCTGCTTGAGTACGCACGCGTACGCACC
>JAUXYJ010000019.1 GCA_030694465.1 Deltaproteobacteria bacterium | reverse complement strand
CGAGGTGCGCTTTGGGCGATCCGATCGCTACAGAGTGATCCACCGTGGCACACTCTGACCCATTCAATCGCTTCCGGCGCACCTCGGACGTAGGGTCAAAGCGATCCGATCGCTCCTGCGGTCACCAAGACCCCCCATGCCAACGCGGTCGAGCGGAACCCCAGGCGCGCAGCTCGGGCAAAAAATCGTGTCATTCCGCCAGATTGCGCTCCGAGATGGCCCGCCAGATGCAGCTGAACGCATGACATTGCTCTCGCTGACCATTTTTTTATGCATTGGGGGCTTGCGTCAGCGCAATCAAAGGTTATAGCCGTTTGACCTTCAGGCATTTTGCTTGGGGGTCGGGTGGGGGGCGTCTTGTATTGTGTCCCTGTCCGTGACGACCTCTCGAGAAGGGCACTACTCCTCCCATGACGCACGCAACGGCTTCGACGGACCAAGACCCCATCCGCGTGATCGCGAAGCTTGAGCCCAAGCTCAACGCGCTGGATCCGAACAAACTGCACCCCGGAAACCTCGATGTTGCCCAGGCCGCGAGCCTTGTGATCGGGCACTACCCAGGGATCGCGAAGTATCGCGACGAGCTCCAGGCGACCATCCGTGACTTTGACGTGGGCAACTTGGACGACCTCGCGCGCTATGCGATCGCGGCGAAGTACCTGGTGACCATCGAGCAAAACCGACGCAATCAGGTGGATCCCGTGGCGAGCAAAGAGCTCGAAGCGGGGCGCGCGCTGCGTGCACGTCTCGCGACGGTCGCGCGGATGTTTGCGGACCTGGGCGTGTTTGACGACGCGACGGTGCGGGACATCGAGCGGATCTCGCGTGGGTACGAAGGGACCTCGAGCGCGCTCTTGCGGTTGAGCGAGCTCTTTCGCACAAAACGCGAGCTGGTCGAGGGCAACATGCCCATGCGCTTCGAGGAGCTCGACGAGGCACGCACGACCGCGATCGCCATCGGTGCCGCCGGGGCCCGTCCCGAAAACAAGACCCCCGAAGAGATCGCCGACAAGCGCCGCCGCGCGGTCACGCTCTTCATGAACGCGTACGACGAAGTGCGCTACGCCCTGCAATACCTTCGGCGTCACCACCAAGACGCCCACGAGATCGTCCCCAAGCTCACCAATCGCGTCGGAACCTCTCGGAGTGACAGCGCAAGCTCCCCCCGCGAAGAGCTCTCACCGGACAAGCGTGACGAGCTCGCCAAGGCCGAAGAGCGCGCGCGAGACTCAGACCCCGCACGAGAGCCCCTGGGTCTGAGCGAGCCCCTGAGCGCTGCGCCCGCGTTGCCGGACAGCCCTTTTCGCAAGTAGCCAGCGGGGGAGCGCGGGCGACCGCGGGCGACCGTGTGGGATCTGTGACCGAGAGAGAGTGTGACAACGCATGAGCGCGACGCTTGAGCTTCCCTCGATTTCGTGGACATCTGATTTAAGCCGCTTTGGCCAGCTCGAACGCGAGCTCGACCTCTGCGGGTGTCTTGAACTGGATCGAAGAATGAAGTCGGCGACGATTGTAGAAGATCTCAATGTACTCGAAGAGCGCGGCTCGAAGCTGGTTGATGTCGCCATAGCTCTCGCGATGAATGAGCTCGTTCTTGAGCGTCCCGAAGAAGCTCTCGGCGACAGCGTTATCCCAGCAATTTTCCTTGCGGCTCATGCTGACGACGCCGACGCCGTGGTCGCGTAGTTCATCTCGGTAATCCTTGCTTGTGTACTGACTGCCACGATCAGAATGGTGCAGCGCTGGCGCCTTGCCGTGGTTTCGGATCATCGCGTTTTGAAGAGCTCTTAAGGGGAGAGCAGTGCTCATCGAAGCGTCGAGAGACCAGCCAACCACCGCGCGCGAGTACAAATCGAGGACCACTGCGAGATAGCTCCAGCCGGCTTGGGTCCAGATGTAGGTGATGTCTGTCACCCACTTTTGTCCTGGTTTTGTTGCGGTAAAGTCGCGGTCGAGTACGTTGGATTCAATCTTATGGGTTGGGTCTGCCTTTGTCGTTCAGACAAAGCGCACAGGTGGACGAGCACGTAGATCGAGACTCTGCATCACGCGTTCGATCCTGTGTTTTCCCACGCGAAGTCCTTCGCGCTTCAGTTGTTGTTGGATGCGAGGGCTGCCATATCGACCCTTGTGATCTTCAAAGACATTACGGATGCGCATGCGAAATTGCTGGTCATTTTGATGTCTCTTGCTCGGCGGACGCGATGCAAACGCGTGATATCCGCTCCTGGCAACACCCAGAACGCGACACATCGCAACGATCGGAAAGTAGGCCTTCTCCACGCGGATCCAAGCGAATTTCACTCGCTTTCCTTCGCGAAGAAGGCCGCTGCTTTTTTTAAGATCTCTCGGTCCATCTCAAGCTGGGCTGCGTACTTCTTGAGCCCACTATTCTCACGCTCGAGCCTGACGAGCTTTTGCTCAAGAGTCTCGGCTTTCTCAGGGGTTTCTAGCCTCGATGGGCTCTTTTTCTTGTGCTTCATGGCGGCTCTCTTTCGCCAATATCGCAGCGTATCGTAGTGGACGCCAAGGGACTCGGCGACCTCTCGGATCGAACGATCATTGCGCTCCAACAACGCGAGCGCATCGGCTCTAAACTCGGCAGTGAACTTTCGGGGACGGGTACGCATGGATGCCTCCTGGGAGATGTCCACGAAACCGAGGGAGTCTCAGCTGTACGTGGGCGGGCAGGCCTCGATGGAGGGGGTGCCGGGGGAGAGATTGCGGGTCTGGGTGGGGCGATGCTACCCACCGCGCGCTCTCCCCGCGCCGTTGCATGCCGTCGTACACGCAGAGCCCCCGACGGGTCACCGCGGTCACTCGCCCAAGATCGGCTCAAGGGAGCAACCGCGCGAGCACTTCGGAGCCACTGCACCGCATGATCATCGCGTGCTGCGTTGGGCTAAAGGTCAAACACCACCACCCGCGGGGCCCTGTCGTTGGCCGAGAGATACACGCCCTCGCCCCACCGCGATGTCGCACGGAGCCCCCCTTGGCGCATCATCGCGACCGCCCGCCCTGGTGAGATCACCCAGAGGATTCGCTCGGTCTTGCGGCTCACCCGCAGCACCGCCGCGCGCGATGCACCGGTCCACGGCCCACTGCGTCGGCGCCCTGGAGCAGGGCTCGATCACACAAGGGCCGATCGCCATGCGGCCCAAGAGACCGCGCTCGCGCAGGCCCGGAGACGCGCCGAGCGGGTCCACGACAAGGTCAGCGACGAGCGTCTCGAGACTGACAGACTCGTCGATCAAAACCTCACAGTCCGGTGCCTGCGCGGCATCGGCCAGCCCCTTGGCGAAGATGTCTAACCACTTCATCGAGCGAGGCGGCAGACAGCGTGAATGTCAGGAAAATAAATATGTGATTTCAATAGGTTACGAGCGATCGCATTGCGGCTGCCATGCTGGCTTAGGTGCGGTGAGGGGCGCGTACCGAAACTGCTTGCCACCGCGTCACCTGCGCTGCTCGTGACGGTCCCTAGGACGTGATCGCGCATCTTCCAGTCGAACGCTCTGAGCGCGGTGTGTAGGCGTACGACAAGAACGCCGGAGGGGCCGTTTGAGCCGCCATCGCTTCGAGCAGGCTGCGCGACTTGTCACACGGCTCGAAGGGGCGGACGACGCTTGTGCGAGGTGGCTCGCCTGACCTCGCGCGAGTGTACGCTTACGCGACCGTAGTGCTCGAACGCTCCCAGAGTGTTCCGTTGGAAGTCGCTCGCTCGCTTACCTCGACGACGTGCGCGATGGGCCGACTGACGGAGACGAACCTCGCAACGCGGTGTGTGATTGCTTCGAGGTATTTCGTCGCTCGTTCGCTTACGTCGACGGCAAGCATGCGCAAGGGCGCTTCAGCGGCGCCGCGGTGAGCGACGAGCGGGCTCACGCGATGGTGCAGGGAGCTCGCGCAGCGCAGCGCTGAGCGCGTTGGCGAGCAAGCCGGCTCGTTGTGCGCCCGCAGGACCCACCACGCCCACCATCGGAAGCGCGTTCTTCGCCAACGTCCCAAAGCCCACCCCAGGAACGAAGGCCTTACTCTCTGCGTCGCTCCACGCGATTTCGACGCCGCGCGAAGGCTCGCGAGACGCGTCCCACGCGCCATCGTCGCAGAACGCAAGCCACTCTGTGGGCGTGAACCGTAGGTACGCAAGGGCCCGATGCGTTCGCTTGTCGAAGAAGCACAAAAGCCCTTCTTTGTTGTGCGCCACCAACAGTGCTCCGTGCTCGGCATAGGCCGTCACCCGACAAAAACATCGGTAGGTCGCGGTGACGACTCCACTCGCAACGTCGACACAGACGAGCTTGTCGCTCGCGCTGTAGTGCAACGAAGCGCCGTCGTCCGAGAGCCGAAGGTAGGGGATCTTTCCTGTGCGTGTGATCGTGCGCACGAGCTGAGACGCATTGCGCACGCGATCTGCGACCACAACGTCGCGTCCAATGCTTCGCTGCGTGGCAGGTGCGCCGCTCAAACGAAGCTCCACAGACCGGAGGTCCGCGCCGACTACCGCGGTCACGGTCGAGACTTCGTCCGTGTAGCCCAAGCATCCCGCGTCCTCTGGGATCGACGCCACGGACGCCGCGGACGCGACGAGGGACCCTTCTGCAACGTCGAGTACGAAGCCCAACGTCGGTCCATGGTCGACCACGCGATAGGCAAGAAGCAACTGCGTCGGAGAGACAAATTGCAGCGCCGAACACGCTCCGTCAGGATAGCGAACGATGAGTGCATCTTGCTTTTTCACGGCGCACTCTCGCCCATCCAGAACACCATGCAGCCCATCATTGGGCCTAATAGATACTCTGCCTCCGTGAATTGGTCAGCGCTCCGCCGAGTTCTCACAAAATCGACGTCGCGACACGAGCGAGCCTCATTTACGGACAATGCCCAATCGATCGTGAGGCCCGTGCGGTGGTGCGTGTTCTCAGCGCGTGGGTGGGAGGCCCTGAGTCTAGCGCAGCACGCGATGATCATGAGGTGCAGTGACTCCGAGATGCTCGCGCGTTGGCTCACCCTGCGTGGCCACACTTGACGCGCTCGAGGCCCTCTTGGGCGAGTGACCGCGGTGACCCGGCGACGTCGCCGGATGGGCTGGGATCCCTGTGCCCTCTCGGTAAGTCGCTACGACGCTTGCCGCGGCACGCCACACGGCGCCCTCGCGCTCGAGTGAAAGCGCATGGAAAGCGTCAGCGTTGCCGGCGTTGGGGGCTCGCTACATCGAGCAAGGTCGGTGTGTCGCTGACGAAATATGTGACCCCGTCAGCGCTCTCTTCGGGCATGTCGTAGAACAGTCGCATGTGCGCGATGGAGGTTTTCATCGCCGGAAAAGCGGCCACACGCTTGGCCAGATTTTCTGGCATGTCGTCGATCCAATAAATGGGCAAGGCGTTGCCGCGGGCTTGGCGATAAACTGCTGCAATGTGCCTCGCCAAAAACTCGACCGCTTCGAAGGGTGAGTCCATCCGCGCTGCGCCAGAGGCAATGAGAAACAGGGTCAACGGGTCAGGGCGTTCGCGGGAGGCCAGCGAGCGGAGGCACTCGTAAGCTTTTGGCTTATTGCCGAGTCGGTGATGCGCCTCCATGAGGTTGGCGACGACGGTGGCTTCGATTTGCGAGAGGGGTTTGGCGAGGCTCTGTGCCGCTTGAAGATCGCTCAGAGCGGCGTCGCAACGACCTTTGGCTAAGTGTGCCACGGCGCGAGCGTTCAGAGCGTACGGGCTCTTGCCGTTGGCGATTACGGCGCTGACCGCGGCGCTGTAGGACTTCTCTGTGTTGCCCAGACGCCACCAGCAATCGCTGATGATCCCATGCATCGCCGACCGATCGAGGTTCAGCACGGCGTTGGGAAGCGCGCGAGTGAACTCTTGGATGGCCCGGCGCAGCGTAAAGGGCTCGAACCATGTCGCAGGCTTGTTGATGAGCGTCCGGTACCTATCGAAGAGCTCTTCGGGTCTTGGATTCGGCGGTGTGTTGCTCACTGTCGTACAGGGTTAGCATGTCAGGAGACCCGCCGAGGTGGAGTTGACCCAAGCGGCCATCATCAGATGCCCAGACGAAATCCAGGGACACAAGGCGCCTGTCGTCTACGGTGCGGGCGGGGCAGCGAGGGGGGCTGGGGGCTCAGCACCAAGCGGTCCTTCGATGAACACGCTCCAGGGGCAGTTGCACGGCCGCGTTCGGTCGTCGGAAGATCTGCCCTCGCAAAGGTCATCGACCCTTCGCCGTGCCGGCATGGCGGATGGCAGAGGGCGAATTCTCACGGGGAGCGAGTAATTGGAATACGAAGATATGCCACCCATCGACCCACAGGAAGCTCGGCTTGAGCTTGAGTCGGGCGATGCTCTGCGGGTGTCGCGTGCGCTCGTCCGTTTGGCTCTGCACGAACGCGACTGTGCGTTTGTTGAGGACGTTCTCGCGATCCAACTTCAGTCGCCCGACGTTTGGGTACGTGGTGTCGCGGCCACGTGCGTGGGCCACGTCGCCCGAATCCACCGCGTCGTTGACACCTTGCGACTACTTCCGTTGCTCAAGAGTCTCGGCTCGGACCCTCGAACTGCAGGGAGGATGGAGGACGCGCTTGAGGACATCAAAACGTTCGCGCGGAAAAAGCGCGACTGACCCATTGCGATTGTGCTCGACCAGGCTCCCTATGCGACCGCATGTCACGCCAGTGGCCGAGGCTAGGTGTGTGCGTCCTCGACGGAGTCGTACAAGACCACCGCGTTGGTCTACGACGCGGGCGGCTCACGGACCGAGTGAAATGAGCCTCCCACCCGCGCCAACCCGGCGACGTCGCCGGGTACCCCTTGCGCGGGGCGCCCCGTGAGGGCAGAGTGAGCCTTGTGGAGGCCGGGGACACACGATGAAGACACGGGGCTGGGGCACGCGGGGGCTGGGAATTCTCAGGCTAAACGCGTCTGGTGTCGTCGGTGCTCAGGCAGGTGACGCGAGGATCCCGCAGAGGCTCAGATTCGTACTCATTGGCGCGCTCATGCTGGGGGCGCACTGCGCGGCGCGCCCGCATGTCGCAAGACATCGAAGCGTGCCACACGGTGTCGCGATAGAAGACGCGTCCGTCGATGTCACACCGAGGCTCTCGTGCCCAGACGGAGCTGTCTTAGTGCCCGCACGGCACGTGGCGCTCTCTCGGTATCTCTGTGACAACTGGCCCGGTGACCCCGAAACGGTCTGTCCGCAGCCGATCGAGTTGAACGTCCCGGCCTTCTGCGTGGACCGATTTGAGGTGAGCGCCGCGCAGGTGCTCGCGTGCGTGCAATCAGGTGCATGCATCGCGCATCCGTGGCTGGATTTGCACGAGCATCCGCAGTGGGGCTGTGATCTAGCGCAGATCCGTCGCGAGCGGATGGAGTTTGAGCATTCTCGCTGGTGCACGTTGCGTGATCCTTTGCAGGGCGCACTGCCTGCTAACTGCGTGCGGCCTCTACTCGCGGATGCATTTTGCCGCCACGCGGGCGGAGCGCTGATGTCCGAAGAGCAGTGGCAAGCGGCGGCGATGCCCCCAGACCAGAGACCCGAGCTCGAGCACATTGTTCAAACCGCCAACCTGCTCGATCCCGTCTCGCGCCAGCGTTTTGGCTCGATTCTCTATCAAGACGATTCGCCCGCGACCCAAGACAGCGAGCCCTTTTTGCGACCGACTCAAGTGCCCTCACAAGATGTGTCGCGCGATGGTGTCTATGAGCTCTTCGGCAACGTCGCCGAGTGGGTGACTCGTACGTCCCGTGTCCCAGAGGGCGATTCGCGATTGGGCAACTTGGTGGTCGTGGGCGCTCCATTTCGAGGCGCTCGTGGCGGTCACTTCTTGGAGGCGGACCCTCGCGGCGCGCGTGCGGGGATCACCTCAACGGGCGGCAGCGCGTGTCTCTCTTCTGCAACGATTGGGTTTCGCTGCGCGTACGCGCCCCGGTAGAGCGCGAAGCGCTCTGACGCTAAGGTCCATGGCCATGATTTTTCTCAGGGCGAATTCGGAGGGTGCCGCGATGAGAGGTGCGCTTGCATTGAGCTTCGCGTTCTTGAGCGTTGGCTGCGTCGAGCAGGTGGCCACGCGGCCAACGCTGTGCATCCGTGGACCAGAGCATTGCCCAGGGATGCGCCACCCAGCACCCTCGTTA
>JAUXYJ010000018.1 GCA_030694465.1 Deltaproteobacteria bacterium | reverse complement strand
GGAAGCGGTTTGTAGAGGATCTCTTTCACCGCGTCAACTTCTTTTTTCTCTTTTTTCGCCGCTTCGTTTCAGCGGTGAATCGGTGGACTTGGTGAACCGCGGGGCCTTGAGGCGCCGTCTGTTCGTCGACCGGGAGGCGGTGTCTAGAGGATCTCTTTCACCGCGTCAACTTCTTTTTTCTTTTCGCTGCGTTGTTTTGGCTGCGAATTGCGGGGACTTTGTGAACCGCGGGGCCTTGAGGCGCCGTCGCTTCGTCGACCGGGAGGCGGTTTGTAGAGGAGGCTTAAAGGGCCGTCAACAACTCTGTGTCGTTTCGATGTCGTTGTTTTGTATTTGCTGGGATTTTTCAGTGCAACTCACGCCGGTAGCTGGCACTTTCGACCCACGCCGAGTCGTTTGGCGTCCCCTGAATAGGTTCAACACACCTCATGCGCGTACTAGCCATTGACTCTGCAACGAGCACCGCGAGCCTCGCGCTGCTGCAAGACGAGCTGCTCTTGGGCTGTTCTATGGTGCTCTCCCCCAAAGGCCACACGGTGTCGCTCGTGGGTGACGTCGAGAGGCTGCTTTCTTCTGTTGGGATTTCACTCGCGGATGTCGACGCGTTCGCAGTGGGTCTCGGTCCGGGGTCTTTTACCGGCGTGCGCGCGGGGCTCGCGGTCGCCAAGGGATTGGCCCTCGGGACGGGAAAGCCTCTGTATGGTGTGGGCTCTCTCGATGCACTCGCACAAGGGATGGTCGGATGCTCGGGGATCATCGCGGCGATCACGGATGGTCGGCGCGAGGAGGTCTTTGCCTCGGTGTTTCGCGCGAGCGATGGAGGCCATGAGCGCGTGATAGACGCGATTAACGAGCGCCCAGAGCGTATCGGCGCGGTGTTGGCTGAGCGATTTGCCGGCGAGCGCGTGTGGGTCGTGGGCGACCTTGATGCATCTCTTCGCGCGCGTGTTGTATTAGGCGCGGGGTCGCTGTCGCTTTCGTTTGCACCCAGAGCGATGGGCACGCCGGATGCGCGGTGGATCGCGCGCGAGGCGCTGGCGGGGCGCGCCGTATTGGATGACGGCAGCATGGAGCCCACGTATGTGCGGCCGATGGACGCCAAGCTCCCCGCGGCACGTCGACCCATTGTCGCAGAGCCAGGCTGAGCGATGCGCGCAGTGATTCAGCGCGTGAGCGAGGCGCGCGTGAGCGTGGGCGACGAGCTCGTGGGCGAGATCCGCGCGGGCGTGCTTGTCTATCTGGGCGTCGAGAAGACAGACGATGCGAGCGATCTTCGGTACGTGATGGACAAGCTCATCGCGCTCAGGATCTGGGAAGATTCTCAGAGAAAAATGAATCTCTCCCTGCGCGATGTGTCTGGCGCGGTGCTCTTGGTTTCGCAGTTTACCTTGTGCGGCGACACGCGAAGTGGGCGGCGGCCCTCGTTTGCCTCGGCCATGGCGCCGACCGAGGCACGCGCGATGTACGAGCGCGCAATCGAGATTCTCAAGAGCGAGGGGCTTGAGGTCGCGACGGGGCGCTTTGGCGCGACGATGGCCGTGTACGCAGTCAACGACGGGCCGGTCACGCTGTTGGTCGACAGCAAGAGATTGTTTTAGCTCACCCAATTGCTCTTCGATTGCACTTGGCTGCAATTTCACGTCGGGTCGCACGGGGCGCGCGTGGGGTGCGCAACTGCGGGTATGATCCCGGGCTATGATTCGCTATCGGCTCCGCGGGGTGACTCCGAGTGATGAGGGCGATCTCAACGCGCTCGCCGCACATCTCAATACGGTCAATCTTCCCAACGATCGGACGGTCGTGCGCGAGATCATTGATCTATCCATGAGGAGTTTTGCTCGCGAGATCGAAGATCCGAAGCAGCGTGAGTACACGTTTGTGATTGAGGACCTGGTCGAGAACCGTGTGGTGGGATCGAGCAAGATCATCGCGCAGCTTGGTCGTCGCGACGCGCCGTATGTCTATCTCGATGTGATCACCGAAGAAAAATACAGCGCCACCATCGACCGGCACTTTGTCCATACGGTGCTCTCGATTGGGTTTAGCTACGACGGGCCCACGGAGATCGGCGGGCTGATTGTTCATCCCGAGGCGCGCAAGGTGCCCGAGAAGATCGGCCTGATGATCTCGTATGTGCGCTTCTTGTTCATGGCGTTGCACCGTGGGTTGTTTCGCAACGACGTGGTGGCTGAGCTCTTGCCGCCGCTCGAGTCCGATGGGACGTCGCACTTGTGGGAGGCCCTGGGGCGGCACTTTATGCCCATGACGTACCTTGAGGCGGACCTGCTCTCGAAGCGCAACAAGGAGTTTATCAAGGCGCTGTTTCCGACGGGCGATGTGTATGCGTCGCTGCTTCCGAAGGCCGCGCAGGACGTGATCGGCAAGGTGGGGCGCGAGACCCGCGGGGTCGAGAAGATGCTGCGGCGCATTGGGTTTCAGTACTGCAACCGCATTGATCCGTTTGACGGCGGGCCGCATTTTCGCGCGGCGATCGACGAGATTCTCTTGGTCCGCCGCACACGCGCGACGGTGGTCTCTCGCATCGTGGATGCGATGGACGCTCCCAAAGCGCTCGTCGCAGTAGAGCGCAAAGAGGCGCCCTATTTTGAGTGCGTTGGTGTGCCCACGACGCTCGATGAGCAGGGGCTCACGGTGAACCGAGAGACCGCGGCGCTGTTGGGGCTCGAGGTCGGAAGCGCGGTCGCCGTGCTCACTCTCGATTGAGCGCTAGAAGGTCAGCCCGCTGATGCGGTAGCCAAAGCCTGGTGTCACGGAGGGGCTCATCGCGGTGTCCAATGGGGCGGTGAGCAAGGGCGCTCCGCCGGTGATGCGAAGATCGATCAGGCCACGCCGAGCGAGCGCATAGGGAGCGCCAAACAAGAGGCCTTGGGTGGTCGCGTCGATCATGCCGACAGAGGCCGTGGATTGACCGTAGAGCTGGCGGCCGCTGCCGGTAAAGGTCTGAGAGGGTCTGCTCGGGAGCCCCGTGGCGCTGCCGAGATAGACGTACGCGCGGCCGGTCTCGCTTGTGAAGAGAGGGCCTCCGACGACGACGTCTGCATAGCCGTCGGCGTTAAGGTCGCCGGCGAGGTTAAAACCCTGGCCAAACAGGTCGTCGTCGCCGTCGGGGTGCATGATGATCTGCGACGGTGTTGTGGGCAGGCCTGTTGCGCTGCCGAAATAAACCACCAAGCGTCCACCACGGCGCGGAAAGTCGTTGGACTGTACACCCACCGCGAGGTCATCAAAGCCGTCGCCGTTGAGGTCCGCGGCGATCGGGTTGATGTCAATCGCAACGGAGATCCCGAGTGAAGCCGTGAGGTTGCGTCGACCCGTGTCGCTAGGACGGCCACCGACGACTTGATAGATGGTTGGCGCGAAGGCTCCGGAGCCGGTGATGTTGAACGCGGCGATTTCGCGGGTTCCGTCGGCGTTAAAGTCGCCCACGGTCATGCGCAAAAAGCGGATCCCGGCGTCTCGTGGGAGCCCGAATTCATCCATGGCAGCCCCGAGCCCTGCAGAAGATCCGTAGCGGACAAACGCGGTCCCGCGCTCACCCGACACGAGCAGGTCAGCATAACCATCGCCATTGATGTCCTCTGCGGGTGAGGCATAGGCGTAGCTAATCGGTGCACCAGATCCACTGGACAGAGAGCACCCCACGCTCGCGAGCGCTGTCGCGCCCCCGTGAAACACGCAGCCACCAGTGCCGCCTTGGTCTGCGAGCATGTCGGTAAAGCCATCGCCGTTGACGTCGCCGATTGAGATCGCGCCGCGCAGCGAGCGACTCGCGACGATGGGCGAAGAGGCTGCGACCAATGATCCTGCGGCGACGTTGTAGATCCGAGCTTCGGGTGTGCTTGTCGCGCCGCCGGTGTCCTCGAAGGTGTACACAATGGCCTCGGGCGCGCCGTCACCGTTGCTGTCCATCTGTTGATACGTGATGCGATCGCTCGTCGCAGACACGCGGGGCGCGACCACAAACGACCACGCCACGCTCGCGACCGTGCTGGCTCCGCCGCTTCGTGTCGCTCGCAGTCGCCACCAGTACACGCCGCTCGTGAGGGGCGCTGTGGGGCGGCCCGAGGTGCCGAGCGCGGTGAAGCTCGCGAGCACTGTGGAGCACGCGCGGGTGCGGCAAATCTCGACGACGGCCCCGTCGGTGGGGGCCTCGATGGACCAGCGAAGGGTGGGAGTCGCCGAGGTGACCCAGCGCGCCGAGAGCGGCGCGAGAGGGCGCGGCACGGGCAGCGCGACGCAGCGTCCCGCCGCGAGAAAGAACCCGGGGTTGCACGTGATGCTGCACGTCCCTGTGGTGCACGTCGGGCTCCCGTTGGTGGTCCCAGGGCACGCGGTGTTGCAGGCGCCACAATGCGCAGTGCTCGTGTTGGTGTCGACGCACGCAGAGCCACAGAGCCGCAGCGCACAGCCAGCGTCCGGTGCTGCGTCGGGCACTGCGTCGCGGGGCGCGTCCATCGCCACGTCGCGGGGTGCATCTTGGGCGACATCTGGCGCCGCGTCGGTCGTGACGTCGGGCGAACCGTCCATGGATGCGTCGAGCGAGGCATCTGCCGACGAATCGGGCGAAGAGTCCTCAGGCGCGTCAAGGGTCACGGCGTCGAGGGGCTGTGCTGCGTCCTCGGGCGAAGCGGCGTCTGCGCGTGCGTCGAGGGGCTCGGGGGTGTCGTCGGCGACGACCGCGTCGGTGCGCTGGACCTGCTGATCCCGTGAAGCGTCTTGTGATTGCACATCGTCAAGGGACGGTGTTGTTGGACCGCACCCAAGGAGCGAAGAGCCAAGGAGGGCGGTGCAGAATGCAGGGCCCAGAAGCGAAGTTCGGGTCATCGAGCTCGCGTAGCACTCTAGGCTGCGAGTGCTCAAATTTCGTCCAACTGGCCCGCGTGGACCACGGCTGCAGTGCGATGAGAGATCAAACCTTAGGCTCTGCAGATTGTGCGGCGCGGTGCAGATTGCGTGCGAGATTGTTGGTCGAATTCGGTAGGGTGTCAGAGGCGAATGAAACGAGCTCCTCAAGGCTATCGTGGGCTGCGTCACGAGACGATCGGCGCGGACATCTTGGCCGTCTTGGACGCGCTTACGTTTCCGCGAGGAGTGCTGGGGGATGCTGTGGTGGACGAGCTTGAGAAGATCGGGGCGTCGCAGTGGTATCCGATTGATCAATTGCTGAATTTACTCGAGCTGCTCGATAAGAAGGTCGGGCCGCAGGGGTTGCGCAAGACCGGGCGCGCGCTCTTTCGTCGGACGCACCAGAAGCGCACGCAAGAGATGGCAAAGTGTGGCCGCGACATTGTGTATGGCATCGACGGGATGTACCGATTTGCCAACCGTGGGATTGACATCGGCGGATGGAATCCCGTGCAATTTGACGCGCAAATTGCGGTACTCGAGAAGAGCACGCCACATCACTGTATGCTCGAAGAGGGCATCTTGGATGGGGCGCTCGTCGCGGTCGGTGCCACTTCGACGGTGTCGCAGTCACAGTGCTTTCGCAAGGGCGCCGCGATGTGCATCTTCGAGGTCCGTCCGCTGGATGCGTCCAAAGGGTGGCTCGCTCCGTAGCGTGACTCGGACCGGGGATTTCGCTGTTACTTCTTCTTGGGCGCGGGGGTCACGCCCTGCAGCTTGGACTTAAACAAGTCTCCAAAGGTCCCGAGCTTGGCGGGACCACGGACGCTCTCGCGGTAGCCGTCGTATTGCGAGCGCTCGTCGTCTTCGCGCGCGGCGCGGATGGACAAACGCAGGCGATTGTCTCCCAACTCCATGATCTTGGCGGTGACCTTGGTGCCCTCGGGGAGGTTCTTGCGGAGGTCGCTCCCGCGGGGGAGCCCAGTGTCCGCGTTGGGCACGAGACCGCGCCCTGCGCGACCGCTGGTGCCCTCGACCTGCACGAACACACCGTAGTTTTCGATGCGCTCTACGACGCCCTGGACAACTTGGCCCATGGTGAGTGTGGTCTTGGCGACGGCCGAACCGAGCTTGAGCCCTTCAGGCGCGAGGCCGAGAGAGAGCTTGTGTGCGGTGCGGTCGACCTTCTGGACCACCACCAAGAGCGTCTGTCCCGACGTGAGCACCGCCGAGGGATGCTCGATTTTGCCAGGCAATTCGCTGATGTGTAGCAATCCTTCGACGCCGGACGCGAGGCGCACGAAGGCGCCGAAGTCCGCGATACGGACGACCACACCTGCGGCGACCTTGCCTTCGGGCGCGAGGTTCTCGATGTCATCCCAGGGGTCTGCCGCGAGGGCCTTGAGCGACAGCGTGATCCTCATCGTGGGGTCATTGGGTCGGGTGGGCTTGACCTCTTTGACCTCACGGATTTGGACCTCGACCACGTCGCCGGGCTTGACCACGTCGGCGACGTTAACACCGCGTTGGTGAGACAATTCGCTCGCGGGAATCAACCCCTCGATCCCGCCGAGGTCGACGAACGCGCCGAACTCACGCACGCCCGTGACGGTCCCACGCACGACCGCTCCGGGGACGAGCCCATCGAGAAGCTGCTTGGTGTTTTCGCGCTGCTCGCGCTCTAGGAGTCTGCGGCGCGACAGGACGATGGAGCGTCCGCCGTCTCGGAGCTCGGTGACGATGAAGCTCAGCGATTGATTGATAAAAACGTTTGGATCTTGGACGAACTTGATGTCCATCTGCGAGACCGGGCAGAAGCCTTTAGACCCCCCCGAGAGGTCAACCTCGAAGCCGCCTTTGTTGACCGCGAGGACCTTGCCTTCGATGGCGACGCCGGACTGCTTGGCGAGCTCGAGCGCGGCGCTGCTGCCGGCTTTGCCCAGTGAGCGACCCAAGCGCACGTTGCCTGAGCCATCGACCTCGACCACATTCGCGGTGAGTTTGTCGCCGACTTTGAACGGGATCGATCCATCGGGCGCGAGCAGCTCGGCGGTCTCGATCCAGGCCTGTCGTTTGCCGTCTAGCTCGACGAACACTGCGTCTTTTCCGACGCTGGCGACGACGGCCTCGATGCGCTCGCCGAGGCGAAACGAACGACGGGCGGGGGTTTTGCTCTGCTCAAAGAGCGAGGCGAACGAATCGCTGGCTTTGTCCTGGCTCATGGAAGTTGGGTCGCGGGTACTACCCTGCTTTGCCCTCGGTTGCCAGAGCGCAGACGCGCGAGCCTCTGCTATGCGCTCTCGTGAGTGAGCAAAATCAAGTGCTCTCGCCGGCCCGTCTCTGCAAACGCGCGGGCGGCTCTCGCGTCAAACACGGGGCGCACTTGGGCGGCGCGCGCGCGTACGACGAGCCCCGCGCGTGAGGCGCTTTGAGTGACCGCGTCGTGCGCAAAGAGCGGCAAAATCCCTGCAGTTCCGTCTGCGATCAGGAGGTAGGCGTGGCCCTTGGGACGCAGTACCCGCGCGATCGCACGGACCGAAGCGTCGAGCTCGCCCGCAAACCGCGCGGCGCCCGCCTCGGGGTCGTCCACAAACCATCGCGCTGCGCCGATTTCGTCTGCACGAAATCGCTCTGCATCG
Source organism: Deltaproteobacteria bacterium (assembly GCA_030694465.1). Lineage (GTDB taxonomy): Bacteria > Myxococcota_A > Polyangia > Polyangiales > JAUXYJ01. Next base: position 105,046 of record JAUXYJ010000018.1, on the reverse strand, counting down.
AGTCCGAGCCAAGCATATCGCCGCGCATGATGCGACGCATAGTCGTAGTTGGCCGCGTAGGGCGGCGACGTGAGCACAAGGTCCACCGAATGGTCAGGGACGTGGGCGAGCTTCTGTGCGTCATCTTCGAGGATTTTTGCAGGGGGAGTCTCTGCAGGGATGCTCCGCGCGAGGTCTGCCAAGGCGTGGGCGAGCTCGAAAGACTTGCGCGAAAAGAGCGAGAACGTAGCGCCTTGAGGCACGAGCTTGCGCACCCGCGTGGGGTCGCTGTCTGAGCGCTGAAAGCTGAGCTTTACCAGCACAGACGAGAGCAACATGTTGTGCGCATCCCGGACAAATCCCTCGGGTTGTGTCGCGATCGCCGAGCGCAACGCGACGAGTTCACGCAGCGTGTGGGGATGAAACCACTCAAACTCAAACCGTGGCGACGCGTCCGCGAGCTCGCCCTTGAGTGACTCTTCGGCCAGGTTGGCCATCGCGTGCGCGCCCGAGACCAGCGCCTTGCGCTCGCCGTTCGTGCTCTTGCGAGTCTTGATTTTTGCGAGCAAAAGCGCGAGCGGATTGAGATCGGTTCCGGTGACTGAGCAGCCCGCGCAGAGGGCCTCGATGACCACGGTGCCCGAGCCACAGAACGGGTCGAGCACGCTCTGTGCGCTGGGCTCGCTCGCGATCACGCGCCGCGCGAGCTCGGGATGCATCCTCGCGGGGTACGCATGAAACCCGTGGGTCAGCTGCGTGTCGTGGTCGCCCGCGCGGATCCCGAGGGCGTGCGACAAGCGAGCGCCCAAGGCGGGATCTCCGTGGATTTCTACAGCCCCCCCGACGTTAGAGAGCGAGCGGCGACCGCCACCGGGGCCAAGGAGCGGGCGGTTGTCTCGAGGTGGGCGGGGCTTGTTCGGAGGGGATGCCATGCGCGGTCTCCACTGCCACAATTTCAGCGTCGATAGGGCGGATTGCACTTTGAAAACGCACAGGACAGCGTGTCGGCTGACCGATCGGTCAGCGCGCACTCAAGAGGCCCAGGGTGGTCCCGGCCGGGAGAAACTCGAGTCGTTGCGCGGCCTCGCACTGCGCGCGCACCGTGTCGATCAGCGGGTCAACCGTGTAGTCGCAGTGAGCAAAAGCGCCTGCATAGACCGCAGGTGCGAGCGGGCGCCCCATGGCGCGGTCGACCGAAGCGCGGACGAGCGCGCGCGATCTGGCGTCTCCGTGTGCGAGCCGCTGCGTGACCGCGACGTGTGCCTGCAAGAGCGTGTTGAGCGTGTCAGGCGCGGCGGCGAGGTACTCGGTGCGCGCAGCGAGGAGGGTGGACGCGAAGCGTCGCTGCGGCCACAGGTCGCGCTCGTCCACGGCGAGGACCCCGCCCAAGAGCGCGACGATGCGCGAGAGCGTGGGCTCGGGCACCCACGCAGCGTGGACACGACCCAGGCGAAATTGGTTAAAGCACTCGGACGCGGGGAGCGGCAGCACGCGCACTTGCCCTCCGCGCTCGACGTCGGACATCCCGTGCCGAGCGAGCCAAGTGCGAAGCGAGACGTCTTGCGTGTTGCCCAGCTGCGGCGAGGACACGGTACGTCCGTTGAGGACCTGCGGATTGGTCAGCGAAATACCTGGCTGAACAACAAGCCCCGCGCCGCCCGAGCAGGCTCCCGAGAGGACCCGGAGCGCGGTTCCGCGGGAGCGAAGGTGTGCCGCGAGGATGGGTGAAGGGCCCGAGTAGACCACGTCGACTGCGCCGCCCAAGAGCGCCTCGACGACGGAGGGTCCTGCGCTAAACGCGCGCCATTCGACGCTGAGCCTGCGCAACGAGTGTGCGAGCTCTTCGGTCTCACGGAGCACGAGGGCGGGGCCATGCGTGATGTTAAACAGGTGGCCGATCCGAAGCACAGAACGGTCCACGGGGCGGCGACATGCGCTGACGAAGGCGGAGCTCAGTGCGGTCGTGACCACATCACGACGCGAAAAGACACGCTGCACGAGAGACACATATCACAGCGCGTGGGGTCTTCGAGGCTTGGTGGTTCTTTGGACAAGACCGCTTTGCGCGCTGGAGCTGAGGGCGTATGCAGTAGGCCGTCATGAGCACCACGTTTACCCTGCGAACGGACCTCCACCCACGCGGTGATCAGCCCGCGGCGATTTCGGCGATTACCGAGGGATTTCGCACGGGATTGAACTATCAGACCTTGCTCGGTGTCACCGGCAGCGGCAAGACGTTTACCGTCGCCAACGTGATCCAGCAGCTCGGAAAAAAAGCGCTGGTCCTCGCGCCCAACAAAACGCTCGCGGCGCAGCTGTACGGCGAGATGAAAGAGCTCTTTCCGGACAACGCGGTCGAGTATTTTGTCTCGTACTACGACTACTACCAGCCCGAGGCGTACGTCCCGAGCACGGACACGTTTATCGAGAAAGACGCGATGATCAACGACACGATTGATCGCATGCGTCACAGCGCGACGCGCTCACTCTTGATGCGCAAAGACGTGATCATTGTCGCGAGTGTGTCGTGCATCTACGGCATCGGCGCATCCGAGGCGTACACGAGCATGACCGCGGACGTCGCGGTGAACGATGAGTACCCGCGGGATCGCTTGCTCTTGCGCTTGGTGGACATGCAGTACGAGCGCAACGACGTGGATTTTCACCGCGGAACCTTTCGGGTGCGTGGCGACGTCGTAGAGGTGTTTCCGAGCTACGAAGACAACACGGCGCTGCGGATTGAGTTCTTCGGCGACGAGGTCGAGAGCATCGCCGAGATCGACCCGCTGCGAGGCAAGATCCTTCGCAAGCTTGAGCGCGTGCACATCTATCCGGCGTCTCACTATGTGACCCCGAAGGGCACTCTCTCGCGGGCGATCAATGACATCCGCGACGAGCTCCGAGGGCGACTTCGTGAGCTAGAATCCAGCGGAAAACTCGTCGAGCGAGAGCGCCTCGAGCAGCGCGCGATGTACGACCTCGAGATGCTCGAACAGATGGGCTTCTGCCACGGCATCGAGAACTACTCGCGACATCTCACCGGGCGCGCGGTAGGCGAGGCTCCGCCCACATTGATTGACTACTTCGGCGATGACTTCTTGATGGTCCTCGACGAGAGCCACCAGACCGTGCCGCAGGTGGGCGCGATGTACCGTGGCGACCGCGCGCGCAAAGAGACGCTCGTGGAGTTTGGCTTTCGGCTCCCGAGCGCTCTGGACAATCGGCCGCTCAAATTCGAAGAATTCGAGCGCACGGTCACGCGATGTCTCTACGTCAGCGCGACGCCGGGCGACTATGAGCTCGCCAAGAGCGAGGGGCGGTCTGTTCAGCAGATCATCCGGCCGACGGGGCTCTTGGACCCGGTGATTCATGTGCGCCCTGTAGGCAATCAGGTAGACGATTTGCTGGGTCTCGTGCGCGAGAGGGTCTCGTGGGGTGAGCGCGTGTTGGTCACCACGTTGACCAAGCGCATGTCCGAAGATCTCACCGAGTACTACCAAGAGCTCGGGATCAAAGTGCGGTACCTCCACTCGGACATCGACACGCTTGAGCGCATCGAAATCCTGCGTGATTTGCGCCAAGGAGTCTTCGATGTGCTCGTCGGGATTAACCTCTTGCGGGAGGGATTAGATCTCCCCGAGGTGTCTCTGGTAGCGATCCTTGATGCGGACAAAGAGGGCTTTCTGCGCTCGCCTCGGTCGCTCATTCAGACCATCGGGCGCGCGGCTCGCAACGTCCGCGGCGAGGTGTACATGTACGCAGACCGCATCACCAACGCGATGAAGATCGCGATCGACGAGACCGACCGACGTCGGGTGATTCAGCACGCGTACAACGAGGCCCACGGCATCACCCCGGCCACGGTGAAGAAGGCCATCATGGACATGTCGCCCGAGTCTGGCGCGCGCGATTATCTCGCGGTCCCGGTGCGCTCAGTCGCGGCCATCGAGAGCGCAAACCTCGAAGACCGAGAGAGCCTCCTCGAGGCCCTCCGCGGAGAGATGCTGACGGCGGCCGAGGCGCTCGATTTTGAACGGGCAGCGTCGATCCGAGACCGCATCCGCAGCGTCGAGGGCGGCGGCAGCACGACGGCCACTGCAGCGCCTACGCGGGCGCCGAAGGCCCCTGCAGCGGCACCAGGGCCCGCACGTGGCAGAGGGCGACCTCCACGCGGCGGCAAGCGCTAGTGTCTGGTCTTGCAGCGAGTTCTGCACTACGAAGCGAGCACAGATCTTGCTCCGTCAAGCCTGCGAGACAGACGCAATGAGCAAAATTACGAAGCAGCTATCTCTCGAGGTCAACGGAGAGCTCATCATTGCGCTCTTGGGAGAGCTTGCGAAGGATCAACGCGTTGACACGGTGTTGTCTGCGATGACACCCGAGGCTAGAGAGCTCGTCACGAGCGTCAACGCTTCGACCCTGTGGGTCCCGTCGAGCACGCTGCAGGCGATCACCGAGGCGACCGTGGCTTGCTATGGCTTTGCGTACCTGCGGGACGCGCTGCGACGCTCGGCGCGTCACCGAATGAGTCACTTTGCGCGAGAGACCATCCAGCATTTAGTGCGCTTGTTTGGCCCAAGGCCCGAGACCGTGCTTCGGCGTATCAACCAATTTGCCAGCCAGAACACGCGAGGCACGACGTGGGAGATCATCGTGTTGATCCCCGGACGCGCTGTGCTTCGCAACGTCATGACCGTGCAAGGGGTTCGAGTCGACTCAGTTCGCGCTGCGTTTGAGGGCTCGATCCTCGCGATTTTTGACTTCTTCGAGACCTCGGTGCTCACGGTGCAGTCGTCATGGGATGACCCAGCCCATCGCGCGCTGACCATTGAGGTCCTGTGGACCCTTGCGGCCAACGACACGATCCATTGACGTGGCATCCGGCGACGTCGCCGGGTTCTTGCTTAGTCCCGTCGCGATGCGTCGCTTCCGGCGTCCGTGCCCGCGTCGGCGCCTGAGAGTGCACGCAATGGACACGCGCCCGCGGGAGGCGCTTCGAGCACGCGCGGCTCTAAAATCGCGGGCGTGAGCTCGAAACCAAAGCCAATCCCGACGCGACCATAGCGCGGGGGTGTACTTGTGAGATCCGCACAGACTCCGAGGTGCTCAAGGTCGATCGCGCCCGCGATGAGCGAAGGAGTGGTTGGCCCGGTCAACGCGGTCACGGTGACTGCATCGACCGCGCCACCGAAGTTTCCGCGCGTGCCACGCGATGCCGAGAGATCTACCGCGAGGCGGGCCTGGTGCGTCTCCCACATGCTCACTTCGCTCTGCAAATTGAGCAGCGGAATCGCGAGCGGATCGCTCCACTGCACACGCAATCGGCCTGCACGAATGCTGCCCACTGCTTCAGCGATCACCGGTTGCGCGGGGTCACCATTGCGCACCGCTGCGCTGTGCAGCGCGTACCTTCGTCTGCCCTGCCCCGCGTCGCAAGGCGCGCCATCGAGGGCTACGGCGCGCACCCACTGCACACGCACCTCGGGGTCCTCTGCGAGCGAGTCGACGCCGCGAATCACAAGCACCACGGGCGCGTGCTCTTCGCGGTGTAGCCGCGTCACCGCGGGACGAAACCATGCTGTGCCGCGCGCGGGGCTGATGAACTCGATCAAATCGGCGACGAACGGGAGCGCGTTGTCTACGCCTCCACGGCAATTGCGCGCGCGTGTGCAGGGCGCAAAGCACCGGGCACGGCCATCAGGACCTAGCGAATCGATCCAGTGATTTTGCTCAGGATCGAGCGATGAGAGGTTGTCGGGTTTGCCGCACGAGCGCGGGGTGGTTCCATCTTCGTCGGTGAAGGTCCCATCGAGGTTGAAACCATGCGTGACCACCATCGAGTCCGCAGGCGTGGGCCCTAGGGTGATCGCTGAGATCACGAACGTGAGCGTTTCACCGGAGATCACCGGAGGTGGGGGACTGGCGTCTTGCGAATGCCACGGCGACCCATCCATGGTGCATGGGTTTGGTGGCGTGCCGCCGTCACAGGCCGTCAGCAGCCCAACGAAGCACACGCACCGTGCGCTGAGTCCCTTGCCCATCGTGATCCTCCCTCGTGGTGTGAGCGCTGATTGTGACACGGCCATTGGGCAGCGATCAAATGAGCCCAATTCACTGAATTTTAGGCACAGTATTCGCTCATTTGTGTGCGCCACTCTGCGCTAGCGTGCGGGCTATGAGCGAATCATTGGCGCCGCAATCTCTCGAGCTCAAGGCTGTCTTACTGCTCTCGCTCGTCGAGATCCTCACCGAGGACGACCGCGCCGAGCGTGTGCTCGCCGAGCTTGATCCCGAGGCGCAGCGGCAGGCGCGTGACATCGCGTTGGTCTCGCAGTGGATGCCGTCTACGACGTTTCACCGCGTGACCGAGTCGGTCGTGGCGCTCTATGGGTTTCGCTATTTGCGAGAGGCCGCGCGGCGATCGGCGGCGGTGGGATGCGTGAAGTTCGCGCGCAAATCCATCGACGCGATCCGTCGCTTGCACGGCCGTCAGCCCGAGCAAGTGCTGCAGCGAATCGAGCAATTGGCCAAGGCAAACACACGTGGCTCGACATGGAGTGTCGACGTCACGAGCCCTGGGCGCGCGGTCTTGCGCAATGTCATCCCCACCCACGCGACGCGGCCCGACGCGATGCGTGCGGTCTTTGAGGGGACCCTCTTGGCCATCCTGGATGTATTGGATCGACGCGTGATCGACGTGCAATCGCGCTGGGAAGACCCAAAGCATCAAGCGCTCACGGTCGAGTGCACGTGGAGCCCTACGCACGAGGCGCACGCGTAGCGTCTCAGCGCTTGGCGCGGATGAGCTCGTCGAGGGCGTAGACCAGCTCACGCATCCCTTCGCCCGTGACGGGCGAGATCAGGCGGAGCTCGATGCCGCGCTTAGCAAGCTTTTTCGCAAGCTTTTTGTGTGCATCGCGGGACTCTGGGAGGTCGGCCTTGGTGAGCGCGACGATCGTGGGTCGCGTCGCGAGCTCGGGGTTAAACTTGGTGACCTCATTGAGGATCACGTCGAAGTCGTCCGAGAGGTTGCGATCCGGGTCGGGGGCGATGAGATGCAGCAGGGCGCGTGTGCGCTCAATATGCTTGAGAAATTGCAGGCCAAGTCCCGCGCCTTCGCTCGCGCCTTCGATCAGACCGGGGATGTCCGCGACGACAAAGCTGCGGTCTTCGTCGACTTTGACCACGCCCAAATTGGGCACGAGCGTAGTGAAGGGATAGTCCGCGATTTTGGGTCGTGCGCGCGAAATGACTGAGATCAATGTGCTCTTGCCTACGTTCGGAAACCCGATGATTCCCACGTCTGCGAGCAGCTCAAGGGACAAGCGCAGTCGGCGGCCCTCGCCTGGCTCACCAGGCTGCGCGTGCCGTGGAGCTTGGTCCCAGGGCTTGGCAAAGTTCATGTTGCCCAAGCCACCGCGGCCACCTTTGGCGATGACAAATCGCGTGCCGTCTTGGTCTAAGTCCGCGACCAGGGCGCGAGGATCCGGTCGCGTTGCCGGGTCAAACCGGCGCTTGTGCTTACGGCGATCGGGTTTGGCGACCTCTTCGTCGAAGTCCGCGTCGTCGTCTGAGGGATCCGATTCAGCAGCAGTTTCGCTGATCGTTTCGCCTCGAATCGATTGCTCAAGGTCCAGATCATACACGCGGGTCCCGACCGGAACCCTGATCACCAAGTCTGCGCCAGCCTTGCCATTGCAGTCCTTGCCTTGGCCATTTTCGCCACGTTGCGCTTCCCACCGCGTGCGATAGCGAAACTCAATGAGCGTGTTGAGGTTGCGGTCTGCGAGGAGCACGACATCCGCACCTCCGCCACCATCTCCGCCCGAAGGGCCACCCATGGGCACATGGGATTCGCGTCGAAATGCCACGGCGCCCGCGCCACCGTCGCCCGCTTTTACTACAATTACAGCTTCGTCAATAAAGTCCACAACGGGGCGGACCATGGCACATCCGCGCGGCGGTGCGTCACAGCAAAACCCGATTTTTTCGCGATCCCTCCAGCACCGTGCGCGCCCCCAACCGAGACGCTAGCGCACGGCCTCGAGGGTCTTTACGCGCGCCGCGAGGTGTTTGTCGCCCTTGGTCTCGATGGCTTGCAAGTGGTGCTTCACGCGTGAGCCTTTGCTCACCAAGTACGCCTCCAAGTGCGGCAGGACCTCACGGCCAAATCGCTTGGCGACACCCTTTTCGCTCGCGGTGCTTCCGGCGTCGGTGCGGACCGCGAGGAGCACCCCGAGGCGCAGCGCAAGCTCGGCGTCACCGAGGGTCTTCTGTTGCTCTTGAAGCGCACGCATGACCACCGCCGCGGTGAGCGAATCGCTCGCGCTCTTCCACTGCGTGAGGGCGTGCTCGAATGCGCTAACGTCCAGCGTTTCGAGCAGCGAAACGACGTGACGCAGGGGCAAAGCTCTGGCCCCTTTGCCCTTGGCGACGGCTGCCAACGCGAGCACCTGGTCAAGCGACGCGCTGAGCTCTTTGTGAGCCTTGGGATCCATCGTCCCCAGTGCTCTCATCGCGCGCCGCGCACGGGTGGCCGCGCGGGTCACGGCCCAGCTCTTGGTGCCCGCGGATTTCGCTAGCGAAGTGAGCGCGTCGGTCGCCGTCGCGATTTTCTTAGCGTCCGTGGTCGCAGCAGGACCACGAGGCGGAAGCTCCAGCTTGGCCGACGCTGCGGCTGCTCCTTTTGCACCCTCGGGAGCGCTCGCTGCGGCCCCTGCGGCGACCTCGTGGTAGCCCTCGCGGAGCTTCTCGGCGACCTTCTTGTCGTACTCTTTGCGCGCGGCTTCTTCGCTGGGAAATGGCTTATCAAGTCGCTTTCCGTCTGAGCCAAGCCGACCGTAAATCACCGAGAAGGTGTTGCCGGATACTTCGGCCATCCAGAACTTGGCACTTGAACCTTCGACAAACTCAAAGCGTCGCATCGCAAAACCTCTGTCTTCTGGGAGCTTCGTAAGAGCCACGTGCGCGCCAGGTGCCTCGTCCTGAGGGCCAAGCGACCGCAGCGCGTACTCGTTGGGCGCCGATGGTACACCGCCCTGCAGAGTCTTCGGTGTAGTGTCCGTCGCAATGGCTACTGTTCACCTCCGACCCGGCCACGTGCAGCCGGTCTGGACCGGACATCCGTGGGTATTTGCCCAGGCAATCGCGCGCGTCGAGGGCTCTCCCTCTGCGGGCGACCCGGTCGATGTGCGCGACCCACGCGGCAATTTTTTGGGTCGCGGATATTACTCTCCCGAGAGCGCCATCCCTGTACGGATCGTCACGCGCGAAGAGCGCGAAGAGCTCGACGACGCGCTGCTCAGCCAGCGAGTCCACAACGCGGTCGCCCTGCGTCGCGACGTCCTCCGTTTGCCCGCACCGGACACCGACGGCTATCGGTTGATCCACGCCGAGGGCGATGGGCTCCCAGGGCTCGTAGTCGACGCGTATGGCTCGGTGCTCTCTGCTCAGTTTTTGACCATCGGGATGAAGCGCCGGGCCGAGACCCTCGTGCGCGCGCTGGTGCAAGCGACTGGGGCCACCTCGGTGCTCGAGGTCGCCTCGCCCAAGCACCAAAAGATCGAAGGGATCGAAGTGATCGAGGGTCCCATTTATGGCCCCATGGTCGAGTCTCTCTCGTTCTGTGAGCGCGGGTTTCGCTGGCAAATTCCCCCGCCCGGCGCGCCCGGTGGCGGAGGCCAAAAGACCGGCTACTACTTTGATCAGCGCGAGACCCGCGCGGCCGTCGAGGGCCTCGCCGAGGGTCGCCGTGTGCTCGATCTCTATTCGTACGTCGGCGGGTTTACGCTCGCCGCGGCGCGCGGTGGAGCCCGCGAGGTCACAGCGGTCGACAGCTCGCAGTTTGCCCTGGATCGTGCCCACACGGCGGCGATCGACGCGGGCCTCACCGAGCGCACGAAGTTTGTCCGCGGCGACGCGCGCAAGGTCATGAGCGAGCTGATCGGCCAGGGCGAGCTCTATGATTTGGTCGTGCTCGACCCGCCCAAACTCGCGATGGGAGCACGAGATCTCGACGACGCGCGCGGCATGTACCGCAAGCTCAATGATCTGGCCTGCAAGCTCGTCGCGCCGGGCGGATTGCTCGTGAGCTGTTCGTGCTCACAGGCGATGGCGGGCGGCGAGTTCTTGCGCGTGATCGCCTCGGGGGCGCGCGACGCGCGGCGTGAGGCCACGGTGCTGCGCCTGCTCGGGCAGCCGCCGGACCACCCGGTGCCAGCCGCGTTTCCAGAGGGTCGCTACCTCAAGTGTGTGCTCGCGAGCATTCGCTAGGGGGCCTTGTCCGGCGACGTCGCCGGGTCTATCTCTTCATGTGGCAATCTTTGCCCCAAGGACCTCGCGCAATGATCCAAATGCTCCGCACGGACGTGGGCCGATTTCGCATGGTGAGCCTGCTCGAAGGCCTCTCGTTTTTGCTCTTGATGGGTGTGGCGATGCCGCTCAAATACCTCGCACACGACCCCACGCTCGTGCGCGTGATGGGCCGCGTCCACGGAGGCCTCTTTGTGCTCTTTGTGCTCGCGCTCGTGCAAGCGAGCCTCTCGGCCTCATGGAAGTTTCCCCGTGTGATGACCGCGATGGTGGCCTCAGTCCTGCCCTTTGGCGCGTTCTGGTTTGAGCATCAGCTGCGCAAAGAAGAAGCACAGGCATGACTCGCACCGCGTTGGTCTTAGGAGGCACGGGCCTCGTGGGCGGAGCGATCTCTCGCGCGCTCGTCGCAGCCGGCCTTGCGGTCACCGTGATTTCACGCACCGAGCGTGACCCCATCGACGGCGCGGCGCACCTCTTGTGTGACCGAAGCGACAGCGAATCGCTTGCGCGTTTGCTAAGCAATCGTCACTTCGACGCGGTGATCGATTGCCTCGCGTACACCGTCGACGACGTCCGCTCGCTCTTTGCGATCGAGCGCTTGGGGATGGGGCGCTACGTCATGATCTCGACCGGGCAGGTGTACCTAGTCTCGGACGCGTGCTCGCCGCCCTTCAAAGAGTCGGACGCGATGTGCGCTGCGCGCCCCGAACCCGCGCCGGACTCGCGCGCGTACGGCAACTGGCGCTACGGCATGGACAAGCGCGCGGCTGAGAAGCAAGCGCACGAGTCAGCGCAGAGACTCGGCGCGAGGTGCACAGTGCTTAGGCTCCCGTCGGTGCACGGGCCCCGGGATGCATCACGTCGTCTGTGGTCGTATTTGCAGAGGATTCTCGACGGCGGGCCCATCTTGTTGCCCGAGGGGGGCGAGCACCCGGTGCGCTTTGTGTGGTCCGGCGACGTCGCCGGGGTCACGGTCGAGGTAGCGCTCTGCGAGCGAGAGCTGGCCCCTGAGTACAACATCGCCCAGCCCGATGAGCCGACGCTGCGCGCGTTTGTGCGCGCGTGCGCGAGCGCGCTGGGGCGCTCACCCACGCTGGTCACGTGCACCGAGAAGGACCTCACGGATCAGCAGATTTCGGAGCATTTTTCGCCATTTTCGGGCCCATGGAGCTCGCGCCCAGACAGCGCCCTCGCGGCGCGTGAGCTGACTTGGCGCTGCACGCCCTCGACCGAGTGGCTCGCCCACGTTGTACAAGCACACCTCGACGAGCCCGACCCTGTGGCCCACCAAGACTACAGCGAGCGCCCCAAAGAGCTCGCGCTCGCGGCGCGGATTTTGGCTTCATCGGGCTGATGATCCGGCGACGTCGCCGGGTGACCGAGCGCGGCAACCGATCGAGGCTATCCAGACGCCACGATCGCTGACATTCTCTCGCGATGACAACGATCGCGTGGCTCGGGGCGGGACTCTTAGGCAGCGGATTTGTGCAGGCGGCTTTGGGCCGAGGGATCACGGTCCGCGTGTGGAATCGCACGCACAGCAAAGCTCAGGCGCTGGTCGCCGATGGAGCTCTTGCGTGCGAGACCGCGGCAGAGGCTCTCTTTGGGGCCGACCGCGTTCACGTGTGCCTCTCGGACGACGAGTCGGTGCGATCGGTGCTCGAGGCAGTGCTCGCGGTGCTCGACCCGAACGTCCCCGTGATTGATCACACGACGGTCTCGCCCGACGGCGCGCGAGAGCGTGCGCAATGGCTCGCCGCACACGGGGTTCGCTATGTGAGCGCGCCGGTGTTTATGGGGCCCGCAGCGGCACGCAACGCGAGCGGCCGCATGCTCGTGGCAGGGCCAGCCTCGGTGCGAGACGCGGTGCGCGCGGAGCTGGCCGCGATGACCGGCGAGCTGGTCGACTGCGGCGAGGACCACGGCGAGCCCTGCAAAGTTAAATTATTAGGAAATTCGCTCATCATTGGGCTCACCGCGCTCGCCTCCGACGTGCTCACGCTGGGGGTCTCGATGGGGATGAGCGCCGAGGTGGCGCTCGCAGCGATGAGCGGATTTCCGGTGGCAGCGATGTTGAGCGGGCGCGCAAAGAGCATGTGCAACGCCGAGTACACGCCGGGATTTGAGCTCACGATGGCGCGCAAGGACCTGCGCTTGATGCTCGATCAGACCGGCGATCGGCCGCTCGCGGCGCTCGCCTCGGTCGCGTCACGCATGGACACGCTCATCGCGCAGGGGCATGGGCACGCGGACCTCGCGGCGATCGCGATCGAGACCTTTGCGCCCAAGAAGCGCTAGCGCGACGCGAGGGCACCCAACGCGGGGCAAACCGGGTATATGTCGCGGCTTATATGCACGTGCATCTCATTGGTGTTGCCGGGACTGGTATGGGCGCTTTTGCTGGGCTTCTCAAGGCCGCTGGGCACCGCGTCACGGGCAGTGACACCGCGTTTTATCCGCCCATGGGCGACGCCCTCACCCAGTGGGGCATCGAGACAATGCAGGGGTTTTCGCCTGAGAATCTCATCCCTGCGCCAGAGCTCGTCGTGGTCGGAAACGTGTGCCGCAAGGACAACCCCGAGGCGCGCGCGGCGATCGATCAGGGGCTGCGCTATCGCTCGTTTCCCAAGGCATTGGGAGAGCTCTTTTTGGCCTCGCGCCGCTCGCTCGTGATCGCCGGCACCCACGGAAAAACCACCACGAGCGCGCTCACCGCGTACCTCCTCGATCGCTGTGGGCTCGACCCGAGCTTTCTCGTGGGAGGCGTCCCGAAGAACTACAACGAGTCGTTTAGGCTGGGCAAAGGCGGCTGCTTTGTCGTCGAGGGCGACGAGTACGACTCGGCCTTCTACGAGAAGATCCCCAAGTTTTGGTCGTACCGCCCTCACTCCGCGATTATCACGTCGATCGAGCACGACCACGTCGACATCTATCCCACGATGGACGACTACCGCGCTGCCTTTCGGGGCTTCGTCTCGCGCATGTCTCCCGATGGCGTAATTGTGGCTAACGCGGCGGACCCCGAGGTCGTGTTGGCCTGCAAAAATGCACCCTGTCGTGTCGCATACTACTCGCTCATGAGCGACGAGACGCACGCACTCGCGGCGTGGTCGGCGGCGCCCATCGCGCCCACCGCGGGGCTGCAACCGTTTGAGCTCTTCATCGGTGGCGCCAAGGTCGGGGTCGTGCTCTCGCCCATGATGGGCGAGCACAACGTGCGCAACGCCGTGGCGGCCATCGCGTTGATTAGCGAGAGCCTCGGTGTCGAGCCCGCACAGGCCGCACGCATGCTTCGGGACTTCAAGGGGATCAAGCGCCGGCAAGAGCTCGTCGCCCAGCCCAACGGGATGTTTGTCTACGACGATTTTGCGCACCATCCCACGGCGGTCGACGTGACCCTGGCTGCGATGAAGTCTCATCATCCCACGGCGCGGCTGTGCGCGATCTTTGAACCGCGTAGCGCGACGGCGTCACGCGCGACGCACCAAGAACACTATCCCTCTGCGTTTTCGGCGGCGGATTACACCATCATCGCGCCGGTAGGCCGCCCCGAGATCGCGCAAGACCAGAAGCTCAACGTCGAGGCCGTCGTGCAAGGCCTGCGCGCCCGCGGAAAGCTCGCGGACACCGTGGACCCAGGGCCTGACAGCGTCGACGCCATTGTGGCGCGCGTCAAAGCGTGGGCTCGCCCCGGGGACGTCATCGCCGTGTTGTCCAACGGCGCCTTTGGCGGGATCCACCGCAAGCTCGCCGAGGCCCTGTGAGCGCCCTCACCACCTGCACCGCGATCCGCAGTACGCTGCGAGCTTCGCGATGAGCCACTCTCAAGACCGCGCCTCCCAAGACGAAATCACGTTTCCGGCGATCGGTGAGCTCTCAAGGGTGCCCGCATCGCGCATCTTGAGCACCGTCGAGCGCATGAGAATCTCTGGCGAATTGCGGCTCTCCGTAGGAGGGCGCACGCACGTCGTAGAGCTCCAGGGCGGCCAAGCGGCGCCAACGGACGAAGCCCAGCGCGCGATCGAGCTCTTCATCGATTCGAGCGCAGGGAGCTACGAGCTTCGCGAGCTGCTCCCGACCCTCGCCAAGGGCGTGAGGCAAGACTCACGCACGGTGGGGGGCTCGTTGGCCGACTGTTCTGCCGCAGATTTGCTCGCGTTCTGTGAGAAGCACGGGCTCACAGGCAAGCTCCAGCTGCACAGCAACGAGCGCGCGTGCATCGCGCGATACCACCGCGGAGAGCTGCTCTCGCTCACCGTCGATGGGTCGGACAACGGCGCGCTTGATGAGGTATTTGGCTGGCAAACGGGCCGCTACCAGATCCATCAGCGCTCTTCGTTTGACGACGACGAGCCGCGCACGACCATCACGCAGATCGACCAGCCCCTGAGCACCATCGAGATCGCCCTGAGCGAGATCCTCGCGCGGAGCCAAAAGAAAAAGAACTCCACGCACCCTCCCTCGATCGCCCCGGCGGGCGTGTCGCCGGACGCGAGCGTGCGGGTGATCTTCAGAGCCCCTAAGCTTGACGCCACCTCGTCTACGCAGCACAGCGCGACCAACCTAGGGACCGAAGTGGTCTCGCTGGATGGGACCACGCAGCTCCCGGCAATGAGCAGCGCGACCGCGGCGATCGCTTCGCAAAAATCCAGCGCTCCCGCCGAAGTATCCCAAGCCACCGCGCCCATCCCCCTTCGACCCAAACCTCACTCCGAGCTCTCTCGCTCGATCATCCTCGCCCTGTCGGTGCTCGTCCTCGTGTTGCTCGCCATCATCGCGGTGATGGGCGTCTCACGATGAAGCGTGCGTTCGCAGGACGCGTCTTTTGGGTCTCGCTCGTGACAACCGTCTTGCCCGCGATCGGGTTAGCGAGCCTGCCCAGTGCGCGCTGGCCTTCGCTCGTTCTGGCTGCATGTTCACTCGTTGCCTGTGGGTCACTTACGCTCCTTGCGCACCACGCGAGCGCCCGCGCCCTGTTGCTCACGCGCGCGCTTGAGCGTGTGGGTCAAGGCGACACGTCCGTGCGCGTGCGGCCTCGCGGCAACGACGAGCTCGACGACGCGCTGAACGCTTTTAACCAAGCGATGACGCGCATGGACCTGATGCAGGCGCGCACCGAAGAGCTCGAGCGCATCTCTGCATGGCAAGAGTTTGCGAGGCGCTTGGCTCACGAAATCAAAAACCCGCTCACGCCCATTCTGCTCGCGGTGCAAGAGGTCGCGCGCAAGTGCCCGAGCACCGACCCGGTGTTTGCACGCACCGTCGCGAGCGCACACGAGATCGTCACCGAAGAGATCGCGACCCTGCAGCGATTGGTCAGCGCGTTTAGCGAGTTCGCGAGGCTGCCCGAGGTCAAGCGTGTGCGCGGTGACCTGCAAGAGTTTCTCAGAGACGCGGCGCAGTCGTGGGAGCTCTTGGACCGCGAAGATCCCACGCAGACCGGCGAGGTCCGCGTGGTCTCGGGCACCGATCCTCAGTGGGTTGAGCTCGATCGGATCATGCTCCGGCGCGCGATGGACAACCTCGTGCGCAACGCGCTGCAGGCGGGCGCGAGCGTGGTCACGGTGCGCATTGAGACTCCCGAGACGCAGCCCGAGGCTGTCTGGCTCGTGATCGAAGACGACGGCCCTGGGATCTCTGCGTCCCTTGGCGAGCGCGTGTTTGAGCCGTACTACACGACGCGCACCGCGGGCACCGGGCTGGGCCTCGCGATCGTGCGCAAGATCGCGCTAGATCACGACGGCGACGCGATTTTTGACAGTGATTTCACTAAAGGCGCGCGCTTTGTCGTCGCGCTCCCTCGTGCGATCACCAAGCGCGAAGGCGTGAGCTTTGTGACCCTCCGTGCGACACAGCCTACGGACCCGGCGACGTCGCCGGGTTGATCGCTCACTTGCCCCGTTGTTCGACGCGGCCGTCGATGTGCTTGGCAAATCGCAGGGCTTCGGACCCGTGGTGGGGGTCATCGCTGGGCCAAGGCCAACCGCCAAAGCCTGTGCGCTGATAGTCGGCGAATGCCTGGCGGATCTCGGCGGCGGTGTTCATCACGAAGGGGCCGTGTTGGGCGACGGGCTCGGCGATCGGGACGCCCTGCAAGAGCAAGATCTCGCAGCCTTGCGCCCCCGCGGTGAGGAGCACATCACGGTCACAGCGCACACCGAGCGCGCCGTGGGCGCGGACCGATTCGTCTTGAATGGTCAGCGAATCTCCAGCGAAAAAGTAGAGTGTGCGCTTAGCCCGAGGGTCCGCTGCGGCGGGCAGTGTCCACTGCGCGTGGGGCTCCATGTGTAGGGTCAAGATCGCCACGTGGTTGTCTGGATCTGCGGCCCACGAGTGGGGCGGAGGGCTGGGTGCGGCGTGTCCATCGAGGCTCCCTGCGACGAGGTTCACGTGGGTCGCGCGCGACTGCGCATCACGGTGGACGAGCTCGGGGATCTCTTCGCGCCAGAGCATGCGAAAGTGCGGCGCGACGCGCTTGCTCTTGGCGGGCAAATTCAGCCAAATCTGAAAGAGCTCAACGGGGTTGGGCCCCTCGCGATCGAGCAGCGGAAACATCTCGCAGTGCACAATCCCGTCGCCCGCGGTGAGCCACTGCGTGTCGCCGGGGCCAAAGCGAGCCGTCGCGCCGAGCGAGTCCGAGTGGTCAATGTAGCCCTTGCGCACGATGGTCACGGTCTCGAAGCCACGGTGCGGATGCTGTGGAAATCCAGGCACAACCCTGCCGTGGTACATACTAAAACCGTCTTTGTACGAGAAGTCTTGCCCGAGCGATCGCCCTGCAAGCGAGACCGCGGGACCGAACTTCTCGTTGGCCTTGGGGTATGCGTCCTTGTGATGCACACAGAACAAGAACGGGTCCACCGTGACCCACGGAAACCCCAGTGATTGTCGTGACAGAATGACAGCGCTCATGGTCTCGACAGTGTGCGCGAGGAGAGAGAGCAATCACAGTGTCACCGCACGCAACGCCGGGGT
Organism: Deltaproteobacteria bacterium; assembly: GCA_030694465.1. GTDB lineage: Bacteria > Myxococcota_A > Polyangia > Polyangiales > JAUXYJ01. The sequence continues at coordinate 87,781 of JAUXYJ010000018.1, read as the reverse complement.
AGCAATCGATCAACACACGAGACCGCAGTGATTTTTGCTAGGGAAACAGCCGCTCTTTGCGCCAATCGGTCTCACCCAGCGCGCGCGCAAAGTGCACGCGGTCGTGCATTCGGCTGCGTCGACCCTGCCAAAACTCAAACGCTGTGGGCGACAAGCGATAGCCTCCCCAGTGGGGCGGGCGCGGCACGATTTGCCCGTCAAAGCGCGCGGTGACCTCGTGCATGCTGGCGTCGAGATGTTCGCGCGAGGTCGCGACGCTGCTCTGCATCGAGGCCCAGGCTCCGAGCTGAGACTCGCGTGGACGGGTTGCAAAATAACTGTCCGAATCGAAATCTTCGACCCACTCGGTGAGCCCCGCGATGCGCACCTGGCGCTCGAGCTCGGGCCAAAAGAAGACCAGCGAGGCCCGCGGATCGTGCGCGAGGGCGCGGCCTTTGCGGCTCTGTCGGTTGGTAAAAAACGTGAGCCCGCGCGCATCGATCGCTTTGAGCAGCACGATGCGCGCAGACGGTGACCCGTCGGGGTCGATCGTCGCGAGGGTCATCGCGTTGGGCTCGTTGACCTTGCATTCGCAGGCTTGGTCAAACCATTGGGCGAAGAAGCGCAGCGGGTCATCGCCGGTCATGGCTTCGTCGAGGGTGTGTTGCGCGTAGTCGGTGCGGAGGTCCGCGAGAGAGCGTTCGGTCATAGGTGAGTCCGCGAGGGTGCAAGATCTCGTCCGCGTGTGCACTCGCTAGAATCGATCCCAGCGCAGACCGATCATCAGCTGCGTAAATCCAGCAGGAAAAATCCCCTCTGGGAGCCGCGACGAGATGTAGGGCTGGTTGAGAATATTCTTCACCGACAGGGTCACCCCGAGGCCCGTCGAGGGCTCTTGGTAGCGCGCCGAGAAATCGACCGTAGTGTACGTCGGGATGGGCCCCGCGAGGCCGTTGACGAGCGCGATCGGTGTGTTCTCGCGGTCGGTAAAGTGCTGCGAGACCAGCGTCCCGGTGACCTGCGCGCTGAGCCCCAGGGGGTGCTCAAACCCGAGCGACGCGTTGCCCGAAAAAGGCACCGCATAGGGCACATGGTTGTTGTCGTAGATCCCGCCAACGAAGCGCGCGTCGACACCGGTGCCGCGGAGATCGACGTAGAGACTCCAGCGCTTGTCCAGGGCCTTGGCCAAGTCCAAGTGCACGAGCCCCTCGGCGCCGAGGTAGCGCGATTGACCGCCGTTGATAAACTCGGTGCGGGGCATTCCGCCTGCAAAAGAGCCCGCGACGATCTCGTTTTGAAAATCAATCGCGAAGACAGTCGCCTCGGCGCGCAGCCATCGCCCGCGCTCGGCACGCACACCGACCTCGTAGTTTACGCTGCGCTCTGCGTCGAGCATGCGATCCGCGGACGAAATAGGGTCAATCGCGACGGTCACCCGCGGCGGCGCGTAGCCAAGATTGACGCCTGCAAACGCGGTGAGCCATCGCACCGTGTACCCCGCAGAGACGCCCGGGATCACCGCCCAGCTCACCGAGCTCCCGCGCCGAAACACGTCCGCCCCGCCCACGCGGCGCGTCGTGCGCGTGTAGGGGTAATAATCCATGCGGATGCCCGGCGTGATCACCAAGCGATCGAAGAGCGTCACGCGGTCTTGCGCAAAGAGCGAGAACGCGACGCCATCGCCCTGCTCATCGCTGTCGAGCTCTCCGGTCCGCGAATAGCCCGCAGAACCAAAGAACACTCGCCGATTCGCACGCTCGGCGAGCACACGGACACCCGCGTCAATGTTCTGCAGCACGGGCCCGTTGCGCAGGGTGGCTTCGAGCTTCGACTGCGCGCCATAGACCTCGTATGCGCGGTCGTTGTTGCGGTTTCCGTTGCGCAAAAAGATCAGGCCGCGCGGGTCTGCGTTGGCGCAGTCGCCGTTGCATCCGACGATGCGCTCGTACAAGAGCGTCGGGCTGTAGGTCTCGATTCGATCGTAGAGCTGCCGGTGCCAGTTGCGTGTGGTCGTGTAGCCAAAGAGCACGCTCTGCAACCGCACGCCAGGCGCGATGCGCAGCGTGTGCGAGAGCGAAGCCGAGTAGCGACGCATGTTGAGACGGTCATAAATCGCTGGATTCTGCCAGGGATTCTGATCGAACATCGGTTGCGTGAGTCCCAGGTACGTCGTCGCGCTGTTCTCGTCGTACACGGCGACGCGCGCGAGGACCTCGTTGCGCGAACCCAGCTCGACGCGCAGCTTCGCGAGCACCTCGGTGACGTCAAAGCCCTGATTGCGAAAGCCCACCCCCTGCCGTCTCACCGCGCTGATCATCAGGCCCGCGTTGCGCACCATCCCGCCCGCCATCGCGTGCGCAGAGAAGTACCCCGGAGCCCCTCCGACCAACGACACCGAAGCGCCCGGCCGCCTCGGCACATTGGGTGAGCGCAAATTCACGACGCCACCGATGGTCTGGGCGCCGTAGAGAATCGCGCCAGACCCGCGGATCACCTCGATGCCATCGATCCGTTCGACCGGTGGCATGTAGTACGCGTCGGGCTCACCGTACGGATTGAGCGCGATCGGGACGCCGTCTTCGAGCAACAGCACACGTCGCGATCGCGTGCCATCGAGGCCACGAACAGAAATATTGGGCCGCATCCCAAAGCCATCTTCGTCACGCGTCGTGATCCCAGGCTGTCTTCGCAGCGAATCGCTCACGGAGAGCGGCTGCTGCATCCGCAGCTCGTGGCGATCTACGACCGTGACCGCGCTCGCCACCCGCGGAAGATCCCGCCCTACGACGGTCACACCCGATTCGTCATCGTCGTCCGCGGCAGGGGTTGGGCGCGCGCGCGAGGGCCGCGCGAGGGGCGGCGCAATGGGCACCTGCGCCTGCGTTGGCGTCTCAGGTTCGACAGGGATTTCGCTCGCAACAGGAGCAACAGGAGCAACAGGAGCCCCCGCGTCCGCTGCTTGTTGCGCATGCACACGCGCGCTCAACGCCGTGACCGTGATCGCCACCACCCGCGCGACCTGTCGTCTGTCTCGAAGCATTGTCATTCACCCAGCCTCGTCGGCGCGCGCGTCGGTCGTGTCTTCGTCGGTCACGTCCGCTGTTACATCGGACGTTGCATCCAGTGTTACATCGAGCGTTGCATCGACTGTTACATCGGACGTTGCATCCAGTGTCACATCGGGCGCTGCATCAGAGGCATCTTGTCTGCTATTTGCTTCAGAATCTGCTGTTCCATCGACCCCCGCGTCGCGTGCGACATCGGGCGTGATGTCCGTTGTTACATCTGTTGTTACATCTGTTGTTACATCAGGGCGCGCAGAGGCGTCCATGGCGGGCGGCCGCGCGAAGGTGTTGGGGTCTTCGTAGACGGGCGTGGGACGCGGATCGCCGTCGGCGCAGCGCGCGCACGCGAGCACCACGCAGAGCCCCGCGGCAAGCCGTCCGATCGATGTGCTCGAGAGATTCATGAGGAAACTAGGCCGCCGTTTGCTTAAGGTCTGTAGCTGCCAGCTGCGTTAAACGCGGTCTGCAGTTGCGCAAAAGCTGCCATCGCGCCAGCCGCGTTGCCGCTCGATGCGCTTGAGCGCGCGGTGCTCGCCGCGGTCCGCAGCGCGCCGATGTCTTGCCGCGCATAGACCAGCGCTTCGTCGAGCGCCTCGACCATCCCGACAACCCGCGCGGCGATGGCGAGCTGCTCCTCAGGGGTCTTCGAGGCAAATCCCGTGGTGTCACGCGCGAGCTTGTCCCCGTAGACGCCGATGATCAAGCCCATGGCGGACCGCTGAGCGACCTGATCCGGCGTCCCCGCCCAGAGCCCCCGCGATGCCACGGTTCCCATCCCTGTCCCGGCGGGATCAAGCTGCAGCAACAACCCCTCGACAAACGTCGCCCCCTCGGCGTGCGCCACGGTGGCGCTCATCATCATGCTCAGCCGCGAAGGGACCACGTAGGCGTAGTTCATCACGGACAAGAAGAAGTACTTGGTGAGGTACATCTTAAACTCTTCGCCCACCGAAATCAGCGCGCGGCTCGAAGCCCCCATCGCCGCAGTGCGCCCGCGGCCGAGACGTTCGACGAGCAAATCGCCCATGTTTTCGTCGGTGAGGTTGTTGACCCCTGTACCCCACACGTCCGGCGCCATGGTCATCGAGCGTGTGCGCGCGTTGCCATCAAGGCCGGTGTAAAACGCCGCGACGCGGTCCCAGTGCTGCAGCGATTCACGCGCACAACCACGCACGCTCGACGCGATCGCCGCGTCCACAGCGACCTGAACATTCAGCGCGAGCGCGGCCAACAGGGACTTCTCAAAGCGCTGCCTCGCGACACCTCGTCCGTCATCGTCGGTGGCCATGCGCCCCGACGTGATCGCCGCCCTAAACCGCGCAAGAAGCGACTGCGGGTGCCCGCTCGCCATCGCACCCAACGCGTGCCGATCCGCGCGTTCGAGCAGCAAAATAACAGGCGATCCATCTGCGGTCATCGCCGCCGCCGCGTCCCACCAGCCCATGGGCATCGCGGCCGGGAGCCCACGCACAGTGCCCAGCTGCGTGGTCGCGGCAATCTCTGCGCTCACGTCCGTCGTCGCGGTGTACATCCCCATCAAGAGCGGCGTGGGCATGGGCGCGTCCATCACCGTGGCACACATCGCCATGCTCGCGTCTCCGCCCGCCTCGGTCACCGCGCCGTCTGTGCTGGCCTCGGCCCCCGCGTCAGACATGGGCGACGGAGCCGAGCAAGCGGCCATGACGGCCAGCGCAAGAGAGGACAAAACGAGACGAGCCTTGGGTGCGTGAGACATGGATTTCACCTGACTAATTACAGTACAAAACGAACTGCGCGGGGACGACGATCACGCACGACGAGGGCCCGTGTGGGGCTCTGAGCCCAGGCGTCACATCCGCGACACGCCAAGGTCTATAATGAAAGAGCGTATCAATTTCAATATCAACCTTTCACTTTTCTTCATGCGCTGTGAGTGCGCACGCGTGGGTCAGCCCAAGACGTTTTGCACTTCGTGCACGGTGGGGTTGTTGTCGATCGCGAGCATCACGCCAGGGTCGCTCTGCGCGCCCTTGGCGATCGCGCGCACTGCGGCAAAACCCATCTCCATCGCGGTGTCCATAAACACATACCGAAAGAGCCCCTGCCGCCCCAGAGTCCACAGATTTGCAGGCTCAGAGCACACCTGGAGCAGGGCATCGCGCGCGGTGTGATAGCCCACGCGATAGACCGGGTAGGCCTGCGCGGTCCGCGACGAAAACACGCCACGCACCCGCCCACGCACATCGATGCCGAGCCGCACAAGGTCCCCCAGCGCGCGCTGGGCGAGCGCTGGGTCACTCGCGTTCCAGTGGGCGTCGCCAGGGTCCGCGGGGATCTCAAGCATGAGCGAAGCGCACCCGCGCGGGGTCATGCTCGGCGAGCGCGCGGCGGGCTCTTGGACACGCGTCATGATCAACGACGGATCCGAGACATACATCCAGGTGGCCCCCAAGACGGGCCCCGGCCCATCCAGCATCACGTTGAGAAACCTCAGCCCGCGATGCCTGAGCGACTTATAATCCCTGCGAATTTGCAGATCATCGGGCCTCACCCACTGCGCACACTGCCCCAGCGCCGCGGTCGAGACCACCGCCCCTGTGCGCACCTCGCGCCGACCGTGTGCCCCGTCAGAGAGCTGCACCGCAGTGACTCTGCCAGACAAATCCCTGGTAAAACCGCACACCTCGGCGTGGGTCACAAACTGCACACCCTGCGCTCTGAGCCTCGCGACCAGGCGCTCGAAGAGCACCCCGATCCCCCCAGTTGGGTAGAGATAACGCCGCGCGTACGTGCGCGCTCCGCCCTTGCGAGCGCCCAGCAACCGCAGCCCTACGTCGGCCAAATTCAGTAGCGAAATGCGCTGCGCGGCCCAGTCCGACGAGAGCTCCGTCGCGGGCAACCCCCAGAGCTTCTCGGTGTACGGCCCAAAAAAAAGATCGTACAGCGTGCGCCCAAATCGCTGCGTCACCCACGCGCGAAAGTCACGCTCACCCCGCGACGGATCCCAACGATCGCGCACACGCTCTGCGCCATAGTCCGCCAACGCACGCGCGAGCACCACCGGAGAGAGCTTCTGCACCAGCTCAGAGGCCACCAACGGGTAGGCAAATCGCTGCCCATCCAGCGCGATCACGCTCTCGCGCGTGCGCTCTTCGAGGGCGTCCCCCATCAGCTCGCGGATCCGAGTCACCAACGACGCGCGCTTGGACACAATGCGATGCCCGCCCAGATCAAACCGAAACCCGTCGCGCTCGATCGTCGCGCACAGCCCCCCCAGCACCGCCTCGCGCTCGACGACCATCACGCGCATGCCGCAATGCGCCGCTTCCCACGCGGCCGCGAGCCCCGCTGGCCCGCCGCCCAACACCACCAAATCCATCGAGGGCTCTGCGCTAGGGATCTTTGTCAAAGAGGTCATTCAATCTTGACTCTCGTTATCATTTCGGTACACCCAGCGTCTATCCCCGTGCGAGTCACCCCCAGCAACGCCCCGCTCGACATCGCCCGCGACACGACCCCCGAGGCCGCGTCATGGGCGTCCACGTCCGTGAAGAGACTGGGATTTGCGGGGCTGTTTGCGCTCTTGGCGCTCTCCCTTGGGGCATGCGCGGCCGACGCCCCCGCGGCGTGTGTCCCGGGCGATCTCGTGCAGTGTCGCTGCATCGCGGACAACACCTACGGGTACCGAACGTGTGACCGAACAGGGCACTACAGCGGCCCGTGTGACTGTGTTCTCGGGCTCTCACCGGACGCTGGCCGCGTGATCGGGTACACCTCGGGCGGCGGCGGCGGCGGCACCACACCCGACGCCTCACGTGACTGATCGCGCCCTCGCTTGGCTCACGGGATCGCTCGTGTGCCTCACGCGAATTGCCTGGATTTCACCTATCGAACAAGACATCGACGGGGTGCGCTTCGTCGGCGCACTGCGCTCGTTTGACGTCACCCGCATGCACCCGCACCCGCCGGGCTACCCCGTGCTCATCGCCCCCGCGATGGCCCTGCACCGCGCCCTGGGCCTCGCGCCCGGCCTCGCCCTGTCTCTCGTCAGCGCCCTCTCGCTCGGCCTGCTCGCGGCGATGCTCGTTCGGCTCGCCCTGCAGTGCACACTCGATCGCCCACGCGCCGTGCTGGCCGCCCTGGTGGCCACCTCGGGGACCGCCGTCACCGCGTACGCCCTCCGCCCCGCGTCCGATGTGCTGGGGCTCGCCCTCGCGATCACCGCGCTCTCGCTCGCCGCCGAGCGCACCCTCCGCGCCGCGCTCTTGTCACTGGTCACGCTCGCGCTCTTGGCCGGAGCGCGCCCCGCCCTCGCGCTCTTTGCCCTGCCCATCGCGTGCGTCGCGCTGTACACCGCGCACATCCACCGCGCGCTCGCCCGCGCAATCGCAGTGTTTTTGCTGGGTTTCAGCGCGTGGCTCTTGCCCCTGTGCGCGTCCCAAGGCGCCCGCACCCTGCTCTCGGCCACCCTCGCCCACGCACGCGGCCACTTCACCACCTACGGCGGAACCATCGCCACCGAAGCCGGCCCCGCCCGCCGCGCCCTCGCCCTCGCGCAGGCGACCTTTGCCCACGGTCTCTCCGCACACTCTGCCAGCCAAAACACAGCAACAATCATCACCGCGACCCTCCTCTGCGTGTGCGCCCTCTGGGGCCTCGGTGCTCTCGCCTCGCGCTCTTTCGCAGGTCGATTGCTCACGACCTGCACCGCCCTCTATGCGCTCTGGGCCTGGCTCGCACAAAACGTCATGTGGTCCCCACGGCATGCCCTTCCGTTGCTCGCGTGCCTCGCCCTGAGCGCCCTCGGAGTGGGCCAAAACCTAAGCGCTCTTAAGCGCACTTGGTCTGTGATTTTACTGGGTGCATTGCTAGTGCTTCCGATGTCCATCGAGAGCCTCCGCGTGGCCCACATCCAACGCACGCAGCCCTCTGCGCCGCGCTGCATGGCACGCGCGCTCACGGCCCTCGCGCACCCGCGCACAGACCTCATCGTGAGCACACAGATGCCCCAGTGGCTGCGCTATCTCACGCCAGAGCTTCGCATAAGGTACACCCCGGATCTCGCGAGCGCGCAGCGAATGGCCCAGCAAAATCACTGGCGCTTGATCGTATCCAGCGACGTCGCCGGGTCCATCGACGCGCCGGGCGCACGCGTGATCGCGCGCTGCAAGAGCGACCCCCGTGTGTGGCCCATGCTCAACGACCTCGCGTGGATTGCGCTGCCCTAGAGCGCTCAAAACTCGACGTTGACGCCCGCTGTCCACGCGAGCCCACCCACGTCGAGCGTGCGCCGCGTGATCCCGCCCAGGTACTGGTAGTTCAGCTCAAAAAAGACGTACGAGTGGTTCACGCCGCTCTGTTGGTCCCACTGTCTCGCGACGTGAGGCTCAAACGTATCGAGCATCACGGCGAGCCCGCCCGCAAAGTAAAATCCCTGCGAGAGCCCAACCGCGTCGTTGCCCGAGGTGTCGCGCGCGTTGGCCTCACCGCTCGTGACCCACCAAGGCGCCAACGCCAGCCCCGCTTTGGCAAACGGCACCACCGGGAGCCAGCGCACCCGCCGCGCGAGGCCATCGATGCGCAAGACCGCGAGGGCCGCGCCCTGCACCACGTTGAGCGTGGTCTGCTGCGCCGAGCGGCGCCACTGGGTCGCGTCCGTGCTGCTCATCCCTGAGAGCGCCGGAGCGTCGGCGACCGCGCTCCCAAACGACGCGACGAGCCCTACGCCAAAGGACCCTACGGGGCCGAGACGTAAGATTTGCCAGTCAAATTCGGCACCAAATCGAAAGCGCGCAGGGCAACCGACCGTCGCCGTGCTCGCCGCCGTGGCGTCGCGCGTTGAGCAAAAAATCTGACGAAATGGCCCGTTGGCGGCCATGCCGACTTGGTTGTCAATGTTCTCGGTAAACGAGCCAAACCGCAGCTCAAGCGCGAAGTCCTGGCGTGACTCTTCGGGCCGACGGTCTTGCGTCCCGTACGTCTGCGCGCTCGCCAGGGGCGAAAGCGAAAACAGCGCCGCTGCGCTCAGTACACTCGTTCGGAGCGCGCTCATGGTGCTCTCCGTCGCGCGCGAAGGGCGCTCAAAGATGCCAACAAGAGCCCCGCGACGGTCGCGCCCAGGCCCGACACGGCGCCCACCGGAGCAGCGCTGCACGCGCCGACGGCCGCGCCGTTCATGCCCGTGGTGCGCTGGTAGTGCTCCCAAAAATCAGTGACCTCTTCGGGCGAGACGCACGGCGTGAGCGACGAGACTACGCTGCGATTTCCCGCGTTGTCTTGCGCGACCACGGCGAACCGATAGCTCTGCCCATTGGCGAGCCCGGTGATCGTGCGCCGGTTGCTCCCGGTCGGCAGCAAGGGCGAGCAGGCGTACTGGTTGAGCTGCGTGTCATCGTTGGGCTCAAAGTTCGTGGGAAACACCGCCGAAGCGCAGCTCGTTGGCTCTGTGCTCGCGTCCATCGTGGTCACCACATCGCTCAACCCGGCGTCGTCGCCGGAGTCACTCGCGTCCACCGTCCCCACGTCCGTCATCCCGGCGTCCGTCGTGCTCGACCCACACGCAGCGCTGGACGTCCCGGCATCGGCAGTGACCACTCGCGGGAGGCACAAAATGTAATAACCCGTAGTGTTATCGGGTACTTGCGCGGTCCCTCCGTCCTCGGTCCGGATGTGCTGCCATTGCACAATCGCGCTCGACTCGGCGCCGCTCGCGGTGACCACTTCGACCACACGCGGGCGCATCACGCTCACGGTCACAGGCACCGAGCCGCTGGGCACTGCGTCGTCGGGGGGCCGCAAGAGCCCGGTCAAATGCACGCTCGACCCCGCGCTCACTTGCGGTGGCGGGGTGCAGGTCCCCGCGATCGGGTCGATGAGCCAACGCGCCGGGATCGCGATCGAGAAGCGGTTGCTCGCGATGGGCAAGATCCGGTTGTTTCCGAGGCTCTCCAGCGGCCAACAGGTGGCGTTGTTCGCCGGAAACCGGTTGATCGCCGTGCGACACGCGTCGGCCGACGTGCCCACCCACCACTCGAGCGAGCGCGCAGTCGTAGCGGGCGTGATGGTGCCCTCGAAGGTCCACACCTCGCACGCGCAATCACGCAGCCCAATGGGCAAATCACGCGAGAGCATCCGGCTCGGCTGCTCAAGCGCACGCGGAGAGCCCGTACGATACACGTTGGTAAACGCCACCGAGCTCGGCGAGGCCTGCGCAGAGGCCACTGAAGGCACAAGCGAGAACACCGAGAGACACAGCGCGAGTGAGACAGAAGGTCGCAACACAGTTCGACGAGAGAGAGCAACGAAGGTGCCGTCGGCCGCAAGTGATTTCTCGGGGGAATTTGCGCACTTCACTGGCTCGTCACTGTGACAACTTGTCACAACTGCGCCACCCGCAAGGGCGTGAGTGTCACCGCGTGCCCCTCGCAGGGCCTCTCGCGCGCCGGTCACAGACACACACGCTCGGCGATTTGAACCGCGTTCAGCGCGGCGCCCTTGCGCACATTGTCGCTCACGACAAAGAACATCAGCGCGTTGGGGTCCCCGCCGTCTTCGCGCACCCTGCCCACAAACACAGCGTCCTGCCCGCTCGCCGTGCGCGGCTGCGGGTGTACCCCCGGACCGCTCTCACGGGTGAGCACGACCCCCTCGGCGGCGCCCAAGACCTCGTGCGCCATCGCGCGCGTAACGGGCCGCGCAAACCGCGCCCACACCGACTCGCTGTGCCCATTGCGGACCGGAACACGCACGGTCGTGGGAGAGACAGCCAGGCTAGGCATCGAGAGAATCTTGCGGGTCTCTGCCACCATCTTGCGCTCTTCTTCGCTCCAGCCGTCGTCGCCGTGGGCCCAGTCGCACAAGAGATTTCCTGAGAGAATTCCCGGGAGAATCTCGTGCGCGGGGCTCTCTCCGCGCCCGTCCGCTCGCACCTGCGCGTCGAACTCGTCCAGCGCGCGCGCGCCCTTGCCCGAGATCGCTTGGTACGTGCTCACCACCACACGCTCAAGCCCCCACGCGCGATGCATCGGCGCGAGCGCCACGAGCATCTGAATGGTCGAACAGTTTGGGTTCGCGATGATTCTGCGAGGGTTGTTCGCCAACGCCTCGGCGTTGACCTCGGGCACCACCAACGGAATCTCTGGATCCTGCCGATACGCGCTCGAGTTATCCACGACCCACGCGCCACACGCCGCAGCCACCGGAGCCCACGCGCGAGACACCGACGCCCCCGCCGAAAACAGCGCAAGATCGACCCCTTCAAAAGCCTCTCGCGAGGGCGCCATGAGCACATAGTCGCGCTCGGCAAAGCGCACCGTGCGCCCCGCAGAGCCCGGCGAAGCGATCAACCGAAGGGACGCCATGGCGAAGCGTCGATCAGCCAAAACCCTGAGCATTTCCTGACCGACTGCGCCCGTGGCGCCTACGATCGCGACGTGTTGTGCCTTCATCGTGAGTGTCCTCGCTGTGCCCTTACCGCGAGACCACCCCTGGGGGCAATCCGCCCACACACGAGCGCGCGATGCACCGATTCAATGTGACGCACAGAAAGCCTCTGTACATTCCTCGATCGTGACCGCGCCACAAACCACCCCCTCGATGATCGACGAACCCTCTGGACAATCGGCCCTGGCCGACGCCCGCGAGGCCAACATCTCGCTCGAGTCCGCAGCGCTCAGAGAGCTCCTCGCGCGCTGCGGAGCCCTCGCCCCCACGGTGCTCTCACACCTGCTTCACGATCACGATCTACGTGATAAAATCCTATACGAACTCACTAGCGAAGGCAGGATCCTCCCCGCGGTCGTGCCTCCCTACGAGGGCCCCCACGAGGTCGCCCACGCGCGCCATTTCTTGCGCCGCCATCGCAACCGCGCCCTCGCACGCACCACCCTGCGAGAGCTCTACGGGCACGCCGACGTCGACCGGACGGCGCGCGAGTGGTCGTCCGTAGCGGACGCTTGCACAGACACCGCCCTGCAAATTTCGCTTCAGATCGCGCAGACCCGCAACGGACCCCCGTTAGACACCAAGCAACAGGTTGTGCCGTTCTCAGTCCTCGGGATGGGCAAGCTCGCAGGCCAAGAGCTCAACCTAGGGTCGGACATTGACCTGTGTTTTTTCTACGCAACCGACGAAGGCGCCGCAGGAGAGCGCACCCTGCACGAGCACTTTACGCGCGTGGGCGCCATGCTCACCGGGCTCTTGGACGAGGTCACCGAGGATGGTTTCGCGTTTCGGGTCGACCTGCGCTTGCGCCCCGAAGGTTCGCGCGGCGCCATCGTCAACGCGCTCGCTTCAGCCGAGCGCTACTACGAGACCTGGGGCCGCCCGTGGGAGCGCGCAGCCTTCCTCCGCTCACGCCCCTGCGCCGGCGACCTCGCATTTGGAGCCACCCTGCGCGAAGCCCTCGCGCCCTTTGTCTTTCGCCGCGCAGTGGACCCGAGCATCGCGCGCGAAGTGAGCAAAATGCTTGACCAAAGTCGCATCGAGCTCATGCAAGACCCCGCCGACGACCTCAAGCTCGGCCCAGGCGGGATCCGCGAAGCCGAGTTCTTCGTGCAATCCCTGCAGCTCATCTGGGGTGGTCAACAGCGCGCCCTCCGCGTCCCCTCCACTATCAGCGCGATCAAGCGCCTGCGCTCGCTCGGGCTGGTCACGCACCGAGACACCGAGACCTTTCTCGACGCGTGGGCTGTCCTCCGCCGCGCCGAACACCGGGTACAAGTGATGGCCCCCTACGCGACCCACACGCTGCCCAAAGATCCCGACCGCAGAAGGCTCTTGTCACGCTCGCTAGGCTACGCCTCGACGGACGCGTTTGAGTCTGCGCTCGCTCAGGCACGCGGCGTAATTCATGAGCTATTTTCCTCGCTCTTTGCAGACGATGCACAGAGCGATGTCACCGCGCGGCCCGCGAGCACGCCGCCCTCGTTTGCGCGCGAAGCGACCCTGTGTGCGCTCATCGCGCAGACCACCGAGGACCCGTCTTTGCACGACGCACTCTCGCTCGCGGTGCACGAAGTCCTCGATGTTCACGACGGAGAAACAGCAGCGTTTAACCTGCTCAGGCTCGCTCGCAAGGCCGACTCTCCCCTCGGGACCGTCGGCCGCGAGCGCACCCCGTCACTCGGCCCACGGCTGCTCAGCGAGGTCCGCGACGCGCCCGATCCCGACCGCGCCCTCGCAGCCCTCGCCTCGCTCTTTGAGCGCGTCGGGAGCGCACTCCCGCGATACGCCTCACGATTTGCAGCGCGTGAAGACACCACCCGCGCGCTCATTGGCCTCCTCGGCGCAAGCGAGGCCCTCGGTCGCACGCTCTCTGCGCGGCCCGAGCTCATCGACGCAGTGCTCACCGTCGGGGTCGACGCGCCCGACGAGAGCGCCATCGATGCGCTGCTCGATGAGCGCTTGCAAGCCGTGTCCGACGACGACATTGAGGCACAAGTGGGCGCGCTCCGTCGGGTCATGCGCGAGGTCGAGCTCGCGGTGGGGCTGGCGGACATGGGCCAGGTGTTCTCGGCAGGCGAGGTCGCGCGGAGGCTCAGCGCGCTCGCAGAGGGAGTCACCCGTCGATGCTTTGTTCTCGCTGCAAATGAGCTCGCAGAACGCTTTGGCCTACGCGAAGACACCACGGACCCATTGGACGGAATCGCCGTCTTCGCCATGGGCTCACTCGCCGCGCGAGAATTGGGCTACGGCGGCGACGTAGACGTCATCGTGCTCTTCGAGGGCGAAGGCGAAACACGCGGCGGGCAACGCAAGGGCATCACGCACCAAGAGTTCGTCGCGAGGCTCACGCAGCGCGCGATCGCGTTTATGTCCATGCCCCACGCCGAGGGCCCAGGCTACAGCGTCGACACGCGGCTGCGCCCCTCCGGAGCCCAGGGCACGCTGGTTGTACGCAGCAGCACGTTCGCGAGATATCACCAGCCAGGCGACCCACAGCAGCCCCGCGCCGCGTCCTGGGAGCGCCAAGCGCTCTTGCGCTCCCGCGCGATCGTGGGCCCCGCCGCGTTGAGCCAGTCGTGCGCCGCGTTGATTGCACAAATCGCGTACGAAGGGGGCCCTCCCGATGCGAGCGAACTCCAGCGATTGCGCACACGGATGGAGCAAGAGCTCGGACGCGAGACCCAGCAACGGGTGTCCATCAAGTACGGCATGGGCGGGCTCGTCGACGTCGAGTTTGCTGCGCAAGCGATGCAGATGAAGCACGGCTCGTACGCACGCGTTCGCACGCCCACGACACGACATGCGATCGCGGCGCTGCGTGACGAAGGGCTGCTCGCACAAGAGACTGCAGACTCGCTGTTGCACGCAGAGAAAGTGCTGCGACGTGCCCTGCTCGCGTCACGGTTAGTCTTGAGCCACGCGAGTTTTGATCGAGATCACGCGAGTGTTGCGGCCGTTGCGCGCAAATTGGGCTACCGAACGCAGAGCACGAGCTCGTCGACGGGGGCGTTTTTGCGAGAACTAGACGCCGCACGTGTGTCCGCGCGCAGAGGGTTTGAGCAAACGCTGGGACGGCTGGCGCAATGACACGCCGCGGGGGGGGAGAAATGTGTTACTCACACTGCGGTTTTGCTCGGGATGTCCCACGCGCACGCGCATGAACGGCCTGATCAAATGCTGAGTTTTCGTAGTCCACCCCACAGCGCGCATTGAGTCGTTGCGGGGTCTTTGGCGACGCTGTAGACGCACCACCCGAAAGAGAGAGGCACACGCACAATGGATAAGCTCGAAGCGATCTGGCTCGATGGAAAAATGCTGCCCTGGGATGCAGCCAAGGTCCACGTCCTGACGCACACGATGCACTACGGCGTGGGCGCCTTCGAAGGGATCCGCGCGTACAAACGTGCCTCAGGCGAGACCGCGATCTTTCGGCTTCGCGAGCACATCCAGCGCTTGTTTGACTCGTGCAAGATCTTGCAGCTTGAGATCCCGCACAGCCTCGAGGCGATCGAGAAGGCCTGCGCCGAGGTGCTCGTCGCCAACAAGCTCGACGCGGGCTACCTGCGCCCCTTGGTCTATCTCGGCGATGAGCAAATGGGCTTGTACGCGCCCAACAACACGGTCCACCTGACCATCATCGCGTGGCGCTGGGGTGCCTACCTCGGCGATGACGGCCTCAAGCGCGGGATCCGCGCAAAGGTCAGCTCGTTTACGCGCGCCCATGTCAACAGCACGATGGCGAAGGGCAAGATCGTCGGGCACTACGTCAACTCGATCATGGCCAAGCGCGAGGTCAAGAACGCGGGCTACGACGAGGCCATCATGCTCGACTCCAACGGCTACGTGGCCGAAGCGACCGGCGAGAACCTGTTTATGGTCCGCCGTGGAGTGATCCGTACGCCCTCGACCGCGCAGTGCATTCTCGAAGGCATCACCCGAGACTCGGTGATGACCCTCGCACGTGAGCTTGGCTACACCGTGCAAGAAGGCCTGATCTCACGCGACGAGCTCTACACCGCCGAAGAAGTGTTTCTCTGTGGGACCGCGGCCGAGATCACACCGGTGCGCGAGATCGACAACCGCACGATCGGCACAGGCACGGTGGGCCCGGTCACCGCGCGCATCCAAGCGCGCTACTTCGAGGTCGTCCGCGGAAGCACCGACGACTACGCCCACTGGCGCAGCCCGGTCTGAACCATCGCCGGGTGTACACACGCTCGTGGGGCGCCGTGTGAAGAGGGGTTCACAGCAGGGGACCCGTGTTCACGACCCGAGTCCACACGCAAGGCCCGTGGCGAGCGCAGCCAGGCTCTTCGATTCGCGAGATTCTCTGCAAATTTCGCAAAAACGCTCTGGGCCACCCACCAAATTCGCGCTTATCGAATCGTTGGCCCTTTCGTTGCTAGAGTGTCTGTGTCCCTCGAAAGGAGGACGACCGTCCCCATGAAAAAGCTCGCCCTCGCCGCCATCACCCTTTCGGTCGCAGCCATCGCTCCAACCGCATCTGCTCAGAACTGCCTCCCGGGGAGTTGGCTCTGTGCAAGTGCATCCGTCACCGTCGGAGGAAGCGTTAACGTCACAACCGTCGCGCCTCAGCCGTACGCGACGCCGGTGTATCAACAGCCGGTCTATCAACAGCCGGTCGTTGTTCAGACGCCCCAGATTTACTACACGCAGCCGCGCGTAGTGGTCACCCCCGCGCCGCCCATGCGCTACTACGTGACTCAGCGCACGCAGTACATGGTCGAGCCCGGATCGATGTACTTCTTGCGCCCCAACTTTCTCGTGGGTGGCGGAGTCTCGGTCGGCGGCGCTTACTTCGGTGGCCGTGACGCCTCGCGTCCTGGTGTCATGGGCCTCGTCGCCGCGATGGCACGCGTCCGTGGCGCTGGCCACGTGGGCGCCGAGCTCTCGATCGGTGGTGCCTTCGGTTCGGACTGGAACGGCGACACCCGCTTTGAGATCCCGGTCTCTCTCTCGGGCATCGCGTACTTTAACCCGCAGCACCGCGCGCAGATCTACGCGATCGCAGGCGTCAACGGCTCACTCGCGGGCGTGGAGTACTCCGCGGCCAATCGCCGCGCCGGTAGCCACGGCGGTCTCAACTCAGGCGAGTACCTCTACGTGGGCGGCCATGCAGGCGCCGGCGTTGAGTTTCAGCTCTCGCGACACTTCGTGATCTTCGCCGATGCGCGCGCGTTTGTTCGCACTCGCATCGACGAGAGCACCCGCTCGAACCCTGAGTTCGCAGAGAACAACGGCGACGGGACGACCCGCACGACCAACACCTCGGTCGGCGTTGTGTCCCAGCTTGGCGCGATCTTTTACTACTGAGATCACAAGCTACGGGGTCGCCACGGGGTCGCCACGGGGAGCTCAGCGGATGCGGACGCCGCGAGAGTCCTCCCACGCACAGTGGCCACCAGAGACGCCCATGCGCCTGCGTAAGGGCGCTCAGTCTGCAGCGAGCAGGGCGTAGAAGCGCTCGATCGCTTCGTCGAGTTTGCTCACGTCGCTGCCTCCGCCTTGCGCCATGTCGGGCCGGCCCCCGCCGGTCCCACCAAGAACAGCGGCGATCTCTTTGACGATTTTACCTGCATTTTTGCGGGTCGAGACGTCTTTAGAGACCGTGCACACGAGCGACACTTTGTTTTGCTCGACGCCCGCGATGAGCACCGCAGCGCTGCCCAGCTTGTCGCGAAATTTCTCAGCGATTTCACGCAGCTGCGCAGGGTCACTCACTTGCGCTTTCCACGCGAGCGCGCGGAGGGTGCCCAGGGTGCGCGCGCCCTCCAGAGGATCGCTCCCTCCGGTGCCTCCCTCGGCGATCTTGCGCTCAAGCGAGGCCACTTGTTTGTCCAAGCGTTTTTGCTCGTCGATCACGCGGCGAACGCGCTCGACCAGCTCTGCCGGAGCGCTCTTCAAGAGCCCCGAGGCCTCGCGCACGCGGGCGTCTTGCTCTCGCAAGAGCGCGAGGGCGTTGAGCCCAGTGACACCCATCACACGACGCACTCCACGACCCAGAGGCTCATCGCTGACGAGCTTAAAGAGCCCAATGTCTCCCGTGCGAGACGCGTGCGTCCCGCCACAGAGCTCAATGGACTCGCTGCCGATGTGCAGCATGCGGACGACGTCGCCGTAGTTCTCTTCGAAAATCATCATGGCGCCCGATTTGCGCGCCTCGTCTTGGGAGGTCACTGCGGTAGTCACCGGCAAATTCGCAAGGATATCCGCGTTGACCAGGTCCTCGATCTCGCGCTGCTCATCGAGCGTAAGCGCGCGGTCGGTCGCGTAGTCAAAGCGCAGCGTGTCTGGGCCCACTTTGGATCCGCGCTGGGTCGCCGAGCTGCCGAGCACCTTACGCAGGGCCCAGTGCAGCAAGTGCGTCGCTGAGTGATTGCGACGGGTGGCGCTTCGCGCGCTGTGATCCACGCGGAGGGTCACGGTCTCGCCCACCGTGACGCAGCCGTGCGTGACTACGCCGACGTGAACGGTGAGCCCCTCGACGGGCTTCTGAGTGTCAGTGATGGTCACGCGACCCAAGAGAGTCTCTGCGCTCCCGACATCGCCGACCTGGCCACCCGATTCGCCATAGAAGGGCGTCTCGCGGGTCACAAAGATCACGGCGTCGCCCTCGTTTGCGCTGGAAACGAGCTCACCGTTTACGATCACCTGGGTTAGCGATGACTGAGCCTCTTCGGAGTCGTAGCCCGTGAAGGTCACCGGCGATGTGAGCGCGAGGCGCGCTTGCTTGAAGACCTCTTCGGTGCCCTTGGCGATCGAGCCTTTGGTGCCCTTCGAGACCTCGGCGTGGGACTCTTTGGCCGCTGCAAACTCGGCGTGATCGATGACAAAGCCCTGCTCTTGGCCGATCACCTCGGTGAGGTCCAGCGGAAACCCATACGTCGCGTAGAGTTTGTGAGCAAAATCACCGGGCATCGTGCGCACAGTGCCCTCGACACGCCACTGCGAAAATTCAGCGATGAGCGCCAAGCCCAGCGGGAGCTTCTCGCGAAAGAGCTGCTCTTCTGCGCGCACTTGCTGCTCGATGAACGCGCGACGATCGCGAAGCGAAGGGTAGCTCTCGCCGAGCATGTCCACGACACGGTCACACACGCGGTAGAACACCTGCTCTTCGAGGCCGAGCTTCTTGGCATGCCTGATCGCGCGGCGCATGACCGAGCGCAGCGCGCTGCCTCGGCCCTCGTTGGAGGGCGTAACCCCTTCGCTGAGGCAAATCGCAGTCAATCGTGCGTGGTCCGCCATCACGCGCATGGACACATTGTCTTCGCTCGCGGTGGCCGTGTAGGCTTTGCCAGCAAGCTCGCCTGCGAGCTCGGCGAGGGGACGCAGCAGGTCCGTGTCGTAGTTGCTCGTCACGTTCTGCATGACCGCACAGAGACGCTCAAGGCCCATGCCGGTGTCCACGCAGGGGCTCGGCAGCGGGGTGAGCGTGCCGTCGGCAGCGCGATCGAATTGCATGAAGACGTTGTTCCAGATCTCGACCCAGCCCACGCCGTCGGGGCCGGGTTCTTGGCCAAATTGCGCGGGATCGAGCGTCGCGTCGCCCATCGCGTAGTGGATCTCGGTGCAAGGGCCGCAGGGCCCGGTGTCACCCATGCTCCAGAAGTTGTCCGCTTTGCCGAGCCCAAAAATCCGGTCATCCCCGAAGCCTGTGACCTCTTTCCAGATCGCGCGCGCTTCGTCGTCCGCAGGGAGACCGTCTTCGCCACCAAAGACCGAGACCACCAAGCGCTCTTTGGGGATACCGCACACTTGCGTGAGAAATTCCCACGCATACGTGATCGCATCGCGCTTGAAGTAGTCACCAAACGAGAAGTTTCCGAGCATCTCGAAGAAGGTGTGGTGGCGCGCGGTGCGGCCCACGTTCTCGAGGTCGTTGTGCTTGCCGGACATCCGGATGCACTTCTGTGCGGTGGCCGCGCGCGTGTACGAGCGCTTGTCTTTGCCCGTAAAGACGTCTTTGAACTGCACCATCCCTGCGTTGGCAAAGAGCAGCGTCGCGTCGCCCCGCGGGACCACGCCGCTTGAGGCCACCACGGTGTGCCCTTTGCCTTCAAAGAACGTGAGAAAAGCCCGGCGCAATGCGTCTGCAGTCATGGGTCTCTGTGACATGTTCGTTGCTCGCCTGCGTAACGCTATTGCGCGCACAACACCAGAGGCCATTGGCGCCAGACCGCAGCATTCTCGCAAAAAAGCGCACGCCCTCCGCGTGGCTCACTGCCCAGCGCGGACACCAAACGCGTAGCTAATCCCCGCGTGGATTCTGGTGTAGTCATCGACCGAGTCGCTCCCGGTGCCGAGCTGTCCGCGGCCCGCAAACGACGTGCGATAGCGCAGCCATTCAGCCGTCGCGCGCACGGCCAGACCCGGGACGGCGCCGTCAAATCGCAGTTCGAAGCCGCCTGCGCCGCCGATGCCCCAGCACAAGAGCGCGTTGTCGCCAAACGCCGCGCGCGCCTCGGCGCCAACCGAGGTGACCCGTGCCTCGGCAGCAAACAAGACCGAGAACTGAATGCTTGCGTTTGCAACGATCGGCACGGCGCCTTCGCCACGCGCGCGGCCTCCGAGGTAGCTCATGCGGGCGAGCTGGCTGCCGGCGGGCAATCGTGACGTGTTGATGTCAAACGAGTGCAGCGCGAAGCCGAGCTCACCGCGAAACGCTCCGCCGCCGGGCGGGAGGTACGCGAGCGCCAGGCCCCCGCCCACGTCGTACGCGGTGGTCTGCAGCGCGATCGAGGTCCCCTCGGTGCTCGTCCCTCGCGAGGAAATCACCAGGGGCATCGCGCCTGTCGCGTATGCGCCGATCCCGAGACGATCGTGTTGTGCGCGGTAGTAAGCGCGTGCCTCGATGCGTCCCTCGAAGAAGCCCGGGTTGTCGTAGCTGCGAGGCGTGCTCTCGCCCAAAACGGGCATGCGCCACGAGCGCCCTGACAAGCCCGCAGTCAATCCTAGCTGCACAAATCCAAGGCCCGCGGTGGTCGGCGTGATCGTCGGGGTCACCGCACTGGGTCCGGTCTCGGGAGGAGTCCCCGTGTTGGGGTCCCCCGTGCTGCCGGAGCTAGGATTAGACGTAGTGGTGTTGGACGTGTTGGGATTCTGCCCTGAAGAATTGCTGGGATTTCGCCCTGCTCGTTCGGGCGCGGCGGCGAGAAAGTGCGTGCGGAGCTCTTGCCAGAGGTCTGGCTCAAGCCTGTCTAAATCGTTGATGTGACCGAGCTCAAGGTTGACCGTGCCGATGATCACCCCGTCGCGTCCCCGCGCGATTCGCAGGCGCATCCCGTAGGCACGGCCTCGGCGCGTGAGCTCCCCCACGATGATCGCGTCGAGCCGAAGCTCGTGCGCGACCGAGGCCAAATCCGACTCGCCGATGCGTGAGACCACGCCTAGGCGCGAGGCCACTCCGTAGTACGTACTTGCAGGAATCGCCTGCACTTCTCCAGTGTGAAGCTCAAGGATTGACCCTAGGCGCTCGGCCACCTCGTCGCCTTGCGGGCCGCTCACGGGGCCCACAGCGACGCGAAGCGGCTGCGCACAGACGTCGCGCGCGCAGAGCGTCAGCGTGACGCTCGCGATCGTGGTAGCCAAGAACGTGCTGAAATAACCAAGTCGCATCGGGCGGCGTACGGTGAGATCCGAAGAGTGTTGGAGTCTACGTTGAGACCGGCGGTGTCTTGCGGCGCAATAGCTGGTGCGCCTCGCGCAGTACATCACGGCCTTCGAGAAGTACCAACGCTGTGATGTACGCGCTCAGTGATGCGCCCGCACGCGCCAAGGGGTGTGCAGACCATCCCACGGTGTATTGGCTAAGCAACCAAGACATCACCAGGGACGCCGCGCCGGCCAAGAGCGGCCCGCGCACGGCTCCAAACAAGCTGCGACCGAGAAGCCTCTTGGCCCACACAAACATCCCCGCGACGACGGCCACGGTGACCGCGCTGTAGATCCACGCGATCGCACCAAGGTCCCGCGGGAGTACGTACACGCTCACGAGCGACAAGATCCAGGTGACCGCGGTCCAGCCGGCGAAGACAAAGATCGCGCGACCCGCTTGGTTTTGGCCCTGCATGAGCCCAAACAAGGGCGAAGCGGCGAGGCCCGCGATCATGTTGGCGACGAGGCCCAAGATCACCGGATACGCGGGCAGCCACTTGGGATCATAGAGCGTAGGGATGACCCACGGCGACGCGATCGCGAGGCAAATCAGTGACGGAACCCCGAGCAACCCCGCCACCCGCAGCGCCCCTCGGACTGCTGCGAACAGCACCGGGTCACGCGCGTTGAGCCGCGCATAGATGGGAAGCTGCACCCGCGCGAGGCTGTTGACCGCGAGCACCGGGAGCTGGATGTACGCGAGGCCAAAGTCAAAGACGCCCACCGAGGCTGGGCCAAAGGCTTTGCCCAAGAGAGCCCGCGAGATGTTGTCTTTGACAAACGCGAGCATGCCGAGGGACTGGACTTTGGTGCCGAATCCGAGCAGTGGGCGGAGAACTTTCCATTGCCACTGGAGGCCGGGCCAGCCGGGGGCGCTGCGGTAAGCCAAGCCCAGCTGGACCAGCGCCGAGGCGATGTTGGACCAGACCAAGGCCCACACGCCGCCGTGGGTAAACGCTACGCCGATCGCGAGCACATGGCGCACCAGCGAGGCCGCGAGCTCAATGCGCGCGATGGACGAGAACCGCAGGGCGCGCTCCATGCGCACGTAGGGCACCATGCGCAGCGCGCTCACGAGATACAGCGGCGACATCACCTGCAACACTCGGGTCTCAGCCGGCGTGAGGTGATACGCAGGCCCGAGCCACGGCGCACACAGGGCCATCGCGAGCGACAGCACCACACCCACCATCACCGCAAACGTAGCCGCCGCGCGAAGGGCCAGCGGGTCGAGCCCTTGTTTGCGTCGCAAGAGCGCCGCGGCGAGCCCCCCATCGCCCAAGAGCGAACCCAGCCCCAAGAAGAACGTGCAGATCCCGTAGACTCCGAAATCGCGCTTCGAGAGCAAGCGCGCGAGCGAGAGATTTGCAGCCCACGCGAGAACCGAAGAGATCACGCTGAGCGCAGCAAAAATGCTGGTCTCGGTGATGATTTTTTGGAGCATCGAGGCGTCCGCGGGCTCTTCTGCGGTGCCGTCGTCCTCGGGGGCCTCGGGAGCGCTCATCGCGGGCCGCGCGTGCCTTCGCCCGTGTGCGCGGTGACCACCCACGCGAGGGCGAGCTCTTCGGTCGCGCCGCGCTTGTCGAGCCAGCCCGCGCCAAGATTCACCAGCGGGACGAGCTCGCGCAGCCAGCGCCCACGCTGAAGCTCAAGATTGATCAGCTGGCCCACCGAGGCCCAGAGCCCTCCGGCGAGCTCAATCTCGACGCGCTCAAAGCCCGCGCGCGTGAGCGCATCGAGCAGCCCGTAGCGCGTAAATCTCCAGTAATCATGCGGGATTTCGTGCGCGGGCCACACGCCCGGGACCGTGAGCACCATGCGCGCTCCGGGGCGCAACACCCGCTCGCACTCGCGCAGGGCCTCGTGGGGCTGCGTGACATGCTCGAGCACCTGCGTGCTCATCAGCCCGTCAAACGTGCGCGCTTCGAAGGGCAGCGACTCGATCGAGCCCACGACATCGGGTGTACACAGCGGGCCCTCGCGGTCGACGCCCACGTACTCGGTGACCGCGGGGGACAAAAGCGCACGATAGGGCTGCAGCCCACAGCCCACATCGACCACGCGCCCGTGCAGCGTCGCCAGCCGCGGAGCCAGCACGCGCATCAGCGGTTTGTAGTGCAAATACAGCGGCTGACGCCAATCGGGCACGTGCGGAACAAACGGGACCGGCGAAGGACGATAGAGCAACGACACCAAGGCGCCCGAGGTCTATCACCGCCAGGGCCCTCACGCACAGCGCGCGACCTCGCGATAGAGAAGATCATAGGCCTCGCGCGTCGCAGCGCGGGGGTCTTGCGCGAGGATTGAGCCCTGCTGTAGCGCGAGCTCTTTGAGCCTTTGGCGAGATAAAAACCAGGACAAGAGCGCATCGGGCCACTGCGTTTCGTCCCGCGGCAAGAGCGCCTCGGGCGTGTGTGCGCCGAGGAGCTCATGGTGCGCGACAATGGGCGAGAGCAGCACCGGGCAGCCCGCCTCGATGGCCTCGAGCGGGACGAGCGCAAAGCCCTCCGTGTGGCTCGTGGACAAGAGCACGTCCGCGTCGGGATAGAGCGCGTCGGCCCGCAGATCTCCGGCGAAGGTGACCCGGTCTGCGAGCCCCAGGGCGCTCACTTGCGCTCGCAGAGCCCGCTGCAATTCGCCCTCGCCTGCGATGAGCCAGTGCCACCGCAGCGCACGCAGGCTTGGGTGGGCCATCGCTTCGAGCGCGCGAGAGAGCCCTTTTTGCGGCACCAAGCGCGCGACGGTGAGCACGCGCAGGGTGTCCTCGGGCCAGCGAAATCCCTGGGGATTCTTGCGGTGCACTCTGGGCAAGGGCGCGCAGTTGGCGATGTGCCTCACGCGCGCGCTGGCCCTGGGCCCAACGAGCGCGCAGAGCCTCGCGGCGTCGGCCTCGCTGGGCGCGACAAACCAGACACGCGAGAGCCTCGCGTGCACGTTGGCGAGCACGTTGTCACTGCGCCACCGCAAGAGTTCATCCGAGCTGTAGTGCGCATTGGGCGCAGGCAGCAGCCCAAAGGTGAGCACCAGCGGAGCCCCCGCCGAGGCATACAGCGCGAGACCCGCGCGGTCGGGCCAGGCCAAGTGCGCGTGCACCACCGCGGGGCGCTCGATCTTCGCTCGTCTGCGCGCCGCGCGGGCCCACGCAACGAGCGCCTGCGTGTCCGAGAGCGCGCTGCTTTGCGAGCGAAATTGCTGTGATTCGTCGCTATCTGCCCCGCCGTCTTCCCACAGGCCAGGGTGCAATCGCGGGTGCATCGGTGCGTCCATCCGCGAGCGCCACCCGCCCTCCTGCGCTAGGCGGTGCAGCGTGCACGCGAGCCGCTCGTTGCCGCCCCAGCCCACGGACGGAAGCAAGTGCGTGACCGCGCCCGAAGCGCCCCCGCGCGCCGGGATCACCGAGGCGATCAATGTGCGAATTTGCTGATAGAGCTCGCTCACATCGCGCTCACTTCTCGCCGCGCGACGAACAACACCGAGTCGACAATCCGCGCGGGATCTACGAGCTTGCGCTGGACCAGCGCGTCCCAGAGACGGCCCTCGATGCGCGCGAGCGTTCCGCGGCGACCGAGCCACGCGTCGCACACGCGCGACGATCGCGTCCACGCCGAGCGCTCTTCGATCATGCGTGCGCCCAGTGTTTTTGCTAGTAGAGTACGCATGCTCGCGCGCGAAAAATACCACAGGTGCTCGGGGGGCTTGTACTGATCCCAGCTCGTGGGCCACCAGCGCGCGTTGCCGTTGTCAGTCACTGGGACCACCACCGCGACGAGGGCGTCGAGCGCGAGCTTGGCGCGGATTTGCGTGAGCGTCGCGACGGGGTCGATCAAGTGCTCGAGCACATCAAACGCGGCAAAACACTCGAAATTCGTCTCGCGATCGAGCGCCTCATCCAGGGACTCATAGAGCGCGTCGCGCACCACGGGGTCTGCTTGTGTGCGCGCGTGCTGCGAGGCCTCGACCCCCACGCACTGCACTCCGCGACGGTGTGCTTCTAACAGCACACGCCCGTCGGCAGCTCCGAGTTCAAGCAGCGTGTCGCCCTCGCGCAATCCGCAGCGAAAAAGCAGCTCCATTCGCGTCGTCGCCTTGTCGTCTGCGATCGCGCGCTCGCGGCCAAAGTAGTCTTCGTAGCCGTGCCCTGGCCTGCTGCCGTCAAAGTACGCGTGCGTATAAAACGCGGTGAGCGCCTCGGGTGTGGGCATGGGATGAGCGCACTCGAGGTCGCACGCAGCGCAGCGCATCATAGTGAATTCGCCTGATGAAAACCTGGCGATCATCGGGCGATCACAGAGCGGACACTGTGGAGGCTCGCTCATCGTGGCCTCACGGCGGACTGAGACCAGTGCTCTGTGGCGAGCTGCGCAAAGCGCGCACCGATCGTGGGCCAGTCGTACGCGCGGGCCACCTCGCGGGCGCGCAGTGCCTGCGCATCGAGCGCCGCAAGCACCGAAATATCCTGCGAAAATCCACGAATAATCTCGTCAGCGAACGCGTCCGGGTCGTCGGTCTCGGCGTGCGTGAGCCCTGGCTGCGTGCCTGAGATCCCGCGCATTCCGACCGGGGTGGACACAACGTGGGCGCCCGACGCGAGGGCCTCGACGCTCTTGAGCGAAGAGCCCGCCCCGTGGCCCAAGGGCACGGTAACCACGCGCGCTTGCTGCAAAAAAAGCCGCACACTGGGCACGGTACCGGTCACCACGATGCGCGGGTCGCTCTTGGCCAGCGCCTGCACCGTGGCCGAGGGCTGGCGCCCACAGAGCACCAAGCGCGCGTCTGCAACGCTGCGCCACACCCGCGCAAAGACCTTGTCCACGAGCCACACGGCCGCGCGCTCGTTGGGCGGGTGGCTCATGAGCCCTACAAAGAGCACATCGCGACGGCCCGCGCTCGCTCGCTCACTTGGCGTGCAAAAATCCACGCTCTCGAGCGAAACCCCGTTGGGCACGACCGCCACTGTGCCCTGCGCGCCGAGGCTCTCACGCACGCACGCGGCGTCCGTCTCGCTCACGCAGGTGACCAAGCGCGCGGTCTGCCAGCACATGCGCTCCCACGCGCGCAACCGCTCGGATTCGCGGGCGCTCGCGGCGTCTAGGCGTGTCTGCGCGGCGTAGTCACTCTCGACGTTGTGCTCGTCCAAGACCACCGCGAGGCCCAGCGGGAGGGCCAAGCCCATCGCGTACGAGTGACAGACAAAGACCCCGTCAAAGGGTCTTGCGCGGTGCGCTCTGGCGAGGTCCCAGACCAGCGCCACCGGCGACGCGCTGCGCACGCGCTCGGGGGCCATCCACGCAAAAGGGTAGCGCCCGGGTTTGCGCCCACGCACGTGATGCCCTGCATAAATGCTCAGCGAACCGTCGCGCTGTGCCTCGCTCACCTCGCGCTCCCCCCCACACGCAAAGAGCTCGACCTCGTGCGTGTTTGCCAGGGCACGCGCCAGCTGCGCCATGCGAATGCGCCCCCCAGTGTTCTCGGGGGCCGGAAAATACGGCGCGATCATCGCGATTCTCATGCCTAAGGCTCACCGCTTTCTTTGCACGCTTGGCGGTTGTGTCACCAACGCAATCGACAGCGCCCTGAGACTGCACCACCGACGCGACCCTGCACGCTCTTTGAGCGCGTAGTGCATGTCCCCGCTGGACGAACACTCACCCTCACGTTAGTGTTCGTGTTGTTCGGTCGACCTTGGGGCTTCGAGGCATCCCTCAAGACTTCGCGATCCCCTGTTAATCAAGCGACCGATCTCACCTCCAAGGAGTATTGCATCATGACGATGGCCAGCACCGAGACCACCACCGAGACCACCACCCACGCACACGCGCACGCCGAAGAGCTCCCCACGCTCAAGCTCACGGACACGGCCGCGGCCAAGGTCCACGAGATCTCGAAAGAAGAGGGCCTTGATGGCCAGGGGCTCCGCGTGCAGGTCAAGGGCGGCGGATGCTCGGGATTTCAGTACGACCTGTTCTTCGACGAGAAGGCCACGGACATGGACCTCATCCTTGAGTCGCACGGCATCCAGCTCTTCGTCGACCCGCTCTCCCTGCAGTACCTCGAAGGCACCGAGATCGACTACGTCGAGGGCTTGCACGGCGCAGGGTTCAAGTTCGTCAATCCCAACGTCAAGGGCAGCTGCGGCTGCGGCTCAAGCTTCTCGGTCTGAGCCACTCGGAGCTGCAATTCATCGAGTGAATCACTCGGTCGACGCGCTCTGCACAGACGCTCCAGCGATCACCGGCGCCCCGCCGACGCAGCCGCCGTGGTTGCCTACAGAGCTGAGCGCCCCATCCCCCGCTCCCCCACCGGTGTGCGCCTACTGCGCCGCGACCGAGGTCCCCGTGCTCGTCGTGATCGTGGCGGATGTGTAGAGCGTCGTGATGGCCGAGCGGGTCCGGCTCCCGCGATAGAGATAGACAACGTTGGCGGCGGGGCGACCAATCACGACGTCCGAGAGAAAGAGCCCATCGCTTGCGTAGATGTCCCCTGCGCTCAGCGAGGTCCCTGCGCCTGCGCCGAGTGAGAACGTGAGCCGTGTGGCTTCATCAAGCCCCGTTGCGCTGCCGAAGTACAACAGGGTGACTCCGTTGCTTGGGCTCGCGGCGAGCACATCTCCGTAGCCATCGCCGTCCGTATCCCCGCCAAACGAGACGGTCAACCCAAGCTGCGAGAGCCCCGCTGTGACACCCACAATGGTCGACGGAGCCGCCGCAAAGCCGCCCGCGCTGCCGTGAAACACGTACAAGCGGCTCGCTGCGTACGCGCCCACAGCGAGGTCGAGGTAGCCATCTCCGTTCACATCGCCAGCGACGTCGACCGCGCGGCCAAAGCCCGACGAAGCAGGCCCTGAGATCACGATCGGCGTGGCGCCCAAGCCCGAGGCCGAGCCGAGATAGAGATACGCAGACTGGCTCGACCCATCGTGGCCGACGACGAGGTCGCCGAAGCCATCGTGGTTAAAATCCGCCGCGCGGGAGAGGGTCGACCCAAACACGCCCGTCGCGCCCGCAGGGGGGCTGATCACCGTGGCCGGGGTGCTGCTCACCCCGGTGGGGCTGCCGTGATAGACGTACACGCGGTTTGAGCCGGTCGCGACGGCGATGTCCGCGTAGCCATCCGCGTTGACGTCGCCGAGCGAGGTCACATAGGCGCCGAAGCGAACCGTGGCCGCAGGCGCCGGGATGCTCACGCTCGCGGCCGCTGAGAAGGTGCTGCTCACCGCATGGTGAATGTTGACCACACCCCCAGTGCTGGTGGGTCCGCCGATGACCACATCGGTAAACCCGTCGACGTTGACGTCGCCCGCAGAGGCGACCGAGGTGCCGTGGCCGGTGGTTCCGGTCATGGCGGCGCCGCTTGAGATCGTGGGGCCGAAGCGAAAGTCCGCGCGATTGGCGCTCGGAGAGCCAATGATCACGTCCGCGACGCCGTCCCCGTTGGGGTTGAGCGTCGTGCCCCACTGCCCGGCTACCGTGGCGGTCACCGCGAGGTTGGGCACGCTAAACTGAAACACTGGGCTCTCGCTCGTGACGACCCCTCCGGCGATGCGACCGCGGGCGCGCCAGTAGTAAATCCCCGGGATCAAATCCACAGGAAACACGCCCGTCGGTCCCATCACGTCGAAGGTGCGCGCGATGATCGTGCACGTGCGGTTGCCGCAGACCTCGATCTGCGCGGCGTCTTGGCCCAGGGCGAGGGCCACGCGAAAGATCGGGCGGCGGCTTGTGACGACGGCGCCGTTCCACGGGGTGACCGGCTGGGGCGGCGAGCGGAGGCAGGTGGCCCCAGAGAGCGTAAACCCCGCGTCGCAGGTGATCACGCAGCGAGACGCGGCGCACATCGCCGTCGCGTTGGCGGGCGCAGCACACGCCATCCCGCAGCCGCCACAGTGCGCCATCGCCGTCGTGGTCGCAGTCTCGCAGCCGTTCGCGGCGTTGCCGTCGCAATCCCCGAAGCCCGTGGTGCAGCGCGCGCCGCAGGTGCCGGCGGTGCACAAAGGCGTGCCGTTGGCAGGCGTGGGGCACGCGTTGTTGCACGCGCCGCAGTGCAGGACGTTGCTCGCAAACGCGGCCTCGCAGCCGTCGGTCCCGAGCATGTTGCAGTCGCCAAAATTCGCCGCGCACGTGAAGCTGCATGCGCTCGACACGCACGTCGCGACTGCGTTCGCTGGGGTTGTACAAATCCGCCCACACGCGCCGCACGCGCGCGCGTTGGTGCTCAGGTCTGCCTCACACCCATTGATCGAGCTGAAGTCACAGTTGCCAAAGCCGGTCATGCACGCGAACGAGCAAATGTTGGACGAGCAGGTCGGCATTGCGTTGGGTGCAGCGCCGCAGACCCGCCCACACGCGCCGCAGTTTTGTGGCTGGTTGGTGATGTTGGTCTCACAGCCGTTGGCCGGGTTCATGTCGCAGTCGCCTGTGCCGGTCGTGCAGCGGATTCCGCACACGCCGGTGTTGCACGCGGGGGTCGCGCCCATGATCCCAGGGCACACGTTGCCGCAGGTCCCGCAGTGGACCGTGCTTGTGTTGGTCGAGGTCTCGCAGCCGTTGGTCGCGAGCCCGTCGCAGTCGCCAAACCCTGGGTTGCACATCACCGCGCAGCGCCCCGCGACGCACGCGCCCGTGCCGTTAATCGCCGTGGGACACACGGTGCCGCAGCTCCCGCAGTTGCGCGAATCTGTCTGAAAATCCACACACCGCGACGCGCAGCGGTCCGCCGTCGGAGCGACACAGCCGGTGCCACATCGAAAGCCCGTCGGGCCTCCCCCCGCCATCATCGTGCAAATGGGCGACGGCTCTACGCAGGCGGTCCCACAGACCCCACAGTTGGCAGCGGTCCCAAGGTCGGTCTCACAGCCATCGGTCGCGTCGTTGTTGCAGTCCCCGCGGTTGGGCATGCACGCGTCGCGGATCTGACAAAACCCTGCCATGCACCGCGCCCGCGCAGGGTCGACGCCCATCAAATTCGCGCAGTCTCGAAAGCACGCGCCGCAATTGCGTGGGTCGATGTTGGTGTCTGTACACGAGCCCCCACACATGGTCGTGCAGGCGATCTCCGGAACCACGTCTGCGGGGGGCGTGACCACGTCCATCCCAGCGTCGGGTGGCGTACTTGTCTCAGAGGCGCCCGCGTCCACCATCGCGTCCATCGGCCGCGTGGCATCGGTCGCTTGGTCGGTGCTCACATCGCGTCGCGCGACGTCTGGCGTGTCCGAGACCGCACACCCTGCAGAGACCCCAGCCACTGTCGTCCAAAGCCAAACCTGATTTCGCATCACAGCCACCGTTCTCCCAAAAAAGCCAATGGCACTGTCCATACAACAGCCACGATCCCCCCGCGAATGTCTGCATGCACTGTTCGCTCGTACGACAACTATCCAACCGTGTTGGACAAGGCTCGCACGACGTCGTCCAGGGCCGCGCGGCTCGCAGCAAACTCGTCCGCGTACGCCGCGAGAAGCACCTGCGATTCTTCGTAGCGTTCGTCGCCGTAGCGCTCGGCCGCGAGCTCATCGCGGGCGCGCTGCACCATGCGCCCAAGCTCGGGGATCGCGCGCACGGCGGCGAGCATTTCGTCTCGCTCGCGGATCGCGCTCCACCCTGGCAATCCCACGACACGACGGCGGATGTGATCGCTGCCGCCCACAAACACGCGCGTCGCGAGCCCCGAGAGAAAGCGCAGCACCGGTCGCAGCAAATCCGCCCGCCGAGCGCCACTCGCGGCCGCGATGTACGCGCGCAGCGTGAGCTCTGAAGTGCGCCAGAGAGGCAACAAATTGGCGACAGTGTCTGTGCGCGCCCAGAGCCCCGCGATCGACTGCTCCCAGCTCTGGGCCAAGCGATCTTGTGCGCACTCGAGCATGCGCACGGTGCCGTTGGCAAAGAGCCACAAGAGCTTCTCGGTCGCGAGTGACACGCTCGCTTCTGGCATATCCAGTGCAAAAAGCCCCGCCAACGGAGACGACCGCCGGAGAGACCGCAGCAACAAGGTCTCTTCGTCCGCGTTGATCGCGAAGCCCGAGATCGTGCGATGACACAGATGAAAAAACAGCCAGTCGCCATCCAGTGTCCCTGTCGGGCGTGGCGACATGTCCTTGAGCGTCCTGCGCTTACGCCGCGCGGGAGCCTCGCCCATCATCTCGGGCTTGTCGCTCTCGACCGTGGGCAACTGCTTGGCGCACGCGAGCCAAAACTCGGTGGTCGCTGCCGAGAACATTGGCGCCCACCCGCGATTGATCTCGCTGTCCCACACGCGGCCTTTTGCGCGGAGATCGTCTCGCAACACGCTGCGCTCTCGGTGCCCGCCGCTCTCGACGAGCCAGCGCGTGACCGCGACGGCGATGTGTCGCTGCGCGAGCGCTGCAAAGCCCGGCCGCAGCACCTCAAGGCGCGATGGACCGCGTACGGTGTCTGCGCGCACGAGGCCCAAGAGCGTGTCGAGCACGGCGAGCGCGTCGGCTTCTTCGACCGAGAGGTGCATCGAGAGACCTTGTGCATCGAGCATTTCTGCAGGCGGATCTACACGGTTGTCTATCTCACTCATCGCTTTCTCTCTTCGACGCGCGTGCGCGCACCCAGCGTGGGCCACCCGTTGAGCAGCAGTCTCCCGCCCACCATGCGCAGCTCGACGGTGTTCGCTTGCGCAAACCTTGGATCACTGCTCACGTACTTTGACGTGAGAAAATGCAGCACTTGATTGTCACTTCCGATCCAGCGTCGGGTGGTCGTTCGGCGCGTGTGGTCGTAGCGTCCGTCCACGAGCAGGTCCGTCGCCGCGAGCAGGGCGTGCACGTCCGGGTCGGGCATCGCGTGCAGCTCTGCGAGGGTGTAGCCAGAATAGACCATCACGCTGAGCCCCAGCGCTTGTGCACCCTGCGCGAGATTCGCCAGGGATTTTGCTTGCGCAAAGGGCTCTCCACCCAACAGGCTCAGCCCCTCGACGCCGCGCGCGACCGCACGCGCGAGCACAAACTTCGCGGTGATCTCTCGCGCTGGAACCTCCGGTAAAAACTCGGGATTGCAGCACCCCGCGCATCGCATCGGGCAGCCCTGGACCCACAGGGCCAAGCGCATCCCTGGGCCCTCGGCCTCGGTCTCTTCGATCACAAGCGCCGCGTTGATGGCAGGGATCTCTGCGCTCGTCAGGGTCATGGCGCGACCACCGCCGAGCGTGGCTGGAGGGCCGCGGGGACGTGCCGATAGGTCGCCCAGAAGTACATGCTGCCCACCAAGGCTGCGAGCGCGACCGCGGCGATCATCGTGTAGCCAAAGGCCTTGCGGCCACGCTCGGCCGCGATCGAGCCCGCCAGCAACGGGACGCTAATGGGCGTAAGCACCGAGAGCGCGAGCAGCGTCGAAGAGCCTCCGCTCAAGAACGAAAGCAAGGCAAAGCGCACGATGCGATAGCCCACATACACCGTGAGCGAGCCCGCCAGCAGCCCGAGGGCCATCTCGCGGCGGGTGTCCTGGACGTCTCCTGCGGGCCGCAGGGGCGAGCGCTGCACCGTGGGCCGCGCAGAGCCCTCGCGCGTGGGCTCGCTGGACGCTTGGGACGCTTCGGACGTGTTGTGGGGCTCGCTGTCTTTGTCCAGCGATTCGGGGCTCTCGGGCGCATCTACGGGGGCCGTGTCGGTCACGCGCGCAGTGTACGACCAATCGGCGGGCGTCGCACAGCGAGCGACCCCCCTAAGGGCGCACTTCAACGCGAGCACGCAACGGGCGCCTCCCCCAGGGCATCGAAACCCTTCACACACCGCGGCGCGTAGTGCCGTCGTGCAATAGCCCCTCAGAGGGCTGCTGCGATTGCGCAGAAGTTTCTACACGAACTCCATCCAAGAGAGACTGTCCACCATGGATTGGCGCATCGAACACACGATCAACGCGTCGCTGCACGAGGTCGAGCAGACCGTGCTGGCCCCTGCGACCACCGCCGTGCTCGCGCGGTTTATGCCAGGGATCTCTGCGGTTGAGATCATCGCGCGCGAGCACAACGCGAATACCGTGAAAATTCGCAAGCGGTTTACCCCCTCCGTCGAGATCCCGAGCTTCGCCCGTGGGGTCAGCCAAGACATGACCCAGTGGGTCGAGCACGTCACGTGGGACCTCACGACGCACGCCGCAAAGTTTGTGATCGAGCCCAACCTCCCAGAGAAATGGAAGGAGGTGTTTGCCTCGCAAGGCGTCTACCGTCTGCAGCCGCAAGGCGCGCGCACGGCTCGGATCATTGAGGGAACGCTTAACCTCCAGATCCCCATTGGGCGCGCGATGGCCGAGCGCTACATCGTGCGAACGTTGCAGCAGTGGTTTGACGGCGAGGCCCGGGCTCTGATGGGGCAGCTCGCACAGCACGCCGCGGCCTGAGTTGTCTTAGCCCAGCGGGGGCTCGATCACCGCGGGCTCGGTGACCGAGTCAGCGCGTTCGTGCTGCAAATAGAGCCACCGAAGCATGGTCTCGGTCACCGCACCGAGGTCTTCGAGATAGGGGCTGTGGCCGAGGTCTTCGGGCTCGTGCACGCTCACTCCGCGCAAGTGCGTCGCAAAGAACTCTTTGCATCCCGGCGGAAACACCTTGTCGCCCTTGGGCCAGAGCAAGAGCGAGGGCGCGCTCACGCTCCGCACTTCGGCCGCCGAGAACGTGTGGGCCTGCGTCGAGTGCAACAGCAACGAGCGCACCGAGGGCGAGGCAAACTTGCGCTCGGCGCCCCAGGCCAACATGGCCTTGGGCATGGGCGGGCGCACAAACACACGCTCAATGAGCGCGCGGGCTTGGGCGCGGTTGCCCACGCTCATGCTTGCCCGAAACTGCGCGAAGTCTTCAGAGCCCATCGAGGCCCCCGCGGGCGAGAGCAAGACCAGCGAGCGCACCTGCGCTGGGCGCGCGAGGGTGTAGCGCAGGGCCGCCGCGCCCCCGAGCGAATTGCCAACAAAAACACTGGGAGAGAGCACCAGTGAGTCCAGCGCTTCGAGCATCCCGCGCTCAAGCGAGTCCGGCGTGAGCCCGTCTTCGGGCACCGCGCTGTCGCCATGCCCCGGAAGGTCCAGCGCGAGCACCGACTGCGCGTGTTTGCGCAGGCGCACCAGCAGCGGCCCAAGGTGCAGCGCCGCCGAGCCGAGCCCATGCAAGAGCACCATCGGCGGGAGCACTCCGGTGCCCTTGGCCGAGACCGCCGCGACGTCGCCCACCGAGGTGCGCACCTGGTGCGTGCGAAACCCCCGCAAGCGTAAGTTCGAGAGCATCCAACGCTCGGGTGCAAACAGCGTAGCCACAGCCAGGGACTCTGCCCGGTGCTTGCACATTGCGCAAAGTCGTGACATTGACATACGTCAGTCAACCAAATGAAACAGAGCACACTCACCCGATGGCTTCATGGCGACCGCGGACCGCAACACGGGCTGGACCCGCGCGAGTTTGAGCGCGACGCGGTCGAAGAGACCTTGCGCAAAGTGCGGCCGATGTTCACCGGCGAGAAGAGCTATTTTCCTTGTGAATACAATGGCTTAGAGAACATCCCTGACGAGCCCACCATGCTCGTCATGAACCACTCGGGCGGCACCACGATCCCCGATGTCTGGGGCGTGATGATCGGGTGGTACCAGCGCTTTGGCACCGCGCGGCCGCTGCACGTGATGGCCCACGACATGATCTTCTCGCTCAACGCGCCGGGGCAGTTCTTTGCCCGCCGCGGCGTGCTCCGCGCGACCCGAGACACCTGCCGCAAAGTGCTCTGTGACTACAAGCGCGATGTGCTGGTCTTGCCCGGCGGAGACCGCGAGACTTGGCGCCCGTACAGCAAGCGCTTTGAGTGCGATTTCTCTGGCCGAACGGGCTACGCGCACATGGCCCTTGAGTACGGTGTCCCGGTGGTCCCGGTGGCTCACGCCGGGGCGCACGAGACCCTGATGGTGCTCAGCGATGGCAACCGGTTTGCGCGCGCCGTGGGCCTGCACAAGCTCGCCCGGGCTGAGATTTTTCCGGTGCATCTCTCGCTGCCGTTTGGGCTCGCGATTGGGCCCTGGCCGCACATCCCCCTGCCCGCGACCCTGCGCTACCGGGTGGGCGAAGCGCTCGACCCCCGGGCAAGCCTCTCGCTTCGTGAGCCCGACGCCCTCGACGTGGTCGTCCGCGCGAGCATCCAGCGGGACTTAGACACCCTCGCCGCCGCGCCCCGCCCCGCGACCCACTGGAGCCCCCTGAGCGCCCTCCGAGGCGCCCTGTCGCACTGAGCTCGCTAGTAGGCCCGCGCGAAGATCACCCGCTGCGCGCTGGGCTTGCCCGTCAACACACACACGCCGGTCTCGCCGTCGTGCTCAAACGGGATGCACCGGATGGTGGCCTTGGTCTCTTCTTTGATCTTGGCCTCGGTCTCGGCGGTCCCGTCCCAGTGAGCTAGGACGAAGTTTCCGATTTTTCCGTCGCCATCGAGCGCGGTCTTGAGCTCGTCGTACGTGTCGGCCCGCACCGTGTGCGCCTTGCGAAAAGCGAGCGCGCGCTCGTAGAGCCCCTTTTGGATCTCGTCCATCAAGCCCGTGAGCACCGCGCCGATGCCCTCGATCGCCACCGAGGTCTTCTCTTTGGGATCGCGATCGCG
This sequence comes from Deltaproteobacteria bacterium, assembly GCA_030694465.1. Lineage (GTDB taxonomy): Bacteria > Myxococcota_A > Polyangia > Polyangiales > JAUXYJ01. The sequence goes on along the minus strand of JAUXYJ010000018.1, from coordinate 52,054 downwards.
GCGCTTGACCACGCACACGCCACCGTCCACATCGCGCGGCCCGAGCTCAATGCGCACGGGCACCCCCTTCTGCTCCCACTCGTAGTGCTTGGACCCAGGGCGCATGTCGTCGCGATCATCGAGCTCGCACACGAGGCCCACCGCGACCGCCGCGTCGCGCACTTTGACACACGCCTCGAGCACACGCGCTTTGTCGTCGTCGCTCTTAAAAATCGGGACAATCGCCACATGAATCGGCGCGAGCTTGGGCGGAAGCACCAGCCCCGCGTCGTCCGAGTGGGTCATGATCAGCCCGCCCACAAGGCGCGTCGAGACGCCCCACGAGGTCTGCCAGACAAACTCTTCGCGGCCCTCTTTGCTCTGAAACTTCACGTCAAACGCGCGGCCAAAGTTCTGCCCAAGGTCATGCGACGTTCCGGCTTGCAGCGCTTTTCCGTCTTGCATCATGGCCTCGATGCAAAACGAATCGAGGGCGCCGGCGAACTTCTCGCTGTTGGTCTTTTTGCCGCGGATGACCGGCATGGCCATCACGTTCTCGGCAAAGTCCGCGTACACGTCGAGCATGCGGTGCACTTCGCGCAGCGAGTCTTCGTGATCCGCGTGCGCCGTGTGCCCTTCTTGCCACAAGAACTCAGTGGTCCGTAGAAACAATCGCGTGCGCATTTCCCAGCGCATCACGTTGGCCCACTGGTTAATCAGCAGCGGAAGATTGCGGTAGCTCTGGATCCATTTGGCGAAGAAGTGCCCAATGATCGTCTCGCTGGTGGGACGGATCACGTACTCTTCTTCGAGCTTGTTTTTGACCTCGATGCTGACCTTGCCCGAGGCGTCTTTGACCGCGCGCAGCCCGCTGTGGGTCACCACCGCACACTCCATCGCAAACCCGTCCACGTGCTGCGCTTCTTTCGCCAAGAAGCTCTTCGGGATCAGCAACGGAAAGTACGCGTTCTTGTGCCCCGTCGCTTTGAAGCGACGATCAAGATCGGCCTGGATTTTCTCCCAGATCGCGTACCCGTGGGGCTTGATCACCATGCACCCGCGGACGACCTCGGCGTTCTCTGCCAAGTCCCCCTGCCGGATGACGTCTTGGTACCATTGTGCAAAGTCTTTTGCGCGCGTCGTAATGCTCTCAGCCATGACAGTGGCGGTGCTCTATCACGCAACGCGCTCGACCGCGATCACCGAGCGCGCGTTAGGGCCGCGCGCGGAGGCAGAGCAGGTTCCAGCCCGCAGCCATGCTGCCGCCGATGGGGCCGAGACCGGTAGCAAAGTCCATCGTTCGGCAGAGCTGGTGGGCCGCGGCCATGCAGTTGGGGCTCCGCGCGCCGTTAAAAGTCCCCGCGTTGCACTGGTTTAAGGGCGACGGCAGCGCCTGAATAGTCGCCTGCGAGACCATCGCGGGTACCGACGACCATGTTGGCTGGCAGAGCACCCCCGCGCGCTGAGTCCCTGGCTCCCAGCGCGCCACACCCCACCCTGAAGCGCGCCCCACGGCGGGCAAGCGACAGTAGCGATCCGCCGCGTTGGCACAGGGGAGGTTCCCGATCGCTCCGGCAGTACACCCTGCGTTTTCAGCGGCCAAAATCGAGAGATTGACCATCTCGCTGTAGAACCCTGCGACAGCACAGATCACCGTAGCCGCGGTCGCCGAGGCCGAGATGGGCCCCCAGCCGCTCGAATACCCCTGGCTCACACAGTACTCGTGCGCAGCGTGCCCGCACCGAAACGGAGAATACGTGTCGTTAATTTGGTACGTCCCAAAGTTGCACTCGGCGGCGGACGCCGAGAGCGTTCGCCATGCGGGAGTCTCTAAAAAAAGCACCGAACATCCAGAGTTAATCCCGCACTCCCCACCACAGCGCTGCGTGGGCAGGCACGTGCGAACACACGCCCCCGCGACGCACGAGACCGCTCCGGCGTCACTGGGAGTACAGACCATGCCACACGCACCGCAGTGGCTGGAGTGAGTCTGCGTGTCCACGCATGCCGTGCCGCACAGCGTCTGCCCCGCGGGACACGGCGAGAGCGCATCGAGGTTTGCCCGGTCGACGCCCACCACGGGGACATCGCGCACTGGGCGAGCGTCGTCCATCGCGGCGTCGTCCGACCTGTCAAACCTCGCGTCCATCCCCGCATCCAGACGTGGCGCTGTGTCTTCGGGCGGATCCTCGCGGTCGGGTCGGCCGCTGTCAAACACCAAGGTCGGGATGGCACAGCCTGCCGTAACCATTGAGAAAATCCCCACGCTAAGCCAACGCATCGCCATCTATAATTTTGCAGTATAAACCACACGATTCGCAAAGATGAAAAGTCGCCACGCGCTTTGTGATCTCTTGCGTTCGGAGCGGCCAATCTTGCGTAGACTCGTTGACCTCGCTGTCGGCAGGCGTAGTCTCTTCGCGCTCAGAGAGCATCGCACCAGCAGACCGAGGCCCAAGCTGTGGGTCAGACCGGTGCGTCTGCGGCGATCCCAATCTCCCCGAAGGAGCCCCGACAGTCCCATGAAACGCACCCTCGCCCTCTCGCTCTGCCTCGTCGCCCTCGCCGCAACCGGCTGCAATCGCCGCCGCAACAACCGCGACAACGACCCCAACAATGCCCCCAACGCCGCTGGACAGCCCCTTGGCGCCCCAACGACGCCCGAGCAGCCCATGGCCCCGCAGGCCGCGCCGCAGGCCGCGCCGCAGGCCGCTGGACAGCCCGCTGCGCAGCCAGGGATGGCCCCCGGCATGATGCCCGGCGCACAGCCCACCGATCCCACACAGGCCGCACAGCCCGGTGCGCCGCCCGCGCAGCCCACGAACATGGGCCAAGGCGCTCCGGCGGGGATGCTCCAGGTAGGGAGCAACGAGTCAGGCTCGCTCGACACCACTGACACGCACCTGCAAGACGGCTCCGTGGGCGATGATTATCAGATCATGCTCACCGCTGGACAGCCCGTGACCTTTGTCATCCGTGGCGGCCCGAGCACCAGCTCGCCCGGCGAAGTGCTCGACACGTACGCCCTGCTGATTCTCAACGGCGCGACGCTCCAAGAGCACGACGACATCTCGCCCGAGAACCGCAACAGCCGCATCGTGTACACCCCCACGACCACCGCGATGCACACGCTGCGTGTGACCACCTACGGCAACGGGCTCAAGACCGGCGCGTACAGCGTCGCCGTCACGCCCGGGGCCGACATGAACGCGCAATAACTGCGCGCTCTGGGGTGGGACACCGAAGACTCGGGCGCTCGTTCGGAGCAACCGAGACAACTGCGCGCGGTTCGGAGTACAGAGCCCCCTCATGAGCCTGCAACTCTTTGCCAAGGCGCCCCTCGGGGGTGTCGACCGACGTTCGCTCGTTGAAGTCCTGGCCACACAGGGCCCCAAGGTCGCTCGAGACGACCTCGCGCACGCGATCTCTCAGCTCAAGCGCGTGGGCACGGGCGTAAAACCCGGCGCGTGTGTGCTCTTGCTCGGTGGGTCCAATGGCATCCTGCGTGCGGTGGCCATCCAGCTCTTGTTTGGCGAGAGCGTGCCCGTCTACGCGGTGCACTACGACAGCGAGAAGCTGCAAATCGGTCCACACCACGCGCGGGCCATCACCGAGAGCGCGCTGGCGGCGGGCCTCGACGCGACCTTTGTCAACGCGGACGCGACCGCACCGGCGACCCTAGAGCGCGTGGTGGCAGAGCTCAAGGCTCGCTACCGCGCGGTGCACTTGATCAATGGCATCGCGGCGGGCGCGCCCAAGCGCTTCGAAGAGCACGGCCCCACGCAGGTCCCAGACCTCGACGTCGCGTTTGATTCGGTGAGGCAAACGCCAGACTATTCGTCCTGGGAGTGCGTACGCCGCGTGGGCGTTGTCCAAGTCGATGTGGCCACCGCGCAGGACATCGAGCGCACGAACAAGTTCATGGGGCGCTCGACCGATCCATGGGCGGATGCGCTCGCGCAAGCGGGCTTGCTCATCGCGGGCGAGAGCTTGGTGGCGTTTGCAGACTACGAGTTTGAGCCCAGCGACCCGGTCTACGGCATGGGCCCGTTGTCCGCCGCGAAGCTGATGCAACGCGAGAGTCTGGCGCGGATCCAGAGCGCGTACGGAGTGCGCACCACGCGGCTGTGTTATCCGCCCATGTGCACCACGGCGATCGGCGCGATCCCTGGCGGATTGCTCAAATTCGCGGGCTCTGCCGAGCTCATGATCCGCGCGGGGACCTACAAAAACCTCGCGCAATTAGCCCAAGAGACCATGCCCGCGTTGGATACAAACTTTGTCGACGAGGCGCTCTATCTCGACCTCGCGTACAAAGCCATGCGGCCCGCGTTTGACACGCTTGTGAGCGATATTTCGCCAGAGAATTTGCACGAGAAGCTCGCGCACGTCGTGGGCCACGCGGGGCTCTAAAAGCGGGCGGTCTCGCGCTGGGCTTGCTCAAGCTGCGTCAAGAAGGTCGTCCGCGGGATCACCGTGCACCCAAGCGAGCGAAGATGGTCCGTGGCGACCTGCGCGTCGAGCATGGTGAAGCCCCTCGCCCGAAGGTGCTGGACCAAGTGTACAAAAGCGACTTTGGACGCATCGGGACAGCGGTGAAACATGCTCTCGCCCGCGAAGGCTTGCCCGATGGCGAGGCCATAGAGCCCTCCTGCGAGGCGGCCGTCTTCGGACCACACCTCGACCGAGTGGGCCCAGCCGAGCTGGTGCAGCTCGATGTACGTGCGAAACACCGCCGGGGTGATCCAGGTGCCACCGTCCCGGTAGGTCGCGCACGCTTCGATCACTTGCTCAAACGCGCGATCAAAGGTCACGGTGAAGGTCCCACGCGCGACCACTTTGCGCAGCGAGCGCGAGAAGCTGTCGGGCTCATCCAAGCGATAGACCGCGCGTTCGCGTGGACAAACCCAGGGGATTACGCGCGTATTCACTGGCCACGGGAAGATCCCACGGCGATAGGCCGCGAGCACCATCCCCGGGGACATTGTGCGCGACACCGCCGCGAGCTCATCAAGCCCGAGCTTCTGTGTGTCTGGAAAGTGCACCGCGACCACCTCCGGCTCGACCGGCGGGTACGGGACACTCGAGGGAGGCGGAACAATGGTCGTCATCGCATGCACCCAGCGCGCTGTGATCACCCCGGCGCGCTCACCCTCAGTGATCACCCAGAGCTCTCGCTACCGAAATCCCGGGGACCATAGCGCATTTTGCGAAGTACAGCTCACTCTGTCGGCTCAGGGACGGCGCTCTCGGTCACTGGGGCGGTCTCGCTCGTCGCGGCGCCCTCGGCCGCGGCCAATGCGCCCTCAGAGGCCACGCCGGGCACCAGCTCTTCTTCGTCGCCCACACCGCGCTCGACACGCTCGACCGCGACGACCTTCTCGCCATCGTTGACATCAATGATCTTGACGCCCTGGGTGTTGCGCCCGGCCAAGCGCACCTGCGCGACAAAAGTCCGCAAGATCTGGCCCTTGTCGGTGACCACCATGAGCTGGTCGTCTTCGCGCACGAGCGCCAGGTCCACGACGTCGCCGTTGCGATCGCTGGCGTCGATCGCGATGATCCCTACGCCGCCGCGGTGCTGTGTGCGAAACTCGCTGTTTTCGGTGCGTTTTCCGAAGCCGTTTTCGCACACGGCGAGCACGTGCTGGTTCGCCGGGTCTTCGATCACGCGGGCGGACACGACGCGGTCGCCCTCACGCAGCTCGACGCCCTTCACTCCACGTGAGTCTCGGCCCGTCTGCCGCACGTCCGTGATCGCAAACCGAATGCTCATGCCCTTCAGAGTGCCGAGCATGATCTCTTGCTCGGGATCGGCGACGACCGCGGTCAAGAGCATGTCATCGTCCTCGATCGAGACACCGATGATCCCGGTCTGCCGGATGTGCCCATAGGCCGTAAGGTCTGTGCGCTTGATCAGCCCGTTGCGCGAAACGGTGAGCAAATCCAGGCCCTCTTTAAACTCTTTGACCGGGAGCACCACGCGCACGCGCTCGCCCTCACTTAGGCCCAAGAAGTTGACGATCGAGCGCCCACGCGCCGCACGCGCGGCCTCGGGGATCTCGTAGATCTTTTTGGTAAACGCCTTGCCCTTGTCGGTGAGAATCAAGATCGTGTCGTGCGAGCTTGAGACAAAGAGCTGGTGCACCCAGTCGGCGTCTCGCACAGCCATCCCCGAGCTTCCCTTGCCCGATCGGTTCTGCGAGCGATAATCACTGAGCGAAGTGCGCTTGACGTACCCCTGGTGCGAGAGGGTCACCACGACCTCTTCTTCGGCCACGAGGTCTGCCATCGTAAACTCGCCCTCGGCGGCCTCGATGCGCGTACGACGCGGCTCGGCGTACTTCGCGCGGACCTCTTCGAGCTCTTTCTTGATGACCCCAAGGAGGACGCTCTCGTCGCCGAGGATGCTACGCAACCACGCGATAACATTCGAGAGTTCGCCATACTCGGTGGCCAAACGCTCGCGCTCAAGGCCGGTCAACCGCGCGAGACGCATGTCCAAGATCGCCTTGGCTTGGCGCTCGCTGAGCCTAAAGTCTTTGACCTTCGAGGCCTCTTCGATCTCGCTCTCGGGGCGGCCCGCGCGACGCACAAAATCTTCGAGCCCCTTGAGCGGAAGCGCCATCAGCGCCTCGCGCGCGGCCTCGGAGTCTGGCGAGCGTCGGATGGTCTCGATCACCAAGTCAATCTCGGTGGTCGCCATGCCCAACCCGAGCACGATCTCGCGCTCTCCCTCGGCCTTGCGAAGCTCGTAGCGCGTGCGTCTCGTGATGACATCTCGGCGGTGGTCTACGAAGACCTGCAAGAGCTGCTTGAGGTCGAGCACGCGGGGCTGTCCGTTGACAATCGCGAGGGCCGAGACACCGAAGTTGTCTTGCAGTTGCGTCTGTTTGTAGAGCCGGTTGAGCACGACCTGCGCGACCGCGTCGCGCTTGAGCTCAACGACGATGCGCATGCCCTCACGCGAGGACTCGTTGCGGAGGTCTGAGATGCCGTCGATCTTTTTGTCGTGGACGAGCTCGGCCATGTGCTCGATGAGCTTGGCGCTGTTGACCTGGTAGGGGATCTCGGTGATGACAATGCGCTCGCGCTCACCCTTGCCGTAGGTCTCGACCTCGCACTTGGCGCGCATGGTCACGCTGCCGCGGCCCGTGAGGTACGCTTTGCGCGCGCCATCGATCCCGAGAATGGACGCCCCAGTCGGAAAATCCGGGCCCTTGACAAAGCCCATCAGCGCTTCGATGTCGCAGTCGGGGTTGTCGATGAGATGCAGCGTCCCGTCGATCACTTCGCCGAGGTTATGCGGCGGGATGTTGGTCGCCATGCCCACGGCGATCCCGTTGGTCCCGTTGACAAGCAGGTTCGGAAACCGCGCGGGCAACACGTCGGGCTCTTCGGTCGAGCCGTCGTAGTTGGGCGAGTAGTCCGTGGTCTCTTTGTCGATGTCTTTGAGAATCTCTTCGGCCAACCGCGTGAGCTTGCACTCGGTGTATCGATACGCCGCGGCGGGGTCGCCCTCGACCGAGCCAAAGTTTCCCTGGCCGTCGACCAAGGGCATGCGCATCGAGAAGTCCTGCGCCATGCGCACGAGCGCGTCGTACACGCTGGAGTCTCCGTGCGGATGAAACTTACCCAGCACGTCTCCCACGACCCGGGCGCACTTTACGAACTTGCCCCCCGGCGTGAGATTAAGCTGGTGCATCGCGTAGAGAATCCTGCGGTGCACGGGCTTGAGCCCATCGCGCGCGTCCGGGATCGCGCGCCCCACGATCACGCTCATCGCGTAGTCCAGGTAGCTCTTCTGCATCTCTTCTTCGAAGATCACCGGCTGCACGGTCCCGCGGGTGTCTCCGCCGCCTGCGCCTGCGGCCGCTGCCACGGGGACGCCAGGGCTTCCGTTGCCAGCGCCGCCCCCAGAGGCAGCCGCAGGCACCGCGCCGGGTTCAGGAGTCTCGTCAGGGGATGTCTTAGGACCTTCGTTTTCGTTGCTCATGAAGATGGATCCGTCTGCGTTCGCATGCCGCGAGCCCGTTGCGCCAGAAAGACACAACACGCGCTCGCCTTGAAGCGCGTCTCGCGCGGCAAAAACCAGGGCCAGACCCTAGCACACCCCCCTCCAAAGTACCCTCGCATAATAATGATCGCGCACGCGCGCTTCGAGGGGTCAACCCTGGCTCCTCAAAGGGTCTCGTTGGGGCATGGGGCGACTGTCACCTCGAGTTGGCGCTCGACGTAACTCGCGTTGGCGCCACGGACACCCTGTCGGTGCCCAAGCCCAGGGGACGGACCCACACTTACGCGAGCCATTCGGCACATAAATCCCTGCGATTTATCTTAGATCGAAGGCCTCTAGCACATGTTTGTTAAACTACTAACTTAGCTACGAGGGACGGCGCTCGCCGACGGCACATGTCATGCTGCGCACCGGTAGGGCTCCGAACGCATCTCGCGTGACTCAGGCGCCCAGAACGCAGCTCGCATGACTCACGCCGCAAGACCCAAGCTCGCGCTCCTCGCCGTGGCGGCGCTCGTGTCATCGAGCTGCCTCTATCGCCCGGTGCCCATCCCGCCGCCGATGGCGTCAGTCCAGGGGCTCACAGACTGTGCACCCACGGACCAGTGCCCAGCGGATGGCGTGATCGTGGACTTCGAGGGCTTTGCGGTCCCCGGCGCGCTAGTGCTCATCGAGAACACCACGCGCACGCTGCCCAGCGGGGGGAGCTATGCGGTGTCTACGTTTGCGCGGCGGAGCGAGACCGAGGCCGGCGTGAGTGACGCCTCGGTGGGGGACGGAGGCGTGCTGTCACGTGGGAGCTTCTACGCGCGCCTCGGGCCCATCCGTGATGTCGCGGGGGGCACGGTGACCATCTCGCAGCGGGGAGACAGCTTTATCATCCGCCAGCTCATCCCGGATTCGCAGGGAAACTACGCGGTCAGCGACTGGGTGACGCTGCGCGTTCCGCCGCGATAAAGAGCACCGGGGGCGCAGGGGACTGCAGGGGGGTAAAAGCAGTCAAAAACTGTCGCCCTCTCCGAGCCTCGGTGTAGGTGCTCTGGAGCGCAGCAGTCGGTGCCCCAGGACTCGTGGTCCTGCCTTGCCCCTTGCCCTCGCCGCGCAGAAGCAGAGAGCACACGCCATGGATACCCCCAGCACAATGCGCGACCTTGACCAGATCCGCGAGCACGAGGACGGAAGAGACCCCGCACGCACCGTCGTGTTGGCCGTCGGAGGCCTCGCCGCCGCGTGCGTCTTGTTTGCCGCCGGGCTGCTCATCGGGCGAGACCAAGACAGCACCCGCGCGACGCAGCGTGAAGACCCGCTCGCGCGGCTCGACGCCCTCGCCGCCCAGAGCGCCCGCGCACCCTCGCCCCAGGTCACCTATCCCTCCGCGATCCAGCCCACGCCCGCGGCCTCGCCTCTGAACCTGACCGAAGCGCGCGAAGGGGCTGGCACTTCAACGCTCACCGCGAGCCCCACGTCGGCGCCTACGCCAACCACCCTCTCCGCGGCGAGCCCCAGTGTGGCAGCGCCTGCGCCGCTGCGAGTCACAACGGCCCCTCCCGTGGCCCCCTTGGGCCAGCGCGCTCCCATCGCCGATGGCATCGCGAGCGTGCGGCTTAACCCAGTCAATTCGCACGTGGGTCCCCCCGCCAGCGAAGGCCAAGACGGAAACTACACCCTCCAGGTCAGCTCGTTTCGAGCGCTCGGCGGGGCGCAACAGTTCGCTCAGCGTCTGCGCGAGCGAGGCCACCGTGCGTTTGTCGCTTCGGGCACCACCACGACGACCACGGGGACCTGGCACCGCGTACGGATCGGGCCGTTTGCCTCTCTGCGAGATGTGTCCAACTACCGGCAGAGCTTTGAGAGCCGCGAGCGACTGCCGACGTTTGTCGTCCGCCGCGACAACGAGCGTCACTGAGCGCTAACGCACGCTTCGCAGCGCCTCGGGGCTCGCGCTGACACTCGAAGGGGCAAGCACACGCACCGCCGGAGCGCTCGGCGCCACCGTCTGCGCTGCCGGAGGGCGGACGACTACAGGCCCCGTGACGCCCACGCCTGTGCCGTACTGAATGCCTCCGCGCCCCGAGGGGGTCACTGTCGCCGGGAGGGCAAACCCCTGCTGCGGGCCAGCGTTTCGTGAAAGATTTGCGCTCGTTGTCGGCATGGCTGTGTTGGCCAGCGCTCCTTGGGGCTGCCAATACGCGCCCATCCGCGCGACCTGCGGGGCCCGTGCGCGCTCTTGGTCTCCCCACATCGAAGACGCGCTCGTGGGCGCTGCGTTGGGCGCACTGGGAGCGCGTGCGAGGTTGTATGCGCTGGGGGCGGGGGCTGCGACCAAGGAGCTGCTCACAGGGGGCTGTGCGTGAGGCGCTTCGTCGACCCATGACTGCCATTGGGCCAGCGCTTGGTCATCGCGGATGACCACCGTGGCCAGCGGGCGCGCGCCCTCTCGGGCAGGCTCGCGCTCTTGGCCCTCGTCCGAGCGTGTCTCGCCGGGATAGGGCGCGGGGCCACGAGGCGACCGTCGCGCGCCAAGGTCCCCTGCGCCGCCCGGAGAGCCCACACGCCAAGGATCATCGAGCGCCACGCTGGCTGCCAACAACGCAGGACGCTCTTCGGCGGGCGCTACCCGGCGTGACAAGTCCGGGGCAAAGAGCCACGCGGTGGGGGCAAAAATCCAACCGGTTCCGCCGGCCGACCAGCCCACCCACGCGCCCGAATGCCGCCACTGGACCCCAGCGGGCGCTAGGCTCATCGGCACCCACGCCCACTCGCCTCCTAGCGAGACCCAGCGGCCATAGGCAAAGGTCATAAAGCCCCCGGGCAACGTGCTCGCCCAGGTCACCCCTGTGGGCTCAGGCTGCCACTGCCCATGGGTGACATAGGGTGCAAAATTCTCGCGCTGCTGAACCTCTGGCACCCAGACGCTGCCGAGGCTCTCGACGGTGCGCCACTGTCCATGCGGCGCCAAGAGCGCGATCACGTCGCTCTCGGCCACCGCGTGCCCCTGCGCGCACGCAGCGCGCACGCGCGCTTCGACGGTCTGCCCTTGGTGCGTCATGACCACCCGCGCCTCGGCGCTCGCGGTGACCACGGTTGCATCCAGTGCTTGCGCCCGCCCGACGACACACCCTGTCGACAACAACCCCACACCCACGCGCATGGCCCAACCAACACATCGCATGGGAGGGATTAAAGCACTGGATCACACCTGCGCGCTACAAGCCCCCAGACGCGATCGTTAGCTTCCGCTCGAGTGCGCGTCGTTTTCTAGGATCGCCAGGATTTTCTTGCGGTCCTTGGCGACCAAGAGCTGCTCACGGAGCTGCGCATCGCGTAACAACCGTGAGACGCGCGCGAGGGCCCGCAGGTGATCGGTGGTGCTCTTCTCGGGAGCCAAAATCGCCACGAAAATCCGCACGGGTTTGCGATCAATCGCGTCGAAGTCCACGCCCTGATCGCTGATCGCGAGCGCCGCGATGACGTGGTCAAGCCCCGCGATGCGGCCGTGTGGGATCGCGACCTCGTCCCCCACGCCCGTGCTCGCAAGAGCCTCTCGCTCGGCGAGGACCCGCGCGATCTCGTCAGGCTGGAGAGACTCACTCCCCGCTGCCAAGAGGGTGGCGAGCGAGTGGAGCACCGAGCGCTTATCCGCGGCGCGGAGAGAGGGCTCGATTCGCTCTTCTGCAACGAGATCCATCAAGCGCATCGCGGCCGGGCAGATACCGCCTCGCGCACTCGAATGTAAAGATCCGACCGCGCACAATCGACCGCGGAAGCGTGCGTCTCTGCGGATTCGTTTGCTCAGTCGATCCCACCCGACGCCCGTCCCTCAGCGGTCCGCGTTTGGGCGACTAGGACTCTTTGGCAGCGAGCTCGGCCTCGGCAGCCATGCGTAGCGCGAGCTCGGCGGCGCTGTCGCCTCCCTTGGCGTTGCGCGCGGCGGCGTCGTGGCTCTTTGAGATCTGTTGTTGGATCTTGTCGGTCACAAGATCAATGGACTTGTACATGTCGTCGCTGTCATGGCGCGCGTGGTACTGGCGACCCCCGGACGACAAGTGAATCTCTGCGATAAAATCATGTCGCTCAGAAAACAGCGTCACGTGTGCATCCAGAGGTGCACGCAAGAACTTTTGCAGACGCTCGACCTTCTCGTTGGCGTAGGTCTTGATGGCGTCGCTTGAGTCCATGTGACGGAAGGTGATGGCAACTCCCATGTTGTCTCTCCCATTCGATGCGAGTCTTGGCTCGCTTTTGAAGGCCCATGCGGCAATCTCACCGAAGGCTCTCGCCTCGGTGTTCTTGCCCCACAGGCCAATTACCGGCCGAAGCGGCCGATTCAGAACGCTGGTCTGAGGGGTCACATTCCCACCTCGCCACACGACAGCACGAGCATCGCGTTGTGTGCAGCGATCAAGGAAAGCAGCGTCGGACGCGACCAGCGTCATCCGCTTATCCATACCGCACCCTCGAGCAAATCAGTAGCGAGACTGTCACATCGTGCAAATCGATGCGGTCATTTGCCTACAGTCCGCGCGTTGCTCGCTGGCGAGCGACGGGTTGTGATCGCGACGCCCAACAAGATCGCGACCAGGCCCAAGAGCGTTCGCAGGGTAAAGCGCTCGTGCGGAGGGGTCACGCCAAGCCAGAGCGCGAGCTTGTCACCGAGCGAGACGGCCAAGATCACCGCGATCCCTGGCTGCAGATAGATAAACGCAGCGACCAAGGTGCTCGACGCCCGCGCGAGGGCCCACGCGTTGGCGCCGTATGCAAAGAGCGTTGGGACGAGCACGACGTACGCGATGGCGCACCAGATCCGCGCGCCGAAGTGAGACCCCGCCGAGCACAGAGACAGCAAGCCCAGCGGCGCGACACAGAGCGCAGCCACGGTAAAAATCCAGGACAGCACGGTAAACGCACCGTGGCGTGCGAACACCGGGCGGGCGCGGACGAGGTAGACCGCGTAGGAGGCGCTGTTGGCCAAAATCAGAATGTTTCCGAGGAGATGGCTCGTGTGGGCGCTGGCTGTCGTGGGGCCGTGACGGAGGGCGACAAGAGAGACCCCGGCCAAGGCGCACCCGATCCCCAGGACCAGGCGCAACGAGACGCGGTCGCGCCCCGAGAGCACCGCGTAGAGCACGGCGAACACCGGGATGGTGGCCACGAGCAGGGTGGTCTCAACAGCGCTGGTTCGCGCGAGTCCCACGGTGAAACACAGCTGATTGATCACGAGCCCCGAGAGCGAGAGCCCAACGATCTCGCGGCGCTCTTGGCGCGGGGGCAGCAGCGGGCGGCCCGTCTTGAGGGCGAAGAGACCAAAGAAGAGCGCGCCACCGAGCAAACGCAGCCAGGTGAGCGCAAACGGCGGGACCACGCCGAGGGTGACCTTGCCCACGATGGACCAGGACGCAAACGCGAGCTGCACACCGAGCAAGAGCAAGATCACGCGAGGAGAGCTTGTTGGGCCTGTTGGGCTCGGGGCGCGCTCGGTGGCTGCGTCCGTGGGCGGTTCGCTCAGCGAGAGAGAGCCTTTCGCCCGAGGTACTTGGCGCCACCGGCGAGCTCGCGCTCAATGCGCAAGAGCTGGTTGTACTTGGCGATGCGGTCGCTGCGGCTGGCGCTCCCGGTCTTGATCATCCCGGCGTTGGTGCCCACGGCGAGGTCCGCGATGAAGGTGTCTTCGGTCTCGCCCGAGCGGTGAGAGATCACCGAGCGAAACCCGTGACGCGCGCCCAGGGCGATGGTGTCGAGCGTCTCGCTTACCGTGCCGATTTGGTTGAGCTTGATCAAGATCGAGTTGGCGATTTGCTCGTCAATCCCGCGCTGGAGTCTCTTGGGGTTGGTCACAAACAGGTCGTCGCCCACGAGCTGAACCTTATCTCCCACGCGCTCGGTGAGTGACTTCCATCCCTGCCAGTCGTCTTCGGCGAAGCCGTCTTCGATCGAGATCAAAGGGTAGCTGTCACAGAGCCTGGCGTAGAGCGCGACGAGCCCATCGCGGCTGATCTGGTTTTTGTCCCAGCGATAGCTCTCGGTCTTTTTGTCAAAGAGCTCGCTCGCGGCCACGTCGAGCGCGAGCGCGAGGTCTTTGCCAGGCGCATAACCAGCGGACTCAATGGCACGGATAATCCGCTGGATGGCCTCTTCGTTTGAGTCCAAGCGTGGCGCAAACCCGCCCTCATCGCCCACGCTGGTCGCGAGACCATCTTTTTTGAGCTGCGCCTTGAGATGATGAAACACCTCGACGCCCGCGCGCAGCCCCTCGCTGAAGCTCTCAGCGCCCACGGGGACCACCATAAACTCTTGCACTTCGAGGCCGTTGTCCGCGTGCGCTCCGCCGTTGAGAATGTTCATCAACGGGACAGGCAAGACGCAGGCAGAGACGCCACCGAGGTGTCTCCAGAGAGGCAACGCGAGGGCGTCGGCAGCGGCGCGCGCGACGGCCATCGAGACACCCAAGATCGCGTTGGCGCCGAGCTTGGATTTGTTCTCGGTGCCATCAGCCTCCAGCATGCGCGCGTCGACGGCGTGCTGATCGAGCGCGTCTTCGTCTTGGACAACACGTGAGAGCGTCTTGTTGACGTTCTCGACCGCCTTGAGCACGCCTTTGCCGAGGTAGCGTTTGCCACCATCGCGCAGCTCAAGAACCTCGTGCTCACCCGTGCTCGCGCCAGACGGAACGGCAGCGCGCCCCGTGCCTCCGCTCGCCAAGACAACCTCCACTTCGACCGTGGGATTTCCGCGAGAATCTAGGACCTCGTACGCTCGAACCGTCTCGATTGTCGTCATGACTTCCTCGTTGCGTGAGAACCACTCCCGTGCGCGATGAGCTCGCGCGGCGGTGAGTCAAAAATGTTGGATCTCTCAGAGATCCATCGTGACATCGACACCGACGCTCGCATCCACCGAAGCCTCGGTGACATCGCTCGCGTCACTCAGCGCTGCTGCGTCACTTGCGTCACGCACATCGCTCGCGTCGTTGGCGTCATTGGCGTCGCGCACATCACTGGCATCACTGGCGTCGCGCACATCGCTGGCATCGCTCGCGTCGCTCGCGTCGCTCGCGTCGCTGGTCGCGTCGCTCGCGTCGCTCGCGTCGCTGGTCGCGTCGCCATCGCCTGCATCGACCTGAGCGTCGTCGTCGCGCATGGCGTCACCCCCCGCTTCGCTGCGAGCGCTGTCGACCGCGGGGACATCCAACAGGCGCGATTCATCAAAGCGCACGATGAGCTCACAGCCGCTGAGGCAGGCCAATAATCCAAGCAAAAAACCAGACCGAATGATCGCCCTCACACTCACAGCACTCACATCTTTCGCACGCACCGCGTGGGTCTTTGATCTCATGGGAGCAACGTCCGTTTGAGGCGCTACCAGGTTCCGGCTACGCCCGTGGGCGTGACGATCCATCGTGGACGGAGCGCGCGCGAAGCGAAGCGGCGGCGTCCCGGGCTGGCCGCGAGGGCGGTCTCGCGGTTGTCCTCGGCCCGGTCGGACAAAAAGACCACCGTGCCTACAAAGCCCGAGAGCACTGCAGTGGCAAAAGACAAATCCGCCAAGAGCGCAAAGGTCTCGCCGCGATCTTTTACTTCGCGCGACGGCGCCGTGTTGAACGTCGCGTGCTCACCCAACGCCAGAAAGCCCAAGACCGAGCCCGCAGCCACCCCCGCCCCAGCGAGTCCGGCACAGACCCACACCACGGGACTCGTAGCCCGTGGTGGGG
Organism: Deltaproteobacteria bacterium; assembly: GCA_030694465.1. Classification (GTDB taxonomy): domain Bacteria; phylum Myxococcota_A; class Polyangia; order Polyangiales; genus JAUXYJ01. Next base: position 36,350 of record JAUXYJ010000018.1, on the reverse strand, counting down.
GAAGCGACGGTTCCATCACAGGGGAGGTCGCGGCTCCGTCTGCGTCTGCGTTCGCGGGCTGCTCCGCCACGGGCGTTGTGGCAGCGCTGGCGGCATCGGTCGTAGCCGGCGGACTGTCGGGAGCTTGTGTCGTCGGAGCGACGGGCACCGCAGCCGCAGGCGTGGGCGCCGCAGCGATCCGAGCCCGGAGGGCGGGCAAGCGAGCCTCGACCGCGGCGCGCTCGCTCGCGGTCGGGGGGCTGTCCCGAAGATAGCGCTCAAGCGCACCGACCGCGTCGCGGTAGCCCTGCAAGGCTTCGTGACAATTCGCGATGGGGATGAGCACATCCGCGTGGCTCTGCAGCTCGTAGGCTCGCTCAAAGCGCGTGAGCGCGTCGGCGTACGAGCGCGCGTCATAGAGTCTACGGCCTTCGTCGTAGGCTCGCCGTGCCTCGGCAATCCGCGGGTCTTCGGGAGCAACCTGCGGTCTTGTCTGTGGGTTGCGCTGCGCGATCGCGAGGGGCGACTGCGCGAGCGCGGTCGCACACGAGGCAACAGCGAGTACGGCAAGCATCGAACGCTTGGGCTTCACGGCGCGCAGGCTACACCTCGACGTGGGCGAGATTCAACCAGCGTCGCGCAGCGCGGTGAGCTGTGAGCGCAGAATTTGGTCGTCCTCGGCGCACTCCATGAGCGCGTCTTGCATCGCCGCCAACAGCGCGTCGTGCTCTTGCTGATGGGTGTCATTGAGCCGACGGAGCTGGGTCTCTAGCTCACGCAGCTGAAACTCGACGTCTTCGCAGCGGCCCACAGCGTCGCGGAGCATCTCGTCGCTGGCCGCAATCCGCCACAAGAGCGCGTCCGCGATGCCCACCGCGTGGGCCTCGCCCTTCTGGGCCCGCTCCATCGCGTGGGTTCGAGCGGTCACCAGGGATTCGCGCTCATGAGCGATCACATCGCGCTCTGCCGCGAGGGCATAGCCGTCTTTCGAGAGCGTATCCATGGCGCGGCCCATGGTGCGCCGAAAGTCTCGGCCTCGGGACTCGACCTCCAGAATGTCTCGCTTGTGTTCGTCCAAGAGCTCGACGCGGAGCCGGAGCCGCCCAACGACCTCGTCCATCGCGGCGATGTGTGCCACGAGGGCCTGGGGAGGCGCGCCTCGAAACCGCTCTTGGACCGCGCCGCGCAACGCATCGAGGTAGCGCCCCCAGACACGCGCCCCTTGGATCCCCGAGCCCAGCGTCTCGTCGGGAGGCGCGAGACCAAACGAGCCCACGGCGTCCAGGGGCGAGCTCGCCGTGGGCATGACGGGCTCGGGCACCATCGACGGGAGCGACTGAGCCACCAACGTGATCTCAGGTGCTGGGCCGCTGACCATCGCGCTTACGCGGTCGATCTCTTCGATGAGGTGAAACGCATCGCGAAACCGCTCGTCAGCTTTTTTGACGAGCAACCGCAGCACCAAGAGCTCGACCGCCAGCGGGATGTCTGCGCGCAGCGACCGTGGGGAGCGGGGCGGGTCGAGCATGTGCTTGAGCAGCAAATCCGCTGGAAACTCGGCCTCAAAGGGCAGCTCGCCCGTGAGCATTTCAAACAGCACCACGCCCAACGAGTACAGGTCCGCGCGGTGATCGAGCGGGGCACCCGACGCATACTCGGGCGCGATGTAACCCGGCGTGCCAAAGATCTTGTCCGACGCGGTGAGCGAGGGCTGGTCCAGCAGCTTCGCGATGCCAAAGTCCAAGAGCTTTACGCGGTCCCGTCCACCCGCGGCGGCGGGCGGCAAGAGCAAGACGTTGTCGGGCTTGAGGTCGCGATGGATCACCCCCATTTGGTGGGCGCGGCCGAGGCCCGACGAGATCTGCGATGCGATGTCGAGCGCGCGCAAGGGGGGCAGCACACCGCGCGAGATGCGGTGGTGGAGTGACTCGCCGGGAAGGTACTCCATGACCAAGAAGATCCTGCCGTCGTCGCTTTCTCCGTAGTCGACGATCTGGACAATGTTCTCGTGGTCAATGCGGTTGACCGCGCGGGCTTCGCGTAAGAACCGGTCGCGCTGTACCGGATCGCGGCACAGATCGGATCGCAGGATTTTAATCGCCGCGTGTCGCCCGATCAGGATGTGCGTCGCGAGGTAGACTGTGGCCATCCCGCCACGCGCGAGGCGCGCGAGGATGCGGTAGCGGTTCGCAAGCACGACGCCAACAAGGGGGTCCTCGGTAGAACCAATGGCGACGCCATCGCGTGGGCAACGTGTGACGCCGGGATCGAGCGCGGTGGCACACAAGGGACATCGAAGCACCGGGAGGTTTTAGCGCACTCTGGAGCAAACGAGCTAGAAGTCCGTTTGCGTGCAGGCGGTTCGTCGGCTGCCCAGCGTTGACTGACGATCGTCAGCGTTAGCTCGTCCGCGTGATGGGGGCGCCCTCGGTGGCGCTCCACTCGACCATGGAGCCGTCGTAGTTGGCCACGAGGCTGACCCCTCGGGCGGCGAGCGCGGCGCACACAAACGCGCTCCGGACGCCCACCGAGCAGAGCGCTACGAGGGGCGCAGCGGGGTCGACGCCTGCGCGCTCAAGGCTCGCGCGCATTTGGCTAGCGGGCTTGAAGCGACCGCGTTCGTCCAAGAGCTCGCGCCAGTCCATCAGTCGGGCTGAAGGCAGATGCCCACCGCAGGACTCTCCCCAGGGAGTGCTCCCCGCAAATTCTGCAGCTGTGCGCACATCCAGCACCTGCGTCGTGCGCTGGGCGAGCTCGGCCTGCTCGACCCTAAGGCCGGGCCTCACGTTGGCGACGAAGCGCCCTGCGCGAGCGCCGGTTGTGCCGGTCACGACGGGGCGTCCAGCCGCGCGCCACGCATCGATTCCGCCATCGAGCATCGCGATGTCGGCGTGACCCAGGAGCGCCAGGAGCCACGCAGCGTGGCCTTCTTCGCCCTGCCCCGCGCTTGAGGCCCCATAGACCAGGGTGGGGCGGTCTTGGTCCACCCCGAGGCTGGCAAAGCGGCTGGCGAGGGCGTCCATGTCTGGGCGCAGCACTCCGCGGCGGCTGCCCGCTTGGGTAAAGAGGCTCCACGCGTAGAGCTGTGCGCCCGGGAGGTGACCCGACACGTACGCGCTGGACTCACGTCCGTCCAAAACGCTCGCGCCTCGGGCGACGAGCGACGCTGCGCCTCGAACGTCCACAATCCGGATGGTTGACTGAAACACCGGCTGCGGCGGAACGCCCGAAAGCGTCGCGACCAGCGCCATCGCTGCGAGTGTGAGAGGTGCCAAGAATCCGAAGGACATGGGTGTGCCACTTTCCTTCACGTTGGCCTAGCGCGTCAACCACTCAACGGGCCATTTCGCCCTTGTTTTGCCGCCGAAAAATTGAACGCTCGCGCTGGCACGTCCGCGGCTCAATAGCGCCACTCTGCGCCACGGCCACTGGCTCATGTGCCATCGGTCCGTACATCCCGAAGCACTGAACGTGCGGCTAGCAACTCAGGCGATCTTGACCAGCGCGGAAACGAGCTCGTCGCGTCCCTCGCCCGTGTGCCCGGAGACTCCGATGACCTTGGCGCCGAAAGCCTTGCGGAGACTGTTGAGAACCCCGAAGCGCTCGTTCTTGGCGAGCTTGTCGATTTTGGTGACCGCCAAAATCATCGAGACTCCGAGCGTTGAGAGAAACTCAATGAGCTGTCGCTCTTCGTCCTCGGGGCCGCGTCGCGCGTCGACCAAGATCACTACGGCCGAGAGGCACTCGCGCTTTTGGAGGTAGCTCTCGATCATGGGCCCCCAGGACGTGCGCTCTTCGCGGTTGCGCGCAGCGTAGCCGTACCCCGGGAGGTCAACGATCCGCAACGAGGTCCCCGAGCGGAGCATGAGGTCAAAGAGCACCAGACCGCGCGTGCAGCCGGGGGTCCCAGAGGTTCGCGCGAGGCCTTTGCGCTGGGCGATCGCGTTGAGCAGGGATGATTTGCCGACGTTTGAGCGCCCGGCAAATGCGATCTCGAGCACCGGGTGTGGACCTCCGCCGGTGGTGGGCGGGAGCCCTTCGGCGCTGCGGGCCTCCATCACAAACGAGGCCTCGAGCACATCCACGGGGCTGTTGTGAGTGTCCTTGGGGCTGCTCTTCGGGGTTAACTTCGGCTTCGGCGTCGCGCGATTTTCTGGCGCAGTTCGTTGATCTCGTTGCATTGTAAAATCCAGGCTGCCCCCACATAGAGCAACGCAAGCGCACCTCCGACCACCACGGCCAAAATCTTGTGCGAAGCGTGTGATTCGCGAACCGGGAGCCATTGCACGGCCGCTCGGGCCGCAAGCGCCATCACGCCGGTCGCAGCGAGCACCTTAGCCAAAGAACCACCCATGCGCCATGGCTCGAGCGGCACTTGCGCGCGAACCTGCACCGCGAGGGCGACGAGCTGGACCGCCCCAGAGACGGCGCCGGCCATGGCGACCCCGACGTGCCCGTAGCGCACCGTCAGAGGGCCGCTGACTAGGCCAAACGCTAGCAAAGCGAGCGTAGACGCGATGAGAATGGGCTTGCGGTTCTTAAACGCCGCGAAGACTCGGTTCATGGGGTGCACGAAGGCAAAGAGCGCGACGGTGAGCGCTTGCCACTCGAGCGAACGCGCGACTTCGATGAGATTTCGCTGGGCATTTGCGCCACTCGCGAAGCGGCCATAGCCAAAGATCACCGGCACGACGGCCTCGCTGTACACCGCGAGGAGCACACACGCTGGGAGGGCGACGAATGCGCTCAGAGAGATCGTGCGTTCGAGCGTCAGGCCCACGTTGGTGCGGTCGTTGTCGACGGCGTAGCGCTCCATTTCGGCGGCCGCGGCGCCGGCGATGGACACGGTAAACAAGCCCTGCGGGATGTCGGCGATGCGCTGGGCATAGCTGTTCCAAGAGGCCGAGCCGGGCTCGAGCGAAGAGAGCAAGCGCGAGGCCAAGACCACGTTGATTTGGTAGACAGCTTGGCCATAGAGCATGGTCGCAAAGGTGCGCGAGACCTCACGCAAGGCCGGGTCTCTGGCGAGGGTCGGTCGCACCAACACTCCGCGCCTTCGCAACGCAGGACGCAGGTACATCGCCTGCAAAAAACCACCCAAAAGCGCAGCGACGGCCATCATCGCGATGGGCGGAAGTCCCAGCCACGGCGCGAAGGGCACCAACACAAACGGCGCCAACACAAACGCGACGTTCTGCAAAACACTCGCGGCCGAGCCGGTCCGAAAGTCTCCGAGACGCTCGAGCGCTGTGCGCCCAATCGCGAACCAGCCCATCAAGAACAAGAACGGAAACAGCAACCGCAAGAGCAGCACGCCCAGCTCAAAGCGCGCCACGTCACCCGCGAAACCCTTTGAAACTAAAGAGAAAATCGGCCGCGCAAAGATCACCCCTAGCGCCGTCGCGAGCGCCAACGTAGCGAACGCGGCCCCACCCACCCGCGAGATCACCTCGCGCAACCGAGGCAGGTTGCGCTCGTTGCTCCCTGCTTCGGGGCGCTGCGCTTCAGAGAACGCCGGCCCCAACGCCGCGCTCGCTGCTCCCTCTGCCAACAAAGCGCGCAACGCGTTGGGCACACGCCACGCGACGAAGAACACATCGGTCACCGCGGTCGAGAAGGTCACCGCGATCAAGACCTCGCGAAACATCCCGAGCAATCGCGACGCGAGCGTTCCGACAAAAGTGATCGCAGCGTTTTTGGCAAGCCCCCCCGATGCGGGCTTGTCGGCGGTGGGCTGGGTCTCGTCCGGCATTGCGATCCGCAGGGTGTGCCTTCACTCGCGAAGAAATACCAGTCAAGTGCGCCTCACAAGCCCTGGTGCGCGGATCTCGGGCTGGCTCACCCGTGCGTTGGTGTGCGCTGGGATGCGCGATGATTGCTATGGTCCCGTCCTGTGGCAGACGCACCCCGTAGACCCGTCGCGCTCTTAGAGCGTGTCGAGCGTTTTCTCGATTCGATGATCCCTCCGGCCGACGAAGTGGTTCAGCTCGTCAAGCGAGGCGAGACCCTGCTCGCGCTCGGAGATCCCACGGGCGCGCTGCACAAAGCGCAGAACGCGCTCGCCGCCGCGCCGATGTACCTCCCTGCGGTCGCCTTGCGCGCAGAGGCGCTCTTTTCGCAGGGCGAATCGGCCCACGCGATGGGCGTACTGCTCGACGCGTCCAGAGAGAGAGCCATCCCGTCGGCGCTCTTGGCGCGAGCTTGCGAATACGCCGCGCACCACGGGGACGTCTCGCGCGCGCTGGAGTTTGCAACGCTGGCGCGTGGGCGCGCGGTGGGCACCGAGCGAGAGTCCGCGCTGCGATTGCAACGCGCGGCCGAGCGGCTCGAGTCTCATGGGCAGCGGGCCGCGGCGCTGCAGATCGCGCGTGGCGCCACGGTGATGGACCCCGAGCTCGGGAGCGCGTGGTTGATCCTGGCCAAGGACGCTGTGTTTCGTGGCGACCTCGCCCAGGGACGGCGAGCACTTGAGCGCGCATCAACGTCGATTGGACCTGCAGATCGACTCGCCAATCGCAACGCCGGAGAGCTCGCGCTGGGCCTCGGTGAGCACAAGCTCGCGACGCGACACTTGCGCCGCGCGTGGCTCGTGGGGGACCAAGAAGCGGTCGCTCCGTTGGTGCTCTCGCTCTGGCGATCGGGCGATGAAGAAGCGCTCGAGCGTGTCGTGAGCGACGCCGAAGGGGCCCAAGCGCAGCTGGCGCGCGCGCTGACAAAGCTCGGACAGAGCGGCGAGAGACCCACTGCACTTGAGAGCATTCGGGCAGACGAAATCCCGGACACTCTGTGGCCTCTGGCCCTCGCTGCGGCGCTCCGTGCGGCGCCCGAGGTGGCCTCGCGATGGGCCGAACAAGCGCCTGAGCGACACGGCTCGGCGGCGATCTTGGCTCTCGCTCAGTCGCAGCGCTGGATCGATGCGCGTGATGGACGCCGCGCGCGCGAGGCGCTCATGCCCGCGATCGAAGACGAGCAGACTCGTGCGTATGCCCTCACGCAATACGAATCCGCGTGTGCGTGCAGTTGGCAAGACAACCTGCCGCAGATGCTCGAAGAGCTCGCGGTGATGCTCTCGGACGAGCCCTCGCTCGCGACGGTGGTAGCCGAACTTAGAGCCCGGCGACGCGAGCTTGACGAGCCGCTGAGGGTCGCGATTTTGGGCGAATTTAGCGCGGGAAAATCTACCTTTCTCAACGCGATGGTGGGCGCGAAGGTGTCACCGATGGGCGTGCTCCCGACCACCGCGCAGGTGCACTGGTTACGCTACGGAGACCCCTCGGCGCGCGTGGTCGACCGCAGCGGATCGGTCTTGTATTGCACCATCGACGAGGCGCCGCGACAGGTCGCAAAGACCCGTGAATCAGGAGGCGAAATCGCTTACGTCGAGGTGACTTGGCCGGCCGCGAGGCTCGCGCGCATCGAGCTCATTGACACGCCGGGCTTCAACGCGGGCGACGCCTCGCACGAGCGCGCGGTGCGCAGCGCGTTCGCGATGGCCGACGTGGGCTTGTGGCTCTTCGACGCGCGCCAAGCCGGAAAAGCCAGCGAGACCGAGCCCATCGACGAGGCCCAACAAGCGGGCGTGGTCGTGCTCGGCGTTCTCAATAAGATCGATCAATTGCAGGGCGATCAGCTGCGCGAGGTCGTGCAGTTGCTCAGCGAGAGCTTTGGGCAAAGTGCCCCCTTGGTGATGAGCGTCTCGTCGCGCGAGGCCCTCAACGCGCAGCTCGCGCTTGAGGACAGTGCGCTGAGTGAGAGTGACCGCCAGCGGGCGAAAATCGCGCTCGCTGCCAGCGGATTTGCCTCACTCTTTGCGTGGATGGACGAGCAGCTCGTCGCGCAGCGCAGCGAGTGGAAGCAGCGCCGCGTGGCGTGGCGTGCCCGTGCATGGGTCACCCAAGCGCAGCAGGCGCTCGCGCAGACCGAGCGCGAGGCGAACGCACGTGAGGCATGCCGAGATGCGCTCGGGACCGCGATGATGGGTCTGCGAAATCGCTTGCCCGATGTGCTTACCGCGACGCGCCAGCAGGTGACACGGATGCTGCACGAGCAGCTCACGTTGCTGCAGCGCAATGAGCGCGGGGGCACGAGCTCACAGGACACGCAGGTGCTCCGTGCGGACGCAGCGGCCGAGATCGCGTGGAGAGTTCGGCAGCACGCGCTGAGCGAGCTCGCTCCGGCGCTGCAAGAGCTTGAGAGACTGAGCGTCGAGGCGGGGCTTCTCGTGAGTGAATCTTCACAGCTCGCGAGCGCGCTCGTGATCGCCGCGATCGAGCGTGCGGCGGCGGATGGCGCGCGTGACACCGTGGGGCCCGCGACCTCGTTTGTGACCGTGTGGAGCGATGCGTTTGCGCCTCTTGAGCTCGCGCTCTCGAGCCTTGAGCGCAGAGAGTCTCGACAGAGCTCGCTGTTGTTGGTCGCGCTCGAGGTCGCCAACCGGTTGCTGCTCGCGCAGCCCACGCCGACGGTGACGACGCTCCAAGCGAGGGCCACGCCCAGCGCGAAGACCGAAGGGTAAGCGCGGCTGTGCAATGAATCGACATGCTGCACTCTAGGAAATTTGCTGACACTTTCGCTTCGGTGTACTTCTTGCGTGCCACGACGGACCGGGTCGTCTAGAGTCCTCGCATGGTCATGGTCGATCCTGAACAGAACGGTGGATAGAGCATGGAAGGCAAGCTTGGACTCAGCTTGAACATGTCGCAGCAGCTGGTGATGACACCTCAGCTGCAGCAGGCCATTAAGCTTTTGCAGCTCTCACGGCTCGAACTGATCGATCAAATTCGAGAAGAGCTCACCGAGAATCCCATCTTGGACGAGGCGAGCGGCGAGGATCCACGCGCGTCGGATGCGGACGGAGAGATTCGCTCGATCGACGACGTCGCCGCGGCGGACGCGCAGCGTGATCACGCGACGCAGTCGATGGAAGAAAAGCGAGCGGTGAGCGAGACCCAAGAGGTCGAGTATTGGGAGCGCTTCTTAGAGTCCTACTCGAACCAGCAGCCGATGCCCTCGGGCGCGCAGCGGTTGAGCAGCGAGGACATGCCATCGCTTGAGCAAACGCTGAGCAACCGCTCGTCGCTCTCAGACCATCTGATGGCCCAGTTGCGCCTCACGCCACTGAGCGACGAGGAGCTCGCGTTTGCGACCTTCATCGTGCACAACCTGGACGAGCACGGCTACCTGCGGTTGCTCGGCGTTTCGTCTGAGAAACCCAAGGCGCCGAAGAAAAAACCGGCTCCAGTCACAGACCGTTGGGGAGTCTTGGTGGAGCCCCTCGAAGACGAGCCGGACGAGGACGAGGCGCAGGGGCGACGCAAGAAAAAGAAGGTCGACGAGCACGAGACCGAGCTCACCGCGTCAGAGATCGCAGACAACGAAGAGAGCAAGGGGCAGACGGTCACGCTGGATGACATCGCGCGTTGGGCGGGGCTTGATCCCGAAGACGCCGAAGAGGTCCTGCGATTGATCCAGACGTTGGACCCAGTCGGCGTGGCGGCGCGAGATCTTCGTGAGTGTCTTTTGATCCAAGCCGAGGAGTTTGGCTACGACGACGAGAACGTCGTGTGGAAGGTGATCGATCAGCACCTGCCCAACCTCGAGCGTCGCAATTTTAACGCGATCGTCAGGGATTTACGCTGCGATCTCGAGGACGTCTACGACGCGGCGAAGCTCATCTCTACGCTTGAGCCGCGGCCTGGGCGCAACTTTACGACCGAGGACACGCCGTACGTCACACCCGACGTGTACGTGATCAAATCGGGCGACGACTACGTCGTGACGACCAACGACGATGGGCTGCCGAAGCTCAAGATCAACGCCGAGCAAGCGTTGTCGTTGATGCGACAGATTAACGAGGACGACGCGGTGGACCGATCGGTCAAGAGCGCAGTGAAGAAGGTCCTCGAAGAGTCTGACCCCAAGGCTCCTGCGCTCACGGACGATCAGCTCATGGCGCAACTGCAACGCAACGGCTCGGGCGCAGACGCGCGGGCGGTCGCGCGGGCGCGAGCCTCGGTAGAAAACCTAGCGTTTGTTCAGAACAAACTGGCATCCGCGCGTTGGTTTGTGCGCTCGCTCGATCAGCGACAGCGCACGATTGTCAAGGTCACCCAGTGCATCGTCGAGCGCCAACGCGAGTTCTTTGAGCTGGGGATCGAGCACCTGAAGCCCATGATTCTTCGGGACGTCGCAGAGATCGTGGGCATGCACGAGAGCACGATCTCGCGCGTGACGACCAACAAGTACGTTCACACGCCGCGCGGGACGTTTGAGCTCAAGTACTTTTTTAACAGCTCGATCCGACGCATGGCCGATGAGGACATCGCGAGCGAGAGCGTCAAGCAAGCCATTAAGAAAATCATCTCTGAAGAAGACCCCAAGAGTCCGCTCTCAGACGAAGCCATCGCGCGCACACTCGAAGAGCAATCCAAGATCATGATCGCGCGACGTACAATCGCGAAGTACCGTGAAATGCTTGGGATTCTCTCGAGCGCGAAGCGCAAGCAGTACTACTGATCGCCTCGCCCACTGGATGGACCCCCTGATGGACTGCTTGAAGCGACACACGAGGACGCGCATCGCGCGGATGGGGCTGCTCGCGTGGGCGCTCGGTGCAGGGCCATGGGGATGCAGCGCGCCAGTTTCACGCGCAAGTACGGTGCTCCCTGGCCACAGCGCGACGATGGATTCGCTAGGATTTTCGCGGGTCGGAACCACCGAGGACAAGACCATCGCGCGTGGTGCGACCGTGTCGCATCCGGCACCCCTGCGCGCCGGGCAGTGCTATCGCGTCGTGGCGCTCGCGACCGAGAGCACCATGGACCTAGAGCTCGCGCTGTATGCCCCTGACGGTCGGCGCACAAGCGAGAGCCTCACGAGCGGGACAGGGTCAAGCCTCAGCTATTGTGCGTCCAACGACGGGGTATTTCGCGCAGCAGTGTCAGCGCGCGCTGGGCAGGGCACGTACATCTTTGGGGTGTGGGAGCTCGACGCCGAGCGCTCGGGCGCAGCGCGCGACCGCGGCACGTGTGTAAACCCGCTGCCCTTGGTCGCTGGCGGCGACGTCATCGGGTCGCTCACGACCGCGCGAGACAACGCCGCGGGACGCTGCGTCGCTGGGCGCAACCCAGACGTCGTGCATGTGCTGGACCTTGAGCGCCGGCAACGCGTGCAATTGCGAGCGACGGGCACGAGCACCATGGCGCTCTACGTTCGACGCTCGTGTGCGGGCGGTGGCGAGGGCGCAGAGGCGTTTGAGGGGCCTACGCTGGCGTGCAATGTCTCACGCGAGGGCGAACCCGCGCTCGTGGACACGACCCTGGATCCTGGGCGGTATTATGTGATCGTCGAGGGCGTGGGGGACGGCGTCCGGGGCGCGTACACCCTGGCTTCGAGCGAGGTCGAGTCCGTGGACGCGACCGACGTGTGCACACGCAGCACCGCGCTTGAGCCCGGCACACTGGTCGTGGGCAACACGAGCGAGGCCTCGGATGTGTTGCACGGGACGTGCGCGTCGAGCCGGTTTCCGGGGCCCGATCAGACCTATTCGCTGCGGGTGACTGAGCCGTCGCGCGTGCGAGTCAACGTCGAGGCCGAAGGCGGCTGGGACACTGGCGTGTATCTTCGCTCAGCGTGCACCGAGGCGAGCACGGAGATCGCGTGCAACGACGACTACAACGACCGCGGGCACTCGCGAATCAGCAGGATTTTACCAGCGGGAAACTACTCGGTCACCGTCGACGGCTTTGCCCAAGACGCGCGCGGAGTGTACTCGCTCGGCGTCGAGCGCGCGCCGGTGGATGGCGCCACAGGCCCCGGGGATCAGTGCAGCAACGCGTTTGCCATCGCGCCGGGGGAGTCTCGCGCCGGGGACACTTTTGCAGCGCGCGACGACGTCCAATTGCGCTGCGGCGGGCGGGGTCCCGATCAGCTCTTTCGCTTTGTCTTGCCACGCAGAGCCCTGGTGCGCGCCACGCTCTTGAGCGCCTCGCTTGGGACAGCTTCGGCTGCGATTTCGCTGGGTATCACGCGCGGCTGCGCAGCACGCGATGAGCTCTACTGTGCGCGCGATACGCACCTCGACGCGGTGCTCGCCGCAGGGACCTACTACCTCGTGGTCGACAGCGAGTCGCCGGACGTCTTCGGCGACTACAGTGTTCAGCTCGATGCCGAAGATGCTGAGCCTACCGAGCGTGCCTGCCGCGACGCCCAGCCTCTCGCGCTCGGCGCTCGGGCGAGCGGAACGACAGCGGGACAATCAGACCGACTTCACGCGAGCTGCGGGCGCGGTGCGGCGAGCCCTGATGTCGTGTATTCACTGCAAATTGAGCGAGCAGGACGACTCTCGGTAGAGCTCCGTACGCCGACCTTCGAGGGCGTCGTGTCGGTGCGAAGTGCGTGCGAGCGACAGGGCACAGAGCGCGGGTGTGCGCTGCGATCCGATGGCAACAGCGCGCGGGTCAACCTCGCGGTCGAGCCTGGGCGGTACTTTGTCATCGTCGACGGATTTGACCGTGGACGCAGCGGCACGTTTGAGCTTGAAGCGCGGCTAGAGCCCACCGAAGGCGCCCCGGGCGCACGCTAGTTTGCTAGGTATTTTACTGAGTCAAGACCCGCTCACTGCGCGCCGCGGCGAGCTACCTTTCTGAAAGTGTTTGAGAAGAATCCATGGCGACACACAAGGCTTGGGGCGGACGGTTTTCTGAAGACCTCGATGAGGTCGCTTCGAAGTTTTTGGCCAGCGTCGAGGTAGACGGCGCGCTCGGCGAGGTGGATGTGCAGGGCTCAATCGCGCACGCGACCATGCTCTGCAGCATCGGCGTGTTAAGCGCTGAAGAACGCGACGCGATCGTCGCCGGGCTCACGCAAATCGCGAGCGAAATCACTAACAAAACCTTTGTCTTCGACCCCGCGCGCGAGGACGTTCACATGAACATCGAGGGCGCCCTCACCGATCGCATCGGGGTGGCCGGGGCGCGGCTGCACACCGGTCGTTCACGCAACGACCAGGTCGCCACGGACATGCGCCTGTGGTCTCGCGCCGCGTGCCAACGCGTGGGCAAGCGCGTCGATCAGCTGGCCCTCGCGCTCGCGCAGCGCGCGGCGGGCGAGGTCGACGTGCTCATGCCTGCGTACACGCACTTGCAGCGCGCGCAGCCCTCGCGGCTAAGCCATCACCTGCTCGCCTACGTCGAGATGCTTGACCGCGACCGCGGGCGCCTGAGCGACTGCGAGCAGCGCCTCAACGAGTGTCCGCTGGGCTCGGGCGCCGTCGCCGGAACGACCTTCGCGCTCGACCGAGAACAGACCGCGAGAGACCTGGGATTTAGCAGGCCGATGCGCAACTCGATCGACGCAACGGGCGACCGAGATTTCTTGCTCGAGCTCTTGAGCGCGCTCGCCATTGTCGCGACACATCTGTCGCGATTGAGCGAAGAGCTGGTGCTCTGGTCGACGCAAGAGTTTGCCTTCGTCGAGATGGCCGACGCGCACACGACGGGCTCGTCGATGATGCCGCAGAAGAAAAACCCGGACGTGGCCGAGGTCGTACGCGGCAAGACGGGCCGAGTCGTGGGCTCTCTCGTGGCGCTGTTGGTGACACTCAAGGGGCTGCCGCTTGGCTACAACCGCGACCTGCAAGAAGACAAACCGCCAGTGTTTGACGCGGTCTCGCAGGTCGATCGCTGCCTCGAGGTCCTCGAGCGCGTGATCTTGGCCGCGCGGTTTGACGCAGAGCGCATGCGCCGGGCGCTCGATGCGGGATTTGTCAACGCGACCGAGGCTGCGGATTATCTCGTCGAGAAGGGCGTGGCCTTTCGCGACGCGCACGCGGTCGCGGGGCGCTTGGTGGCCCGCGCGATCGAGGCCAAGACGGACCTCGCGAGCCTGCCGCTGCCCGTATACCTCGAAGAGCACCCCGCGTTTGATCAGGGAATTTACTCGGTGCTAGAGCCCGAGCGCGCGGTCGAGCGCAGGGATCTCTTGGGTGCGCCGGCCAAGCGCCGCGTGCAAGCCGCGGCCGAGTCTGCGATCACGCGGTTGACCGAACGCCTGGCGCGCTGAGAGCGAAGCGCTGCTCTGCCGCGGTGCGCGATTGACCACGGCGCGTGCAGTCCTGTAGGGCACTGGCAGCACGACGCACAGTGCCCCTGCTGATGTGCATGGCGCGCGGCGATCGTCCACCGAGGAGCGCACGACTGTGGCCAAAGAATCGCTGGGACTATTGGGATACGACTCGTTTCACTTTGCGGTGCACGATGCCGAGCGGTCGCGGAGTTTCTACGCAGAAAAGCTCGATTTTCGGCTCATCGCGACGAGCTCTGAGGCAGCGATCGAGGCGCGGGGCGAGCGCTCGGATGTGTACGCCGCGGGCGACGCGCGGGTCGTGGTCACGCGCCCCGAGCGCGACGACTCGCAGGCCGCCAAGTATCTTCGTAGACACCCGGCGGGCGTGACAACGCTGGCGTTTACGGTGCGCGACGCGGCGCACACGCTGCGGGTCCTGGAGTCTCGCGGCGCGACGGTGCTCGCGGAGCTCGAAGAAGACACACGCGACGGCGGGCACTACCGCGCGTTCGAGGTCGCGACCCCCTTGGGCGAGGTGCGTTTTCGCTTCGTCGAGCGCGAGAACTACCCGCTTTTTTCGCCGTCGATGCGCGCGGTACCCCATGACGACTCACCCAACCGGTTTGGGATCGCGCTGATTGATCACATCACGTCCAACATGCGCACGATGGCACCGCACCTGTTGTGGCTCGAGCACGTCTTGGGGTTTGAGCGCTACTGGGATGTAAAATTTCACACCGACGATCTGCGCAAGGGCGCAGGATCTGGTCTTAAATCCACGGTCATGTGGGACCCAGAGTCCGGGATTAAGTTTGCAAACAACGAGCCTCTGCGGCCTCGATGGGACGCCTCGCAGATCGCAAAATTTGTCGACGACAACGCGGGCGCAGGGGTGCAGCACGCCGCCCTCTTGATGAACGATTTGGTCTCAACCGTGCGCGACCTGCGCGAGAACGGCGTGGAATTTCTCGGGACTCCGGGGAGCTACTACGACGCGCTCCCCGAGCGCATGGCCGAGCGCAAAGTGAGCAACTTGGTCGAAGACATCGAGACTCTGCGGGCGCTGCAGATTCTGGTCGATGGTCGCGACGACAAGTACATGACGCAGATCTTTATGAAAGAAGCGGCGCTCTTGTACAGCGAGCGCGAGGCGGGGCCCTTCTTCTTCGAGCTGATCGCGCGGCGAGGCTATCCCGGCTTCGGCGAGGGTAACTTTCGCGCGCTCTTCGATGCGATTGAGCGCGAACAGACCCACGCGAGCGGGAACCTCGACGAACAACCGGTGTCCTGAACGAGACCCATCATGAGCGAACACGACGATCCACCGACCGAGCCACAGCGCCCCGACGAAGACCTCGGGCTCGAACCCGTCAACCGCAGAGTGTCTGCAAAAACACTGGGACTTCTCGCGCTTGTCGGCATGAGCGCGGCGGGGATGTTCGCGCTCAACAACAAGAACGCGGCCGAGCGCAAGGCCACACAGCTGCAGTACGCTGCGGACGCCTGGGCGAATTTGTCTCAGTGCCTCGTGGGCCCGGGCGTGTCGGTGGGCCAGATTGCCCGCACCGCGCGCAAGATTGAGCTGGGAATGCCCACGCGAAATGCGCGTCTTCCGGCTCGCGCCAGGTTGCGCGAGTGGCCCTATCGCTGCGCGACGCATGCGAGCCTGATGACCCGCGCGCTCTTTGACTCCAAGAGCGACGAGCGTGGTCACCGGATTTTGGCCATGGTGGTCTCACAGGCCGCGTCGGACCTCGAAATCGGTGAGCTTCACACGGGCCGCGAAGACCGCCGCAAGTACCTCGATGAGCTCTACGTCGCAGTCGATCAGGCACACTTGCCCGCTTCGCGCGCAGCGGTCACGGCCCTGACTCCGCCTGCGCCGGTGGAGCCTCGCGCGGCGCCACTGCTCGACGCCCTCGTCGCCGGGACCGACAATGGGCGCGTGGTCGCGCAGGACCCACTGAGCCACAACGCCCTGCGATTGCTCATGGGAACCGAGCGCCGCATCTGCACGTTTGATCACACGGGCGAGCTTGCCCTCGCCCACGCCTCGTGTGTTCGTCGTGCCAGCATGGACCGCGTGAGCGCGCCGTGGATCTCGAGCGCGGACGACGGCGAGCCGATGATTTACTCGGGCCGCGGGGCTGGGGCTGAGGCTCCCGTGCGCGCCTACCTCGACGCCCTCGCGCTGAGCGAGCCGCTGGTGGGCGCCTACGTGACCGCGTCCACGGTGTTCGCCGCGCGCTGGCCCACAGACACCAACGTGCTCTCGCTCGGGACGCATTTGCGCAGCACGCTGAGCGCTGAGCAGCTCCCCGAGTGGCGATGGATTGATCAACCGTTGGTGCTCTCGCGCAGGGTCGCGAGCGCGCTGGTGGGCCCTGTGTTTGTGGCCCTCGGAGAGCGCACGGTCAGCAGCGCACAGCCCAGCGCAAACGACGCGGGGGCGCCCACCGATGCCTCTGCGAGCTCGCCCGATGCAGCGAATTCAGCGAGCAATCGTCGCGAGGGCGTGTTGTACGCCGGGACGATCACCGCGGACCCACAGGGTGCTCCGCGGTTGAGCACGGTGAGCGAGCGCGCCGTGGTCCGAGGCCCCTGGGTGACGGACGCGCGCATCGAGGGGTGCCGCACGCGCGACGGTTCGACCGCGGTGGTCGCGTACAGCAACGACGACCACGCCACGGTGCTCTGGGCCGTCAACGGAGAGCTGCGCGCGCCTGTGCGCACCGAGGGTCGGCCAGGCGTGATCGCCTGCGATGGAGACACGCTCCGCATGGCTTGGTTTGAGCCCACGCCGGTGCCCATGGCGCACGTCACGACATGCACTCAAACGGGATGCGCTCACGAGCGCGCCGCGTCGATCGATGTCGACGTAGACCCAGTGATCGCGCCGATGGGAAACCAAGTTCTGGCGGTGTATTCGCTGCGCGGTGGCGGCGGTCTGCGCTATCGCTTGGCGCCCCTGGTGGGCTTGTCCGAGGCGCGCGATCGCGTGATCTTCGATGACAGCGAGCACGAGGGCGTGCAGATCGAGAACACCATTTCGGTCTTTGTGCGAGACGGGCGCGCCGTGGTGTTGGTGACCTCGAAGGGCGTCGCGGGCGAGAGCTACGCGTTTCGGATCAATCCCGACGGGAGCGACACCCCGGTGCGTGTTTCGCGCTGATTTTAGGCCGAATTCGCGCAACCTCGGCCCGTGTCCTCACGACCACTGGCGCTCGCAGCGGCCGCCTTGCGTGCGTTGTCTGCGAGTGATTGACGCGCGCGGGCATCGGTGCCTAGCGTCGACTGACGGACACTAGGATCGTGCTTGGAGGCTCAGATGACTGTGGTGGGACGATGGACTTGGGGCGCTGGATGGTTGTTGGGGATCGGGCTCGTGGGCGTAGGGTGCACGACGCCACCGCCGAGGTGCACTGCGCCCGCGCAGTATTTCTCGTCGATCGAGATGTGCATTACATCGTGTGAAATCTCGACTCGTATGCAGACCTGCTACGGCCCCGACGGCGCGATCTTCGAGGGCGGGACCCGAGACGCGAGCTTCGACGCAGCCGAGACATCCGGCGACGTCGCCGGGTGCGAGACAGGGCAAGCTCAATGTGGGATGTCATGTGCAAATTTGCAGACAGATCCGCGCAACTGTGGCCGCTGTGAGCGCGCGTGTCCGGTGGTCCTTGGGGGCACTGAGTCGTGCAACGCGGGGATGTGCGAGGTCACGTGCAACCCTGGGAGGCACCTGTGCGATGGGCAGTGCCGGGCGGATGACTCACCGGCCTCGTGTGGGACGAGCTGCGTCGCGTGTCCCACGGCCCCTGTGGGGGGCATCGCGACGTGCACGATGGGCATGTGCGGGGTGGCGTGTGCGCCGGGATACGAGCGAGTGGGCAGCGCGTGTGAGCTGAGAATTCCCAGACAGATCGCGCCCATGAGCACCAGCACAGTCACCTCGCAGAGGCCCACCTTGCGATGGGAACCCGCGATGGAGCTCACCATGGCCCGCGTCGAGCTGTGTCGCGATCGCGCGATGACCGCGATGTGCCAATCGATGACCGTGGCGGCCAACCGCGCGCAGCCCGCGGCGGCCCTCGCTCCGGGCCTCTGGTACTGGCGACTCCGCGGAGTACAAGCCGGAACCGAGGGATCGCGCACGAGCCCTGTGTGGCAATTTCGCGTGGGATTTCGCAGCGCTCCGGTGGATACGTCCTGGGGGACCGAGCCGGATTTTAACGGTGACGGCTTTGGCGATGTCGCGGTGGGCGCGAGCAACGTCGCCCCAGGCGGGCGCATGGGCGCGGGCGTGGTGCAGGTGTTCTACGGCAGCGCCGCGGGCATCGGGACCACCCCGAGCGCGGTGATCGAGGGCGTCAACGCGGGCGACGGGCTGGGCAGCGCCGTTGCGAGCGCAGGGGACGTCAATGGCGACGGGTACGCGGATTTGATCGTGGGGGCTGACACCGGAGACAAAGCACAGATTTACCTGGGTGGTGCTGGAGGTTTGGCGACCTCACCAGGTGCTGTCCTTGAGGGACCAACGCCTGAGTACGACTACTTTGGGCGCTCGATTGCAGGTGTTGGCGATGTCAACGGGGATGGCTACGCAGACATCGTCATTGGCGCTCCGTACACAGCTCGTATGGGCCTCCCACGAGTGGGTTCAGCAAGTGTTTTCTTGGGCAGCAGCGTTGGGATCGCAAGAACACCCTATCTCGTGCTTTACGGACAAGCAGAAGACAACAACTTTGGCGAAGCCGTGGCGTCCGGCGGCGATCTCAACGGCGATGGGTTCGGGGATTTCGCCATCGGAGCACCCAATGCAACCCCAGGGGGACGACAGTCCGCGGGGGTGGTGAGTGTCTTTCAGGGAAGCAGGACTGGCCCCTCAATGATGCCTTCTCGAATCATTGAAGGAGGAGTGAATGAGTTGTTTGGTGGGGCCATCTCTTCTGGGGATCTCGACGCCGATGGCTACTCAGACTTGGCAATCACAGCCCAAGCCGCAACCACCCCGACAGGCACGGGCGAGATTCGGATCTTTGCTGGAGGCAGTGCAGGACCAGTGGCAGTACCCCGTCAGCGAGTGCAGGGGCCCAGTATGATCTTCGCTTTCGGTTTGCCAATGAGTGCAACCAGCGATCTCAACGGCGACGGGATGGCGGATCTCATCGTAGGCGTTCCATTCTTGTCTCCGTCCGCACGAACAGACGCAGGAGGCGCTTTGATTTTTGCCGGACAATTGGCAGGCATGCTCAGTTCGTCCGCAACGGTGATCGAGGGACCGACTTCTGCCGAACGGCTGGGGCAGTCGCTCGCCATCTCTGGCGACATCAACGGCGATGGGATCTCTGATTTCTTGTTGGGTTCACCACTCCCAATCACAGGGGGAGTCGTCCGAGTTTTTCATGGGAGCAGGGGAGCTCTCCGGGCCGTTGCATCCACAGTGCTGCGAGGGCTTCCAGGCGACAACTTCGGAGCCGCGATCGCCGCGCGGCGAGTGAGGAGATTGGGGCTGCGCTGTGCAGTGGATAGCCGTGGGCGTTGGACAATGAGACTCTTAAAATAGACTTCCACGCGGATCGCATGCGTTAGAAGCGCTGCGTCGTCGCGATCTTTCGTACGCAGGGGTGACGTACGCGAAAAATTCCAGGTAGAGTGTTGTGGTAGCTTGCGCAGGGGCTTTGCACCCTGGGCCCCAAGCCACGCTGCTTGACCTGTCTTTTTTAGCGATTCGCCCTTCGAAGG
The DNA here is from genome assembly GCA_030694465.1 of Deltaproteobacteria bacterium. Classification (GTDB taxonomy): domain Bacteria; phylum Myxococcota_A; class Polyangia; order Polyangiales; genus JAUXYJ01. Next base: position 16,562 of record JAUXYJ010000018.1, on the reverse strand, counting down.
AGTCACGACATGATGCGCAAACGATGGTTGGGAGTGCTCTCTCCGGTTGTTCTCGTGGCAATGATCGGCTGCGGCGAGGATGTACCAAACCCTGTTGGTGATGGTGGGCGACGCGACAGTGGGGGCGGGGGCGTCGACGGAGGCGGAGGCGGCACGGACGCGTACGTGCCTCCCCCATGTGTGGACACAGACATGGACGGGATCGCCGACAACCTCGAGAACGGCGACACGGACATGGACGGGATCCCCGACTCGATGGACCCGGACTCGGACGGTGACGGCATCCCCGACATCGACGAGGCTGTGGGCAATTACACGGGCGTCATGCCCCCGCGACCGACGCTCGTCTGTGGGATCACTGCCGACGACTGTGACGGCGATGGGCGACCCAATTTTAGAGACCTCGACTCGGACAACGACGGCCTGAGCGACGCCGAAGAGCGTATGGCGGGCACGAACTCTTGCGCCGAAGACAGCGACATGGACGGCGTCCCAGACCTCACCGAGCGCGTCACCGGGAGCAACCCCGCGGACCCCGCGTCCATGCCCCCCACAGGCTCGCTCTACGTGACCCTGCCCTACCACCCACCGGCGGAGATGGGCCCCCACGTGCAGCGGCGGTTTACGTTTCAGACCCGAATTCGTGCGGCGGACGTGTTCTTCTTGGTCGACACAACGGGCTCGATGGGAGCGACGATTGCCGCGGTCCAGAGCAGCCTGATGCGAACGATCGTCCCAGGCATCGTGAGCGCAATCGGGCCGATGGGCAACATCCGCTACGGACTCGCTGCGCACGGGGACTTTGACCGAGGCGGGAGCAACCCCGACGGCTGTGTGAGGGTGCATCAGCGACTTACGCCCAACGCTGCGTTGGTGCAGACCGCGACCGGTCGGCTGGCAGCCAATGGTGGTGGTGACGGCCCTGAGTCCCAAATGCCCGCGATGCACGCCCTCATCGAAGGCAGCGGGCATCCTTTGTACTACGGCACCGCCACGCGTCGCATGGATCCTGTACGGGACTGCGGGATGGCTCCCGATGAGCCCACGCCCTACGGCTGGGGCTGCTTCTTGCCAGGCCGTGTACCGATCATGGTGCTCTTCTCCGACGCTCCATGGCACAACGGCCCCGGCCTCCCCAACAACTATTCATTCGCTGTTCCGGTGTATTCAGACCTTCAGCGCGAGATGGTCGCGCGAGGTGCGTACTTCATTGGGATTGATGTGGGCGGCGGAAGCACTCAGGCGGCGTCGACCACTCTCGCCCGCGCGACCATGACCTTCGACGGCATGGGACAACCCATCACATTCCGCGGGGCCCCTGCTACGGTCGCTGCCAACGTGGTCTCGGCGATCACCACGATCGCGGGACAGTCGCGGCAGGACATCACCACGCGGACCGATCCGGATCGCATGGAGATGCGCTTGCCCATGGGGCGCACCACCGCGGAGTTCTTGCGCTCGGTCACGCCCGTTGGGGCGACGCCTGAGGCGCCTGCGGGCTACGCGCGCCGTGACATGACCACGTTCTACAACGTGTCGCCCGACGCGATCGTTGAGTTCGAAGTCGATTTTTACAACGACTTTCAGCCTGGTGGGACCGCCGCGACGCTCTATCGCGCGACCATCGTCGTGCTTGGGCGCGCGATGTCCGAGGTGGACCGCCGCGACGTGTTTATCATTGTGCCGGCCAACACCGCGCAGCCACCCATTGGCTGAGCGAGGCTGAGCGAGCTGCCGGGGGGACAGCAGCACTGGGGACGAACCAGTGCAAGATCATCCCTGCGAACAGTCCTCCCAGCGTCGGCGAGAGCAACGTCCAGAGCCACCAAGAAGGCCTCTACACGCTGTCATTCATTGGGGAGCCTGCGACGCAATCGCGCGGCGAGCAGAGCCATTCAGCGCTGCAAATATTCAAGCCAAGTGCGTGTCGCACCCGCCGCGAATGGCTCGACCATCCAGCGACTCTCTTGGCTCACTACGCGCTCTCGACGCGGTTGCGGCCGTTGTGCTTGGCCCTGTAGAGCAGCTCGTCCGCGCGCTTGATCAGCTCGTTGGGCTCGCGCTCTTTGGGCAAGCGCTCGATGACCCCCATCGAGATCGTGACGGGGATCACGGTGCGATCGAATTCGAAGCGATGGGACTCGACCAAGCGCCGCAGCTTCTCTGCCGCCACGACGCCGCCGACGCGATCGACCTCGGGAAGGATCACGCCAAACTCTTCGCCGCCGAGCCGACCCGCGATGTCGTTCTTGCGGATGTTATTGCGAAGGATGGTGCCGATTTGTCGGAGGATCGCGTCGCCCGCGAGGTGACCGTACTGGTCGTTGACGAGCTTAAACTTGTCCACGTCGATGACGCTGATGCTCAGCGGTCGACCGAAACGCTGGCTGCGAAGGATCTCTTCGACGAGTGACTCGTCAAACGCCCTGCGGTTGCGCAGCTGCGTGAGACCGTCCATCGACATGAGGTTGTAGATCTCTTCGTGGTAGGCGCGTTCGATGCTGTTTCCTTCGAGAAAACGCAGGATTGAGCGGCCTACTTGGATCTGGTCGCCGTGCCTCAGGGTCGCACGCGCGGTGACCACGTCGTTGACGTAGGTGCCGTTGGTGCTCTCAAGATCGACCACCTGCCAGCCATTGCCTTCGACGCTCTCGGGCAGCGGCTCGAACCGCACGTGTTGCCGCGAGACGCTCTCTTCGTCGAGCTGCAAATCACTGCGTGGCGAGCGGCCAATAACTAACGGAGCACCGACCAGCTCAATCCGTCGGCCAATCTGCGCGCCGTAGATTACGACGAGGCATGCGCCCTTAGGCCCTTCCGAGACCGTGCGCTCGACGCGCATGATCATGGTGTGCTCTGGGCTGGTGGTGTCCGAGTCTCGTGACACGAGGCCACACTAACAGAGCCATAGACCAAGACTCCAGCAGACTTTTGACGAAGTGCGCGAGGCCCTCCCGCAGAGCCCTCAGGGACGCGCTTGTGGGCAGCTTCGGATTTGGTACAGAATTTGACCCACAGGGAAGGGATCCGCTATCGCCCTGAGTTGTCACCAGAGGCCAAAAATGCACCGTCGTGGACTATCGCTGCTCGCTGTAAGTTGTGCGCTCCTGGGCGCTGTTCCGGGAGTGTTGCTCGCCCGCCGTGTGGCGGACGCGCAGCGCCGCTCTCCTGACACGCGCCTCGCGCAAGAGGCTGCTCGCACCGGAGCCACAGCGAGCGCGACTCCGGCGCCTCGCGTGACCAGCATTGAGCGCCCCGTGGCAGGGTTTGACCCAAGCCACGCGCGACGCCTTGGCGACCGATACGTCTCGGAGCTGCCTGGGGATCGCCGCGCGGTGCTCACTCTTGAGCCAGCCTGGCAGCGCGGAGTCAGCGCGCTCCTTGCGGCCCATCAGCTCCCGCGCGCCTCGGTGGTTGTGCTCGACAGCGACACGGGGCGTGTGCGGGTGTACGCGTCCCACGGCGAGCCGGGTGCGCCGGATCTCGCGCGTGACGCGGCCCCACCGGCTGCTTCGGTGTTTAAAATCGTGACCGCCGGAGCGCTGGCTGCGAACGGGATGTCCGTCGAGACCGAGACCTGTTTTTCGGGCGGCTGGCACCGGTTGTCCCTGCGAGACCTCGAGCCTAATCCCCGCCGAGACAGCGACTGCGTCTCGCTTGGGCAGGCCTTTGGGCGCAGCGCGAACACCGTGTTTGCGCGACGATCGGTCGAGCGCTTGAGCCCAGCAGCGCTCTTGGCGGCGGCGCACAGCTGGGGCTATGGCGAGAGTGTCCCGTTTGAGGCCACGGTGAGCGCAGGGCAGATCGATATGCCCAGCGATCGACTCGAGTTTGCGAGGGCCTCGGCTGGGTTTTGGCATAGCCATCTCTCACCGTTGCACGGCGCAGTGATCGCGCAGGGCATCGCGCGAGGCGGCGAGCTGCAGCGCCCGTGGATCATCGATCGCATCGAGGACGCCCAAGGCGCCGTGGTCGCGCAGCACGAAGCGCCTCGCGCGTGGCGCCGCGCGGTGAGCCACGACGTAGCGTCCGCGCTCACGCGGATGATGGCGTTTAGCGTGTCCGAAGGGACCGCGTCACGTGCGTTTCGCGACCCCCACGGCCACCCCTTTTTGCCGGGCGTAGACGTCGGCGGAAAGACCGGCACGCTCACCGCCGCCACCCCCTATCGGGCGTACACATGGTTTGTCGGCAACGCGCACGACAGCACCACGCGCGTCTCGTTTGCGGTGATGGTGGCCAACGACCCAGTGTGGCGCGTGAAAGCCTCGACGGTGGCTCGGCAGGTGCTCCAGATTGTCTACCGCGGACGCTCAACGGACTGAGAATTTTCAGACCATTCACTCGCGAGGATCCACTGCGGCGTCTCGTGCAGATCACAAGAAGAGCGCAGCAATTCGTGGGGCTGATAGCGCGTCTTGTAGGCCATCGAGGGGCAGTCTTTGACACGATAGCCCAGGTAGACATGGGCTCGCATTTGGGCCTGCGCTCTCTGGAGCTGTGAGACCACGTTGAGCACGCCCAGCGAGCGCTCAGCGTGTTCGGGCGCGTAGTAGAAATACACCGCGCTGAGCGCGTTGGGGAGCTCGTCAAAGAGGCCTACACCGAGCAACTCGCGGTCGCTCCCTTGGCCGAGCCAAATCGTGAGCTCTCTCGCGGCTGGGTGCGCGAATGCAAATTCGGTCGCGTAATCATGCGCGCTGAGCGGAGCGGCTTCCCACCCGCGCGCGTGCTCGCGGGCTTGGTGCCACCGCGTATAGAGCGCCAAGCGCTTTGCGTCGATGCTCGGGTTAGCGAACTCACACGTGAGGTCGCGGTTGCGCGCGAGCACGCGCTTTTGAGAGCGCGTGAGCTGCCAGGCGGACACGTCCACACGGATGCCAACACACTCGGCACAGTGGCTACACACGGGGCGAAAATAACTAGGCCCAAAGCGCCGCCAACCTCGCGCAAGCAAGTGCTCGAGCTCGGCCGCGTTCACGTCAAGCATGAGCTTGACCTCAAGATCCGATGCGCGATCCGAGAGATACGCACAAGGATCTGAGTGGTGCACCAGCGTACGAAGCAGTCTCGCCATAAGCGTGTCGATCTTACCCGCCGCACGACGCGCCATGGGAGAGAAGATTACCCTGCAATTTTACGGGTCAATTTCGGTGACCATCGCGATGCGCTCAATGAGGACCATTTGCACGGACTCGCCCGCAGCGATCTCAATCACGACGCGTGTTCGGCCATCCGCAGCGGGGACAAAATCAATGGGGATGCCCTCGAAAGAGCGCATGGTGCTGTTGGGATCGGACCGAGATCCGACCTGCAAACGCACACGGACTTTGCGCGCCATGGCGTCCGCGAGCTGAAGTTTCAGGTCGCGCGTCGGATCGTCGGGGATAGAAGCACCCATAAAGCGAAACGGTATTCTATGTAGCCGCAAGACCACAACCATTCTGTTGATCAAGACGCCCGATTACGACTCAAGGTCAGCGTTTTCGCTGATCTCCTCACGGGTCGGTTGCTGTTATTGCGCGTGGGTCCGTCAGCTCGGTCCGGCCCAAGCGTGCGCCGGGAGTGTCTGGAGCCATCGTTCTTGGAGAAGCACCGAGGGGCGCGCTCGACGCGTTGGGCGCGCCTCGTTGGACGTCAGCGCGCACGCCAGACGTTTGTCCACCCCCCGGAGGCTCTGGTGTGCAGAGACAGACTCCACAGGCAAAATCCACGCGAGGGCGTGTGTGTCAGGCAGCGCCCCTGCGAGCACCGTAGACTCTAAAATCCCGTGACCAAGCACGAGCATCACGGCGCTCTCTGCGCGCAGCGCGGCGTCTAGCACGCTGCGATCAAGCGCCGCGAGCGACCGGCAGAGCGGCTCTACGAGTGATTCGGCACAGAGCACCATCACGCCGCCCTCGTCCAGCATCGCGACCGTGTCGTGCTCGGGGGTCCGAGGGCCAGGCGCCATGCGTCCATCGGGCTCGGCGCGAGCAGCCAAGAGCCCATACTGGAGCGTATGAAGCGCGCACTTGGTCTGCGGCAGCGCGATCCACACGAGCGCGTTCATCAGGTCGTGCCAGTGCGAATCGCGCGTGGGGATCTCGCGACGAGTCACAATGGATCCGTCATACGATTCGCTGAGCATTCGCACTCGACCACGCTGGGACACCTGGCGCACAAATGCGTGGGGCTCGAGCTGCGCGGCGCGACACTGAGCGCGAAGACTCACGGTGAGCTCGTCCATCGTGGGCCACGTGCTCAAAGCAAACAGCGGCGCTGCCACGGTCGCGTAGGGCGCGAACACGCGTGATCGCTCGTGGATGGTTTGTTGCCACGCGCGGTGATCGGGCCTGCGATTGCGCAGGGTGATCAAAGGGCTGTTGGGAGCGTGGTGTGTGGAAGTCATGACCCGCGAGCCGTGATCCAGCCACGAGTGTGCGACGCAATCAAGCGTGGACACACAGAGCAACCTACCCAAACAACACGCCCCCGGGTGTTGTGGTGGTCAGGGGCGGAATCGAACCGCCGACACGAGGATTTTCAGTCCCAATGTCAACGGCGGCTTTGCGTGATGATTTCCAGGGCATTGTGACACGACGAGTACGAGGCGTAGTGGATACGTAGGGGCGGAGCCGTGCTGAGGCACCAACACCGGTCCAATCTCCCCTGCAGCTCTGCGTATCGCCCTGCCCTCACCCTGCCCAACACCCACAGATCCGGCGCCCCCTCGCGGCAAGAGAGCAGCCGCGCCAAGGCCTCGATCAACTCGACGGCCGCACGCAGTGGAGGTTTACGAGGCCAATATCAAGATAGGCACGTCGCCCAGGGTGACTGTGACGCCAATCCGGCTTGCCGCGAAGAAAAAGCAAAAGCCCGCGGTAACTTGCGTTGCAACGGGCTTCAGGTTCTAGGTCCCACGCATGGCACGCTCCGCAAGGAGCACGCCGACGTGAATCGACAGCACAGCAAACAGTACCCAATAGAGCATTGTTTTCCTCCTTTCCTTGAGATTCCCCCCGTTTTCACAGGACGAACGACAAGTAGAGAGGTGCTGGCGGGGTTCAACACCTTTCGGTTTGAACCTAGAACGGCTTCACTACGCCACAGACTTGGCGGAATGACAAACTACGGCGTGTGGGATTATGATTCGTCTGCCCGTGCGCTGCCGTTTGCGTGGCGGGCTCGATCCACGCGATCGTTTGCGCATGACCACTAATGTTTGGACGCGCGCGATGTCGCTGTGAGGGCGCGCTCTCGGGCACGATCAAGATATCAAACATCCCGAGTGACCTTGGTGGGCGACGGAGGGACGCTGCTTGTGATCTCAAAGGGTCCTCACGATCGCTCCCCCCCCGATACGGAGCATGACGCATGAGCCGTGCGACGGTCGCGATTACCCACTGGACTAAACGGGCCCCATTTCTATTTTTATCGCCGTCTGGCACTGGTTCTGGCAAATGACATCCTTGGGAGACGGTCCTCTAATAATGAGCCGCCTGAGCGATCTACCCAATGCCTGATCACCATGAGCTCCATCCCCGACTTCGACATCAATGGCGTCCTGCCTCCGTTCACCGGCACACCCGTCGCAGGCGAAGCCCGATCGCCCTACCAAGTCACACTCACGGCATTTGTCGCGCGATTTGCCACGACGCCGACGCGTCGAGGGATGCTCCGTGGATTACTCCAACTTCGTCGCGCCCTTCGTGCCGTTAAGATCACCCACGGCTTCCAGTGGCTCGATGGCAGTTTCCTAGAAGACGTCGAGTCACACGAAGGACGTGAGCCGAGAGACTTGGACGTTGTCAGTTATGTCGTTCCCCCGGATGGTCTCTCCGGTGTTGCATGGGATCTTTTCGTCCGCTCTCGCCTCGATCTGTTCGATCGGCAACAGACAAAGAAATCGTTCGGATGTGATGCATTTTATGTCTCCCTCTCGCCCTTAGACAACCGCATCTTGGTCCGCCTGACTGCATACTGGTTCGGGTTGCTCTCCCATCGACGCGATCGCGTGTGGAAGGGGTTCGTCCAGGTTCCGCTCGACACCTCGGATGATGACCAAGCCGCGTGGGCTGTGCTTGAGCCCTCGGAGGCTTCGCGATGAACACACGAGAAGGGCTGGAGCAACTCCAAGTCAATATCAAAGCGATCGAGGCCGTGCTTGAAGAATTGCCAGTGGACGGCAACGTCCTCGAGCGGATCGGTCTTGAGTCACAGCGCGACGAGTTCGCAGCGCAAATCACAACACTCAGGCATCAGGCCGGCGCCCAAGTGGTCCAACGTGCCGAAGTGAGTCTCATGTTTGGCGGGAAGCCCGTCTTGGGCGATCACAGCATCGACGCGAAGTTTGCTGCTGATCGATTGGGCGATTACCAGGATCTTATCGCTTCCATCCATGCCGACCGCATGTCGGCCTACAAGTCCAAGCGAGTTCCCCCGCTCCGCGACGTCACACGATTGACAATTACCGGAATCGCACATGGCTGCTTCGGGTTCAGGCTAGAAGAGGTGTACAGTTCGTTGCCGGGGACCGGCGCCGGGATCAGTGACGACATTGCGATTCTAAATGGTCTCCTCGAAGGTGCCGCGAGATCCGAAGAAGACTTCCTTGATGCAGCATCTACGATCAGTGATCAGGTGCTCGCGAAACTTAAAAAGTTCTGCAACGAGCTAGATCGTGAGAAGGCGACCCTGCGCATTGAGGCGGCAAAGCAGCGCGTCGACCTCAACCGGGCGCGCGTTGAGAATGCACGTAAAACAACAGCAAGGACCACTATCTCACACGAAGACGCCGCGATGCGCGTGATTGGCAGCAGCATCAATCAGAACGTAAACGGCAGCGTCTCGCTTGGGTTTCGACACCTCCGCGACACTCGCATCGACAAGAGCGTCACGCAGGTCTCGCCTAGCCTCTCAGAAGCCGAACTCAATGCACTCGGTAAGACGTTTCGCAAAGCCCTGACCCTCGACGTGAATATCGCGAAGGCGACCGCACTCGGCAAGACGAAAGAGTCCTATGCGTATCGACAACACACGCTTAGCCCATTCAATCGCTGGTTCGACCGGCTAGAACAATTGGAGAGCAGGTTCCCGATTGAGACGGGCAAGGAAAGTGCGCCAGCGATGGCCTCAGCTTTCAGCTCGGCGCGAGGAATCCTCGAACGGCTTTGGCTATTTGACCTCGACAAGATCGAGTCTATCCAACTTGATGCCGACGACGGCGTGGGCATCTATGTAGGCAACCCCGCTGGACGTTATCTCGTCATCCTGTGCGACCTAGAGGGTTGTGTTGGTGTGCTCTGCGCAAAGCCGGACGGGACAAGCGAGTCGTGGGATCTACCCTCTGACCGGAGAGACTCAGACGCCCTAGAAGCCCATTTCCAGCGCATGACTGATTTCCTTAAGGGTGATCGATGAGCATGCGTGCGATTGACGAGCCGATCCCAGACGATGAACGACTCTTTCGAACCGTAACTCTGGATGACGTTCTGGGCGATTTTCTTCGTGAGACTTCCGTCGATCTCCAGGGGATGTCCATGTTTCGCCAGAAGTACTGCGCGACCGCGGCGGAGGCTCTCAAGCGGAGCCAAGCGCGCGGACGCACAGACTCGGGAGTGGTCGTCGTTAGCCCTGCTTGTCTCCCGCCGCCAATTACATTGAGCAATGGCAGCGAGTGCGAGGCGATTGCGCTTGATGCCCCCAGTCTGACCGAAGATAACGCACACGCGGAGGTCCGCACGCGTCGTACGTCGGATCGTCCCAACCAAGAGGCATGGAGGCCTAAGAGTCCCGCGGCCAAACTCGAACTCAAGCACTGGCTCGCGCGTAAAATGCGGGTCGAGATCGTGCCAACGTAGAGCCCCGCCCGCCCCAACTGCTGATCCTCGGATTTCGTGGACACCTCGCAGGCCGGGGCACTTCACGCGTGCCGCTTGAGCCCGCTCACCCAATCGAGCCACCCCAGCCCCGCGGCGATGATCAGCCCCAGCAGCATCACGGCTCCGTCTCGTCGGGCTCGAGCTCAGCGGTGAGGCGCTCGACCACGCGCCACGCATCTGCGGCGCGTGAATTGCCGACCTGGATTGCCACAATCACCAGCGCCAGATCGTCGCCGGTCTGCCGCACGTCGCAGACGACGCCGCAGAGACCTGTCGCGAGCTCTCGCACGCTCTCACCCACCTCGGGATGCCAGTGCATCGCCGCGAGCTCGGCCTCGAGCGCGCCGAGATGCTCCCGCGCTGCGTCTCGCTCTGCGGTCGCAGCCGCAGGCAGCCGTCCCAGCGCTCGGCGCGCCGCGCTGACTCTGGCTCGTTGACGTACCCGTGAGCGCCTCATAGCCACCGCACCCCCACCCAATTCTTCGCATGCCTCAGGACCTCAAACGCGCCCGGCCCAGGGTCGCCGGGTCCTCGGTCCTCGGTGAAATTCGCGTGCGCGAAGAGCCCCTGCAGCCCCGCATACCGCCCTGCCCTCACCGCGCCCAGCACCCGCAGCTCCGGTGCCCCTTCGCGCCACGGGAGCACCCGCGGAACCTCGAACACCCGCGCCAAGACCTCGATCAGCTCAACCGCACTTCGCAGTTGATCCGCGTACAGCGCGCCGTCTTGTCCCTGCGCCATCTCGATGCCCACGGACCACGGATTGACCGCGCCCGCGTGCCACGAAAACCAATGCGCCGGGTCCGATTGCTGATAGATCGTGCCGTCGCGATCGACAGTGAAATCCCAGCTCTTTCCCACTGCACGCGAGTTCGCGGCGACGTAGCCGAGTCCGATGGTGGGGCCGCTTCCCGCGATGAGCTCGCCGCGTCGGCCCCAGGTCGTGTGCAGCACGATCCCCCTCACCCGCTCGCGCCGCGGCTCTCGGTTGCCCGCGAGCTCGTGAACGCGCGCGTCGTCCAACCAGGTCACCACACGCGCCCAGGGGACCCCGTAGCGGCGTCCTGCGAGCACGATGCCCCGACTCATGCCACGCCCAGCGCGCGCGCCGTGTTGGGCCCCCAGATGCCGTCCACGGCCAATCCTGCCGAAGCCTGAAACCCTCGAAGCCCCTCAGCGCTCCAAAACCCACGACGGTGCAGCTCACAGAGCGCGAGAAACGCTGTTTTGCCCTCGCGGTCCATGCGTGAAGGAGCGGCCCAGAGTGCAACGCATTCGTGGGTGATTGCGCTCGAAATCGTGTCCCGCGCGGAGACGTGGTGAAGCTGGTAATACGGTCTCCAAGAGACACCCTCTCGAAGCGCTGTGCTGGGATCATCGGCGACGATCCACCCGGCTCTGATCGCAGACCGCCACGAGCTCAGCGCGCGCGTCTCTCGCGCCGGGAGCGCGCCACGATGGGCCATCAAGCCATCTCCCGGAGCCGCATAAACCTGCGGAAAAGAAGCCACAATCGGCGAGTTTGGCCCGAGCCAATCGGCCCAGTTGTACGTGCTGTGAAACGTCGGGTGGTCGTACGCCGTGTGCCACTGTTGCAGCGACGGAAACCGGGCCGCGACCTCTGCAAGCGCAGCGCGAACGAGCTCGCGCAACAGCGTCGCTTCGTTGCTGTTTGGCGGTCGCTTCCAGGCGGCTTCGGCGTTCCATTTGACTGCGATAGCCCCAGCCGTTTGCGCACGCTCTGCGAGGCGCACAAACAGCCTGACGCCCTCGGTCACTGAGAGCCGGCGCTTGGTGACGTCACGGGCGATTCCGTCGATGCCGAAGCCGCACACGAGCGAGGTGCCCGGCAGCGCGTGCTTGATTGAGTCTGCCGCCGACCGCGGAGACCAAGTGTGAAGCTGTACCGTCTGTGGCTTTGCTTGAAGCAACAAATCACGTGCAGAAAGCCACGCAGAATCGATCCCGTCACCATGCCAGAGCGTCACGATGGGGCCAGTCGTTTCAGGGAGCATCGATCACCTCCACCCAGTCGGTTGCGAGTAGATCGGATTGCGAGCAGACCCACGGGACCATGAGCGAGCCCGCGGTGCGCATCTCGACATACTCCGCACGATCACGCTCGGTCGGATCGACCAGGCGTAGCCACATGTTCTTTCCGTTCCAACCGCACCGCGCGACTCGGCCGCCGCGTCGAAGTGTCTTGATTGCCTCGCCAATGTTCATCGCTCGTCCTCCCGCTCGATCGCATCGAGGGCGACCATGAGCGAGCTCGCGGTGCGCTTGGTGATTCGCCGACCCGCAAGCGCATCGCGCAGTGTTGAGTGAGAGATCCTCGCAGCGCGCGAGAGCGCCGCGATGCTCATGGACTGAAGCGCCGACCCGACGCGTCGACCCAGCGAAGAGTCTGCGAGTGTGCCGGCGAGATTCCATCGGGACTCAGCGAGCGCTCGCGCGTTGTCGCGCGTGATCGAATACGACGCCCCACGGTCTCTGCGAGCTCGCCCACCGCTCGATGCAATCGCACGGCGACGTTGGGGATCGAGCGCCGCGAAGCCGCGCCTTCGAGGTTGCGGGTCCATCATCCCTCGAGCTTGACCGCGCGCTGCTCGCTCAGTGGTTCGCGAGGTGCATTCGTCTCTGATTTTGCTCGCTGTTCTGTACACACACGAGATGGTCTGTGTACTTGCGAAGCCCATCGCGGTGCGTCAAACCATGGCCCGTGGCACGCAGAGCAAGACAGGGATCAGCCACCCTCGCGGTGGGGTACGTTCGCGCTTCGACGGAGCGACAGCAGCTCGGCCCCGAGGCGCAGCGCGCCGAGCTCGCGCAGTGGGCGACCTCGCGTGGGGTGACGTTGGTCGAGGTGCTCGAAGATGCTGTCAGCGGAGGCGCCGAGCTCGAGGACCGGCCCGCGCTGCTTGAGGCTCTGGCGGCCGTGGCGCGACATCGCGCGGGGTTGCTCGTTGTCACGCGCCGCGATCGTTTGGCGCGAGACGTCGTGGTTGCTTCGACGATCGAACGCGCGGCGATGCGGGCAGGCGCTCGCGTGGTGACCGCGGATGGCGTGGCGAGCGGCGATGGACCAGGCGAGATCTTTCAGCGCGCGATTCTCGACAGCGTTGCGCAGTACGAGCGCGCATTGATCCGCGAACGAACCCGCGCAGCTCTACGCGCGAAGCGAGCGCGAGGGGAGCGCGCGGGTGCGGTTCCGTGGGGCTACGCAGCGACCCCCGAGGGGCGTTTAGAGCCGCTCGAGCACGAGCAGCGGGTCACAGAGCGCGTGAGGGCGCTGCGAGCCCAGGGGATGCCCTTGCGTGGCATCGTGGCGACGCTGCGCAGCGAGGGAGCGAAGGCGCGCACAGGGCAACCGTTGCAGCTCACGCAGGTCGCTCGCATCGCGGCTCACGCTGCGCGGTGATAACGGATTCCGCGTTTTGGTCCGCGTTTTGGCTGCAAGAAGTCGTCGATCCAGTCTGAACTCGTGACGTCTCCGCCGTTGTTGATGAAAGCCACGCGCGCGGCAGCTACTTCACTCTTGATGCGCTTGGCCTTGCGGCTCTTTCGCACCTGATAATCCGAGACACACTTGGCTTCGGTCTGTGCCCACTGCTCAAAGCGCGGATGCTTCTGCATCTCGCCAAGGACGGCGCGAAGGTACGAGGCCGTGTCATCGGGATCGCTGTTCTCGGTCGCGATCGCGGCACGCTCACGCGCGTCCTCGATGGCCTCGGCCCAGCCCTCCCAGATCGGGTGCTCAGCGTCACAGGGTGATGTGCCGGGGCGATGCGGAAACTCAACACCCAACGGCGACGGCACATGAAACGGCTCTTTGACGGCCGCGTAGGACTCTTCCCAGTACGCCCAATCAAAATCCTTGAACGTAGACTTTTTGCCGCTCAAACGACGCGAGACCACGCTCCGACGCATGGGCGCACCCGCGACAAAATACTGCGCCTCACGCGGGTGTTTCTTCGAGGGCGTGGCGCACCCGGTCGCAAGGCCTCCACGTCGACCAGGAACCACGGCCCCAACGTGCTTCAGCGTACAACGAGCCCCGTTTACGGTGCTCGGGTACGGTGTGCCTGGCGGGAACCAATCCCAGTGCGCATTGCGCCGAGATTTGGCCGGGCTCTTGGGCTCAGCGGCCTTCGGGCTTGTCTTCTTTCGCGCTGCCATCGGTCGCCTCCGCGCTGCTGGGAAGTGCTGCGATTTTGGGGTCATCCGGGTCTTCGCCCATGGCGCGAATGGACCGGCGCACACGAGCTCGCCAGAGCGAGACCGAGCCCTTCACGAGCTCGAGCAAGAGCCCTCCGAGCGCGTTGCCGAGCATCGCGAGCAAGGGCAGCAAGATCAGTCGCAACGTGTCCGCGTTGGGCAAGCTCTGCGCAGCCAAGGGCCCTGCGGCCGCGAAGCCCGCGATCCATCGCAGCGCAGGATGCGAAGGCATGTCACTCATGGGCGGCCTCCTCTCGTGGACGTGGCCAACGTCGCTCAAGCAGCCCGGTAAATTGCTCGTCGAGTGCACCGAGGGATTGCACCGGCCGCGCAGCTCCCCGAGCGCTCGCCGCAACCTCGATCCAGTGCGAACGCACCGGCGCGAGGCGCGCTTCTGCGTCGGCACGATCGCGAGCCCCTGTGACGGCGGCTTCTGCTTCTGCGCGCGCTGCATCGCGAAGTGCACCCGCGGCTACACCGGCGCCCGCGATCGCCCAGCGATAGCCATCGTGGACAGCGAGCGTCGTACACGCGGGCGCAAAGATCGTGAGGATCAACAACAGGTATTTCATTGGGGTGGTGGCTCCGGCAGGATCAGTACAGCGTTATTTCAACGCCCTCCGGGCGCGATAGGACGCGATCAGGTCAGCGCTTTGCGCGCTTGCGATTTCGCAGGCAGAAGCGATCGAAGCCCCGTCGAGAGCTTGCCAATGCGCTCGTGGTGAACGCGCAAGAGCTCGTGGTGGGCGTTCACTGTCTTTGCAAGGGTGCTCTGGCCGCTCGCGAGGCTCTTCACATCGCGCTCGACCTTGGAGAGCCGGCCGCCGACGTTCACGGCGTAGACCTCGTGGGCCTTCTGCGCGCGCTTTTTGGGCTTGGTCTTTCGCGAGGCCATCGCGCTGCTACGCGCGGCAACCCCGAGGACCGGCTTGCGTGCCTTCGGTCGCGCGGTGCTCTTCTTCTTCGTCTTCGTGGCCATTGCTTAAACTCCTGTCATTCGTCTGTGAATTCGCTCCCACTCCGTCAGCGCGTTCTCGCTGAAAGGGTGGTAGCCCTCGCGCATGATGTCCGCGTACCAGGCGCGTCCGTCACCGCGTGTGATGAGCTGCCCGAGCGCGGGGCCGTAGCGAGAGCCCTCGAGCTTCGCGAGGTAGGCTTCAATGCCCGATTCAATCGAGTCGAAGACGCGATAGGGCTGCGTGCCGTCGTGCACGTTGGTGCGCATCGCACCGAGCTCGTTGCCGTGTGCCTTGATGTTTCCGGGGTTGTTGTCCCACTCGCTGCTTCCCGCGCCGCACTCGCGCCACAGGTGCGCAAGCAGGGTGATTCCCACGGCAAACGCAGCGTGAACACCGAGCCCGCGACGCACGAGCGCACGCAAGATCACGAGCCCACGCGAGCGCATCCAGTCCCCGGTTGTTCCGCTCCAAGAGCGCGTGGTCTCGACGAGCCTCATGGCAACACCGTGACGCCATCACCAAGCACCGTCGCGACAGGGAGACCCGAGCGGTCCACTAAGACCATGACGTTTGCTCGCACTGGTTGCCCAAGAGACCTGGCGTAGAGCTCGAAGCCCTGCGCGAGCACACTCGTGCACTGCACCAGCATTCCACGGTGGCCCCACGAGAGCGCAGCCAGGGACACGCTCGCGAGTCGGTGATGCGCGTTGCCGGTGCGCGCCCAGATCTCCCATTCAAGCGCAGGAGGGGCAGGCTCCCCTGTGACGCTCTCCATGGCGGTTACCCACACAGAGATGCGGTCCAGCGGCCTCCACAGGCTTGTGTTCGAAGGGACACAGGGCTGCTCGACAAACACACCACCAAAGGGCCTTACAGTGGACGCAGCCTCAATGCTCGTCTTGCCATCGAACGCACGAGACCACGCATCGCCGAGCTCGGTAGGAGCCGCGATCGGGTGCATGCGATCGTTGGACAAGAGCTGCATGGATCAGCCAGCGCTCCCAGGCAACGCGGACTCAATCGGACGACCGAACAGAATCACGTGGAAGGGGATGTACAGGTCTCCGGCCTGAGTGGACTCAGTGCCTTGGTAGCTCTCGATTTCAATCGTTCGCGGCACGCGCGCAACAATCTCGATCTTCTCATCCGAAGCGCGCCCGCCCGTGTTGCCCGCCGCGCGAAAGGGCATGTACGCGGCAACGATCGGAGAGCCATTGGAGACACTGGCGTCACCGATCGCGCCACCGTGACCAGGCCAGAGAACCAAAGGGCCCGTGTCGTAGTTCAGCGACTGGCCATCGGGGTACGAGATCGACAGTGCGCAGTGCTCAAGCACGGCGGCCTGAAGGTCTTTGTCGTAATAGCGAAACCACGGTTTACGGGCGAGGCCGTCACCCACAAGGCGCTTTGCGATCGGTTGACCGATGATAATGCCCAGGCCCATCATTTCGA
The DNA here is from genome assembly GCA_030694465.1 of Deltaproteobacteria bacterium. Lineage (GTDB taxonomy): Bacteria > Myxococcota_A > Polyangia > Polyangiales > JAUXYJ01. The sequence continues at coordinate 70 of JAUXYJ010000018.1, read as the reverse complement.
AATGGAACTTGTTGGGGACCAGCGCGCCGTCTTTCGAGGCATCGGTATCGGTCTCCGTGAGCGAACCTCC
>JAUXYJ010000015.1 GCA_030694465.1 Deltaproteobacteria bacterium | reverse complement strand
GGCGGTGGCAGCAGCGGCGGTGGCGGCTACGGCGGAGGCGGCGGGCGTGGCGGCGGTGGCGGTGCGAGCCGTGGCGGCAGCGGCAGCAGCGGCGGCGGTGGCGGGCGTCCGACAGAGCGCGATGAGATCCCACCGGATGATTTCGGCGGCGAAGACGACATCCCGTTCTGAGCAGCGCTTGCGCTGAGCGGGGGATCTAGGCGGGTCGCGTAGGCTCGATCCGGCTACGTCGCCGGTTTCTCGGCTACGTCGCCGGGTGACGCGACCCTGAGGCTCACTCGCCGGTGGTCATCGTGGCCTTGACGAGGTTGTGCCACTCGGTGCGCGAGAGCTCGGGGTAGATGTAATCCCCCTCGAAATTGGTGTGATGCATCATGAGTCGCGCGGCGAGGTACACAGCGCGTGCGGTGGCCTCGTCCGTGGTGGCTGCCTCGAGGTTCTCGGCTTCTTTGCGGATGGCAGCGTGTTGCTTGATCGCCACTTCGACCTCGGGCCCAAGCCCATGCTCGACCAACAACGGAAACATCGACGCTTCTTCGTACGCCATGTGCCGCTCCATGGGGCCACGCAAGAACGCGAGCAAACTCACACGCTCTTGGGCCGCGGCGTGGATGTCCCGTTGGGCGATTTCCATCAACCGGGCGGCCATGGCCCGGGCGCTGTCCTCTTCGGTGAACAGCTGTTTCATCATCCGCTCGAATTCCATACGAGCGATGCTCAATCACTCTCTCGCCGCGCACAACCCCGAAGGGTCCGCGGCGTACACAATCTCTCACGTGATCCCTCAGCCCTCCCATGAAGCCCTATCGACTCGCCCCGCTGCCCCCCACGTTTGAGCTCGCCCTCGCCCAAGCGCTCGAGCGCACTGTGTCAGCCTCGATGCTCCCCAAGCTCGTCGAGCGCTTGTCTCGCAAGTACAACGGTGAGAGCCAACAGCTCACCCACACCGAAGAGCTCGCCGCGTGGATCTCGTTCTTTTTGCCACGCGATTTGCACAAGCCCGTCGCGCCGCTCGCCGAGCTCATCGCTGCAGACGCCCTGCCCAAGCGCCCGCTGCGCATCTTGGATCTCTCAGCCGGTGTCGGCACGCACTTGATCGGCGCGCTCTTGGCGCTCGAAGCGCTCGGTCACACGCACGGGATCGCGTCGATCACCGCGGTCGAGCCCGAGTCGTTTGCCCTCGATGCCCTCGCGCGCGTGTTCTCGTCGCTTGCGCGCCACCGCTGTCTGCCTGCCCGGACGCCCTCGCCCGAGCGCCTCCACGACCCTGCTCGAACGCTCTCACTCACTGCGCACGCGCCGTTTGACCTCGTGCTCTTGTGCAACACGCTCACCCCGGACGCGTCGCGCGACGAAGAGAGCCAGGTGCTAACTTCGCGTGAGGTATTGCAGCAAAATCTCTCGCGCTTCAGGCTCTCACCCGATGGCGCTGTGTTGCTCATCGAGCCCGCGACGCAGCACGCCGCGCGCACCGTGCAGCACCTGCGCACCGCAGCGCTCACCCCACCGCTGCACGTGGTGGCGCCGTGTACGCATCGCCAACAGTGCCCGCTGCTCGCGCGTCCACGCGATTGGTGCCACCAAGACATCGCGACGGACTTGCCCGCGTGGCTCATCGAGACCGCGCGCGGAGCAGGTCTGCGCTTTCAGGGGCTCTCGTACGCGTACCTCACGCTGCGTCATGAGCCCACGCTGCTCACGCAAACGCAGGCCCCGTGGGTCCCCGCGCGATGGGTCTCGGCCCCACGCGCTTCAAAAGGAAAAACCGAGGCTTTTCTCTGCGCAACTCGCCCCGACGGCGCCCCCGCGCTCACCGAACCCCTGCGCGCCATGCAGCTCGACCGAGACATCCCACGCCCCGCGCGCGACACACCCAAGGTGTCCGAGATCACCCGCGGCGAGACCGTCGCGATCGCGCAAGAGGCCCTCACCGAGAGCCCCGTCGTGCGCTTGTCCCCGGGGAGCTTTGTGCCCATCGCGTGAGGCCTCCCTAGCGCACGTACGAGCGCCACCCATCGGGCAAGTGATCACACAGTAAGCTCTCGACCGCGTAGCCCGAGGGCCTACGCTGCAGGGTCATGCGCGCGGTGTTCTCCACGGGATTCGCCGCTGAAAACCCACGAAAAGACACCATGTCACCCTGGGTGAGGCTCGCGACCGTGCGCTGCGCACGACGTGCGAGCCACCACGCCACGCACTGCATCCACTGCCCGTGCGAGAACACCGCCCGCAGGCCCTCGCCCCCCAGCTCCCAGCGCGCGAGCGTGCGATCAACCCGCGCGACAAGATCCCTAAACGACTCTGCGCCGTCGGCTTCGCGGTGGTCTGGGTCCACGCGACGCCAGTACGTCGCCACCATGGGCTGACGCTCAGACGCGCGGGTGTTGGCACATCGCACCGGAGACAAGTAGGTAAACTCCTGCAAATCATCAGCGATTGTGACCTGCATCCCGAAGCGCTCGGCCGTCGGCTGCGCGGTGTGTTGTGTGCGGACAAACGTGCTGGCTTCGATCGCGTCCGGCGCGCGAGGCCACCATTGGGCCAAGCGCTGGGCCTGCGCGAGCCCTTGTGCGGTGAGCAAAATACCAGCCAGACTATCACTTCGGCCCCCTACGTTGGCCACGCTCTGGCCATGTCGAAGCAAGACAACGGTGTTCACGCAATACGCACAATGCACGGGATTTGTGCGCGCGGTACAGCCCCGTGAGCTGTGCTAGCGTCCGCCGCCGTGAAGAGCTGGCCTTCGATTTTGTGCGCCACTGGGTTCGCAGCCGCGTCCGCGGTGCTGCTGATGGCGTTTTTTTATGCGCCAGTCGCGCAGTGTGACGCGGGCTGTCTGACGCAGAAGATTTTTTACTTTCACGTGCCTTCTGCCTACGCGATGTACATCGGCGTCGCGGCGTGCTGCCTCGGCTCGTTGTTTTATCTCTGGCAGCGCACGAGCATGTGGGACGCGATCGCGCAGGCCGGCGGCGAGGTCGCGCTGGTGTTCGCCACCGCCGTCTTGGTCTCGGGCCCCCTGTGGGGCTGGAAGGCCTGGGGGACCCCCTGGGTCTGGGACCCACGGCTCACCAGCACCCTCCTGGTCGCGCTGATTCTCATGGCCTACGTGGTCCTGCGCTCGTCCGGTGGCGAAGGCGAAAAACGCTTCGCCGCGGGGCTCTCGGTCGTGGGCACTGCGCTCATGCCGGTGATCCACTACTCGGTGCAATTGTGGCGTGGACAGCACCCCACCGTGATCACCCGCCGCGGCGGCGGGCTCGACCCCGCGATGGGCCTGACGCTCAGCATGGCCTTCATCGCGTTTACCGTGCTTACCGCGGGATTGATCGCGCTTCGTGCGCGCCTCGCGACCACCGAAGCCCGCCTCGATGCCCTAGACGCCGACGCTGCCGCGCTCGGCCTGATTGACTCGGAGGACTGACATGTCACTCGCAAAATTCACACGCACCGCGTCCCTGTTGGCGCTGCTCTTGGCCACCCCGACGCTGCACGCGCAGAGCGCCGAAGACGTGCAAATTGCCGCGCCAACGGTAGATCCACACCCGGCAGGCATCGCGCAGAACGCCCACGAGGCGCCCGCCGGTGGGGGGCTCGTCGCGCTGCCCGGCGAGCAGGTCCCGCCGATGGCGCAGGTCACACCGAGCGCACCCAGCGAGCCCGCGGCCGAGCGCAGCATGGCGTTTAGCGCAGGTGGCGCGCAGTGCCGGGACACGATCCCGGGTGGGCCTGTGACCATCGCGGCGTACTCGGCGATTCTCGCGTGTTTGGCTGTGTATGCGCTCTTGATGGGGCGTAAAAACCAGGCGCTCTCGCTGCGGATTGACTCGCTCGAGCGCGTACTCGACAAGCACCGAGACCACGAAAAGAGCGCCGAGGCCGCACCGTGACCATCGAGCACGTGATCTTTATCCCTGGCGTTTTGCTAGTCGGAATGGCTTTTGGATGGGTCATGGGCGCCCGCGCCGCGCGCGAAGAAGATCGCAAACGCCGAGAAGCCCGCAAGCGCTAAGCACCCGGATGAGCTCACTGATGACATCTCGTTGGACCTGTATTTTTGCAGGCGTATTGCTTCTCGCGACCGCATGCAAGCGCGCGCCCGTCGCGACCTCAGCGGCGCCCACCGTGGGCCCCGAGAGCGGCACGTACTGGGCTCGCTTGGCAGACATTCCCGAGGGGATGCGCGTGCGCGTTCACCTTGAGCGCGTCGGTCCGCGCGTGCGGGGCTGGTACGTCGCGCAGCCCTGGGAGGGCTCACTCGAGGGCCTGGTGCAGCCCGACGGGGCCCTGCTCGTTCAGATCTTCGAGCGCGGAGTCACCCAGGCGGTGGGCTCGCGAGACAGCACTGTGCGCTTGGCCCAAGAGCGCAATGGTCAGCGATTTATCGGTCAAAACGACGACCACCAGGTGATCGAGCTCTTGCGCGCGCCCACCGGAGACTCTCGCATGCGGCCCGGCGTGTGGCTCGCACACTGGACCGGGTTGCCCTTTGGGCTCGCCGCAGAGACGCGCATCACGCGGGACCCCGATGGGCACTTTCGCGCGCAGTATCAGTACCGATCGAGCGGCGCCGCCCGCGACGGCTCGTTTGACGGACAGCTGGGCGCAGACCAGTCGCTCGCGCTCGAGTGGACCGAGACCAGCGATGGCAACACGGTCGCCCGCGGCCGAGCCTCGCTGCAGCGGGCGCTCTTTGGGCTGCGCGGGACCTACGGGATCGAGGGCCACGCGACCGGCGTCGGCGAATGGATCTTAGAGCCCCTCAGCACCCCCTAAGAGGGCCGCGCAGATGGGCCAGGGTACGGGATCGACACGATGGAGACAGAGGGCGCTGCTGGGGCTCACAGCGGCGCTCGTGTGGCTCGCGGTCGCGTGGACCGAGTGCTTCGTACGCGTAAGGTACACACACGAAGCTTCTGCGACGGCGCGCGCGGACGTCGCGATTGTGCTCGGGGCCGCGGTGTGGGGGCACGCGCGACCGAGCCCTGCGCTTGAGCGGCGTCTTCGTGCCGGGCTCGCGCTCTATACGCAGGGCCGTGTGCGCTATCTCGCGACCACGGGGGGCGTCGGACGCGGGCATCAGACGCAGCCCTTGGCCGAGGGGCTCGTCGCGGCGCGGTGGCTGGTGCGGCACGGCGTCCCCGAGCGCGCGGTGCTGCGCGAAGAGCGATCGCACAATACGGTCGAGAACCTGCGATGGATCAGGCCGATCTTGCGTGCGCGTGGGCTGTCGTCGGCGCTGATTGTGAGCGACGGCTATCACCTCGCGCGGGCGCTGACCATCGCGAGAGACACGGGGCTCGTCGCCGAGGGGGTCGCGTGTGATGGCTCCATCGCGAGCTCGCTTGCGCGCGAACCGGCGCGGCACCTGAGCGAAGCGCGCTGGCTCTTGCTCTACGCGGTCACGCGGCCCACCGCACGTTGGTGAGCGAATTTGCAGCCCCCCAGCGCTTACGGAAAGATGTCGCGCTCGTGGTAGACGGTCTCGATGCGCTTGAGCGCGAGGCCGTACGCCGCCGTGCGGAGGTCGATGTTCTTCTGGCGGGCGAGGTGCTGGACCTCTTGGTAGACGGCCTTGATTTGCTTGTCCAAGCGCGCGTCGACCTCTTCGAGATCCCAGGACTCGCTGCGCTTGTTTTGGACCCACTCGTAGTACGACACGGTGACGCCGCCTGCGTTGGCGAGGACATCGGGGATGATCACCACGCCCTTGTCCAAGAGTGCGCGCTCGCCTTCGGGTGAGCAGGGGCCGTTGGCGCCTTCGACCACGACGCGGGTGTGCATCATGGCGGCCTCGACCTCGGTGATCTGGTTTTCGAGGGCGGCGGGGATAAAGATGTCGTTCTTGACCGAGAAGAACTCGTCGCGGGTGATGGGTTTGCCTGCGGGATAGCCGGCGATTCCCTTGTGCTCGCGGACCCACTCGGTGAGCTTGTGTTCGTTGAAGCCCTCGGGATTGTAGAGGTATCCCGTGTGGTCTCCGACGGCGATCAAGCTCGCGCCAAACTTGGACAAGATCATGGCCGCGTTGGCGCCCACGTTGCCAAAGCCTTGCACGGTGTAGGTGCAGCCCTCGAGGTTAAACCGGTTGTCTTTGGCCCACTCGGTGATGCAGTGGACTACGCCTTGTCCCGTGGCTTTTTCGCGGCCAAGTGTGCCGCCGCTGGCGACGGGCTTGCCGGTGACCACGCCGCGTGAGCTCTGCTTGTTCACGTGGGCGACGGTGTTCATGTACGTGTCCATCATCCACGCCATGGTCTGCGAGTTGGTGCCCACATCGGGCGCGGGGATGTCGTAGTCGGGGCCGATGTTGCCACCGAGCGCGTGGGTGAAGCGTCGCGTAACCTTCTGCAATTCGAGTGCTGAATGCTCGCGAGGATTGAACTTAATGCCGCCCTTTCCGCCACCGAAGGGGAGCTTCATGAGCGAGCACTTCCAGGTCATCATGGCCGCGAGGGCCTTGACGTCATCGAGGGTGACCGACTCGTGATAGCGGATGCCACCCTTGAACGGCCCCAAGATGTTGTTGTGCTGGATGCGATACCCCTTGAACAGCTTCACCTCGCCGTTGTCCATTTTGACGGGGAAATTCACAATCACTTCGTTCTTCGGCTGCGACAGAAGATGCTCGACCGTGGGGTCTAGCTCGACTGCGCGCGCCGCTTCTTTCAGGTACTGCTGAATGACCTGAAAGAACTCGTATTTGCCCGACATGCTTGCTTCTCGGCTTTCTGCCGTCTCTCTCAACGGCGCATCGCTCGTGGACTCTTCCACCGGCGACGTAGAGCCACGCACGGAAACTGGCTTGCTGTGCCCTGCTGATCTTGATCGCTTCGCCATGTGTAGCCCGCGGCGATCTATCCCCACCACGGGTCTGCTTTCAAGCTACTTCGCGCGTCAAAACCGCGACACACCGCGCTACAAATGTGCCGTCACTGCCGTGCGCAGAAGCTTCGTACACGACGCAGCGTGTGCGTACGTTTCGACGCACAGCTTAGGGAATCAGCCAGCCCATGCGCTGCATGCCGTAGAGCGTGACCGAGGTAAACAGCAGCGCGTCGACACGGTCGAGCATCCCGCCGTGGCCGGGCAAGATCGCGCCCGAGTCTTTGACGTTGACCGAGCGCTTCATGAGCGACTCGCAGAGGTCACCGATTTGGCCCAGGGCGCCCGCGAGGATGGCCGCGAGGATCCCGCGCGCAAGAGGAAGCTCGGGCAAAAACCAGAAGTGCGCGATCACGGCGCCAAGCGCGCTCGCGGCGAGGCCACCGAAGGCACCGGCCCAGGTTTTTCCGGGAGAAACAGCGGGATAGAGCTTAGGGCCGCCGATGCCTTTGCCTGCAAAATAGCCCCCCGTGTCACCGAACCAAGACACCATGAGCGAGAAGACCACCAGGCCCGCGCCGAGGTGTCGTGACTGCTCTTGGCCCACGCGACCGAGGGCGACGTTGGTCGCAAACGCGGTCCCGAGGTACATGGGCGCGAGGGCCATCGAGGCCATCCGCAGCATCGCGGTCTGTTGTGCGAGCGGTCGAAAGACCGTGTAAATCAGCGCGACAGGGGCGACCAAGACCAGCGCTGCGAGAGACCACGATGCGGGGCCACGCGCGCCAAAATCGGTGATCACCAGCGCCGTGTACACTCCCAACGTGAGCGCCGCGCCGACCCATCGGGCGGGTTTGTCGTCGGGGTGCGTGAGCGCGAAGAACTCGAGGCACGCGACGGTGAGCGCGAGCGCGACGAAGCTACCCCAGCCGGACCACGGGAGCAGATAGAGCAGGGATAACAGCAGTGGAACCGCCACGAAGGCGGTGAGCAACCGAGAGAAAAAGTTCTTCATCGACCGCCGTGAGCATACCCTTTGGCCACGGGCACGAGGGTCGCAACGTCTTCGTCGCTCACGCTGCCTGCCGCACGCAGGTTGCGGACTTGCCCGCCGGTGAGCCCAAAGCGTCGCTCACGAGACTGATACGCTGCGACGGCTCGGTAGAGATCTTCGGCCTCGAAGTCAGGCCAGAGTTTCTGGGTAAAATGCAGCTCAGAATACGCCGCGCCCCAGAGCAAGAAGTTCGAGATACGGAGCTCTCCGCCGGTGCGCACGAGCAGGTCTGGGTCGCCCACTGCGACCGACGCGATGCGTGATTGCAGCAGCTCGGGAGTGATGTTTTCGGGGTCGAGCTGCCCTGCGGCGACCGCGCGCGCGAGGTCTTTTGCCGCGTCCGCGATCTCTTCGCGGCCACCGTACGAGAGGGCGAGCGTGAGGGTCATGGCACCGTTGCTTGCCGAGTCATTTTGCAGGGGATCGAGCTCTCGACGGACCTCTGTGGGCAGGCGCGTGAGGTCACCAATGGCACGTAGCCGGATGCCGTTCTCGAGGATCTCGCCACGTTCGCTGACCAAGAACTCACGCAAGAGCCCCATCAAGAGCTGCACTTCGAGCTGCGGTCGCGCCCAGTTTTGCTCAGAGAACGCAAAGAGCGTGAGGGCCTCGACGCCCAAGCGCCGCGCCGCACGGACGACTCTTCGCACGGCATCACTGCCGCGACGGTGGCCTTCGGTGCGAGAAAAACCACGCTGTTCGGCCCAACGACCGTTGCCATCCATGATGATGGCGACATGGCGCGGGAGGTTCCTTGCTTCGATCTGCGTCGGGTTCACCACAGGTAGGGCGGTACACTCGCGACCGGGCTTGCGCAAGGTCCGCCGCGCTGGATGGTCGAAACCTCGGGGCGAGCGGTTGTCACCAGCCCACGGAGCCTCGCGCAAAGGGTGCGACGTCAGGGCCCAAAACGTGATCGCCGCTGTGCTGTGCACGAAGGCTATCGACGCCTCGGCGTAGGGACCTTAGTCTGCGGCTGCCATGGCTTCTGCAAACGATTACTATGCCGAGCTCGGCGTCGCCAAGGGCGCGAGCGAAGACGAGCTCAAGAAAGCCTATCGCGCCCTCGCGATGAAGCTTCACCCCGACCGCAACCAAGAAGACGCTGCCGCAGAGGCACGATTTAAGAAGGTCAACGTGGCCTACGAGGTGCTCAGCGACCCCAAGAAGCGCGCGGTGTACGATGAGTTTGGCGAGATGGGGCTGCGCGACGGCTTCGACCCCGCGAAGGCCAGAGAGTACAGCCGCTGGCAACAGCAGACGGGTGGTGGGCCCAATCTCGAAGACCTGCTGGGGCGTGACTCGGGACAACCTGTTGATTTTTCAAAGATTTTTGACGGGTTCTTTGGCAGCGCGGCCAACGTCCGTGGAGGCGGAGGCTTCTCTGGCTTTCGCACCGCACAGCCCACGCGCGGGCGGGACCTTGAGGGTGGTCTGAGCATCACCTTTGGGCAGTCCATCCGCGGATCAGAAGTTAAGCTCAATGTCAACAATAAAGAGATGACCGTGCGGATTCCATCAGGGGCTCGGTCTGGGACGCGGCTTCGTGTGCCGGGCAAGGGGCTGCCTTCGTCGAGTGGCGGTCCTGCGGGGGATCTCTTGCTCAACATCGAAGTGCAACCCCACGAGCGGTTTTGGCTCGAAGAGTCTGGTGAGCTTCATGTGCGCTTACCCATCACGCTGGGCGAGGCTTTTCATGGGGGCAAGGTGCGCGTGCCGACGGCAGACGGAGATGTCACCGTGACGGTCCCGGCGCGCAGCCGCTCGGGGACGCTCTTGCGAGTGCGGGGCAAGGGGATCGCCGAGAACAAGAGCCGCCCGGCGACGGATCTCATTGTGCATCTTGAGATCGAGCTTCCCGAGTCGACGGACCCAGCGATCGCGGCCGCGGTGGACATCGTCGAGGGTGGGTATGTGGGAAATGTCCGAGCGAGCGTAGTGCTCTAAGGTCCACGAGCATCGGGGACGCGGTGGGAGAGGGCGGAGACCCTACTCGCTGGCAAACTCGACGCGTTGGATGCGGTCGCCCGGCAAGATCCCATCGAGGACGTCGAGGCCCTGGAGCACTCGGCCGAGCCAGGGGTAGCGTCCATCGAGATGGGGCGAATCCGCGGTCACGAAGAAGAGCTGGATCCCACCGGTGTCAAGCCCGGCGAGGGGCACGCCGACGGCGCCGCGCTCAAAGGGCTGGAGTGAGAGCTCGGTCTCGGTGGGGTGATCGGTTCCGCCGTAGCCATCGCCGCGAGGGTCGCCACCTTGGGTGACAAAGCCGGGGACCACGCGGTGCCAGCGGAGGCCATTGTAGCGCTCGGCACGGATCGCTTCGAAGAGCACCTGCGCGGCCCTCGGAGCTTGGGCAGGGATCACCTCGAAGGTGAGACTCCCGGCGTCGGTCACCATGAGCACTCGGCGTGGCGGAGCAGGGACGCTTGGTGCTGCGCTTCGGTAGAGGGTGGCGCCTCCATCGGCGAGGGCGGATTGGAGAGCTCGGACGCGGGTCTGCGTGGCGCTGGGGGGTAGGGGCCAGCGGAGCTTCTGCAAGAGCTGAATCGCTTGCAGCTGGGCCTCGAGGGCGGGTCCTTCGGGCGCGTTGAGTACACTGTCGATCATGGCGCTCAGGGCAGGGCGCGGCAGAGCGCGGGCGAGGGCCTCGTGGGCGACGAGGCCTTCGAGCACCGCGGCGACGACCCCAGGATCGCGCTCACTCAGCAGGCTCTGAACAATGGGGAGCGCGGTGGATTGGCGGAGGGTGACCGCGGACTGCGCGACCTCGATGAGCACGGGGGGGCGCTGGGTGTTCTGGGCGCGGAGGGATACCAGAGACTGGGCACGGAGGCGCTCGGGGGTGGTGATCTCTCGGAGCAATTTGGCATGGTGGAGATCGGCGATCCAGCGCAGGTCTCCCGAGGCGCATGGGGGAGTGCGCTCGGCGGTGTTGCTCCAGCGATCGAGGGCCAGGGCATCTTCGCAGACGAAGTAGGCCTGGGCCTGCTCGGTGAGGCCACGCACGGGGGGCACCATCGCGAGGCTCGCGAGCCACAGGGCGACATTGGCAGGGGTGCGCACAGAGACCGGGAGGCCATCGCGTAGGGATCTCCACGCGTTGCCCCAGAGACGGGGGGCCAAGTGAGCCCGGCGCGCGGTGAGGGCGAGCCACTCGCCCCACGGGAGCTGGGAGCGGTCTGGGCGCTCACTCATGGCGCGGACCATGGCGGGGGTCGCCTGGGCTGAGAGCCACGCGAGGTCATCGATGCTGGGGAGCCAAGTGCTGCTCTGGACCCAGCGCGCGGTCGCGATCTGGCGATTGATCGAGGCCGAAGCGAGCCCCTGGACAGCGTGTGGTGCAGGGTCTTCGACGGGCCTGGGGGTCAACCGAAAGCGACCGATCAGGGTGGCCAGGGGGCTGCTGGGGAGGGGATCGACCTGCCAACGGATGGGAGGCAGCGTGGGTGGGTTGCTGCGAGGGCGGCCCGCGAGGCCACGCAAGACGAGCCAACGGTCTTCGTCGGGGACGGTGTCCCACCAGGCGGCGAGAGACTGGGTGGGCAAGCGGCGGGCGAGCATAAAGCGCAGGGCCCTCTGGGTGGGCACATCGAGGTCGGCGCGATGAGCGAGACAGCGGGCGGCTTGCTCGGTGGTCAAGGGAGCATCCGAGAGGGCGAGATCGAGCAGGTCACGGGCGGCGTGCTCTCGGGTGTGTCCAGTGCAGGGATCGGTGCTGGCAGGAGTGCTCACCTCCGGTGGGGCGTCCCGAGGGGCGGGCTGCTGGAGCGAGTCTGGCGGTGCAGAGGCATTGGCTGCGGGGCTTTGAGGCTGACAGGCACACAGCGCCAGAGCCACCCAATGTTCCACGTGGAACACTCGGCCTGCTTGGGCGATTGTCCTGCGCGCTTGTCCCCAACCATTGCCCAACGCACTATGTTTCGCAGCCACGATCCCTCATCTTGTACACCACATCGGGCGACCTCTCTACATCCCTCCGGTGGCTGCCCTCATCCCGTGAGAGCCCCCGCACCCGTCGACATTCTCCGACCACCGAATCCTCATTTTCGTCATGACCCAAGCCTGGTTCGAAGAAGATCTCGCAGAGCTCAGCCACCGCCAGCAGCTCCGCCACCCACGCACCCTCGACGCACCCGATGGGATCCACGGAGCCCTCGATGGAGCTCAAGTCACCGTCTTCTGCAGCAACGACTACCTGGGCCTCCGGAGCAACCCAGAGCTCATCGCCCAGGTCACCGAGGCCTGCGCTGCCCAGCACCTCGGTGTGGGGGCCTCTCGCTTGGTGAGCGGGGACCACCCTGCCCACGCACTGGCCGAGCGCGCCCTCGCCCTGTGGCTACGAAGCGAAAGTGCGCTGTTGTTCTCGTCCGGCTATGCCCTGAACGCCTCGGTGATCCCGGCGCTGGTGAGCTCTGACGATGTTCTCTTCAGCGATGCGCTCAACCACGCCAGCATCGTCGATGGTGCTCGGCTCTCCCGTGGTCGCACGGTGATCTACCCGCACGGTGACACGCTGGCCCTGGCGCACGCCATCGAGCGAGCCCGACCCTTTCGCCGGGGATGGATCGCGAGTGAGAGCATCTTCAGTATGGACGGGGACCTCGCCCCCTTGGCCACCCTCCGGGCCCTCGCCGATCGCGAGGGTCTGGGGCTCTACATCGACGAGGCCCACGCGCTCGGTGTGCTCGGTCCCCAGGGCCGCGGGGCCTGCGCGCTGGCCGAGATCAGGCCAGATGTTCTGGTGGGCACTGCCGGCAAGGCCCTTGGCTCAGTGGGCGCGTTTGTCACGGGCTCTGCCCTCTTGCGCCAGCTCCTGTGGAACCGAGCCCGCGGACTTGTGTTCTCGACAGGCGTGTCGCCCTCCAGCGCCCTCGCTCTGCGCGCCGCGGTCGAGTTTGCCGCGGATCGCCCGGATCTCCGAGAGACCCTCGCCCTCCGATGCGCCCAGCTCCGTTGGGCCCTCGCCCTCCGGGATGTGCCCTGTGGCGGTGATGCCTGTGCACCCATCTTGTCGCTTGTCGTGGGCGACGAGTCTCGGGCGGTCCAAGTGAGCCAGGCTCTGCTCGCCCGTGGCTACTTTGTCTCCGCCATCCGCCCGCCCACTGTTCCACGTGGAACATCCCGGTTGCGCATCACCCTCAGCGCCCAGCACCAACCCCACGAGCTCGACGGCCTCGCCCACGCCCTCGCGCTCAGCCTCCGTGAGCTCCCATGACCCTGCCTCCCCCTGCCAATTGCCCCGTCTGGGTGATCACCGCCACCGACACCGGGGTCGGCAAGACCACGATCACCCGTGGCCTCCTGCACGCCCTCTGCCTCCGCGGTCTGCGACCCTTCCCACTCAAATGGGTCGAGACAGGCTGCAAACCCCTCCCCGATGGCTCTCTGCTGCCCGCGGATGGCCTCGCCCTCGCCCAGGCAGCCCACCGCCCAGACGAGCTCGCACTGATTGCCCCACACCGCTACCGAGTCCCCGCAGCTCCCACCGTGGCCAGCCTCGCCGAGGGCAGCCCCCTCACCGCAGCCCAGCTTGCCCACAGCCTCACCGCGGCTCAAGCCGTCCCCGCCGATGTCCTCTTGCTCGAAGGCGCCGGCGGCGCGCTGGTCCCGCTCACCCACGCCCTGCTCTTCGCCGATGCCCTGCGATCGATCCAGCCCCAGCACACCCTCGTCGTGGCACGTGACGCCCTGGGCACGATCAACCACACGCTGCTCACCGTCGAGGCCCTCGAGCGCCGTGGCCTCACAGTCCCCCTGATCGTGCTCAACCAGTCCCGCCCCGAGAGCGACCCAGCCGCCTCAAGCGCCCAAGAGCTCAAGAGAATCCTAGGGACCGCCCGCGTCCGCGGCCCTCTACCCTACCTCCCCCAAGCCACCGACGCCGCCCTCGCCCAGGCGCTCGAAGCCCTGCAGATCCCCCAAGACCTGCTCAGCCTAGGCTGACACGCTCACTCGCCCGGAGGCGGGGTCCAGTCGTAGGCCGCGAGACCCGTCACCGCATGGCCCAATACCAACGAGTGGATGTCGTGGGTCCCCTCGTAGGTCGACACGGTCTCGAGGTTCAGCATGTGCCGCCCGATCGGGTACTCGTAGGTGATCCCGTTGCCACCCAAAATGTCTCGGCAGGTCCGCGCAGACTCAAGCGCCATCCGCACGTTGTTGCGCTTGGCCAAAGACACATGCTGTGGGGTCATCTTCTTGGCCTCTTTGAGCTTGCCCAAGCGCCACGCCACAAGCTGCGCCTTGGTGATCTCGGTCACGATCTCGGCAAACTTGGCCTGCACAAGCTGAAAGCCCGCGATGGGTCGAGAGAACTGCACCCGGTTCTTGGCGTAGTCCACCGCGCACTCAAAGCACGCTTCGGCCGCGCCGATGACACCCCACGAGATGCCATAGCGCGCCTGGCTCAGACAGCTCAACGGTCCCTTGAGCCCCTCGACATTGGGGAGCAATGCGTCCTCGTTGACCTCAACGTCTTCGAGAATCAGCTCGCTGGTGACCGAGGCACGGAGCGAGAACTTGCGCTCGATCTTCTGCGCAGTGAAGCCCTTGGTGTCCGTCGGGACCACAAACCCGCGGATCTTGTCATCGAGCTTGGCCCAGATGATCGCGATGTGCGCGAGGTTGCCGTTGGTGATCCAGCGCTTGGTACCGTTGATGCGAAAGCCCGACGGGGTGCGCACCGCCCGGCTGATCATCCCCGCGGGGTTCGAGCCATAGTCCGGCTCGGTGAGGCCAAAGCAACCGATGATCTCGCCCTTGGCCATCCCCGGGAGATACTTGCGTCGCTGCTCTTCGGTCCCGAAGGCATAGATCGGGTACATGCACAGAGCCCCCTGGACGCTCGCAAACGAGCGGACCCCAGAGTCCCCGCGCTCAAGCTCGAGCATGGCCAAGCCGTACGCGATGTCACTCATGCCCGCGCAACCGTACTCCTCGGGTAGCGAGGCTCCCAGTACGCCCGAGCGACCAAACTCCGCGATGAGCTCCATCGGAAACGTGCCCGCTTCGAAGTGCTCGCCAATCGTAGGGAGCACCTTCGAGGTGACCATCGCCCGCACGTTGTCACGAACCAACCGCTCGTCTTCGGTCAACAGTGCATCAAGGTCGTAGAAGTCCGTCGCCATTCGTATCCCGTCTCCAGTGAGTGTGTCCGCAACAGGCTCGCAACGCGCGATCCCGCAAGGCTTATCAAGTAGGGACCCTAGCACACAGTGCCTCAGCGGCGCCCCCTCCGCCGCGGAACGATCAAAGGATTCACAGGCCTCTGGGCCTGACCCTCGCGCAACCACGCCTCGTGGGTAGCCCTCGCCAGCGAGACCACCACCTGCCCTGGTCGCCCATCGCAATCGCTCACAAACGCGGACACCCAGCGCGGCTCGCTCCCCACCGAGTAGCCCACAAACCACGCCTCGGTGTCTCGCACCGCGACGACCCCTCGAAGGGGCCCCGGCTCGGCGCTCCGGGGCACCAGGGCCTCGCTCCACATCGTGGGCGCTGGCTCGGGGTGCCGCGAGAGCGCCTGCCCCATCGCCAAAGTGTCCTGGATCCGGAGAACCCAGCCCTCACCTTCGAGCGCAAACCGCGTCCGCACCACCGGGTCATCCGGTACCGAGGGGCTCGCCAAACCCAACACCGCAAACGCCGACGCCAACATCGACGTCCCCACCCGCGACGCCAACGGAACAAAAAACGTCCTGCACCCCAGCGCCAGCGCGTCCGCCGGCCGGATCGCCCCATGCGCGCGCTCACACCGCGAACCGTCACACCGAAACACCGTGTCCGCCGTAACCAGCTCTCCGCGCAGCACCGCCAACAAGAGCGCCGTGTGCACCAGAGCGCCCCCACGCAACGGCAAATCCCAGCCCAAATCCCGGCTCCAGAGCACCGCCTCGCGCTGATCTTCACGCGACGACAACACCAACGCCCGCCGCGCACCCAGCGACGCCTCAAGCCTCCGCTCGCGCCACCCAGACGGAAGCCCTCTGCCCGTGACAGAATACGTCTCTCTACGGCAAGCCATCGCCCCGCAGCTCACTCCCAAGAGCGCCAAGACCCCTCGCCGACCCACAACAACACGACCCTTCATCGATTTGTCACTCAGGTCTTGACTCTTGCACATTTCAGCGGCAGATTCCCGCCCCTGTTCGGGGCTGTAGCTCAGTTGGGAGAGCGCCAGAATCGCACTCTGGAGGTCGTGGGTTCGACCCCCATCAGCTCCACCGGACACCAGAAAACGCTCTACCGCTCTTTGTCACTCCCTCCCACTCGACAAAGTGCCTTTCTGGTCGTTTTGCCACCCAAGTCTCAAGGTCTCGAGCGTGCTCACCCCACCCACTCGAAACCTTGAGACCTCTGGCATGTAGTCTCACAAACTACTTTGTAAGCCCGAGTCGTAGGAATCTCTGGAAACCCCCAGTAGAATCCTTCGCAACTCATGCGCCACTCTCAACTCGCTTCACCCGCCACGCTGCGCGCCCTCGCGCTCACCGCCGCGCTGGCACACTCCTCGGCAACCCAGGCGCAATCCGCACCGACGACCCCGCCCAACGCGCAGGTCTCTGCCGACGCTGCCGTCGCCCGTGGAGTCACCCTGCGCCAAGCCGGCAACGACGACGAAGCCCTCGTCGAGTTTCGCCGCGCACACCAGCTCGCCCCCTCGGCGCGCACCCAAGCGCAGATCGCCCTCGCCGAGCAAGCCCTCGGCCAGTGGGTCTCGGCCGAGCAAGACCTCCAAGCCGCCCTCGCCGTCACCACCGACCCCTGGATCGAGCGCAACCGCGAGTCCCTCGCCAACGCCATGCGCCAGATCAGCACACGCCTGGCCTCGATCGAAGTCCGCTGCAGCACCCCCAACGCAGAGCTCTTCGTCAACGACGTCCGCGCCAGCGCCCTGCCCCTGACAGCGCCCGTCCGCGTGGCCGTGGGCACGGTCACCCTCGAGGTCCGCGCGCCAGGCTACACCACCCAGCGCCGCACCCTCGAGATCCCCCAGAGCGCCCAGCTCCGCGAGGTCTTCTCGCTCGCCGCAGTCAGTCCCGGGCAGCCCAGCACCACAGTCACCGAGCCCAGCACTCCCACCGCCCCGAGCGCCACCAACACCCCGAGCGTGCACGACGCGCCCGCCGTCACCCCCACCCCTGGTCCCTCGCTCGTCGGCCCCCTGGTGGTCGTCAGTGTTGGCGCCGCCAGCCTCGCCCTCTCGGGCGTCTTCGGAGCCCTCCGTGGCACAGCCCTGGGCGCCTGCCCCTACGACTCGGCCACAGACACACTCCAGTGCAACGGCCCCATGGCCACCGCCCAAGCGCAAGCGGGACCGGGCTACACCACCGCCCTCAACGTCACCCTCATCGGCGGCGCCGTCGTCCTCGCCGCCGGGGGCTCATGGCTCATCGCGGCGCTCCTCAACCGACCCGCGAGCGCCCGCCCCGCAAGCGAGCGCCCGCAAGCCTGGGTCATGCCATCCATCCAACCCCACAGCGTCGCACTTCACCTCGGCGGGAGCTTCTAAGCCATGAACAAACTCGTACAACTCTCGTGCCTCGTCGGCGTGATGGCAGGCTGCGCTTTTCCGAAGATCGTCGATGTGAGCGACGCTCAGACCGCTGAGACCGCTGTAGACGCAAACACCCGCGATGCCGACGCGTCCAACACCCCCGATGTGCCCGAAGCCTCGGTGCGCATGGACGCCAGCGATGTCACCGAGGCCAGCGCGCCCACCGACGCAAGCGACGCAAGCGACGCAAGCGATGTCCAAGACACCCGCCCCGATGTCTGCGTCCCGTCCGGCGCCGAGGTGTGCGACGGCCTCGATAACAACTGCGACGGAATGACCGACAACGTCCCCGCAGCCTCGCTCCAAAACAACGACCTGCACTGCGGCGCCTGTGGCAACTCGTGCGGCGCCCTCTCGTGCGCTTCCGGAGTGTGCACGCCCTTTGCGTCCACCGGCGCCGAGGGCGCGTTTAATCCCCCCGCAGGCATGGTCACCACGCTCTCGCCCGGGATCCATCACTTCACCACCATCACCATCCCCGCCACCGCCACCGTGCGCGTGGGCCTCGTCGCAGGCACCAACTTCGGCAGCGGAATCCTAGACCTCCGCGCCACCGGCGCCGTGGTCATTGACGGCACCCTCGACCTCGCCGGCGCCAACGGCGCCAACTCCCTCGACCAAGACGCGAGTAGGACGACCTGCAACAACGACATGCAGCGTGGTGGAGCCCATGGCGGCGCAGCAGGCCTCGGCCGCGCAACCCTCGCCGGGACCGCCAACAGCTGCAACGCTGCCAACGTCGCCCGCGGCAACGCCGTAGACTCCGACGGCGCAGGCAGCGCCGGCTCCATGACACCGGGGAGGGCGGCCTCGTGCGGTGGCCCCGGCGGCAACAATGGCGGAGGCAACTCCGGCGGACGCCGTGGCTCGGGTGGCGGTGGCGGCGGTGGCGCAGCGGGCGGCGGTGGCGGCGCGGCGTTCTACAACGAGACAGCCCCAGACCGGACCACCGCGGCCGGGGGCAACGGCGGACGCCGCCTAGGCACCCCCACCCCCTCGCTCGGTGGCGTCGGAAGCTGCACCAGCACCGTCTGCACCGCCGGTGGCGGGAGCGGCGGCGAGCCAGCCCTCGGAGCGACCCCGGGACAGAGCGGCACCATCACACTCAACGGCATGCCCTTTCAAGCCGCAGCAGGCGGCGGCGGCGGTGGCTCGATCGGCCGCGCCGCTTTCATGGACCTCGCGCTCAACACTCTCTCACCCGGCTCGTCCGGCGGCGGTGGTGGCGGCGGCGGCGACCCCTGCCCCGCGTATGGCCACTCGTACGGCCTCGGCGGCGGTGGTGGCGGTGGCGGCGGCGCGCTGCGCATCGCGTCCACCGTGAGCATCCGGATCACAGCCACCGCGGTGCTGCGCGTCAACGGCGGCGACGGCGGCCAAGCCGCACCCAGCTTCGCCAGCGGAGGCGGCGGCGGCGGAAGCGGCGGGGCCATCGACCTCCGCGCCCCAGCGCTCACCGTCCAAGCAGGCGCCTCTGTGAGCGCCGCGCGAGGCACTGGTGGCTCCAACGTGCACCCCAACGGCGGCCGCGGCGGCAACGGCGGCCTAGGCCGTATCCGCCTCGGGTTTAACAGCTCTGGCGCGTGCACGATCTCTGGCACAGCGTTCTCGCACACGTTCGCCACCCCGGGCACCCCCTGCGCGGTCGCCCCCACCAGCACACTGGGCACCGTGTATGGGCCTGTAACGAAGTTTGTGCTCGGAAATGGAAATCAATTTAAGGGGTAAGAAAGCGCTCTTCGCCGAAGTAGGCGACGAGTTGTCTCTTCGCTTCGGGCCAAAACGCGGGCGCAGCTTTCCAATTGCGCTCTGCGTTAC
>JAUXYJ010000014.1 GCA_030694465.1 Deltaproteobacteria bacterium | reverse complement strand
AGCGTCCGTGCGAGGCCCTCGCGCGGGCTCGGCCGAGCGGGGCGGCGCGTTGTTGCTGTTGCGCGGCTGGGCGCCTGCGTTGGCCTGTGCGGGCCGCGGCGCGTGTGCGTGCGAGTCTGGTCGGCGCTCGCCACTGCTCGGCCCCTGCGGAGCACGTGGCGCAGGGCCACGCTGCCCACCGCGCTGAGGTCCGCGGTGGTTGGTCGCGCGAGGCCGCGAAGTCGCTGGCCCACGGACCGCCTGCTGCGCGGGGGTGAGGTTGGTCGCCGAGGGGGGCGGCAGGTGCGACGCGTAGGGGTGCTCGCGTGCGATGTCGATGTGCTGGCGTGTGATGCGCTCGATGTCACGGAGGTACTCGCGCTCTTCGTCGTTGCAAAACGACCACGCGACACCCTCTGCGCCTGCGCGCGCTGTGCGCCCGATGCGGTGAACGTACACTTCGGGGACGTTCGGGAGGTCGAAGTTTACGACGTGCGAGACCTGGTCGATGTCCAGGCCGCGTGCCGCGATGTCGGTCGCGACGAGCACACGGGTCTGGCCGGTCTTGAAGCTCTCGAGGGCGCGCTCGCGTGCGTTCTGAGACTTGTTTCCGTGGATCGCTTCGGCGGTGACCGAGGCGGCCTCGAGCCATTTGGCGATCTTGTTTGCGCCGTGTTTTGTGCGCGAAAACACCAGCGCGCGGGTCACATCACGGCCCTTGAGCAGGTGCTCAAGAAGCAAGCGCTTGTCCGCGGTCTCGACGAAAAAGACCTTCTGCTCGACGCGCTCTGCGGTGGTCGCCGGAGGCACGACCGAGATCTCGACCGGGTCGTGGAGCCACTCGCTGCTGAGCTTGCGGATCTCTGGCGGCATGGTGGCCGAGAAGAACAGCGTCTGTCGCTTGCTGGGCACACGCGCGACGATGCGTCGAACGTCGTGAATAAAGCCCATGTCGAGCATTTGGTCTGCTTCGTCGAGGACCAACACTTCGACGCGCTCAAGGTTGACCACGCCCTTTTGGAGCCAGTCGATCAGTCGTCCTGGGGTCGCGACAAGAATGTCGACGCCGCCCCGTAGCATGCGCTCTTGTTGCTCGTAGCCGACGCCGCCGAAGACCACGGCGGTGCGCAGCGGGAGCTCGCGTCCAAGTGTGCGAAATGTTTCAGCAATTTGTGATGCAAGCTCACGCGTGGGGGTCAGCACGAGGCAACGCACGGGGCGCGAAGGAGTGCTGCGGACGGGGCCACGGCGTCCGTCTGAAGACCGCGAAGGCTCAGAGGGCTCTGCGGGGGGCTTGGTGGCGAGGTGTTGGAGGGTCGGGAGCGCGAACGCTGCGGTCTTGCCCGTGCCAGTCTGTGCACACCCAAGGAGGTCTAAGCCGCGGAGTGCGTGGGGGATGGCCTGCGCTTGGATGGGCGTCGGCGTGGTGTAGTTCTCGGCGCGTACAGCACGGAGAAGGGGCTCAACAAGGGAGAGCTCTTCAAATGAATTCACTGGGAAATGATGCGCTTTCGTGCGGCGTACCCGGACGAGTGGCGCGTTGCGTAGATCGCAATGGGCAGCTGGTGCGGGCGTAAGACGTGAGGAGCTCTACGTCTGGGATGGTTTGTGCCTCGCCTGAGCGATGGGTGACAAACGATCGAGCCATTGGATAGAGCCAACGCGCGCGACGCCGCCGCGCGCTGCGGTGGGCGGGGTTTTCATCACAATGCCCCGAAAGTCAACCGTTAGCTGCGATTGAACATGCTCTTCCCGATGGATTGTTCGCTCAGCGGGTCCCTCTCGCCGCGGCCTTCGAGCCGCCGGACGAAGCGATCGAGCCTCCCGGCGTGCACGTCATCGCGCAGCGAATCTGCCTCTTCTGTGAGCCATTGACCCACGAGGTCGTGCGAGCTCTCGTCGGTGTGAACCCACCGTGGGGCGCCGTGAGAGACAAAGACATCGGGGTACTCGTCTTCGAGAAATTCGTAGCGCAGCGCGATGGGCACGATGGGGCACCGAGCGTCCGTTGCGATCTTGCGCGCCCCAGGGCGACACACGATCGGGCGCAGGTCCATGGGTCTCTGCAGGCCCTGCGCAAAGAGCACGACGCGGGCGTTTTGTTCGGTCGCGCGGGCTTGCGCGTACGCGAGAGATTCTTGGCGCCCTTCGGGGGTCGAGAGGTCGACGCCAAACGCGCCAACGTAGCGAAAGAAGGGATATTTCTTGAGATTGCGCTCATCCATCATGACGAAGTACGTCGCGGGTTCCCACGCGTACTTAGACAGGTAGATCAAGAGCAATGGGTCCCACCACGCTACGTGCTGCACGGCCATGACGTAGGGCTCTGGAGACGCAGAGAGCTCTCCACGGGTCCAGACGGCGTGAAAGCGGCCCGCGAGGAGACGTCGCGAATACGCTGCAAAAGCGCGGTGAAACAGCGGTCTATGCGCGGCCGGGATCATGGGTTTCGTCTCTGATGCTCAGTGTGTCCCGTCGCTGCGCGCAGGCAGCACAATTTTGGGTTCTTCGGGGTGGCGTCGGTACAACAAGATGGTGCCGCCCATCACCTGCGCGATCGCGCTCTTGGTGTGCTCGGAGAGAAAATCTGCGACCTCGTCGCGAGACTCGGGGGTCTCGGGGCTCAGCTTGATCTTGACCAGCTCGTGTCGCGTGAGGGCGCTGTCGACCGCGGTCACGAGCGCGTCTCCGAGGCCCGCTTTGCCGAGCCGAACGACAGGGTTGAGGGTGTTGCCGAGTGCGCGAAGGTGACGTTTTTGCTTGCCGCTTAGTTCCACGCAGAGAGCGTATCACCCTCAGCGTGTCGCGCTAAGCGCGCTCTGCGCCGCAGGTGCCGCACCGCCCATGTGCATCGAAGACGCCCACACAGAGGTCGTCGTCACAGGGCTCGCGGTCGTCGGATACCTTGGCGCTGTCTTCGCAGTCTTCGCTGTCTTCGCTGGCCACCGTGAGAGCAGCCGAGGGGAGCGCGTCGTCGGGCGGTGTCTCTGCCGATTCGTCAGTGATATCCGTGGGATAGGTCGGATCTTGGGTGGGCCGAGCGTGAGCCTCGAACGTGACCTCACAGGTACCGCAGTGACCCGCGCTGTTGAGAGTTCCGGTGCAGAGGTCGTCGGGGCAAACCACGCGGTCGTCCCATGCGTCGTCCTCGGGGGGCATCGCGATGTCGTTCACAGCGCGCGAGTAGAGCACACCGAGCGGGCGCGTTGAGAGATTTGCACTCAGGTCGCAGGGCGCAATGCGGGGGCGATCTCGACGCGGTTTCTTCCACGCTGTTTCGCCGTGTACATCGCCTCGTCCGCGCGCCGAACGAGATCGTCGAGGTCACAGCCCTTGTCGAGCCCATCGACGCTCGCGACGCCAATCGACGCGCTGATGTCAATCACCACGCCGCCGTCCGCCTGGGTCGGAGCGGTCGCGATCGCGCGTCGAATTCGCTCGGCCGCGATCCTCGCGCCAGCCTCTCCGCTCTGGATCAGCGCCACGACAAACTCTTCGCCGCCCCAACGCGCGACAATGTCACTGGTCCGCGTCGAGCGCTCAAGGGCGCGCGCGACGGTCACGAGCACCTGGTCTCCGGCGCCGTGTCCATGCGTATCGTTGACGCGCTTGAAGTGGTCGACGTCGAGCAACAGCAGCGAGAGCGAGAACGAGTGTCGTGTGCATCGCGAGATCTCGCGTCGGATCGAGTCGACAAACGCCCTGCGATTCATCAGGCCAGTGAGCGTGTCCGTGGCCGCCAATCGTCGCGCGTCTTCGACCAACGAGAGCGTGTGAAGCACTGCGCCGAGCTCCCGCGCGGCGACCTCCATGAACAATCGGTCGTCTTCTGGGCGGCTTCGTCGCGAGGGGCTCATCGCGAGGTGACCCAAGAGCTTGTCGCCAAGTCGGATCTCGTGGGTGACCGCTTGGGTCTGTGACGGAGGGCCTTGGTGAGGGCGGTCGTCGCACAGAAAGCTCGGTGTTCGGTCGGGACAACGCAGCGCTTCTTTGGCCTCGGCGAGGATCGCGGGCTCGGCTTGGTTCGCGTGAATGCACATCGCGCCGCGGCCCTCGCGGACGAGCGCGAGCCAGCGATACTCCAGAACATCGGACGCCGTGGTCGCGAGCGCGCGAAAGAGATCGGACTCGCTGTCGTGCTGCGTGAGCGCGCGAAGCGAGCCCGCGATGACCGACTCGAAGAGCGCTGTGTCGAGCAGCTGCGCGAGCCGCTCGTTTGCGCCACCACGGAGCTGTGACATCCCCGTTGGGGCGATCTCAGGGCGCGGGACCGCTTGCTGAATCCGCTCAATGAGCTCGTGGATCTTGCCCTTGTGGACGTACGCGTCTGCGCCTGCGCAGCGTGCCCAAAATCGAGTGCGTCGGTCTTCGGATGCGGTCAAAAGCAGAATCGGGATCGACGAGGTGCTCCGCTCTGCGCGAAGCAAGCGACAGAGTTGTACGCCGGACATTCCGGGCATCCAGAGGTCGGTCACGACAATGTCTGGTGGCGTGGCCAGCGCCAGCTCAAACGCGTCCTCTGCGCTCGCCGCGGTGGTCACCACAAACTCGTTGGCTTCGAGATGCTCGCTCAGCGCGCGGCGCGCCGCAGGGCTGTCATCCACAAGCAACACGGTCCGCATACGTACGCTCTCTGAAGACATTGAGGTCCCCAACGGTAGCGTTGATATCCCCAGAAAAACCCAAGAAAATTACGCTGCTTTACTTCGTTTATGCGGTGCTAGGGTCATTCTTCATCACGACGCATGGTGCTGCAACTCTCTCCTCGACTCAGTGTGTCGCTCTGGATCCTCGTGGCCCTGGCGGCGTGCAGTGGTCCCATGGAGCTACCGGTTGAGATGCTGGACTGGGACGCTGGGCGCCCTGTGGACGCGCGACAAGACACGCGCCTTCGGTGCGGAGAGACGCTCTGCGAAGACAGCGATCCGTGCACGATTTCGCAGTGTGTCTCGGGAGCGTGTGTGCACAGTCCCGTGTTGACCGTGTGCAGCTGCGGCCCGGGCTGCATCGAGTACGCGCGCGGCGCAGAGACCGAGCGCCCGTTTGAGCCAGACACGATCCCAGACGGTACGAGGGTGACACCCGAGGGAGGGCTGGTGTTGGAGCGCTCGCTCGTCGACAGCGACTATCTCTGGGTGCCCAACGTGGCCGAGAGCACTGTGTCGAAATGGGACGCTCGCACGCAGCGCGAAATCGCGCGGTACCGAGTAGGGCTCGCGAGCGGTGAGTGTCGCGGACAGTGTTGTCACACCACGGGGTGCAACATGCCCTCGCGCGTGGTGGTGGACGGATCGGGTGACGCCTACGTCGCCAATCGCGGCTTCTCGATGCAGGGAACCGTGAGCAAAATCGCTGCCGAACGCACCGAGTGTGTCGACCGCAATGGCAACGGGATGATCGACACGAGCACCTCGGCGGACAACGTGCTGCCCTTGGGTACCGACGAGTGCGTCGTGTGGACTGTGCCTGTGGGGCCCGTCGACGCGGTGCTGCGCTCGCTTGCGATTGATCGCGGGAGCGAGGATTTTCCGCAGGGGACTGTGTGGGTTGGGGCGTGCAGAGCGACCGCTGGGACACGCAACGCGGGGCTCGTGCAGTTGGACCCGCGGCGTGGGTCTGTGATGCGTACAGTCCCCTTCGACGCGTGCGCGTATGGCAGCGTGGTGACGCCCGACGGGACCCTCTGGCAACACACGATTAACACCGGAATTACTCCGGTGAATCCCATCAGCGGCGAGGTCGGCGCGATGGTCTTTTTACCCGATCGCTTGCGGGGCTGTGTAGGCAACTCGTATGGGATCACAGCTGACAGACGCGGTCGCATTTGGTTGTCCGGCTCGGCCTGCGCGGACGTTGTTGGCTATGACCCGGCGATGCGCGCATGGACCCGCGCGGTATCGCCCGTCCAGGGCCGTACGATTAATGTGGGCCTGGGAATTACCACGGATTCTTCGGGTGTCGTCTGGTCTCCGATCAACACTACGCCCCCGAGCCTGATGCGCTTTCACTCCGATCGCTTTGTCGCCAATGGTCCTATCCCAGCGGACGCGATGGAGCAGATCACGCCGCGCGCTGCGCTCTCGGTGCCGTTCGCTCCCTCGGCCGTGGGCATCGATCGCGCGGGGATGGTCTGGCTCGCGTCGGCAAGTCTCAATACACCGCTGATTCGGCTGGATCCTGTGGCGCGGACGGCGTCCCTCCACGACGGACCGAACCGTGTGTACACCTACTCGGATTTCACCGGAGGGGTCCGTCGCTTGCTGCTCGGTGGGCAGCCGCTCGTCGAGACGGTGCTCGCGGGGTGCGAGAACCCTCAGTGGGCCGAAGTGCAATGGACCGCAGAAATTCCAGAAGATTCTCGGATCTCAGTGCGCCTAGCGTTCTCGCAAAATGGTAGCTCCTACGCGACGCAGGACGTGCTGACGCTTGAGCTTCCGACCGCTGCGTCTCCCGTGGATCTCACTGCGCTGTTGCGTGCTCGTCCAAGTATTCGCGCAGGGAGGTACGCGCGAATGACCTTGCAAATGTACGCTTCGAGCGAATTGCAGGTGCCGACCTTGCATCGCGTCGCCCTCGCGTGGCGCTGTCCTGTTGGGCCAGGCTAGCTTCACGCGCAATTAGCGTAGACTCACTGCACGACCCCAGGTCTTGTCCGTTGAATGTGCTGTCGTTGGAGGCCCCATGATTGCTTGGAATGTCCGCAAATCCCTTGGTTTACTCGTGTTTGCGTTGAGCGCGTCGTGTAGCGATCCCGAGGTTGTTC
Organism: Deltaproteobacteria bacterium; assembly: GCA_030694465.1. Classification (GTDB taxonomy): domain Bacteria; phylum Myxococcota_A; class Polyangia; order Polyangiales; genus JAUXYJ01. The sequence continues at coordinate 52,339 of JAUXYJ010000014.1, read as the reverse complement.
ACGGTGGATCCGACGGTGGCGACGGCGGCCGTGTCACAAACTCCGACGGCGCCGCAGGGGACACCGGGAGCACGCTCTCGGACGGTGGGGACGGGGGCGGCAGCGGCGGCGATGGCGGCGGCGGTGTGACCGATGGCGGCGCACCTGCGCGGCCCTGCACGACCGACGCGATGTGCGATGACGAAGAGGGCTGCACCATCGATCGGTGCAACACGATGCGAGGCGTGTGTGAGTACACACGGGACACCTCGTGCAACTCGGTGCGCACGGGGGGCATGGGCGGCAGGCCGTTTAGCGAAGAGGCTCAGCGGGGCGTAGCCTTCGACGAGCCCTCGGGCGGGTTGGTCGTGCGGGCCGAGTCGCGACGTGCAGATTACCTGTGGATTCCCAACGTGGCCGAGAGCACGCTCTCAAAGTGGGACGCGAACACCGCGGTCGAAGTAGGCCGCTATCGTGTGGGTCTCGCGGCGGGTGAGTGTGTGGGTCGCTGCTGCTGGGAGAACGGCTGCAACATGCCCTCGCGCACCGTGGTCGACGGCAACGGTGACGCATACGTCGCCAACCGCGCGTTTATGATGCAGGGAACGGTCAGCAAAATTGCAGCAGATCCTCGCGACTGCGTCGACCGCAACGGCAACGGCATGATTGACACGAGCATGGGCCCGATGGACGTGCGGCCCTACGGCCAAGACGAGTGTGTCTTGTGGACCGCCAACGTGGGCGCTGCCAACTCGGTGCTGCGCTCGATCGCGATTGACCGCGGAAACGAGACGTTTCCGAGCGGGACCGCGTGGGTGGGCTCGTGCGCGACGACCGCCGCGGCAGGCAACAATGGGCTGTTTCAGCTCAACCCGCGCACGGGCGAAGTGATCCGTAATGTGCCCTTTGGGCGCTGCGCCTACGGCGGCGTGGTCACACCCGACGGGACCGTGTGGGAGCACTCGATTTCGAGTGGAATTACCCCGGTCAATCCGATTTCGGGTGCCGTGGGTGCGTTTGTCCCGTTGCCCACAGCGCTGCGCGGTGGCTGCGGCGCGAGCTACGGCATCACAACCGACGCACGCGGCCGCATCTGGCTCTCGGGCCGCACGTGCCGTGACATCCTCGGCTACGATCCCGCGACGTCTCAGTGGTCGCGCGTGGACCTCTCGGCGCACATCCCTGCAGGCGGCGGCGCGGGGCTAGGGATCACGGTGGACCCGACCAATCGCCTGTGGGTTCCCATCTCTCTGAGCGCCGATTGGACTGGGATTACACGCATCGCGCACGTCAACGCGGATCTGTTTGCGCCCAACGCGACCATCCCGTCGTCCATGGCGACCCTGTTGACTCCGACGGTGCCACATCAGCAGCCCACGGCCGTCGGCGCAGACCGCGCGGGCAACATCTGGATCGCCTCGGCCGCGCGGCCCTCTCCGCTGCTGCGCTATGAGCCCGCGATGAACCGCTGGACCTCGCTCAACGGGCCCAACCAAGTCTACACGTACACGGATTTTACCGGCGCAGTGCGACGCTTGGTGATCGGCACGGGGACCTACAGCGAGGACTACGAGACGTGCGAGGGCGGCACGTACGGCGAGCTGTATTGGCGCTCAGAGACCCCCGCGGGGACGTCGCTGAGCTTTGCGATTCAGCTCGCGGATTCGCGCACGGGCTTGGCCATGGCGCCGGTGATCGCGCTCGGTGTCGCGCCGCGAGACCCCTCACCGATCAACATCGCACAAAAATTGCGTGACGCCGGAGTGACGAATCTCGGGAGATTTGCTCGCATTACGGTCACGTTCAACCCTGTGAGTACGCCGATGGTGGCCACTCCGGTATTGCGCGCGCTCTCGTTTACGTGGCGCTGCGGCGGCGTGGGCTGAGGTCTAGGCACTTAGACAAAACGTGGAGAATGCTGCTGCGAAATGCCATCCTCCACCGGAACGAGAGTCGTGCAAGAATACTCTTCATGCGCGTACCTCGATTGTCTTTGGCGGTGATGTTGTTGGGGATCGTTGGGTGTTCTGATCCAGAGCAGCCCAACCCACGAGACGCGGGACGAGACGGCCCAAACATGAATGTAGATTCAGGTTTGACGTCGGACGTCGTCGCGCAGGGCGATGGCGCCTCGGGAGGCGACGGAGGCACAGAGTCGGACGGCGCTGTGGGCGACGGCAGCACCGCGCGGCCGTGCGCGGATGACATCGATTGCAACGACGACGAGGGCTGCACGATTGACCGCTGCGTTGTAGGGCGTTGCCAGCACACGCGCGACACGTCGTGCAACTCGGTGCGCACGGGGGGCATGGGCGGCAGGCCGTTTAGCGAAGAAGCTCAGCGCGGAGTGTCCTACGACGAACCCTCGGGCGGGTTGGTCGTGCGGGCTGAGTCGCGACGTGCAGATTACCTGTGGATTCCCAACGTGGCCGAGAGCACGGTGTCCAAGTGGGACGCCAACACTGGGACCGAGATCGCGCGCTACCGTGTGGGTCTCGCGAGCGGCGAGTGTCGTGGGCAGTGCTGTCACGCGTCCAACTGCAACATGCCCTCGCGTGTGGTGGTGGATGGGCAGGGCGACGCGTACGTGGCCAACCGCGGGTTTGCGATGCAGGGCACGGTCACCAAGATGGCTGCCGAGACGCGCGATTGCATTGATCGCAACGGCAACGGGATGATTGACACGAGCACAGGGCCGATGGATGTGCGCCCGTTTGATCAAGACGAGTGCGTGCTGTGGACCGCGCCGGTGGGTTCTGCCAACGCGATCTTGCGCTCGATCGCGATCGACAACGGAACAATGGATGACCCACGCGGCTCTCCGTGGGTCGCGGCGTGCGGTGACCCGAGCTTTGGTGCTACAGGAAACGCAGGGATTTGGCAGCTCGATTCGCGCACGGGGCGTGTGTTGCGCACGTTGCCCGGGACGCGCTGTCTCTACGGCGCGGTGGTCACGCGAGACAACACGCTCTACGAGCACGCGCTGGGCGAGGGGCTCATCCCAGTGAACGTGACCGCAGGGACCGTGGGCGCGATGATCCCGTTGCCTGCGGCGATGCGGCCGACGTGCACCGCGGCGAACACGTGGGAGCGCACGTACGGGATCACGACGGATGGTCGGCGCGTGTGGCTGAGCGGCTCCAACTGCACCGACGCGGTGGGCTATGACACCGAGACGAGCACGTGGACGCGTGTGCCTCTGCAAGAGGCTACGGGCATGCCCATGGGCACCAACGTGGGCTCGGGCATCACCGTCGACCCCAGCGGCCGCGTCTGGGCCCCCATGAGCGGAAATCCCCTGCGCCTGATGCACTGGAACGCGTCGGACTTTGTCCCCAACGGCCTCATCCCCCGCGATCGCGTGACCGTGGTGAGCATCCCGCGGAGCTATGGCTCGAGCGCGATCGGCGCAGACCGCGCGGGCCTGATCTGGGTCACGTCGGCTGCGGCGGGCGCACCCTTGCTTCGGTACAACCCTGTGACCGCGGCCACGGACGCGTTTACGGGTCCCAACCAAGTCTACACGTACACGGATTTTACCGGCGCAGTGCGTCGCTTGGTGATCGGGACCGGGACCTACAGCGAGGACTATGAGACGTGCGAGGGCGGCACCTACGGCGAGCTCTATTGGCGCTCGGAGACCCCCGCGGGGACCTCGCTGAGCTTTGCGATTCAGCTCGCGGATTCGCGCACGGGCTTGGCGATGGCGCCGGTGATCGCGCTCGGTGTCGCGCCGCGAGACCCCTCACCGATCAACATTGCGCAGAAGCTGCGTGACGCCGGCGTGATCAATCTCGGGAGATTTGCTCGCATTACCGTCACGTTTACGCCCGTGAGCATGCCCATGGTGGCCACGCCGGTATTGCGCGCGCTGTCGTTCACGTGGCGCTGTGGTGGTGTGGGCTGAGGTTGCTTGGGTGGGGTTGACGTGAGCGAACAGAGCCTGGACCCTCAAGTTCAATGGCTTCTCGTTTTCGCTTGGTGTTTGCTGCGTATGGTCTCGCTTCGTGTGCGGTCTACGATCCGAATTTGCTGGATGTTCGGCCGCAAGACGCCCGTGGCGACCAGGCGCTTGATCGCGCGGACATCGTGAGCGCAGACCGCGAGGATGTCGTCCTTCGCGATGGAAGCGATGTGCTCCAAGGCCAAGACGCAGACGCGCAGGGGAGCCTTGATGCAAGCGACGCAGCGAGAGATGGTGACCTCACCGTGGACGCGATGGACGTGGGGCAGCTGGATGGGTCGGATGTTACGATCGCCCTGGATATCGCCGACGTTCCGGACGCGAGCTGTGGCGCGTGTAGGCCCGGAGATATCTGCTGCGGCGGCCGCTGCGTCACGACCACCAGCGACCCGACCCACTGCGGAATGTGTGGCCGAACATGCGCGAACAACACGCTCTGCACCTCGGGGATGTGCACCACGACGTGCTCGCCAGGCTTTAGCGACTGCGACCTCAATCGCACCAACGGATGCGAGCAAGACACCCAAAGCTCACTCGCGAACTGCGGGGCCTGTGGCCGCGCGTGCACGGGCGCCAATGGCACCTCGACGTGCACGATGGGAGCCTGTTCGCTCACGTGCAACGCAGGCTTCGCGGACTGCGACATGGCGCGCTCTAACGGCTGCGAGACCGACACGAACTCAAGCGTAGCGAGCTGCGGGGCGTGCGGTCGTGTGTGCGGTGGTGCAAATTCAATGGGCACTTGTACGGCGGGCTCGTGCTCGCTTGCGTGCGCGGCTGGGTTTGCCAATTGCGATGGCAACACGAGCAACGGGTGTGAGCTTGATGTGCGGAGCAACGTCAGCAACTGCGGCGGTTGTGGCACGGTCTGTCGCGCACCGTTGGGCGGCAGCACCTCGTGCGTCCTTGGGATCTGCCAAGCGGCGTGTCCCGCAGGGCAAAACCAGTGCGGGACCTCGTGTGTGAATCTTCAGACCAGCGCGACAAACTGCGGTGGTTGTGGCGTGGTGTGCGGCGCGGGGACGACGTGCGTCTCGGGCACTTGTCGCAGCGCGCTCAACTCGCGATACGCGGCGAGCGCACCCTCGCCGCAGACGTACATCGACGCGTGCGCGCAGCCCGGCCGCGTGGTCTTGGTGCCCAGCCTAGATGACAGCGTCGCGGCAGTCACGCTGCCCTTTGCGCTGCGATTTTGGAGCACGAATTTGCTCGCCGGAGCGCCCGCCCATGTGAGCACCAACGGGTATCTCCAGCTCAACGGCGCGGGGGACAACTATCTCAGTGGGAGCATTCCGGCCGCTGCTCTGCCCAACGCGATCGTCGCGCCGTACTTCTTCGACAACTACACCAACGCAGCGGGGATCTGTGTGGCCACTGTGGGCAGCGCGCCCAACCGTCGATGGGTGATCGAGTGGCGCAACGCCTACCACTGTTGCTCGCCCGCAGGCGTGGACACGACGTACGAGATCGTGATCTCCGAGACGAGCAACCTCATTGATTTTGTGTACGGGGCGATGACGGGCGCGCGCGCATCGACGGTGGGGCTCGAAGATCAGACGGGGATGCTCGCCGTCGGTGGCTGCACAGCGGGCGCGACCAACTGTGCGCCGCTGTCGAACACCTCGGTGAGGTTTAGCCCGATCCCCTGAGCGCGCGGGGGGCGAAACCCGCAGCGTGACGAGACTGAATGGTGATTCAGTGCCGACCCAGCGATACACTCGCGGGCTATGGCGTTCTATCAAGATCCCCCGGCGCTCGAAGACCCGTACGAGAGCGATCGTGTGCTTCGTGCGTACATTCGACGTGTGTTTTCGCAGTCCGAACGTGAGGTCCTCGAGCCCGCGCTCGCGTCTCTCTCACGCGTCGTGCTCGACGAGCTCGATCCGTTGCAGCGCGCCGATCGACTCTACGAGCCCACGTTGACGGCGTGGGACCCGTGGGGACACCGCGTAGATCACATCGAGGTGACCGCCCTGTGGAAGCGGGCCAAGGTCCTCGCGGCCGAGCACGGGCTCGTCGCGACGGGCTATGAGCGCGCGTACGGTGCGCTCTCTCGCGCCGCACAATTCGCACTGGTTTATCTCTTCGCGCCCTCGTCCGATGTGTACACCTGTCCCCTCGCGATGACCGATGGGGCCGCCCGTACGCTGCGCTCGCACAAGCACGCGACGCTTGATGCACACGCGGTCTCGCGGTTGATCTCGCGGGATCCGACGCTCGCGTGGACGAGTGGCCAATGGATGACCGAGCGCACAGGCGGCAGTGACGTAGGCCGCAGCGAGACCGTCGCGCGGAGAGACCCCAGCGGCGCGTGGAGCTTGTCAGGGACCAAGTGGTTTACCAGCGCAACGACGAGCGAAATGGCGCTCACGCTCGCGCGCCCCGAGGGCAACCCCGAGGGCAGCAAGGGCCTGGCGCTGTTCTACGTCGAGACGCGCGATGGGCAGGGGCTCCTGAGAAACATCTCGATCAATCGGTTGAAGGACAAGCTCGGGACACGCAAGGTCCCGACCGCCGAGCTGTCGCTCCAAGACACTCCCGCGACGTTGGTCTCGAGCACTACCGATGGCGTCCGCGCCATCACGCCCATGCTCAACGTCACCCGCACCTGGAACGCGGTCTGCTCGATCGCCTTCATGCGTCGCAGCCTCTCGATGGCGCGAGACTACGCGCGCAAGCGTGTCGCGTTTGGCGAGCGCTTGGCAGACAAGCCCCTCCACGTCGAGACCCTTGCGGACATGCAGAGTGAATTCGAAGCTGCATTTTCGCTGACATTTCGGGTGTGTGAGCTCTTGGGACTCGACGACGACGGCGCGCTCGATGGGCACGGCGAGCAGCTCTTGCGGCTGCTCACGCCCTTGGCCAAATTGTCGACGGGCAAGCAAGCCGTCGCGCTCACGAGCGAGGCGATGGAGTGCTTCGGTGGCGCGGGCTACGTCGAAGACACGGGGCTTCCGGTGCTGTTGCGAGACGCGCAGGTGTTGCCCATTTGGGAGGGGACGACCAACGTGCTCTCGCTCGATGTGTTGCGTGCGCTCGCGCGGAGTGAAGCGCACGAAGCCCTGCGCGAAGAGTTTGCGCGTTGTGTGCGAAATTGCAGAGAAACCGCGCTTGAGACGCACGCGCTCGACGCGCAACGTGCGTGTGAGCGCGCCCTCGCCTGGCTCGCGCGCAACGGCGGTGAGCTTCGCGTCATCGAAGCGCACGGACGCAAACTCGCTATGACTCTTGCACGCTCGTTGTCGCTCGCGCTGTTGTGCTCTCACGCGTCGTGGTCACTCACTGTCGAGGGAGATCTCCGGCCTTCGCTCGCCGCCGCTCGCTATGCGCAGCGAGGCATTGACTGGATGCGCGAGGGCAGCGCTCTTGACGACGCGTCCCGGTTGGCGATGGACCTGTCGTGACGATCCGAGCTCGATGGGACATGGCCCGCGCCTACGAGGCGTGTCGCACAGTCACCCGCGAAAACGCACGTAGTTTCTACTTGGCATCGCACGCGCTGGATCCCACACGGCGTCGCAGTGCGTACGCGATCTATGCGTTCTGTCGGCGTGTCGACGACGCCATCGACGAGGCCGAGGGGGCTCCGCGCGAAGAGCTTGAGTCACGCGTGATCGCGCTGCGCGCGCAGCTTGACGACGTGTGTGGCTTTGCTCCGTTAGACGACGCGGTGCTGTTGGCGTTGAGAGACACGATGCGCCGGCACGGCATCGCGCGCGAGCCGCTCGATGAGCTGATTGACGGTGTGGCGCTGGACGTGACGCTGACCAAGGTCGCGGATGAGGCCGAGCTCTTGCGCTATTGCTATCTCGTCGCGGGGACCGTGGGCTTGCTCATGGCGACGGTGTTTGGCGTGGACGACCGCGAGGCGCTTGGGCCCGCGGTGGACCTCGGGGTCGCGATGCAGCTCACCAACATCTTGCGCGATGTGCGCGAAGACTATGTGCAACGGGGGCGCGTGTACCTGCCGCAGACGATGCTCGATCGATACGAAATCTCGCGTGAATCACTGGGTGAAGTCACTGCATCGCCTGCGCTAAGGGCCATCGCCCGCGAGGTGGCGCGCATGGCCGAGGCGCGCTACGTGTCGGCCGACGCAGGGGTGCCGCACATCACGTCGCGCACAGGTCGCGTGGCGACCACGATGATGCGCGGGAGCTACAGCGAGATCCTCGAGGTCTTGCGTGAGCGCGATTTTGATCTGCTCGCGGGCCGCGCGGTGGTGAGCACCCAGCGCAAGCTCTCGGCGATCGCGCGAACGGTTTGGGCGCGATGATAGGCTCACGTAGCGCATCACACTCGGTCGTGACAGATCGTGAACGCTTGGACATCGTGGTGATCGGCGCAGGCATGGGCGGCTTGTCCGCGGCGGCCCATTTGAGCGCGCAAGGGCACAGGGTGACCGTGCTCGAGCAGGGCCCCTCCGTGGGCGGAAAAGCAGGGCGTCTTGAGCAAGATGGCTTTCGCTTTGACACGGGGCCGACGCTCTTGACCATGGCCGATGTGCTGCGTCGCGCGTTTGTCGCGGCGGGGGGCGACCTTGACCGAGACGTGGGGCTCTTGCCGATTCATCCCGAGACGCGGTACTTCTTTTCAGGGGGACGCACGCTCGATGTGACGCAAGACGCGGTGGAGACGGCCTCGGCGATTGAGCGTGTTTTTGCAGGCGAAGGCCGCGCGTACCGAGAGTTTATCTCGCACGCCGCGACGCTCTGGCGCTACGCGAGCGAGCCCTATCTCGAGGCTCCGTTTACGAGCTACGCCGGGTTTGCGGCGCGTGTGCTCAAGCGCGGCATGGGGGCGGTGCGCCTGGGCAAGAGCCTGGGCACGCTGCGAGAGCTGTCTGTTGAGCGCTTTCGCACCGACGAAATGCGTGCGTTTGTGCAGCGATTTGCGACGTACGTGGGCGGAGATCCCATGCACACCTCGGCGGCGTACGCCAACATCGCGCACGTCGAGTGCACGCTCGGGGCACAGCATCCGCGGGGCGGGATGGCCGCGATCGCCTACGCCCTCGCCAAGAATCTCACCGCGCGCGGTGTGCGCATCGTGCTGGATACTCCTGCGCGTGACGTGCAATTCGAGCGAGATCGTGTGGTCTCTGTGCGCACCGATCACGAGACCCTCAGGGCGCACGCGGTGGTGGTCAACGTGGACCCGCAGTCCGCGGTCGAGAGCTTCTTGTCGCACGCCGCCAAGGCCCTGGACCTCCCTGCGCTCAGGGCGCGCGAGCGCAGCGTGTCGTGCTACGCGCTCTTGCTCGGGGTGCGCGGAGATGTGGCGCCGCTTAAGCACCATTCGCTGTATTTTTGCCCGGATTATGCGCGAGAGTTTACCGATCTCTTCGCGCGCAAGCTCCCGCCTGGCGAGCCCACGTTGTACGTCAACGTGCCGAGCCTGACCGAGCCCGGCGTGGCGCCCGAGGGCTGTCACTCGCTCTATGTGCTGGTCAATGCCCCTGCGACCGGAGACAGCCCCGCGCAGTGGGATGACGACTCGGACGTGGTGCGCGCGCTCGACGCGGTGATTCTCAAGCGGCTCGAAGAGATTGTTCCGGGGATTTCGGCTCGGATTGTGACGCGGGCGAGGGTGACACCCAGGACCATTGCGGCGCTTGGGTCCGTGGGCGGAGCGATCTATGGCGAGGCACCCCACGGCGCCACCGCGCCGTTTCGCCGGCCCAAACAGCGCGTCGACTCGCTGCGTGGGCTCTACCTCGCGACGGGGAGCGCGCACCCCGGTGGGGGCGTCCCGATGGTGACCCTCGGCGGCGAACACGTCGCGCGACTCATCCACGAAGACCTGAAAAATCTCAGATAGAATGACCCTGTAGGCCCAACGATGAACCGTGATTCACTGATCACTTCGATGCCCCTGCATGCCCGCGACGTGGACGAATCGCTGGTGATCGATCCCACGCGATCGGGCGCCTACCAGTGGTGGTACTTCGACGCCACGAGCGACGACGGCGAGCACTCGCTCGTGATCATCGTGTTCGTAGGTAGCGTGTTTTCGCCCTGGTATTTTGGCCGCACACTGCGTGGGGAGGGCCCCCTCCCGCGCGAGCACTGCGCGGTCAACATCGCGCTCAGCCGCAAGGGGCACCCGCTCGCGTCGCGCTGGGTCTTCTCGGAGTACGCGGGCTTTGAGGGCTCGCTCCGCGACGGTCTGGTCATCGGCGGCAACACCCTGCGCAAGGAGCCGAGCGGTGAGTACGTGCTGCGGCTCGATGACATTTCGCCGCTGTTTTCGCTGTCTTCGGTGGTCCGCGGCGAGGTGCGATTTGCGCCCGTGGGTCCCAGCGCGCTTGTCGATGGCGAGCCTTACACCCTCGATCAAGAGGGTCGACATCGCTGGCTCCCGGTGGCGCCGCGGTGTCGTGTCCGTGCGGTGTTCTCTGCGCCGTCGTTGGTCTTCGAGGGCGAGGGCTATCACGACGTCAACCACGGCGATGAGCCCCTGGGCGCCGCGTTTGTGCGCTGGCACTGGGCGCGCTCGCACGAGCCCACGCAGACCCGCATTCGCTACGATCGCGCCCTGCGCGGCGGCGAGCGAAGGGTGCTCGATCTGGCCCTGCGCGGTGACCAATTGCAGGGATCGCATCGTAGCGAGCCGCGCGCGATGGAGCTCAAGCTCGGAGGCTGGACTCTGCAAGAGCCCAAGACCCTGCGAGTGGACGCACAGACCGCGCTGATGCACGTGCGGCGCGTCGAGAGTAGCCCATTTTATGTGCGATTTGCCGCGCAGACACCCACAGGCCACCCCGCCGTGGGAGAGCACCTAGATCTCGACCGCTTCGCGCTTCCGAGCATGCAGAGAATGCTCCCGTTTAGGTCACGCCGTGTTACGTGAGCGAGCACAACCCGAATGAGCAAGACACAAAAAGTCATCACGTTTTACGGCCGTGCCTGAACGGGCTGCCGCCCGGTGCGAGAGTTTCTCGCGCGAAGCAAGGTCGAGCATCGCTTCGAAGACGTCCGCAAAGAGCCAGTCTCTCGCGAAGACACGATCAAGCTTGTGCGCACGTTTACCCGCGCGTTTGCCAAGAAGGGCAGCAAGCTCATCGAGCTTGACCCTAAGAAGGCCAGCGACGACGAGATCGCCAAGGCTTTTCTTGGGACAAGCGGGACCCTGCGCGCTCCCACCGTCGCGATCGATTCGACCCTTGTGGGCGGATGGGACGAGGCGCTCTTTGCCAAGCTTACAGCGTAAGTCTTGTCACGGCAGTCGTCGGATCACGTGAAACCCAAACGGGGTCTCGACGATCCCGCTGGTCTCGCCGACGCGCAACCGAAAGGCCGCAGCGTCAAACGCTGGGACCATCGCGCCGTGGCGAAATGTGCCTAGATCTCCAGCGCGTTCGCCCGCGCCGGGCTCGTCCGAGTACTGGGTCACGATGGCCTCAAACGTGGCTCCCGCCCGCAGGGCACGCAGGGCCTCTTGCGTGCGGACCAGCGCCTCCTCGCGTGTGCGTGTGATGCCCGCGGGCGCGCGCTGTGAGCCTGTGTGCATCACCAAGAAGTGCGCCGCGTGGATCTCTTCGGGGGCGCGCTCGTACACGGCCTGTGCGGCTCCGCGCGCGGTGACGCGCGAGTAGACCTCGGCGCGAGGGGCGCCTTGTGCGATGAGCGCTTGGGCCTCAGCCATCGCGCGCTGGACCGATTGCTCAAGCTCTTCGAGCGGGCGCGCGCCCAGGACACGGCGGCCGTTGATAAAGATCGTGGGCGTCCCGTCGACGTCAAAGCGACGCGCGATGGCGACATCTCGATCAATCGCGGCTTGGTGAGAATTCTGTGCAAACGCGCTGGTCAATCGCGCTGCGTCGAGCCGCAGTTCGGCTCCGTATCGCATGAGGTCTTCGCGGGTGAGCGCGTCACGGTGCGCAAAGAGCAGGTCGTGTGCGCGATAAAACCCAGCGTCTCCGCCCTGGGCGCGGGCCTCTTCGGCAAACGCGGCGGCGTCGAGCGCGTGGGGGTGTCTCGCGCCCGGAGCATGTCGAAACTGCAAGCGAATATCCTGGGGATGTGCGCGCAAGAGCTGCTCGAGGGTCGGGACAAATCGCGCACAATAGCTGCACTCAAAGTCCGAGAAGACAGACAGCGTCACGGGCGCATCGAGGGGGCCCCGAAAGGGCGCGTTGTCGACGGGGATCGCGTGCACGGCGTCGAGGTCAAACGTGGGCTCGGGCGGCGTGGGGCGGTCTTCGGGCTCGGACTCGAGCGGCTGTGCGGTCATTTGCGCATAGACCTGCTCGGCGGGCGTGAGGGTGCGGGCGTGGGCCAAGACTCGGTCTACGACGCGGACAAAGTGTGCGAAGCGCTTGGCCCCGCGCACGACGGTCCCGTTGACGTAGGTGCTCGGGGTCGAGTCGATTTGCAGGCGCCGCGCGAGGGCGACGTCTTGCGCCACGCGCTCGCGAAAGCGGTGTCCATCCAGGTCTGCGCGAAAGCGCTCGACGTCGAGCCCGGCTTGCTCGGCGTAGCGAACCAAGTCGTCGTGCGCGAGGGCGTCTTGCTGCGCAAAGAGCAGGTCGTGATACTGCCAAAATCGCCCCTGCGCGTGTGCGGCCATGCTGGCCTCGGCCGCGAGCTGTGCGTTGCGATGACGTGACAGCGGCAGGTGCTTAAACACAATGCGCACGTCGGTCTCGTAGCGCTCATGGACGACGGCCATCGTGCGTGCGAGCCGCTCGCAGTGGGGGCACTGAAAATCCGAGAAGACCACCAGCGTCGCGAGGGCGTTGCTGGGTCCAAGCACGGGCGAGTCCCCGACGGGGATCGTCGCGCTGTCTTGCTGCGCGTCGGCGGCCGCAGTGGCTGCAGTGGCGATCGCGCGGGCTTGACCGAGGGGGCGACCGTCTTGGTCGACGCCCATCGAAGCGCACGCAAGAAGGGCGCAGAGCGCGAGTGATAATCCGTGCAAAAATACTGAGTAAACACGCGGTGTCATGAGCGATCGATCATTCTTTGGGCAGTAGGGACGAGGTAGCGTGAGGCGAGCAACCCGATCGTGTCGATGGTGATGTGGGCGATGATGGCAGGCCAGAGAGAGCGCCAGGTGGTGGCGCAGGTTCCGAGGATCAGCCCCACGAGGAGCGTCTGCATCACGCCCATCGCGCCTTGGTAGAGGTGGGCGAGCGCGAAGAGCAATGAGCCAAGCAAGACGGCGAGAGATTTGTGGCTGAGACCCAGTGGCTTTGCCCCTGCAAAGAGCCTCGCCAATCGGCTCTGCAAGAAGCCTCGCACCAAGACCTCTTCGTACACGCCCGCCATGATGGCGCAGGGCAAGACCATGAGCATCGGGATGCGCACGAAGACCCCGAGGGACTGCGCCTTGCGTTGGACCATCGCTTGTTGCGCGGGGCCTTGCAGGAGCAGCGTGGTGGCGAGCATCACGGGGATCATGAAGGCGTAGGTGATCCCGACGATCGAGAGCCCGCGGAGGATGGCCTGCGCGCGGTGCTTGAGTGGGTGCAGGCCTAGCGACGTGAGGTTGGATTTTCGCAGGCGGATCGTGATCGCGATCGCGGCGAGGGCGGTGAGCCCTTGGGCAAAGACGACGCTGGGGACGTGCCACGCGGGGGCGTGGGTCGCGACCCACTCGTAGATCCCCACGCGCTTGAGGGCGAGCCACGGGATGGCGACCAGTGAGATCCCAAGCGCGAGCTGCACCAGGGCCTCTGTGCGCGCGGCGCGGTGGGCCTCGGGAGAGGCCTCGGGGGGCTCCCACGATGGGTCAGCGCTCTCGGGGGTGTCGTCGTCGAGGGGCTCGGGGTCGTACACAGATCATCCAGCAGAGCAGTTTGTGCGAATCGCGCATCAGGGACGCGGTGAATGATGGTTCAGTCGGCGATGGGGAGGCGCTTGCGGGCAGAGAGATCTTGCGCAATGGGCTCTTGCGCGAGGGGCCCCAAGAAGGGGTCGGGCTCGGGGGTGCGCGCGCTGGCGAGGGCCGCGAGAGAGGTGTCAAGCAGGTGGGATGGGATCACGTTGCCGAGCGCGGCGAGCATGGATTTCTTGAGCGTCGGGTGCTCGGACTCGAGCCGACCGAGCAGGGCCTTGATCTGTTTGCGCTGCGCGTTGGTCTGCGAGCCACAGAGGTTGCACGGCAAAATCGGAAACGCGCGCTCGTCTGCATACGCGCTGAGCTCACTCTCGACGCAATAGATGAGCGGGCGGATCACCGTGTTGCGGCCGTCGTCGCTGTGGAGTTTCGCGGGCATCGACGAGAGCTTTCCGGCGAAAAACAAGTTGAGCATCAGGGTCTCAAGCGCGTCGTCTCGGTGGTGGCCCAGCGCGATCTTGTTGCATCCCAGTCGCTCGGCGGCGTTGTAGAGCACCCCACGGCGCAAGCGCGAACAGAGCGAGCAATAGGTCTTGCCGTCGGTGATCTTGTCCACGACGATCGAGTAGGTGTCCTCGCGCAAGATGTGATGCTCGTACCCGTGCTCGACAAGCCACGCGCGAAGATGCTGTCCGTCGTAGCCCGGTTGCCCTTGGTCGAGGTGCACTGCGACCAGCGAAAACGCTACTGGAGCGCGCTTTTGCAGCACCCGCAAGAGCTCAAGCATGGTGTAGCTGTCTTTGCCTCCAGAGACGGCCACCATGATGCGATCGCCCTCGTCGATGAGCTTATGATCGGCGATGGCGCGACCCATCGTACGGAGAATTCGCTGCGCAGTATCCGAGGGCTTCATGATGCAACGCGGGGGTGTATACCCTAGGGCTGTGCGGCTCGTCCTGTTGCTCTCGGTGCTTTGCGGATGTGCTCCACGTGCGGTGAATGCCAACGGGGATGGCGCGCCGTCCCCTGACGCTCGCTCCGACGCTGCCATCGACAGCCCCTCGATGCCCGAACGACCGCGCGAAGACACCGACAGAGACGGCCTCTGCGATGACACCGAGCGGGCTTTTGGCAGCGATCCCACACGCGTAGACACCGATGGCGACGGGCTGAGCGATCACTTCGAGTTTACCGCGTACACCTCGCCCGTGCGCGCGTCGGATCCGCCCCCGGACAGCGTGCTGCAGTGGTCCGAGCGCCCCGAGAGCTACGTCGAGCGCGTCGTGACCTTTGTCTATCGTGGCAACGGAGGCGCCGTGTACCCGGCCTTCTTAGACACCCCCGCGGGAGTCGACGGCCTAGACCCTTCGCGCCTAGGGATGTCCATCGAGGCCCTGTCGGCCACGCCGCCGTCGAACGTGTCGCGCATCGAAGCGGGGCTCTTTGCGTCCGTGCTTGGGAGCACGCGCTTGGCGTTGCGGGTCGTGGGTACCTACGCTGCGACGCGCACGTTGGGCTGTCGTCGCGCGTACTTGGTCTATCCCGGTGCGCACGCCGAGGGCGTCGGGACCATCTTTGCGCGGCGTCTCGTGGTGGACGTGCACGCAGACGAGCGCGCGGCAAGCGACGCGGGGAGCGTGACCGACGCCGGGCAGGGGCCCTGGGCGTTTAGGGTCGACGGGCTGTGTGTGCCGCCGCCGGGAGCGTGTCGCTAGCACGTGCGGGTGGCGGTAGTGCCAACTTGAGTTGTCATGTTCGCGAGACAATAGACAGAATTTTGCAATAGAAACTCCCCGTAATTGCAGCGAGAATGCTAAGAAATCAGAGTGACGACGGGGTCTGGTGCGAGTCTCAGGACCTGCCCAGCGCTGTTGGTCTCAGAGTTGCAAAAACATTGGCTAGTTGTGTGGTGCAGGCGAAAGGGTTTGACCCGGTCGTCTGCCGGTCGATAACCTCGCCGTCCGCGAGGCGTGTGCTGCGTTTTGGCAGACAGGTCTTAGCTGGAAGCGTTGATAGAAGGGTCACTCTGTGAAGTGACTCTCTGGAGGCTGAGTGAAGATGACGTCCAAGTTCGAGGCGCGAAAGGGCGCAGGCGGTTGGAGAGCCGCAATCAGCGTCGTTGGAGCGATGGGAGCAGCGGCTTTGGGCTGCCTCGATCGACCAGTGGCTGCGGTGGTCCCGGTGATTCAGTCCGGCATCTCTGAGGTGGTTGTCAACGAGTCGGTCGAGAAGGTCGACCTGCTGTTGATGGTCGATAACTCAGGCTCGATGCGTGACAACCAGACCAACATCATGGCGCAGTTTGGTCCGCTCATTTCGCGGTTGACCAACCCGCCGTGTATCTCTCGCACGATGCCTGGCGGAGGCGCGCCCCACGCGTGCAACCCGGCCAATATGGATGACACGCCACAGTATCCCGCGGTGAAAGATCTTCACGTGGGTGTGGTCTCGTCGGATCTCGGGACTCCGGGGTCGACCGTCCCAGGCTGTGATGACTCCGATCGTGGTGACCACGGTCTGCTCAACCCCATTCGCAATGGACCCGCACTGCAGATCCATTTGCCGTGGGCGCCACGACGAACCAACGCCGAGACCGCTCCGGCAGGCTTTCGTCCGACGGCGTGCAACAACAATACAAACCAGTTTCCGAGCTTTATCTCGTTCTGCTCGAACGCAGCGGATCCAAGCTGTGACGTCGCTGGGATGTTCGCGAGCACGCGTGACTCTGCTGTGTTTGCAGACTGGTTTCGTTGCAACGCGGGCTTGTTTGTCAACGGCTGCGGGCTCGAATCGCAGATCGAAGCTGTTTGGCGTGGGCTTGTGTTTCATGACGCGACAAGCCGCGCTGGAAACACCTCGCCCAACGCAGGCTTTCTCCGCGAAGACGCGCTCCTCGCGATCCTGATGCTCACCGACGAAGAAGACGGCTCGGTGCGCAACTGTGACTTCGACTCTGGCTTCTCGGCTCAGGGTGGCGGAAGCTGCCGTGACGCCAAGGACGTCTATGTCTCAAGCTCTGGCGCGTGGGCACATCCCACCAACCCGGACTTGCGCTTCTACCTCTACCGCCCCGGCGACGACCGCGATCCCACCTGGAACATGGACCGGTACTACAACACCGCGCCCTCGACCGTGGCCAATCGCTGGACCCGCGACCTGCTCTCACTCAAGCCCGGTCACCCCGAGCGCATCGTGTTTGCAGGCATCGTCGGCGTTCCGTTGGCAGTCCCGACCCGTATGGACGGGACCGAGACGCGCATCGAGTGGGATCGGCTCTTGGGCACACCCGCCGCGGGAAACCCCAATGATTTCATCGGCCGTAACTCGGCCATGTCCGCAAGTGGCACCCAAGAGACCGCGGGTCCGTTCTCGATGCAGGCCGCCAACCAAGACCCCATGTGTACCCACGTGGTGCCAGCGTGTCGTCGTCAGGGCAGCATGTATGACCCGATGCGCTCGTGCTCAAGCGCGCAGCAGATGGCGTTTCCGTCGCGTCGTGTGGTCGAGCTCGCTCGCCGCTTCGACGAGTACCCCGCGTGCAACGGGACCGCGTGTCGCAATGGTCTCGTGACGTCGATCTGTTCGACGAACTTCGGACCCGCGATGGACGCGATCATCCAGAAGATTGCCTCACGTATCGGCGGCAAGTGCCTGCCACGCGTGCTGCGAGTGACGCCGGACGGCAACGGCAACGACGAGGTCTCGTGTGTCGTTCGCGAGATTCTCCCTGCAGGTCAGACCATGTGTGATGCAACCCGTGGCCGTAACGACCCCGAGCAGATGACCGATCGAACCTTCGATGACAACGGTACGCCTCGCACGGTGTGTGACATCAGGCAGATCTCGACGGCCCCTATGGGCACGCCCACCGCAGGCCAGCCGGTCAACACCATGCCCGGTTGGTACTACGACCGCTCGCGTGATGCTTCGAACCCCACCTGTTTGCAGCGCATCTCGTTTACGTCGAACGGTGCCCCTGGACCTGGGACGATCACGCGCCTGGAGTGCATCCAGAGCGTGAGCACCATGAACTGAGCACTGGGGTAACACAAGCCAGTGGGCCGGCGTGAGAGAGTGAATCCTTAGGGGGTTCGCTCTCTTTTGCGTTGGCGCGAAGCGCACGTGCGAGCTCTGCGTCAGTCCCGTAGCTGTGTGAGCCTCGTGGCGAAATCCTCGGGGGGCTCGCACTCAAAGCGCAGGGTCTCTTCGGGGCGCGAAGGGTGCGAAAATCCCAGTAAAAATGCGTGCAACATGAGCCGGGGGGCCTCGATCTGCACGTTGAAGTGTCGGTTGTACACACGCTCACCCAAGAGCGGGTGCCCTGCCTCGGCGAGGTGAATTCGGATCTGGTGCGTGCGGCCCGTCTCAAGAGAGCACTCCAAGAGCGTCGCTGGCTGCACGAGGCGCTCGCGCATCGTGACGTGCGTGATCGCGCGTTGGCCGTTGACTTTGCCCCCACGCGCGCTTCCGCGCAGGCCGTCTCCACGGTTTTCGACGAGCACGCTGTCCATGGTCTGTCGCTCGGTGGTCATCCAGCCGTGCACGAGCGCGAGGTACCTTCGCTCGATCGTGTGTGCGCGAAAGAGCCCCGCGAGGTGTCGTTTGGCCAACCATGTGCGACCAAACACGACGAGCCCCGAGGTCTCTTTGTCAATGCGATGGACCACAAAGAGCGGCGCGCTGGTGGGGACTCCGCGGCGGTGATGGAGCCAGTGTCCGACACGATCGACGAGCGTTCCGCGCTCTTTTTCGTCGAATGGGACGGTGCTGATCCCCGAGGGTTTGTTGACCACGATGAGGTGCTCGTCGCAGTGGACAATCTGCGAATCGATGAGGTCATTGGTGGGACGATCGAGGCGTCGCGCGGGCTTGCCGAGGGTGACCTTGCTGCCCTCTGGGAGCCTCAGGGCGGGGTCAAGCACGGGAGCGTCGTTGACCGCCACGCGGCCGCGGCGGATGAGCTCGCGGACACGCTCCCACGGCAATGAGATTTGACCTCGGACGACCGCGGCGAGCGTCTGCTTGGCCTCGTCGCGGGTGACAATGTGTTCGAAGCTCTCAGGCGTCGTGGTGCTGGGTGGTTGCATGGATCTCTGGACTTGAGTCGAAGTGCGGTTTGGCGTCGCGAGTCTTGTGTAGCGCCACCGTGGCGATGGTACATTCGCCGTGGCTGTCAGCCGCGTAAAGTACGCTGGATGTGTGGGCAATCGCGCGACGGGTCGTGGGATGGTCTGTACCTTCGTTCTGACAAGTCACTGTAGCGCTGAGCGTGTCATGAAGATCTGTCCTACTTGTGGTCTGCGTTATCCCGACGAGAACACCCACTGCTTCATCGATCGAGCAGAGCTAAACGAGGCGCCGGATCCCAACATTGGGCGGCTCATCGGTGGGCGCTATCGCATCGAATCGCTCTTGGGTGAGGGCGGGATGGCGATGGTCTACGCGGCACGCACAGCCCTGGACGGCAAGCCCGTCGCGATCAAGATCTTTCGCAAAGAGCTCGCGAAGGATCAGAAGCTTCGTGAGCGATTTCGCAGAGAAGCGACAAGCGCTAAGCGCCTCGCGCACCCACACATCATCGAGATCATGGACTCGGGCGAGACCGAGGATGGCACGCAATATCTCGTGATGGAGTACCTGTCGGGCGAGTCGCTTGAGAGCGTCTTTGAGCAGGGGCAGGTCCCGCTGGCACGCGGGATTGATCTCATGCTGCAGACGCTCGATGGCCTCGCGCGCGCGCACGATTTCGAGGTCGTCCACCGCGACCTCAAGCCCGACAATCTCTTCGTGGTGCGCCTCGAAGATGGCTCAGACCACATGAAAATCTTGGATTTCGGCATCGCTCGATCGATGCACGATCCTCGGTTGACGGGCGCGGGCGAGGTCTTTGGGACGCCGCAGTACATGGCCCCCGAGCGCATCACGAGCATCGACGCGGGGCCCTCGGCCGACCTGTACGCCATCGGCGTGATGCTCTACCAGATCGTCACCAACAGGCTCCCGTTTGAGGCCAACGACATCTCGGGCTTCTTGCTCAAGCACCTGCGCGAGGTGCCCGTCGCGCCGAGCAAACACGTGCCAGATATCCCGAAGGCGCTGGACACCTTGATCTTGCGGCTGCTCGAGAAAGACCCAGCAAAACGCCCCGTCGATGCGCACGCGGTGATCAAAGAGCTCAGCGCGATTGCGGCCCAGATCCCCAGGCCTCAGGTCGCGCGGCGTGTGCCTCCGCCCCCGACGTCGCGCCCGGCGGTGCCTTCGCTTGAGGGGCCCCTTGGGCAGGCGCGTGGGGCGGCCGCGCGCAAAGGGACGCTCGCCCCGGCGACGTTCGAGCGCTGGGAGCGACGCGTGCAAATCTTCTCGCAGATGATGGACCGCGCGTATCCGGGTGGGCGCAGCAAGCCAGAGCTGTCTTCGCTCTTGGATCGTGTCCGTACGGCGGTCACGCGGATGGGTGAGCAGCGCCAGCGCTCACTGCGCGAACAGATGAAAATCGAGGCCATTCACACGCAATCTCGCGAAGCGCAGGGGCGCTTTGGGCGCGCGATGGACACGCTGGGCCAGGATCAATCGCGCGTGCGCGAAGAGATCGCGCGGGCCAAACAAGTGCGCGATGAGTACCAGCACGTGCTCGCGCGGGGCGGGACCCCGTTTGCGCAGATTCACTCGAAGGTGGTGTCTTCGCCGGCAGCGCCCACTGCGGAGCTTACGCAGCTGTATCGTGCAGGGCTCGAGGCGCTTGAGAACCTTGGGCGCGCGATGCATGAGCACCAGCGCGCGGTCGCCTGGCTCGAGGCCAAAGAGCGCGAGGTGCAAGACGTTAACTTTCAGATCGAGGCGCTGCGCTCGCAGCTCGCGAAGCTGTCGCAAGCGGCCGAAGACGAGAGCGGGCAAGTGCAGCAATCCGTGGGGCAATTGGGCGCCGAAATGGCGCAAATTGAGCAGGGATTGATGGCGGATGCGGTCAAACTCGCCGACGATCTTCGGCCCGTTCCGGTGCTGCACAATCTCTTCGCAGAGCTTGAGGCCGACGGAAACTAAGGGCTCGCTCGCGAGCGGCTCAGTGCATGATCGCTTCGAGCTCGGTCAGCACGCGCTCTGCATTTGCGAGCCCGTACTCGCTGCCAAACTTGCGTGACAAGCGCAGGTCTGGGGTGAGCTTCCAGAGCGAGCCACGTTTGCTGCAGAGCGCGGCGATTTGGTCGCCATCGACCGGCGAATCCTCGCGGAGATGCACGACCACGCGCTCTCGGTTGGCCTCGATTCCGAGCGCACGCAGGGGGCGCAATCGGGCTTTGACCGCCATCACGCGAAAGAGAACGCGGGCCGGACCCGGGGCGACTCCGAAGCGATCCTCCATCTCGTTGGCGATCTCTGCGATGTCGTCTTCGTCATGTGCGCACGCGAGGCGCTTGTACATGGACAACCGCAGCCCGACCTCTTCGATGTACTCGGCCGGAAGATAAAACGGTGTGTCAAAAGACAGGTCAGGCTCGATTTGCGTCACAACCGGCTGGCCCTTGAGCTCGGCGATCGCGCTCTCTAACATTTGCACATAGAGGTCAAACCCGACCTGCGCGACGCTGCCTGTTTGCTCTGCGCCCAAGAGGTCTCCGGCGCCACGGAGCTCCATGTCGAGCTGCGCCACATGAAAGCCCGCGCCGAGCTCTGTGAACTTCTCGATGGCCTCGATGCGGCTGCGCGCGTCGTCGGTCATTTTAGAGGGCGGCGGCACCAAGAGCACGCAGTACGCGCGCTCACGAGAGCGCCCCACGCGGCCTCGGATTTGGTAGAGCTGCGAGAGCCCAAAGAGGTCTGCGCGGTCGACAATCATGGTGTTGGCGCGGGGGATATCAATGCCGCTCTCGATGATCGCGGTGGAGCAAAGTACGTCGTACTGGCCCTCGACAAAATCGGTCATCACGGTCTCGAGAGCCTCGGCGCTCATCTGCCCATGGGCCACGGCGATGCGCGCGGTTGGCAAGAGTTTTTGCAGGCGTTCGGCGCGCTCGTAGAGGCCCTCGATGCGGTTGTACACATAGAAGCACTGGCCTCCGCGCGAGAGCTCACGCGCGATGCTCTCGCGGACGAGTGCGGGGTCTTCGCTTGAGACAATCGTGCGCACTGCGCGGCGATCGACGGGGGGTGTCGTGATCAGTGAGAGCTCACGCAGTCCCGAGACAGCCATCTGAAGCGTGCGCGGAATGGGCGTCGCGCTCAGCGTGAGCACATCGAGTCGCGCGCGGAGCTGCTTGATGCGCTCTTTGTGGGTCACTCCGAAGCGCTGCTCTTCGTCGACGACGAGCAGCCCGAGGTCTTTGAAGTGCACGTCTTTGCTGAGCAACCGATGTGTGCCCACGAGCACGTCGATGCGGCCGCGCTTGAGCTTGTCGAGCGTGTCGCGCTGGCGGGCGGGGCTCACAAAGCGCGAGAGCACGCCGACCTCGAGGCCGTACGAGCTCAGGCGCTCAGAAAATGTGCGAAAATGCTGCTGAGCGAGCACGGTCGTGGGGCAGAGCACTGCGGCCTGGGCGCCCTGGGATGCGACCAAAAACGCCGCGCGCACTGCCACCTCGGTCTTGCCAAAGCCCACGTCGCCACAGACCAAGCGGTCCATGGGCATGGGATCTTGGAGGTCACCGAGTACGTCCTCGATCGCGCGCAATTGATCGTCGGTCTCTTCGAACGGAAACGTCGCTTCGAACTCGCGGTAGCTCAGGTCGGGCTTTGCAAACGTGCGCCCTGGGTTTGCTTTGCGCTCGGCGTACAAGCGCAAGAGCTCGTCGGCCATTTGCTTAACTTCGCGTTCGACCTTGGCTTTGCTGCGAGAAAATGACGTTCCGCCGAGGCGATCGAGCTTGGGAGAGCCCTCGGCGCCAGACCATTTTTGGATCTGGTTGAGCCGCGTCACGGGCAAGAACAACCGGTCGCCCCCCGCGTACTCGATGAGCAAGAGGTCCGCTTCGTGGATCCCGAGCTTGCGGTGTTCGAGACCCAAATAGCGCCCGATCCCGTGGTCTGTGTGCACCACGTAGTCGCCCACCGCGAGGGCCCGCAGGTCGTCCAAGAACGCCTTGGTCTTGTTGCGCTCTTTGCTGTGTGTGCGTTTGGCGCGGTGAGCGCGAGCGCCAAAGATCTCTTCTTCGGTGACCACCGCGATGCGTCGCGAAGGCAGGACAAATCCAGACGAAAGGGATCCCACACGCACGTCAATCGTGTGCAGTTCGTCAAGCGCTTGAGACATCGACAAGGGCGCGAGCTGCAGCCGTGCCTGCAGCGAATGTGCACGCAAGAGCGCCGCGACGCGCTCGGCCTGAGTCGCTGTGCGGCCGGTCACGAGCACGCGGTAGTTCTCGCTGTGCCAGTACTGACAGTGGTCGACCAGGGGCAAGAGCGCGTCGTTGCGTCCACGCTCATTGCGAACGGTGCGGATCTCTTGCGCGAGGCGATCCAGAGACTCTGCGCCGAGGTCTAAGGCGTGCGTCCCTGGCGGGATAAATTCTAGCAAATTTGCAGGTGAATCTGGGTCTGGTTCTCCGCGCACGACCAGCGAGTGTGCCAACACCAGTGGGCACGCCGTCAGGCTGTCTACCGTGGCGCGCTCGTCAAAGTAGAGCTGCTCGCGCTCAAAGCAGGGGACGCGGGCTTCGATCCGGGCGCGGCGATCACGCAGAGCCCTCTCGGTCTCTTCGCGCAGGGCGCGGGCACAGCGCGAGGGGTCTTCAAGCACAACCCGGATCTCGCGCGGGAGGTAGTCAAAGACGCTCTCAAGTGCTGGATAATACGCAGGAAGATAGCCATCGGAGCCGTAGAAACCCCGGCCCGCGAGGACATCGTCGAGCAAGCGCACTTGCTTGACGTGGGCGACGTCTGCGGCCTCGCACAGGGCCGTGATCGCGTCGTTGGCGTGGCGTTTTTCGGGCTCGCCCAAGAGAGCTTCGCGGACGGGGTGAAGATACAGCTCGCGGACCTTGCGGATCGTCCGTTGCCCGTCGGGGTCAAAGAGCTTGATGGACACTACGAGCTCTTCGTCGAGCTCGATGCGCGCGGGGTGCGTGCAAGCGGGGGCCCACACATCGAGGACTGCGCCGCGGACGGCGAAGGTTCCGGGGTCTTCGACGGCCGGGACGCGGAGGTAGCCGCCCTCGGTGAGGCTCGTGACGAGCGCGTCGCGGTCAAGGAGCTCTTCGGCTTGCACGAGGTCTGAGCGAGCGCCAAGCGCAGCGCGCGGGACCACCTTGCGCGCGATGGCCGCGATGGGCGCGACCAGCACACGCCAGGGCAATCCCTGCGAAATATGAAACAACGTGGCCAAACGTCCCATGGCCGCGACCCGGTCGGGCGCGACCTCGACAAAGGGCGAGTGATCGGGCACAGGCAGCACCAGCACCTCGCCCTGCAGGGCGTCTTCGTCCTCGTCGGGCGCGTCTTCGCGGGCTCGCAAAAAGAACGCGATGTCTTCGGCCAGCTTTCGCGCGCTGTCGAGGTCTTGTGTGATGGCCAACACGCGGGGAGCGCCGCGCACGATGCTCTCGGCCAACAGCCACGCGAGGCTGGCCGAGGGGGCCCCACAGAGGTCCAATCGACCGCTGTCGAGCGTGGCAATTTGCTCGGCGATCGCGTCGAGTGAGAGCACCGCGCGTGGGGCTGTGTGCGCGGGCTCTTCGGGCTGGGCGAGGGGCTCGCTGGATGGGTCTACGGTCACGACGAAGTGCGCATAGCAAATCGCAGAGCGACGTGCCCGCGTAGGGCGTCGCGAAGTGCAAAAAGAGCGCGCGAGTGTCTTGCCCGGCGACGTCGCCGGGTGGCGTCACCGAGTACACACCCCATGCGCTGTGTACTCGGTGACGCAGGGTGCGCACCGATGCGCTCGTCGCGCGCAATGGGACCTCGCGCGCAAAACACGGTAAGACTCGCCACAGTCTCGCATGAACCGCCCTCCGCCCAAGCGCCGCGACGCCAAGAGCGCACCCCGACAGGCCTCCCCGGCCCCTCGCGCAGCCTCTGCCAATCGCCCTCAAAAATCAGCCCCTCCCGGGGACTCCGCGCCCAGAAAGCCCACGGGAAAGCCCACGGGAAAGCCCACGGGCGCGCTGTTCGGTCGTGGCACCCGCAAGCCTCTTGCGACGCCCTCAGAGCCCCCCCGTAGGCTGTTTGCGACGCCCTCGACCAAGCCCAGTGAGGCGCCCGAGACCAAGCGTTTGGGGCCTCCGCCCAGCCGCGCCACGGGCAAAGCTGCAGGCAAGCCCATCGCGAAGGCTGCCGGCAAGCCCCCCTCAAAGACCCCTGCCAAGCCTCCCGCAAAGAGCTTCTCGAAGAGCTTCAGCGCCCACGTGCCCAAGCCCGAGGCCGCCTCGACGCGCCGAGGCATCGCGGGACCCAAGAAGCTCTATCCGCTCAAGCCCGTAGACCCCTCGCGCCCGGTCGCTCCGCTCGTCCGTGGCGAGTGGCTCTTTACGACCCGCGAGGGCTATGAGCAGGACCTGCTCGAGGAGCTCTCGATCGCGCGCAAACTCGACGGCGCGCGCGTGATTTCGCCCGGCCTCGTGGCTGCCCCAGCGGGCTACCACGACGCCACGTTTGCCCGGCAGGCCATGCCCATCCGCGCCATCGTAAAGACCACTCACGCGACCGAGCTTGACCGCCAAGTCACCCAGACCCTGCGTGAGCTCTTGGTGCGCGACGCGCCGGACAAACCCTGGGCGCTTCACGTGTGGGTCGCAGACTCCGAAGAGTCCAATCGTTTCGCGCGCATCGCGGATATGCTCGATCGCTCGGTGACCGCGCAGGCTGCTTCGGTGGATCTCGCGTGGGCCAACCGACGGGTGCCCAACGCGCGCGCTGCACGCGACGCGCTCGGGTGGCTCGCCCAGGTCTGTGTGCTCAGCGCCACAGAGGCCGTTGTCTCGGCGCAGCCCGCGATCGACGCGCACTCGCTGCACCCCGGAGGCCGAGCGCGCATGCGTGTGGACTCGGCAGCGCCCTCGCGCGCCGCGATGAAGCTCGAAGAGGCGCTCGATTGGTTTGGCGAGGGCCCCTCGCGCGGAGACCGGTGTGTCGATCTTGGCGCGGCCCCGGGCGGATGGACGCACGTGTTGCTCGGACGCGGGGCACAGGTGCTCGCGATTGATCCGGGCCAGATGGCGCCCTCGCTCGCGAACCACCGCGGGCTCGAGCACATCCTCGGGAGCGCGTTTGACGTGGAGCCTGATCAGCCGGTCGACTGGCTCTTTTGCGACATGGTGTGGCGCCCGCTTGAGGTCGCCGCGCTCTTGGCCAAATGGGCGCGCCGCGGGTGGGCCTCGATGCTCATCGCAAACATCAAGCTCCCGATGAAGCACAAAGCGCCATTTATCGAGCGAATTGTCACGATTTTGCAAGATGGCGGCTGGACCCGCGTCCGCGCTCGGCAGCTCTATCACGACCGCGAAGAGATCACCGTATGCGGCCATCGCAAGTGAACAGCGAGGACAACGTGGTCGCTGCGCCGAGAGACCACCGTGTGCTCTTGGTCTACGCGATCTGCGCGCTCTTGGGTCACGCGTACGGCATGACCCTCGCGGTGCTCTCGCTCTATTTGCGTGGCCGTGGGCAGACAGCGGACGCGATCGGGTCGCTCTCGTCCTACTTTGCCATGGGCGTGATCGCCTGCTCGTTGCCCGTGGGCACGATGATCTCGCGCATGGGCGCCCGCCCTGTTTTGGCTGGGGGATTGCTGGGCTATTCGCTCGTGACCGCCGCCCTCCCGTGGCTCAACGGCTTCTGGCCCATCGCGCTCGCGCGCGCGCTCGATGGCGTGTTCTCGGTGTGCGTGTGGACCGCGTCGGAGTCCACGTTGCTCGCGTATTCGCCGCCCGATCGCAAAGCGAGCGCGACCACACGCTACGCCGTCGCTCTCTCGCTGGGGTACGTCAGTGGGCCCATGATCGCGCGGATACTCACCGAACAGTTCTCGATGCGCGCGGTGTTTTACGGGGCTGCGTCGCTCACCGTGGTGGCTGCGCTCGTGGCGATCTTGGCGCTGCCTCCGTTGCGTCACACCGAGGGACACGACGAGGCCTCGCGTGAGGCGCCCACGCTCTCGCTCTTGGGGCTCATTCAGCGTGTGCGGGTGTCCATCGTAGCGGCCTTTGCGTATGGGTATTTTCAGAGCGCCCTCTTGCTCTTTGTGCCGCTGTACTTTGCGGACGTGAGGCACTTTACGACCGAGCAGGTCGTGATGCTTCCCGCTTTTTTTGCAGGCGGAATGCTCTTGCTCATGAACTTCATCGGCCCCATCGGCGACCGCTTTGGGCACCTGCGTGTCTTGCGTGTCCTGATCGCCGTGGGCATCGCGGTGATCATCGGGTTCACCTGGCTCACGGCGTACCCGCTGATCGCGTTCGCGACCTTCATCGCTGGCGCAGCGCTCTCGACCGTGTGGCCCTTGAGCCTCGCGCTGCAAGGCGTTGTCTTGCCCGCGCGCGAGTACGGCCGCGCCAACGGTGTGGTCAACGGCTTTTACGCGATGGGCTTGGTGCTCGGCCCCTTCTTGTCGGGCCGCGTGTTTAAGCGCCTAGGCGGCGACGCGCTCTTTTGGCAGTTCGCCGTGATGTGGTTCGCGGTGATGGTCTTTGCGTTGGTGTTTGACGGCGACGACCCGCGCAGCAAGCGCCACGTGCCCGCGACCACGCTGTAGCGAATCCCCTGCTTATTGCTTGGTCAATCGCTCGTACTCGACAGGGTCATGCGCGCTAAACGTGCGCAACGAGGCGCCCTCGGTCTGCACGAGCTCACGCAGCCGCGCTTGGTTATCGAGGCACTGCTTGCGGTCGTAGGCCATGGTGCGCTGAAAGGCCTTGAGCCCCGCGGGGCAGCGATAAATCTGCTCCATTTCGCCGTGATAAAAATACGAGTCGCCGCAGTGCATGAGCCAGCCCTGCGCGTCTTGCACTGCGATCGCCGCGTGTCCGCGGGTGTGCCCGGTCAGCGGCACCATCAAGATCTCGGGCGGGAGCCCCGTGAGGTCACGTACGCACGCAAAGCCCTTCCAGCGGTCGCCCTCGCTCGGGACGTACGCAGACCAGTCGGGATTGTGCGCCCACTGTGTGGGCTTGTACCGGCCCTTCTCGTTGAGCGTGTCTCGCGCAAGGGCTGCGCTGAGCTCTGCAGACAGCACGTGCACCTTGGCATGCGGAAAATCTCCGAGCCCTCCGGCGTGGTCTAAGTCCATGTGCGTGAGCAAAATATGCCGAACGTCTTCTGCGCGAAAACCCAGTGATTTCACACGCCCAATCGCGGTCTCGTGCGGGTCTAAGCTCGGCTTGCTGAGGGCCATAAACGCGCGCCCGATGCGCTCGTTGGGGCTCGCGATGTCCGCGGTGCCAAAGCCCGTGTCGACCAAGACGAGCCCGTGCGCGTCGGTCTCGATGAGAAGGCAGTGGCAGATCATGCGGCCACGGCTGAGCACCGAGCCCTGCGCGCCCACGAGGGAGCCGCCCAAGGGACACATGCTGCTGCACGAGAGATGATGGATTTGCATCGTTTGTGTGGCAGCGAGGGTACCATCGCGCGGTGTCGTCGCTCTCACTTCGTGGAATTCGCAAGACACTCGGCGCCAACGCCATCCTCAAGGGCATCGACCTTGAGGTCCCTGATGGCTCGCTCACCGTGCTCGTCGGACCCTCTGGCTGCGGAAAAAGCACGCTCTTGCGCACCATCGCGGGCTTAGAGTCACCCGACACAGGCGTGATCACGCTGGGCGATCGTGACGTCACGCGCGCCGAGCCCCGCGACCGCGACATCGCGATGGTCTTTCAGTCCTATGCGCTCTATCCGCACCTGACCGTGCGCGAGAACCTCGCGTTTGGCCTGCGTTTGCGCAAAGAACCCGAGAAGCTCATCCGCGCGCGGATCGAAGAAGTTTCGGCCATGCTCGGTCTCGACACACTCTTAGACCGCTTGCCCAGGGACATGTCCGGAGGCCAACGGCAGCGCGTCGCGATGGGCCGCGCGATCGCACGCAGACCCAAGCTCTTTCTCTTTGACGAGCCGCTGAGCAACCTCGACGCAGCCCTGCGCAATCAAGTCCGCGTCGAGATCAAGAAGCTCCACGCGACGCTTGGGGCCACGATGATCTATGTCACCCACGACCAGGTCGAGGCGATGACCCTCGCCGACCAGCTCGTGGTCTTAAGCGCCGGAACCATTGAGCAAAACGGCCCGCCCCTCACCGTGTACGCCCAGCCTGTGTCGCGCTTTGTGGCCGAGTTTTTGGGCTCGCCCTCGATGAACTTTCTCGAGGCCACAGTCGCAAAAGATACCCGCACCCTGCGCGCCGAGGGGCTCTCGCTCACGCTGGACCCTGCGCGTTTTGTCTCATTAAAACCAGACCAACGTGTGCTCGTGGGCCTGCGCCCGCACGATGTGCAGCCCGCGCTCGATGGCCCCGCGATGCTCACCCTCGCGATCGACGTGGTCGAAGCCATGGGCTTCGAAGCGTTTGCCCACGGCCACGTCGCCGGGTCGCACTTCATCGCGCGGCTGAGCTCTGAAGCGCACGCGCTTCCCAAGCCCGGAGACACGCTCGGGCTCACCCTCGCCGACGACCGCGTCTACCTCTTTGATCCCGAGTCGCGTCGCTCGCTCGCCCGGAGTGTGCCGTGAGAGCGTGGCTCGCGTGCTGTGTTTTTGCTCTGCTTTTTTTCACGCAATCTCACGCGTCCGCGCAGCCCACGCAGCGCACGGTGACCCTCTGGCACGCGTACCGAGGCGCCGAGCAGCAGGCCCTCGAGCAATTGATCCGTAGCTTCGAGCGCACGCAACCCAACGTGCGCGTGTCCGTTCTCGCTGTGCCCTTCGATGCCTACGCGTCCAAGCTCGAAGCGGCGATTCCCAGGCAAAATGGGCCTGATTTGTTTCTCGATGCGCACGAGCGGGTGAGCTCCTACCGCGCCCGCGGGCTCATTGTCGACAGCGACGCGGTGCTCGATCTCGCGCGCACAGAGGCTTCTGGCGCAGGGGCTCGGTTGTCCGCGAGTGACGTGTTTGAGCAGGTATCACTCGACGCTTTCTCTGCAAATTCGCACGTATGGGGAGCGCCCCTCGCGCTCAAGTGCCTCGCGCTCTTTGTCGACGAGGCGCTCTATGTGCGCGCGGGCTCGCCCCCGCTCGACGAGCTCGAGTCGCTCAGCGCGTTCACAGACGGGAGGCTCGGAGAGGGCGTGGTCCCGTTGGTCTACTACGCGTCCAACGCGTATTTTCACGCGCCGATCTTGCATGCCTTCGGTGGCTCGCTGCTCGACCCCGCCGATGGGCGCTACGCGTTTGTGGGCGAACGCGCCGAGCGCTCGGTGCAGTTTGTCACGCAGCTGCAGCGCGACCATGTGACCCCGCAAGAGCTCGACGGCGCCGCGGTCTCGCAGATGTTTCGTGCCGGAAAATCCCTCGCCGCGATCAGCGGCCCGTGGATGCTCGGCGAGCTCGGCGATCGCCCCGTGCGCATTGTCGCGCTGCCGAGGCTGCGACAGACCGGGCAGCCCATGCGCTCGTTTGTCACCGTCGAGGGTGCGCTCTTGGCCCAGCACGCCCGCGAGCCCGCCCTGGCCCGCGCCCTCGCGGCGTTCTTAGTCCGCGCAGACGCTGCCCAAGTGCGCGCACGCGTGGGCCGCCAGGTCGTCGCTACGCGCGCCGCCTGGAGCGACCCGGCCCTCGCCCAAGACCGCACCCTGCAGCCCTTCTTGCGCGCGGCGCGCGTGGGGCTCGCGATGCCCACCCATAGCAACATGCGCCTCGCGTTTGAGCCTGCAAATCAGGCCCTGCGAAGGGCCCTGCGTGACCCCGCGGCCCTGCGTGTCGCTCTCGAAGCGGGCGCGCGACGGTTTGCCGTGGGCACGCGCCCTCTGCCCCCGGCGAGCAACCCGCTGTGGCTGCAGCTGTTGCTCGGTTCGCTCGCGCTCACCGCGATCTATCGCACAGTGCAGCGTGCTCGAGACCCTGTGTTTCGTCAGTCCGTTCGTGCTTCGCGCACCGCGTATGCGTACGTCTCGCACGCGGTGATTGTGGTGGGTCTGCTCGTGGTGTCCCCGCTCGTCGTGGGCGCGCTCACCTCGCTCTACGCGGGCCGTGATGGCGCGCTGAGCTACGTGGGGACCGCGAATTATCGCGAGATTCTCACAGCGCAGGGCGCGGGGCTGCTCTCGTCGGGGAGCTTCTACGCGGTGCTCTTGGTGACCGTGCTCTGGACTCTCGCGAACCTGGTCTTGCATGTGTCCATCGGAGTGATCTTGGCGCTCTTGCTCTCGCGCACCTGGCTCTCGCTGCGTGGGATTTATCGCGTGCTCTTGATCGTCCCGTGGGCCGTCCCTTCGTACGTCACGGCCCTGTCGTGGAAGGGAATGTTTCAGCGACAGACCGGCGCGATCAACGCGATGTTGCACATGGTCGGCGTCGAGCCCGTGAGCTGGTTTGCCAGCTTTTCGACTGCGTTTACGGCCAACGTGCTCACCAACACCTGGCTCGGGTTTCCGTTCATGATGGTGGTCACGTTGGGGGCGCTCGCTGGGATCCCGCAAGACCTCTACGAAGCCGCCGAGGTCGACGGAGCCTCGGCGTGGCAGCAGTTCTGGCTGATCACCGTGCCCCTGCTCAAGCCCTCGCTCTTGCCCGCGGTCGCCATGGGCGCCGTGTGGACCTTCAACCAGTTTAACGTGATCTATCTCGTGTCTGGCGGCGAGCCTGATGGCGGCACCGAGATCTTAGTGACCGAGGCGTATCGCTGGGCTTTTACCCGGCAAGCGCAGTACGGCTACGCGGCTGCGTACGCGGTGCTGATCTTTGGTGTGCTGGTGCTGCTCACCCGCGCGCTCGACCGTGTCACGCAGGGCCCCGCGCGGCCCAAGGGAGAGAACTCATGACGCCCTTGCAGCGGCCCCCGCCCTTGCCCTGGCGCATGGCCGCCCACGCCGCCGTGATCGCCGCGGTGGGCTTCGCGCTCTATCCCGTGCTCTGGGTGGTCTCGCTCGCCCTGGACGGGGCGCAGAGGCCCAGCGGGCGCGCGCTCCCATGGCCTGTGGCGCCGTCGCTTGATCACTTTCGCGCGGTGCTCTTTGCGCACTCCCGCGAGGGGACGTGGCTCTTTGCGCGGCAGCTCACCAACTCGATTGTGGTGAGCGCGATGACGGCGCTCACGGCCATCGCGATCGCGACCCCGGCGGCGTATGCGCTCGCGAGGTTTCCGAAGTTCGTGGGGGCACAGTCTGGGACCAAGGCGCTGTTGGCGACGCAGATGTTTCCGGGGGTCGCGAGCGCGATCCCGCTCTACATTTTGTTAGACAAATTGCACCTGCTGGACACACAGCTGGGGCTGATCTTGGTGTACGCGACGACGGCTGTTCCGTTTGCGATTTTTCAGCTCCGTGGCGCGTTTGAGAGCATCCCCAAGGACCTCGAAGAGGCCGCCATGGTCGACGGCGCGACCCGCTTGCAAGCCTTTGTGCGCGTGGTGCTCCCGGCCGCGCGTCCAGCCCTCGCCGTCACCGCCCTCTTCGCCTTCATGTCCGCGTGGAACGAGTTTATCCTCGCCGCCACGTTCTTATCCCACGAGAGCGCCTTCACCCTGCCCGTCGCCCTGCAGCGCCACGTGGGCGAATACGACGCCGCGTGGGGCCGCTTCGCTGCTGGCTCGATCATCGTGAGCCTCCCCGTGATGGCCCTGTTTTATGCCCTACAAAAGAACCTCGTGGGCGGGCTCACGTCGGGCGGAGTCAAGGGCTAAGACCGCTCACCCGGCGACGTCGCCGGGTCGCTCACGCGGTGGGGTGCAGGTCACACGTGCCGCAGGTGGGGCCGTCGCTTCCCTCGTGTGCAAAATGATGCGCTGCTGCGGTGCTGCTCGCTTCGATCGACGCGTCGTGGTGCACAGACTTGAGCGCGGTGAGCCCCGCGTCGCGCAACATCGCGGCGTCTTCGTCGACCTCGGGGTTGGGCGTGGTGAGCAGCTTCTCTCCATAGAAAATCGAGTTTGCGCCCGCCATGAAGCAAAACAACTGTGCCTCGCGCGCAAGGCGTGTGCGGCCCGCGGACAAGCGCACAAAGGCCTTGGGCATCATGATCCGCGCCGTCGCGATCATCCGCACGAGCTCAAGCGAATCCACTGGCTCTTGCGCTTCGAGGGGCGTGCCCTCGACCGCGACCAACGTGTTAATCGGAACGCTGTCGGGCTGCGGGCTCATGTTGGCCAAGGTCACCAACATCGCGACGCGGTCACGGACGCGCTCGCCCATGCCAATGATCCCGCCCGAGCACACGCCGATGCCGGCCTTGCGCACGTTGTCGAGCGTACGAAGGCGGTCGTCAAACGTGCGCGTCTGGATCACCGAGCCATAGAACTCGCGCGAGGTGTCCAGGTTGTGATTGTACATGTCGAGCCCGGCGTCTTTGAGCCGTTGGGCCTGTGATTCATCGAGCATTCCGAGGGTGCAGCAGGCCTCGAGGCCGAGGGTCTTGACGCCCTTGACCATCTCGACGACGCGATCAAACGCGGGGCCCTCTTTCACTTCGCGCCACGCCGCGCCCATGCAAAACCGCGAGGCCCCGGCCGTGCGAGCAGCGCGCGCTTTCGAGAGCACCTCGTCGACCGAGAGCATGCGCTCGGCCCCCACCGCGGTGTCGTACTTGGACGACTGCGGGCAGTACGAGCAGTCCTCGGGACATCCCCCAGTCTTGACCGAGAGCAGCGTCGCGAGCTGCACCGTGTCGGGCTGATGATTTTCGCGGTGAATCACCTGCGCTTGGTGCACCAAGGACAACAACGGCGTGTTGTGAATGGCCAGGGCCTCGGCCACGGTCCAGGTCTTGGTCGTAGCGTCAGAGTGAGCGTGCGCGGGGGTGGGGGTGTGCGTGGTGTCAGTCATGAGCGGGGCGCACAGTACCGCAACGCGAGACTGAGATACACCCGGTCTGTGGGGGCAGAGAGGGCTGTGCGAAGAATCACTGTGGCAAGTGAATGCTTGGTGTCCAGCAGACAACGAAGGTGTGTGGATCGAAGCGCTGTGCCAATAAGTGGCGGGCGCAGGGACCTAAGGAGTGACGAGTATGGTGGGCAAGCAAGTGAAGCGTGGTCTTGTGACGGTGGTGGGCGTGCTGGTGGGGGCCTGCAATACCGCACCAAAGTGTGATGCGCCTGGGACCCTGTACGCCGAGTCTGTTCGGCAGTGCTTGCTCCCGTGCGGCAGCACTTCGAGCAGCGGGGTGTGCTTGGGGCCCGATGGCGCGGTGCTTGAGTCGGGCGTAAACGACGCTGCGACGGACACCGCGGATCCTGGGACAGATGCCGGTGCAGACAGCGGTGCAGATTCTGCGATGGACGTGCGCGAGCACGACGCCTCGGTGGATGCCACACGCGAAGCGGCTACGGATGCCACGGACGGTGCGGCTACGGACAGCGGGGTGAGCATGCTGCGGGCGATCGCGCCGCTGAGCAGCAGCACAGTGACCTCAAGCCGCCCCACGCTCAAGTGGTCATCTCCGGCTGCGAGCAGCGCGACCCGCGTTGAGCTCTGTCGAGATCGCGCGATGAGCGCTGCATGCCAGATGCAGACGGTGACGGGCAGCAGCACCAGGCCCACGGCAAGCCTCGCGATGGGGCGGTGGTACTGGCGTGTGCGAAGCGTTGTTGCGGGCACTCCGGCGACCACGGCGAGCCCCGTATGGCAGTTCAGTGTCGGAGCCCGTAGCACAATGGTCGACAGCTCTTGGGACAACGACATCGACTTCAACGGCGACGGTTATGCCGATGTGGTCGTGGGGGCGCCGTATGCTGCACCCGGTACGGTTTATTCGAGGCTGGGGGTCGTCAATGTGTTTTATGGCAGCGCGGCTGGCACGCGCACGACGCCCGGCTTTGAGATCGTGGGCACCGAGATCAGGGAGCAGCTGGGGCGGTCGGTCGCAAGCGCGAGAGATATTAACGGCGACGGCTTTGCGGATCTCGTGGTCGGCGCGATCCGAGAGAACTCTCGTGTATTTCACCATTTGGGTCGTGTGAGCGTGTTTTACGGCAGCGCGATGGGCCTTCCGAGAACAGCATCCCTCGTGATCGAGGGAGAACCGGTGATGAGCCTCGGCGTAGCGTTAGGCTGGACCGTCGAAGGGGCTGGAGATGTCAATGGGGATGGCTTCGCAGATGTCCTCGCCGGGGAGGGGTTTGGCGGGGAGGGGTTTGGCGGCTCAAGATTATATCTCGGCGGTTTGACAGGCTTGGCGACAACGCCTGCCACGGTCTTGTCTTCGGGTGTTGGTGTGGCGGGCGCGGGGGACCTCAACGGGGACGGCTTCGCCGATATGCTGGTCGCACGGCGTACCAGCTTCGGTGTAGGCTCGGGGCCCGGCAATGCAAGGGCGTATCTGGGCAGCGCCACAGGACTGAGTGCAACGCCAGCGTGGGAGATCGCGGGGACTGTACAGAACGAACGAGTGGGCTCCTCCGTGGCAAGTGGTGGAGATCTGAACGGAGATGGCTTCGCGGATGTGGTAGTGGGCGCCCCAGCGAGGAGGGGAGTCGGGGACCCTATGGGGTTTGGCACCGCGAGGGTCTTCTATGGCAGCGCGGCAGGACTGAGCACAACGCCGTCGTTGGTGATCACAGGGCCGCTGCTTGGGGATGGTTTCGGTGAGACCATGGCGAGCGCCGGAGATGTCAACGGCGACGGCTTTGCCGACGTGGTGGTAGGGGCGCCGGGAGTGCAGCCGAGCATGCCAGGTGTCCCGTTTATGGGCGTCGGGAGCATCCGGCTGTATCTTGGCAGCGCCACGGGGCTCAGCCCTACACCGGCTTCGGTGCTGCAAGGTGCGGCAGGCGAGGTTTTTATCACGTCGATCTCAGGTGCCGGGGATGTCAACGGCGACGGCTTTGCAGACGTGGTCGTTGGGGTGCCAGACAACGCGCGTGTTTATCTCGGCAGCGCCACAGGGCTGAGCGCGACAGCGGTAGTGCTCTTGTCCTGTCCGAATACAAACGGCGATATCGTGGTCGCCCGTGTGGACCGGCTCCGGCTTGGCCAAGCGCGACGCGTCGCGCCATTGAGCTAAGCCCTGCGCCCCCCGCCATTGAGCTAAGCCCTGCGCCCCCCGCGCGCTCCCCCTGCGCGCTCAGCAGTTGTACGTCGCCGTGATCGCGCGCACGGTCCCGCCCTGCAATCGTGTGCACGCGGTGCCGTAAAACCGGATCGTGGTGTACGTCGCGTCGGTGTAATCCCAGCCGTTGGCGTTGCTGCGCGGGAGCGCGACGCCGTCAAACGAGATCACCACGCCCGTGGGCATGGACGGCCGCGACGAGAGCCTAAAGGTGCACGACGCCGTGGAGGCCGCGATCGAGCGTAGGGCGACCTCGAACTCGGCCGTCGAGCTGGCTTCGTAGTACGTGGGCGAGCCAGCGCGGGGGCGGCCTCCGGCGCGAGCCATCATGTCGAGCGAGCTGCGTAGGGACGCGTCGTTGCCGGGGATGCCCAACACAAACGTGTCGACGCCCAGCCGCGACCGGATGCCCGAGAGCTGCGTGACCGTGGTCGCGACCGAGCCCGAGCAGTTGGGCGCGCCGTCGGTGGCCAGCACAATAAACCGCCTGCGGGTAGACGGTGTGCGCGCGAGATACGCCTCGGCGTTGCGCAGGGCCTCGGTGGTGGGGGTCGTCCCGCTCGGGCCGCCCGCTGCGAGCTGCACCGCGATGCTCGACGCCGCGGGCATGGTGATCGCGACCTGCGGCGCCGTGGTCACACTGCAGCTCGACGGAAACGGAAAGATAAACAGCCCCATGTGGTGCGTGCGGTCAATGGTCGGCAGCACGGCTTCGACCGCCGAGCGCAGGGCTGTCCAGCGCGTGCGTCCGTCCGGCGTGGCCGAGCTCATGCTTCCCGAGCGGTCGACCACAAAGAGCACTTCGACGGGGTCGCCCAGCACGTCAAAGCGCTCACCCCCGGGTCGACACGTCGTGCACACAGCCCTGCCCATGCACTCGGCGTCGAGACAGTCCGATGCGCCATCGCAGTCGTTGTCAATTCGGTCGTCGCAGATCTCACCGCTCGGAAGCGCCTGGCCCACACAAGCGCCCCAGTCGCTGCCCTCTTCGATGCGCGTGATGAGATTGTTGGTGACCATGCAGGGCTGCATGCCTGCGCGGCATGCACCTACGTTCTGCGTTCCTGCGCGCCCGGTGTAGCAAGGCCGCGAGGTGCCAAGCGGGCAGCGGCACGTGTCGTCCACGCGCCCATCGCAGTTGTTGTCCACGTTGTCGCAGCGCTCGGTCGCAGGGAGGACCTGTCCGTCGCACGCTCCCCAGGTCGCGCGGCCCATCGCGTCCGCCGCGCAGCGCTGGCGCCCAATGCGGCAGATCCCAACGCCCGCGGTGCCGGGGGGGCCCGAGTAGCAATTGCGCATCTCGCCCGCGGTACATCCGCAGTTTTCGTCGACGCGCCCGTCGCAGTTGTTGTCCAGCAAATCGCAGCGCTCGGTGCTCGGAGCGACCCCGCCACGGCACGCGCCCCAGGTGCCAAACTCGCCCGAGCCTTCGCAGGTCTGCATGCCCCACACACACGCGCCCACGCCCGCTTGCGAGGGCGTGCCGAGAGAGCATCGCTGCATGTCTCCGGGGCCACAGGTGCAGTCCTCGTCGACCATCCCGTCGCCGTCGTCGTCTGCGCCGTTGTTGCAGACCTCGGGTCCGAGCGGTGTCGTTGTCCCGCCCTCGGTGCCGCCGCCGCCGCTGTCCGTGCCCATGGGAGATCCGCTGTCCATGTCCACCGGAGCGCCCCCGTCGGTGTCCACCGGGGGCAGGGCGCCGTCCATGCCGTTCAGCACATCACTGCCCGCATCCGCACGTGGCCGAGGGACCTCTACGTCGCCTTCAGCACACGCAACAAGCATCGAAGCCGCAAGAACAACCGAGCACCACTGAGTGACACGCATGGGAGAGTCTCCTGACAATTCAGCCACAAGTGCAACATAGAGGCCATGGTGCCGAGGGCCGTGATGGACCCAGCGAGGATGCCCTAGTTTGGCGTAGGTGTCTCCGTCGGAGAGTATTCTGTCACTTGCGCAAACCGCCGCGTGTTCAGTGGTTGTGGTTGAGGGCCTGGGTAGCCTTGGGCTTCACGTTGAATGGTTGTCGAAAGGAGCCTCTCTCATGACCCTGGATCTGTCGTCGTATACACACCTGCCGCAGCTTCGCGTAGCCGAGACCATTGCGCTTGTGCACGCGCTGTTGACCGCAGCCAAACCCTTGAAGAGTCACAGCAAGGTCAAGTCCATGCTCACCGCGCTGCGGGCGAGCACGCAATCACTGCAAGACGCGTTTGCCGCGCCCGAGGCCAAGCCCACGAGCAACACCCGCGAGGCGGACACTCGGATGGACCGCGCGTGGGGAGCGTTGGACGCGCGCCTCGAAGCCGCCCTTGAGCTCGATGAAGCCACGGCCCAAGAGGCCGAGCGAGTGAGAGGGGTGTTGTTTCCGAAGGGGATGATGTTCTTGCGTGACCGCTATCGCGCGCAGTGGTCCGAGGGCGAAGCCATCTTTGCGCGCATCGAGTCAAACCACTTGGCAGCCTCGATCGAGCGCTTGGCTGGCAAGCCCTATCTTGACCTCGTTCGACAGCGCCATCACGAGTACGGCGCCGCGCTCGGGGTGACCTCAACGCGCGTGGCGTCGGCCACCGCCGACCTCGCCGAGCCCCTGCGCCAAGTGCGCGAAGATCTCACCGCGTACGTGAGAGTCCTTACCGCGTTTGTGCTGCTCGGAGAGGTCTCGACCGAGCACGCGTCGGCCGCGTTGGTTCCGTTTGACCAAGCGCGCAGTGCCAACCGGACGCGTCGCGCAAGCAAGTCCACACCGCCGCCCGCGGACCCCAGCGCTCCGCTGCCTCCGGTTGAGTGACCACCCCGCGATGCATCGGGCCTAGGGGATCACCGAGCTGCTGAGCGCGCGCGATCCATCGGGGACGGGTCAGCATGGGGATGCTGAGGTAGCGCGATCCATCGGGTGCCGGGGATCATGGGGATGCTGAGCGAGCGCGATCCATCGGGTGCCAGGGATCATCGGGATGCCGGAGCAGCGCGATCCATCGGGGATGGAGGATCATGGGGATGCTGGGGCGGGGTGGATGCTCCTAGCAGCTCCCCATACGGCACGCGTTGCCGCCCAGCCCAAAAGGGCAGCACGATTGGCCGTTGGGGCAGTCGACCGCAGTGCGGCACGCGCGCTCAAAGCACGAGCCGCTCTCTTGGCACGTGGACTGAATCCCGTCGGTGCAGCACTGAGTGGACCCGCTGCAGTGCTCGGGGCCATCGCAGCGGATCCGCGAGCAGGCAGATGGCGTGTCGCAGCGCTCGGGTGCCATGGGGCCCGTAGCCACGCAGCACGCTTGTCCGGCGCCGCAGGTGGTGGTCCCGCAGCGCATTCCCGTGACGCCCGTCTCGGGGGTCTGTGCGTCGGGGGCCGCGTCCTGGGATGAGACCGCATCTGGGGTGCTCGTGACATCGCTTGAGACCACCGCGTCCGAGGTCTGCGTGTCGGTGGCCATCACGGGCGCAGGGGCGCAATGAAGCGCAAAAAGACTGAATACAAGCGAAGCAAGAGCGGTGTTGCGCATGGTCGAGCGAGCTTTCGTGGGTGAGTGAGCGCGAAGTGGCAGGGATGCCCCTGGACACACCATTGGGGGCTCACGCGATGGATTCTCACGCATTGCGATGTGCTCTCCCCCTCGCGCAGCGTCGCCCGGGTGTGTCATCTCTTGCGCGATGAAGTCGGACCCCAACCGAGACCAGCGCGTGCGCGCGGCGTTTGCGAAGTACATCCCTGAGATCACCGAGGGCGTGGTGGTGATCGAACGTGTGGTCTCCGAGGATTCGCACAGCAAAATCGCAGTCACTTCGAAGGACATGGACGTCGACGCGGTGGGCGCATGCGTCGGGATGAAGGGCGGACGTATCCGCGACATGATTGGTGAAATCGGCGGCAGCGTGGACTTGGTCGACTGGTCTTCGCAGTGGGCGCGCAACGTGTTTAACGCCCTCTTGCCGATGCAAATCGAGAAGATCGAGGCCGACGACGAACAGCCCCCAGGGCCCGTTCGTCTGATCGGCTCGACCGTAACCGTCAGTGAAAACACTCCCAAGACGGATCGAGACCGCGCGCAGTGGGTGGCGCGCAACCTTAGGCTCGCGGGCGCCCTCGTGGGCGAGACCTTTGTGCTCGAGGGCGAGGTCGCGTGGGTGCTGCGAGACGAGCCAGACGGGCTCGACGGATTCGAGTGAAACAAAAGAGAGACGCGAGCGCATCTTTGCGGTGGGCTCAGTCGTTGTCGCAGCAGGAGAGCCACGGATGACCACCACCAAGACCCAAGCAAGCAAGACCCAGAGCACTTTTAGACTCGACTGTTCGGTCGAGATCGTGATCTCAGCCAGCGCCGAGAAGGTCTGGGCGCTTCTCACCAATGCCCAGGATTTTTCGCGATGGAACTCAACGGTCACCAAGATCGAGGGCGAGATCGCCGAGGGGCAGAAGCTCAAGATCACGGTGCCAAGCGCGCCGGGGCAGACGTTTAAGCCCAAGGTCTCGGGGCTCGAGCCCAACCGCGCGATGACCTGGAGTGATGGCATGGCGCCGATGTTCAAGGGCGTGCGCACATTTGCGCTCAGTGACGCGGGCGAGGGGCGCACGAAGTTCGCTATGCGCGAGGTGTTCTCGGGGCTGATGTTGCCGATGATCAAGGGCTCGCTGCCGGACTTTGGTCCGATCTTCGAGACCTACGCCGAGGACCTTAAGCGCGCGGCCGAAGCCAGCGCGTGATACGCACTCTTGTGTGAGTGAGATCCCTGAGGGCTTAGTCCGCGCGCGAGAAGAATTCTTGTCCCTCGTGCAGTCGGTGCGGCCAGAGCTGCATCGGTATTGCGCGCGGTTGACCGGCTCGGTGATCGACGGCGAAGACATCGTCCAGGACACGCTCGCGAAGGCTCTCTATGCGCTGAGTCTCAGCCCCGAGGTGCCCGTGTTGCGCCCTTGGCTCTTTCGCATCGCGCACAATACGGCCCTGGATTTTCTCAAGCGACACAGCCATCGGTTGACCGACCCGAGCGATGACATGGACGCGCTTGTCGACCCGCGCGAGGTTGACCCTGTGCACGACCCTCTGGCCCTCTCGCTGGCGTTGCGCGCGTTCTTGACGCTGCCGGTGACCCAGCGGTGCGCGGTGATCTTAAAAGACGTACTCGATCACACGCTCGAGCAGTGCGCAGTCACCATGGAGACCAGCGTCCCCGCGGTCAAAGCCGCGCTCGTTCGTGGCCGCGCCGCCCTGCGTGCAGGGGCCAACGAGCCTCCCGATGCACACGAGCAAGCTCGCGCGAGTGAAGTGCTCGCGCGCTACGTGGCGCTCTTTAACGCGGGCGAGTGGGACGGCGTCCGCGCACTCGTCGGCGAAGATTGCAGACTTGATCTAGTAGGCAAATCCCAGCGCTCTGGCCGCGCGGTGGGGATGTACTTTGCGCGCTACGAGCGAGAGTTTGTCACGCTGCGCGTCGGGATGCTCGATGGTCAGCTCGCGCTCGGGGCGTACTTAGAGGGTGCGATCTTGCCCAGGTACTGGGTGCTGGTAGAGGTGCGCGACGGGGCCGTGCGGGCGATCAGGGACTACCGCTATGTGAGCTACATCGCAGAAGGCGCCTCGTTTGCGCAGGGGTGAGGGAGTAGGGGCGGGGGGCTCTACTTCACGCCCCACTGCGCTTTCGCCCGCCGACCTCACGCTGCCGTTGGCTCTCTCCCCGCTTCGCACCCACCACACTCCCCAACCGGGTACACTCCCGCGCGTGTCACTTGATCGATTGCGCGCGCAGCTCGGAGCCGCCGATACACTCATCGCACAGGGGAGCATCTCGGGGCTCGTAGGGCTCACATTGCGTGCGAATATCCCCGCAGTCCGCGTAGGTGAGCTCGTGGTAATCGAGCGCCCCGCGCCGCACGGACCGCTCGAGGCCAAGGTCGTGGGCTTCGATGACCACAGCGCGATCTTGATGCCCCTCGGAGACCCCGTGGGCGTCGGGCTCGACGACCGTGTGCGCCCCACCGGAGCCTCGCTGAGCATCACCGTGGGCCGTGGCGTGCTCGGACGCGTGCTCGATGGTCTGGGGCGCCCCATGGATGGCCTCGGGCCCATCGCTGGGGTCACACAGGCATGGTCCGTCGAGCGAGCGCCTCCAGACCCCATGACTCGGCAGCGGGTGAGCCGCCCGATGCCCGTGGGCGTGCGCGCCGTGGATGGCCTGCTCACGGTGGGCGTGGGGCAGCGCGTGGGGCTCTTTGCGGGCTCGGGCGTGGGCAAGAGCACGCTCTTGGGGCAGATCGCGCGGCAGTGCGAAGCGGACATCGTGGTGATCGCGCTGGTGGGCGAGCGAGGGCGCGAAGTCCGTGAGTTTCTTGAAGATTCACTGGGCGATCGCGGCAGGGCGAGGGCGTGCGTGGTGGTCGCGACGAGCGACGCTCCGGCGCTGGTGCGCTTAGAGAGCGCGAGCGTGGCCACGGCGATCGCAGAGTACTTTCGCGATCAGGGCGCGAGCGTGTTGCTGATGATGGACTCGGTCACGCGTGTAGCGCGGGCGCAGCGCGAGGTGGGGCTCGCGGCGGGGGAGCCTCCGGCGCGGCGCGGCTATCCGCCCAGTGTATTTGCACTGCTTCCGCGGTTGCTCGAGCGCACTGGGGCAGGGGAAACCGGCGCGATTACAGCGCTCTACACCGTGCTCATCGAGGGGGGCGACATGGAAGAGCCCGTCGCCGACGAGGTCCGCGGGATCCTTGATGGGCACATCGTGCTCGACCGCGCCCTGGGCACCCGTGGACGCTGGCCCGCGATCGACGCGTTGGCTTCTCTGTCGCGCGTGATGGACATGGTCGTAGACGAAGAGCATGTCGCACTGGGGCAGCGATTTAGGCAGATTTTGTCTGCGTACGAGAGCAAGCGAGACCTCATCGCGCTAGGCGCATACCAGCGCGGGAGCGACCGCGCGACCGACGAAGCCATCGCAAAGATCGAGGCCCTTGAGCGCTTTCTCAAACAGGGGCGCCACGAGACAAGCAGCCCCGAGCAGACCCGCAAATCGCTCGTAGAAGCCCTAAGGTAGCCCTGCTTTTGCTGCGAATCGTGCCGGTTTGGCTACACCTGGCGCAGAGTGGTGTACGCTTCGCGGTACATGGCAAATGGACAAGAGCGAGGGGCTGATCCAAACAAGAAGAGCAATCGCGCGAACGCGAATGCCCAAGTGGAGATCAATGATCCGGCGGTGATGATGGCGATCACGGGAGCGCGCAACGACAACTTGCGTGCCCTCGAGCAAGAAGCCTCGATCACCATCGGCATGCGCGGAAACCAGATCCTCTTGCAAGGCCCCGCCGACGAGGTGGCCTTCGCAGAGCGTGTCTTGGCCGAGCTGGTCTCGTCCCTTCGCGATGGCAACGCGCTGGGTCCCAACGACGTCGCCCGCGCCGCGAGGCTCTTGCGAGAGCACCCTGGGCTGCGGCTCAAAGACGTCTACGACGACGTGGTCTTGGTCTCTGCGAGACACCGTGTGATCGCCCCGAAGGGCCTCGCGCAAAAGAAGTACATCGAGGCCATTCGCTCACACGACGTGGTCTTTGGCATTGGTCCTGCGGGCACGGGCAAGACCTACCTCGCGATGGCCATGGCCGTCGCCGCGCTGATGCAGCGCCAAGTGAAGCGAATTATTCTCACGCGCCCCGCGGTCGAAGCCGGAGAAAAGCTAGGGTTTTTGCCCGGAGATCTCGCTGAAAAGGTCAACCCGTACCTGCGCCCGCTCTACGACGCGTTGCACGACATGATGGACTTTGACAAAGCCCAGGCGCTGATCCAACGCGGTCAAATCGAGGTGGCGCCCTTGGCGTTTATGCGCGGCCGCACGCTCAACGATTCGTTTGTGATCATGGACGAAGCGCAGAACACCACGGCCGAGCAGATGAAGATGTTTCTCACGCGCTTGGGCATGGAGTCCAAAGCGGTGATCACCGGCGACGTGACCCAAGTAGACCTCCCGCGTGGGCAAAAATCCGGGCTCTCCGACGCTGTGCAACTGCTCTCAGGCGTCGAGGGAATCAAGATGTGCACCTTCACCTCGATCGATGTCGTGCGACACCCGCTCGTCGGAAAGATCGTGGAGGCCTACGAGGCTCGCACCGCCGCGATCGAGCGCGCGAGAGCCATGCGCGAAGAGCACGACGAGCAGCTGCGCGAAGAGCACGACGCGCGCGTTCGCGCGGCGCGTGAGGCGACCTAGTCAGGTGCATCGATGACCGATCCGCCACGACAGGCTGAGCCGAGCGCGCTCGCGACCAAGGTCTTGCATGCGCTCGAGCGGCTGGGCCGCGCGGACGCGCTGCGGCAAGACCAGGGAGATATCGTCGCGCTCGAGGT
This sequence comes from Deltaproteobacteria bacterium, assembly GCA_030694465.1. Lineage (GTDB taxonomy): Bacteria > Myxococcota_A > Polyangia > Polyangiales > JAUXYJ01. The sequence goes on along the minus strand of JAUXYJ010000014.1, from coordinate 8,167 downwards.
GGGCGGACACGCGATCGTTGTGGCCGAGTCCAATGCGATTTTGTCTGGTGATTCTCGGGCCGAAACGCTTTTGGCCAAAGCCCTGCGTGACGAAATCGCGCTGGTGCTCATGGGGCCCGAAGACCCACGCTTAGAGTCGCTCTTGGCGCGCGGAGTGTATGACCTCGTGGATGGTGCGCTAGGGCCTGCGCGCTTGATGCTCACGCTGCGCAACGCGATCGAGATGCTCGAGCTCAAAGACCGCGCAGAGAACCGCGCGCGGTGGCTCCGGCGCTATCGCTACGAGGCCGGGACGCTCATTGATTGTGCGAGGGATCTCGCACGCGAACGCGACATGGGGCGCCTGCTCGCGACCGTGCTTGAGCGCTGCCGCTATCTCGCGGGCGCAGACGCAGGATCGATCTACGTGGTCGAGGGGACTGACCCAGACGTCACCAAGAGACAGCTGCGGTTTAAGCTCTCGCAAAACGAGTCACTCACGCTCCCGGTGGGCGAATTTGTCATGCCCATCTCGATGCAATCGATCGCAGGGAGCGTGGCGATCACGCGCAAGCTCGTCGCGATCGACGACGTGTATCACCTGCCAGAAGACTCGCCGTTTCAGTTTGACTCGAGCTTCGACCGCCGCGTCGGATACCGCACGCGGAGCATCCTCGCGGTCCCGCTGGTGAGCGCCGAGGACGAAGTGATCGGCATCGTCCAGCTCATTAACAAAAAGCGCGATCCTCGCGAGAGACTTCGCAGCCCTTCGGACTCGGACGTTCACGTGATCCCGTTTGACGAGCGCTCGGTCGAGCTCGTCGCGTCGCTCGCGGCGCAAGCGGGAGTCGCCCTCGAAAATGCTGCCCTCTACGAAGAGATCCGACGGATTTTGGACGGCTTTGTGCGCGCGAGTGTGCAAGCGATTGAGCAGCGAGATCCCACGACTTCGGGGCACTCGCAGCGCGTCGCGACGCTGTCGCTTCGGTTGGCCGACGCGGTGACCTCCGTGGGCGAGGGGCCCTACAAGGCCACGACGTTTACGGCCTTTGATCTGCGACAGCTCGAGTACGCGTCTCTCTTGCATGACTTCGGAAAAATCGGTGTCCGTGAGCAGGTCTTGGTCAAAGCCAAGAAGCTCTACGGCTGGCAGCTTGAGCTCTTGCGCTCTCGGTTTGACCAGCTCTTGCGGATGAACGAAGCCGAGTATGCCTCGCAAAAGCTCGAGGCCATCACCCGAGGGGCAGGGCGTGAGGAGCTTCAATCGCTTGAAGAATCGCTGCTCGTTCGCGCTGGGCAGATCGAGGCGTACTGGTCGCTCGTGCGCGACGCCAACGAGCCCACAGTGCTGCCGCAAGAGGCCAGCTCGCGGCTCGAAGAGCTCAGCGCGCTGACCTACAAAGACCCGCGCGGCAACACCAAGCCCTACCTCGAGCGTGACGAGCTCGTGTCCCTCAAGGTCACCCGCGGGTCGCTCACGCTCGATGAGTACCGAGAGATCCAGTCGCACGTGAGCCACACGTTTGATTTTCTCTCGAGAATTCCGTGGGGAAAGAGCTTCTCGCAGGTCCCGATCATCGCGGGTTGTCACCACGAAAAGCTCAACGGCCGAGGCTACCCTCGGGGGCTCAAGGGTGACGAGATCCCGCTGGGCTCGCGCATCATGGCGATCGCGGACATCTTCGACGCGCTCACCGCGTCCGATCGCCCGTACAAAAAAGCGGTGCCGCTCGATCGCGCGTTGGACATCTTGCACAGCGAGGTGCGTGAAGGCTCGATTGACCCGGACTTGCTCCGGATTTTTGTCGAGTCTGGCGCGTACCGAGTGGTTCTGTAGCGTTGGACCACACGCAACAGGGGATGGTCAGCCGGGCTTCTGCGCGCTAGAACGCACTCATCATGCCTTCTGAGTTCATTGGACTAATGGTCCTCGGCGCCTTTGCTGTGATGTTTGTCGGTGCGTTTGTCATGCAGCGCAACAACACCCAAGCCGAGGCCGTGGACGCCGAGAAACAGCGCGAGGCGCTCGAGCTTCACTGGCACGAGATCTCTCGCCGCACGGGTCTGCGCTTGACCCGCAAGAGCCCCTACGGCCTCGCGCTCCACGGCGTGCTTGAGGGCATCCCGGTGTGGTTTGCGACGATGGCCATGCGGGATGGGCGCGACGTCTGGTGGGGCGTGCGCGCTGAGCTCCCCAAGCACGCGGTGGACCTCGTCGTGATCGCTGCGGATCGCTACGAAGAGTCTGGCCGCACCGACGCGATCCCCACGGGCGACGACGACTTTGATCTGATGTATGCGCTCACGTCCAACGACCCCGTGGGGGCTTTTTGTGCGGTGTCTCGCGCAGCGCAGCAGGCCCTGCTCGTGCTTGGCCCTGCGCACCTTCGGGTCACCCAGGGCGTGATGGAGCTCACGCTGCCCTTCGCCGAAATGGACCTCGACGACACACGGATCATCGCGACGCTCGAGCTCATCCGATCGCTCGCGCAAGAGCACACGCGAGAGCAGACCATTAACTGACCCAGCGACGTCGCCGGGTCACACCCTCACGGGGCGCTAGGGACCGCGCGGACGCTGAGCGCGTAGCTCATGATCGCGGTCATGCCCTGGTAGGCGTTGACGCAGACCGCGTAGTTTCCGGCCGGAAGCATGCGCGTAAATGGGTTTTCGCGCATGTCCAGGTACGAGCAGAGGTTAAACGCGTCGTCGTTGCCCGCGATAAAGCGGCCCATGCTGTCGTACACGCTCACGATCGAGTCCGCGCCCGTCGGGCAGCCGCCTGCGCCGTCGCTCACTTGCATCAACAACGTTGACGACGCGGGCAAGGTCACGCTGTAGCAGTCACGGTCGGTCATGGGCGTGATCGCGCCGCGGATCACCAACGGCAGCGCGCGCGCGGCCTCGGCCATCGCCGGGGTGTCGTTCATGCCCGCGGCCTCGTTGACCGCGGCGGTGCAGGTGCCTTCGCCGGTCGCGTTGCCCAGAGCCGCGCAGACCTCTGTGCCCGCGCACTTGTTCGAGCCAAAGCGCGCGTCGCACATCGCGCCCGCGGCCAGCGTGGACTGACACACGCCCGCCATCATGGCCGTGGTGCACGTGAGCATCGCGCCCGTGCAGCGCATCGCGCCGTCGAGACACGCGGTGCCCGAGGCCGTCCCGTTGGGGCTGCACACAAAGCCCATGGCCCCGCGTGAGCAGCTGTTGCCCATGGCACATCGGGTGGTGACCCCTGTGGGGTCGCAGGCGGCCATCGCGGCCACTTCACGCACACACGTCCCGGTGCGCATGGCGTCGCCAGTGCAGACCAGCGGGGCCGTGCACATCGCGCCGCCCGAGCCGCCGCACAGGCCACCCTCGGTGCCGCGCGCGCGGCAGCGCCCAGAGACGCTGCTGTTGGGCATCATGCCGTCGTCGGTGCAGTCGCTCATTTCTGGGCACACGGTCAGCCCATTGCACGCGCCGCCTGCGGTCGCGCGGCGAAGACAGCGCTTGGCGGTCGCGCTCACGTCGATGCACTCAAGGCCCATGTCACACATGTCCATCGCGCGGCACTGCGCTGCGAGCGAGCCGTTGACCACACAGCGGCCGATTTGGCCTGCGCCTACGCAGGTGTTTCCTTCGACACAGCGGTCGACCTGCGAGGGATCACACTCGCCGCCCACCATGATGGGCGGGAGCTCTTCGATCGAGAGCTCGTACGCCATGCCAGGGCCGCCTGCTGCCATCGCCAACGTGCCGACCACGATGGTCACGGTCTGCCCGGCCATCACCAAGCGGTTCGACACCACCGTCGACGCGATCACGCCGCCGCTGTCATCGTTGCAGCCGAGCGACATGGTCCCGCGCGTGTCACAGCGGTCCTGAATCCAGACCACCGTGTCGTGCCCGCCCATGCCCGCGGGTGTGCCCGGGAGGTTGGTCGTGACCCGCAAGAATCCCGCCGCCATCGCGGTGTAGGTGTGCGCGACCTGCCGGATCACCATGCCGCCCTGGATGCAGCTCGCAGGGATCGCGATCATCGCGTTGTTCGCGGCCATCGCCGTGGTCCCGGTGTAGCGAACAGTCGATCCCATGCGCATGCCCGCGGTCGCGAGGTTGACGACGTTGGCCATCTCACACACGCGCGGTTGTGGCATCGCGTCGACGCTGGCCTCGCCCACCGCGTCCATCGCGGCGTCAGCGCCCGTGACGTCCATGCTCACCGGCGGGGGGCTGCAGGCGACCGCGCCCGTTGCCAGCAATACGCCGCTCATCCATCGCTTAAAAATCGTGCTCATTCTCATCTCGTCCTTCTCATTCGAATCGATCGAAGGCGCGAGATTTCGCACGTGTGTCACGTCAGCGTCAACGCGCGTCCATCGGCACGCTCGCGTCCATCGCGCTCACGTCCGTGCGTGCATCGCTCGCGCTGTCGCCCATTGCCGCGGCGTCGCGCTGGTCCAGCCCACCCCCGTCGCGGGTGACGGTGAGCGTATAGCGGCACGCGCTGGTGCCTCCGCGGCCATCGCGCACCACCATCCAGTGCGTGATGTCTCCGAGCCGCTGCGGCGCCTCCCAGAGCGTATTGCGCGTGGGAATCCGCGTGCGATCGTCACGGTACGACCCGCCCGTCGAGTAAAACGAATAGAACGCGGTCTCGCGGGTCTGCGCCACACGGCCCGCCGAATCGAGGATGGTGTAGTCCTCGAGCCAGGGGTCTTCGGTGGGGTCTGGTGCGAGCTCAACGACCTCGCTTGGGCGCACACGCAGCGGGCCTGCGTTGTCCGCGGGCTCGCAGCGCTCGGGGTCGGTCATGGGCACATACCGCATGGGCACGCCACCAGGGCCCCCGTCGGGGCCCACGCCAAAGCGAAAGCTCGGCCCCGGTGGGTTGTGGTTGCGCGCGGCGCGGTCGACCACCACCACGCGCTTGAGGGCTCGCTCGACGGTGACCCCGCCGTCGCCGTTCGCCGCGCGCATCTCGACCGCCAGCGTCAACGGAAGCCCCGCGGTCCGTACGATGGTCTGCAATGCTGCAGCCGAGAGCCCGTTGCCGTACACTGCGCGGAGAGCTTCGATTTGAGCCAGTAAATCCGCAGGGATTGTGACCACCGCCGTGTCACCCCTGAAGGGCAAGCGCACGACGTTGGCGCCCGCGTCGCCAAAGCAGGCGTCGTTGGGCTCGGCTTGGCCAAAGGTGCTCTGCGCGACAAAGTTGGTCGTGCCCTCGGCGCGCGCGCAGAAGTACCACGTGAAATTCGGTGGGTCCGACTGCGTCCCGCCAGTGACCACGCGCACCGCGATGCTCTCGCCGGGGCGCGCCTCGGGGGGCTCGGCGATCATGGCCAAAATGCGCGGCGAGGTGACCTTGTGCCGTGACTCAAGGGGCTTGTCCGCGCACGCAGACGCGAGCGAAAATGACAGCAAATATCCAAGCCAAATCGCGCTCTTACGCTGCGCGGTCACAGCTCGCCTCGGATCCCGATGGTGGGCAAAATGGGCAGGCCCGGCCGGGGTCTGCGGTCGCGAAAATCGTACTGATAGACCCAGCTCTCGGCGGTGCGTGCGTAGTACGCGTTGATCACGTCGACAAACGCGGACATCTGCAGCGGGCCGAGCATAAACTTGTAGTCCGCGCGCACATCGAGCTGGTGGTACGTGGGCAGCCGGTCGGCCTCGGCGATGTACTGCGGGCGGTAGGTGTCCGAGTCCGCGTCGTACACTCCGCAGCTTGGATTGCAGGGAACAAGCGAAGTCGGCGCGCCGGTCGCGAGCTGAAATCGCGCGCCCAAGCGCAAGCGGTTTCCGATGTCCCACGAGAGGGCGAGGTTAAGAATGTGCGTCTGGTCGTAGGTAAACGGGACCACGCGCCCCTCGCCGATAAAGCGCTCGGAGCGCGAGAGCGTGTACGAGAGCCAGCCGTACACCCCTCGCTCGATCTTGCGTCGTAGCTGTACTTCAAGACCGTACGCGCGGCCCTCGCCGTCGCTGAGCGCGCGGGCGCGCATGGCGCCCTGGCCTTGGCCTTCGACAAACTCGTACGAGGCCCTGGGGAGCTGCCACTGACGATTAAAAAAGCCGGTCAAACGCAGCTCAAACTGCGCTGGGAGCGACAGCTCAGTCCCTAGGCTCGACTGCCACGCGCGCTGGGGCAAAAGATTGGGTGCGCCCAGCTCGGGCACGATCGCAAACACCGGGGGCGCTTGATGAAAGATCCCCGTCGAGCCGATGACCACCGCGCGCGGGTGCACTCGCACGCGCATCACGGTGCGCGGGTCTGCGACGATGTGCTGGTTTCCCTGGTAGGCCATGAGCTCGACGCGCGTGCCCGCGGTGAGCTCAACGCGGGGCAAGCGCAAGATCTCTTCGACCCACGCAGCGACCCCTAACTGGGTGACGCCGGTCGTGAGTGACAGCACACGGCTGTTGGCCTGGGGTGCAGGGACCGCTGCAAATCCAGCGGGCTGCGAGGTCGCGAGCTCGACGCGGTAGTTGTAGCCGATCGCGTCGATGCCGATCGTGCTCGTGAGCACTTGCGGCGAGCGAAAGCGGAGGTAAGCGCGGGTGCCGACGACCGATCCGAAGGCTCCGAGCCCGCGGTCGGGGCGCCCTGGGTCGACCTGTACAACACTCGTGTTGTCGTAGCCCACCATGCCGCTCCAGTGGGCCGTGAGTGTGGGCGTGGTGTACTCGAGCTTGGCGATCACGCGGCCAAAGTCATAACGAAGCGCGTCGCGCGCAGAGGCCGCGGTAGCCCCAAGACCTACGGCCTCGCTGCGGTCAAACGCGTCACCCGAGGCGAAGGCAAACACGCTCGCGCGCAGCCGCTCGGTGACGCGATAATCCAAGCGAATTTGCGCGTCGCCGAAGCTCACGAGCACACCGGGTTGGATCAACGGCAAGAGTAGGTCGTAGTAGCTCCGGCGCGCTCCGATGGCGATGGACCCGCGGCCCTGCGCAAACGGAACCACGCCCAGCGCGGACGCGCGAAACACGTCGACCTCAAGCTCGGCGCGCGGGCGCTGCGCGGGCGGCGCAAGGGTCTGCAGCGAGATCACGCCCGCAGAGAAGCGGCCGTACTCGAGGGGATAGCCTCCGGGATAAAAATCGAGTTGGCCTACCAAGCGCGAGTTGATCACCGCGGGCCCGGCGGCCAAGTGATACAAAATCAGCACGGGGTAGCCGTCGATAAAGAAGCCGGTGTTTTCGAATGAGGCCCCGCGGACCACGAAAAATCCCAGGCCAAACGGCGTGCGCGCCACACCGGGGAGCGTCGCGACGACCCGCGTAGGCTCGCCAAAGGTCCCCGGCACCGTGGTGAGCTCTTCGGCGCGAAAGGTCATGCGTGTGGCGGCTCCGGGCTCGGGCCGAGCGCCCCGCACGAGCACCCCTTGGTCTGTACCCCGGCGACGTCGCCGGATGGACACGATCTCGGTCGCTGCGGGCGCGATCGCATACGGATTGAGCGGCAGCGCGAGGGGCTCGGGCAGCGCGGGCAGCGCGGGCAGGGTCGCCACTGTGGGCTCACTTGCCTGCGTTGATTGCAGGCGAAACCGAAAGCGCACTCGCACGCTCACCGGGCGCCCGGCTTGCTCGGCGGGCTCAAAGCGCATGGCCCGCGCGGCGTCGAGCACGAGCGCGTCGACGTCGGGCCGCACGCCCTCGACCACGACCGCGCGCGAGATGTGTCCCTGCGCGTCAATGTCGAGTTCGAGCAAGGGCGCGCTGGTCGCGGGCAAATCTGCAGGCGCTTCGACGGCGGGGGCGGTGAGCAGCCGTGGCGGGTGGTCTGCGAGGGCGACCGTGGGCAGGGCGAGGGCGACGCACGCGCTCACAAAGGAGCGTCTCAGCGAGAGACAGACTCGGTGCAGAGCTAGCGAGGCCACAGAGCGAGCGTTGTAGCGCAGAGTGTGTGCGGTGTGTGAGTGGTCGTGTGTGGGCCGCGCACCGCTCGCTCGGTTTGCGCGGGCTGTGCTACGAGTTCGCACGCCCGCACCAAGAGGACCGAGTTAACGCATGAGCACTCACAAGACCGTGTTGTTTCCGCTGCCTGAGCGCGACTTTGGGGCCTGTAACGAAGTTTGTGCTCGGAAATGGAAATCAATTTAAGGGGTAAGAAAGCGCTCTTCGCCGAAGTAGGCGACGAGTTGTCTCTTCGCTTCGGGCCAAAACGCGGGCGCAGCTTTCCAATTGCGCTCTGCGTTAC